>NZ_JACIDY010000001.1 GCF_014196615.1 Novosphingobium fluoreni
CCACTCTCCTTCGGCAGTGCCAAAGGACACTCCTTACGAGAGCCTCATCGCGGCAGGGCATCGCCCGCGCAACACGTCGGAGCCCGGACGCTTACAGGTGACCGGCGCAAAACCGTTACAAGTCCAGCTTGCCATCGCCAAGATTGTGCTTCTCGGCTGTGAACTCGCAGAACTCGGTCAGCGGCACCAGGCAGCGGTTCTCCGGCCGCTCGGCGAGCTTGCGCCATTGCGGCAGCCCGAGCTGGCGCACGTTGGTCATCTTTCACTTGCCCTGGCCGCCCAGCACATCCCAACTCATGACGTCCAAGGCTCGCGTGCTGTCCTGCTCGCGCACCACGTAGTTGCGACTGCCGGGCCTGAGTTCGCGTGGATCGAAGCGGTTATCGCGTGGGCGCTCGGTGAAGAGCTCGCCGGCCGAGTTCCAGAGGGTCTCTGGCTCGCCAGCCATGCGGGCGCGGTTACACATCGCGGAATACTATTCGGAACTTATGCTAGCTCCAACCAATCTCGAAGCGACCGAGCGGAGGTCACCCGGCCTGATCGGCTCTAGCAGCTGAAAGGACGACCGTGCTAGTTCGCCAGCGATCACCGGAGAACATACATCAAAAACTTAGGCCAACTTTAGGCTTCCGCGCAATCGAAACGACAATATCTCTAAATATCAACTATTATTGCATCCCGGCGTCTCCGCCAGCGGCGCTTCCAATCAGTTGATTTGCAACGATAAAAAGGGAGCGCCGCGCGAGTTACCGCAACGCTTACCGCAATGGGTTTTGACCGCTCTGACGGTGTTCGTTGCCCTTTGCCCAGGATTTCGGCGCGGCGTCGGCGTCGATGTTATTGACAGAGGCTTTCGCGCTCATCAAGCTTTCTCGCTCGCAACCGCTGCCGACGGTATCTGCCGGCGTCATTCCTACTCTTCGGCGTCACTGCCGCCAACCTGTTCCTTCGGAGATGACCGCGTTATGCCGATCGTTCGAAAGCAATGTTTTATCGTATGATCGATGCAAGCTTGTTCGATATCAGTAAGCCCATCATAGCCTTTTTCGTCTCGAAATTCGGGTGGAAGCTCTTCTTTTATCAGCTTAGATCGCGCCAAAGTGGAGCCGACTACGTACATCGATGCGCAGTATAAACGCATCCTGTATCTCGTTTCCTGAGATGCAGCAGATAAAGCGTGCACATAGTTTGACATTTGACTTTGGTTCCAAGCTTCCTCTCTCGCTGGTATGGCCGATATCCAACTTCGAACTGGCTCCTGATCCAAGGAATGTATTCGGTGATTATGAGCGAACTCGTTTCTAATCTTACGCAGCAGCGCAGTTTCTGCGGCGCTCTCCTTAGATATCCAACCACAACCGGCAGCAACTAAAGACCTTTGTGAAAAGGTATTAAGCGGACCGTTGCTCCCAAAAAATTCATCTCTTTTTTCTTTAACTTGTATATTCCAATAATGCTCGAAAGTTTTTCTTAGACTATCTTCAACAAATGATACGGAGATTATGCAGAATGTTCGCGTGTCTCGATCGATCAGAAAATCTCTTACATCTTCCGCATCTCGCATGATTTCCTCTTCAAATTCAGCTTTCTTCCGAGCACGCTGGAACCGATCTTGGAATATTTCTATTACTAGTTCGCGAGCAGTTTTTATATCTTGCTCGTTATGTTCGACCTTTTCGGACATGCTCGATCCCAACTTGTAGAAGTCACCGCTTCTACGCTGTAACGACGCCTAGACGCAAAAAGCCCCCGATCCCCATGGCAAGGGATCAGGGGCTAGGTGACGCGTCGAAGGAAGGTACGACGCGCTAGCGCTTCCGGCACGCTAGGTGTAAGGGATCGCAGGAGGGCCGCAGGTATGCCCACAGTGGGCAGGGATGCCCTGGCGTCCCCATGAGCATCACGCTTCGATCCTGCTGCCCCATTTGGCCGCGATACCCTTGTTGAAGCTGGCTGCGCCCAGGCCTCGCACAAAGCCGGAATAGCGCGCGGCAATTTTCTTCAGGTCGATCGCCTTGTTCAGCTTGGCGTCCGCTTCCGGCTTCCACTTTTTGACGCAGCTTTCGACCATGCTTTCGCGAACGTCACCGGCCAAGCCGAGCAAGAATGGTTGCGAGTGGCAGATGACGGCGGCGATTTCGCGATCTTGCAGCATCCATTTGCGAATTTTAGCAACGCCGCCTTTCCCGGCAAGCTCGCAAACCCAGGCACGAAGTTCGGTATGGATCGCCGCGCGCCGTTCGTCGGTTTCGAAGCCCTCGTTCATTTCGGCTATGGCCGCCCCGCTCCCCACGGCATCTTCAAGCGCGCAGCGCTGATCGAGTAGGAAAGCTGATCTTACGCGAGTATTCGGCAAAGCCCGCATTTTCGACGATCTTCGCGGTGACATTCATAAGGATCGCCGGGCCAAAGATCCCGCCTTATCCTGGCCACTTGGGCCTAACCCTGCCCAGGCATCCCGTATTGACGCAGTGCAGCATTCTTCTGCTATGGCGTGGGTGAAGGGGCACCGATGCGGATTGTCATTATCGATGATAGCGGTCTGCGGGCGACGGTCCTGGATGAGGGCCTGCGCGAGGCGGGGTACGATGACATTCATATTGTCCCCCCGCACGGCGCCTTCGTCGCGCGGCTGGAGCGGATGGCGCCCGATGTCGTGCTGATGGACCTGGGCAGTCCCAGTCGCGATACGCTGGAGGAAATGCTGAGCGTCAGCCGTGCCCTTGCGCGGCCGATCGCGATGTTCGTGGACCAGTCCGACGAGGCGATGATCGGCGCGGCGATCGATGCGGGGGTTTCCGCCTACGTCGTGGATGGCTTGCGCAAGGAGCGGGTAAAGCCGGTGCTGGAACTGGCGGTGCGGCGCTTCAACGCCTTTGCCCGCATCCAGGCCGAATTGGACGAGGCGCGCACCGCCCTGTCGGATCGCAAGGTGATTGATCGCGCCAAGTCCATCCTGATGAACCAGCGCAGCTTGTCCGAGCAGGAGGCCTACGCCCTGCTTCGCAGCAGCGCGATGAACCAGGGCAAGAAAATCGTCGACGTGGCGCAGGCGCTGATCACCGCCAGTGACCTGCTGGGAGGGGGACTATGACGACGCACCTCAAGATCGCCTTCCTGGCGCTTAACGATGCCGCGGTGCTGGTGGCCGCGCACGAGTGCGGGTTCGCCGAAGCGGAAGGCCTGTCGCTGGAGTTGATCCGCACCACCAGTTGGGCGACATTGCGCGACCGGCTGGTGTTCGGCCAGGTCCACGCGGCGCAGATGCTGGCCCCGCTGGCTCTGGCGGTGACGTTGGGATTGAGCCAGCAGCCCGCTGCTCTGGCCGCGCCTTACAAGCTTGGCGTGAACGGCAACATGCTGGTCATGGCAACGGACTTCGCCAAGGCGCTGGATCAGGATCTGCCGGCCCGCCTGGCCGATCCGCTGGGCACCGCGCACGATTTTGCCGCCGCGATCGGGCTGTGGCGGCGCAAGCCGGTGATCGGCGTGGTCCACCGCTTTTCCAGCCATGCGCTGATGCTGCGCTATTGGCTGGCGAGCGCTGGCATCGATCCCGATCGGGACGTGGTGCTGCGCGTATTGCCGCCCTCGCTGACGGTGGAGGCGCTGGGCGCGGGGGAGATCGACGGGTTCATCGCCGGCGAACCCTGGGGCAGCGCGGCGGTGGAGGCAGGGCTTGCCGAAGCGGTCGCCATCGGTGAGCGCATCTGGCGGCGCGGCGTGGAAAAGGTCCTGGCCTTTCGCGAGGCCTGGCTGGAGGAGAACCCCGACACTACGGATCGCCTTTTGCGCGCCCTGGCGCAGGCTGCGGCCTGGTGTGACGATCCGGAAAACCATACCGCGCTGGCCGATCTGCTGTCCGATCCGCGCTATGTCGATCAACCGGCCGACCTGATCCGCCGCGCGCTGAGCGGACAAATCGTGGCGCGGCCTGGGGAACCTGCGATCGCGAATCCGGACTTCGTGCTGTTCAGCCGCGAGGCCACGCCGTTCCCATGGCGCAGCCAGGCGTTGTGGATCTATTCGCAGCTGGTGCGCTGGGGCATGGTCGAGCGCGATGGCGCCTCGGCTGCCAAGGCGGGATCAGTCTTCAGGCCGGACATCTACCGCCGCGCGCTGGCGGATAGCGACGTGCCGATGCCCGGCGCGAGCATGAAGGTGGAAGGCGCGGTGACGACGCCGCTGTCCGTGGGTTCACGCCAGCGCGAATTGACGCTGGGCCCGGATCGTTTCTTCGACGGGCGAGTCTTCGATCCCGAGCGGATCGACGACTACCTGGCCGATTTTGCACCGCAGCGTTGAGTCGGCGCGAAATTTTGTGCCTTGCAGCATGACACGAATCGCGAGATAACGATGGCAGCCGCGCGATGAAGCGCGCTGAACTGGATGTGCCGTCCCAATGGCGGGGCCGTTCATCCTCCACTGATCGCAGCAAAGCCGCTGACCGGACACGCTATAGGGCGCCGTCCGGGCTGCGGCTTTTTTCGTGTCCATCGTCTTTTTGGGGGACGTTTCATGGCAACTGCTTATTGGGATCGGGACGCGCAGGCCGAGAAGGCCGCGCCGACCAACAGCTTCTGGAAGGCCGGCCACACGCCGACCCTGATCGCGGCGTTTCTTTACTTCGACCTGGCCTTCATGGTCTGGGTCCTGCTGGGGCCGCTGGCGCCCGCGATCTCAACCGCATTGGCACTGACCCCGGCACAGAAGGGCCTGATGGTGGCGACACCGACGCTGGCCGGCGCGTTCCTGCGTGTCGTCAACGGGCTGTTGGTGGATCGGATCGGCCCCAAGCTATCCGGCGCGATCAGCCAGGTCATCGTGATCGTAGGCCTGTTCGTGGCCTGGAGCATGGGCGTCAGCAGCTTTGCCGGTACGCTGGCGCTGGGCGTGATCCTGGGCTTTGCGGGTGCGAGCTTTGCCATTGCCCTGCCGCTGGCCAGCCGGTGGTATCCGCCCGAGCATCAAGGCAAGGCGATGGGCCTGGCCGGGATGGGCAATTCGGGCACCGTGCTCGCCTCGCTGTTCGCGCCGGTTCTGGCCAAGCTGTTCGGCTGGAACGCGGTGCTGGGCCTGGCCTGCATCCCGCTCAGCATCGTCTTCGTCGCCTACATGATCATGGCCAAGGACGCGCCTAACGCCCCGGCCCCCAAGCGCATGGTCGATTACTTTCAGCCGCTGAGGCAGGCGGATGCCTGGTGGCTGATGGCGTTCTACGCCGTGACGTTCGGTGGCTTCGTGGGGCTGGCGGCCAGCTTGCCGATCTATTTCACCGACCAGTTCGGCCTGACGCCGATCACGGCAGGATACTGCACCGCCGCCTGCGTCTTCGCCGGATCGCTGGTGCGGCCGATGGGCGGTGCGCTGGCGGACAAGATCGGCGGGTCCAGCGCATTGATGGTGGTCTATGCCGTGGCGGCAGCGGCCCTGGCTGGGGTGGGTTTTGCCACCACCCTGCCCGCAGCGCTGGGTCTGTTCGTGCTGGCGATGCTGGCGCTGGGCGTCGGCAACGGCTCCGTCTTTCAGCTGGTGCCGCAGCGCTTCCAGGCGGAGATCGGGGTGATGACCGGCCTGGTCGGCATGGCGGGCGGTATCGGCGGGTTCTACCTTGCCAGCTCGCTCGGCTTTGCCAAGCAGCTGACCGGCAGCTTCGCCCCCGGCTTCCTCATCTTCGCCGCGCTGGCCGTCGCCGCCCTGCTGGGGCTTGGCATGGTGCGCGGCAAGTGGCGCACCCGCTGGAGCACCGACGCACGCATCTGAGCTGACGTAACGAAAGCGGCGGGATACAGGGACCGCCGCTTTCGAGTCTTGAACGCCTGTTCGTCCTGAGGGGGGGCGTTTCCATCATGAAGATACTGATCGTTCCGGCGGCCGCGCTGGCTGTTGCCGGGCCCGCTTGTGCCCAGCAGATCGCGTTGAAGCCCATTGCCGAAGCGCGCCTGCGCTATGAACATGCCGAGCAGGACGGGCTGCCGATCGACACCAGCGACGCCGTGACCGCCCGCATCCGCGCCGGGGTGAGCGCCAGCAGCGGCGCGATCTCCGCCACCGTGGTGGGACAAGGCAATCTGGCGATCGTGGGCAAATACTATGACGGCCTCAACGGCCCCACCAACCGCCCGCTGGTAGCCGATCCGCAGAATATCGCGCTTTATCTCGCGCAAGCGCAATACAAGTCCAAGGCGCTGACCCTCACCGGAGGCCGCCAAAAGATCGCGCTGGATGATGAGCGCTTTGTCGGCAATGTCGCCTTTCGCGATAACGCCCAGACGTTTGACGCGGTGCGCGCAGATCTGACTCCGGTGAAAGGATTGAAGCTGGATGTCGCCTACGCATGGAGCGTGCGGACCATCTGGGGTTTCGAAGGGCGCGGCGTTCGCCAGCAGGCGGTCAGCGGCGACAACGTGTTCGCCAACGTGTCCTACGTTACGCCGGTGGGCACGCTGACCGGCTTTGCCTATCTGGTCGATCAGGACGAGGCGGCAGTGCAAGGCTATCGCTTGTCCAGCCAGACTTACGGCCTGCGCCTTGCGGGAACGCAGCCACTGTCAAAGGCGGTGAAGCTTTCCTACCAGCTGAGCCACGCCCGCCAGTCCGACTATCACCGCAACCCCAACGATTACCGCGCCGACTATTGGCTGGCAGACGCGCTGCTGGACATTCGCGGCTGGAAGCTGAACGCCGGCTACGAAGTGCTGGGCGCGGACAGAGGCCGGGCGCTCACCAGCTTTCAGACGCCGCTGGGGACCAATTTCAAGTTCCAGGGCTGGGCCGACAAGCTGCTGACCACGCCTGCCAACGGCGTGCGCGATCTGTATTTCGGCGGGGGCTACGGCATGGCCAAGTGGGGTGCGCTTTCGGCGGTGACGCTACAGGCCACTTGGCATCGCTTCGACAGCGACCGGCTGAACCAGCGTTACGGCACGGAGTGGAACCTGCTGGCTTCGGCCAAAGTCCACAAGACCACGCTGTCCGTCCGCTACGCCGATTACAAGGCGAAGGCATTGGCCACGAACACCCGGAAAGTGTGGCTGCAGGCCGATTGGGCGCTTTGATATTTCATGCTTGAGCGATGGTGCGAATCACCATATGCTGCACTGCAAGAGGACAGAGTTGTCCTTCCAACCATAGCCGATGCGGCCCAATGACGGGCCGCTGACGCGCAAATGATGGCAAGGCCGCCATCCAGACTTTCGGGCTCCACGCCCGAGGGTCCGGATGGCGGCCTTTTTTTGTTCCGAAAGGGCCGGGAATGGATTTTCAGCTAAGGGATGAGAGGCAGGCAGAGGGTCTGGAAGAGACCCCCGCCACCTTCGCGGACAGCAGGGAACACCTTGTTGTGGTAGGCAACGGCATGGCCGGCTGCCGCGCGGTGGAGGAACTGCTGGCCCGCGACGGCGGGCGTTATCGCGTCACCATTTTCGGTGCCGAACCGCACGTGAACTACAATCGGATCATGCTCTCCCCGGTGCTGGCGGGCGAGAAGACCTTTGACGAAATCGTTATCAACCCGCGCGCCTGGTATGACGACAACGCCATCGACCTGATCGTCTCCGATCCGGTCACCGCCATCGATCGCGTCAGCCAGAGCGTCACCGCCCAGAGCGGGCGCAAGGTGCGCTACGACCGGCTGCTGATCGCCACCGGCTCCGATCCCTTCATCATCCCCGTCCCCGGCAAGGACCTGCCCGGCGTCATCACCTTTCGCGACATGAAGGATGTCGACACCATGCTGGCGGTAGCCGGCGCGGGCGGCGATGCCGTGGTGATCGGCGGTGGCCTGCTGGGCCTGGAGGCGGCGCACGGCCTGACCCTGCGCGGCATGAAGGTCACCGTGATCCACCTGATGGACACGCTGATGGAGCGCCAGCTGGACGAGGCGGCGGGCTGGCTGCTCAAGTCCGCATTGGAAGCGCGCGGCCAGACGATCCTGACCGGCGCCAACACCGCCGAAATCTATGGCGACGGCAAAGTCGAAGGCGTTCGCCTGAAGGACGGTCGCGAAATCCCGGCCAGCCTTGTGGTCATGGCCGTCGGCATCCGCCCCGCCACGGCCCTGGCGCTTGAGGCCGGGCTAACGGTCAACCGGGGCATCGTGGTGGACGATCACATGGTCACCAGCGACCCGCGCGTGCTGGCGGTGGGCGAATGCGTGGAGCATGACGGCAACGTCTATGGCCTGGTCGCGCCGCTGTGGGACATGTGCCGCAGCCTGGCCGATGGCCTGACTGAGCGGCACACGGGCTACAAGGGCTCGGTCACTTCCACCAAGCTGAAGGTCGCGGGGCTGGACGTCTTCTCCGCCGGGGACTTTTCGGGCGGCGATGGCTGCGAGGATATCGTGCTGCGGGATGCCTCGCGCGGGATCTACAAGCGCGTCGTGATCAAAGACGATCGCGTGATCGGCGCGGTGCTTTACGGCGATACGGCCGATGGCGGCTGGTACTTCGACCTGCTGAAGAAAGGCGAGAGCATCGCCGACATTCGCGACCTGCTGATCTTCGGCCAAGCCTTCGCCTCCGGAGGAGGCGCGCTGGACCCTAAGGCGGCCGTTGCGGCGCTCTCGGACGATGCCGAGATTTGCGGCTGCAACGGCGTTACCAAGGGCCAGGTGGTTGCCTCGATCAATGGCGGCGCCTGCAGCCTGGATACGGTGCGGGCCACCTGCAAGGCGTCCGCCAGCTGCGGCAGCTGCACCGGGCTGGTCGAAAGCTTGCTGGCCCTGACGCTGGGCGAGGAGGTGAAGTCCGGCCCCAAGACGATGTGCAAATGCACCAGCTTCACCCACGACGATGTGCGGCGCGAGATCGTGGCGCAAGGCATGCGTTCGATTCCTGATGTCATGCAGCGGCTGCACTGGTCCACCCCGGACGGCTGCTCGTCCTGCCGCCCGGCGCTGAATTACTATCTGCTGTGTGCGCTGCCAGGTGAGTACGTGGACGATCAGCAGAGCCGCTTCGTGAACGAACGCATGCACGCCAACATCCAGAAGGATGGCACCTATTCCGTGGTCCCGCGCATGTGGGGCGGCCTGACCAACCCGCGCGAATTGCGCGCCATCGCCGACGTGGTGGAGAAGTACAACGCGCCGATGGTGAAGGTGACGGGCGGCCAGCGCCTCGACATCTTCGGAATCAAGGGTGAAGACCTGCCCGCCGTGTGGGCAGACCTCAACGCCGCGGGAATGGTCTCGGGCCATGCTTACGGAAAGTCGCTGCGCACCGTGAAGACTTGCGTGGGATCGGACTGGTGCCGCTTCGGCACGCAGGATTCCACCGGCCTTGGCGTCAAAATCGAGCGGATGACCTGGGGCTCGTGGATGCCGCACAAGTTCAAGATCGCCGCTTCGGGCTGCCCACGCAATTGCGCCGAGGCGACGATCAAGGACTTCGGCGTCGTCTGCGTCGACAGCGGTTACGAACTGCACATCGGCGGCAACGGCGGCATCCATGTGCGCGTCACCGATCTGCTGTGCAAGGTGGCGACGGAACAGGAAGCGCTGGATTACTGCGCGGCCTTCACCCAGCTCTATCGCGAGGAAGCCCGCTATCTGGAACGCACCGCGCCCTGGGTGGAGCGGGTCGGCCTGGACTATGTGAAAAGCCGGATCGTAGAGGATGACGTCGGCCGCGAGGCGCTGCGCGGTCGCTTCCTCTATTCGCAAAGCTTTTCGCAGGACGATCCCTGGGCCGAACGGGCCGCCGGATCACACGCCCAGCTGCACCAGCCGCTCGCCCCCCTCGCTATCGCTGCGGAGTGATCATCATGATTGACTGGATCGACATCGGCACCCTGGCCGACATTCCCCAGCGGGGCGCGCGCACGGTGAAGCTGGAAGGGGAGAAGGAAATCGCCGTGTTCCGCACCGGCGACGATCAGATCTTCGCGCTGATCAACGAATGCCCGCACAAGAAGGGCCCGCTCAGCCAGGGCATCGTCCATGGCCACGCCGTCGCCTGTCCGCTGCACAACTGGAACATCGCGCTCAAGACCGGCGAGGCGCAGGGAGAGGACAAGGGCTGCACGCCGACGATCGCGGTGAAGCAGGAGCACGGCCGCATCCTGATCGCGCGGCCTGAAACGCTGCAGGCCGCTGCCTGATGCGCCAGCCGATCCGCACCACCTGCGCCTACTGCGGCGTCGGCTGCGGCATCTCCGCCACGCCGACCGGCCCGCGCACGGTGGAGATCAAAGGGGACGAGGCCCACCCCGCCAATCGCGGGCGCCTGTGCTCCAAGGGCACGCACCTGGGCGAAACCGTCGAGTTGACCGGCCGCCTGCTCCACCCGATGATCGGCACCAAGCGGGTCGGCTGGGACAAGGCCCTGGATCTTGTCGCCAAGCGCTTTGCCGACACCATCGCGCGCCACGGACCCGATAGCGTGGCCTTCTACGTCTCGGGCCAATTGCTGACCGAGGACTACTTTGTCGCCAACAAGCTGATGAAGGGCTTCATCGGCTCGGCCAACATCGACACCAATTCACGCCTCTGCATGTCGAGCGCGGTAGCCGGGCATAACCGCGCTTTCGGTGAAGACATCGTTCCCGCCAGCTACGACGATCTGGACGCTGCGGACCTGATCGTGCTGGTCGGCTCCAACACCGCGTGGTGCCACCCGATCGTCTATCAGCGCATCCAGGCCGCCCGCGCCGAGCGCGGCACGAAGCTGGTGGTGATCGATCCGCGTCGCACGGAAACCTGCGAAGGCGCAGACCTGCATCTGCCGTTGAAGCCCGGTACCGACGTCGCCTTGATGAACGGCCTGCTCGCCTGGATGGATGCGCAAGGCCTGACAGATCGCGGCTACCTGGATGCGCATGTACAAACGCCGGACGGGTTCTGGGAAAAGTTGGCGCAGGGCCACGATCTGTGGACCACGGCGAAGACTTGCGACGTATCGCCCGCCCAGTTCCAGCAGTTCTTCGAACTGTTCGCCGCCACCCCGCGCACCGTCACGCTGTTCAGCCAGGGCGTCAACCAGTCGATCCGCGGCACCGATCAGGTCAACGCGATCATCAACCTCCATCTCGCCACCGGCCGGATCGGCAAGCCCGGCGCCGCGCCCTTCTCCATCACCGGCCAGCCCAATGCTATGGGTGGACGCGAAGTGGGCGGCTTGGCCTCCACCCTTGCGGCGCACATGGATTTCGCGTCGGAGAACGTGGCGCGCGTCGGCCGGTTCTGGGCCGCCCCCACCATGGCGAGCAAGCCTGGGCTCAAGGCGGTCGACTTGTTTCGCGCCATCGGCGAAGGCCGGATCAAGGCGCTGTGGGTGATGGCGACCAACCCCGCCGTCTCGCTACCGGACGCCGCCCGCGTGCGCGAGGCGCTGGAGCGTTGCCCCTTCGTTGTGGTCTCCGACGTGATGGCCGCAACCGATACCGGCGCCTATGCTCATGTCCGCCTGCCCGCCGCCGCCTGGGGTGAGAAGGACGGCACCGTTACCAACTCAGACCGCACGATCAGCCGCCAGCGCCCCTTCATGGCTCTGCCGGAACAGGCGAAGCCGGACTGGTGGATCATCAAGGAAGTGGCGCAGCGCATGGGCTGGCGCAGCGCTTTTGCATATCAGCGCCCCGCCGATATCTGGCGCGAGCATGCCCGCCTTACCGCCTATCAGAACGGTGGGCAGCGCCTGCTCGATCTGGCCGATCACGCCACCATCGGCAACGATGCCTATGAAGCGATGGAGCCGTTCCGCTGGGGCGGGCAGCACCCCTTCGCCGATGGTCGCTTCAGCACGCCAGACCGCAGGGCCCGGCTGGTCCCCGTTACCCAGATGGAGGTTCAGGCCCCGCTCGGCGCGTGGCCGCTGACGCTCAACACCGGGCGCTATCGCGATCAGTGGCACACGATGACGCGCACCGGCTTGTCCGCCAAGCTGGCCCGCCACCGCGAAGAGCCACTGGTGGAAGTCCACCCCGCCGATGCCCTGACCCTGGGCTTGGCGGCAGGCGATCTGGCCCGCGTAACCACCGCGCAAGGCGACAGCGTGTTCCGCGTGGCGCTGAGTGACGGCCAGCGGCCCGGTGACATCTTCACTCCCATCCACTGGACGGACCAGACCTCCACCGGCGGGCGCACCGGCATGCTCCCTCGTCCGCTGGTCGATCCCCACTCTGGCCAGCCCGGTTTCAAGTCCACGCCTGCGCGGCTGAGCAAGGTCGCGACCGAGTGGCAGGGCTTCCTGATCCTGCGCGAACCGGTTCAGGCCAAGCCCGCGTGCCTGTGGGCCACACGGGTCACGGTGCCGGGCGGGGCGCTGTTCGAAGTAGCGGGCAACGGTGATCCGGCGCATCTCGAAGCGTGCCTGCCCAAGGGTGAGCGGGTGGAGGCGGTTGACCCCGCGCGCGGGACTCGCCGCGTGGCGATCATAGTCGAGGGGCGGCTCGCGGGCGTTCTCATCGTGACGCGCACGGGGTTGCTCCCGTCTCGCGACTGGCTGATCGGGCAATTGGCGGCCAGCGACGTCGGCCCCGCCGTTCTCGCCGCGCGCGGCCCCGGCAACCAGCCCGACAAGGGCGCGACGATATGCGCCTGCTTCGATATCGGCCTAAACCAGATCGTCGCCGCCATCCGCCAGCAGCACCTGATGGACGTGCCCGCGATCGGCCAGGCGCTGGGCGCGGGCACCAATTGCGGTTCGTGCCGCCCCGCGCTGGCCGCCATCCTCATGCAGACACCCCAGGAGGTTCTCGATGCAGCCGAATGAACCGGCGAATGAACTCATCGCACCGGGCGAAGTCTGGCTGGTCGGAGCTGGGCCAGGCGATCCCGACCTGCTGACCCGAAAGGCGGAAAAGCTGATCGCAGCGGCGGAGGTGGTGTTCACCGATGCATTGGTCGGCCCCGGCGTCCTCGCGCTGATCCCAGATCATGCCGAGCAGGTCAGCGTCGGCAAGCGCTCCGGCCGCCACTCCAAGGATCAGCGCACGATCGACCAGTTGCTGGTGGAAGCCGCGCTGGCAGGCCGCCGTGTCGTGCGGCTGAAAGGGGGCGATCCGGCGATGTTCGCCCGCGCCGCCGAAGAGATCGCAGCGCTCCAGGCCGTCGGCGTGCGGGTGCGGATCTGCCCCGGCATCACCGCCGCCAG
Source organism: Novosphingobium fluoreni (assembly GCF_014196615.1). Classification (GTDB taxonomy): domain Bacteria; phylum Pseudomonadota; class Alphaproteobacteria; order Sphingomonadales; family Sphingomonadaceae; genus Novosphingobium; species Novosphingobium fluoreni. Next base: position 13,098 of record NZ_JACIDY010000001.1, read on the forward strand.
CGCCGCTGCGGCCTCTGCCGGGATCTCGCTTTCGCTGCGAGGGGTCGCGGCACGCGTGCAGTTCATCACCGCGCATAGCCGCCGGGGGCAAGCGCTCGATCTGGACTGGACCGCCCTTGCCGACCCTGCCTGCACCCTCGCCGTCTACATGGGCCGGGACGCCGCGCCGGAACTAAGCCGCCAGTTGATGGCCGCCGGGCTGCCGGGTGCCACGCCGGTGCTAATCACGTGCGACGCCTCGCTTCCGCAGGAGCAGCGCCTGCGCACCCGGCTGGACCTGTTGCCGATCGTCGTGCGCGGTTTTGCAGGCGACCGGCCGACCCTGATCCTGATCGGAGAAGCCATCGCCGCAGCCGATCATGCCATAGCGGCGCAGGCCATGGAGCCAATGCGTGGCCAGACGGCGGCAGCGGTGCTAGGCGGCGGGGCCTAAACGTCCGCCCGGAGACACCAGGATGCCCCAGAAGATCGAACCTGCCGCCACGCTGAAGGAAAACGTCCAGCAACTGCCTTCCGTCGAAGGTGTGGAGCGGATCGAGCTTGCCGATGGCGCCGGGCAGATCATCGGCACGATCGCGCATGTTCCCGGCAAGACCGCGTCGCTGGCCGTCTATCAGTATCTTGCCCAGCTGTTCCCGGCGCTGGACCGCGACGCGGCGGAATATGGCCTGGCCCTATACGCCCAGTTCGTCGCCGAAGCGCGCGAGACGCCCGGGGCTCATCCCAATATCGACCACTTGCTGGCCGTCGTGGACGGCGCACCAACGCTGACGATACGTGTGGTTCGGTCCAGTTAAGGGCGCGCGCGCCTGAACTATCAGGCCTGTGATCGATACTTCCGGCGGGTTGCCGCAATTAGCTACTCCTTTCACCACTTCCGAAGAAACCGGGTGAAACCCGACCGTGGGAATAGGAGAGGTTTATGCGCGCACTTGAAGGCATGGTTGCCGTCGTCGTTGGGGCAGCGAACGGGATCGGCCGAGCCACCGCGCTCATGCTGGCCGAACGGGGCGCCGATCTAGTTCTGGGTGATCTGGCGGTTGACGGCAGCCTGGAGGAATGTGCCGCCGCCATTCAAGCCATTGGCGGGACTGCCATCACCGTCGCGGTCGACCATACCGATGAGGCGCAAGTCAAAAACCTGATGACCGAAGCCGTCGCCCGGTTCGGAAAGATCAATATCCTGGTCAATAACGCTGCGGGCACAAGCCCGGCGTTCCAGTCCCACGATCGCGATGTGGCCACCATGGATGTCGCCCACTGGGACAAGTCCATGGCGGTCAACCTGCGCGGCCCGATGTTGACGTGCAAGCATGCGATCCCGCACATGATCGCAGCGGGCTACGGTGCGATCGTCAACACCGGCTCTGGCGTGGTGTTTCGCGGAGATTCGGTCCGCGCGGCCTATTCGGCATCGAAGATCGGACTGCACAGCCTGACGATGGATGTGGCAACCGCCTACGGGAAGCAGAACGTGCGCTGCAATCTCGTGTCACCCGGGCTGATCCTGACGGAAGGGCTGAAGAAAGTGCTTACGCCCGACCAGATCGATGTTTTGGCAGGCCAGAATCTGACGCCGTTCGTCGGCGCTGCAGAGGATATCGCGGAAGTGACCTGCTTCCTGGTTTCGCCCGCGGCACGCTACCTTACCGGCCAGATCATCCCCGTGGACGGTGGCCTGCATGTCCACCAGTGCGTCATTGGCCAGGGCTAAGCCCCGCCTAAACTAACGAGGGGCGGGCCTTGGCCCACCCCTCGCTGGCATCAGATCCCGTCGAGGCCCTTGCTGACCAGGACGTTCACCGCGACGCGGCGGTTCTGCGCCTTGCCCTCAGGCGTATCGTTGCTGGCCGCAGGGTCCGCCTTGGCCATCCCGGTGGGGGTCAGCATGCGGTAGGGCTTCCAGTGGCAGGCCTGCTGGAGATAGTTGACCACGCGGGACGCGCGCTTCTCGCTCAGCTCCTGGTTGTAATCGTCATCGCCCGTGGAGTCGGTGTAGCCGACCACCAGCAGCAAAGCGTTGTCCATTGCCTCGGCCTGAGCGGCGATCTTGCACAGGTCCGCCTTGCCCTGCTCGGACAAGTTGGACTTGGCGACGTCGAAGTTGACGTTGGTGGTGCTCTTGATGTTGTACTTGTCGATATCGGCCATGCGCCCGCGCAGCGCCTCGGTGGCGGCGGCCTGTTCGCCAAAGCGCTGGTCGGTGCCGTTATAGATCATCTGCGCGGTCTTCAGGTCCTTGCTCTTCAGCTCGACCTGGCTGGCGATCAGATCGCCACCGCCCTGCATCGTCTTGACGCTGACTGGCAGGCCGTTGAGCAGAGAGGTGGCGGCCAGGCGATCGCGATTGAGGCTGAGGAAGCCGCCGCTGGAAGTGATCTTGGTGCCATCGTTGATGGTCACCACGGTCTTGGCGCCATCCTTGGTGGTCACCTGCATGCGATCCCCGCTGCGGCCCGAGATGATACCATCGATCTCCGGGCCCTTCGTCATCTGCACGGGCGCGCTGGTATCGCTGACGCTGCCGGTCAGCGAACCGTCAGACTGGTCCTGCTGAGCATAGACGCTGGCGGGCGCGCCGCCGAGCAGCATGGCGGCAAGCACTAGCGAAGTGGAACTCTTGGATATGACAGTCATGGCGTTACTCCCTTGAAACGCGAACGGTCGGGGTTCTGCAACGACGCAGCAGCTTCCAAGTGCCGCGCCATCATGACGTATTCGGCGATCAGAACCCTCTCCATTCGTCAATAGGCAGGCGGCAAGGCGCCGCCGTTTGAACACGTGGAAGGCAACGCGTGTTCAGAATCACATTTCGGGCGGATGAACGCCTGTTACAATTGCGACATTTGTGCCGCTCATCTGAGTTCGCTCTGCGACGAGCTGAGTATGCTCTACAGGGTATGGCTACACGGCAGACACGAAGAGAACCAGAGCCAAGCGCTCGGCTCCGCGTTTGCGGGCACCGAAATCCGGATTCTTCCGAAGAGCCTCTACCCCAGGATGTCGCGGATCTTGGTCGCCAGCGCATCGACGGCGAAGGGCTTGGTCATCATGTCCATGCCATCCGCCAGAAAGCCTGCGCGCACCGCTGCATTTTGCGCATAGCCGGTGATGAACAGGATCTTGAGGTCGGGGCGGGACTGGCGCGCGACCTCGGCCAGCTGCCGGCCGTTCATGCCGGGCAGGCCGACGTCGGACACAAGCAGGTCGATCCGCTGGTCCGATTGCAGGATGGGTATGGCGCTGTCGGCGTCGGTAGCTTCCAGCACGCCGTAGCCGACTTCGCTCAGCAGCTCGGTCACGATCATGCGGACGGAGGGGTCGTCCTCCACCACCATCACCGTCTCACCGCTGCCGCGCGGGGTTTCCGGGCTGGGCATGGCCGCCACCAGGGCTTCCCCACCCAGTGAGCGGGTGAGGAACAGCTTAACGGTAGTGCCCTGCCCCACTTCGCTGTAGATGCGCACGTGCCCGCCGGACTGGCGCGCGAAGCCATAGACCATGGACAGGCCAAGCCCGGTCCCCTGCCCCACTGGCTTGGTGGTGAAGAACGGCTCGAACACTTTATCCATCATGTTCGGCGCCATCCCGCTGCCGGTGTCGGTAACGCTCAGCACGACATAGTCGCCCGGCGTCACGTCCGGATGGTCACGCGTGTACCGCTCATCGAGACGGGTGTTGGTCGTCTCGATGATCAGCTTGCCGCCATTCGGCATCGCATCGCGCGCATTGATGCACAAGTTCAGCAGTGCGCTTTCCAGCTGGTTCTCGTCACTGGAAGCGGCCCAGAGTTCGGGGGCCAGATCCGTGCCCAATTCGATCTGTTCGCCCAGAGTGCGGAACAGCAGTTCTTCCATGCCGGCCACCAACGCGTTGACATCCATGGCCTTCATGTCGAGCGACTGCCTGCGCCCGAACGCCAGCAAGCGCGAGGTCAGCGCGGCGGCGCGCTGGGCCGAAACGGTGGCGGCATCGATGTACCGGTCCACCCGGTCCATCCGACCGGACGCGATATTGCGGCGCATCAGGTCCAAGCTGCCGATCACGCCGGTCAGCATATTGTTGAAATCGTGGGCGATGCCCCCGGTCAGCTGGCCGATCGCTTCCATCTTCTGGCTTTGGCGCAGCGCTTCCTGCGCCGACTCCAACTCAGCGCGCCGCGCGTTCGCTTCGGTGAGATCACGCCCCACCGCGATGAAGTTCAAGCCGTCTGCTTCGGGAGACAACGTCCATTCGATGTGTTTCCAATCCCCATCACGCGTGGCGATGCGGTTTTCGAAGCGAATGGGCTGCCGGGTCTGCGCCATCTCCTTGATGGCCGCCAATGTCTGGGAATTGTCCTCGGGGTGGTTCAGCGTCTCATACGTGCGCGTGAGCAATTCGCTCTCGGTCCAGCCCAAGATGCGCGTCCACGCCGGGCTGACCGCGGAGAGCATGCCTTCGTAGTCGCCCCGCGCCAGCATATCCTGAGACAGGTCCCACAACCGATCCCGCTCCGCCCGCGCGCGCTCGATCGCGACTTTCACCCGCTCGCCCACTTGCTGGACCAGCATGACCTCGTCGTCGGTCCAGGTGCGCGCAGTCGCGCTCTGCACCGCGAGCAGACTGATAAAATCTGCCTCCTGGAACAGGACGACATCGACATATCCGCCGACTTCGCGCTCCGACAGCCCCGCACGCGCCTCCTTGCCCAGTCGGGGATCGGTCATCACATCGTGCACCACGACCGGCGCTCCCGACGTGTAGGCCGCCAGGATCGCGGGCCCGAACGATTCCAGCGAATGTTGGCCCACGATCGGACCGACGCCGGAATGGTAGTCCCGCTCCACGCTCATCAGGCCGGCGTTGACCTCAGCGTAGAATACGCGGCTGGCGTTCATCTGCTCGCCCAGGCGAACCGCCGTCATGCTCATGATGTCCGCCGGGGTGGAGAGCGCGCGCAGATCGTCCGACAGGGATAGCAGGAATGCCGCCTTGCGCCCCGCCAACACGCGATCGGTCGTTTCCGCCAGGAAGCAGATCACGCCAGCAGGTACGCCGTCCTCTTCCAGCACCGGGGAGTAATCGAGGTTGAGCCACATCTGCTCTGTCGTGACGTCGCGAGTTATCGTGACCTCGTGATCGCGATACTGCAGCGCATCGCCCGCCAGGCCCACTTTCAGGACGTTATCGATGAAATCCTGATTGTCGCCCCATGCCTCACGCGCAGTGCAGCCCATCCGGGTCTGATTCTGCGGCCCGACGACGGCGGCGTAGGCATCGTTGTAGAACATGACGCCGTCAGTGCCCCACAACAGCACCATCGGCGTGCGCGCTTGCAGGATCAGGGAAACGGCACTGCGCAAGGCGTGGGGCCAGTTCGCGATCGACCCCAATGCCGTGGTCGACCAGTCGGCCGCCGCGATGCGTTGCCCCAGCATGCCACCCTTCGCCAGGAAGGGGGGCGTTTCCGGCACCTCAGACAAACGCACCGGAGCGGTGGACATGATTTGGAATTCTCTGCGTCGAATGTCCGAAGAAGCCTTCAGACCAGAAATGCTCTCTTAGCCCAACTCAGGCCGCGCTGGAACCGTTAGGTATAGAATGCAGATCATTAGGTGCAAATATCACCGCACCAAGAGCCCCACCGGGATAACGCATCACCAGATCTGCATCTCGGCATCCTCGGCGGACATGCGGCCCTGATCGCTCATCATGTCCTTGCTGATATGGCAGATGTAGCCGCCAAGATCGGCATCGAAGGTCAGGTCGCTCCAGGGCACCAGCAGGAACCGCGTCGCGCCCAGGCCGAACAGTCCGCTGTCCGAAACGATTACGTGCGCCACTTGTCCCGTCCGCTTGTTGACCATGAAATTGTGGACGTGGCCCACCTTCTTGTGATCGAGGCCATAGACGGCGGTGCCTTCCACGCGGTCTGACGCGATCAGATCGTGGTTGCCCACCGTCTCGATCGGCGCTTCAGGCCCGTTGGTATCGATTTCGCGCTCCGGCATGATGATCTCCTTCGATCCGCTGAAACGCACACCGGCATGGATGGTTCTTGGCTGGACCGATCCCGATCAATTCCACGAGCCATGAAAATATTGCGCAGTCCTGAAATTTTATAATTCCTCCGAAGGAGGACACTTGTTAGACTGAGGGCCAGATAGAAGAGGAGAGAGCCATGAGCGCGCCGGTGCTCGCCACGAAGCTGGATCTGGCCACCCCGGAAGCGCAAGCGCGCGCCGCGCATAACCGCATGCTGGCCCAAGAATTGCGGGATAAGGTGGTGCAAGCCGCGCAAGGCGGCGATGAACGCTCTCGCCAACGCCATGTCAGCCGGGGCAAGCTCTTGCCGCGTGACCGGGTGGAGCGGCTGCTCGATCCCGGCTCGCCATTCCTGGAGATCGGCCAACTCGCCGCGAACGGGCTTTATGACGATGAGGTGCCCGGCGCCGGGATCATCACCGGCATCGGCCGCGTATCGGGCCGCCAGTGCATGGTCTTCGCCAACGACGCCACGGTTAAGGGCGGCACCTATTTCCCGATGACGGTGAAGAAGCACATCCGCGCGCAGGAGATCGCGCAGGCCAACCACCTGCCGTGCGTCTATCTGGTGGACAGCGGCGGCGCGAACCTGCCGAACCAGGCGGAAGTCTTCCCCGATCGCGATCACTTCGGCCGGTTCTTCTTCAACCAGGCCAACATGAGCGCCAAGGGCATCCCGCAGATCGCCAGCGTCATGGGCAGTTGCACCGCCGGCGGGGCCTACGTCCCGGCGATGAGCGACGAGACGGTGATCGTGAAGGAACAGGGCACGATCTTCCTGGCCGGTCCGCCGCTGGTGCAAGCCGCCACCGGCGAAGTCATCTCGGCGGAGGACCTGGGCGGTGGCGAGTTGCACAGCCGCAAGTCCGGCGTCACCGACCACCTCGCCGACAGCGACGAGCATGCGCTGACCATCGTGCGCGACATCGTCAGCCACATGGGCGGGCCCCACCCGCACCGCGTGGCCCTGCGCGATCCCCGCCCGCCGAAGTATGCCGCCGAAGACCTTTATGCGATCATCCCGGAGGACGTGCGCGCGCCCTACGACGTGCACGAAGTGATCGCGCGGCTGGTGGACGCTTCCGAATTCCACGAGTTCAAGGCGCTTTACGGCACCACGCTGGTCTGCGGGTTCGCGCATATCTGGGGCGTGCCGGTGGCGATCCTGGCCAACAACGGCGTGCTGTTTTCCGAAAGCGCACAGAAAGGCGCGCACTTCATCGAACTGGCCTGCCAGCGCGGGATACCGCTGTTGTTCCTGCAGAACATCTCGGGCTTCATGGTCGGCGGCAAGTACGAGGCCGAAGGCATCGCCAAGCACGGGGCCAAGCTGGTGACGGCGGTGGCGACCGCGCAAGTCCCCAAGCTGACCGTGCTGATCGGCGGCAGCTTCGGCGCGGGCAACTACGGTATGTGCGGCAGAGCCTACGACCCGCGCTTCCTGTTCACCTGGCCCAACGCCCGCATCAGCGTGATGGGCGGCGAGCAGGCAGCTTCGGTGCTGGCCACCGTCCACCGCGACGCAGCCAGCTGGACGCCCGAGGATGCGGAGGCGTTCAAAGCCCCGATCCGCCAGAAGTACGAGGATGAAGGCAATCCCTATTACGCCACCGCGCGGCTGTGGGACGATGGCGTGATCGACCCGGCGCAGACGCGTGACGTGCTGGGCCTGGCGCTGGCGGCCTGCCTAGAAGCCCCGATCGCGGAGGCACCCCGCTTCGGGGTGTTCCGGATGTGATAGACGCGCAGGCAGTTCCTCCCCGGCACGGGGAGGGGGACCATCCGCAGGATGGTGGAGGGGGCCCCCCTCTCCTCCGCCAGCCGATCAAGCAGATCAAACGCGCCCGTGTTCTGCGCAAGACGTTGAGCTTGCCCGAAGGCCTACTTTGGCGTGAGCTTCAAAAGCGCCCGGCAGGCTACCGCTTCCGCAGGCAAATGCCCCAGGCGCCTTATACTATCGACTTTGCCTGCCTTTCCGCCCGCCTCGCGATTGAGGTCGACGGCGAAGCTCACAACCGAGGCGATCAGCCGGCAAAGGACATCACGCGCGACGCGGTACTGGCCGAACGCGGCTTCAAAACCCTCCGCCTGTCCGCATACGAGGTGCTCAAGAACATGGATGCTTGCATCACCGCCATCGTCGCTGCCTGCCAAGAGTCAGGGCCCCCTCCACCATCGCTTCGCGACGGTCCCCCTCCCCGTTCCGGGGAGGAACCTCAATGATCCAATCCCTCCTCATCGCCAATCGAGGCGAGATCGCCTGCCGTATCATCCGCACGGCCCGACGGCTCGGTATCCGCACCATCGCAGTCTATTCCGATGCCGACGCCGATGCGCTCCATATGCGCCAAGCGGATGAGGCCGTGCATATCGGCCCCTCGCCCGCGCGCGAAAGCTATCTTGTGGGCGAACGCATCCTGGCCGCCGCGCGGCAGACCGGGGCGCAGGCGATCCACCCCGGTTATGGCTTCCTCTCAGAAAATTCCGCCTTCGCGCAAAGCGTGATCGACGCAGGGCTTATCTGGGTGGGCCCGAACCCCGCCTCGATCGATGCGATGGGCCTCAAAGATGCCGCCAAGACGCTGATGGCCGCCGCTGGCGTGCCGGTCACCCCAGGTTATATGGGTGCGGACCAGAACCCCGACCATCTCGCCGCCGAAGCCGCCAAGATCGGCTATCCGGTGCTGATCAAGGCGGTCGCGGGCGGTGGCGGCAAGGGCATGCGGCTGGTGGAGAGCGCCGAGGCGTTCCACGATGCGCTGGCCTCCTGCCAGCGAGAGGCGGCGGCCTCGTTCGGCAACGATCATGTGCTGATCGAAAAGTACATCCTCTCCCCCCGCCATATCGAAGTGCAGGTCTTCGGCGACAGCCACGGCAACGTCGTCCACTTGTCCGAACGCGATTGCTCGCTCCAGCGCCGTCACCAGAAAGTGATCGAGGAAGCGCCCGCCCCCGGCATGGACGAAGCCACGCGCGCCGCACTGTGCGCCTCGGCCGTGCGCGCGGCGAAAGCGGTGGACTATGTCGGCGCGGGCACGATCGAGTTCATCGCCGATGGGTCGGGTGCGTTACGCGCCGATCGCATCTGGTTCATGGAGATGAACACCCGCCTGCAAGTCGAACATCCCGTCACCGAAGAGATCACCGGCGTCGATCTCGTCGAATGGCAGCTGCGCGTGGCGAGCGGCGAACCGCTGCCGCTGGCGCAGGAGGATCTGGCGATCCATGGCTGGGCGATGGAAGCGCGGCTCTATGCCGAAGATCCGGCGAAGGGCTTCCTGCCCTCGATCGGCAAGCTGGAACTGCTGCAATTCGGCGAGAGCGAGGGTGCCGGTGGACGAGGCCGGGTCGACACCGGCGTGTTCGAAGGTGCGGAAGTCTCGCCTTTCTACGACCCGATGATCGCGAAAGTGATCGCCTGGGGCGAGGACCGCGACGAAGCGCGTGAGCGATTGTCCGACATGCTCAGCGACAGCGCGGTGTGGCCGGTGAAGACCAACGCCTCGTTCCTGGTCAAGGCGCTGGACCATCCCGACTTCGTGGCGGGCACTGTCGACACCGGCCTGATCGGCCGTAGCAGCGCCGCGCTGGCGCAAACGCCGCAGCCCTCGTGCGAGGTGTTGGAGGCGGCGGCGGCGGCGCTGGTCCCCGACGTGCCGGTATCGGGCTTCCGCCTGAATGCCGCGCCGACCCGCACGGCGTGGTTCCTCCTCGACGATCAGGAGATCGAGGTCGCCCTTCATCCCGGTGGCGGTGGCGAAGCCGTGGAGGCCGTCATGATCGCCGAGCAGGGGCAGGCCTGGCGGCTTTCGCCCTGGCGGCGCGAGGGTGTTCACGGCGCGGCGGCAGGGTCCGGCGCGATCGTCTCTCCCATGCCGGGCAAGGTGATCGCGGTGGATGTCGAAGCGGGGCAGACCGTTACCGCCGGGCAGAAGCTGCTGACGCTGGAAGCCATGAAGATGGAGCACACCCTCACCGCGCCATTTGCAGGCATCGTCGCCGAACTCAAAGTCAGCGCCGGTCAGCAAGTGCAGGTGGAGGCGCTGCTGGCCCGGATCGAAGCGGAGGCCGAATGAACAAGGCGCGCGAGAAGGAAGGGCACACCGAAATCGTCGATTGGGTGAGCGAATGCCTGGAGCCGATCGGCACCGTCACCGCCCGCGCGATGATGGGCGGACAGACGCTTTACTGCGACGGCGTGGTCTTCGCGATCGCCGCTGCCGGGCAATTGTGGTTCAAGGCCGACGCCGAAACCGATCACGAGTGGGACGCAGCCGAGCGTGAGCGCTTCGCCTACGATCGCGACGGCCAGACGGCGACGATGAATTACCGCCTCGCGCCAGACGACTGCTACGATTATCCCGATGAGATGCGCCGCTGGGCCGAACTCGGCCTCGTGGCGGGGCGACGCGCCGCCGCCAAGAAAAAGCCCTGCAAGGCCAAGGAACTCTGATGCCCGGCAAATTCTTCGACGAGTGGACCATGGGCGAGCGCATCACCCACCAGCCCAGCCGCACCGTGACCGAAACCGACAACCTGCTGTTCAGCGCCATGACGCACAACATGCAGCCTCTGCACCTCGATGCCGAGACGGCCAAGGCCAGCGAGTTCGGCCAGATCCTGGTGAACTCCACCTTCACCTTCAGCCTGGCGGTCGGGCTCTCCATCGCCGACACGACCGTGGGCACGCTCGTCGCCAACCTGGGGTTCGACAAGGTGGTGACGCCCAAGCCCACCTTTCTCGGCGATACGCTGACGTGCCATAGCGAAGTGGTGGAGCTGCGCGAAAGCCGCTCTCGCCCGACGCAGGGGATCGTCGTCTTTCGGCACGAGCTCACCAACCAGCGGGGCGAGACGGCGCTCTCCATGTTGCGCACGGTGTTGCTGAAAAAGCGCGAAGGTTGACGCACCTGGCGCGAGAGGCAATCTCGCGATCATGAAGCTGCGTTCCGCCACACCCGCCGATGCCGCCGCCCTCGCCCGGTTGGGACGCGATGCCTTCTGCGCGTCGTTCGCGCACCTCTATCGCGACGAGGACTTGCAGGCGTTCCTGGCCGCCGCGCATTCGCCGGAAAAGGTCGCCGCCGAGATCGCCGATCCGGCCATGGCGATCGTGCTGGCGGTGGCGGACGAAGGTGCGCTGCTGGGTTACTGTAAGCTGGTGCTGGCATGCGGCTGGCCCGAACATGCCCGCGCGCAGCCCGTGGTTGAGATCAAGCAGTTCTACACCCAGCCCCACGCCACCGGGCGCGGAATCGGCGCGGCGATGATGGATTGGACGCTGGCGGATGCGCAGCGCCAGGGGGCAAAGGAAATCCAGCTATCGGTCTGGAGCGAAAACCACGGCGGCCAGCGCTTCTACGCGCGCTATGGCTTCATCAAGATCGCCGATATCCATTTTATCGTCGGGGAGCAGCGGGACGAAGAGTTCCTGTTCGCCAAGCTGCTATGATCCGGACCATCGCAGCTTTCTGAAGATCAGCAATTGCACGGCGGTGATCGCGGCGCAGATGGCCAGCACTTCCCAGAACGCCGCCGGGTCCTTGGCATCCGGCAGCCCTTCCACGTTCATCCCCAACAGCCCGGCAATGAAGTTCAGCGGCAGGAAGATCGTGGCGACGATCGCCAACTGAGACTGCGTGCGCGCATTGCGCTCCAGCAGGCGCGCCCGCACATCATCCTGCAGCACCAGCGCGCTTTGGGTGGTGATGTCCAGATCATCGAGATAGCGGCGCAGGCGGTCGATCGTCTCGGCGATCTCGCGCCGGTCATGCGGCTCGAACCATTCCGGCGCATCGCGCGAGATGTTCTCCAACGCCTCGTGCTGGGGCGACATATAGCGCTTCAACTGCAGGCACTCACGCCGAATGCGCGAGATTTCTGCCAGCATGGCCTTGTCCGCACAGTCGATCTCCCGCTCTTCCAGCGCGTCGATCGCATCGTCCAGATCGAGGATGACGTTGCCCATCCGCCCGACCAGGTGCTTGGTCAGCGACGTGATCAGCGATCCCGCGTCGACCGGCCCTTGGCCCGCGTCCAGCTCATCGCGCGTATCCCGAGGCGTCTGCAGCGGAGCCCGGCGCAAAGTGACGAGGCGGGTGCCATCGCACCACACCTGCATCGAAACCATGTCCTCAGGCTCGGCGCCGGGGTTGAAGTTGATGCCGCGCAAAGTCGCCACCAGTGCGCCGTCTTCACGAAACGCGCGGGGGCGGGTGGCGTCGCTGGTCAGCAACTGCGCGGTCGGCGCGGAGATGGCGCAGTGCTCCATCAACCAGTCGCGGGCGCCCGGCTCTGTCCGGCACAAATGCACCCACAACATCTCACCGGGAACGGAGGGCTTCCACGCCCGGGCCGCCTCCCACCCGATTTCGCGCGCGCCGCCCCGCCCGTCCAGCACCCGGCCGAACAGCAGGGGCCCATCCAGCTCGCAATCATCGTTGTGCGTCAGATCATGCATCATCATGGCTGCATGCCCCAACGCGGCAAACGGCAAAAGGTGCATGGCCGCATTTACCGAGAGTATGCCTTTCACCCGTCACGCGAAGCGCCTATACACGTCGCATGTCCGCAATCCGTCCCTGGCGCACGATAGAGCGCCGCAAGAGCCGTCAGATCATGGTCGGCAAGGTCCCCGTCGGCGGCGATGCCCCGATCACGGTCCAGACCATGACCAACACCCTCACCAGCGATGCCGGGGCCACGATCGACCAGATCCGCCGGTGCGAGGATGCCGGGGCGGACCTGATCCGCGTCTCCTGCCCCGATGTGGAAAGCACCGCCGCCTTCCATGAGATCGTCCGCGCCGCCAAGGTGCCGCTGATCGCCGACATCCACTTTCACTACAAGCGCGCCCTGGAGGCGGCGGATGCCGGTGCGGCGTGCCTGCGCATCAACCCCGGCAACATCGGCTCGGCAGAGCGCGTGGCCGAAGTCGTCCGCGCCGCCAAGGCCAACGGCTGCGCCATCCGCATCGGCGTCAATGCCGGCAGCCTGGAAAAGGACCTGCTGGAAAAGTACGGCGAGCCCTGCCCCGAGGCGCTGGTGGAATCCGCGCTCGATCACATCAAGCTGCTGCAGGACCACGATTTCCACGAATACAAGGTTGCGGTGAAAGCCAGCGACGTGTTCCTGGCCGTCGCCGCCTATCAGGGCCTGGCCGAAGCGGTGGACTGCCCGCTGCACCTGGGGATCACCGAGGCCGGTGGCCTGATCGGCGGCACGGTGAAATCATCGATCGGCATCGGCAACCTGCTGTGGGCGGGCATCGGCGACACCTTGCGCGTCTCGCTCTCGGCCGAGCCGGAAGAGGAAGTGCGCGTCGGGTTCGAAATCCTCAAGGGTCTGGGCCTTCGCACGCGCGGCGTCCGGGTCGTCTCATGCCCATCCTGCGCGCGCCAGGGCTTCGATGTCATCCGCACTGTGGAGGCGCTGGAAACCCGGCTCTCGCACATCAAGACACCGATCTCGCTTTCCGTGCTGGGCTGTGTCGTCAACGGCCCCGGTGAGGCGCGTGAAACCGACATCGGCCTGACCGGCGGCGGCAACGGCAAGCATATGGTCTACCTCTCCGGCGTGACCGATCACCACGTCCAGTCCGAGGATATGCTGGACCACATCGTCTCGCTGGTGGAAGCCAAGGCCGCACAGATCGAAGCGGAGATGACCGACGCCGACAAGGTCAGCGAAGCCGCGGAGTAGGTCAATCAGCATTGCGCTGACGGGCTTACGCCCGCGTTCGTAGCTGGCCGCTGCGTCAGAAATGGATGTCGATGTAGTCGGTCAGGCCATCGCACCATTCGAATTCGCGCAGCCGGTAGTATCGCCGGTTCTGGGTAATGGCGAAATGCCAGTCCTTCGTGGCTTCGCACCGGCGGCCGACGTCAGGCGTATCGGTCATCCGGATCGTGCCGCGCAAGGTGAAGAAGCCTTTGCCGATCTCCGTCACGGTGCCATCCACGAACAGCCGACCGCTGCCGCCCGCCTGGGCCTGCGTGGCGGTCAGCCGCCAGCTCGATCCGCGAACCACCCGGACAGAGCCACGCGTGTTCCAGTCGATCCATTGCAGCGTTACGCCTTTGTTTTCGGCCAGGCGGCGGGCATCGCGGGGGCTGGTGATCGTCGTGCGGTCGGCCGGAGCGGCGGCGGTCAGCAAGGCGAGCGGCAGGAGCAGGGCATGGCGCATGCGCTGATCGTAGCAGCCCGTCCTGGTTTTGTCCCGCCACGGCACTCATGCCATCCTGGCTTCTTGCCAAGTGGGCCGATTTGGCAGACAGTAAACATCCATTTCGGATGTGGCGCGCATGCTGAAGATGCTGTTCCTTCTGGGCCTGATCATCGCAGTCTGCGTCGGGCTGGGCGTCCTCGTGATGTCCATTCGCAACCGCCGCCGCCGCCACCTCAGCCGCGCCCACCGCATCAGCGACTACGCCGAGCGGCAATCGCAATGGCGGACCTATCTGTCGCTCAACAAATCACGCAGCGTGCGCCGAATCACCGATCAGCGCGAACCTGACTGACGCGAGCGAGGCGGCCATTGCCTAGCGTAAGGCACGCCGGCTCCTTTTTCCCGTTCATGTCGAGCGTAGTCGAGACACGTTAGCACCACGCCCACGTGCCTCGACTACGCTCGACACGAACGGTGGGGGAAAATCCGCCTTTCAATCCACACCGCCACCAGAGACGCGCCCGCCCCCTTCCGCTCGGACTCACATATCCGAACGATCGGCTTCCGATCCCACAACCCGCAAAGAAAAACCCCGCCGGATCGCTCCAGCGGGGTCTTCCTGTTGTAGCCCTGAAGGCCGGCGCGAGGCTTACGCTTCGTCGTCGCCCTTGATCAGGTAGTCGCCGGCATCGGCGTCGGTGCCGTGGGTCTCGCCTTCGAAGCGAGCCAGCGGATCGTTGCCGATCGCCGCTTCCGGACCTTGCTTCAGTTCGGCCGCATGCTCTTCGGCGGCGCTGTTCGGCAGAACCAGCGCTTCCTGCAGCTTGCGATACGAAGCGCGCAGTGCGGCATCGCGGCTGGAGGCGGCGACGCGCATGCGGTTCATGCCCGCGCCGGTACCCGCCGGGATCAGACGCCCGACGATCACGTTCTCCTTCAAGCCGATCAGCGAGTCGCGCTTGCCTTCGACCGCCGCCTGCGTGAGCACGCGGGTGGTTTCCTGGAACGACGCGGCCGAGATGAACGAGCGCGTCTGCAGCGAGGCCTTGGTGATGCCCAGCAGCACCGGCTTGCCCTCAGCAGGACGCTGGTCCTTGTCGAGCTTGCCGTTGATCTCCAGCATTTCCTCCAGGTCGACCTGCTCGCCCGGCAGCAAGGTGGTGTCTCCGCTAGCCGTGATCTCAACCTTCTGCAGCATCTGGCGAACGATCACCTCGATGTGCTTGTCGTTGATCTTCACGCCCTGGAGACGATAGACCTCCTGGATTTCCGCGCAGAGATATTCGGCCAACGCTTCCACGCCCAGCACTTCGAGGATGTCGTGCGGATCAGGCGAACCGGAGATCAGGTTGTCGCCCTTCTTCACGAAGTCGCCTTCCTGAACGTCGATCACCTTGGACTTGGGGATCAGATACTCGACCGGCTCGCCCTCTTCCGGGATGATCGCGATCTTGCGCTTGGCCTTGTAGTCACGCACGAACTCGATGCGGCCCGAGGTCTTGGCGATGATCGCGTTGTCCTTGGGCTTGCGCGCCTCGAACAGCTCGGCCACGCGCGGCAGACCGCCGGTGATGTCGCGGGTCTTGGCGGCTTCGCGGCTGGCACGGGCGATGATGTCACCCGCTTCGACCGCTTGTCCGTCCTCGACCGAAAGCGTCGCGCCCGGCGCCAGCATGTAGCGCGCCGCTTCGCCCGAGTCCTCGTCGAGGAGGGTGATGCGCGGGCGCAGATCCTCCTTCTTCTTGGCGCGGGTGGAACGGTCCTCGGTCACCACGCGGCTGGTCATGCCGGTGGCTTCGTCAGCCTGCTCGCTGAGGGTACGACCGTCGATCAGGTCCTGATAACGGATGATGCCGCTGGTTTCGGTGATGATCGGCAGCGAGAATGGATCCCACTCTGCCAGACGCTCGCCTTCCTTCACCGCGCCGCCATTTTCATGGAGCAGCACGGTGCCGTATGGCACGCGGTGCATGGCGCGCTCGCGACCCTCGGAGTCCATCACCACGATCTCGCCGTTGCGGGCAAGGCTGAGGCGACGGCCGCGCTTGTCGGTGATCGTCGGGATATCGCGATAGACCACGGTACCGTCGGAAATCGATTCCAGGTGGCTGGTTTCGTTCAGCTGCGCCGCACCACCGATGTGGAAGGTACGCATAGTCAGCTGCGTGCCCGGCTCACCGATCGACTGCGCGGCGATAACGCCGACCGCCTCACCGATGTTCACCGGCGTACCGCGAGCGAGGTCACGCCCGTAGCACTTGCCGCAGACGCCCATCGTCGCTTCGCAGACCAGCGGCGAACGAATGCGCGCAGCCTGCAGGCCGGTCGCCTCGATCTTGGCCACCGCCGCTTCGTCGAGCAACTGCCCGTGCTTGGCGACGACGTTGCCGGCCTTGTCGACGATGTCCTGCGCCAGGGTACGGCCCAGGATACGCTCCCCCAGCGAAGCGATGGTCGAACCGCCCTGCACGATTGAGCGCATTTCCAGCGCCCGCTCGGTACCGCAATCGTCGACGACGACCACGCAGTCCTGCGACACGTCGACCAGACGGCGGGTCAGGTAGCCCGAGTTCGCCGTCTTGAGCGCCGTATCCGCCAGGCCCTTGCGAGCGCCGTGGGTCGAGTTGAAGTACTCAAGGACGGTCAGACCTTCCTTGAAGTTCGAGATGATCGGCGTCTCGATGATCTCGCCCGAAGGCTTGGCCATCAGGCCGCGCATACCCGCCAGCTGCTTCATCTGCGCTGGCGAACCACGCGCGCCGGAGTGGCTCATCATGTAGATCGAGTTGATCTGCTTCTGACGGCCGGTTTCCGGATCGATCGGCATTGCGCGGATTTCGTCCATCATGGCGTTCGCCACCTGGTCACCGCAACGGCTCCAGGCGTCGATCACCTTGTTATACTTCTCCTGCTGAGTGATCAGGCCGTCCTGGTACTGCTGCTCATAGTCCGCGACCAGTTCCTTGGTCTCGGCCACCAGCGCCACCTTGCTGTCCGGGATGATCATGTCGTCCTTGCCGAACGAGATGCCCGCCTTGAACGCGTTGCGGAAGCCGAGCGACATGATCGCGTCGGCGAACAGCACCGTGTCCTTCTGGCCGGTGTGACGATAGACCTGATCGATCACGTCACCCAGTTCCTTCTTGGTGAGAAGGCGGTTGACGACGTCAAAGGGCACCGTGTGGCTCTTGGGCAGGCATTCGCCGATGAGCATGCGGCCCGGCGTGGTCTCGACGCGGAGCATGTACTCCTTGCCGGCCTCGTCGGTCTGCGGGATCCGGGTGTGGATTTTGGAGTGCAGCGTCACCGCGCCGACATGCAGCGCCTGGTGCACTTCGGCGATGTCGGACAGCATCATGCCCTCGCCCGGCTCGCCTTCGCGGTCCATCGAGAGATAATACAGACCCAGCACCATGTCCTGCGACGGCACGATGATCGGCTTGCCGTTCGCAGGCGACAGGATGTTGTTGGTCGACATCATCAGCACGCGTGCTTCCAGCTGGGCTTCCAGCGAAAGCGGCACGTGGACGGCCATCTGGTCACCGTCGAAGTCGGCGTTGAAGGCCGAGCAGACCAGCGGGTGCAGCTGGATCGCCTTGCCTTCGATCAGCACGGGCTCGAACGCCTGGATGCCCAGACGGTGCAGCGTGGGCGCGCGGTTCAGCATGACCGGGTGCTCGCGGATCACCTCGTCCAGGATGTCCCAGACTTCCTTGCGCTCCTTCTCGACCCACTTCTTGGCCTGCTTCAGGGTCATGGACAGACCCTTGGCATCGAGGCGGGCGTAGATGAACGGCTTGAACAGTTCGAGCGCCATCTTCTTGGGCAGGCCGCACTGGTGCAGCTTCAGCTCGGGCCCGGTCACGATGACCGAACGGCCCGAATAGTCGACGCGCTTGCCCAGAAGGTTCTGGCGGAAGCGGCCCTGCTTGCCCTTGAGCATGTCGGACAGCGACTTGAGCGGACGCTTGTTCGCGCCGGTGATCACGCGGCCGCGGCGGCCGTTGTCGAACAGCGCATCGACCGCTTCTTGCAACATGCGCTTTTCGTTGCGCACGATGATGTCAGGCGCGCGCAGTTCGATCAGGCGCTTGAGGCGGTTGTTGCGGTTGATGACGCGACGATAGAGGTCGTTGAGGTCAGAGGTCGCGAAGCGGCCGCCGTCCAGGGGCACCAGCGGGCGCAGCTCGGGCGGGATGACCGGTACGACGTCCAGGATCATCCACTCGGGCTTGTTGCCCGAATCGATGAACGATTCCACGACCTTGAGGCGCTTGATGATCTTCTTGGGCTTGAGCTCGGACTTGGTGGTCCGCAGCTCCTCCAGAAGATCGTCACGCTCCTGCTCAAGATCGAGGCTCATGAGCATCATCTTGACCGCCTCGGCGCCGATGCCGGCCGAGAACGCGTCCTCGCCATACTCGTCCTGCGCGTCCAGCATCTCGTCTTCGGTGAGCAGCTGGAACTTCTCGAGCGGGGTCAGGCCCGGCTCGATCACCAGGTAGCTTTCGAAGTACAGCACGCGCTCCAGCTGCTTGAGCTGCATGTCGAGCAGCAAGCCGATGCGCGACGGCAACGACTTCAGGAACCAGATGTGCGCGACCGGCGCGGCCAGTTCGATGTGGCCCATGCGCTCGCGGCGCACCTTGGTCACGGTCACTTCAACGCCGCACTTCTCGCAGACGACGCCCTTGTACTTCATGCGCTTGTACTTGCCGCACAGGCACTCGTAGTCCTTCACGGGACCGAAGATGCGCGCGCAGAACAGGCCGTCACGCTCCGGCTTGAACGTACGGTAGTTGATGGTTTCCGGCTTCTTGATCTCACCGAAGGACCAGGAGCGGATACGCTCGGGCGAGGCGAGGCCGATCTGGATCTGATCGAAGGTCTCGGGCTTCGCAATCTGGTTCGTGAACTTGGTCAGGTCGTTCATATTTCGCTCCAGTTCCCCTCCCGCTGGCGGGAGGGGCTAGGGGAGGGCCTGTTTTTTCTTTTCCGAGTGAGAGTCCGGCCAAACAGGCCCTCCCCCGGCCCCTCCCCAAGCCTCAACGAGTAAGGCCTGGGAGGGGAGATTTCAGACGCCCGCGCCTTGCGGCGGGGCGGTATTCCTATTCAGCCGCCAACCGGCCGTTGTTGATCGCCTCGTCGTCGGCCTCATCGTGATCGATGACCGAGTTCAACTCGACGTTCAGGCCCAGCGAGCGCATTTCCTTGACGAGCACGTTGAAGCTCTCCGGAATGCCGGCCTCGAAGGTGTCGTCACCCTTGACGATCGCTTCGTAGACCTTGGTGCGGCCGACCACGTCGTCGGACTTCACCGTCAGCATTTCCTGCAAGGTGTAGGCGGCGCCGTAAGCCTGCAAGGCCCAGACCTCCATCTCACCAAAGCGCTGGCCACCGAACTGCGCCTTACCGCCCAGCGGCTGCTGGGTGACGAGCGAGTACGGCCCGATCGAACGTGCGTGGATCTTGTCGTCGACCAAGTGGTGCAGCTTGAGCATGTAGATGATGCCCACGGTCACCTTACGGTCGAACTTGTCCCCCGTGCGCCCGTCGAACAGGTCGGACTGGCCCGACTTGTCGAGACCGGCAAGCTCCAGCATGTCGGCGACGTCGGCTTCCACCGCACCGTCGAACACCGGCGTACCCATCGGCACGCCGCCGGTGAGGTTGCCGGCCAGTTCCAGGATCGAAGCGTCGTCGCGACCGGCGATGTCTTCCTCGTACTTGGGACCGTAGATCGTCTTCAGACGCTCCCGCACGGCATCGGGCGGAGAGCCCGCTTCCGGGTTCGGATTGGCGTGGCGCCAATCCTCCAGAGCCGACTTGACCTGCTGGCCCAGGCCGCGCGCGGCCCAGCCCAGGTGGGTCTCGAAGATCTGCCCGACGTTCATGCGCGAGGGCACACCCAGCGGGTTCAGCACGAGATCGACCGGCGTACCGTCCGCCAGGAACGGCATGTCTTCCTGCGGCAGGATGCGGCTGATCACACCCTTGTTGCCGTGGCGGCCGGCCATCTTGTCACCCGGCTGCAGCTTGCGCTTCACCGCGACGAAGACCTTGACCATCTTGAGCACGCCCGGAGCCAGCTCATCGCCGCGCTCCAGCTTCTCCTTGCGATCCTCGAACTTCTCCTGGATCGCCTTAACGGTCAGGTCGTACTGACCCTTCACGGCTTCCAGCTGCGACTGGACGTGATCGTCCTCGACGGAGAACTTCCACCAGTCGTGGCGCTCGGCCTCGGCCAGCAGATCCTCGTCGATCACGCCGCCCTTCTTCACGCCCTTGGGCGCTGCCGTGGCGGTCTGGCCCAGCAGCATGTCACGCAGACGGTTGTAGGTGGCGCGGTTGAGGATCGCGCGCTCGTCCTCACGGTCCTTGGCGAGGCGCTCGATTTCCTCGTTCTGGATCGCGCGGGTACGGTCGTCGATCTCGATACCGTGGCGGTTGAACACGCGCACGTCGACGATCGTGCCCGAGACGCCCGGCGGCAGACGCAGGGACGTGTCACGCACGTCGCTGGCCTTTTCACCGAAGATCGCGCGCAGCAGCTTCTCTTCCGGCGTCATCGGCGATTCGCCCTTCGGCGTGATCTTGCCGACCAGGATGTCACCCGGGTGCACTTCGGCGCCGATGTAGACGATGCCCGCTTCGTCGAGGTTGCGCAGGGCTTCCTCGCCGACGTTGGGAATGTCGCGCGTGATATCCTCAGGCCCCAGCTTGGTATCGCGGGCCATCACTTCGAACTCGTCAATGTGGATCGACGTGAACACGTCGTCCTTCACGATCCGCTCGGAGATCAGGATCGAGTCCTCGTAGTTGTAGCCGTTCCAGGGCATGAACGCGACGAGGCTGTTGCGGCCCAGCGCCAGTTCGCCCAGCTCGGTCGAGGGCCCGTCGGCCAGGATATCGCCCTTGCCCACGATATCGCCCACCTTCACCAGCGGACGCTGATTGATGCAGGTCGACTGGTTGGAACGCTCGAACTTCTGCAGGCGGTAGATATCGACGCCGGACTTGCCGGCCTCGATATCGCCCGAAGCGCGGATGACGATACGCGTCGCGTCGACCTGGTCAACCACCCCGGCGCGCAGGGCCGAGATCGCCGCGCCCGAATCGCGCGCCACGGTCTCTTCCATGCCGGTGCCCACGAACGGCGCATCGGCCTTGACCAGCGGCACCGCCTGGCGCTGCATGTTCGAGCCCATCAGTGCGCGGTTGGCGTCATCGTTTTCAAGGAACGGGATCAGCGATGCGGCGACCGAAACCAGCTGCTTGGGCGACACGTCCATCAGCGTGATCTGGTCACGCGGGCTCATCACGAACTCGCCGTTCTGGCGGGCCGAGACGAGTTCCTCGGCGAAGCTGCCGTCCTCGTTGGTATCGGCCGATGCCTGCGCGACGGTGTGCTTCTGCTCTTCCATGGCGGAAAGATAGACCACGTCGCCGGTCACCTTGCCGTCGATCACCTTGCGGTACGGCGTCTCGATGAAGCCGTACTTGTTGACGCGGGCGAAAGTCGACAGCGAGTTGATCAGACCGATGTTCGGGCCTTCCGGCGTTTCGATCGGGCAGATGCGGCCATAGTGCGTCGGGTGAACGTCGCGGACTTCGAAGCCCGCGCGCTCACGCGTAAGACCGCCCGGCCCGAGCGCCGAAACGCGACGCTTGTGCGTCACTTCGGAAAGCGGGTTGGTCTGGTCCATGAACTGCGACAGCTGCGAGGAGCCGAAGAACTCACGCACCGCGGCCACGGCGGGCTTGGCGTTGATGAGATCGTTGGGCATCACGGTCGACACGTCGACCGAGGACATGCGCTCCTTCACGGCGCGCTCCATACGCAGCAGGCCGACGCGGTACTGGTTTTCCAGCAGCTCGCCCACCGAACGCACGCGGCGATTGCCGAGATTGTCGATGTCGTCGATCTCGCCCTTGCCGTCCTTCAGGTTCACCAGTTCCTTGACCACCGCCAGGATATCGTCGGTGCGCAGCGTGGTGACGGTGTCCTCGACCTCAAGGCCCAGGCGCATGTTCAGCTTGACGCGGCCCACGGCCGAAAGGTCGTAGCGGTCGGCATCGAAGAACAGGCCGTCGAACAGCGCTTCTGCAGTTTCCTTCGTCGGCGGTTCGCCCGGACGCATTACCTTGTAGATGGCTTCCAGGCCCATCTCGCGGTTCTCGGCCTTGTCGGCCTTCAGCGTGTTGCGGATCCAGGGACCGGTGTTGACATCATCGATGTCCAGCAGCTCGATCGCATCGAAACCGGCAGCGTCCAGCGCCTCCAGGTTCTCCGGCGAAACTTCGTCGCCCGATTCGATGTAGATTCGGCCCGTGGTCTCGTCGATCAGATCCTTGGCGGAATAGCGGCCGAAGATTTCCTCGGTCGGGATCAGCAGCTCGGCAAGGCCGTCCTTCTGCGCCTTGTTGGCGGCGCGCGGAGAAATCTTGTGACCCGCGCCGAACACGACTTCGCCCGACTTCGCATCGACGATGTCGAACGCCGGCTTCAGGCCGCGCCATGCCTCGGGCACGTAAGGCAGGCGCCAGCCGCCTTCGCCACGCTGCCACGTGACGGTCTCGTAGAAGTGATCGAGAATGCTCTCGTCATCCAGGCCCAGCGCATAGAGCAGCGCGGTGACCGGCAGCTTGCGCTTGCGGTCGATGCGGACGTTGACGATGTCCTTGGCGTCGAACTCGAAATCCAGCCACGAACCGCGATACGGGATCACGCGCGCAGCGAACAGGAACTTGCCCGAAGAGTGGGTCTTGCCGCGATCGTGATCGAACAGCACGCCCGGCGAACGGTGCATCTGCGAAACGATCACGCGCTCGGTGCCATTGACGACGAACGTGCCGTTCTCGGTCATGAGCGGCATGTCGCCCATGTAGACGTCCTGCTCCTTGATATCGAGCACGGAGCGGGTCTCGGTCTCGGCATCCACCTCGAACACGATCAGGCGCAGCGTCACCTTCATCGGAGCGGCATAGGTGATGCCGCGCTGGCGGCACTCGGTCACGTCGTACTTGGGGTCTTCCAGCTCATAGTGGACGAAGTCCAGCTCGCTGGTGCCGGCAAAGTCGCGGACCGGAAATACCGAGCGCAGCGTCTTTTCCAGGCCGGAAACGTAGCCCGTCGCCGGATCGGAGCGCAGGAACTGCTCGTAGCTCTCGCGCTGAACCTCGATCAGGTTCGGCATCTGCACCACTTCGTGCGCGTCGCCGAAGATCTTGCGGATGCGCTTGCGGTTGGCCTTGGGCGAACTGCTGTTCGCCGAGACGTCCGGATTGACGGGATTGGTCGCCATGAGGGATCTATCGCCTTCTCGCTCTTGGCCGATCACGAAGACCGGCCACCATCGTTATCTCTCGCGAAATCACCGCCCAAAAGGCGGACCATCCAAACGCGACAAAGGCCGCGCATGCATGCCTGCCCAATAAGGCAGACCAGCAATTCGCAGCCTGTTGCGTCAGATGAATACCCAGACCGCTTCCTGTTCGTGACGTATCCCCGCGCTGGATCCGTCTTGCTCGAAGCGGTGAGTGAGGTCGGCATATAGGAGCACGACCTCGCAGAGTCAATCACAGCCCGCGCACCCTAGCCCATGCACCACGCGTGGAGCCGATCCGCGCGGTCTCGTGCTTTGAAGCCGATCTTTCTAGTCCGACGTCCTGGAAGCGCTTAGCAAAGCAAAAGGCCGGGGGATCGCTCCCCCGGCCTTCGGTATGCTTGGACTGAATGACTGGCCTTAGAAGCCCATGTCACCCATGCCGCCCATGCCGCCGCCGCCCATGGGGGGCATGGCGGGCTTGTCTTCGGGCTTGTCGCTGATCGCCGCTTCGGTGGTGATCAGCAGGCCGGCGACCGAGGCCGCGTCCTGCAGCGCGGTGCGAACGACCTTGGTGGGGTCGATCACGCCGGCGGCCACGAGGTTCTCGTAGACGTCGGTCGCGGCGTTGAAGCCCTTGGTCTCGTCGTTCTCGCGCAGGAGGTTGCCCGAAACGACGGCGCCGTCATGACCCGCGTTGGTGGCGATCTGCTTCACCGGAGCAGTGATCGCACGGCGGATGATGTCGATGCCCTTGGTCTGGTCGTCGTTCGCGCCCTTCAGGCCTTCGAGAGCCTTGGTCGCGTACAGCAGAGCCGTGCCGCCACCGGGGACGATGCCTTCTTCGACCGCGGCGCGGGTGGCGTGCAGCGCGTCGTCGACGCGATCCTTGCGCTCCTTCACCTCGACTTCGGACGCACCGCCGACCTTGATCACGGCGACGCCACCGGCCAGCTTGGCGAGCCGCTCCTGCAGCTTCTCACGATCGTAATCGCTGCTGGTGGTCTCGATCTGCGAGCGGATCTGCTCAACGCGGGCCTTGATCTCGTCAGCCGAACCGTTGCCATCGACGATGGTCGTGTTGTCCTTGTCGATCGTGACCTTCTTGGCTTCACCCAGCATGCCGAGCGTGACGCTCTCCAGCTTGATGCCCAGGTCTTCCGAGATCATCTCGCCAGCGGTCAGCGTGGCGATATCGCCCAGCATCGCCTTGCGACGATCGCCGAAGCCCGGTGCCTTGACGGCCGCGATCTTCAGGCCGCCACGCAGCTTGTTGACGACGAGCGTGGCCAGAGCCTCACCCTCGATGTCCTCGGCGATGATGAGGAGCGGACGGCCCGACTGCACCACGGCTTCCAGGATCGGCAGCAGCGCCTGGAGCGACGACAGCTTCTTCTCGTGGATGAGGATGTAGGGGTTGTCCAACTCGACGGTCATCTTGTCGGGGTTGGTGACGAAGTAGGGCGACAGGTAGCCGCGATCGAACTGCATGCCTTCGACGACGTCCAGCTCGAACTCGAGACCCTTGGCCTCTTCGACGGTGATGACGCCTTCCTTGCCGACCTTTTCCATGGCCTCGGCGATCTTCTCGCCGACTTCGGTGTCACCATTGGCCGAGATGATGCCGACCTGGGCGATTTCCGACGAGCCGGAGACGTTCTTCGACCGGCTCTTCAGGTTCTCGACGACCTTGGTGACGGCGATATCGATGCCGCGCTTCAGGTCCATCGGGTTCATGCCGGCGGCGACGGCGGTCATGCCTTCGCGCACGATGGCCTGGGCCAGCACGGTCGCGGTGGTGGTGCCGTCACCGGCCTTGTCGTTGGCCTTCGAGGCCACTTCGCGCAGCATCTGCGCGCCCATGTTCTCGAACTTGTCCTTGAGTTCGATTTCCTTGGCGACGGTGACGCCGTCCTTGGTGATGCGGGGGGCGCCGAAGCTCTTGTCGATCACGACGTTGCGGCCCTTGGGGCCCAGCGTGACCTTCACGGCGTTGGCGAGGATATCCACACCAGCGAGAATGCGCTCACGAGCGTCGCGCGAAAAGCGTACGTCCTTGGCTGCCATTGTCAAAATTCCTTATTTATAAAAGAGATACGAAGAAGCGATCAATCTCAGGCGATGACGCCGAGGATGTCCGATTCCTTCATGATCAGCAGGTCTTCACCGTCGACCTTCACCTCGGTGCCCGACCACTTGCCGAACAGTACGCGATCGCCGACCTTGACGTCGAGCGGGGTGATCGTGCCGTTTTCGGCGCGAGCGCCGGTGCCGGCGGAGACGATCTCGCCCTCGGCGGGCTTTTCCTTGGCGCTATCAGGGATGATGATGCCGCCGGCCGTCTTTTCTTCAGCCTCTACGCGGCGCACGAGAACACGGTCGTGCAGCGGACGAAAACCCATGGGATTCTCCCTATCCAGTAAACATGAAAGATCTTGGCACTCCCAGGTCGAGAGTGCCAGCGGGCGGGATATGGTTCGATGCCGTGCCCGCGTCAAGCACACTGGGAACAAAAATTGATATTTGAATTACAGGTTCGGCTCAGCCGAAGGTCGCGCTCGGCAGAAGGTTGAAACGGGCCCGGCCGACCCAGCGGATCAGCAGCAGGATCGCCGCGACGGTAAGGCCCACGGCCAATCCGATCCACACGCCGATGCCTTCCAGTCGGGTGTTGAAGCCCAGCCAATAGGCGGTGGTGAAACCGGCGAGCCAGTAGCTGACCACGGCGATCACCATCGGCATGCGCGTATCCTGAAGTCCGCGCAGCACGCCCGCGATCACCGCCTGCGCGCCGTCGACCAATTGGAATGCAGCGGCCACGGCAAGGTACTGGATGGCGAACACGATCATCGCCGCATTCTCAGGCGCATTGATATCGATATAGGCGGCGACGATCAGGCGCGGCACCAGCAGCATGGCGGCGGCGGACACGCCGACGAAGGCCATGCACACCAGGAACGCGGCCCAACCGGCGCGGCCCACCGCCTCGCGATCGCGGGCGCCGAAGTGATAGCCGACGCGGATCGTCGCGGCCTGGCCGATGCCGAACGGCACCTGGAAGAAGATCGAGGCGATCTGCAACGCCACCGTGTGCGCCGCCAGTTGCGCCTCACCGATGCGGCCCATCAGGAACGCGGCGGAGCTGAACAGGCCGCCCTCCGCCATCAGGGTCAGCGCGATCGGCAGGCCCAGCGCGACGATCTGGCGCATCCGCGACCATTCCGGCCGCCACCAGCGACCGAAGATATGCATGCGCCGCAGCCTCCGGTCCGAGCGGATGGCGAGGCAGTAGGCCAGCACCGTCAGACACGCGGTGATGAAGCTGGCGAGCGGTGAGCCCAGCAGCCCCAGCGGCGGCATGCCCAGATGGCCGAACACCAGCGCCCAGTTGCCCAGTGCGTTCACGCCGATCGCTATGGCGGTGATCACGGTGGCGAAGATCGGGCGGCCCATGGCAGATACGAATGTGCGCAGGACGTTGACCACCAGCATCGGGATCACGCTGAGCGCGCAGACACGCAGGAAATCGCCCGCCAGCTTGGCCAGCACCGGCGTCTGGCCGGTGGCGCGCACCATCGCCTCGCCGTTGAAGCACACCGCGATGCCGCCGATTCCCAGGAAGACGCAGAGCCACAAGGCCATGCGCACCGAGCGGCGCACTTCGCGCACCGCATGGCGGCGGCGGCCCAGCTCCGCCGCGATCAGCGCGGCGACGGCCCCGGTCAGGCCGTAGAACGCCATCAGCATTACCGCGAAGATCGCCACGGCCAGGCTGGACGCCGCCAGAGGCTCCTGCCCCAGGCGCGAAACGAACATGACGTCGGTGGCGAACACCGCCATCTGCAGGATGTTGGCCGCCGCCAGTGGCCCTGCCAGACGCAGCGTCGCGATCAGTTCCGTGCGGAACTGGCCGGGTGCGGGGCGGGTGAGGATCGGGGCGGCAGTCATCGTCCGGTCATGCGTTGCGGGCCGCCAGGCTCGGCGGAACGGTTCGATAGGCGCAGGGGCGGCAAGGGGAAAGGAAAATCGGCCTGTCCTGCCGCTTTCATGCCCTTGCGCCGTGACTTCGCTCGACATGATCGGGCGGTTGTGCTGGGGGCATGCAGGCTTGCCAGCCACGAGGATCACGATGCGCCGAACCTGTCTTGTCGCCCTAGCTCTTTTGGCGCTGGCCGCCTGCGCTCCGCGCAAGCCGGACGCCGGGGGCGAGGGGCAGACGAGCGGCGCAAGCAAGGCCCCGCCCGCTTTCGCCATTTGCGCAGGCTGCCATTCGATCAGGCCAGGCGGCGGCGGTTCGGGACCCAGCCTGGCAGGCGTCTGGGGGCGCAAGGCGGGTACCTTGCCTGGCTACCCCTATAGCGAGGCGCTGGCGAAGTCCGGCATCGTGTGGGACGACAAATCGTTAGACCGCTGGCTGGCGGGACCGATCCAGATGGTGCCCGGCACCAAGATGGTCTTCGGCATTCCCGACCAAGGCGCGCGCAAGGACGTGGTCGATTATCTGAAGACGCTGAAATAGCAAAAGCAGCGACGCTCCCCCGAGGTGTGTCGGGGAGGGGAAGGCGCCGCTGCTCGCGGGGGGACTAGAAGAGCCGGATCAGACCTTCTGCCCAGGCTCGGCTTTCGGCGGACTTGCGGGAACCACGGCCTTGACCGGGGTGGGTGCGCTGCTGGTCGCCGTCTGGCACCCGTCGGAGGCGGCTTGCGTTACCTTGGGCTGCGCGCTGCTGCCGTCAGAGCTGTAGGACACCGTGCGCGTGCAACCGTTGGTGTCCGTACTGGACGAGAAGTAGCTGACTTGCGCGCCTTGCGGCAGCGTCCCGGTCATGGTGAAGCCGGGCTGGACGATGCCGCCACTCTGTTGCGCCAATGCCGCCTGCTGCAAGGCGATCTGCTGCGTCACGGCGGCGCGCTGCATCATCGCGTGCATCTGCGCGTCCATCATGGCCGAGATGCGCTCCATCTCGGCAAAAGGATCGGCCTTGCTGACCTGCTGCATCGGCGGCACGAACTGGACTTGCGGCGCGACATCGCCGGTATAGCGCACCTCCACCACTTGCCCGTCCGGCGTAGCGACGTTCATGGCGTGGATCTTTTGGGTGGCGGCTTGGGCGACGCCAGCCCCGAGCAGCGCGACGGCGGCTCCGGCGAAACAATACTTGGCAATCTTGCGCATCGGCGGATCACTCCTTCGACTCTTCGAATGCGAGACGGGGAAGCTGCGACCGCGAAGCTGAACGGCGGATGACGAAGGGGGCGCGATAGCCCGCTTGAAGGTTACCATGCTCCGTCGCCCCGGACTTGATCCGGGGCCCCGCTGTCTCGTGGGGTCACGGAAGAAAAGCGGGATCCCGGGTCAGGCCCGGGATGACGATGCCGTTGGTTGTAAGGAAGGTGGTCGCAAGGAAGGCTGTGCCAG
The DNA here is from genome assembly GCF_014196615.1 of Novosphingobium fluoreni. GTDB lineage: Bacteria > Pseudomonadota > Alphaproteobacteria > Sphingomonadales > Sphingomonadaceae > Novosphingobium > Novosphingobium fluoreni. The sequence goes on from NZ_JACIDY010000001.1 coordinate 42,037, forward strand.
GTCGCCTGCCCCATACGAAAAAGGGCGGCCCCGAAGGACCGCCCTTTCCTGTTCCAATCCGAAGGATCGGAAGAAGTCGATTACTTGACCTCGACGGTGCCGCCGGCTTCCTCGATCTTCTTCTTGATTTCCTCGGCCTCGGCCTTGTTCACGCCTTCCTTGATCGCCTTGGGGGCGCCCTCGACCAGAGCCTTGGCTTCGGCGAGACCCAGCGACGTGATGGCGCGGACTTCCTTGATGACCTGGATCTTCTTGCCGCCGTCACCGGTCAGGATGACGTCGAATTCGGTCTTCTCTTCAACCGCTTCGGCAGCAGCGCCACCGCCGGCAGGGCCAGCAACGGCAACGGCGGCAGCGGCGGAAACGCCCCATGCCTCTTCCAGAGCCTTGGCGAGGTCAGCGGCCTCGAGAACGGTCAGCTTCGAGAGTTCTTCAACGAGATTGGCGATATCGGCCATGGTATTTCACTCCTAATTGTGGACCCGGCGCCGAGCGGCGGCCGGGCAAATCGCTTGAAAACTTTGCCTGAGCTTGAAAGCTTAAGCGGCGTCCTTCTCGGCGTAGGCGTTGAAGACGCGCGCCAGCTTGGACGCCGGAGCGACCGTGAGCTGGGCGATCTTGGTCGCCGGTGCCTGGATGAGGCCGATAAGCGTGCCACGCATCTCGTCGAGCGAGGGCATCGAGGCGAGCGCCTTGATGCCGTCCGCGTTCAGAACATGCGTGCCCATCGAACCGCCGACGATCTCGATCTTGTCGGTCGTCTTGGCGAAGTCCACGACTGCCTTGGCGGCAGCGACGGGATCGACCGAAGTGGCAATCGCCGTCGGACCCGAAAACATCGTGTCGATGCCTTCATAGTCCGTGTTCTTGATGGCAAGCTGGGCAAGTTTGTTCTTCGCCACCTTGTAGGTCGCGCCCGCATCGCGGATCTTTAAGCGCAGGGCGGTGGACTGGGCCACCGACATGCCGAGATTGCGGGTGATGACCACCACGCCGACCTCGTTGAAGACCGCGTTGAGCGAAGCAACCGAATCGGCTTTCTGCGAACGATCCATGCCTTACTCCTTCACAATGGCCGCCGCGCTTGACGCGTGACGACCGGCTACGTTTTTCACTCACCGCGAATGCGGCAAGCTCTCCGTGGCCGCGGACGCGACCAGGAGAAGTTCCGTTCGATGGGGAAGGAGCCGTGCCGAAGCACGATGCGGCACCGCGCCAGGAGCGAAGGGCCGAAAGAATTCTCTGTCCCCGTCTAGGCTGGAAATTAAGGGGAAGCCCCCACCAACTGTCTCGGACGGCTGACACGGCCATGGCTTTCGCCGGACCGGTCAACGCGGGCCTTTGGCGAAAAAGCCTTTCAGAGTCAAGTCGCTCTAACGACTTGGTCATACCTGTGGCCGTATGGTCCGCCATCCGAATCCGCTATTGCGGCTATTCCGGGGGGTTTTGGGTGGACTTATCGACGCTGCATGTGACCGATGCATTGGTCAACCTTACGTGTGGCCTGATGTGCCTTTCGATCTGGAGCCACGACCGCCGCGATCAGTGTCTGGCGCTGTGGGGCGTCGGACTGCTGATCTACGGCGTCGTCGCCTCTGTGCTGCCCTTCGCACCGCCCACCTGGATCTGGAGCAGCGCCAGTTACTCCGCCCTCGAAGTGGGCATCCTGTTGTTCTGGGGCGGTTTCCGTTCGTTCGACGGCAAGCCCCCCTTCACCCGCCCGCTGCTGTTCCTGCCCTTCGCCCCGCTGTCCGTCTGTCTGTTGCTGGGCAGCCTGGGATGGGATTGGTCGGAGGCGGACCGCGCGGCCTTGCTGGCGCACTGCACCATCGCTGCGGCGCTGGCGACATATACGATACGTTCGCGCATGAGTTGGCGCTGCCCGCGCGCGATCTCGGCCTATTCGATGTATATCATCGCTGCCAGCGTCGCGATCCCGGCGCTGCTGCGCGGCACCTGGCTGACCCCGACCTCGGCCGAGATCATGATCGCCCTGGTCGATCACGTCATGACGATCGTGTTCACCTTGTCGGTCATCGCGATGGTGGGCGAGCGTGATTTCCAGAAGGCCGCCCACGCCGCGCGCGTCGATCCGCTGACCGGCGTGCTGAACCGCAAGGGTCTGGCAGAAGCGATGATCAGCCGCACCTCTCCGCAAACCTTGATGCTGGTGGACCTCGATCATTTCAAGGTGATCAACGATCAGTTCGGGCATGATTGCGGCGATGAAGTGCTGCGCGATTTCACCGGCCGCGCCAGCGCGACGATCGGCGGTGCCGCGCTGCTGGCGCGCCTGGGCGGCGAGGAGTTCCTGATCGTCTCGGAAGACAAGTGCATCGACGAGGCGGAGCGCCTGGCCGAAGCCGTGCGTCTGGCCGCCCGCCGCGAACCGGTGCGTGCGGGGCAGGCTTCGATTCCCTTCACCGTCAGCATCGGGGTCACCATGTGCAACAGCACCGACGATTTCCAACGCGCGGTAAAGCGGGCCGACGATGCGCTGTACCAGGCCAAGGCGAGTGGCCGGGACCGCGTGGTGACCTGCTGATCGGGTAGCATGGCCCGCATCATCGAATCAGAGAATCACTGGGCCGTTATGGCCGACTTTGCTTTTGTCGCGGCGATCTTCGTGTCCCACGTAGCCCAGGGAATCGTGCGACCGGGATAAGCGACGTTCCTGAACGGCCAGTCCTGGCGCACCCATTCCATCACCCAGGACTGCAGCCGCGCGTCGAACCCCGCGTCGTATTCCGCCTGGGTCACCCACATCCGCACCACCGCATCGTATCCGGGCACCGGGCTGGGAGAGACGTAGACGCAGCCCCTCTCTCGCTTGCCGTCCGGCGTCAGCACGGCGTAGGCGAAGGATTCGCTAGCAATGAAGCGGGCCTGTTCGGCCTTCATGTCCGCCATGGCCTCGGCTGCGGAGATGCCGGGATGCGGCCAGTTCTTGCTGCGCGTGAATGTGGCCTGCAAGTGCGGGATCGAAGACATGTAGGCGGCATGGTCGATCATCGCGAGATCAGGCCCGAGCGGGACAAGCTTGAAGCCCGGGCCGGTCGATCGCGTCGGTACCTTGAAGCTCGCCGGGACCAGTTCCGGCGATCGCGTGGCCGAAGACGGCAGCGGCGCAACCTCCTCGGCCCGCGCCACGCCGCTCGCCATCACCATGATCGAACCGACAAGGGCGGCAAGCTTGAAGATATGGCCAGTCATTGCAGCGCCTCGGTCGGGATCGATAGGGGGTGGCCGGTTGAACCCCGAAATGCGTGGCGAGCCTAGATACCCACGCGGGATGAGCGGCATAGAGCGCATCTATGGCCAAGCCGACGCGCTCGATGACGACGCGCCGGGTTCAACTGCCCTCCTGCGCTTCGTACCCCAGCAGGTCCCCCGGCTGGCAGCCGAGTTCGCGGCAGATCGCCTCCAGCGTGGAGAAGCGGATCGCCTTGGCCTTGCCGGTCTTCAGGATCGAGAGGTTGGCCAGCGTGATGCCGATCCGCTCAGCCAGCTCGGTCAAGGTCATGCGGCGTTCGTACAACAGATCGTCCAGCTTCACCACGATGCGGGTTCCTTCCGTGTCTTCGGTCTCGGTATCTGCTTTGGGCTTGGCCGCCATCACACGGTGCCTTCCAGTTCGGCGCGCATTTCCGCGCCCTTGCGGAACACCCGGGCCAGGATGAACAGGATCAGCATCAACAGCAGGCCATTGCCCGACACACCGCTGTCCACCTGGATCTCGCCTCGGATGTGCGGCGCATCTCCCGCCACGCGATCCAGCAGGGTGGCGATCCCGCCGATCAGCGCGGAGGCCAACTGCACGCCCAGGGTCAGCCATGCCATCTGCGTCAGGCGCGTGGCGTTGATCGGTACGAACGGATCGCCGGCCCCCACCGTGTCCACGATCCGCTTCAGCAGCTGAAATATGCGGAACAGGATCAGCACAAGCACGGTGGCGACGGCGAGCAGGCCGATGACGATGGGCACGAATTCGCGCGGGGAGAAGTGATGGGCTTCCTTCGCCAGCTCGATGGAAATCTCACTCTGGAAGATGAAGAGCAGCGGCACGGCGGCCACGCAAGCGGCGGCGGCCACCAGCATGCAGGCCATGAGGAACCACAGCAGCCCCTTGGCAACGGCGAGCAGCGGATCGCGGGTGATGGCGTTCATCGGTTTTCCCTCCAACTTCGCGGATTACATCAGGACCGGGGTGGTGGCGGCGGGCCGCACCACATGGTTCATCGGCGCAGCAGTCTGGCTCCACAGCATGGCGGCCAGGCCGAGTGCGAGGAATGGGGCGAAGGCGCGGGGTGTAGCGTGTGTCATTGTCTGTTCTCCGATACGGCTAATATCGATATTCAATAATGCCATTCCGCCGCATCGTCAAACGATAATATCGAAAAACGATATTCCCCTTATCGAAGATCGGTTGGCCACGTTTTGCCGTCGGCTTTCAACATAAAAAAAGGGCGGCTTCCGCGTGGGAAGCCGCCCGATTGCGTCAGGAAGGAAGGACCCGTTAGGCCGTGACGAGCGGCGACTTAACGGGGGCAGGCGTTGAGGGCTTGGCCGTCGACGACTGATAAGAGCGGAAATCGAACGGAGCCTCGCGATGGCCCTCCGCCTCCAGGCGCTGCAGGATCAGACGGGCGCGCTTGCGGCGGGCCTGGCGCGAGGTGAAGGGGTTTGCTTCATCCGGCGCCGCATCCACCATACGCTCCAGCATAGCCGCGCGCTCCTCTGCGTTCGCCGGCGCTCTGGTCATTGCCGAAGCGGCGGTCGGAGTGGCGAAAGTGCGGTTGGGTCGCGCAGTGACCACGGGGGCGGCGACATAGGCCGGAGTGGACTCCTCACGCGGGGCCTCAGCCCTTTCGGTGGCGACGAAGGCCGGTTCGGCAGCAACCTGCTCGTCCGTTTCCACGCGGCGGCGGCGCGAACGCGTAGCAGCGAACCCGGCAGCGCCGATGCCCAGCAAGCCCAGCAGGCCGGCGATCGCGACGCCGGGGATGCCGTCCTGCGCCGGGGTGGCGGGATCAGCCTGGGGTGCCGGGGCCGGCTCCACGGCACGCGTCGGCGTGTCGTTGAGGATGTTGGCGCTCGAAGCCTTTGCGGGGAGCGCAGGGGCGGTATCAGCCGCCGCCGCAGGCGCGGCAGCCGCCGCAACGGCAGGCGTGGCGGTGGAGGTGCGAGCGGTTTCACGCGCATCAGCCTGCGGGGTCGCCGAACGCGTGCTGCGTGCCGAACCAGCCGTCGCTGCCGGTTCCGACGAGGCGGCGGTGGTGTTGGTCGCCGCCGGAGCCGCAGCCGTGTCGGTCGCAGTCACCGGATCAACCGAGATCGCGGGGGCGCCGGTCGTGGCAGACGCTGTTGCCGGGGCCGGAACCGAGGCCGGTGCCGCCTGAATCGGCGACGCCATCGGCGTAGTTGCCGGCTGTGCAGGGGCCGAAGCGGCAGGCGGCGCAATATCAATGACCGGCGCGGCTTCCTGAGCCGAGGCGGAAGTGGAACCAAGCGCGAGAACAGCGGCAATCGCTGCAGTGGCGCTGAACGAACGAGTGAATGTCTGTGCCATGCCAAGCAGAATGCGCATTCTACTGATCGGTTACAGCATAAATATCAAAATACGGGATAGAATGACTTAAAACAGACGATGAGCTGAGTTGATAACCTACGCAAGTATGCTGTTTTCCGCGCAATCCATCCTAACTTTTGGCATTCAACTGACATTATATTCGCATTAATCTCAAGTTCATTTAAAAGAAAACAATTTTCTCCTCGCTTTTCTCGGGAAGATTTAAAACCCGTGATCAGCCATTCTATCGTAGCTGTAACGAAGAAGCCTCACGATCAACCTCAAAGCCATAAGGCCGGGCAGGATCATCCGATCGGTAGGCCACATAGCCCGCCCCCGCTGCCTCCCAGTCCGCCACCGTCATTGGGCCGTGCCGCGACAGCCACTGCCCGGCTTGCGGAAATTGCGTGAACCACTTGCGCCGCTCGGCCCGCCATCGCGCCAAGCCGGCGACATAGTCCTCCAACGCCAGATCGCGGCCCGCCCAGTCGACCCAGGTCACCGGGTTATCCTGCGCGTAGGCGTTGTTGTTGCCTTGTTGCGAGCGGCCGAACTCGTCCCCCGCCGTCAGCATCACGGTACCGGTGGACGCGAACAGCGTGCCCAGCAGGGCCCGCGCGGCTGCTTGCCGCCTTGCCAGCAGGGCGGGGTCATCGCTGGGCCCTTCGACGCCGTTGTTCCACGAGAAGTTCTCACCGTGGCCGTCCCGGTTGTCCTCGCCGTTGGCGTGGTTGTGCCGCTCGGCATAGGCGAGCATGTCGGCCAGGGTGAAACCATCGTGCGCGGCGAGGAAGTTTATCGAGCGGCAGTCTGCACCGAAGACATCCGATGATCCCGCCAGCCGCGTGGCCAGCGCGCCGATGCTGCCGTCGCCCCGCCAGAAGCGGCGTACATCGTCCCGGAAACGGTCGTTCCATTCCAGCCAGTGGGGCGGGAACGCTCCCAGTTGGTAACCTCCCGGCCCCACGTCCCACGGTTCGGCGATCAGGATGCGGTTGGCCAGCAGCGGATCGGCGGCGATCTGGGCGAAGATCGGCGCTTGCGGGGAAAAGCCGGGGCCGCGCGCCAGCACGGTGGCAAGGTCGAAGCGGAAGCCGTCCACCCCGCAAGCCGACACGAAGTGCCGCATGGCATCCAGCGTCAGCCGCCGGACCCACGGGTTCGCGAAGTCCAACGTGTTGCCGGTGCCGGCATCGTTGATCAGCGCGCCGTCGGGGCCCTTGGCATAAGCCGCGTCATCCAGCCCGCGCAGGGACAGGACGCCGCCCTGCGTATCGCTTTCACCGGTGTGGTTGAACACCAGGTCGAGGATCACGGCGATCCCTTCGGCGTGCAACGCCGCCACCGTTTCGCGCAGTTCCTCCACGCCGCCGGGGCACAAGCCCGGGTCCAGCGCCATCAGCGCCACCGGATTGTAGCCCCAGGCGTTGCACAGGCCGAGCGGCGGCAAGTGCCGCTCATCGATCCAGGCGACGATCGGCATCAGTTCCACCGCCGTGACATGCAGCTTCCTGAGGTGCGCCAGCACCGCAGGCTGCGCCAAGGCCGCCACCGTGCCACGCTGCGCCTCGGGCACATCAGGGTGAAGCATGGTGAACCCGCGCACGTTGATTTCATAGACGAGGCCGCCACGGATGTCGGGCGGGGCGGTGTCGACCGGGCGATGCGGCCCAGGCACGATTCCCTTGGGGACGATACCCGCCGTGTCCGCGCCATACTGCGCCAGCGACGGGTGCTGCACGAAGCGGCGGTCCAGTTCCTGTGCGTAAGGATCCACCAGCAGCTTCGCCGGATCGAACCAGAGACCATGCTCCGGCACCCACTCACCGGCCGCGCGCAAACCGTAGCGGCTGCCGGTCAGGTCAACCGGCAGTTCCAGCCGCCATACCTCGCCATCGCGGCGCATCGCGTGGCGCGTTTCCGCTCCGCCCCCATTCTCATCGGCGAACAGGCACAGCCACACTTGCGACGCGAGCGGACTGCGCACGGCGAAGTGGGTCTCGCCTGCCTCCACCCATGCGCCGAGGCGGTCGCTCACCGGCTGAGCGAGCGGTACAACTCGACGTAAGCCTGCCCGCTGGCGTTCCACGAAAAGTCCGCCGCCATGCCATTGCGCTGCAGCCGAACCCATTCCTCCGGGCGACCATAGAGCGTTGCAGTGCGCGATAGCGCGGCGACGAGGCTTTCGTAAGAGACCGCCCCGTGCTGCACGCCGGTCGCCACTCCGGCAGCGAGAGCGGCGGGGTTCGCGTCGATCACCGTGTCCGCCAGGCCCCCCGTGCGCGCCACCACCGGCACGCAACCGTAAGCGAGGCCATAAAGCTGCGTCAGCCCGCAAGGCTCGAACCGCGAGGGCACCAGGATCGCATCGCCGCCCGCCTGCATCCGGTGGGATAGCCCCTCGTCATAGCCGATCTTCACCGCGACCCGACCCGGATGGCGCGCCGCCGCTTCATGAAAGCGCGCCTCCATATCGGCATCGCCCGAACCCAGCAGCGCCAGCCGCCCGCCCAGGCCAACGAGATGGTCGATCGCCTCCAGCAGCACGTCTACGCCCTTCTGCCAGGTCAGCCGCGTGATCACGACGAACAGCGGGCCGCCCGCACGCGGCCCCTTGCCCGGCTCCAGCCCGAATTCGGCCTCCAGCGCGCGCTTGTTCGCCACTTTGCGCGACAGGGTGCGCGCGGTGTAGTTCTTGGCAATCAGTGGATCGCTTTCCGGGTTCCAGGTGGCGGCGTCGATCCCATTGAGAATGCCGGAAAGATCGCGACTGCGTGCGACCATCAGGCCCTGCAAACCCATGCCGAACTCTTCCGTGCGAATTTCCTGCGCGTAGGTCGGGCTGACCGTTGTGATCGCGCTGGCGGTGACGAGGCCCGCCTTCAACATGCTGATGCCGCCGTGATATTCCACGCCGTCGACCGACCACGCCTCACGCGGCAGGCCCAGCCGGGGGAATATCTCCGCACCCTGCCAGCCCTGGAAGGCGATGTTGTGGATCGTCATCACCGAAGGAACCAGCGGCGCTTCGGGAGGCATGCCCCAGTGGAGGTAGGCAGGGGCCATCGCCGCCTGCCAGTCATGCGCGTGCAGCACATCGAACTGGCGCCGCTTGCCGCGCACCACCATCGCACCGGCGGCGAGATCGGCGGCGGCGCGGCCCAGCGCGGCGAAGCGCAGCCAGTTATCGCTCCAGTCCCGCCCGGCCGGGTCGAGATAGGGGCTGCCATCGCGCACGAACAAGCTGGGCGCATCCAGCACCACCAGCGGGGAATCGCCCAGCATTCCGCCCAGCAGTCGCGCCGGTTCGCCCAGCAAGCTATCCCAGGTGTGGACCACGCGCTTGCGGCCTAGCCTTGCCAGCACTTGCGGATAGCCGGGCAGCAGCGTCGTCACCTCCACGCCATGCGGCGCGACGGCGGCAGGCAGCGCACCTGCGACATCGGCGAGCCCACCCGTCTTCACGAGCGGCACCGCCTCGGACGTGACCGAAAGGACTCTCAATGGCATGGACAGCGGCCTGGGCAGCGGCATCGTCAGGTGGTCAACCGTTCGATCATCGGCTTGGTGATCAGGCACACGCCGTTCGCGCTGCGGCGAAAGCGGCGCGCGTCCAGTTCGGGATCTTCGCCCACAACCAAACCTTCGGGAATGCGCACGCCGGAATCGATGATCACCCGGCTGAGCTGCGCGCCCCGCCCAATATTGCTGTAGGGCAGGATCACACCTTCCCTGACGCTGGAAAAGCTGCCCATCTTCACCCCGGTCATCAACAGCGAGCGCTGCGCGGTTGCGCCCGAGACGATGCAGTCGTTGGAGACCAGCGAGCAGATCGCGCTGCCGCGCCGCCCTTCCTCGTCATGGACGAACTTGGCCGGGGCGGCGACCACGGCGTCGGACCAGATCGGCCAGTCGCGGTCATAGAGATCGAGCTGGGGCACGGTGTCCGTCAGGTCGAGGTTGGCATCGAAGTAGGCATCGACGGTGCCGACATCGCGCCAATATTCCTCCAGCTCGTCCGCCGCGCGGATGCAGCTGTCGGTGAAGCGATGCGCCTGCGCCTTGCCGTTGCGCACCAGCCAAGGGATGATGTCGCCACCGAAATCGCGCTTGGATTCCGGGTCTGCCGCGTCGCGGCGCAGCTGATCGAACAGCAGCTGCGTGTCGAACACGTAGATGCCCATGGAGGCCAAAGCCATATCCGGCTGGCCGGGGATGCCGGGGGGATCGGCGGGCTTCTCCACGAAATCCGTGATGCGGTCCGTCTCGTCCACGTGCATCACGCCGAAGGCCACGGCATCCATGCGCGGCACCACCAGGCACCCCACGGTGACATCGGCGCCGGAATCGACGTGCTGGCGCAGCATCAGTTCGTAATCCATCTTGTAGATGTGATCGCCCGCCAGGATGACCATGTACTTGGGCGCATGTGCGGCGATAATGTCGATGTTCTGATACACCGCGTCCGCCGTGCCTTCGTACCACTGCGTCTCGGAGACGCGCTGGCTGGCGGGCAGGATATCGAAGCTTTCGTTACGCTCGGGCCGCATGAAGTTCCATGCGCGCTGCATGTGGCGGATCAGCGAATGCGCCTTGTACTGCGTGGCGACGCCGATGCGCCGAATGCCGGAATTGATCGCGTTCGACAGGGCAAAATCGATGATGCGCGCCTTGCCGCCGAAATAGACCGCGGGCTTGGCGCGGTTGTCGGTCAGCTCATGCAGGCGGCTGCCGCGACCGCCGGCCAGCACATAGGCCATGGCATCACGGGCGAGCGGCTGACCAGATGATCGGCTGCGCAAGGGTAAGGTCATCGGCGGCACTCTCCTGCGAATTCGTATGTTGGTTCCTCCCCGGGACGGGAAGGTGGCGCGCGCGCAGCGCGGGACGGAGGGGACGGGGCGCTTCCGGATAAGCCAGGAACCGCTCAGAGGCATCGGCCCCTCCACCACCAGCTGCGCCGGCGGTCCCCCTTCCCGTTTTAGGGAGGGAAGGAGTCGGCAATTCAACCGGCATATTCGAACATCACCGTAGCGAGCGGCGGCAAGGTGACTTCGGCAAAGCCGCCCTTTGCTTCCACGCGGCCCAGGTTGCCGGTGCCGGATCCGCCGTAATACGGCGAATCGCTGTTCAACACTTCGCGCCAGAAGCCGTCGTGCGGCAGGGGCAGGCGGTATTTGCTGCAGGCCCTGGGCGTCATGTTGCTGACCACGGCGATCGGCGCGCCCGGCGCGGCTTTGCGCAGCCAGGCGAAAACCGAGTTTTCCGTATCGTCCGCGATAAGCCACTCGAACCCCTCGGGCTCGCAATCACGGCCATGCAGCGCGGGCTTTTCGCGATAAAGGCGGTTGAGATCGCGCACCAGGTTGCGCACGCCTTCATGGGCGGGGGCGGCACGCAGGTCCCAATCAAGCGCACGATCCTCGCTCCATTCGCGGCGCTGGGCAAACTCCTGCCCCATGAACAGCAGCTTCTTACCCGGATACCCCCACATGAACGCGTAATAGGCGCGAAGGTTCGCGAATTTTTGCCAGTCGTCACCGGCCATCTTGTTGAGAAGCGAGCCTTTTCCGTGAACCACCTCATCATGGCTCAGCGGCAGGACGTAATTCTCGCCAAAGGCGTAGACCAGGCCGAAGGTGATATCGTCATGGTGGTAGCGGCGATGCACCGGGTCACGCCCCATGTACCGCAACGTGTCGTTCATGAAGCCCATGTTCCACTTGAACCCGAAGCCCAGGCTCTCACGCGGGCCGTCCTCGTGCGCGGGGCTGGTGACGCCCGGCCAGGCCGTCGACTCCTCGGCGATGGTGACGAAACCGGGATGCGTGCCATAGACCGCGCGGTTGAGGGCGCGCAGGAAGTCCACCGCCTCCCAGTTCTCGCGCCCACCCTCGGTATTGGGAATCCATTCGCCCGCCTTGCGCGAATAGTCGCGATACAGCATCGAGGCGACGGCATCCACGCGCAGTCCATCGACATGATAGCGCTCGGCCCAGAACAGCGCATTGTTGACCAGGATGCTGGACACTTCCTGCCGGCCGAAATTGTAGATCAGCGTGTTCCAGTCCGGGTGGAAGCCCAGGCGCGGGTCTTCGTGTTCATACAGCGCGGTGCCGTCGAACCGGACGAGGCCATGCTTGTCGGTCGGGAAATGCGCGGGCACCCAGTCCACCAGCACGCCCAGCCCCGCCCGGTGTGCGCCATCGACGAAGCGCGCGAAGCCCGCCGGCTCGCCAAAGCGCGCGGACGGCGCGAACAGCCCGGTCGTCTGATAGCCCCATGACGGATCGTAGGGATGCTCGGCGATGGGCATGAATTCGATATGGGTGAACCCCATGTCCACCACATAGGGGATCAGTTGCTCAGCCATCTCGTCCCAGGTGAGGAACCAGTTGAACCGATCGCGCTGCCACGACCCGGCGTGCACTTCGTAGATCGAGATCGGCACCCGCCGGTGATCGACCGAAGCCCAGTGATCGCGATGCGCCTCATCGCCCCAGGTGACGCCGCCCGGCCCGGTCTTGGCGGCGACGGCGGTGATCGAGGCGGTGCTGGGCCGCACTTCGCTGCCGAAAGCGAAAGGGTCGGCCTTCAGCGGCTGCACCACGCCATCGGGCCCGACGACATGGAATTTGTACGCCCGGTATTCCCCGATATCGGGAATGAAGATTTCCCACACGCCGATGTCCTGGCGGTGGCGCATGGGATAGCGCGTGGGATCCCAATCGTTGAAATCGCCCACCAGGCTGACCAGCCGGGCATTGGGCGCCCACACCGCGAAATGCACGCCTTGCGTGCCTTCATGTTCGATCAGGTGCGCGCCCAGCTTGTCGAACAAGCGAAAGTGGGTGCCTTGCGCGAACAGCAGGTCGTCCACCGGGCCCAGCACCGGCCCGAAGCTGTAAGGATCGGTGACCAGCCAGTCCGCGCCTCCGGCCGAGCAGCGGTAACGGATCGGTTCGCGCTTTCCCAAGAAGCGCCCTTCAAACAGACCGCGATCATCCTTGCGCTCCATCGGGCCCAGGAAAACGCCGTCCAGCGTGAACGCCTCCGCCTCGTGCGCTCCGGGAAGGATGGCACGCAGCTGGGTGCCGCCAGGACCTTCGTGAACGCCTAGAAGAGAGAAGGGATCGCCATGCGTCCCGTCGAGCAGCGCATCGAGGGCGCTTTGCGGCGGCTTCACGTCAAGTTCCAGATATCTTTCGCATATTCGGCGATGGTTCGATCTGATGAGAACCAACCGACGTTGGCGATGTTCCGCAGCGCCATCGCGCGCCACCGGGCCTGATCGTTCCAACAGGCGTCCACGGCGCGCTGGCCCTGCGCATAAGCGTCGAAGTCGGCCGCGACCATGAACCAGTCGTGGTCCGTGATGCCGGCCATCAGATCGCGGTAGCGGTTGGGATCGTCGGGAGAAAACACCCCGGTTGCGATGGCGGAGATCGCCTGGCCCAATTCGCGCGATCCTTCGATCACGGCGCGCGGATCGTAGCCACCGCTGCGCTTTTGGGCCACTTCCTCCGCGGTCAGGCCGAAGATGAAGATGTTGTCATCGCCCACACGGTCCTTGATCTCGATATTGGCGCCATCGAGCGTGCCGATCGTCAGCGCCCCGTTCAGCGCGAACTTCATGTTGCCCGTGCCAGACGCTTCCATGCCCGCGGTGGAGATCTGTTCGGACAAGTCGGCGGCGGGGATGATCCGCTCCGCCAGGCTGACATTGTAATTGGGCACGAACACCACCTTCAGCAGCCCGCCCACCGACGGGTCGGCATTGATACGTCTGGCGATGTCGTTGGTCAGTTTTATGATCAGCTTGGCGTTGTGATAGCTGGGCGCGGCCTTCCCGCCGAAAATCTTGACGCGCGGCACCCAGTCCCGCTCCGGATGGCTGCGGATCTGGTCATAGAGCGCCACCGTCTCCACCAAGTTGAGCAACTGGCGCTTGTATTCATGGATGCGCTTGATCTGCACGTCGAACAGGGCGTCAGGGTCCAGCCGCAGGCCCATCGTGTGGCGGATATGATCGGCCAGCGCCACTTTGTTGGCGTGCTTCACCGCTGCCAGCTTCTCACCCAGCGCGGCGTCTCCCGCCATGGCGTTGAGGTCTGCCAGCCTGGTCGTATCGTCCAGGAAAGCCGGCCCGATCGCCTCGGTGATGAGGCCGGTCAGCCCCGGATTGCATTGCTGCAGCCAGCGGCGCGGGGTGACGCCGTTGGTCTTGTTGTTGATCCGCGTGGGGTAGAGCTTGTGCAGATCGGCAAAGACCGTCTGCTTCATCAGCTCGGTATGCAGCGCGGCCACGCCGTTCACCGAATGGCCGCCGGTGAACGCCAGGTTCGCCATGCGCACGCGCCGCTCGCCGTTCTCGTCGATCAGCGAGATCGCCGCGATCGCCGCATCGTCCAGCCCGGCCTTGCGCGCCTCGCGCAGGACGCGGCTGTTGATGGCGTAGACGATCTGCATGTGGCGCGGCAGCAGCCGTTCGAACAGCGGCAGCGGCCAACTCTCCAGCGCTTCGGGCAGCAGGGTGTGATTGGTATAGCTGACGGTCGCCTGCGTGATCGCCCAGGCCTCGTTGAATTCCAGCCCGTGGCTGTCGACCAACAGGCGCATCAGCTCTGCCACGGCCACGGCGGGATGGGTGTCGTTCAGCTGGATCGCCGCCTTGTCGGGCAGAGTGCGGATATCGCCTTCGTACTGCACGTGGCGGCGCACGATGTCCTGCACCGATGCGGCGGAGAAGAAGTACTCCTGCCGCAGCCGCAGTTCCTGCCCAGCCTGATGCGCGTCCGCCGGATAGAGCACGCGCACCAGCGAATCCGCGCGCACCTGATCGGCCAGCGCGCCGGCGTGATCGCCCGCATTGAAAGCGTCCAGCTTCAGCGGATCGAGCGCGTTCGCATCCCATAACCGCAGGGTGTTCACCCGCTTGCCGCGCCAGCCGACCACCGGGGTATCGACCGCGGTGGCCTCCACCTCCTCAGCCGGATGCCAGATCACCGCGTCGCCATCGGCCACCACTTCGCCGCCGAAGCCGATGCGATAGCTGCTTTCCAGCCGCTCGAACTCCCACGGGTTGCCGTGCGCAAGCCAGGTCTCGGGCAATTCCACTTGCCAGCCATCGTCGATCCGCTGGCGGAACATGCCGTTGATGTAGCGGATGCCATAGCCGTAGGCGGGGATGTCCAGCGTCGCCAGGCTTTCCATGAAGCAGGCCGCCAGCCGCCCCAGGCCGCCGTTGCCCAGCGCCGCATCGGGCTCCAGCTCCTCCAGCGTCGCCAGGTCCAGCCCGTGCGCGGCCAGCGCCTGCTGGGTCTGTTCGGTCACACCCATGTTGGACAGCGCATCACGCAGCAGCCGCCCGATCAGAAATTCCATCGAGAGGTAATAGACCCGCTTGCCACCTTGCTGGTACGTGCGGCGGGTGGAATCGATCCACCGGTCGATCACCTCGTCGCGGATGGCCAGGATCGCGGCCTTGTACCAGTCATGCAGCTTCGCCGCCCGCTCGTCCTTGCCGACGCGGTGGCGCAGCACGTCGACGATCAGCGCGTCGGTCTTCTGGATGGCGGAGTTGAGATCGGGCACGGGCGAACATCCTTCCGTGATGGCCCGCCAAAGGCCAAAGGCCGGCGAACCCGGGTTGCACGCCCGTCAGGCGGCGATGGCCACCTGCATCCTCTCATCCGTATTTTTGCGTTGCCCTATCGCTATTCGGCAAGCCTGCACCCGGCAAGCGCGATCATGCGCGACTATCCAAAAAACTCACGCGCAGAACCTTCCGCTACCAATCGGCGCGAGAGCTGATGAGCGTGTCTACCAGATTGCGAAAGAACTCGGCGGCCTCTTCGTGCGTAGCGCGCTGGCCGTTTAACATCTGCCAGTTGTAGAACCCGCGCAGGGCATAAAGATACATCGCCGCCGGCTTTCGCGGATCGCGGCAGGCGATCCCCTCACGCGTGGCGCAGTGCATGATATATTCCGAGATCGCCTCCACGCCTTCGTCCATCCTGAGCGCGACGGCCTTATACAGTTCGGGAAAGTGCGGACCTTCCGCGAAGATCAGCCGCTCGAACTCTTTCCAGTTCACCTCGGCACCGATCTTGTGCAACTGCAGGCCGAACGCGATGAGGCCTTCCTCAAGTCCCATGTCCCGACTGCTGACCAGCGCGGCGGCGATTTCCTCCACACCTTGATGCGCATCCTGTACCGTCGCCAGGAAAAGCTCCACCTTGGTGGCATAGCGCGCATAAAGCGTCGTCTTCGAAACGCCGGCGGACTTGACGATCATCGACATCGACGTGCGTTCGTAGCCGTGCTGGAAAAACTGCTCCTTCGCGGCGCGCAGAATTTCGCGATCAATTTCTTCCGCTGTGGCGATGCTTGGCCGACCGCGCGTACGCGGACGCCGCTCTCCGCCCTCAGAGGGCTGCATCATTTCCAATCTCCCACCCGCTTGCGACCCGGAGCCACCGGTTCGCGGCTCCAACTTAAGTTAAGGAACCAAATATAACGAAAGCGAAGACTTAGATAGCATGTAAGAAAAGGACCGCATCGCACATTTGGTGCCAAAACGAACCATCAATATAGTCTTAACCAACCACTCGCGCCGTAAAAGCTACCAGTTGTTGAGGGTTTTTCGTTTTGTGATACGTATTTAACCCTGTTTCACGCAGCGCCGATCAATTCCCGGCCGATCAGCATCCGGCGAATCTCGTTGGTGCCCGCTCCGATATCGAGCAGCTTGGCATCGCGCAGGTAGCGTTCCACCGGCCAGTCCTTGGTATAGCCCGCCCCGCCCAGCGCCTGCACCGCCTCCCCTGCCACGCGGAAGGCGCCTTCGCTGGCATAGAGAATCGCGCCCGCCGCATCGAAGCGCGTGGTCTGCCCGGCATCGCACGCCCGCGCCACGGCATAGACGTAGGCCCGCGCCGATTGCAGCGCCACGTACATGTCCGCCACCTTGGCCTGCATCAGCTGGAACGTGCCGATCGCCTGGCCGAACTGCCGCCGCTCGCGCACATAAGGGATCACGGTATCCAGACAGGCCTGCATGATGCCCAGCTGCAATCCGGCCAGCACCACGCGTTCATAGTCCAGCCCGCTCATCAGCACGCGCACTCCGCCGTGCAGCGGGCCCATCACTTGTTCTTCGGGCACGAAGCAATCGTCGAACACCAGCTCGCACGTGGGGGAGCCGCGCATCCCCATCTTGTCGATCTTCTGCCCGATCGAGAAACCGGCGAAGTCCTTCTCGATCAGGAAAGCGGTGATGCCCTTCGAACCCTCTCCGGTCTTGGCGTAGACCACCAGGGTATCGGCGAAGGTGCCGTTGGTGATCCAGAACTTGGTGCCGTTCAGGCGATAGCCGCCGTCCACCGCCTCGGCGCGCAGCTTCATGCCCACCACGTCCGAGCCCGCGCCCGCTTCCGACATTGCCAGGCTGCCCACATGCTCGCCGCTGATCAGCTGTGGCAGGTACTTCGCCTTCTGGGCATCCGTGCCCCAGCGGCGGATCTGGTTGACGCACAAGTTGGAGTGCGCGCCGTACGACAGGCCGACGGAGGCCGAAGCGCGGCTGACTTCCTCCACCGCGATCACGTGCTCCAGATAGCCCAGGCCGATGCCGCCCCATTCTTCCTCCACGGTGATGCCGTGCAGGCCCAGCGCCCCCATCTCAGGCCACAGGTCGCGCGGGAACCAGTCCTGCGCGTCCACCTTGGCGGCCAGCGGCGCGATCCGCTCGTCGGCAAAGCGGGCCACGGTTTCGCGGATCATGTCTGCGCTTTCGCCCAGAGCGAAATCGAATTCGGGTGTGGAACGTGTCATCGTGCAGACCTACCGCAGGCGCGGACTTGCCGCAAAGCCCCGCGCCTGCCTGTCAGCCTTATTTCCAGTCGACACGGTAGAGATCGAACCGCCGATCGCGCAGGTTCTGCACCGCGCCCGATTGCCGTGCGGTCAGCAGGGCGTCCAGGCTGAGGTCGGCGATGGCGATCGTCTCGGTATTGACGGCGGTTTCCGCCGCCACGCCATCCCGCGCGAAGGGGAAGTCCGACGGGGTCAGGATCGCGCTTTCGGCATAGTGGATATCCATGTTCTCCACATTGGGCAGATTGCCCACCACGCCCGATGTCACGACATAGCACTGGTTTTCCACCGCCCGCGCCTGGCAGCAGTAGCGCACGCGCAGATAGCCGCGCCGCTCGTCGGTGCAGAACGGCACGAACAGCAGCAAGGCCCCCTGGTTGACGAGGTGGCGGGCCAGTTCGGGAAACTCGCTGTCATAGCAGACCATCACGCCGATCGGCCCGCAGTCAGTGGGGATCACGCTGGCGCCGTAGCCGCCGCGAATGTTCCACCAGCGCCGCTCCGACGGGGTGGGGTGCAGCTTCTCCTGCTTGTGCGTGCTGCCATCGCGCAGGAAGATGTAGCTGACGTTGCGGATCTCGTCCTTGCCCACGCGCGTGGGGTGCGATCCGCCGATGATGTTGATGTTATAGCTTACCGCCATGCGCTCCATGAATTCGGTGAAGCGGTCGGTATATTCCGAAATCCAGCGGATCGCGTCCACCGGCTCCAGCTTGGTTTCCGCCATGGACAGCAGTTCCAGCGTGAAAAGCTCGGGGAACACCACGAAGTCCGCCTCGTAATCGGCCGCCACGTCGATCCAGTATTCCACCTGATCCTCGAACTGGTCGATCGTGTCGATCTTGCGCATCTGGAACTGCACGGTGGCGACGCGCACACTGGAGGGTAGCCATTCCTGGAAGCCGGGTACGGTCTTGCCCGTCTCCTGCGGGGCGATCGGGTTGGTCCAGAACATCAGAACGGCATTGCCGCCGCTCTCACGGTCGTTGGGTAGATAGCCGGGCAGGATGCCGCGCGGCTCGTAGCCCTCGCTCATCTGGAACTCGATCACCTGATCGCGCACCTTCTTGGCCTTCACCGCCTCCACATAGTCGAACGGGTCGGGATAGCTGCGGCGGCGGCGGGAATAGCCCGGCATCCGTCCGGCAAAGGCGATGCCCTTCAGCTCAAAGTCCTGGCACAGCTCGCGCCGCTTGCGATAGAGCCGCTGGCCGATGCGCAACCGGCGGAATTCGGGATCGACGCAGATCTCGAAGCCGTACAGCACATCGCCGTTGGGCGCGGGCGGGCGGCCATAGCCACCGGCGCTGATTTCCTCCCAGGTATGCGGCTTGAATGCCAGATCGGAGGAGATGATCATCGTGGCGCAGTGGCCCACCACCTTGCCCTGATACTCGGCGACGAACTGGCCATCGGGGAAGTTGTTGATCTGCCCGCGAATTTCAGCGCGTGTGAAGGCCTCGGTGGGTCCGTAGACCTTGGCGGACAACCGCGTGATCGCGGGGGCGTCCGTCAACAGTGCCGGGCGGATGACGAGCTTGGCTTTGGGATTGGTCATGGGGTGCTAATATGCGCCACATTGGTGACGGTTCCAGGGGTGGTGCGTGGTTTGATGCATTCGCCGGGCGTTGCATGGCCCGGTTTCCCTGGATTTCGATCGCCCTGAACGGAGCAGGCGGGGAGCGCAACCGGGGCGCACCCTCATCTTGAGGCCGCTTGCCCCACCGACGCCTCTGCCGGATTGACAACATGAACCAAATAGGTTATACGCCGCAGCCATCGGAGAAATCCGATACGGCGGGTGCGGGTGGCGAAACGCGATCGCTCATCAACCCCGCACCATGCGGCCGGCGCTCAAGACGGGCGCCTGCACCGCGATGCAGGACTCTAACCCGCCGGCATTAGCGCCGGAGACGGGGCCGACGGGCTTTTGCGAGCTTTTCCCGCCGGTCGTCCTGCGCATCAAAGCCGAGCTGGCGGTCCCGCTTTCGCGTTCCCCCGCCAGCCGGTCGCACGATGGAACGTCGAGCCAAGCCTGTCGCGCCAGGCCCGCGCCGGCCGCAACGCTTGGCCGTTGAACTCTCCCCGGCGTTATCCCGCGCTCGCCTGCGGGGGATGGCGCATGTCCACCCCCTACCCCAGCCGCCGCGACAGCAGGTTGCGCGCCTGGCTGGCGATCTGGGCGAGCATCGCCGGAGCGACCGCCGCGTTGCCCTCGGCGCGATCAATCATGGCGCGGAAGGCATGGATCGCCGTCTGCCGACCCGCTGCCCAGGCTTCCACCGCCGCCACCGGGTCCTCGCGATCGGCCTTGCTCTTCGCCAGTTCGGCCAGGAACTCCAGCCGCATCTGCTGGAAATCACGCGCGAGGCCGGCAACCAGCAAGCGCTCCCACGGATCGGACGGGCTCATCACCGCGGCACTGGTCTGCGCCCAGTCCAGGCCTAGCGCCGCGCCCAGCCGCGTGAACGCGCCCACCAGGCGGCGGGGCGCGATGCCGGTCTGCTCCGCCAGCGCGGTGATGCCCACCGCGCCATCCAGATCATAAAGATGCGTCACCGCCGCCGCATCGGCTTCGGGTGCGCCTTCCTCGACCAGCGCGGCGCTGATCCGACCCGAATGGGTGCGGCCGCTTTCGCCCAGCAGATCGCGCGTCTCACGAGCCAGCAGCGCGACACCGCTGCCCAGCCGCTTGATCAGCTCGGCCGGAGCGATCCGCCCCGCCCCCACGCGCAGCAGGTCCGCCATATGGCTGCGAACGGCATGGGCCATCTTGTCGAACAAGGCGATGCGGGCCGTCTCGGTCATCGGCTCGGTCTCGATCCGCCGCCACAGGTCGTCCAGGTTCAGCAGCCGCTGCGCCAGCGTGAACGCGGCGGCGACTTGTCCCAGCGTCGCGCCTTCCTCTTCGGCCAGTTCGAAGGGATGGATCACGCCCAGGCGGTTGACCATGCAATTGGCGAGCTTGGTGGCGACGATCTCGCCCGCCAGGCGGTGCTCCTTGATGAAGGTGCCGAACTTCTTCTGCATCGCCGGCGGGAACGCGGCCAGCAGAACGCCTTCCATGCTGGGATCGGTGGCGAGCGGGCTGTGCTCGATCGCATCCTGCAACACCAGCTTCGCGCTGGAGAGCAGCACCGCCAGTTCGGGCCGGGTCAGTCCCCGGCCATCGAGCGCCCGGCGCGAAAGCGTGTCGTTATCGGCCAGCCCCTCGGTCCGGCGATCCAGGTTGCCGCCTTCCTCCAGCGTCTCGATCAGGCGCAAGTACGAAGGGATCGCCGCCCCGCCGCCGCGCTCGGCGATCGAAAGAGCGAGCGCCTGGAGCCGGTTGTCCTCCAGCACCAGCGCGGCGACATCGTCGGTCATCGCGCGCAGTAGCTTCACCCGCGCCGGTTCGGTCAACTTGCCCGCCCGCTTGGCGGCGGCCAGCGCGATCTTGATGTTCACCTCGTTGTCCGAACAATCGACGCCCGCCGAATTGTCGATGAAGTCGGTGTTGATCCGGCCGCCCTTGCCGCCCGCGCCCACTTGCGCAAACTCGATCCGCCCAGCCTGCGTGGTGCCCAGGTTGGCACCTTCGCCGATCACGCGGGCCTGCACCATGTTGCCATCGACACGCACCGCATCGTTGGCGGGATCGCCCACGGTGGCGTTGTTTTCGGCAGAGGACTTCACATAAGTGCCGATGCCGCCGAACCACAGCAGGTCAACCGGCGCCTGCAGGATCGCGCTGATCAGCGCCTCGGGCTCCAGCTCGCTCGCCTCGATGGCCAGCGCGGCGCGGATTTCGGCGCTGAGCGGAATGCGCTTCATCGTGCGCGCGAACACGCCGCCGCCCTTGGAGATCAGCTTCTTGTTATAATCGTCCCAGCTGGACACCGGCAGGTCGAACAATCGCTGGCGCTCGGCCCAGCTCTTGGCCGCATCGGGCGCGGGATCGAGGAAGATGTGCCGGTGATCGAACGCGGCCACCAGCTTCAGCGACTTGGACAGCAGCATGCCGTTGCCGAACACGTCGCCCGACATGTCGCCGCAGCCCACCACGCGGACCGGATCGCTCTGCACGTCCACGCCCAGTTCCAGGAAGTGGCGCTGCACCGAAAGCCAGGCACCCTTGGCGGTGATGCCCATCGCCTTGTGGTCATAGCCCTTGGAGCCGCCGCTGGCGAAAGCGTCGTCCAGCCAGAAGTCATGGGCGATGGCGATGCCGTTCGCCACGTCGGAGAACTTGGCCGTGCCCTTGTCCGCCGCGACCACGAAGTACGGGTCTTCCCCATCGCGGATCACCACGCCGTCCGGATGGACCACCGCGTTGTCGACGATGTTGTCCGTGATCGACAGCAGCGTGCGGATGAAGATTTCGTAGGCTGCCTGCCCCTCTGCCGCCCAGCCCGCACGATCGCGCTGCGGATCGGGCAGCAGCTTGGGATAGAAGCCGCCCTTTGCGCCGGTCGGCACGATCACGGCGTTCTTCACCCGCTGCGCCTTCATCAGGCCCAGGATCTCGGTGCGGAAATCGTCGCGCCGGTCGGACCAGCGCAGGCCGCCGCGCGCAACAGGTCCGGCGCGCAGATGGATGCCCTCCACCCGGCGCGAATAGACGAAGATCTCACGCCACGGCACCGGCTTGGGCAGGCCCGGGACAAGCGCGGAATCAAGCTTGAAGGCCAGCGCCCCGTTTCCGTTGTTGGGGACACTCGCGGGTGCGAAGGCGTTGGTGCGCAGGATCGCTTCCACCAGGCTGCGATAAAGCCGCAGCACGCGGTCGTCGTTGATCGCGGCGACATTGGCCAGGCCATTGCGGATCGCCTCTGACGCGGCCTCCTCCGCCTTGTCGCGGCTGCCCTTGAAGGCGGGATCGTGCCGCGCACGGAACAGCGCCATCAGTCCCTGAGTGATAGCGGGCGAGCGGCCCAGCGCATCCACCACGGTGCCGATGGTGTAGCTGATCCCGGTCTGGCGCAGATAGCGGTAGAAGGCGCGCAGCCAGTCCACCTCGCCGGCGGCAAGCCCGGCTACGATCACCAGGCGGTTGAACGGATCGTTCTCCGCCTGCCCGTTCAGCACGGCGGCGAAGGCGCTTTCGATCGCCTCGGCCCGGTCCACCAGCGGCGCGGCGGGTTCCCCGGCGGGAAGCTCCAGCAGGAAATCATGGATGATGCCCATCCGCCCCCGATCGAGCGCGGTAGGGATTTCGGCGAGTACGCGGAACCCGAACGCCTCCAGCGCCGGCACCGCGTCTGACAGCGGCAGCACGCCTTCGTTCTGGTAGATCTTCAGGCGCAGCCGCTCGTCACTGTCGGTCGGCAGCCGATAGAGCCGCACGTCGCGGCGGCTGTGCGGGCCGGACGCGATCTCGGCCTCGCTGCCCGCAAGGCGGCGCAAATGGCGGATGTCGATCGCGGCTTCGGCCGGGCCATAGTCGCTGCGGTAGCCCAGCGGAAACGCCTCGGCATAGCGGCTGGCGATCGCGGTGGCGCGATTGCCCTCGCCCCCGTCAGCCGCGACGGCGGCCTCCACCGCCTCACCCCACCCGCGCAGCAGCAGCCGCACTTGGGTATCCAGTTCCACCTCATCGGGCGTGGACGGCGCATCGCGGATATCCAGCACGAAGCGCAGCATGGCCACGGTGCCGGATTCCACCTGCATGGACCAATCCAGCACGTCCACGCCCTCGGTCTGCTCCAGCAGCGCCTGCACGCGGCCGCGCATCTGCGAGGAGAGCTGATCACGCGGGAGCCAGACGAACGCGATGGCATGGCGCGAAAGCGGCGCTTCCACCAGCAACAGGCGTGGGCGCGGGCGATCGACCTGCGCGGTCATCGCCGTCGCCACCCGCTCCACATCGGCATCGCTGAAGCTGACCAGCAGATCGTGCGGTAGCGCGCCCAGCGCATGGCGCAGCGCCTTGCCGGTGTGGCCGTTGGGATCGAAGCCGAAGCGGGTGTTCAGGTTGTACAACTGCGTGCGCAGGCGCGGGATCTGGTCTGGCGGGGTGGACAGCGCGGCGCTGGTCCACAACCCGGCATGGACCGAGATCGCGGTGACCTTGCCACCCTCGATCACCGGCAGCAGGAACAAGTCCAGCGGCACCCGGCGGTGGACGGTGGCGACCTGGTTGGCCTTGACGATGATCGGCGCGCGCACCGTGCCGGTCTTCACCTGCTCGTCAAAAGCGGCGAAGGCCCGCTCGAAGCTGGCGTCGGCCAGAATCGCCTTGGCGCGGCGGCAGATGCCCAGCAACTGGCCGTGGCCGCCCTCCCGCTTGCGCGTGATGTGGCCCAGCTGGGTCAGGTTGCCATCGGCGAACCAACGCAGCAGTTCCGCGCCTTCCTCGTCCTGCGTCAGCCCATCGGCTTCCTGCTTCATCAGCGCCACCATGCGCGGGTAATCGGTGACGGCGGCGCGCACATCGGCCAGCACGGCAGCCAGCGTCTGCGCCAGTTCGCGGCGCTGGCGAGCATCGATGCGCGCAGCTTCGATATAGATCAGCGATTCGCGAGACACTTGCGCCTGCTCCTTGCCTGCGCGAGGCGCGGCGAGGCCGGTCAGTTGCCCATCGCCATCGCGGGTGGCGGTGATGACGGGGTGGACCAGGCGATCGATGGCGATGCCCATTCCGGTCAGCGCCCCGGCAACCGAGTCCACCAAGAACGGCATATCGTCGTTCACCAGCGCGATCCGCAGAAAGCGGCGGCCACCATCTTCGCTGGTGGAGGCCAGCTCGATCACCGGCTCACCCGGCGCGCGGCGGCGCGCGGCGGCCAGCAGGAACTGCGCGGTTTCCTCTACCCAGCCCTTCTCGAACGGGCCATCGCCGGGCAGCAGCGATTCCCGCACCCGAACCGCGATCGCGGCGCCGATATCGCCGGGGGCAGCGCCGCTTTTGCGACGCGTTGCGGTCTTGGTACCTGCGGCCATGTCCTGTCTCTCCAAACCGATCGCGACGCCCGCCCCGTGCGCCGCAACATTGCCGGGATATAAGCCATGCGCAAGCAACGCCCAGCCCCGTGCTTACGGCGCTTAACGAAACGGAATGGCGTCAGGCTGCATCGAATTTCGGATAACTCAAGCAATGTAACGCGCGGCCGCTCGCGCCCGTCAGATGCTCATCTTCTTGAACTGGAATTCGGGGATTTTGCGAATGGCTAGCATGATGCCCTGCCACACGGGCCGCACGTAGATCACGTCCTTGCCCTTCTCCACCGCCTTGAAGATCGCGTTACCCACTTCGGCGGGTTCGGCGGTGAGCTTGGCGGGCAAGTCCAGCCCCTGTGTCATCGCGGTGCGCACGAAGCCGGGCAGCACGGTGACGACATGCACGCCGGTCTTGTCCTTGGCGAGGCGGTTGCGCAGGCCGGAAAGGAACGCGGTGAACCCGGCCTTGGCCGAACCGTAGACATAGTTCGCCGCGCGTCCTCGCTCGCCCGCGACCGAGCTGATGCCCACCAGCGTGCCCGATCCGCGCGCCACCATCTTGTTGGCCAATACGGTGAACAGGCTGGCCGGTCCTTCAAAATTGCTGCGCATCACCCGCGCCATCTCTGCCAGCGAGGTCTCGTTCTGCTTCTGCTCGCCCATGAAGCCGACGGTGCAGACCACCACGCCCGGCAGCACGGGCAGGCCGGCCACGAAAGCCTCGTGACTGGACAGGTCCAGCGCATCGACTTCGTGCAATGACACCTGCGCGCCATAGCGGGCGATCAGGTCCTTGCGATCGTCCGCCAGCGCGGGGGCGTTGCGCGCGGCCAGTTGCACGGCATAACCCTTGGCGGCGAAGGCGCGGGCGGCGGCGATGCCGATATCGGATCGCGCCCCGATGATGAGGACGGATTGGGTCACAGGGCGAGCCTTTCGGATTGTAGCGAACGAAAGCGCGCAGCGGCACCGCTGGCCTCCCGCATTTGCGTGAATGCCTTAACGCGCGGATCGGACAGCCGCAGCCGCTCGGGCGTCAGCAGGCTATCCTTGGCAAGGTAGAACCTGCCGCCGTGATCGATGGCGATGGCCTCCAACTCGGCAAACAGGCCGGGCGTCTGTTGCCGCATCGGGAAATCCAGCGCCAGGGTATAGCCCTCCATCGGGAACGAGAACGGGCTGTCCTGCGCCCCCATGCGCTTCAGCACCGCCAGGAACGAGCCTTGCCCCGATCGCGCGATTTCACCCAACATCGCGGTCAACCCGGCATGCGAGGCCTTCAGCGGAATGACACACTGGAACTGCGCAAAGCCGGTGCGGCCGTAAATGCGGTTCCATTCCAGGATCGCATCGAGCGGGTAGAAATAGCTGTCGTAATCGATCAGCGAGGCCCCCGCCTGCCGCCGCCCGTTGGCGTAGTAGAGCGTGTTGAACGCCTTCACCGAAAGCGAATTCAGCGCAAAGCTTGGGAAGTCGAGCGGCACCGACTTCTTGCCCCGCGATTTCTCCACCCAGCGATCGGCGTGCTGCTTTTCGGTGAGATCTGACAGGGTGGCATGTTCGCCCAGCATCACCAGTGAACGGCCGGTCGCCGCGCCGGATGCCAGGCAATCGATCCAGCCCACCGAATAGGTTGCATCCTGGGCTTGCTCGAACAGCGCCATCGCCGTGGCGAGATCGGGGGCGGGCCGCATCGTCTGCTTGATCCAGCCGGTCTGTACCCTGGTCAGCCGCAGCGCCGCGCGCAGGATCACGCCGGTCAGGCCCATGCCGCCGACCGTCCAGCCGAACAGCTCCGCCTCCTCATCGCGGCTGGCGCGGCGGATCACGCCATCGCTACCCAACACGTCGATCCAGTCCACGAAGGCGCCGAACGAGCCGTGCTTGTGATGGTTCTTGCCATGAACGTCAGAAGCGATCGCCCCGCCCAGAGAGACGAACTTGGTGCCCGGCGTCACCGAAGGAAACCAGCCCCGCGGCAGGAAAAGCTCGATCAGGTCCGCCAGCAACACGCCGGCTTCCGCCACAACTTGCCCGGTCTGCTCGTCAAAGGCCAGCACCCGGTCCAGCCCGCGCATATCCAGCGTTTGGGCCGGGTTGAGCGCGCTATCACCATAAGCCCGGCCATTGCCGCGCGCGATCAGACCACCCGCGTTCCGGGCCAAGGCGCTCTCCACCCCGGCTACGTCGCGCGGCCGCACAACGGCGCATTCGGCTTGCGGAAAACGGCCCCAACCTGAAAGCTTCATCGCGTCAGCTCCGCCCGGTGCAACACCGCATCGGTGAACACGAACCGCCGATCAAGCTGGTATTTCACGACGTAGCCCACCGCCAGGCCCAGCACCGCACCCAGTTCGCGCATCGCCTCGGTGCGCCAGACGAACCAGAACAGGCTTTCGCTTCCCCAGAAGATCGCCGTCGTGACCAGACCCATCGCGGTATAAAGCCCGAACTTGGCGCCATGCTGCTTCATGCCGGTACCCACGTCGAAAAAGATCCAGCGCTTGTCGAGGATATACTTGATGACGAGGCCAACGAAGGTGCCCGCGATCATCGCCGCGCCGAACACGGCGGTGGCCCATAAGCCCTGCGGCACTATCCCCTCCAGCCAGCCGGGCCGATGGTTGCCCAGCCGCATCACCAGGCGCTGCGTGCCCAGGTTCGCCACGGTCGCAATCACGGCGAACACCGCATAGCGCACGATCAGCGCCGGCAGGGTCAGCGTGGCTGGTGCGGGATCGGCGCGGCTCACGGGATGGTCGCCGCCATCACGAAGCCGAACATCAGGACGCCGCAGATCATGCTGACCTTGTCCTTGGCCGCGAACACGATCGGGTCGTCATGCATCTCGCCGCGATGCGCCTTGAAGATCACGCGGCTGATCCAGAACAGCAGCACCGGCGTCACCCCCCACAGCGCTTCGGGCCGCGTGTAAATTTCGGTCACCGCATCGGAACTGAGATAAAGCGTGATGACCAGCACCGAAACCAGGCCCGAGGCGGTCCCCATCTGCGAAACGAGCTCCAGGTCATCGGGGTGATAGCCGCGCCCGACGATCTGGAGCTTGCCCGCTTTCACCGCGTCCACCAGTTCTGCCTGCCGCTTCACCGCCGCCAGCGAGAAGAAGATGAACAGCGAGAACGCCGCCAGCCACACCGAGATCGGCAGCCCCGTCGCCACTCCGCCCGCAACGACGCGGATGGTGTAAAGCCCGGCCAGCACGCAGATGTCGATGATCGGGTACCGCTTCAACGAGAGCGAATAGGCCGTCGTGGTGATGAAGTAGATCCCTAGCGTCAGCAGGAACAGCGGCCCCAGCAGCGCGGCGATGGCGAAGCCGGCCAGCAGCAGCAGCACCGTCACCGGCAGGCCCAACTCGATCGCCGCCGCACCGCTGGCGAAAGGCCGCTTGCGTTTGCGGGCGTGGGCACGGTCGGCCGAGAGGTCGAGCAGGTCGTTCACCAGATAGACGCTGGAGGCGACCAGGCTGAACGCCACGAATGCGCCCAACGTGCGCAGCAGCAGGTCGGGGTCGAGCAGCTTGTGCGCCCCGGCGATCGCCAGGAAGACCAGCACGTTCTTGGCCCATTGATGCGGGCGCAGCGCCTTCAACAGCCCCTTGGCACTTCCGGCGGGCGGCTGGATCGCGTGGAAACTTGTGTGCGCCTCGGCCCTGGCGCGCACGCGGCCCGAGCGGCTCTTGACCACCGCATGCCCGGAATTGCGCCACACCGCATCGTCGGCATGGGTATCGCCGACATAGGCATAATTGCCCTGGCCATAGCGCTCAACTAGGAACGCGGCCTTGTTCGGCCCCTTCAGATTGCGCACCCCGTCAGAGCCGAACACCTCGTCAAACAGCCCAAGATGCGCGCCGATCCGGTCCGCCAGCCGCTGGTCCGTCGCGGTGACGAGCGCCACCTTGCCGCCCTGCGCCCGCCAATCGCGGATGTAGGCGATCACCTCATCATCGTAGGGCAGCACGGTGACATCGACGTTGGACCGCTGCGCCAACATCGCCTTCAGCTGCGCCTTGCCCCTGCCGAGATGCGCCGCCGCCGCGAAAGGCACGCGCCAGTCATGGGCAAAGGCGGACCAGAACGTCTCATGCAGCATGTTGGACCGCAGCAACGTGCCATCCAGGTCCACCGCAAGGACGAGCGGGAGCGTGCGGGAAGAGCCGCCCTTCACCAAAGGTATCGCGATCTCGGCAAGCGTCACGCAGCGGCCCCCGCCATAAAGCCTGGACGCTGCCGGTCTGTCATGCTGCCCTTCACCATTGCCTGTCGCCGTAGAAGGAACAGAGCCGCCAAAACCATAGATCCGATCCCGGATGCGTGGATCGACCAGATCTGCGGCTTACCTGGAACACGCGAAAAAATCGTTACCTGCTGGGCCCTTTCGCGATGCCATATCAGCCTTGCAGCCCCGCCACTCTGCAAGAAGCTACCGGGCACGGCGATACGCCGCATCGCATGGCGACCGAAGTTGCGACGACATCTTTCAGCCATGCATGGCATCACCCACGAAGGCTGTGCCAAAGCGCGGCGAGATGAAGAGCGCTGCACTATCGCAGGCCTCATATCGATAAGTTCGACCCCATTTCTGCCACGCCTCCGTAAAGGTACGTGCCCTTCAACGTTATCGCCTTATCATCGAAGAATTGTCGCTGCCAGCGATGATCTTGCACCTGGCGCTAGGGGCTGCGCTTCAGCCATGCCGGAGCCGATCGCCACAGCAATCAGTTTAGGGTTTGGAGTGACAACCGGTAAGAATCTCACGCGCCTGAGAATTTTTCCCAAACGACCAATGTTTGAAATCAAGGTGACTGATGGCTTGGTTGATACAAGCCACGACTTATGGCGTCGCCATCACCCGCTTTCGCGGATTTCTTCGGCACGACATCATACTGAAAGACGATCTGCGAATGCGCATTGCGGTCCAGCGTCGGCCCAGCCGTTGGCACCATTCCCGTGTTCCACCCGTAAACATGGCAGACGGCACGGCCGCCGCAAAGCACTTGCGCCGCACCCTTGCGGCCCAAGGGTCCAGAGGCCGCATTCATTTCGAGAAAGAACACGCCCTCATCCGGGAACATGCGAACCAGGCGGTTCCCGTCGAGCAGCTTGGGAGTGAGCATCGGCGCGGTGGGGCTTGCCGCGCTCGATGGCGGCGGCGCCAGTCGCCTCGCAATCGGGACAAGGACTGAAGCCCCAGGAGTGAGATTGGCGTCGGCGATCTCGGGCGTGAGGCTGCGGATCGCACCAAGATCGCGAAGCGCAGGTTCAACAGCTTGTCCACGCTCCTGGCCCAACTCAGCCGGCCGATCCAGGAAACCGGCCGCCACTAATTGCGATGCGGCAGGTTCCGGCACCAATCGCTTGCCACGGCCCGCTCCGGCAGAGCCCCAGTAGCCGGGCCACCGAAGGAACAAGTGCGGCCCTACTTGAGCGATCTTTTCCAGCTTCGGGCTCCACCACGGAAAGACGCCCTGCGTATGGTAATGCGTAGCCAGGCCCACCGCCGGCAGGACCAGCCCGTCCAGCATTCGATCCGCACGCGCAAGCGCGCCGGCGATGGCCGTTGCCGAATAACGGCGCGCCAGAGAGCCATCGCAGGTGAAGGTGAATTGGCACCCCGTTTTCCGCTCGCTTCCCTGCAGAACGACACCGCAGACACTGCCTGGAAAAGCGGGATGTGCCACTCTGTTCAGCACGACTTGGCCGACTGCCAGTTGGCCCAGAAGATCGCCCGGGCCAGCTTCGTACAGCATCGCTGCTGCCAGGCAGCCCCGCGCCAATGGCCGATCTTGAAGCGTGATCCGGCCAAGAAACGGCCGCGCCGTCGCGCCGACTGCAACGAATGGCTGACGCGCGTTCAGTGAGAGGGCATCGTTCCCCGTCACCGGGGCCGGCGTGGCAGAGCCGACATCGCTATCGACGGTCGGTACGCCAGGCAGTGCGGCTAACACCGTCAGGCTCGCGGCGTCATCCAGTGGCCTTACAGACCTGATCGTCGTGACCGAACCCGCCGCAAAAAGGGCCAGCACCGAAAAAAACGCGATCAGTACGATCAGAGCGATAACCTGAGGACGCGCCGAACGGCTCGTCAGCATTGCGATCCAGGGGCGCACAGTTTGCCATACACCGCCTCGCACCGCCCGTCCGACCGGTCTGGAGCCGGGCAGAAGATCGACTCGTGCTTCTGAGAGAGAGATTGCCGTCACGAACCTGAGCCAATCAATCTCACGAAGCGCGATCGAGGGGGCGAATGATGAACCAGATATACGCGATGGCGCCAAACATCAGAATGGCTGCGGGCACCGCCCATCCGCCATTGCCCACTTGATTCGCGATCATGCAGATCGCTGCTGGCGGCAGATACTTCCACACCGCGTCATGGGCAGGCCTGGGCCCGACTGAGCGCTGCAGATAGACAACTGCCAGCGCCGCAAATATCGCGACCGTCAGCCAATCGAACACCGTCGTCATCGTCTCAATACCTTCAGGAGGAAGTCAGCGCCCCCACGCAAGAGCCCAGCGCTCCTCGTGGCGAAGGCCGAATTTCAGTGGCCCGCAAAGCGCAGTTTTCCTGCAGTGGGTTCGGCGTAACTCCCCAGCATCATATCGCTGCCGGCAGGGACCTCGGTCAGCACAAGGCCCATCACAGAGCTTCCGGCGCGAGCCAGAACCGTGATGGCGAATTCGATGGCCTGGCGCGACGTATGCTTCCAACGTGTCAACAGGACCACGCCATCGCTGACGGCGGCGATCACGCGCGCTTCCGCCACTTGTAGCACAGGCGGCAAATCCAGAATGATAAGATCGAACTGGTC
Source organism: Novosphingobium fluoreni (assembly GCF_014196615.1). Taxonomy (GTDB): domain Bacteria; phylum Pseudomonadota; class Alphaproteobacteria; order Sphingomonadales; family Sphingomonadaceae; genus Novosphingobium; species Novosphingobium fluoreni. The sequence goes on from NZ_JACIDY010000001.1 coordinate 73,236, forward strand.
GCGGGCTTCACCGATCAAAGCCTGGAGTTGGTCGAACGCGATCGACTGACCCGCCTCGATCACCTCCCCGACCGGGAGGAGTCGAGCCGGAGTAAGACCGTCGATCACCAGGCAATCGTTCAGCTTCGCCTCCCCGCGCAGGACCTCGACCAGGCCCGGGCCGAAACGACCGAACCCGAAACGCTGGTGGAACGTCGGGCGCTGCAAATCGCAATCTACGACCAGGACGCGACGGCCACGCAAGGCCTGGCTGCGACCAAGAGCGATCGCGGTTGTCGATTTGCCCTCGCCGGCCTGCGGCGATGTCAGCGCGACGACGCGGGGGTGGACCTGTCCGGGCGGGAAGATACCCGCAGCCAAGGCCCGAAGAGATTCGGCGTAAGGCGAGTTCGGCGCTTCCACCACTTGGTTGATGATGGCCAGATCGTCTTCGTTGCGCAGCCTCGGCACGGCGGCCAGGAACTCGATCCCGAAGATGTTCTCGACCTCTTCGGGCGAACTGACACCCACCGCGAACACCTGCCGGATCAACGCCACGATGGCGAACAGGATAAAGCCCAGCACCGCGGCGACCGCCATGTTCAGGCCCAGCCTCGGGCCAGAGGGATCGATCGGCAGGGGCGCAAGGGCGGCAATCCGACCGTCGGCCTGCTCAATCCCGCTTTGCGTCGAGATTTGCGCAAGGCGAGACATATAGGCCTCCAGCAAGGTCTTCGGCGCTGCAACTTCCGCTTCCAATTCGCGCAGCCGGACTGCCGCCTTGTCGGCTCCGGCCAGCTCGCCTTCGGTTGCCGAAAGCCGTCCGGCAATTTCCGCCGCGCGCCCCGCAGACGCCTGGGCTTGCGCCTGCAGGCCTGCCACGACCCGGCTTCCCTGTCCCGCGAGCAGTCGATTGATTTCCTGCAGTTGCTGGCGAGCGGTAATCAATTCAGGATGATTGGCGCCATAGCGACTGGCCAGTTGCGCTACTTGCGCGCTGGCCGCCGTCTGCTGGGAGCGAAGGTCCGTCATGCCGGGCGCATTGCTATCACCCAGGTTATCGGTTCCGCGTGCCAGCTGCGCGCGCGCCGCATCAAGCCGCTTGGCATCCTCCGCCGCCTGTGCGCGGGCTACTGCCAAGGTTTGGTTGTAGCTGGATATTTCCTGTTCGGTGAGCGTGCCGAGCGCGGTGTTCCCATTCAGGCCGACTTGCGCCTTGTAAGTGGCCACGGCAGCGTCCGCCGCCTTCACCTGCCCCCGCAGTCGGGCGATCTCGTTTTCCAGATGAAGCTTGACCCGCGTGTTCTCCTCAACTCGGACGCCCACCTGTGAATCGATGTACGTCTGCGCGTAGAGATTGGCCATCCGTTGCGCCGTTTCTGGATCGTTGGCACTGTACCGGATGTCGATCAGATAGGTCAGGCCGACGCGATTGATCGAACGATGCTCCAGGATATCGCGCACCACCAGCGATGCATCTTCCTGCTGCTGCTGCGACATGCGCGCGACGGGGACATCGGGGATCAACCCGGCCCGCCGCGCGACCTGGAACGCCATCCCGGACGACGAAAGCATCTCGACCTCGGTATCCACCACGCTCGAGTCCGCAGGCAGGGGGGAGACGACATCCTCCAGCCCTTGCACCACCTGCTTCTTGCGCTGGTCGAGCAGGACGCTTGCCTTGGTTTCGTAGACCGGGTCCTGCCGCCAAGTGTAGAGCGCGGCCAGACTCAACATGACGACCATGATGCCCAAGAACAGCTTGTAGTTGTCCTTAAGGAAGCGCGCGAACCGTGAACCATCCAACTGTGCCGCCCCGGCACCGCCCGAGTAACCGGTGTTGTCTTCCGGACCAAGGTGCCGTCCACGCTCTGCGAGCGCATGATGCTGAGCGGCCGATAGTTCGTTGCTCACGTGGATAATCCTGTTGAGAGTACGCCGCTGTGTGACAGCGACGAGGTTGTGATCAGCCTGTCACTCCGCCTTTGGAACGAAATGACGGTCATGGCTTGAAGAGGACACCAATGCTGAGGACGTTGTCCGTCAGCCGAAGACCCAAATTGGCAGGTCGTGATGTGATCCGCAGATGGTCGTACCGCGCAAACAAAGTGACATGGCGATCTACGAGGTATTGCCCACTCAGGCCAACATGCGGCCGTCGCTCCGTGCGCTGCGGTAACTGGAACTGATTGGTTTCATAATCGGCGAATCCCGAAATAAGGACATAGCGATAGAGTTCGTGATCGACACGGATCGCGGCTCTGGTCCGCCGATAACTTGGCGCGAGGGGATTGCCCGCTTCCTGCAGCGTGCGAGAGGCATCGAAAGTGACGGTGGTCAGCCGCGTGGGAAAATATTCCACTCGCGCACGCCCACCAAAGCCGCTGAAGTCCCGAATGCCGGGACTGCGAAAGTCCTGCTTTATATAGCCAAGCGCCACTTCGCCGCGTAGCAGATCGGTGAATTCAAAGCTGACGCCACCGAGCAGCTCGACGCGGCGGGCTGACCTATCCGGCGTCGACGAACCCGGCTGCAAATTGTAATCGATCTTGCTGACCGATCCGTTGACCAGCACGGCCAGATCCGCGGTGATGGCATATTCCGCCCGCGCACTAGCCTGATACCGCGTTCGGTTCAAATCCCGGGAGTTTAGAACCGCACCGTCGAACGTCCGTAAATCGCCATATGTAACGCGTGCCACCGTTCCATTTGCAGAAAGCCGCATGCGACTACCCTGCCAGGTAAGCTGGCCTCCTCCCGTTGCGGTCTGATAAGCAAGCGGCTTTAACGAGTTGCGCAATGCTCCCGGTGCATTGCGTCGCTCTACGTCCCGACGCAGCCCCGCAAACCCGTAAAGGCGCACCTCATTGCCGGCATCGTAGCGGCCCTCACCCTGGACAGAGTACGTCTCCGTGTTTTCAGTCTTCAAATTGAGGAAGCGCGTCACGCCTGCAGACGCCGTGAGACCAACCTGATGCCTCGTCCAGTCCGAAACGGCGTTAATCGAGGGCTGTATCGAGAGCGCGGCATCACTTTGCCTGTCTTGCGATCGGGCGCGGACATTGTCATCGAACGCGACAACTGCCGTGATTCGCGGATAAATGATGAAGCCGTCTAACCGCTTTCCAACTTCTTCGAAGCCGGATTGCACCCGTTCCGAAACAGCGACGGTACGCTGTCGGTCGAATACGGTACCAACGGTTGGCGAGGCGGAAACATCCTGTGCACGTGCAGCATGGCCCGACAGCACAAGGGCGAGAGAACCCGCTCCGCAAAAAAGTCTGATCGCCACATAAACCATGAGCGAGGTACATATCGCCCGATTGATGCCGGGCAATCCGAATTGCCACGATGATCGATGTTGTTCGTGTTGCGAGCGCGCAAACGTGCGGTAATCTTCACCTAGTAAAATTGCTTAGATGTAGGGGCTTTTCCAATTGCCCTTCAAATTATGCGTGAAACGACGGTCGATTTTGATCCGATTTGGGTGGATTGTCTCCGCTGAATACGTGCAGAACAAAGGTTTCGATATAATGCGAGCGAAAAACACTCTTTATCGCTACCTCGGCGTTTGGGCCGTGGCGTGTCTGCCGCTCCCCATCGGTGGTTGCGCGTCCACCGATCGACAGGCTGCGCCGACAGTTGCCGAAGTACGGGAGTACCGATTGGGCGCAGGCGATGCGTTGCGCTTGATCTTCTATGGCGAGGATAAGTTGAACGGCGAATATAGTATCGCCAGTGACGGCCGCCTCGCCCTGCCGCTAATCGGCACGATCGACGCGGGCGGAAAGACGCTTCCACAATTGCAGGAAGCTGTCCGAACCGCATACGCCAAAGGCGGCTATCTGCTTGACCCGAAGGTCGCGGTGGAGATTTTGCATTACCGCCCCTTCTTCGTTCTTGGAGAGGTGAACGCCCCTGGCCAATATCCCTTCATTCCAGGCATGACCGTGCGCCAGGCGATCGCAACCGCCAAAGGCTACACATACCGCGCGCAACAAGGTTCCGCCATGATCACCCGGTGGGGGGACGCCAGCGAAGTCTCATACAAGCTCTCGCCCGGAACCGCAGTAAACCCCGGCGATACCATCCGCGTCCCGGAAAGACATTTCTGAGGGCCGCGACATGACCAACTTGGTGCCAGACACCCTCCAGAAGGATTTACCGGCTAGCGGGAAGTCTCTGTCTGCTGCAGTCGCTGACACAACTCGGCTTGAAGGCGTGCAGATACTTCGAGCGATAGCGGCGTCGTTGGTCGTTTTCGGACACCTTCAAGGCACGATCCGTACGCATCCGGGTGAATTTGGTGCATTCGCGCCCGTTCCTATAAATGGCGGGATCGGCGTTGATATATTCTTTGCGATTTCCGGTTTCATTATCGTTCATTCGGGAAGTCGTCTGGTCGGACAACCGGGAGGAGCCCGCATTTTCCTCATCCGACGTCTGGCTCGTATCATTCCGATGTACTGGGCCGCTACAGCGCTATCGATCATGCTTGCCCTCTGGAGTGCGAAGAATGTGCCCTCGCTCACTCACGCCATAGCAAGTTTTGCCTTCTTCCCTGTTGCAGGCACACACGTTGGAACGTTCTACCCTGTTCTCGATCTCGGATGGAGCTTGAACTACGAAGTTCTTTTCTACACCATATTTGCGTTATCGATGGTCGTCTCGAGCCGTCATTACATTCCCGTGGCGCTCTCGATTATCTGCCTGTTTGCGGTCGTAGGACATCAGGAGAAGTTAGGTGGCGCATTGGAGTTTTGGACAAGCTCGATCATTCTGGAGTTCGGCTTCGGCATGCTGATCGCGTCAATTTTCCAAAAGCGCCGCATAACGCTCCCGCGACTATATAGAGCTTCGATGATACTCATGGGAGCGACAATCTATATCTCAGATCCCTTTGGCTTGTCGAAACAGCCAATCACTCCCAACGACGTAACCCGCGTTCTTGGTTGGGGGATCCCTGGATTGCTGCTGCTTGTGACAGCTATCTCAACGCCCCTGCGGTCTGACACCGCGATAAAACGCCTTTTCCTTCTTCTGGGTGATGCGTCATTCGCACTCTATCTGTTGCATCCTTTCGTTATTACCGCCTCCAGGCACATCTGGTCACGGATGATACCTGCAAATGCAGTTCCTGCTGAAATGTTCTTGATTATTGCATTCAGCCTATCTTGTGTAGCAGCGGTAGCCTTACACAGATGCGAAACGCCGCTTACAAAGCGGCTGATCCAACAATTAATCGGCAAGCGATTTACGGCAGGCGCCTTAAAACAAGCCTCCGCGCTAATCTCGCCCAAATCAGAAGGTGAAAAGATTGTGATCGCGCCATCTGCGGGCCAGCAGACCCTTTAGGAAACATGGATGCCGACTTCTCAAAATCCTAGCCGCGCACGCACTGTACGGCGGCGTAGCTTGGCAGTACAGCGAGAACGGTTCGTGCTCAGCACTGGGTTGGAAACAGGGTTCCTTCTGCTGGCCCTATGCCTCAGTACCTACGGCGCTTCGCGCTGGCTCTCATCTGTTCAGCCCTGATTAGAGCGGTTTTCGATGACTCTGGTTCATATCCGCATGGTATAAAGTAGCTGGCGCATTAGCGGGGCTGGAAGATGTCGACGAGCCTGCCGATCTACCCCCACAGCCCGCTGACGATTTATTCGCCCGCCTTGCGCAGCAAGGCCTTGAGGCGGGAGAAGGCCTTTTCAATGGAATTGAAGTCTGGGCTGTAGGGCGGGAGGAAGCGCAGGGTTGCTCCGGCGGCTTCGATCCGCTCTTTCACGGCCGCCCGCTTGTGGCTCGAGAGGTTGTCCATGATGACGACGTCGCCGGGCCGCAACTCTGGCACCAGGACCTGCGCCACATAGGCTTCGAACCAATCGCCGTTGATCGGCCAGTCCAGCACCATCGGCGCGATCATGTCGGTCATGCGCAGGCCGGCGACCAGCGTTGTGGTCTTGCGATGGCCATGCGGGAAGCCCATCCGCAATCGCTCGTCCTTGGCGCTGCGCCCGTGGCTGCGGGTCATGTTTGTCGCAATCCAAGTCTCGTCGATGAACACGAGGCGTTCGGGTTCGAAATCGATCTGGCCGCCGAACCAGCGCTGGCGTTGCCTCAGGACGTCGGGACGGTCTTGCTCGATTCGCGTGACCGGTCTTTTTTTGCGCGTGATCCCGTGACGGACGAAGAAGCGATGCACCGTGCCGATCCCGACCATGGCGCCGCGCTCGATCAGCCGCGCCTGAACCTTATCCAGAGTCATGTCGCCCTGCTCGGCGATCAGTTCCCGGATGAAGTCGCCGTGCGCTTCGATCTCACCCGAATGCCGGTCGCCGCCGCGTCGCTTGGCCACGGCACGGCCATGTTCCAACGCAAAGCGACGCCAGCGGATCGCACTCGACACGCTGACATTTAAGCGCGCCGCCGCCGCATGGCGGCTCAGGCCGCCGTCAATCGCGGCGACAACCCTGTCCCGAAGGTCTTGTGAAAGCGTGCGTGCCATCCATGCTTGCCTCCTGCCACCAGCAGGACGTCTGAATCACATTAAGCCGCAGATGGGAATCCTCGTCGAGTCAGTTAGTGTGGAAACCGCTCTAGACGACACTTGAGCCAAGCACATCATAGAAGCCTGGGTCCACGGCAAAACTCGCGTTGGTCAGAAGAATCCTGGACTTGTAACAGTTTTGTGCCGGTCGCCTATCTCATTTAGCCACCTTGGCTTCGAACGCGAGCGGGCTGATGCCGCCCAGATATGAGTGTCGGCGGCGGGTGTTGTAGAATCCGTTGATGTACTGGAAGATGGCAGCTTCCGCCTGACGCCGCGTCGACCAGCTCTGCCGCCAGATGAGTTCGGCCTTCAGGGATTTGAAGAACGTCTCGATAGAGGCGTTATCATAACAATTACCCTTGCCGCTCATCGATGGACGCAGGCCATAGGCCAGCAGCTTTTTCTGATAGTCATAGGAGCAATGTTGGCTGCCGCGATCCGAATGGAAAAGGCAGCCCTCTGGTGGCTGACGCAGGCGTACCGCCATCTCCAGCGCCCTGATCGCCAAGTCCTTCTTCATTCTGTCACTGACTGCCCAGCCCACGACGCGACGGCTATGCAGGTCGAGAATGACGGCAAGCTAGAGCCAGCCCTCCGACGTTCAGATATAAGTAATGTCGCCCGCCCATTTACGGTTGGGCGCATCGGCGGCAAAATCCCCGTCCAGCCAGTTTGCGGCGATGCCGAGACGATGAAGGCTGTCAGTCGTGACCTTGTGCTTGCGCGTGCGGACCGGCTTGATCCCGTTGATCTTCATCAGTCGCCCGACCCGGCGCTCGCCAACATCGAGACCCACCTCTCTCAACTCCATTGTCATCCTTGGACGACCATAGCTACCAAGGCTGAGGCTGAACTGTTCTCGGATATGGGCCAAGCACTTTCATATCCGTGCGCGCACGTTGGCTGATCGGTCGCGAGCGCCAGGAACGATAGCCGCGTTCACTAACAGCCATGACACGGCAGAGCAGTTCAACGGGCCACCGGTGCCGCCAGCTATGCACAAAGGCGAACTTCACAGCCTTTGGCTCGCGAAGAACTGCGTGGCCTTTTTTAGTACTTCCCCCTCCTTGCGCAGCACACGGTTCTCAAAGCGGAGCCGTTCGTTCTCGCGGGCCAGATCTGCCTGCGGCGCTGACACCAGATCAGTTGGTCGATACTGCGACACCCACTTGCCCAGCGTCGATTTGCCAATCCCCAAATCCGATGCGCCCCGATCGCGTGGTAATCCGCTGGTCAGCGCAATCCGCACCGCCTCCAGCTTGAACTCTTCTGTATGCTTGATCATCTCGCCGGCCTCCTGTTGCGAGCTCTAATCGCTCAGGTGACCGGCGCAAAACCGTTACAAGTCTAAACTTCCACGCGCCACGTGGCGGAGCGCCTTACCCGGCCGCGGCGCCAAAGTGTCAGCACACCAGTCAACTTCGTGGGCCTTCAAGCATCAGCATTTTTGCGCTACCGGCAAACTATTTACGACAAAACCAAATAGATAAGACCGGCAGCTCATACTCAGCAACCAGCTGCCAAACCAAGTCCTCACTTTCTACGAGTACATCTTCGACTATTCCTGTGAGGAGCGACGCCAGTTTGTTAATAACTTTTGAAAAATCATAACTGTTAGCCGGCGCTAGTCGGCACAACGGTCCTTATCAATACAGTTGATATACTTATTTAAACTCCGATCAAAGCTATTGCTAGCGCAACCATCGTGCATCAAGTATACAAACAAGTTCATCAGCAGGTCAAAGCGATTGACCTCGGCCACTTCGGAGCCCGATCTTAGACCAAACTTAACCGTTTCCGCTCGGTGCCGATGATAGCGTACGCCCTCCAGAAATTCGGAAGGCGAAAGAGGACGATAAAAAAAGGTTATGATCCGCCTCCGCGCCAACCTTGCCTGCGCCAGGCCATTATTGATCGCCTTATCTTGCTCGCCACCGGGCCATTGTCATTTCGGATGATGCCGTTGGACAAGTCAAGCTTCTAGTCGCGGCGAGCTCTAGTTCAGCATTTTATGCTGAAGAATGCCGAGCGATAATAATGGGCGAACGTCGAGTAGCGCGGGAAGCCGTGTTTACGGATTTAGCCTGAATGACGTTTGCCTACTATCTGCTGAAGGCGATCGACTTGTTCTTGGACCTACCGGAAATGCCCGAACACCTGCAGGGGTTCCAGATTGCAATCGGCCGCCCCTCAATCGACCCTGAACTGATGCCCCGCAGGCTTATCGTGATCCACGGCCTTGGGGTCTAATCAAATTGCCGCCGGACCGGGTATGTGCGTCTGAACTTGGCTTGTTGCTCCTTTTGCCGCCTTGGCCTAGACGGCGAAATCTCAGATCACTGGACGTTTTCAAAGGATCACCATGGTTGCTCTCGCAAGAGTGATCTGTTCCGCCAGTTTTCGAGGCGACTGTGCGATGTTGTATCCAGGAAGGGCAGGTTACAGTCCACGGTTTTGCGCTTGATCCGTGGCTAGGCCAATCGATAGACCTATGTCGAGGTATCGCACGTCCTCATGACCAATATGCCAACACGTGTTATCGAGAACATATTGCCGTTTTCGACAACGCCCTCTCGGATGGTTCAACTTCAGCCGCGCCAGGCGCATCTCGCTCGTCGATCCAGCAGCATCGCGAGACGTCGGCACGCGGCAAACGCGCTGATCTCTGTTAATTCACCATTCACCTGATCGACGTCGACAACGCCCCGATCATCGCTGTCCAACCGAGCACGGCTATCCGTCAACCGGAAGTCACTGCGGCCAGACCGATGATCGAGCGGACGGCCCACCGCCAGGGTGAATGGCTACGCAAGCTGATTGGCGACGCTGAGACGGCTCTGCAGACATGCTTGTCCGGCTCGCGCACCAATGGACAATGAGCCGCACTTAACCGTCTTCGATAATTCCGTCCGGTTAACGCGTTCTTTCGAGCGCGGCTTTGTCACTTTCCATCATGACGACTACAGCCATGTTTGTCCTCAAGGTAAATGCCTGAGACTACGTAAAAGAAATCTTGCGTCATTTTAGTCAGAGGTAGACAGGCACGATTCCATTCGTCATCGAGCCCGACAATGGGACTACAACAGCTGTGAAATCAAATCACACAGACCCTACGCAAACCAGCCTTGCTTGGTAGTCTGCCCAGCTTGAAGTGAATCGACATCATTCATTTGCCGCAATCACGCCTTACTACCCTTTCGCAGACAATTTCTTATTCTTCATGATCGTGAATGGTTATGAAACATATAAATATCCCTAAAGATATTTATCGTAAATTATACGCGATAGCATCACATATATTTTGACAGTATTATTTCTTTTATCACTTTATACATTGGCTTCTCTATGGTTATATTTACAATAAACGATAAAACTCTTACTGATGATACTATTAATACAATAAATATGATTGGAGATATATCTAAATTATTAAAAGAAATTACCTTTGATACTATTTTAATGATGAAAGGATGAAATAGATAAAGTGCATATGATGCCTCACCACCTCGTAAAAGGAATTTGACCAGCCCGCTTTCCGGTACGGGAGAACCTGTTAGAATAACACCGGAGACTATCAACCAGGCTGGCATACCAGCAAATAACGCACGAGGCAGGTACGGAAAAGTACCTGCCCCTTTCAAAGCTGTCACAAGCCCCAAACCTAGGGCGACCAACGCGAAACCTTGGGCGACACTCAGACGCTTGTCTGATTGATAAAGTATAGCAAGCAAGACCCCCCCGAGAAACTCGAACACCAGTGATTGCCCCCAAAAGGACAACCAGGCTGGTGGATGAGGAACACAGTTTGCTATCAGGACGATTGCCGTCAGAGCGAATGTCAAAAATATCAGTCCGGCACGTAGCCGAAATATCATAGATAAACTAAATATGGCGTAAAATAAAAATTCGAAATTAAGAGTCCATCCGAGCTTCAGAATTGGCGCGACATCACCGGTATAACTTTGCGTCGGGAAAAATAAAAAAGATCCAAGCACGTGAATAAGCGTGATTGTGTTATTTATCGACGCCCTATCGATTAGCAGGATAGCAACAAGAGTTAGTAGAGTAGCTATATAGTATAAGGGGGCGATGCGAAGAAACCGGCGCATTATGAAATCGACGCTAGCGCCAGATTTTCCAAATTTGTCCTTCGACACGTGAAGCATTATAAAACCACTTATCACAAAGAAAATGTCAACGCCAAACCCTCCATCAATTAGATCAAACGGCCTAAAATTGGTGAACAGGCCTGATTTAACTATTTCATGCTGAATGTGCGCGAGCACGACCGCAAGTGCAGCAACAAATCTGAGTATTTGAATACCATTGAGATAGGTGCCGTCGCGACCTCCGGTCCGTATTGGCGATTGAGCTTGTTCACCTATGGTCATTGTTGCGTACGATCCGTGAAAATGAGGTCGAGAAGGGACCGGGCGCTATTGGACCATTGAAATTTTTCTATGCGTTTAATCACAAGCTCGCCCTGTGACACGCGATCGGGTGGCATGTTCCAGTGATGGCATAATAGCTCCGCCAGGGTGTCCGGATCGGTAGGTGGAAAATATGCTGCCGCCTCCCCACAAACCTCACGGACGACGGGGATATCGGCCGCAATAACAGGACAGCCCTGCACCATCGCTTCCAAGGGCGGAATACCGAAACCTTCATAGAGGCTTGGAAAAACAAACGCCTTTGCGTTAGCGTAAAGGGATGCAACTTCCTCATCAGTTCTGTGGGGCGCAAGAACGATGTCAGGCCCATACGCGGCCCGGCTGCCGGGAAAAACCTTTGAATCCAGCGATCCCACCAGCACCAGACGCGCACGTGGAATTTGTGCCCGGTGAAACGCCTCTAGCAATACGCTGAGATTTTTATTGGGCGTCGGGTTTCCAACAAATAAGAAATATTTTTCGCGTTCGATGTCTAACTCGTGCAGTACCGCATCATCCGTTGCTCTATTGAGCAAATGGTCACAGCCATTTGTGATAATGCTTATGCTCTTCGGAGGGCGGCAGAAAACATTTGAAATTTCGGCTTGTGAGAACTGAGATACAGTGCCCAAGTCACTATTTCTAGCGACAATTCGCCCCATGGCTTTATGGCCCGTCCGATAACGCCAGCCAAAATTTTCCGGTGTCCGAAAAACAGCGACATCATGGATAATCACAAATTTGTTGCGGTGGAGAAGTGGTGCCGAGTTGCCAAGATTTATCAACCTATCTCCACGACTTGCCCTCAAGAGATCATATTGCTCCCATAAATGCCCTCCACGATTGCCAACTGTTTCAATATGGATCGCATTCAATCGATAGCTAGTATCAGCACCAGGCGGTACCATTAATCGCCATCGGGTCTTCATCCGGTAATTAGGTTCGTTCTCGATTATTCGGTCAAGAGCCTTGACCAATTCCCGACTATATCTTTGCACACCACTAATCTTCTGCGTCAGAAAACGCCCGTTTATGGTGATCGATTTCGGGATTGTTTTGGGATCCATGTTTCCACCGCAGCGATATCGGGAGTTTACGTTATCGTTATACTGCACCTAAGCTCACTTTATCCACCCACCAGTGTCGGTGGAGCGGAACGAGTTGCCGCCATATTGGGTGAGACGCAGGCTAGCGCCGGGCACCAGGTCTATGCGTCGTCGTTGGTCAAGGCGCCGCAGCCCCCCTCCCATCGCGGTGGCGTAGTCGCTTGGCCGCTCCGGGCGCGCAATCCTCTATGGATACAGACCTCGGCAAAATACCCCGCACCCGTGCGCCTGGCGAACAAAGTCGCCACCGTCTTCAACGGACGTATTAGCTCCGAATTCGGGATTCTTCTCGACGACATCCAACCTGACGTGCTGCACACGCACTCCATGGTCGAACTGCCGCCATCTGTCTGGGGTCAAGCTGCTCGGCGACATATCCCGGTCGTCCACACGCTGCACGACTACGACCTGCTTTGCATAAGGGCTGCCCTTTTCAAAGACGGCCACAAATGTGAGCAGCGCCATCTGGTCTGTCGCGCATTGTCTGCTCCCAAACAGGCTTTGCACAACCATATCGACGTGGTCGCCGCCGTTTCCGCCACTGTTCTGGACACGCATCGTCAGCACGGGCTTTTTGGACACCTGCCGGTCAATCGCACCGCGGTAATCTGGAATCCCACGCGTGCCGAGAACAGCCCTGTGACACGCAAGCCACGACCTCCAGGCACACCCTTACGGTTTGGCTACCTCGGACGGCTCGTGGGTGAAAAGGGCTTGGGCCTAATACTGAAAGCTTGCCGGCTCATTCCCGCCGAGGGCTGGACGCTTCGAGTGGCTGGAGAAGGCCCAGAGCGGGTAGCGTTTGAGGCGATGGCATCCTGGCTGCCGGTCGAGTTCCGTGGCTATGTGAAGGCGGCTGAGTTTTTGTCTGAAATCGACGTTCTTATCTGCGCCCCGCTATGGGATGAGCCGTTCGGGCTTACAACGTTGGAAGCCTACAACGCAGGATGCCGCGTGATCGGAACCTCGAGCGGGGTGATCGGCGAGGTGGTGGAAGCGATCGAGCCGGGGTGGACGATCGCGCCTGGCGACATCCAAGCCTTGGCGAATGCCATGAGCAAGGCTTTACGCGAAGGTTCGGCGCTGCCGGATACGCGGCGTAGTGCAGCGAGTGGCCTGCTTCGTACGCTGGATCCGAAGGTCGTTTCGGCGAAATACTTGGAACTTTACGATTTGGCACGTGCCGTGAAGCGGCACGCGGCAGCGAAAAATGGATAAGTCCTTTGCGTATACTTCACCTCAGCATGTTGTACCCACCCCACATACTCGGGGGTGCAGAACGATCTGTCGCGATGTTGGCGGAGGCGCAGACGGCGTTGGGTCATACGGTAGCTGCGGCGTGCACCACACCCGGTGTCTTCGTGGAAGAAGTGCGTAATGGTGTGCAGGTTTTCCGCATGCCGCATGAAACGCGGTTCTGGGCAGAGGATTGGCCGAAGCATGGCAAGCTAGAGCGCGGTTGGCGCAAGTTCACGCAGCAGTTCAACTATCGCTTGAGCGCACATTTTGGCCGCGTGATCGATGCCTTCGCTCCTGACATCGTACACACCCACTCGATGGTGGATGTTTCCACTACCGTTTGGGAAGCTGCGGCGGAGCGAAATCGGCCGATCATCCATACGCTGCGCGATTACGATCTCCTCTGCGCTGATGCGTCGATGTGGCACGACGGAGGGCCTTGTGGAATGAAGTGCAGGGTCATGACGTTTGCCAAAGTCGGCCGCCATCGGCTGACCGACGGTGTCGCGGCAGTCGGCCAGGAAACATTGGATATTCATCGCCGCGCCGGCTTCTTTGATCACCTGCAACCTCATCTACAGCGGGTTATCTGGAATCCCGCGATAGTGGATGGGGCAGACGACGACTATGTCCGCCCCACTCGGGAGGGCCAGCCTTTCACCTTCGGCTATCTCGGCCGAATTAATGAGGAGAAAGGCGTCGGCACGCTGATCAATGCGGCGCGGCGGCTTACACCGGGTCCCTGGCAAGTGATCGTGGCTGGCAAAGCCAACAACGCGATCGAGCCGTTCCTGGCCCAGGCTCAAGGGCTGCCGATTAGCTTCCCCGGGTTTATGGACGCGCGCAGCTTTTTCGACGGAATCGATGTAATGATCGCGCCATCGATCTGGGCGGAGCCGTTGCCGCGCACGATCCTCGAAGCTTACGCGATGGGCGTACCCAGCATTGGCGCGCGATCCGGCGGCATTCCGGATTTGATCGGATCAGACAATTCCGACTGGCTTTTCACGCCGGGTAATGACGAGCAACTGGCCGCGCGGATGCAGCACGCGCTCGATTTTGGTCGCGCGCGACTGCCTGGTAAAGCGGCATTCCAGCATGTGCTGCAAGAAACGCAACCTCGCACCGTTGCCGAGCGCTATCTTGATTTTTATAGCGACGTCATGGCAGCGCGCTTGTCGCGTGCAGCATAAGCAACACCGTGCGTATTCTTCATATCGCGGAATCCGTTAAGGGTGGTTGCGGGACCTATATCAACCAGTTAGCGCGCACGCAGTTGGCCGATCCGACGATCGAGGCAGTACATGCCGTGCTTCCCGACGCGCATGTTGAGCAGATTCCTGACCTGCCTCCCTCCAACCGGACATTATTTGCTAGCCCCCGACGATCGGCGAAGTCCCTCGCATCGCTCTGGTCCTTTACGACCGCGGCGATCCAGGCGTTCAAGCCAGACTGCATTCACCTGCATTCTACCTTCGCCGGGGCAATTGTACGTTCCGGCCTACGGCTGCGCACGGACCGCCCAGCGATGATCTACTGCGCGCACGGCTGGTCGTTCGATATGGAGGGGTCCGCAGCCAGGCGCCGGATCATGGCGCTGACGGAACAAGCGTTGTCCCATTGTTGCGAGGGCATCGTCGCAATTTCCGAGCACGAGCGTAGGCGTGGAGAAGCTATCGGTATCGCCCGGAAACGATTGGTTACGGTGTTGAACGGTATCGAAGATGTGCCAGCCATATCTTTCCCCCAATCAAGTCCGAAGCGGCGCATTTTGTTTGTCGGCAGGCTCGATCGCCAGAAGGGATTCGATATTCTCGAAGCCGCTTTACAGGGATTATCCCATCAGTTCGACTTGCGCGTTATCGGTACTTCTGTGGTCAATCAGCAGAACTGTGTCGCGCCGAGCCATCCTGGAATGACATCTTTGGGTTGGTGCGATCAGAGCAGAATTCGTGAAGAGATGGCCGCAGCCGAGTGCGTGATCGTGCCGTCACGGTGGGAAGGGTTTGGTCTTGTTGCCGTGGAAGCCATGCGTACCGGTCGCGCGGTTATTGCATCCCGCGTGGGCGGCCTGCCTGAAGTCGTTGAAGACAACGTCACGGGTTGGTTAGTCGAGCCGAATAACCCTCACGCCCTTCAGGAAAAACTGCTTGGTTTGTCCGCTGAGCAACTCGCTCAGGCGGGAGCCGCTGGTCGCCAGCGCTTCGAAAATTTGTTCCGGCTTGAACGAATGGCTGGCGAGCTGAAGAAGGTCTATCGGCAAGCGATAGCGATGCGTAGCCCTATCTCACACGCGTTCAACCTAGGGGTGGCCGCCTGATTGCCGGTACACATGGTACCGTGATCTCAGCACCGCCTCCTATCTGACGGCCGGCGAGGTACCGCATTGCGAAGCTAATAGCTGCCGCATCGGTCACCTTGAGCGCAGTCCGAGAGGTTTGCATGCAATAGAGGTTATGAGATCTTCGCCAAGCAGAAAGGCGAGACCGTTCCTCCTTCGCCCATCAAACCGCAAATTGAAGATCAAGCGTGGCCAGACGCTCTACAAGCCGCGCGAACGCTGCTGTGAATGTTTGATCACCGCCGGGCCTACGCTCAATCGCTATGGACTGCGACAAACTCGCAGAATACTTCCACGAATGAGCTATATCGCCATCCTTCGTATGTGGTCAGATTCATCAGTGCCGGCTAGGACATACTTGAACTCGCGCGAACAGCAGATGTATAATCTAGTTTGATGGTGACGATCCTCACGGCCCGCGCTCGCACCAGTATCTTCGTCGCACCGAATGCCAGAACGTGAATTTATGCATTTATCCAAGCCTTCCCAAGATTGTGGGTCAGCCAGGCTAAACCAATAGTCACTGCTAAAACTGCCACCTCGGCAAGAATTATGAACCTAAAACAGGATCGTCAGGTCGGCCGGAAACCTGGCTGATAAGTGATCTTCGCACTTTTGCGAAGTGCGGAGAGCTTTTGCTGCACAAACGCCTTACGGGCCGAGGCGATTGCCGCAGCTTCTCGCTGGTTGGCAGGCAATGGGGCATCCCGTGCTTCGAGAACCGCAAGGATCACCAGTTCGCCATTCTGTGTGATCGCTAAGGGATAACCGGGTGCGATTGAGTTCATCTGACGGAACAAGGCGGGCTGAAGGGTAGCAGAATCCACTACGGTCTTCGCGCGTTGAAACGATCGTTTTTGCTCGGTTAGCGCTGCCGATACGTCATCGTTGGTCTGCAATGGGAGAAGCTCCTCCTTTGAAATGGCACCCGCCTCAGTCGAGATACGATCAACAAGGAATAGCTTTCGGTTATCGAATTGCTGAGGATTTGCGCGAATATACGCGCTGATTGCCTGCTTTGACGGCTGAGGCATCTCGTTGGCCCAACGATCGAATAAGGTTCGGCTTAGCATAACTTCCTGCAGTCGATTCGCCTGAGCCGTGAATTGTGGCGTCTTGTCCAATTCCAACCGCTGCGCTTCAGCGGCTGCCAATTTGCGATCAATCACACCACTTAAAACCGCAGGCGCGGCATCTTCGCCCGCGCCCGCCGCTCCGGCTTCTCCGCTCAGATCCCGGCGCGTCACCTCATTGCCATTGACGACCGCCAATACCTGACCCTTCGGCGTCTTCTCGCCACATGCCGTCAGAGTGCTGCCGCAGAGGAGCGAAATCATGGCCAAACGGAGGAAACCACTGATCATGTTGACTGAACACCTTTGTGAATATCGCCCAGCACGATTCGTTGGCCGACCGGCGCCAGGGCGTTTACAAGCTGCTGGAGGAACGATCGAGCAATCTCTAGGCCGTGCTCCGGACTTCTTGTGGGTACCGAAATACGGGCAAGCAGCCCATCCGGCATTCTTCCGCTAAAGTTTTCACGCGCTACGACCAAAGACTGCTCCACGCGATCAGCTGGAAATGTTTGTCCTATCCGAGACCAAAACAAAACCTGCTCGACGTAGCCATCTTTCCTCGTGGCCGTTAGAAAGCTTGCAGGTATATCGTGGCGTCCAAGCTGAACGGAGATTGTCTTTGGATCGGTGATTACAAAACCCTGTTGCGGATAGCATTCATCCGGACGATGCAGTTCCAGCGACAAGTTTTGCACACTGCCGTACGCGAAAAGTGCGAGGACGGGGATCGCATCTGGGGCTTCATATACGCGCGTTAGAACCTGATCGTATAACTTCTCGGACAGTTCATCACGCGGGGGTAAAATTAGGCCAGAGGTCGACGAGAATCTGTAAGGTCCGACCACCTTTGGGATGGCGCCCGACAATTCCTCTCTAGTGAGACGATCGAAGATTCGGGTAGGCCGAAGCATCTGCGATGCCGCAGTCGCTGCCAGTACGATACTACCTGCGATGGCTTCCCGACGTGTCGGTTTTGAGGCGCGGAATGTCGCTTCCGCCTGACTGGTAGAGCTAGCCGTCATCTGCCGCTGCTCGGCCGTAGGATGATTGGCGCAAGTATCCGGTCGATTAAAACCAATGTACCCAGTGCCACTAGAAATATGAACAGACCTGCAATATCATGTGCAATACCTTGCCCAGCCTCGTCCCCACCGTAGTAAGTTAGGAGCAAAAGTCCGATCACGCGCACCCCGTTTGCGAAGAGAGCTACCGGAATCATCAGTACCGCCAAAACCGCCGCGTATCGGGTGTGCGCACGGTGGAGCAGATAGACGTAGAACAAGCCTATCGCCGTGAGGCTGATGATCGAATTCATACCCGAGCAGGCGGCGGCCACCACCAGTTCGTATTGACCGATATATAGCAGCACCCCATCCCGCGCGACAGGATAGCCAAGTGCGGAGAGAAAGCTTACCGACCCGTTTGCCACCAAGCCCTTGAGAGCATGGGTCAATGGAACGAAGATATTGTCCGGCGGGGGGATGACGAAGGCCAAATATAGCAATGGCACACGAAGTTGAAGCAGTTGCCGGCTTCCGATGATAGACCAAAGCATCGCAATCAGGCTGCAATATATCCCAAATAGCTGAAGCCACTGTTTTTCAACTATTGATGCAGCTACGGTAAATAGGCCGGTCAGGACCAAGACAAAGGGAGCAATCGTTTCGCCGTGAGGCTGATCCAAACGGTGCGTATGTTGTCCCTCGTGGCGTAACAACCACAGGCCTGTCAGCAGGATGATGGGGCCAGCCGCACCTTGCTCGGTGGACCAATAGTTGCGGGCTAGCGAGATGATACCCGGTGTCGCAGCTGCAGCGGCAACCGCGAGTAAAAACCAATAGCGGCCGTACCAGGATACGTCCGGGTGCCCGTCACCGCTCACGGCCTGCGACCGATCCGTCGCTGAAATGTGCCAAGCCCCCGTCATGTGCTGATCCTAGCTCCCCGAACTGCGGACATGCCATCGCTGACACCTCCACGGTGATGCTATCTGCCAAGGTATTGAATGGATCTGGGCGCCAGCGAGATCTTGCGAAAGCGGTACCGGCGTAAAGAAACCCGCAGCCTGCCTCGTTTCGTTCGGAATGGCGTTGATCAAAGAACTCGTTGAAATACTTATACCAATTCGGATTAAATTGCTAAGCGATGTTCCTATCCGGAAATATCCGCTCTTCGCTTTTACCATCTTTGTATCGGATAACCTTAGACATGACCCCGGAAGAGCCTGGATCGCCAGGTGCATCACCAGATATTCCGGAGAAGGATGAGACCGTGCTGCATTCTCACAACTTTCGGGTTCCGCGGCAAGAAACAGCGACCAGTGGATCAAGTGACGAAACAGCAGGCGCGCTTTCTGCGCCGCGCGGCATGATAGTGGGACTGGTTATCGGCGCCGTCAGCTGGGCAACCTTGGCGCTTCTGTTCTTCTGAGAGCCCGGCGAGGCGGACCGCTTCTGCAAGCGGAATATTTGTGCCGAATTCGGACGGCATAAATAAACTCAAAGTTTTGCATCCACGCTGGCATCCGACAACATCGGTATTCGAGCATTATTATTGATAATTTGCATTTTTACTTAAGGTTACCTACGTATTAATTGGAGTATTTTGGCTAAAAACTTGTCAGGCACCCTAAAAATAACTTTCTATGCCATTGATATAAATAGATTTACCCCTCTACGTTGCACCGCAAAATAAATCATGAGATTTTTAGTTAGGCACAGATTAACTCTGATTCGCCTGCCTTTATCTCATAAGTAAAAATCCAGAGGAGCGTGCAACATGAATAGCCGCCAGATTTTGATTGCGTCCGCGATGGCCTCGGCCGTGGCGGTCTGTGCACCCGCACAGGCCGTTACGTCTTTCACCGGCCAGGGATCGAGCACCATCGTGAACGGCTCAGGCGCCTTTTACGATACCCTGATCCCCAAGGGAGATTTCACCGACACGATCGACTTCAATGTCCCCACCGACGGTTCAGCTGACGTTGGCGTCCTCTATTTCAAGGTGAAGGATGGTCTCTCCAATCTGCAGGCCTCGTTCAATGGGGCTGCTATCAACCTTGTGAACGTTGGCGGAAACCTGTTTTCCGGTGGCGTCACGCGGTCAGTTCTGAAGGGGACGCAGACCATCACTCTCAACGGCACGTCAGCCGGTAACGGCGCATATTCGGGCAACGTGACGTTCTCGTCAGCAGTGCCGGAACTCGCGACGTGGCTGATGATGATTGCCGGTATCGGCTTCACCGGCCTGGCGATGCGCCGTCGCAAGACTGCGTATTCGGTCAACTACGCGTTCTGAGCGCGATCCCCGGGAGAAATCCCGGGGATACCCATCTTCCCACGGACTCTCGAGGACGGCCATGCACGTGAGCGTCACGCCCCCGCTGCCATTCGAAGCCCCTGTCAGCACCCGCTCGTTGCGGGCAGCCCCGCTGGATGCTTTTTTGACCCGCGCCTGCGATATCGCCATCGCGGCCGGCATTGTAATCATACTGTTGCCCCTCCTGATCATCATCCTGGTTGCGATGAAATTGACATCGCCAGGCCCCGTGCTGTTCGCCCATCGCCGGGTTGGGCGTCATGGCCAGACCTTTCCTTGCTATAAGTTCCGGTCGATGGTCGTGAACTCGGCTGAAGTGCTGGAGAAGCATCTCGCACAAAACCCTGCAGCTTTGGCGGAATGGCAGCTTGATCAGAAATTGCGGAATGATCCGCGCGTCACACCGATTGGACGACTGCTGCGTCGTTCCAGCCTGGACGAAGTGCCACAAATCTTCAATGTGCTGCGCGGTGAGATGAGCATTGTGGGCCCACGCCCGATCGTCGAAGATGAGATGATCCGTTACCGCCAATACATCGTCGATTACATGAGCGTAAAGCCTGGTATAACCGGCTTGTGGCAGATTAGCGGGCGCAACAACACTACCTACCGTCGTCGCGTGGCACTCGATACAGCCTATGCGCGCAGTCGTTCCATTCATCTCGACCTGGCGATTATGGTGCGCACGGTACCCGCCGTGCTCTCTGGCTCGGGTTGCTACTAAGCCGGGAATAAAGTCCCTCGGCTCCCCTTGCCCGGTCGTCCCCATCTGCCATCATCCCGCGTCCGCATGTGCGGGATGAAAGGTAATCATGTCGCGCTACGCTGGCTTGGAGATGGGTGGCACCAAAACGATTGCGGTGCTGGGCACACCCGGGGCGATCATCGATCGCGTAGAATTCCCTACGACCTCTCCTGAGGAGACCTTGGCGATAGCAGCGCATCATATCGCGGCTTGGCATCGCGAAGCGTCGATCAGGGCCCTGGGCATCGCGAGTTTCGGCCCCGTCCGTTTGGATACGGCAGCGCGCGATTTCGGTACGATCCTGGACACCCCAAAGCCGGGATGGCGAGGAACCCGCATCGTGGATGCTATTGCGGAAGTTTTTGGCGGTCCGCTTCAGTTGGATACTGATGTCAACGCTGCGGCCCTGGCTGAAGCGCGGATAGGTGCAGGACAAGGCCTCCACACGTTGATTTACCTCACAATCGGCACCGGGGTCGGCGGCGGCGTGCTCATCAACGGCAAGCCGTTCCATGGCGTAATGCATCCGGAAATCGGGCACATGCGGCTACGCCGGGCGGCGGACGACAGCTTTGCGGGGATCTGCCCGTTTCACGGCGGGTGCGTAGAGGGGCTTGTCAGTGGACCTGCCCTTCAGGCCCGTTTCGGTGTGCATCCCAGCACGGTCGCCCTAGATGATCCACGCTGGGGTCTGGTCGCATCCGATCTGGCGGAACTTTTTGCAAACCTTTTATGCGCGTTCTCACCCCAGCGTATCATCGTCGGAGGGGGCGTATCGGTTCACCAGCCGCACCTCTTACGCATGGCGATCGATCATTTGCCCGAACGTTTGGGCGGTTACCTGGGGCCTGTGACCGGCGCGGACCTGCGATCCCGCATCGTGCCCGCCCAACTGGGCAACGATGCTGGACCGACAGGTAGCCTCTATCTGGCGATGGCGGCAGCCGGCGATTGAGCAGCTAAATTTGAGCCGCGCAACGCGACCGGCGCCCTTATCGATTACGCAAAGTTGCCATTTCGCGCGATCTCGCTGACAGGTTTGCGACCGCTGGGTGCCTCACGCTCCTGCAGGAAGTCCGGCAGCTTCTCCTTGCCGGCCGCCTTGCCGATAACGAAAGCGGCTTCGAGGCGATGATCATCGGGAATGCCCAGAAGCGCTTCCGCTTCGCCGAACTTGATCCCGGTCATCCCATGGGTGTGATAGCCCAACGCCTGAGCCTGCAGAGCGGCCAAGGCCCAGGCTGCGCCAGCATCAAAGCTGTGGCTGTGATTGTCAGAACTGCCCTCGTCCGAACGCATCAGCTTGTCGGAGACGATATAGACCAGTGCCGAGGCATCCTTGGCCCAGCCCTGGTTGAAATCGATCAGACCCGAGAGGAACCTATCCCAATGGGCATCGCCACGGCGAGCGTAAAGGAAGGTCCAAGGCTGTACGTTGTAGGCGGAGGGCGCCCAGCCGGCCCCTTCGAAGATCACATTCAGATCCTCCTGGGCAATCTCGCTTTCGTCAAACGCGCGCGGGCTCCAACGGTTCACGATCAGCTTTTCGACTTTGGGATGGGCGACACGTCCGGTCATCATGGCTTCCTTCATCTCGACAGGCCTGCATCTGCACGCCACTCGGTTGATAGCTGGCGCTTCACACGCCATCGGAAAAGGCAGATAAAGTCTGCCAAACTGATCGACGATCTTGAAAAGCCAATAACCGCGGCGGCAAAACTCACAGGATCACCATCGAGGCCGATTGCCTTCTTCCTTCTCAGATCCCACTTCCCTTGGCATGACCGCTTCCCAACTCTGCCTGCGCGCCGTCATCCGCCTGTCTCCGCGCGTCGATTCAGGCGAAGATGTGGCGGCCTTTCTACAAGGCCTTGTCACATCGGATGTGCAGGAGGCGTTGCCCGTATGGACCGCGCTGTTGAGCCCGCAAGGCAAGGCCTTGTTCGACTTCTTCGTCTGGCCGGGCGAGAACGGCGCGCTGTTGCTGGATTGCGAAGCCGAGGTCGGTGAGGAGATTGTCAAGCGCCTCTCACTCTATCGCCTTCGTCGCGCGATCGACATCGCGATCGACCCCACGCTGACCGTGCATTGGAGCCGAGACCCGCAGGAAAACGCCTCGCCTGACCCTCGGCTGGAAAGCCTGGGCTGGAGGTGGCTGGCCCCCGCCGCCCCATCTGCAGAGTGCGCAGACCAAGCCTATCTGGCGCATCGTCTTGGCCTGGGGGTGACCGAGGGGCGGCAGGACCTGGGACAGGATGCGACGCTTTGGCTGGAGTGCAATGCCGTCGAACTGCGCGGTGTCAGCTTTACCAAGGGCTGCTATGTAGGCCAGGAAAACACGGCGCGCATGAATTGGCGGCAAAAAGTGAACCGCCGGTTGATAGTCGTACCGCTCGCACAGTCCGACCCCAAACGGCAGCGCACGACCTATCCGGAGCTGGGCTTCGCAATCGATCACCGCCGGATCGAGGATATCACTTCCGAGCTTCGGCCTGCGTGGCTGGACCTTGATCCACCCACATCTGCCTAACGCCTAGGCCGGTTGGGGAGACGGTTGTGAGCCGACACCGAGCAAGTCGAACAGCTTGTCCGTCAAGATCGCCACGTGGACCCGTGCCGGGACCGGTCCTTCGATAAAATCATGGCATTGCGGTTCATCTACAGGCTTGAAGCCTGCCCGCTCCAGCATGCGCGAGATCGTATCGCTCTCATCGGCCTGTTCGGCGATGACTTCGCGATGGCCGAGCATCCTGGCTTCCGCCAGCACCGCGCGCAAGGCCTCGGTCGCATAGCCCTGGCCGCTATACTTGCGAGCGAGCCAATAGTTCAGTCGAACATGACGGCCTGATGCAGTCAGTGAAATCCCGCCGATCAGGACGGGACCATTGCCGGTGCGCAGGTGAATCAGAAAATGAGGCAGCAAGCGCGATTGTGGACGCGCGAAGAACTCGCGCAGAAACGCCTGCTTGGAGGCCTGCCGCGAAAATCCGGTGCTGACGATTGCCGCCTCGTTACCGATTGCGGCGGCAAGTTCCTCGACGTCCTCTGGCCAACCTGGCCGAAGGAACAACCTCTCCGTGCGGATGAACATGTGTCATCTCCGTTCTTTTGCCGGGGAGCATAAAGCTTGGGGCCGGTCGTTGCACGAGAAAAGACCACCGCGATCTCTACTGATCAGGCCGCATGCATCTGCAAATCTTCAAATTGGGCAGACCCATCGTCATCATCACCACCGACGACGCCTTCTCCACTCAGGACATAGCCCCGCGACGGCGCGACCGATCCGCGCCCTGCGCTGTAGCGGTCCTCTGAAAGACCCAGCGGCCGAAACCCCAGTTTGCAGAGCACTCGCCCTGAGGCGGGATTGTCGGAGAAATGCCACGCCCGGATATTGCTTTGGCCAAGCGCCATGGCGGTGCGCAGCAGCGCACTAGCCGCTTCGGTGGCATAGCCCCGGCCCCATGCGCTGGGCGTCAACCAGTAACCCAGCTGAGTCTGGCCGTCCTCATCATGCAAGCCAACACCGCCGATGATGCGGGACCCCGTGCTTCCAGGCTGCGTGATCAACAAACTTGGATGGCTGGTCTGTTCCGAACCGCCGATAAACGCCTGCGCGTCTGCCAGCTGGTAAGGCCAAAGCGCCCGAGTGAGGTTGCGGATCACCGCTTTGTGAGTGATCGCCGTATGAAGCTCTGCCGCATCCTCGGTCCACGCGGGGCGGAGGAACAGGCGTTCGCTGCGAATGAACATGACCGCTCTCCCTTCGTCAGTCCCGCGCGCGGCCGCGATAGGATCCGTGGATGACACAGGCGTTACGCCTCGCTGGATCGGGAACGCTTTTCCCGACCAACGGTGCCAAAGTGACTGAAGGGAGATACGAAAAAAGGGAGCGGGGTTGGCCCTCTCCCTTCATGGTACCGGAACTTCACGATGAAGTCCGGCGAGGGGCCATCCAAGCTGGATGGCCCGTCATCGACCATCCGTTATTCGGCGGCTTGCGCCATCATGTCGACCGACACGTATTTACGGCCAAGCTTGCCTTCGTGAAAGCGCACGCGGCCTTCCGCGAGAGCGAACAAGGTGTGATCCTTGCCCATGCCCACGTTCACACCCGGATACACCTTGGTACCACGCTGGCGGATGATGATGTTGCCGCCGATCACTTCCTGACCACCGAACTTCTTGACGCCAAGGCGGCGGCCAGCTGAGTCGCGACCGTTGCGCGAAGAGCCGCCTGCTTTCTTATGTGCCATTGCAATCTACTCCGGAATTCTGGCTCAGCCAACAGACACGATGCGCAGCAGGGTCATCTGCTGGCGATGGCCATTCTTGCGGCGATAGTTATGGCGACGGCGCTTCTTGAACACGATCACCTTTTCGCTCTTTGCCTGCGCGATGATCTCTGCCGCGACGGTAACGCCAGCGAGGTCAGCCACTTCGCCATCCTTGCCTGCTAGCAGAACGTCACCCAGGGTGATCTTGTCACCGGCTTCGCCAGCCAGCTTCTCAACCGCGATCTTGTCTCCGGCGGCAACCCGATACTGCTTGCCGCCCGTGCGCACTACTGCGAACATGGTGCTGTTACCCAATCTCAAACTATGCCCGAAGGGCCGAAACAACCTTGCCCCGGCCGCGACAGCTCCGCCAAGGAGCCCCGCACGGGAAACGCGCCGGACACCCGTGCGACGCACAGGTTTCCGGAAGAAGGGTGCCGTTAATCCAACCCCTGATTCGAGTCAACGGTTCAGTCACCGCGCGGCCGGTCAATTTGCCCTCGCACGGGAAGGATCGCGTGCTATGAAACGGCGATGATCCGCGCCAGCGCCCGCCTTATCGTCCCTACCACCCTTCTGATGCTCGCCAGTTGCGCGGGTTCGGCAGAGTATCCCTCTCTCGCGATCCGCGATGTGGAGCGTGTTCAGGGCAGCGCCTCGCCGGCGCCGGATGCGGCAGATGCGATCCCCGCTCTGCCGCCCGCCAGCGCGGACCTTACCACCCGTCTTGAAGGTCTGGTGGAAACGGCTCGCCAGTCCCACACGCGATTCCAGTCCCGGCAAGCCGCAACTGAGCGCGCGGTGGCCGCCGCCGGTGCTACCGCCAGCGACAGCTGGAGTTCAGCGCAAGTGGCGCTTTCCGATCTGCAGACATCGCGCAGCGGCGCCCTCACCGCCTTGGCCGAGCTCGATCAGCTCTACGTCGATGAACGTGCCGCTCATCCCGAGCAGGTCAGCCCCGCCGCCGCCACGATCGCCACCGCGCGTGATCAAGTGAATGGCTGGGTTTCGGCTGAAACTAGCGTGATCAGCCGCCTGGAAGCGCGCATCCGATAAACACCGCTCAGCCCCAGCGGGCGAGGTCGTCGAAATCTTCCGTGCGCGGCTCGATCCAGCGCCATTCACCGCCTGTGCGCTCCCGCTTCCAGAACCAGCTTTGCGATTTCAGCTTGTCCATCGCGTAATCAGCGGCGGCAAAAGCCTCACGGCGATGACGCGAGGCCGCCGCGACAAGCACGATCGGATCGCCCGCCGCCATCTGCCCGCTACGATGGACGATCAGCAGGCCTTCCAAGGCCCAGCGCCTCAAGGTTTCCTGCGCCAACGCCTGCATCGCGGGCAAAGTCAGCGGATCGTAGTGGCGCAATTCCAGCAGTTCCACCGCGCTGTCATCGGCGGAGGCGCGCACTTGGCCGATGAAACTGGCGATGCCGCCAGCTTGGGGATGCGCCTTGGTGAAGGCTGCGATCTCTCCCGCCGGATCGAACGGCGCGCTCAGCAGCCGGACATCCGCCATCTCAACCGCCACTGACGGGGGGCAGGAACGCCAGCTCATCGCCATCCGCCAGCATCGGCAGATCGTGACCCGCCACGAGCTTGCCGTTTACCGCCAGCTTGATCCGCGCGCCGGACAAGGCCTCCGACAGTTCCGAGTCCAGTCCTGCCAGCACATCCCTGAGGGCGGGAGCAAACGGGACCTCGCGCTCGGCCACGCCCGCCGCGTCTTCGAGGCGGCCGAGGAACACCAGTTTCAGCGACATCTCAGCCGCCGGTCATCGACATGTGGCGCGGTTGCGCCGGGGCTTGGCCGCGATGGTCGATCGCGAAGTTATGGCGCGCGGGCTTGATGCGCATGGCGACGGCCAACGCTTCCGCCAACGCTCCATCGGGGTCCTCGGAACGAAGCGCCGCGCGCAAGTCCACTTGTTCGCTGCCGCCAAGGCACGCGAAAAGCTGCCCCGTCGCGGTCACGCGAATGCGATTGCACCCCTCGCAGAAGTTGTTGGTCAAAGGCGTGATCAGGCCAAGCCGACCTCCGGTTTCCACCACGTCGAAATAGCGCGCTGGGCCGCCAGTGCGGTGGCCTGATGGAACCAAGGTCCAGCGCTGTTCCAGATCATCTCGCACGACCGAAAGCGGCAGATGCTGATCCACGCGGTCGGCCTCCACTTCGCCCAGCGGCATCACTTCGATCAGGGTGATGTCAAAGCCCTGTTCGTGCGCCCAGCTTATCAGGCGTGGCAGTTCCGGCTGGTTCACGCCTTTCAGCGCCACGGTATTGAGCTTCACCTGCAAGCCCGCAGCCTTGGCGGCGGCGAGACCTTCCAACACTTGCGGCAGGGAATCCCGTCGCGTCAGTTCGGCGAACTTGGCACGGTCCAGTGTATCGAGCGACACGTTGATCCGCCGCACTCCGGCGTCGTAGAGTTGGTCGGCGAATTCGGTGAGGCGCGTCCCGTTGGTGGTCAGCGTCAGCTCTTCCAGCCCGTGGCCGATCCGCCGCCCCAGCGCGCGCACCAGTTCCATCATATCCCGCCGAACCAAGGGCTCGCCGCCAGTCAGCCGGATCTTGGAGATGCCGCGGTCGATGAAACCCAGCGCCAGATCGTGCAGCTCTTCCAGGCTGAGGACATCCTTGCGCGGCAGGAACGTCATCCGCTCAGGCATGCAATAGGCACACCGCAAGTCGCACCGATCGGTTATCGAAAGGCGCAGGTAGCTGATACGCCGCTGGAATTGATCGACGAGCGGTGCAGTTGCGGGCGATCTGTCTGATGTCATCCCTGTGAAGATAACATCGCGCCGGCATCCGTTCCAGCCAC
This sequence comes from Novosphingobium fluoreni, assembly GCF_014196615.1. Lineage (GTDB taxonomy): Bacteria > Pseudomonadota > Alphaproteobacteria > Sphingomonadales > Sphingomonadaceae > Novosphingobium > Novosphingobium fluoreni. The sequence goes on from NZ_JACIDY010000001.1 coordinate 101,110, forward strand.
AGGCAACAATTGCCCTGTGACCCCCGGCGCGCGCGACAGATAAGCCAAAGCCGCAGCGATAGCCGGAGGGTCATCGCCGGCAATTGCATTCACCCGCACGGGCGCATATTGGCGCGCCAGGCCATGCACCACGCCAAGGCGCCACTCGCGATGGGTATGGTCCGCCGGATCGAACAGCAGCACGCAATCGCCGCCTTGCGCCAGCGCATCGCGTATCCGGGGCAGAACGGCGGCATGGAAGTGGGAGGAAGCGTCCAGCGGACCTGTAGGAAGCACGCCCACCCGCAACATTCCCGCCTCCGCAGACATCAGGGCCGCTCGCGCCTCAGCGTAATTCCGATCGCTTCGCCGGCCTCTGCGATGGCGAGCTTCACGATCTTCACCGTCACCGCCAGGATACGGTCGTCCTGAAGAAAAAGCGTTTCGCAGATATGATCGGCCACCGCTTCGATCAGCTTGAAATGCACGCCTTCGGGCAGCGCCCCGCTCGCCGCGAACTTCAGGTCCATATAATTCTTGCTGGCGCTGAGCGGTGTATCGGGAGAGTAGCGGGCGATCGGCTTCATCTCCACCGCCATGGAGATACGCAGCGGTTGCGGCCTGCCGGTTTCCTCGGAATAGATCCCGGTCAGCACGTCGACGATGAAGTCGGCAACTTCGAGTGTAAGCGAATCGGCCATAAGGCGCCTTTAGCCCGGATTGGACCAGCGCGCGAAGATCGCGGTAGGCAGCAGCCGCCCACTCTCGCCATCCTCGCGCACCGCCAGGTCGCCATGCTCGATCTTGCCCGGCAGATCGGCGAACAGCTCGGCCAACAGGCCCGCAAGCGCCAGCGACGACATGCGCACGGCATAAACAGTCAAAAACAGAAACTTGCTATCCGCATCCAGCAGGCGGCGGCAATCCGCCATCAGGCTGGGCAGGTTCTCCTCCAGGCGCCATGTCTCACCCGTAGGTCCACGGCCGAACTTGGGGGGATCAAGAATGATACCGTCATAACGACGGCCGCGCCGCACCTCACGCGCGGCGAATTTCGCGGCGTCATCGATCAGCCAGCGAACCGGCCGATCTGCCATTCGCGAAAGCGTCGCATTCTCGCGCGCCTGACCCACCGACTTCTTCGAGGCGTCGACGTGGGAGACTGCCCCCCGCTCCGAGAGCGCCAGCGTGCCGACCCCGGTATAGCCGAAGAGGTTCAGAGTCTGAGCATCCTCCGCCGGCAGCTGATCGCGCATCCAGTCCCACACAGGGGCCATGTCCGGAAAGAAACCGAGATGGCGGAAGGGCGTACATTGCGCGGTAAAGCGCACGTCGCGCCACGCCAAGGGCCAACCCTCGCGCGGAACCGGCTTTTCGAACAGCCACCGACCGCCGCCATCCTCGTCAGAGCCGGGTACGAACTCACCGTGGGCCTCCCACTGGTCCAAACGGGGGGACCATAAGGCCTGCGCCTCTGGCCGGATGAACCGGTAATCGCCGTAGCGCTCCAGCTTGCGGCCATGGCCCGAATCGATCAGGGCGTAATCGCCCCAACCCCCGCCCACCATGATGACGGGATCGCGCGCAAGATCGGCCATGAGCGCCGCGCCCGCCCTTACCCGGCCTTGGGCGTAGCGCGTTCGGCCACGAACCCGGCGACGGCATCATACGTGCCCGTCAGGCCAACGCAGCGTTCCTCACGCTCGAACAGATCGCCGACACGCGAAGGCAGGCCGGGACGCTGCCCAGTGGCACGCTCCACCGCCTCCGGGAACTTCGCCGCGTGCGCGGTGGCCAGCGTCACGATCGGGACAGCCGGGTCGAGCCCCGCCACGCGGGCCGCATGAAGCGCGCACGCTGTGTGCGGGTCGATCAATTCGCCACAATGCTCCCACGCCCAACGGATCGCATGCGCCATCTGGTCCGCATCGGCGCGGCAGCTGGTGAACAGGCCCGCCGCCCCTTCGCGCTGCGCATTGGTCAGTTGCATCGCCTTCGTTGCCTCGAAGCCCGCCATCTGCGCGGACAAGGCCAGGCCATCACGCCCGCCCAGATCGAACAGCAAGCGTTCGAAGTTTGAGGAGACCTGGATGTCCATCGAAGGCGAGGCCGTGGCGGTGACGGTGCCTTGCGAATAGTCACCAAAGGCAAGGGCCCGGTACAGGATGTCGTTGACGTTGGTCGCCACGATCAGCCGCGCAATCGGCAGGCCCATCTGCTGCGCGACGTATCCTGCGAAGACGTCGCCGAAATTGCCGGTCGGGACCGAGAAAGCCACCTCCCGATCGGGCGCGCCCAGCTGCAACGCGGTGGCGAAGTAATAGACCACCTGCGCCATCAGCCGCGCCCAGTTGATCGAATTCACCGCGCCGATGGCGAATCGATCGGTCATCGCGCGGTCATTGAACATGCGCTTCACGATCGCCTGGCAATCATCGAAGCTTGCACCTTCCAGCGCCAGGTTATGGACATTGGGCGCCAGCACCGTGGTCATCTGCCGGCGCTGGACATCGCTGACCCGCCCCTTGGGATGCAGCATGAAGATGTCCACTTTGGCGCGTCCCGCCACCGCGTCGATCGCGGCCGAGCCGGTGTCACCCGAGGTCGCGCCAACGATTGTCAGATTCCGGTCCGAACGCGCCAGGAACTCTTCGAACAACAGGCCCAGAAGCTGCAGGGCGACATCCTTGAACGCTAGGGTCGGGCCGTGGAACAATTCCATCAGCCAGTTCTGCCCGTCCAGCTGAACCAAGGGCGTCACCGCGTCATGGCTGAAGCGGCCATAAGCCGTTTCGCACAGCGCCTCGAGCCGGTCCAGTGTCAGGCTTTCACCGACGAATGGCTGCATGATACGGGCCGCCAACTTCGCGTAAGGCAGCCCCCGCATGGCGGCGATCTCAGCCGCATCGAAGCGCGGCCATTCGCGCGGCACATAGAGGCCGCCGTCGCTGGCAAGACCGGCGAGCGTGGCGCCCTCGAAATCGAGCGTGGGAGCAGTGCCCCTGGTGCTGACGTATTCCATGGCGCCTGCGCCTAGCCGCACCAGCGGCATGGCGCAATGGCGGTGGCGACCGACCTTGGAGATAGCTCCAAACCCGCGCCTATCTACGCAGTCCGTGCTTTGGAAGGCTCCATCGTCGAGCATTCGCCGCGTCGCGAGCACCGGTCGCAGCTTGGGCTTTAGGCCTACAGATCAACATCTTGGGCATTGATTGCGGTGAGTGCCTGCCGCCACCGGGCGCCCTTTCACTAGGCTGATCTACGGATACAGCGCCAGGAACCGAGATTCTACCCCCCGGAGCGGGAAGAAAGCCGCTTTGGGGAATTTCACATGTTTGGGTTTTCAAGACCGCCGCTTGGGCGGACGATGGCGCTCGTCCTTTTCGCGAGCCTGAACCTGATCGGAAATCCGGCAACTGCAACCGCAAGAGGGATGGATAGCGCGTTGGCTCTCGCAGATGCCTCCCTCGCAGGCTGGTCATTGTCGGCAGCCGCAGGGACGATCAGCCCTTTCACCGCGGATACGCCGACTTCTCTCTCCCACTCGCCCGCACTCAAGAGCGATGGTTCGATCGAGCAGAGCGATACCGGTGAGTTTCATCCCGCTCCATCAGCGGCGACAAAGGACGCGTTTCCCCATGGGTCGAACGCGCCCAGGCTGGCGATCGATGACCCAGGGCGGCGCGGCCTCTATCGCGAGCCCCGCCTGTATCGCGCAGAGACGCCTGGCGACATCATGCCGCTGGAGATCGCGTTCCACACGCTCAATGTGATGGATGCCGCATCGACTATCGCCTGCCTGCGGCGTGACGATTGCCACGAGCGTAATCTACGGCCGCAATCCCAAGCCGGTGATGATCATAGGGGCCAAGGCCATCACCAGCGGCGTGCATTATTGGGTGATGCGCACTCTACTGCCTGACCATCCCGGCCTCGCCCGCGCGTTCGGCTGGGTTACCGTCACCATCCAGGGTAGCGTCGTCGGTCTCAACCTGTCGCAGATGTTCTGATCAGCGCGAAGGCGCGATCAGTCGCCGCCGAAGGGCCACGCCGTAAATGACGATCGCCGTCGCCGCGAAAAGGAACCACTGCACCGCGTAGGCTAGGTGGTTGTTCGGTATTTCCGACGGGTCGGGCATGGCATTCGCTTCCAAGCCCCCCAGCGGTGGATCGGCCACCAGACGTGGCCCCGGAGCGATAACCCCGCGCACCGGCCCGCCCTGCCAGGTGCCATGGACGTTGGGATCCCTTGCCCAACCCGTCACGACATCCGCTTGCGTTCCATCCGGCAGGGCACAACGCGCGTACTGCGCCAAGCCCGCCTCGCCCCGCGCGCTACGCCCCGCGACACCGCGCTGGCTCACCACGCGCAAGCACAGCAATTGCGATCGCCGATACAGGTCCAGCGAAGCCACGGACGATCCCTTCGGCCAAGGCACCGGCTGCGCCTGACCGTGTGCCGCCCCATAGCGCGCCAGCAAGGCTTCCTTCTGCCGCAACCGATCCAGTTGCCAGAAGCCAAGCCAGATCATCACCGCCGCTGCGGCAAGGACCAAGATAGTGGGGATGATGGGGATGCGGCGCATAAGTCAGCTCGCATAAAGCAAAAGGGGCAGCCGAACGATTCTCCGGCTGCCCCTTTTGGTGAAGATAATCGAGGTCGGCGATCAGTGCGTCGGGTAGCCCCAACCGCCCCACACGTAGACCGCCACGAACAGGAACAGCCAGACCACGTCGACGAAGTGCCAGTACCACGCCGCCGCTTCGAAACCGAAGTGCTGGCGCGGCGTGAAGTCACCGCGATAGGAGCGAACCAAGCAGACGATCAGCATGATCGTGCCCATCAGCACGTGAAAGCCGTGGAAGCCGGTGGCCATGTAGAAGGCCGAGCCATAGGTGTTCGCACCGAAGGGGAACGGCGCATGCACGTATTCGTAGGCCTGGATGCAGGTGAACAGAACGCCGAGCAGAATCGTCGCCCAAAGGCCCTTCTTCAGGCCCTCACGATCGCCATGGATCAGCGCGTGGTGCGCCCAGGTGACGGTGGTGCCCGAGCACAGCAGGATCAGCGTGTTCAGCAGCGGCAGATCGAACGGGTCCATAACCGCCTCGATCGCCTTGGGCGGCCACTGACCCGCAACTGATTCCGCCAAGGTCGACGGGAACAGCGAGAAATCGAAGAACGCCCAGAACCAGCCCACGAAGAACATCACCTCGGAGGCGATGAACAGGATCATGCCATAACGCTGGTGCAGCTGCACAACCGGGGTGTGATCGCCCGCGTGCGCTTCCTTCACGATCTTGGAAAACCACGCGAACATGCCGGCCAGCAAAATCGCCACGCCCAGCCAGGGCACGAAGTGACCACCAGGCATTTTGTGCATGAGCAGCACCATGCCGGTCGTGAACATCAGGGCGCCGAACGTCGTCGCCAAGGGCACGATGTCCGGCGGAAGAATGTGATAATCGTGTGTCTTGCTACCGGCCATGATGCCTACGTCCCTGTTGATGGCAGTCCACGGCGCACCCGCCGCGAGAGGTTTGCCCAGCCCTTATCTACCTGAAGCGGTACGGTCCAGTGCCTTTGCTCCGCTGTTGATGGCGGGGTGGAAGGTGTAGCTCAACGTGATCTGCTCCACGTCCTTGGCGTCAGGATCGTTCAGGATCGCGGGATCGACGTAGTAGAGCACCGGCATCCGCACTTCCTCGCCAGGCTTCAAGGTCTGCTCGGTGAAGCAGAAGCACTGGATTTTATTGAAATATTTGCCGACCTGCTCCGGCTCCACATTGAAACTGGCAGTGCCGGTGATCGCATGGTCCGAAGTGTTCTTTGCCCAGAACAGCGCCATATCGCGCACGCCGATGGTGATATCGTCAGTGCGCTGCAACGGCTTGAACTGCCACGGCATACCCCGTTCAACATTGGCGTCGAACCGGATGGACATGGTGTTCGCCACCGCCTTGATCTGCGCCGCCTCGTCCTCGGTAACGCGTTGAGTGGTGCCGTCGAACCCCGTCGCCTGACAGAACAGGCGATACAGTGGCACCGAGGCAAACCCCAGGCCAAGCATCGCGGCGGCAACCGCAAGCGCCATCAAGGCGATCCGACGATTGCGGCCGAGGCCGTCCAAGGTCTTGGCGTTCATCGAATCAGCCCATCTTCGCGAGCGAGATCAAGAAGACCAGGATCACGAAGGCCGCCAGAAGGAGGCCAAGGACGTTGTTGCGGTTGCGCCGGATGCGCTTGGGATCAGTTTCGCGACTCATGGCAGTCCCTTACATCGGCAGAAAGCGATCCGCCACCAAAGCGCCAAACAACACAAAGAGATAAAGCACGGAATAGCCGAACAGCTGCTTTTCGGGCTTCATCGTATCGTCCGGCCCGGTCCGCTGACGCAGGCCAACTCGGACGGACAGCGCCAGGAACAGCAGCGACAGCACGACCGCGCTAATGCCATAGATCGCCCCTGCCCCACCGATCCACCACGGCAGCACGCTGAGCGGCAGCAGCAGGACCGCATAGATCAAGATCTGCGTGCGAGTTGCCTTTTCGCCGGCTACGACCGGCAGCATCGGGATGCCGACCTTAGCGTAATCCGACTTTACGAACAGCGCGAGCGCCCAGAAGTGCGGGGGCGTCCAGAAAAAGATGATCGCGAACAGCAGCACCGGCATCAAGCTGATGTGCCCTGTGGCCGCGACCCAGCCGATCAGCGGCGGGAAAGCCCCGGCACCGCCGCCGATCACAATATTCTGCGGCGTGCGAGGCTTGAGCCAGATGGTATAGACGACCGCGTAGTAGACGATCGAGACGGCCAGGATCGCAGCGGCAAGCCAGCCGATCGCCAGACCCATCAGCAGAACAGATCCGGCGGAGATCGCAACGCCGAAGTCACGCGCATCGGTTCGATGCATACGGCCTTGCGGCAGGGGACGTGCGGCGGTGCGCTTCATCCCGGCGTCGATATCGGCTTCCCACCATTGGTTCAGCGCGGCAGCGCCGCCCGCGCCCACCGCGATACACAGGATCGCGGTGAAGGCGAGGACCGGGTGGATCCGCTCGGGCGCGGCAAGCAAGCCACACAGGCCGGTGAAGATCACCAGGCTCATCACGCGCGGCTTGGTAAGCGCGAAGAAATCACGCCAATCGGCCGGGGGAAGACTGCCGCTCGCCGTAAGCCGGGGGTCTGGAGACTCTCCTCCGGTTTGCGGGAGAGATCGGGGAAGGGCCTGTTTGGTCATCAGCAGAACTTCAAACGAGTAGGGAGGGCGACATGCCCTCCCCTAGCCCCTCCCAAGCCAGTCCCGAAGTCGAGTGGCGGGGAGGGAGATTGGCGGAGCCCGGCCCCGTCGGGGCGGGCGCCGTCCATCAATGGTGGCCCGCGTCTTCGATGACAGGCAGCGTCTCGAATTGGTGGAACGGCGGCGGGCTGGACAGCGTCCACTCCAGCGTCGTGGCACCTTCACCCCAGTAGTTACCTTCGGCGCGCTTACCGGCAGTGAAGGCATACAGGATGTTGATGAACCAGATCACGATGCTGACCGCCATGATCATGTAGCCCACCGTCGCGACCTGGTTCCAGTGCGTATAGGCTTCCGCATAGTCGGGGTAACGACGCGGCATGCCCTGCAGACCCAGGAAGTGCATCGGGAAGAAAATCAGGTTCACGCCGATGAAGAAGATCCAGAAGTGGACGTGCGCCAGGAATTCCGAGTGCATCCGGCCGCTCATCTTCGGGAACCAATAGTAGAACCCGGCGAAGAGCGCGGTGACGGCACCCAGCGACAGCACGTAATGGAAGTGCGCCACGACATAGTAGGTATCGTGCAGCACGTCATCCACGCCGCCGTTGGCCAGGACCACGCCGGTGACACCGCCCACGGTGAACAGGAAGATGAAGCCCAGCGACCAGACCATCGGCGACTTGAATTCAAGGCTGCCGCCCCACATCGTCGCGATCCACGAGAAGATCTTCACGCCGGTCGGCACGGCAATCACCATCGTCGCGGCGGTGAAGTACATCTTCGTGTTTACGCTAAGGCCGGTGGTGTACATGTGGTGGGCCCACACGATGAAGCCAACCACGCCGATCGCCACCATGGCGTAAGCCATGCCGAGGTAACCGAAGACCGGCTTTTTCGAGAAGGTGGAGATGATCTGCGAGACCATGCCGAATGCCGGCAAGATCATGATGTAGACTTCCGGGTGACCGAAGAACCAGAACAAGTGCTGGTAAAGGACCGGATCGCCACCGCCCGCGGGATCGAAGAACGTGGTGCCGAAATTGCGATCGGTGATCAGCATGGTGATCGCGGCAGCCAGGACCGGCAGAGCCAGCAACAGCAGGAACGCGGTGACCAACACCGACCATACAAACAGCGGCATCTTGTGGATCGTCATGCCTGGAGCGCGCATGTTAAAGATCGTGGTGATCAGGTTGATGGCACCCATGATCGAACCGGCACCGGCAAGGTGCAGCGCGAAGATACCGAAATCGACGGCAGGGCCGGTCGAGCCGTAAGTCGAAAGCGGGGCATAGACCGTCCAGCCCGTACCCGCACCGTTACCCAGACCACCGGGCACGAACGCCGACATCATCAGCGAGCAGAAGCCGGCAAAGGTCAGCCAGAACGAGATATTGTTCATTCGCGGGAACGCCATATCGGGCGCGCCGATCATGAGCGGGATGAACCAGTTGCCAAAGCCACCGATCGTGGCCGGCATGACCACGAAGAACACCATGATCAGGCCGTGGGCGGTGATCAGCACGTTCCACATGTGAAGCGTGGCGTTGAAATCGCTGGCATCGTCACCGAAGAAAGACGCGACCGCACCCAGATACTGGATGCCCGGATGCATCAGTTCGGCACGCATGATACCCGAAACCGCACCACCGATGACGCCCGCGAAGATCGCGAAGATAAGGTACATCGTGCCGATGTCCTTATGGTTGGTCGACATGAACCACCGGGCGAAGAAGCCCGGCTTATGGTCATGATCGGCGTGACCGTGATGGTCATCGACGTGACCCTGGAAGTGATCTGCGGTGGTGGCCATTTCTTCGGACCTTCGTACTGAATTTCGTTACGCGGCGGGCGACGAGGTCGTCTCGACGGCCGGAACCGCCTCGCTCGCATTGTCGGCAGGGACGGCCGTCTCGCCAGCACCGGCGGCCGGAGCCTGGGCGGTAGCGTCGATCAGCTTCTTCTGGCCATCGATCAGGCCGCCGGGATGACCCAGCACCCAGGCGTTATACTGCGCGCGAGGCAAAGCCTCCACGGCGATCGGCATGTAGCCATGCTTTACACCGCACAGTTCCGAACACTGACCGTAATAGACGCCTGGCTTCTCAATGAAGAGCACCTTCTCATTGATACGGCCCGGAACGGCGTCCAGCTTGAACCAGAGCGAGGGCACGGCGAACGAGTGGATCACGTCGGCCGCAGTGATCTGCAGTCGGATCGGCTCACCGGCGGGAACGACCAGGCGATTGTCCACTTCCATGTGGCTCGGGCCGTCCCACGGCTTGGAGCCCACTTCGCGCACGCCGGCGTTGATCACCGGCTGGCCCGGCAGGTTCAGCATGTACGAGTTGACTTCGAAGTCACCGTTGTCCGGATAACCGTAGGACCAGAACCACTGGTTGCCGGTGATCTTGATCGTCAGCGCCGATTTAGGGGCCGGCTTGTACTGCTTGGCGATCAGGTCGATCGAGGGGACCGCGATGCAGACCAGGATCAGCACCGGAACCAGCGTCCATGCCACTTCCAGGAGGGTGTTGTGGCTGGTGCGCGAGGCGACAGGGTTGGCCCGGCGGTTGTAGCGAACGGCAACCCAGACGAGCAAAGCCAGCACGAATACCGTGATCGCCGCGATCAGCGGGATCAGCACGATGTCGTGAATCCAGCGGCCGTACTCACCGAACGGCGAGAACTGCTTCTGCAGGCCGATACCGCCATCCACAGGCATGCCGATGCCGGGGGTCGGCTTCATCGGGGTGTAACCCGGTGCGGCGGCGTCTGCCGTGGGCCCGCTGGTGTTCAACGGATTACCAGCAGCCTCGACGGCGCCCGCACCCTTGTCCGCCGCGACGGGGGCTTGCGCACCCGGAGCACCGGCAGCTGGCGTCGAATAGGCTGGCATCGGCGAAGCGGCCGCTGCGAACGCCACCTGCGGCAGCGCTACGAGCGCCGCCGAAAGACCAAACGCCTTAAGTGCGCGACTTGCCGCACGAAGGTTGAGACCGGACTTCATTCGTCGTGCTTCCCCGATTCCCTGTGTCGGCGGCGCGGATCACAGCGGACCTGCGCACACCAGATGCGGGGATAAATCGCCCCTTGAGCCGCGCCTATACGCGCGCTTGCCGCGCGTCTCAAGCGCCTCTAGGGGAATTTTTGACACCCGGGGAACCGCCGGAATGCCTTGGCCACGCCCGGCTTCATGACAAGGATCACATTGACGATGCAGGATGACGCCGTTCTTGCCGAGTTCCGCGCGAGCAAGGCTCTGCTGGAAGGCCACTTCCTTCTCTCGTCCGGCCGGCACAGCGCCCATTACCTACAGTGCGCGCGCGTCCTGATGAATCCCGAGCGGGCGGCCCGCCTCGCCACGGCGCTGGCGGCCAAGCTGCCGCACGACCTGCGACGCCAGATCAACAAGGTGGTGGCGCCCGCGATGGGCGGCGTGATCATCGGCCACGAGATGGGCCGCGCTTTACAAGTCGACGCAATGTTCGTGGAGCGACCTGAAGGCACGTTCGAGCTGCGGCGCGGCTTCAGCCTGGAGCCGGGCGACAAGGTGCTGATGGTCGAAGACGTGGTGACCACCGGCAAGTCCTCTCAAGAGGCGATCGTCGCGATCGATGCGGCCGGCGGCGAGGTGATCGCTGCGGCGGCGCTGGTCGATCGATCGGCCGGAACGGCTGAGTTCGGCGTCCCTTTTACCGCTCTAGTCGCGCTGACGTTCCCGACATATGCTGCCGACGAGCTTCCGCCCGAATTGGCCGCACGGCCCGCGATCAAGCCGGGAAGCCGCGTTCAGCCCTAAGCGTCCCTCTTATCATAGAGCATGGAACCCGCGTGACAGCTCCAGCCAGCCCCTTGCGCCTCGGCGTCAATATCGATCACGTCGCCACTATCCGAAACGCGCGTGGTGGCGAGCATCCCGATCCGGTGCGCGCGGCGGAAATCGTGGCCCAGGCCGGCGGCAACGGCATTACCGTCCATTTGCGCGAGGATCGCCGCCACATCCGGGACGAGGATCTGGCGCGGGTTCTGGCCGCCACCGGCCTACCGCTCAACCTGGAAATGGCTGCGACGGACGAGATGGTGGACATCGCGCTCCGCCATCGTCCGCACGCCGCCTGCATCGTGCCCGAACGGCGCGAGGAGCGCACGACCGAGGGCGGCCTCGATGCCGCGGGCCAGCATAACCGGCTTGCCCCGCTCGTCTCTCGCCTGGCGGATGCCGGCATCCGCGTCAGCCTGTTCATCGCGCCCGAACCGCGCCAGATCGAGGCGGCAATGGCGTTGCGCGCGCCAGTGGTGGAATTGCACACCGGCGAATATGCCCATGCCACGGGAGGCGATGTCGCCATCCAGCTAAAGCGCATCGCCGAAATGGCCGCGCTCGCCGCGAAGAACGGGATCGAGCCGCACGCCGGGCATGGCCTGACGTATGACAACGTCCAGCCGATCGCCGCCATTCCCCAACTCGCGGAGCTGAACATCGGGCACTACCTGATCGGCGAGGCGATCTTCTGCGGTCTGGAAGCCAGCGTGCGGAAGATGCGCGAGCTGATGGACGCGGTACGGTGATCATCGGCCTGGGCTCCGACTTGTGCAATATCGAGCGCATCCAGTCCTCGCTGGACCGGTTCGGCGATCGTTTTTTGGAGCGTGTCTTCACCGATGTAGAGCGGGCGAAAGCCGCGCGCCGGCCGCACACGATCGCGGGAACGCTGGCCAAGCGGTTCGCCGCGAAGGAGGCGTTCTCCAAGGCGGTGGGCACCGGCTTCAAGGCCGGAGTCTTCATGAAGGACATCGGCGTCGTCAATGCGCCCTCGGGCGCGCCAACGCTCGCCCTGACCGGCGGCGCAGCCGATCGCCTGCGATCTCTTACCCCGCAAGGTCACGAGGTTGTGGTTCACCTGACGCTCACCGATGACCATCCATGGGCGCAGGCCTTCGTCATCCTCGAAGCGCGTCCCGTATAGGTCCTGTCCTGATGAGCAAGATCAACGCCGAGGCCGCCTTGCCGGAAGACCTTGCCCCCGTGCCCCCTCGAGACGCGCCCCCGACAGAAGCACCCGCGACCGAGCGGATCGACTGGAAGCGCGAATTGCGCGGGCTGGTGCTGATGCTGCTGGCGGTGCTGGGCTTTCACAGCTTCATCGCCAAGCCGTTTTACATTCCCTCGATATCGATGATGCCCAACTTACTGGTGGGCGATCGGCTGGTCGTATCGAAATACCCCTATGGATGGGACTGGTCATCCATCAGCTTTCACCTGCTGCCGCGCAGCGACTGGCGGATCTTGGGTCGCACGCCGGAGTATGGCGACATCGTGATCGTCGTGCCGCGCAATCGCAAGGAGGACCTGATCAAGCGCGTGGTCGCGCTGCCAGGAGACCGGATCGCCGTCGTCAACGGCCAGATCATCCTCAATGGGAAGCCGGTGCCGCAACGGGTGGAGCCGCCAGTGCAGTTGCCCGTCGAAGACAAACTGATGTGCGATTCCGGTGGATACCAGCGCGCCTGCCTTGAGGATTTCGACGAATATCGCACGCGTCTGCCCAGCGGTCGCGAGGTGTACGAGTTGCCCGCCTATCACGAAACATTGCCCAATGGTGCGAGTTACACGATCATCGATCACCTGAACCAGCGACTGGACCATTTCGCTGAGATCACGGTACCGGAGGGGCACGTTTTTCTGATGGGCGACAACCGCGATCATTCCGCCGACAGCCGCATGCCGCTTTGGGGCAATGGCCTGGGCGGACCCGTTCCGCTTTCCGACATCGGCGGCCGGGCCGAGTTCATCACCTTCTCGCTTGACGGCAGCCAGAGCTGGAACCCGCTCAGCTGGTTCTCCGCGCTGCGCGGCCATCGCGCCGGAACATCGCTGCGACCACCACTGGAAGTTTCCCCCTCCAGCGCTGCGACCGCTTCGTGAGCGACCAGGAAAAGCGCCCCGATACCGAAACGGTGATCGAAGAAGGCCTGGCCGGTCCGACCGACATTTCCGATCCGCGCGTGCGTTCCGAAGTCCGGCGGGCGATGGTGTGGATGGGCGTCGCGCTGCTGTTCGGATTGGCGATCTTCGTTTCGGGATCGCTACTGGTGATCTTCGGCGGGATCGTCTTTGCGGCGCTGATCGATGGCGGCGCGCGATTGCTCGGTCGGGTGCTTCCTATCGGTCGCGGCCTTCGTGTAGCGATCATCCTTGTCGCGGCGCTGGCATTCCTTTTGTGGATGATGCAATTCGCCGGCAGTCAGGTGGCACAGCAGGCGGCCCAGCTTCCCGCGACGATCGAGGGGCAATTCTACAAGGGCCTGGCTTGGCTGCGAGGTCATGGCATAAATGTCGATGGCGGCGATGTGCGCAAGCTGGCGCAGCAGGCGATGGGCGGTATCGGACAGGTCACGCGTGCCGTTGGCGGGCTGATCGGTGGCCTGACCACGCTGTTCCTGATCGTGGTGCTGGGCATCTACTTCGCGATCGAGCCCGACATCTACCGCCGCGGCGTCGCCTGGATTCTCCCGGCGGATCGCCGCGACGAATTCGAGCGGACCGCGCAGGAGATGGGGCGTTCGTTGCGTCGTCTGCTGTTCGGTCGCCTGCTGGGCATGGGGGTGGAGGGCATCGCCACCTGGATCATGCTGGAACTGTACGGCGTGCCGATGGCGTTCCTGCTGGGCCTGATTACCGCACTACTCGCCGCGCTGCCCAATATAGGGGCCCCGATTTCTGGCGCGTTGATGATCATGGTCGGTTTCTCCGGCGGGACCGACATGGGGATCTTCACCATCATCGTCTACGCCTTGGTGCAGACGATCGACGGCTACGTCATCGTGCCGATCATCGCGCGCAAGACAGTGGATCTGCCGCCCGCTCTGGTGCTGGCAGCACAGCTTGTCATGGGCGTTCTGTTCGGAATTCTGGGTCTGGCGCTAGCCGATCCGATGGTCGCGATGATCAAGGTGTGGCTCGAACGCACCGCGAAGCATAATCAGGAAGAACAGGAGAACGGCGCGGGGACGCCACAGCGCGCCACCGCCTGAGAGCGGTGCTGTCCCACGTCCCGCCGGATCGCCTGCCCGGATTACCGGCCCGTACTACCCGCACTGCCCTTTCGCTGGGCGCGATGAGCCTCTAAGGCTCGGTCCCGATGGCGCGCAAGTTCTTGTATATCGTGGTCGGCCTCACCGTATTGGTGATGGCGGTTCTGTTCGGGTTACGTTTTTTTGCCGAGGACCTGACCGAGATCGCGTTCGTGCCGTCAGCGGCATTCACTGATCAGCCTCGCTTGGCCGACGCCAGCTATGAAAATCCCGACATGTGGCTGGCCCGCCCCGGCATGGCGAACGACCCCGCACGCTGGCTGCCATCCAACTACGCCGAATTGACGAGCGGCGCGCCGTCGGCGGAGACGAGTAGCCCCGCAAGCGAGGCGGCCACGGCGGCAGATCCCGTCACGGAAAAGAAGGTCGATGCCGCCGTTTTCTTCGTGCATCCCACCGGTTTGGTCAGCCGGACCAGTTGGAACGCCTCGCTGGACGATGACGTCTCTCGCCAACGATCGCGCTTGTTCGTTCAAGGCATGGCCAGTACGTTCAACACCAGCCCAGACATCTGGGCTCCGCGCTATCGCCAGGCTGCGATCGGCGCCTTTCTGACCGATGCACCCCAGGCCACCCAGGCGCTCGACCTGGCTTATCGTGACGTGGCTCAGGCCTTCGACATGTTCGTGAAATCGATCCGCCCCGATCAGCCGATCGTACTGGCGGGCCATAGCCAAGGGGCCTTTCACCTGCGCCGACTGATCCGGGACAAGATCGCCGGAACGCCGCTCGCCAAGCGGATCGCCGTTGCCTACGTGATCGGCTGGCCGGTATCGAATGACCGCGACCTGCCCTTGATGGGGATGCCCGCCTGCAAGGAGCCCACTTCGACCGGGTGTGTGGCTAGCTGGCTTACGTTCGCCGATCCGCCCGAAACCGAGATGCTGTTGCGCGCCTATGCCCGGCGCAAGGGATTGGACGGCCAGGAAGTGGGTGAGAACAGCTCATTCATCTGCGTCAACCCGATCGACGGCCGGGAAGGTGGCAATGCGCCCGCCTCTGCAAACCTGGGCACGCTGGTTCCAGATCTGAGCAACGGCACCGGTGCGCTGACACGGGGGGTGGTACCCGCATCCTGTGGCGCGGACCACCTGTTGCACATCGGTCCGCCGCCGCCCTTGGATCTGGGGCCATACGTACTTCCCGGCAACAACTACCACTTGTTCGATATGACGCTGTTCTGGTCAAACTTGCGCGCGGATTTCGCCCGCCGCGTCGATGCGTTCGGCGCTGCGAGGCGCTGATCGGCTTTCAGTCCAGTAAAGCAGTGACCTCGGCCTGCAGGACGTCCAGATTATAGGGCTTGGGTAGGAAATGTCCTTCCAGTGGCATTTGCTGCGTGGTCGGCCAAGTATCGCCAGACGTGACCAGGATCTTCATATTGGGCCAGCGCTGGTGAACCAGGCGCGCCAGTTGCAGGCCGTTCATGCTACCGGGCATCCGGATGTCGGTGAACAAGACCTGCACTTCGCCGAGCATTTCCAGAATACGCACCGCGTGGTCGGCGTCGTTTGCTTCGATCACCTCGAAGCCGGCTTCTTCCAGGGCATCGGTGCCGACCGCACGGATGATGGGCTCATCCTCGACGAGTAAAACCCTGGTTTTCAATCGCGAAGCCATGCTCATCCCATCATATCACTTGTTATAGTGAACGTTGATAAGCGTGCCGCCGTTCCAGGTGAGAAATGTTTCTGCGAATTTTCCGCAGGTTAACAGTCCGTATACCCCCTGAAACGGCGATGATTCTGCAAATGCTTACAAGGGGTTGTCCAGCTGGATGATCGGCTCGTCGCTGGCCCGCTGTGTGGTTTTTGCCTCACGCGGGGCGGCAAAGCTGGCCAGGACCGGTTTGTCGCGATCGTAGATGTCCGCAAACTTCTTCAGCTGGCCATCGATCGAACGCGCCATGGTCATGTAGGTAATATAGACCGGAAACGTCCGCGTCATCGCCACCTTCTGGTAGACGCCCGCCCGGCTCATGTCGGCGGCCTGGTCCGGCGGCATCTGCGCACCCAGGATCGCCATCGTCATGCCCAGCTCCACCGCGCGCTCCGTGCGGATGCAGCCGTGGCTGAACGCGCGCACTTCGGAGTTGAAATATTGCTTGGATGGGGTGTCATGCAGGTAGATGGCATGCGGATTGGGCATGTCGATCTTCATCAGGCCCAAGGCATTGTTCTTGCCCGGCTGCTGCACCACGGTGATCGAGCCGTCCGCGTTTTTCACGCCCTTGTATCCGTTGGCGCGCGCCCAGCCCGGGCTGCCGATGACCTTGGCCCCCAGCCCTTCACCCTTAACGATCGACTGCGGTACCGTCCAAGTCGGATTGAAGACGACGGCGCTGACAGTTTCGGCCAACTGCGGCGTAGCCGTGCGGCCCGGCTTACCCACCACCGTCTTGTATGTGCGCACGATCCGGTTCTTGACCGTGAGGCGCAGCTGGAACTCAGGCACGTTGGTGATGAGATAGACATCGCCCAGATCGTGCTTCAGCCACCGCCAGCGATCCATGTTGGCGCGGATCAGCGACTTGGTGGCGGCCTGGGCTTCAGGAGTCGAGGCCAGCGCCTGTTTAAGCACGGCATAGTCGGGGTGCGTCGGCGCGAGGCGGTTCACCACACCTGCGACATCGTGCGCCGCCAGGGCATCAGCCATGATCTGCGCAGTCGGCATCTGGTCCTGGTCGGGGTCGACGGCGAACCACTGCACTCTGGCGGTCATCGGCGTGCGCCCATCGCGCAAATCCTCGATCAACCACGCGAAAGACTTGCTGGCGACCTGGTTCAGACCATCGCCCGCACCGCTCGCGATCGCGGCCTTCAACGCGTCAGGCCGGTAATCCTTGGCGAACAGGCCCTCAGACTTGATACCCTGGATCACCGACAGCAACGCATTCGCATCCGCCACCGACCAGTCCAGCACCGGTTCGAGCACGGGCACGGCCTGCACCACGGGTTGCGCGGTGCTGGATGGATCGGCATCCTCCGCAGCCGGCGGCAGCCCCTGGACAGAGGCGGGCGGAGTAGGCGCGGCAGTGCCGGGAGACGTGCTGGGCGCACCGATATCCCAATCGGACACCGACGGCTGCGGCTTGATCCTGGGGGCGGACTTTGCGGACGCGGCGCTTTGCGCGACTGCGGGCTGACCCGCGATCGCGGCCAGGATGAGCCCGCTCATGGTGAAGGCCGAAACGGCCGAACGGCGGCGCTGAGTCATCGAAACCAGGATACGCTCCAAACTTAATCTGTTGCCGAGTGGCTTGTGCCCTACGGCAGATGAACCGCCCCAAACCCGCTTAGATGCAGATTAGCCCCTCCCCGGCAGCAACATCAAGCATTTGTCCGAACCGTACGGTAAATAAAGAGCGGATCGCGGCCGGTCTGGCAAATTTTCCGTGCCCGTCCATTGCGCGGCGGGCCCGATGCGCCGAAAGCTCCGGGATCATGGCCACCACCGCCCCGATCACTCACAGGTTCGCCCCCGTACTGGCGGTAAGCGTGGGCATCGCGCTGTTCAGCGGGATGGATGCGGCCATCAAGGGCGGGTCGCTGGCGGTCGGTGTCTATACGGCGCTGGTGCTGCGCAATATGATGGGGCTGGGCATGATCCTGCCAGTGTGGTTGTTGCGTGCGCGCCGCCGGCCGCCTCCCGAGGTGATCCGGCTGCACATCATCCGCTCCGTCGTGAGCGCAGGGATGGCGATCCTGTTCTTCGTCGCCATCGTACGCCTGCCGATCGCGGAGGGGATCGCCATCACCTTCATCGCGCCACTGATCGCGCTGCTCCTGGCAGGCGTGTTCCTCAAGGAACGGATCCACCGCCGCGCCATTTTCGCATCGCTGCTGGGCCTTGCCGGCGTGGGCGTAATCGTGGGTGATCGCCTTGGCGTGACCGAGGCCAATCCCCAGGTCGTGATCGGCGTCACCGCCGCGATCGTTTCCGCCCTGCTCTACGCCGCCAACCTCGTGCTTCAGCGCAAGCTATCGCAGCAGGCGGGGGCGGTGGAGGTGGCGCTTTTTCAAAACCTGGTGATCGCCGTGCTGCTGGGGCTGGCGGCCCCCTGGCTGTTCGTGCCACCGACTTTGCCCGCCCTTGGCCTGATCGCCATCGGTGCCGCCTGCGGAACGGCGGCGCTTTCCCTGTTCGCCTGGGGATACGCCCGCGCCGAGGCACAAGTGCTGGTGCCGATCGAATATTCCGCCTTCATCTGGGCGGCGCTGTTCGGATGGGTGTTCTTCCACGAACCAGTCGGTGCGGTGACGCTGGCCGGGACCGCCCTGATCGTGCTGGGCTGCTGGATCGGCACGCGGCACGATCCGCAAGGACCGACCGAGCAGACCGCGGTCTAGCGCGAGTGCGATAGCCGCCGCTTCGGCCTCGCAACTCTTGACCTGACGGCGCCAAACGCGCATCGGCGGGGCCGACAAACCTGCTTGTCGCATTGCAGCATGAACCGGCCCTTGGCCGAACTGACGCGGCGGGCCAAACTCCAAGGGGAACACGCCCACATGACCCAGGTCGGACAGGATACTCTCGGCACTCGCAGCACCATGTCTGTGGGCGGCAAGGACATCGCGTACTATTCGCTCAAGAAGGCTTCCGAGAAACTGGGCGATGTTTCGCGCCTGCCGTTCTCGATGAAGGTGCTGCTGGAAAACCTGCTCCGGTTCGAGGACGGTGGCTTCACCGTTTCGACCGACCACATCCAGGCGCTGGTCGACTGGCAGAAAAACCCCAAGACCGGTGACGAGATCCAGTACCGGCCGGCGCGCGTGCTGCTGCAGGACTTCACCGGCGTGCCTTGCGTGGTCGACCTGGCCGCGATGCGCGATGCGATCCGCAAGCTGGGCGGTGACACCTCGAAGATCAATCCGCTGGTCCCCGTGAACCTCGTCATCGACCACTCGGTCATGGTGGACGAGTTCGGCCATCCGCGCGCCGCGGAAGAGAACGTCGAGATCGAGTACCAGCGCAACATGGAGCGCTATGACTTCCTCAAGTGGGGCTCCAAGTCGCTCGACAACTTCTCCGCCGTGCCCCCGGGCACCGGCATCTGCCACCAGGTGAACCTGGAATATATCGCGCAGTCGGTATGGACCTCCACCGATCAGGACGGCCAGACCGTCGCCTATCCCGACACTTGCGTCGGTACGGACAGCCACACCACCATGGTAAACGGCCTGGGCGTGCTGGGCTGGGGCGTTGGCGGGATCGAGGCTGAGGCCGCGATGCTGGGCCAGCCCGTTTCCATGCTCATCCCCGAAGTGGTGGGCTTCAAGTTCGTGGGCGAGCTGAAAGAAGGCGTCACCGCCACCGACCTCGTGCTCACCTGCACCTCGATGCTGCGCAAGCACGGCGTCGTCGGCCGCTTCGTGGAATACTACGGCCCCGGCCTCGCCTCGCTTAGCCTGGCGGACCGCGCGACGCTGGCGAACATGGCCCCGGAATACGGCGCGACGTGCGGCTTCTTCGGCATCGACGACAAGACGCTGGACTATCTGCGCCTCACCGGCCGCGAGGAAGATCAGATCGCGCTGGTCGAAGCCTACGCCAAGGAGCAGGGTTTCTGGATCGAGGCTGGCGCCGCCGACCCGGTATTCTCCAGCACGCTGGAGCTGGACCTGTCCACCGTGGTGCCTTCGCTCGCCGGCCCGAAGCGTCCGCAGGACTGGGTCTCGCTGCCCGACGTCGACGAAGTGTTCAACGCCGACATGGAGAAGATCTACAAGAAGACCGCCACGCGTGTCCCGGTCGAGGGCAAGAGCTTCGACATCGGGGACGGTGACGTGGTGATCGCCGCGATCACCAGCTGCACCAACACCTCGAACCCGTCGGTTCTGGTCGCCGCCGGCCTCGTCGCCAAGAAGGCCGATGAGCTGGGCCTCAAGCCCAAGCCATGGGTCAAGACCTCGCTCGCACCCGGTTCGCAGGTCGTCACCGACTACCTCAACAAGGCAGGGTTGCAGCAGCACCTCGACAATATCGGCTTCAACCTAGTCGGCTACGGCTGCACCACCTGCATCGGCAACTCCGGTCCGCTGGCAGAGCCGATCAGCAAGGCGATCAACGAGAACGGTTTGGTCGCCAGCGCCGTGATCTCGGGCAACCGCAACTTCGAAGGCCGCGTATCGCCCGACGTGCGCGCCAACTTCCTGGCATCGCCCCCACTGGTCGTCGCCTACGCGCTCAAGGGCACGGTCGTGACCGACTTCGTCGACACCCCGGTCGGCACCGGCAAGGACGGCCAGGACGTCTACCTGCGTGACATCTGGCCGACCAACAACGAGATCGCCGAGACCATGGCGACCTGCATGGACCGCGCCATGTTCCAGGCCCGCTATGCCGACGTCTACCGCGGTGACACGCACTGGCAGTCGATCAGTGTGACCGGTTCGGACACCTACTCGTGGCGCGCGGGCTCGACCTACGTCGCCAACCCGCCCTACTTCGAGGGCATGGAGATGACGCCGGCACCTGTGAATGACATCATCGAGGCCAAGCCCCTGCTGATCCTGGGCGATTCGATCACCACCGACCACATCAGCCCCGCCGGCTCGATCAAGGCCGATAGCCCCGCTGGCCAGTGGCTGATGGAGCATCAGGTCGCCAAGGCGGACTTCAACTCCTACGGCGCGCGCCGTGGCCACCACGACGTGATGATGCGCGGCACTTTCGCCAACATCCGCATCAAGAACGAGATGGTCCCCGGCATCGAAGGCGGCATGAGCCGTTACGGCGCCGAAGTGGGCGCGGTCTACGACGTCGCCATGAAGCACAAGGCGCAAGGCACGCCGATGATCGTGATCGCCGGCAAGGAATACGGCACCGGCTCGTCGCGTGACTGGGCGGCAAAGGGCACCAACCTGCTGGGCGTGCGCGTGGTCATCGTCGAGAGCTTCGAGCGTATCCACCGTTCGAACCTGGTCGGCATGGGTGTGCTGCCGCTGCAGTTCAAGGCAGGCGACGATCGCAACTCGCTGGGCCTGACCGGTGACGATAGCTTCACCATCAAGGGCGTCGCCAGCCTGAAGCCGCAGCAGGACGTGGAAGTCGAAGTCACCCGCAAGGATGGCTCCACCTTCACCTTCACCGCGCTGTGCCGCATCGATACCGCCAACGAAGTGGAATACTTCAACAACGGCGGCATCCTGCAGTACGTCCTGCGTAAGCTCGCCGCCTGATCACGGCCTGAGTTCGGCCTGCAAAACCCCGTCCTGCCAAGTGCAGGGCGGGGTTTTTCTTTGTGTAGGCCAGACGCCGCCCTTCCCGTTCGTATCCAGCGAAGTCGGGATACCTCGCACGAGCTCACCCGGCTTCGCCCACCTCGAACGAAAAAGGGCGGCGCCACCGGCACCGCCCTTCTTTGCTCTTGGAAGACTGTGCTGGTCGCTCAGTTGGCCTTCTTGGCCCATTTGCGCCGGCCGATCACGGCTGCCGCGCCCGCCCCGAACAGGATCAGCATCGGCGGTGCGGGCACTTCGTGGCCGCTGGTGCCGCTCGTCCCGCTGGTGGTCGATGTCGTCGAAGTGCCGCCGGAGGTGCTGCTCGACGTCGAGCTGGAAGTCGAAGACGAGGTGGACGAAGACGTAGAGGTCGAGCTGCTAGTGCTGCTGCTCGTCGCACCCGAACTGGTGCTTGTGCTCGTCGCGCCGGAGCTGGTGCTGGTGCTTGTTGCGCCTGAGCTGGTGCTAGTGGCCCCTGAACTGGTGCTAGTGGCCCCCGAACTGGTGCTCGTTGCGCCCGAACTGGTGCTCGTCGCGCCGGAGCTGGTCGAAGTCGTGGTCGTCAGTCCACCGGTCGAACTGGAACTGGAGGTCGAGCCGCCAGAAGATGAGGTGGAGCCACCCGAAGAGGACGTCGAGCCGCCGCTGCTGGTTGAGGTTACGACAACGCTGCCGCCCCCGCCGCCACCGCCGCCGCCGAAAAAGCCGCCGAAGAAGCCGCCACCAAAGCCACCCAGCGGTCCGCCGCCGATCACTACGGGAACGCCGCCGCCACCGCCGCCATAAGCGGGCGCAGGCGGGATGTACGGTGGGGGCAACGGCACCATCGCCATCTGCGGCGCAGGCTGCGTGCAGCACGTACGACGAATCACCTTGCGAACCCGCTTCACCATCCGCGGACGAGCGGTGCGCTTCACCGGCTTGATGGTCTTGACCAGCTTCACCCGCTTGTCACCGCCCTTGACCGAGCGATACTGCCCCTGCTTCGCCGCCGTCTCGGCCACGTGCACGGCGCCGCCGCCGATCAGAGCGCAGCCTGCCGCACAGGCGGAAAGTTTAGCAAGAGCCATCCTGACAGACATAAGCGGTGCTTTCTTCTCTTTACCCCTGGAGAGACCCGTCACGGACTGGCGTCCCGTCGCATCCATCTGCCACACAGAACGCAGAGAGTTCTTAACGGGACAACGGCGTTAACCCCGAATCCACCGTCCCGAAGCGAGAATCGACATAGGTTTCACTACTTAGGGCGCCGGATGTGCCGAAACGGGACTGTGCCGACAGGGACTTGTAAACCATACCGTCGCTTGTAGCGCAGCCGGCGCGGATCAGCCTTCCTCGAACAAGCCGCTTTGTGTCCCGGTGGGCGGGGAGATTCCCAGGTGACGCCAACCGGCATCGTTGAGGCACCGACCGCGTGCGGTGCGGGCGACGAGGCCCATCTGGATGAGGTAGGGTTCGATCACTTCCTCGATCGTGTCGCGCGGCTCAGACAGCCCCGCAGCCAGCGTCTCCACGCCGACGGGGCCGCCGCGATAGATGTCGGCGATCATCATCAGGTAGCGACGATCCTGCGCATCCAGGCCCAGGCGGTCCACTTCCAGGCGCGTCAGCGAATCATCGGCGATCGCGAGAGTGATCGTGTCGCTGCCGGCGACATGGGCGAAATCGCGCACGCGGCGCAGCAGCCGCCCGGCCACGCGCGGCGTGCCCCGGGCGCGGCGGGCGATCTCGGTCGCGCCAGGCTTGTCGATGCCGATGCCCAGCAGTCCCGCCCCCCGGGTGACGACGTGTTCCAGCTCGGGCACGGTGTAGAAATTCAGCCGCACGGGTATGCCGAAGCGATCGCGCAGCGGGGTCTGCAGTAGGCCCTGCCGCGTCGTCGCGCCGATCAGGGTAAAGGGCGGCAAGTCGATCCGCACCGAGCGCGCGGATGGGCCTTCACCGATGATCAGGTCCAACGCGCGGTCTTCCATCGCGGGGTAGAGCACTTCCTCCACCACCGGATTGAGGCGGTGAATCTCGTCTATGAACAAGACGTCGCCGTGTTCGAGATTGGTGAGCAACGCCGCCAGATCGCCCGCCTTGGCGATCACCGGCCCCGAAGTGGCGCGGAAGCCGACGCCCAACTCACGCGCGACGATTTGCGCCAGTGTCGTCTTGCCCAGGCCCGGCGGGCCGAAGAACAGGACGTGATCCATCGCCTCACGGCGCGAACGGGCCGAATCGATGAAAACCTTGAGGTTACCCTTTGCCGCCGCTTGGCCCACGAACTCGGCCAACGTCTTGGGCCGCAGCGCCGCATCGGCATCCTCGGGCTGGCGGGATGAGGCAAGAAGGGGATTGTCAGTCATAGCGCTCGATATCGGCAGGCAGCGTTACCCACGGGTGCCGCCGCTCTTGGTAGACGGAATAGACCGGGGCCGGAAACGTCGGATCGGCAAAAGCGCCTACCGCCACCGCGACCACGGTGGGGTCAGCATCGAAGCGATAGAAAACCGTGGAGCCGCAACCGGGACAAAAGCTGAAAGTGGCGGTGTTGCCCTCATCCCCGATGCGCGACCACTGATGCGCATTGCCGGTGATCTGGACATTTTCGACCGGAAACCGCGCCTGCACCGCGAAGGCCGAGCCACTGCGGCGCTTGCAGTCGAGGCAATGACAGACGGAGACGCGCGCCGGATCGCCTTGCGTGCGAATGCGCAGCTGGCCACACTGGCACCGGGCTTCCCGCTCGCTCATCCTGCCGCCCGCTTCAGCGCGACGCGCACGAGATCGTTGAGACCCGCATCCTCGCCCAGTTCGTCCACCGCCTGCGCCACGGCGGCGCTGGCGACCGGTGGCTTGAAGCCCAGGTTCTGCAGCGCGGAAACCGCGTCGGCTGCGGCGGAGCCGGTGGGGGCAGCGGCGATGGCAAGACCGGAGGCGGTGGGCAGCGCGCCGGCTTTGTCCTTCAATTCGTTGACGATCCGGCTGGCGAGCTTGGGCCCCACGCCATTGGCGCGTGCCACCATGGCGGCATCGCTACCGGCGCAGGCGCGCTGCAGTTCCTCCGTCGTCAGCGCGGACAGGATCGCCAGGGCAACCTTGCTGCCCACGCCCTGCACCGCAGTCAGCAAGCGGAACCAGTCACGCTCGCTGGCGGAGGCGAAGCCGATCAGGCGCATATCGTTTTCAGACACCTGCAGGTCGGTGAAGACCACCGCCCGATCGCCGCGCACACCCAAGGCCTGCAACGTGCGGGCCGAGCAGTGGACCAGATAGCCCAAGCCCTGAACGTCGATCACCGCCCAGTCAGGGCCGAAATCCTCAAATGTGCCGGAGAGACGGACGATCATGGTTTGTTCCTATGGCAGGAACCCCGGCTCCGCGCCAGCCCCGTTGCATGGAGTTAGCCGTTAGTCGTTCGCCTGCTGATCTTCCGGCACATCGTCATCCGGGCCGTAGTACAGCGGGGCGCATTGGGCGGTCAGCACGCCGCCCTCCAACTGGAGATCGTCCTTGTAGGCGTCGGCCACGAAATCGAGCGTCGAGAGGTGGCGATCCTCGAAATACATCTCATGCACGTCGTCACGGCCCGCGCCATAGACGATGCGGCTCACGCCCGCCCAGATCGAGGCCATGGTGCACATCCCGCAAGGTTGCAGCGTGGTGTAGAGCGTCGCGCCTTCCATGCGCATGTCGCCCAGGGCCTTGCCGGCGGCGCGCAAGGCCTCGATCTCGGCGTGGGCAGTGGGATCGCAATGTTCGGCCGTGCGATTGACGCCGCTGGCGACGAACCGGCCATCGCGCACCACCAGAGCGGCGATCGGCGTATTGGCGGGGTCTGTCCCCTTTTCATCCACGGCCAGGCGCACGGCCTCCCGCATCCAATCTTCGTCACGTTTTTCCATGGGCGTGCAACGAGTTGCCAGCGCCACCGTTCCCGTCAGCGGTGGCTGCCCAGCATATTGGCGTGCGTGATCGCCACTGCCAGTGCGTCGGCCGCATCCGCTCCGGCGGGCTTCACGCCCGGCAGCAGGATTTTGAGCATCGCCTGGACCTGCGTTTTCTCGGCCCGGCCCGTGCCGACCAGCGCCTTCTTGACCAGGCTAGTGGCATATTCCGCCACCGGCATGCCCGCGCGCGCCAGCGCCAGCAGGCACACGCCGCGCGCTTGCCCCAGTTTCAGCGTCGATTGCGCATTGGTGTTGACGAACACTTCCTCGACCGCGCCGGTATCGGGCCGATGGGCAAGGATGACGTCGGTCAGCTCGGTATCCAGCGTGACGAGCCGCTCGGCAAGCGAAGCGTTGGTATCCGTGCGGACCTGACCGTTGGCGACGTGGCTGAGGCGGCTGCCGGACTTGGCGACGATGCCCCACCCGGTGCAGGCGAGGCCTGGATCGATGCCGATTATGAGCATTTAGACCAGCGATAATGAATCGACAAGCGCTGCCGCCGCGGGCAGCCGCCTGCCGATTTCCGAAATCGCCGCGATCATCGCCCCAGACAAGATCGCCTTGGCGATGTGGCCCCCCATGGCTTAGCTTAGCTTCTCCATCACGTCTTCGGACACTTCGTAATTGCCCCAGACGGTCTGCACGTCGTCATCGTCGTCCAGCGTATCGACCAGCTTGAACAGCGTCGCGGCGGTATCTTCGCCCACGTCGACCTTCAGGGTCGGCTTCCAGGCCAGCTTCACGCCCTCCGCCTCGCCCAGGGTCTTTTCCAGCTCGCGAGCGACTTCGTGGAGGCTTTCGACGCTGGTCCAGACGGAGTGGCTCTCACCATCGCTTTCGACGTCGTCGGCACCCGCCTCGATCGCGGCCTCAAGGACCTTGTCCTCATCACCGACGGAGCCGGGATATTCGATCAGGCCGAGCCGGTCGAAGCCATGGCTGACGGCGCCCGACGCGCCCAGGTTGCCGCCGTTCTTGGAAAACGCGGTGCGCACGTTGGTGGCGGTGCGATTGCGGTTGTCCGTCAGCGCCTCGACGATGATGGCGACGCCGCCCGGCCCATAGCCCTCGTAGCGCACTTCCTCGTAATTCTCGGCGTCGCCCTTGCTCGCCTTGTCGATGGCGCGCTGGATGTTGTCCTTGGGCATCGACTGCGCCTTGGCCGCGTTGACGGCGGCGCGCAGGCGCGGGTTCATGTCGGGATCGGGCATGCCCATCTTCGCCGCCACGGTGATTTCGCGGGAAAGCTTGGAGAACTGGGCAGAGCGCTTCTTATCCTGCGCGCCCTTGCGGTGCATGATGTTCTTGAATTTGGAATGGCCTGCCATGGTCTCGCCCGTCGCTTATGCGGTCTGAAAAGGATGCGCGGCCTTACAACAGGGCCAAGGCCAAGGGCAACCGAAGACCAGCTTCCCTGCTATTCCGTTCGTGTCGCGCGAACGGGGATGACAAAAAATCCATCCCCTAGGACGCGATCAGCCCAGGCCCAGTGCGGCCTTATAGGTATCCAGCAGCATGTCCATTTCCGCCCGGTCGTCCGGCTTCATCTTTCGCAGGCGGACGATCTGGCGCATGATCTTGACGTCGTAACCCACCGCCTTGGCTTCCAGATAAACATCCTTGATGTCGTCCGAGATGCCTTTCTTTTCCTCTTCGAGGCGTTCGACGCGCTCGATCAGGAGGCGCAGGCGATCGTCGGTGTTCTCGGCCATGGAATTAAAAGCTCCGGTGAATCAGGTTGGCCGCGCCCATAGCGAGGCGATCGGATTCGGGCAAAGCGCCCGCCTGTGGATAGCGGGCACAGCCGCCGTCAGTGCGCCGGTGCGTTCTTCTTCACGCTTTCTTCCATGCGGGCCAGTTGCTCAGGCGTGGCCGCGGCCTGCGTCTTTTTCCATTCGGACGCGGGCATCCCGTGGATCAATTCGCGGGCCTCGGCCTTTTCCCCGGGATAGCCGGCATCGCGGATCCAGTCGGCCAGGCAGTTCCGGCAAAACCCGGATAGGCCCATCAAGTCAATGTTCTGCGCATCGCTTCTATGGCGCAGATGACGCACCAGGCGGCGAAAGGCTGCCGCGGCCTGGGCATCGTCCAGAGTATCGAGAGGGTCCGTTGCGCTCATAAATCGTCCCGATCGTCCTTGGTTTGTCACGTGCGTTTTGCCATATGGGCCCGCGATCGCAGCACAACAACAAAGGTTAGGCAGAAAACCCCTTGGCACGCACTGACTCCAGCAAGAGCCTCCGTCGCCGCCGCAAGGTCAAGATCCTTGCCACGCTGGGCCCCGCCAGCAGCAACAAGGAGACGATCACCGCCCTGCTGCGCGCCGGTGCCGACGCGTTCCGCGTCAACATGAGCCATGGCGATCATGAAACCCATTCGCGCACCATCGGCCTGATCCGCGAAGTGGAGAAGGAGCTGAACCGCCCGGTCGCCGTCCTGTGCGACTTGCAGGGCCCCAAGCTGCGCGTTGGCAAGTTCAAGGACGGCGCGGCCTTCATCCGCCACGGCGCGCACTTCACGCTCGACCGCAATCCGGAGCCGGGCGACGAAACCCGCGTCGAACTGCCGCATCCCGAATTGTTCGGCATTCTCCAGAAGGGCCAGCGCCTGTTGGTGGACGATGGCAAGCTGCGCCTGGTGGTGATCCGCGCCGAGGCCGATTCGCTACTCTGCACCGCCGAAGTCGGCGGTCCGATTTCCGATCGCAAGGGCGTCAACGTGCCCGATACCCTGGTGCCGGTACCCGCGCTTACCGAGAAGGATCGGCGCGACCTGGCCTTTGCGATCAAGCACGAGGCGGACTGGATCGGCCTGTCCTTCGTGCAGCGGCCCGAAGACGTGGCGGAGGCCCGCCGCCTGATGGGTGGCCACGGCGCCCTGATGGCCAAGATCGAAAAGCCCAGCGCAGTCGAGACTCTGGACGAGATCATCGAACTGTCCGACGGCATCATGGTGGCGCGTGGCGATCTGGGCGTCGAACTCAATCCCGAGGAAGTGCCGCCGCTGCAAAAGCGGATCATCGAAAGCGTGCGCCTGGCGGGCAAGCCGGTCGTCGTGGCGACGCAGATGCTGGAATCGATGATCGAGCGGCCGACCCCGACTCGCGCGGAAGTGTCGGACGTGGCGAACGCGGTCTATGACGGCGCCGACGCGGTGATGCTTTCGGCCGAGACGGCGGCGGGTGCCTGGCCGGTGGAGGCGGTGACGATCATGGATCGCATCGCCGCGCAGGTCGAAGCTGACCGCACCTATCGTGAGCGCATCCACATCGCCGAGACTCCGCCGGACGCCACAATGGCGGACGCGCTGGCCGAATCGTGCGCCAGCATCGCCAACACCTTGCCGATCGAAGCGATCATCTGCTTCACTCTTTCCGGCATCTCCGCCCGCCGCGTGGCGCGCGAGCGGCCCTCCGCGCCGATGCTGGTGCTGACCCCCAGCCTCAAGTCGGCGCGCCGCGTGGCCCTGCTCTGGGGCGCACAGGCCGTCTCCACCAAGGATATCGGCAGCTTCGAAGAGATGATCGCCAAGGGCAAGCGCATGGCGCTGCGCCACGGTTTCGGCACGGCAGGCTCGAGGCTGGTGATCCTGGCAGGCGTACCCTTCGGCGTGCCCGGATCGACCAACCTGCTGCACGTGGTGACGCTCTCGGGTGACGAACTGACCCGGCACGAGAAAAAGTAGCGGAGCCGGCGAACGGGGAGGGAGAAGCTTCCCCGTTCGTGCTACTCTCGCGCTCCAAACAGCGCGCTTCCCACGCGAACATGCGTGGCGCCCAGCAGGACGGCGGTTTCGAAATCGCCGCTCATGCCCATCGACAAACCCGCCAGCCCATGATCCGCCGCGATCTTGGCGAGCAGGGCGAAATAAGGCGCGGCTTCCACCTCGGCCGGGGGCACGCACATCAGGCCGAGCACAGGCACTTGCGCAGCGTGGGCCTCGGCCAGCAGGGCGGGCACTTCGTCAATAGCGCAGCCGCCCTTTTGCTCTTCCGCGCCGATATTGACCTGCACGAAGCAGGGCACTTGGCGACCCTCCTTTTCCATCGCCTTGCCCAGCGCCGTCACCAGCGAGAGGCGGTCGAGCGAGTGGATACAGTCGAACAACGCCACCGCGTCCGCTGCCTTGTTCGATTGCAGCTGGCCGACAAGGTGCAATTGCACATCCGGCGTCGCCTCGATCAGCGCCGGCCATTTGGCCTGGGCTTCCTGCACGCGATTCTCACCGAACACACGCTGCCCCTGCGCGATCAGCGGCACGATCGCCTCGCTCGGGTGAGTCTTGGAAATCGCGATCAGCGTCACATCCTGCGCCGGACGGCCGGCGATGGCGGCGGATTTGGCAATGCGATCGCGGATATCGTCGAGAGGCGTTGCGGAAAACGCAGTGGCTGGCTGATCCATGGCGCGCTGCTATAGCGCCAATGTGCGCCACCGCTACCCGCCCCGCGACTTGCCGCTTATCTGGCTGATCAGTGACGCCCGGATCGATCAGCGACTGGAGACGGCATTGGCCCGCCTGCCACGCGGTTCAGGCTTCATCTTTCGCCACTACCATCTTGCGCCGGCTGAGCGGCGCGCCCGCTTTCGCCATCTTGCCGCCAGGGCCCGCGCGAAGAGCCATATCGTCGCGCTGTCCGGTTCGGCCCGAGCGGCCAGATCGTGGGGCGCGGACGCTGCCTACGGTTCCGCCCGGAACCTCGGCGCTGGGCGGGCCATCATCCGCCTGATAACCGTCCATTCGCTGCGTGAGCTTGCCGCCGCGCATCGCGCCCGGGCGGACGGGGTGCTGATTTCGCCGGTCTTCGCCACGCGCACGCACCCGGGTGCGCCCAGCCTGGGTTCCGTCCGCTTCCGCCTGCTTGCCGCCCGGGCCCTGGTGCCGGTCATCGCCTTGGGCGGCATGAA
Source organism: Novosphingobium fluoreni (assembly GCF_014196615.1). GTDB lineage: Bacteria > Pseudomonadota > Alphaproteobacteria > Sphingomonadales > Sphingomonadaceae > Novosphingobium > Novosphingobium fluoreni. The sequence goes on from NZ_JACIDY010000001.1 coordinate 131,500, forward strand.
CCCCCGTCGCGCCCGCGCCCTTGGAGCAAGGCGCTGGGCCGCCATCGAAAGTCTTGCACAACCGCTTGCGCCCGCGCTCCCGCTCCATTCTTGACGCCCCGGCCCTCCCGGGCGCATTATCGGGAACGAAACGGGGACCCTTTCTAGACATGGCGACAAGACCCATCGCGGCCGGACGACGGATCGCCAAGCCGGACTGGCGCGCGGTGCTGAAGCGCTCGCTGCGCCGTGCCAGCGAGCTGACAGGCGCGCTGACGCTGTTTTCGGCCATGCTGTTCCTGGCGCTTTCGCTCGCCAGCTATCACCAGACCGACCCCTCGCTGTCGACGGCGGCGGGCGGTGCCGTGCAGAACTGGATGGGTCCGGGCGGTGCGTGGATCGCAGACCTGATGCTGCTGCTGTTCGGCCCGGTCGCTTTCCTGTTCGTCCCCTTGCTCTACGTCTTTGCCCGCAAGCTGTGGCGGCTGGTCGAGGAAGAGGATGGCTGCGTCGAACCCAGTGACCAGCGCTGGTGGCGGCCGGTCTGCGTGCTCGCCTTCGCGATGCTGCTGATCTCCACCGTGCTCTCGCTGGGCTTTACCAGTGAAGGTGGCGTGCTGCCCGCGTCGATGGGCGGCATTTCCGGGCTGGTCGGGGCCAAGGCGATCCATGGGCTGACCGGTTTCCTGCCCGAAGCGCTACAGGGCTGGACGACCTTTGCCATCGCCGTGGTCTGCCTGTTCGCGGGCACCGCGCTCGCCGGCAAGGTCTTCGCATTCGATTGGGGCGTGCTGCTTTCGTTGCCCGGCAAGCTGGGCCGCGCCACCGACGCATTGCCCACAGGCGATGGCAAGGGCAGCGCCGCCCGCGCCAAGCCTGCCGCCACCGCCACCCGTGACATGGCCGCCCGTGATATGGCCGCGCCCGCTGGTGCCGATGCCGCGTCGCCTTCCGCCTTGCCCTGGGCAGACGACAAGCCGCGCAAAGTCCCGGAAATCGTCGATCCCAGCAAGCCCGCCGCTCCCGCGCAACTCACTTCGGCGCGGCAGAAGGATATGTTCGACAAGTACGAACTGCCCTCGCTCGATCTGCTCAAGGAAGCCGCGGTGGGCTCGCAAGTGCCGATCGACAAGCTCAGCCTGGAGCGCAACGCCCGCCTGCTGGAAACCGTGCTGGACGACTTCAACGTCAAGGGTGAGATTACCGCCGTTCGCACCGGTCCGGTCGTCACCATGTACGAACTGGAACCGGCGCCGGGCATCAAGTCCAGCCGCGTGATCGGCCTGGCGGACGATATCGCCCGCAACATGAGCGCGATCTCGGCGCGCGTCTCCTCGATCCCGGGCCGCACGGTGATGGGCATCGAGCTTCCCAATGCAGACCGCCAGATGGTCTCGTTCCGCGAGATGGTCGGCTCCGAGGCTTTCGCCAGCCACAAGGGCATGCTGCCGATCATCCTGGGCAAGGACATCGCGGGCGAGCCGGTCGTCGCCGACCTGGCCACCATGCCACACTTGCTGGTCGCGGGCACCACCGGCTCGGGCAAGTCGGTCGGGCTGAACTGTATCCTGCTCTCGCTGCTTTATCGCCTGACGCCCGCGCAGTGCCGCCTGATCCTGGTCGATCCCAAGGTGCTGGAACTGAAGAGCTACGACCATATCCCGCACTTGCTCTCGCCCGTCGTCACCGAGCCGCCCAAGGCCGTGCGCGCGCTGAAGTGGGCGGTGGAGGAGATGGAGCGGCGCTATCGCATGATGAGCGAGCTTTCCGTGCGCAACCTCGCCAGTTTCAACGAAAAGGTGCGCGCCGCCGCCGCCAAGGGCAAGCCGCTGGGCCGCCGCGTGCAGATCGGCTTCGATCCCGAGACGGGCGAGGAACTCTACGAGGAGAACCAGCTCGATTACGAAACGCTGCCGCAGATCGTGCTGATCGTGGACGAGCTGGCCGACCTGATGGTGACGGTCGGCAAGGAGATCGAAGTGCTGATCCAGCGCCTGGCGCAGAAATCGCGCGCGGCCGGCATCCACTTGATCATGGCCACCCAGCGCCCCTCGGTGGATGTCATCACCGGCGTCATCAAGGCCAACCTGCCCACCCGCATCAGCTTTGCCGTCACCAGCCGCATCGACAGCCGCACGATCCTGGGCGAACAGGGCGCGGAGCAGCTGCTGGGCAAGGGCGACATGCTCTACAAGCCCAGCTCCGACCCGTTGAAGCGCGTTCATGGCCCCTTCGTCAGCGACGAGGAAGTGGAAGGCGTGGCCGATTACTGGCGCACCCAGGGCAAGCCCGACTATATCGACGCCGTGACCGAGGAGCCGGAGGAAGGCAGCTTCGGCTTCGACGATATCGATGCCGCGTCGGACAATCCGGACGATCGCAAGTATCGCCAGGTCTGCCATCTCGTTTTCGAAAACCAGAAGGTGTCCGTATCCTGGCTGCAACGCCAGATGGGCGTGGGCTACAACACCGCCGCCAAGTGGGTGGAGCGCATGGAACAGGACGGCTTCGTCGGCCCCGCCAATCACGTCGGCCGTCGCGACATCTACCGCGATGAGAATGGGCAGCCGCTGTAGATATGTCCCTGCGATCCGCTCCTGCCGGGATATCCGGCCCCGCCGCGCCAAATCGCGCTGTCTTCGCCCAAGCTCTCGCCTGGGCGGCGTTTGCGACGATCGGCTGTGCCACGCTCGGCGGATGCGCGGCCGTCCCGCCAAGCAAGACAGCTTATCCGCTGGACCCTGCGCAGTTCCTGATTGTCTGTGAATGTGCCACTCCTGCAGCGAAGGAGCAGGTGGCTTCGCAGGTGCGGCAACTGCAAGGCGCCGTCTTGTACATCCACTCGCAATCGCAGAGCCTTTCCGTAGCGGCACCAGTGAATGGCGATGCCGCGCGGTTCGAGGCGGCGCTCTTGCGGGTTCCTACCGTTATCGCCGTGCAGGCCTTGGGGGCGGCGCAGCCCTCGACTCCGAATTGATCATCGCGATCGCGGTTGTGGCAATGCTGTGCGGTGCGCCCCGTGTCTCGGGGGTATCGCTGGGCTGCCCCGGGCGTTAGACAGGTCTGGTGACAACCCTTTCCTGTGTGAGCCCCGTCTGATGGAAGAGCATACCCAGTCCTTCCTGCTCCACGACGGGGCGCTGCTGCTGGGCACGGCGCTGGTGTTCGTGCTGGTGTTCCGGCGGCTCGGCCTCGGTGCCACGCTGGGCTACCTGATGACCGGCGCGGTGCTTGGGCCTTATGCCCTGCGCTTGGTCGGCGATGCCGAAAGCAAGCTGGGCATCGCCGAGCTGGGCATCACGCTGCTGCTGTTCATCGTCGGGCTGGAACTGGCCCCGCATCGCCTGTGGCGGATGCGGCATGAAATCTTTGGCCTGGGCCTGCTGCAGGTGACGGCGTGCGGGTTGGCGGTAACGGGCGTGATCTTCGCGTTCACCGGCTTTTCGCTCACCGCTTCGCTGGCGCTGGGGCTGCCGCTGGGCTTGTCCTCCACCGCGCAGGTGCTGCCGATGCTGCAAAGCGCGGGCCGCCTGCACACGCCATTCGGAGAACGGGCCTTTGGCATCCTGCTGTTCCAGGACCTGTCGATCATCCCCCTGATCACCATCATCGCCGCGATGAGCCGTAATCCGGCCGCGGCTGAGGGGCCTCCGGGCTGGCTGCTGGTGATCTACACCCTGGCCGCGATCGTGGGACTGGTGGCGGCGGGCCGCTTCCTGATCCGCCCGCTGTTCCGCCTGATCGGCAATCTGGGCGAGCGCGAGATGTTCGTCTTTGCCGGCCTGTTCACCGTGATCGTCTCGGCCGCGGCGATGGAGTTGCTGGGGCTGTCTACCGCGCTGGGCGCCTTCATCGCCGGGGTGATGCTGGCCGATACGCCCTATCGCCATGAGCTGGAAGCCGATGTCGAGCCGTTCCGCACCATCCTGCTCGGCCTGTTCTTCATGTCGGTCGGCATGATGGTGAACCTCGATGCAGTCGCCCAGCAGCCGCTCTACGTCTTCACGATGGCCCTGGCGGTGATCACTACCAAGGCGCTGGTCATCTTTCTGATCGGCAAGGCCTTCGGCATGGAATGGCGTGGCGCTTTGGCTCTGGGACTGTTGCTGAGCCAGGGGGGTGAGTTCGGCTTCGTACTGTTCGCGCAGGCGCAGGATGCGCTGCTGATCAGGCCGGAAGCCGGGAGCATCTTCACCGCCGTGGTCACTCTATCGATGGTGAGCACGCCGTTCCTGATGATGGCGACGCGCCGGATGCGTGAGGCTCCGATCACCAAGGAGACGCGGGACGAGCCGCAACCCGATGGCTCCAACGCGCTGATCGTGGGCTACGGCCGCTTCGGCCAGACCGTGGCGCAGATGCTGATCGCCGCAGAGATCGAGGTGACCCTGATCGATACCGACGTCGAGATGATCGACATCGCCGATGGCTTTGGCGCGAAGGTCTATTTCGGGGACGGCACGCGGATCGACCTGCTGCGACAAGCCGGTGCCGCCGATGCCGAACTGATCGCGTTCTGCATCGATGGCGATCAGATCACCGAGGCGTTTCTCCACGCGGTGCACCAAGCCTTCCCGCGCCCGCAGATCCTGGTCCGCGCATTCGATCGACGCACGATGGTCGCCCTGAAGGACACGCCGGTGCGCAAGATCGTGCGCGAGGTGATGGAATCCGCCGTAGTGATGGCGCGTACCGCGCTGGATGCGCTGGACGTATCACTGCAGGATATCGATCGGGCGGAAGCTGCTTATCGCAGCCGTGACAAGGAGCGGCTGACCCTGCAAATCCAAACGGGCGACATCACCGCCGCGCGGGACCGCATCTTCACCCAGCCCTCAAGAAGCTAAGCGATCCCGGCGGCGGGTATTGCCTGTGACCTACGCACTGGCCGGGTCCGCCTCGGCTTCACGGGCATAGCGGGCTGCCAGCCATGCGCAGACGAACAGTTGCAACTGGTGAAAGATCATCACCGGCAGCAGCACCATGCCCACTTGCGCGGGTGCAAACAGTGCGCCGGCCATCGGTACGCCTGAGGCGAGGCTCTTTTTCGAGCCGCAGAACAACAGCACGATGCCGTCCTCGCGCGTCAGGCCACTCCAGCGCGCCATCAGCGTCGTGGCGGCCAGGATCGCACCCAGCAGCACCGCGCTGAGCATCAACAACAGGCCCAGATCGCCAAGGCCCAGCTTCTGCCACAACCCCTGCACCACCGCGGCGCTGAACGCGGAATAGACCACCAGCAGGATCGAGCCGCGATCGACCGGGGTCAGCAGCTTCTTGTGGCGATCCACGAAACTGCCGATCAGCGGACGCAGAAGATGGCCCGCCAGAAACGGCAGAAGCAACTGTTCGACGATGCTGCGCACGCCATGCCAGTCAAAGCCCTGGCCGCCCCCCCGCGAGTGAATGAGCAGGCCGGCCAGCAGTGGCGTCAGGAATATGCCGATCAGGTTCGACAAGGAGGCACTGCAAACCGCCGCCGCCACATTGCCGCGGGAGATGGCGGTAAAGGCGATTGAGGATTGCACGGTGGAGGGCAGCAGCGTCAGGAACAGCAGGCCGGAAACCAGCAGCGGGTCCAGCCACTGCGCGGTCGCAGCCTGAAGCCCCAGGCCGAACGCCGGAAAGATCGCGAAGGTGGCGGCCAGCACCTGCAGGTGCAATCGCCAGTTGCCGATGCCCTGCATGATCGCCTCGCGCGAAAGCTTGGCGCCATGCAGGAAAAACAGCAGCGCGATCGCAAGATCGGCGATGACCTCGACCACACGCGCACCCGCGCCGCGGGCCGGCAAGATGGAGGCCAAGACGACCACCGCCACCAGGCTGAGCAGGAAGGGATCGACTTTGAATCGAAAGGAAGAACGCGCCATCCGCTCTTCCTGCCCTTCGATGGCGATGCGGGCAAACGCAATGATGGAACGGGAGTTGCGTGAAACGCCACGGACGGCGCTGCCTGACCGCCGGATACTGTCAGTCGGCGGGCGCGGGCTCCGTCGCGTAGTCGCGCGCCGATGAGGGCAAGCCCTCAGCCAGGCGGCGGGCATCGATCATCTGCGCCGCCTCGTCCAAGGCGCGCGCTTCGCCCACGGTCTTAGCGCCCGGCCCGGCCGCCTCGTCCGCCTTCTTACACCCGCCAAGCGTCAGGGCCGCCGCGCCGATCGCCGCGAGAGGAAGATACCGGCGCTCAGCCATCGATCACCTGCGTGTGCGGATGGTGCTTGTCCATGTGGCGGCGGATCAGTTTCAGGTTGCGGCTGTTGGAGCGGAACATGAAGTCGAACAAGTCCCCGGCCAGCGGGATCGCGCCAAGCGCCGTGTCGATGCCGACATTGCCGATCATCCGCGCCAGTTGGAACTTCGACATGCCCAGGTTTCGCGCTTCCCAAACGATGTAGAGGCCCAGCATCGCCGCGATCGCATCGCCCGCGATCGGCACCAGCCCGATGATCGCATCAAGGCCCACCGGCCGATTGGTTCCGGGAAGCATGAAGCTGCGCTCCAGCAGGCGCTCCATCGCTTCCACCCGCAGGCGGATCGAAGCCGGATCGTTGCCCAGTGGCAGATCCAGCCCCATGCGGCGCGCTTTTCCCGTTTCCACCACGTGCCGACACCTCGCTCAAGTTCGAGGATTATTTGGGCACCCAAGCGAGCGGCATCAAGGGATGCCACGCATAGCTATTGCTGGCGAAGCCCGCGACATTGCCCCGCACCAGCGACCATCGGATCGGCGCGCCGAAGGGGATGAAGATATTGGCCTGCGTCAGCCGCGCCTCGGCCTCTCCCAGCACGGCCGATCTTTGCGATGGGTCCACCACGCGTGCCGCCTGGGCGACGATGCTGTCCACCTCAGGATCGCACAGCCCTCGCCGTGCGGCACAGGACAGCCGGTTCAAGAACCAGCGCGCGCGCGGGAAACGGGCCACATCGTCGATCAGGCGCAAGTCCGCCGCCGCGAAGCTGCGCGCGCGGACGCTGTTCACGCCAATGCGCTGGAAATCGCCCGCCAGCTTCTCGAACAAGATGTCCGAGCCCGGACCGGCAGGGAGCCAGATCGACAGCCGCGGCGCGGGCCGCCCCGGCGTGGCACCGGCACGCTTGCCGGCGGCTTCATTCCCGCTCTCGGCCGCTGCCCCTCCCCCGTCGATCCAGTCCTGCACCCGCGCGGCGGCAACGCTGCGACGCTGCTCGATCGACTGGCTGGTCCAGCGCTCGCCATTGGTCTGCAAATCGCCTTCCAAACCGGGTGAGACGATCCGGGTAGCGGGAGTCCAGCCGCCTACACCGAACGGCGCCATCAAGGCGGCCCGATCGATCGCCAGCGCCAGCGCCTCGCGATTGCGCGGATCAGCAAGAAAACCGTTATCGTTCGCCGCCAGCAGGCCGAACAGACCGATGACCGGATCAAGCTGGATCGTACCCCGCAGGATGCCGACCGAGCTGGTATAGGGAAAGTCCTGGATGCGGCCGCCCAACACCAGGTCCACTTTGTTGTCGTTGAAGCGGGCCACGGCCTGAGACGCCGGCAGTTTCGTCATCACGATCTGGCGCGTGCGATCTTCCCAACCGGGCACTTGCGGCAGGCCGAGCCGTGAAGGCTCGATCGCGGTGAAGCGCGCGACGGCGCCGTTACGATCGATCACCATCGGCCCATCACCGCGCTTCTCGCGTAGTAGGCCCAACTCTGGCTGGGCCATCAACTGCAGAAAATACGGCATCGGGCGGAACAGGCGTATCTCGATGACACGCCCGGCCATCACCCGCACTTCCTCCACCGCCGCCAGATCGAGCCCGAGGGGCGCGCCGCGCTGCGCCTTCATCGCGGCATCCAGCGCGGCCTTGGCGGATTTCGCGGTCAAGGGATCGCCGTTGCGCCATTCTCCGTCCCGCAGGCGGAAGATATAGCTTTGTCCATCGTCGGTGACGATCCAACGGTCCGCCAGCGCGGGCACCACCCGTCCCTGCTCATCGAACGACACCAAGCCCTCCGCCACCGATGCACGCGTCAATTGGCGAGCCAGCGGACGGTCCAGCCCGGCCTGGTATTCATCATCCGGCCCGGTGATGACGGCGAGAGCGAAGGGAGAGTTGTCTCGCTTGCCACATCCGCAAAGGGCAAGGGAGGCGGCGCAAAGCGTGAAAAGGGCCGTGGCCTTCCAGCGGGCCGGTCTTTTCGCGGGCGCTGGAAGCTGGACGGGCATGGTCTGGGACTAGAGCATTTTGCCGCCGCCGCAAAGGCGAGCGGGCAGGATTTCGGCAGGTGTTAGACCTTGCGGACCTGCCCGGGTTCGCCCAGCGACTGGCGAGTCGGTTCGAAGCGATTTATCTGGCCGCCGGGGCCCTCCGCGCGGATACGAGCCAGCCGGGGGTCGATCGGTTCGACAAAGGCGACGCCGAAGCGGCTTTCCTGCACCCAGGCCACCGAACCGCGCACCCAGCCCAGATTGCGGATCTGAACATCCAGCACATCGCCACGGCGGACGCGGACTTCGCCCTCACCCATCATGCCGCCCTCCGACAGATTGCGTACCTTGATGCGGTGTTCGACCGAAGTGCCGTCCAGACGCAGTTCGGCCATAAGAAACAGGCTGTCGCGTGCGATCTGCCTATTCTCGCTACCGTCCATTGGCTCCATCCCGCGTTCGATCGGGCGATCTGGGTTAATAGAAACTTTCCGCCGAAGCGGCGGCCTGGCGCACACTATTAGACTGCAACCACGAAAAAACGCTTAATCCGCGATCTGGTCCGATCAGCGGTGGACGGCGCCGTTCAATCGTCGCGCGAAACTTTCTCGCGGCGCTCGTGCGCTTCCTGCGCTTCCACGGTCATTGTGGCGATCGGGCGAGCGATCAGGCGGCCAAGGCCGATCGGCTCTCCGGTCACTTCGCAATAACCGTACTCACCTTCCTCGATGCGGCGCAGCGCCGAATCGATCTTGGCGATCAGCTTGCGCTGGCGATCGCGCGTGCGCAGTTCGATGCCCCAATCCGTCTCGCTGGACGCGCGATCGTTGAGGTCGGGTTCACGAATCGGACCGTCCTGCAGCTGCTGGAGAGTCCCGGCGGACGCCGCCAGGATCAGCCGCTTCCACGACATCAGCAGCTGGCGGAAATAGTCCTGCTGCGATTCGGACATGTAGGCTTCATCGTCGGACGGCACATAGGCCCCGCCGATCTCGCGCTTTGCTTTGGCAAGTACGTCAATTTCGTCAGCCAGGGCCGTCGCCATTTCAGATGAACTCCGCATGGTTTCATCCTGGAACGACGACACCCTGCGACGCCGGTCTTAGCCGGTCGTCCCCCGCATCCCAGGTTGCCCGCGCCTATAAATGCGGGGGGTTGCACACACAAGCATTGATCACGGCCGAAAACGCAATTTGCGCTGCCAGAATGGAGCTTTGAAATGCACGCCTTGGGCAATGAACGCGTTGACCCGCAGATTAATTTTTCCCGTTAACCATTTGTTGAGCATGCTAGGCGAGAGTCAGCCTAGGACTGAGGGCCGGTTTATCCTGCCCACGTACCCAGGGGTATGTTCCGATGAGCCTTGCTTGGATTAACCAAACCGATTTCGCCCGCGCCGTCCCAGCCTCCGCGCATGAGGTGGAGGATGCGCTCGTCGCCACCTGCCTGACCGCGGCGGCGCAAGGCGACACCAGCGCCTATTACGATCTGGGCGTGGCCTTTTCCACCGGCAGCCATGGCGTCGATTGCGACATGATCGAGGCGCACAAGTGGTTCAACCTCGCCGCCGTCGCCGGTCACGAGGAAGCCGCGATGTGCCGAGCCGATGTGGCCGAGGAAATGACCGCGCGCGAGATCGCCGAAGCCCAGCGCCGCGCGCGCGAATGGCTTTCGAGCACCACTCGCCGGGCGGCCTGATCGGGACACTCTCGTAGTCTCGCGTTTCGATTGACTTGGGAGGCTTCGTCAGCCCTTCTTGAACGGCGTACGATCCCCCAGCCATTCTCGCTCCTGCTCGGCGCCCTGCCGCTCTCGCTGGAGAAAATCGGCGATAGCCTCGCGAAAGCCGGGATGAACGATGTAGTGGGCCGAGATCGTCGGCACCGGTTCATAACCGCGCGCCAGCTTGTGCCCGCCCTGCGCCCCTGCCTCCACGCGTGAAAGGCCCAGCGCGATCGCCGCGTCGATCGCCTGATAATAGCACAGCTCGAAATGCAGGAACGGCTTGTCCACCAGCGCGCCCCAATAGCGACCGTAGAGCGCCTCATCCCCAATGAAGTTGAGCGCGCCTGCCACCGGCTCATCACCGTCATATGCCAGCACCAACAGGATCTTGTCCGCCATGGTCTCGCCCAGCAGCGTGAAAGCTTCTCGGGTAAGGTAGGGTTGCCCCCATTTGCGCTGCCCGGTGTCCTGGTAGAACAGCCAGAAGGCGTCCCAATGCTCGTCGCGCAAGTCCGGGCCGGTGATCGCGCGGATCGTCACGCCTTCCTGGGCCTTGGCCCGCTCCTTGCGCAAGTCCTTGCGCTTGCGGGAGGATAACGCCTCCAGGAACGCGTCGAAGCTGTCGTAGCCGCGATTATACCAGTGAAACTGGGTGTCCTCGCGCAGCAGCCAGCCCGCCTCCTTGAACAACGGCACCTGCTCAGGCGAGAGGAATGTGGCGTGCGCCGAAGACAGGCCGTGCTGCTCACACAAGGCTTCGGCGGCGCGCAGCAGTGGCAGGGCCAGTCCGGGTTGTCGTGTCAGGATGCGCGGGCCGGTGGCGGGGGTAAACGGCGCCGCGATCTGCAGCTTGGGATAATAGGAACCGCCGGCGCGTTGCCAGGCGTCCGCCCAAGCATGATCGAAGACGTACTCGCCCTGGCTGTGCTGCTTGAGATAGGCCGGCAGCGCGCCTGCCAGCGTGCCGTCCGCCGCTTCGATAAGGATCGGCGCGGGGGCCCAGCCGCTGCGCCCGCCGACGCTGCGCGAATTCTCCATCGCTGCCAGGAACGCGTGGCTGACGAAGGGATTGCCGCCATCGGTCAGCGCGTCCCACTCCGCCGCGGGCAGATCGGACACCCCGCCCGCCACTTTCGCGATGATATCGCCTTCGCTCATGCCGGATCGCCCGGATGGGAGCTGTCGGTGAGCGACTGAGCCGGCTGCGACTGATCGGCCTCAATCCCCTCACCCTCGATGATATCCGCATCGGCATGTAGCAGCGCCCGTTCGCGATGCATCGCGCTGCTGACCGTCCAGGTCACGATCGGCAGGCCCCGGGCCCGCTGGCGCGTGGCGAAGCGGCTGGGCAAGTCGCGGATGTCGTAGGTCAGAAAGTCCGGCCGGGCATGCCACAAGGCCAGGCGGCGGCGGATCATGCCTGCCAGCGCCCGGTCCTCTCCCTCGCTGATAGTCAGCGCACGGACGGTGTGAGACGAGTGCCGGCAGTACCAGCGCGAAACGCGCGGATCGAAACTGATGACCGCGTGATGTCCCACATAGCCCTCCAGCACCCGGCGCACGGCGAGGCACAAGGCCGCGACGCGATCGCGCCGCTGCGTCTTGATCTCGATCAGAACAGGCACGCGCCCCCCGATCACGGCGAGCACTTGGCGCAGCGTGGGGATCGTCTCGGCCGAGCCTTCCAACGCGATTCGGCCCAATTGCTCGGCGCTGTATCGGCCGATCTCACCCTCGGTACCGGTCAGCCGCTCAAGCGTGCTGTCGTGGAACACCACCGCCTGCCCATCACCGGAGCGCTGGACGTCCAGTTCGATGCCCAGCCCGGCCTCGACCGCGGCGCGAAAAGCGGCGAGCGAGTTTTCCGGCACGCCCGGGCCATGCAGGCCGCGATGGGCGTAGTCCTGCGCGCCCACCCACTCGACCTTGCGCGGGTCGGGCGGCGGAGCGCGCCAGCGGTCCAGTGTCAGAAAATCAAAGAGGCCGGACAGCGACAATCGCATCAACCTCGACCGCGGCACCCAGCGGCAGCACCGGCACGCCCACCGCGCTGCGGGCATGCTGTCCCGCCTCGCCGAAGACTGCCGCCATCAGTTCGGACGCGCCGTTGATCACCTTGGGCTGATCGGTGAAGCCGGGGGTGGAGCTGACAAAGCCACCCAGCTTGACGATCTGCTCCACGCGATCGAGCGAGCCCAGCGCCTTTTTCAATTGCGCCAGGATCATCACCGCGCAGGCCTGCGCCGCCAGCACGCCGTCTTCCACCTGGACATCCTCACCCAGCCGCCCGGTGACGAGCTTGCCGGAGATGAAGGGCAATTGCCCCGAGACATGCGCCAGGCCGCCCGCGATCACCACCGGCACGTAGGCCGCCACGGGCGCTGCCGGCTCAGGCAGGCTCAGACCGAGTTCGGCCAGACGGGCTTCGATTGCGTTATCGCTCATGCCTGTTCCTTTTCTTCGTCATGCAGGCGGGAGAGCAGCCAGGGAGCGGCCTCCGCCCAGTTATCGATTCGCGCATGGGCGTGGCCCGCCTTGTGCGCGCAAGTGATGTTGGGCGCGATCAGCGGCTCGGCGCACAGATGCAGGCGCGAAACCTCGGGCGCGATGGCGCTGACCGAATCGTGATGCTGCGGCAGATCATCGATGAACGCGGCCCGGCTGGGTTGGTACTCGTCCAGGATCGCCTTCAACGCCGGACCCTTGGGCCCCTGGTTGGTGAAGACGCGCAGATCCAGGCCATGCTCCAGCAGCTGTCTGGTGCGCGAATCGCGGCGGTGATCCATCAGGTTGGTCAGCACCACCACGTCGGCCTCCTGGCTTAGCGTCCCGATGGCATCGATCGCGCCTGCCACGGCGGTCTGGCGATGCATCTGCTCGTCAAAGAACTTGTTGAGCAGTTCCCAGATCGCCTTCTGCTCCAGCTTCTCGCCGGTGAGGCTGTTGGTGATGGCATTGGCGAAATCGTGGCGGGACATGTCGAAGGTCATGCCCTCCTCCTCGGCCAGCCAGTCGCGGAAATGCGATATCATGTGCAGCAGCACTTCGTCGCAATCGGTTATCACCAGGGGGCGGTTCATGCGGTAAGCCTTTCGCGAGCGGCGACCAGGTCCTGCGGGCGGCAGCCCAGCGCCTCGGCCGCCGCGATCAGGTCCGGCTCATGGCCGCAAAGATATTCAAGAACCGCCGCCAGCGTGGAGGGATAGCCCAGCGAGGCGCGCAGTTCGTCAGGGGTCAATCCGGTCAGCGCCAGAAAGCGCCCGGCACGATCATCGTCGATGACGATCCAGCCCAGCGCGTTCAGCGCCAGCGTTTGCGGATCGCCGCCTCCGGAGTTTTGCGTAGGAGTGGGAATTGTCAGCCTCGTGTCGGTGCCATAGAGGGCGGATGAGCATTCATGCCATATGGTAGATAGGGTCGCGAACCGAATGGCAAAGCGCATTCTCGTTGTCGAGGACAACGACCTCAATCGAAAGCTGTTCTGCGACGTCCTGAAAAGCCAGGGCTTCGCGGTGGAGCCGGTCGCCGATGGCCGCGACGCGCTGGAACGGGCGCGCGAGTTCGTGCCGAACCTGATCATCATGGATATCCAGCTGCCCAACGTCTCCGGGCTGGACCTGATCGAGGCGGCGAAAAAGGACCCCGTCTTGCGGACCATCCCGGTGCTGGCGGTGACCGCCTACGCCGGCAAGGGCGACGAGGAACGCATTCGTGAGGCCGGGGCGGAGGGGTATCTGGCCAAGCCGGTATCGATCGGACCGTTCATGCAGGCGGTTCGGGCGCTCGTCTAAACGCACTGCGTTCGCCGCACGCCGCGCCGCGAATGGTCCTCTAAGGCTTGACACCCTACCCCCATCGCCGCTTTTGCGCCCCATTCTGAGGCCACAAGCGCCGCAAAGCAATTCGGAGCAGACCCATGGACCGCGAAGCCACCAAGGCCCGCATCGACGCCCTGATCGAACCGTTCAACAAGAAGGGCGTGGCCATCACCGACGCCACCCGCTTCACCGACGATCTGGAATTCGACAGCCTGACTATCATGGATTTCGTGGCCGCCATCGAGGACGAGTTCGATATCATCATCAGCATGAATCAGCAGGCCGAGATCGAAAACTACGGCCAGCTGATCGACGCCGTGGTGAAGCTGAAGGGCTGATCTAACATGACCGAAGCCGTAAACCAGCCAGACCAGCCCGAGGTTATCGAGGGCGGCCAGCCTGACTTGTTCAGCAAGTTCGATCCGCTGATTGAGATGCGCCGCAACCTGCTCGACTCGGGCGTGGAAGATCCCTTCAGCCTGGTGATGGACCGGGTGCTTTCGCCCACCACGGCGATCTGCAACGGGCGCGAGACGATCCTGCTGGGCACCTACAACTACATGGGCATGACCTTCGATCCCGACGTGATCGAGGCGGGCCAGAAGGCGCTGACCGACTTCGGCTCGGGCACCACCGGCAGCCGGGTGCTCAATGGTACCTATTCAGGCCACAAGGCGGTCGAGCAAGCCTTGTGCGAGTTCTACGCCATGGATCATGCCATGGTGTTCTCCACCGGCTACCAGGCGAACCTGGGCATCATCTCCACCATCGCCGGCAAGGGCGACTACATCATCCTCGACATCGACAGCCACGCCTCGATCTGGGACGGCTGCAAGATGGGTGACGCCGAAGTCGTGCCGTTCAAGCACAACGACCTGGAGGCCATGGAAAAGCGCCTGAGGCGCATTCCCGAAGGCGCGGGCAAGCTGGTGATCCTGGAAGGCGTCTATTCCATGATGGGCGATATCGCCCCGCTCAAGGAGATGATCGCCGTCGCCAAGAAGCATGGCGCGATGGTGCTGGTGGACGAAGCGCATTCGATGGGCTTCATCGGCCCCAACGGGCGCGGCGTGGCCGAGGATCAGGGCTGCCTGGACGACGTCGATTTCGTGATCGGCACCTTCTCCAAGTCGGTCGGCACCGTCGGAGGCTTCTGCGTCTCGAACCATCCCAAGTTCGAGATCATGCGGCTGGTCTGCCGCCCTTACGTGTTCACCGCCAGCTTGCCGCCCAGCGTCGTCGCCACCGCCTGCACGTCGATCCGCAAGCTGATGCATGCGGCCGACAAGCGCGCGCATCTGTGGGAGAATTCACGCACGTTGCACGCGGCGCTCAAGGCCGCGGGCTTTCACCTTGGCACCGAAACCCCCCAAAGCGCCATCATCGCAGTCATCATGCCCGACCTGGAGCGCGGTGCGGCGATGTGGGAAGCCCTGCTGCACGAGGGGCTCTACGTGAACCTTGCCCGCCCGCCTGCAACGCCCGCCAACATGACGCTGCTGCGCTGCTCGCTGTGCGCCGCACATACGGCGGAGCAGGTTCAGCAGATCGTCGGCATGTTCCAGCGCGCCGGAGTGAAAGCCGGCATTCTCTGAGGGATGCGCGGGCGGGGGCTGGGCAGCCTCCGCCCGCCTCTCACCCTGCGGGCAACCAAGCTAGCGGTGTGCCAGCCTCGGCTGCCGCCTCGTCCTCACCGCATAGCGATCGGTTTGGTGCCGCTGGTCGAGGACTGCGCTTCCAGCGTAGCCTTCGGCGTACGCGTCGCGAAATAGTCCTGCCCGTGCTGGTTATAGGCATAGAAGTCGGTGATCGGCACCGTGTACTCACGCGTGCCGCTGCTGATGATCACGTCGTTGCCCGACATCCGCTCTACCATGCCGACCGGCTTGCCGCCTGCGTCGAAAATCTGCAGCCCATGCGCCATTTCCGTGCGCGTCACGTTGCGCACTGTCATCACGTTTGGGTCGTTCAGGGCCGCATTGTCGGCCGGATCGACAGTGGTGCCGTCTTGCGCGATCGTGGGAGACGCCGCCGCAAGGGCCGCTCCGGCGGCGAAAAGCATGATCTTGATCATCAGAATTCTTCCATCAACTAGGCGTTTGCCCTGAGAATGCCGCGTGCCGCGCGCAAGTTGCACATAAGCTGACACCGAACCGGCTGCGTCGACCAGACGACGCCTCCACGCGACAAACGCCATGGTGCGAGACAATGATATGGATATGCCAAAGGCGATTTTCTACCAGCGCTGACTCCTATGCTTTGCTCTGGCGCCGCGCCGGGGAAGCTGCGAAAGGCGGGCACAGCGAAACTTCAAGGGAAATGCCGGGGATGCGGGGCCGGACATGCAGGACCTGAACACGCTGCTCCTGGTCACCCACGTCCACATGCGGCTCGGCCCGAACGGCCTGCAGATCGACGACCAGACCGCTGCCGGGTTGCGGCAATGGTGCCGCCATTTTGATCGCGTCTCGTTCTACGGCATCCTGACGCAGGGGCCCAGCACGTCTGCCTGGGTCGATACGAATGAGGGTATCCTTGGGCAGAAGCTGCGGTTGTTCGGCCTGCCGCAAGGGTATGGCCCCGCCGCCATGCTCCGCGCCCTGCCTGCGGTGCGCCGCCAGTTCCGCTCAGCGATCCCGCAACATAGCCACTTGTGCTTCACTCTGGGCACGGTCCTGGGCGACTGGCCTTTCGTGGCTGCGCTGGAGGCGATCCGGCAGAAACGGCGCTACTCCGCATGGATAGACCGGGTGGAGCCGCCGATCATCCGCAGCCGCGCCGCCGGATCGCCGCTGAAGCGCCTGGCCGCAGAGCTTTGGCTGCCGCCCGCGCAGGGTCTGATCCGCCACGCCTTGCGCCAGAGCGCGGTCGCCCTGCTGCAAGGTGGCGATACCTTTGAATACTACGCCCGATCCGCGCCCGATCCGCACTGCACCTATGACATCCACACCCATGCCGACGAGCAGATCGACGCCGCTTCGCTGGCGGCGAAGCAGGCGCGCATCCTTTCCGGCGCGCCCCTGGAGATAATCTACCCCGGTCGGGCAACCGCGATGAAGGGACCATTCGAGTGGCTGGAGACGTTGCAGGCGTTGCACCGGGCTGATGTGCCGTTTCGCGCCACATGGATCGGCGATGGCCCCGATCTTCCGGCCTTGCTCGACAAGGCCAAGCAGTTGGGCCTGGGCGGCATGGTGACCTTTCCCGGCTTCGAAGGGCGGCGCAATGTGCTGCTGGACCGCCTGAAAGCCGCCGACCTGCTGCTGTTCTGCCACAAGACGCCGGAATCCGCGCGCTGCCTGATCGAGGCGCTGGTCTGCGGCTGCCCGATCGTGGGGTACGACAGCGCCTATCCGCGCGGTCTTGTCGCCCAGCATGGCGGCGGACGCTTCACTCCCCAGGGTGATCCAAAGGCGCTGGCGCAGGCGGTCCTGAGCCTT
This sequence comes from Novosphingobium fluoreni, assembly GCF_014196615.1. Classification (GTDB taxonomy): domain Bacteria; phylum Pseudomonadota; class Alphaproteobacteria; order Sphingomonadales; family Sphingomonadaceae; genus Novosphingobium; species Novosphingobium fluoreni. Next base: position 148,642 of record NZ_JACIDY010000001.1, read on the forward strand.
CATCGCGATCGCGCCGCCCTGAGCGCCTTGGTCGGCGCTGCGGCGCAGAGCGGGCGGCTCTATACCGAGGATGCAGTCTATGCCCATCGCGCCGAATTGATGCAGCGCGCCTAGGCCTGTCGCCCTTGGCTTCAGCCGATCAGGGCCCAGGGCACCCCCAGCCCGAGGGAAAGGCGCAGCGCCACCCACCCGGCGAACAGAGCCACCAGCCCCGCACTCAAAGCCAGATCCTGCGCCACGAACGTGGTTTTAAGCCGCAATTGCGCGCGCATAAGGATGGCATAGCGCGCCAGTTCGCTGGCCGGCAGCGCCAGCAGCGCGCCGGGCAGCCCCGCCCAATGGAAGCCCAGCCACAGCACCCCGCCCATCGATAGGAAGCGGACCAGGTTCGCCAGGCCCACGTTCTGCGGCTCGCCCCGGCCAAACACGGTCGCCTCGTTCAAGGAGGACAGCACCGCGATCCAACCGCCGATCAGCAGCAGGCACAGCATCCACCCCGCCTCGGCATAGCGGTTGCCGTAGAGGATGTGCACCGCCCAGTCCGACCAAGCCATGACGGTGGCGATGCCCACTAGTACCAACAGCAGGAAGTTGCGCCGTGTCTGCGCCAGTTCGCGGCGGGCGGGCGACCCGGGCTCCAACTCGTTCTGGTGCTTTGCTACAAAGGGAAACACGATCTGGAACGCCAGCCGCCCGGCCACCGTGTTGGGCAAGTCAGAGATCGCGCGGGCGAGGCCATAGACGCCCAGCGTCGCCAGCGGCACCACGCGCCCCAGGAACAGCCGATCGACATAGATCGCCGCGTAGAAGGACAGCGAGGAGAGCATGATCCACTTGCTGAAGTGGAAAATCGCGGGCGCATGCACCTTGTCCAGCAGCAGCCGGTGGCGCGGGTGGGGCATCAGGTACGTCATCGCCGAGCGGGCCGCGATCGAGAGCAGGATACCCAGCACCGGCGCCCACACATTGCGCAAGCTCAACGCCAGCACCAAGGTGATGACAAGGCCCACCGCCTCCGCGCTCAGTTCGAACAGGTTGCGCGCCTTCACGTCCAGCCGCTTGGCCGCGCTGAAGATCGAGGTGGACATCAGCGAATTGAGGAACGGCGCGGCGCTCACCACCGCCAGGATCGCCCAGTCGATCCGATAGAACCGCGCCAGCACCGGCGTCAGCGCCAGACAGGCGAGCGAGACCAGCAACCCGCGCACGACCTGCAGAGTCCAGAGCGAATTGAGGAACCGCTCGTCCTCGCCATGCGGACTGTGGACGACATTCTGCTCCGGCCCGAGGTCGGTCAGCAGATCACACCCGGTGCGGATCGCCTGCGCAATCACGACCACGCCCAGGATCTCCGGCCCCAGCAACCGCGAGAGCACGATATTGCTGCCAAACCGGATCGACGCCGACGCGGCATACGTCCCGATCGTCCAGAGCGACTTGCTGGCGATGGAAGATTTGGCGGTCATGCGATCGGCGTGCGCTGCAATAGCCGATCCATTCAACTCATCCTTATACCTATAGTCGACCAGAATTATAATTCTGGCTTGAATTTCAGTCTATTCAATCCACCGACATTCATCTATAATCGTGTAAATTTTATATGAGAGAGATTGTAGTCAAATAGCGTTCGCCGTATTCGGTGAGTGTCATTCCACGAAAATACCCACCATCCTCATCCTTTGTTTCTGCGAATTCTAATATGCCCATTTGTTTTAAATGGAGAAGAAGAATGTCAATCTGATGGCTTAACAGATTTATCTGTATACTTCCTGCATCTTCATAGATTTTCATTCTAGCCGCATCTATTATATTTCCTTCGAAGCTATATGCGCCGCCGCGACCGGGTCGCCGCTGGATATAGCCGAACATTGAAGGACCAATGATCTTTAGCAGATCATCGTATGTATATTCTATATCCGATCTGGTGAGCTGCTTCTCTCGATCATTGTACGTCAGCGAAATGGCAAATTTGTCTTTTCCGCTTGGAGTCTTCACTTCGTCATCCAGCACCAAAGATCCATCTCGCAGTTGCTTTTTCAAACGAGTTATTTCGGCTTTTTGTCTCTCCGAAAGTTCTCTTAGTTCTTGCTCACGGCTGATATCAGCAATCGATTTGGCTTGGTCAGCTCGTACCCATCCAATCTGAGGAGCTAAGCGAATTTCACTTACTAAGCTTTTAAGCACATGTAAGCCAAGCTCTAGAGGGTCTGAAAACTTCCGGCATGTGCGTTTTAAAACTTTCGCTCGAAACGCTTCAAGCTTCTCTTTTTTTGCAGGGTCCGTTTCCAGATACTTGCCCGGAATGGCACCAATTTCATCCCTCACAAATCCTAATAGAGGAATGTTACGAGTTAGAGCGTAATCATACTCCATCTCCGTAAAGCTACTTCCCGTACTTTCATCAATAGAGCCGTAGCGTCCACCAACTAAAACTACATAATAATCAGATTCGTCGATTACTTTTCGTATCAGATCTGCTTGCCTCAGATCCGAAGCAGGAAATAGCTCCATACCAACTGGCATGTGACCTAACTCGAGTATAGCTTGAGTTACCTGTTGACGCTCTTCACGCAAGTCTTCGTAAGTCGAAGAAATAAAGACTTGGTATCGAACGTCGCCAAACATCACCTATTCCGCCGCGACGCTTTCGCCGAACAGGCCCGGTACCAGTTCCACTTCGTCGTTGGCTTCTTCGCCCGTCCGGGCCTTGCGGCGGGAGTCGAAGTTGCTCCACACGTCGCCCCAGTTGCCGCGGGTGGCGCCTTTGGAATATTCGGTGGCGCGGGTTTCGAAGAAGTTGGCGTGCTCCACGCCGTTCAGCAGCGGCTGCAGCCAGGGCAGCGGGTGGTCCTCGATCATGTAGATCTCGGGCAGGCCGAGCTGGCCCAGGCGCCAGTCGGCGATGTAGCGGATGTAGCGCTTGATCTCCTTGGCGCTCATGCCGGGGACCGGGCCCTGCTCGAATGCCAGATCAATGAAGGCGTCTTCCAGCCGCACCGTCTTCTGGCAGCAATCGATGATGTCTTCCTTCACCGCCTTGGTCAGGCAGCCGCGCTCCTTGGTGAAGGCGTGGAACAGCTTGGTGATGCCTTCGCAATGCAAGCTCTCATCGCGCACGGACCAGCTGACGATCTGCCCCATGCCCTTCATCTTGTTGAAGCGCGGGAAGTTCATCAGCATCGCGAAGCTGGCGAACAGCTGCAGCCCCTCGGTGAAGCCACCGAACATGGCCAGCGTCCGGGCGATATCCTCGTCCGTATCGACACCGAAGGTGTGCAGGTAATCGTGCTTGGCCTTCAGCTCCTCATATTCCAGGAACATGCCGTACTCGCTCTCGGGCATGCCGATGGTGTCGAGCAGGTGGCTGTAGGCGGCGATATGCACCGTCTCCATATTGGAGAAGGCGGCCAGCATCATCTTGATCTCGGTGGGCTTGAAGACGCGGGCGTATTTCTCGTGGTAGCAATCCTGCACCTCCACATCGGCCTGCGTGAAGAAGCGGAAGATCTGGGTCAGCAGGTTGCGCTCATGATCCGAAATCTTTTGCGCCCAGTCGCGGCAATCCTCACCCAGCGGCACTTCCTCAGGCATCCAGTGGATCTGCTGCTGGCGCTTCCACATGTCGTAGGCCCAGGGATACTCGAAGGGCTTGTAGGTCTTGCGGGCTTCGAGAAGAGGCATGGCGGATACTCCGGCAAAGGCAATGAGCGGCGGCGAGGGCGACACCAGCCGCCCCGCAGCCGAAGACGCGCGCGATCACGCAGCGCCATGGCATTGCCAGGAAGATAAGCATTTTGCGGCAAATTTGGAGGTACAGAATCGGAACGAAATGCGTTGTCCACAGACGCGTGGTGCAGATATCTTGTGGTCGCCGCCCATTTCACCCGCAAGGTCTTGTATCCGCCGCGGCGTGCGGGATGCGCGACGGGCATTTCCTCCGGCATGGAACCGCCCGGTGCGGCCATTCATTGTTGCGGGAAAGGCCGCAAGCTTTCGCGGCATGACATACCGGAGCAGGCCCCTTGTCGGACTCATCGAAAAATCAGTCGCAAAGCCAGTCGCAGACCTCGGGCGGGGGCGCTTCCATCGCGGAACCGGGCCAGCCTGATGCAGTTTCGCCCTATCGCGGCCCTGATGCTGCCCCGCACGACGAAAAGCGGCCCGAGACCGTAGCGGACGGCAAAGGGCCCGAGAGCATGGAGCAGCCCTACTTCTCCGAGGCGCAATCGACTTTGGGCGCAAATGCTCCTGCCGGGCGGACCGGCGATCGCTTTACCCAGCCTGAGGATGCGATCGGCACCGTTCCTCCGCCTTCTCGCGCCGAGCAGCAGCCGCAGCGGTCCGGCACGCAGGAGCCAGCCAGTTTCGCCACGCCCGAAGGCACGGTTCGCGAGGGCATGGCGGTTGTCGATAATTACGGCCACACCCTGGGCTACGTGGCGGGGGTGGATGGCGAGCGACTCCGCCTGACGTCCACCGACCCTCATGATGACGGCGTGGCCTTCCTGCCCGTCAGCCTGATCGACGGGATCGACGGTGAGCGCGTACTGCTGGCCGGGCGGGGCGACGCTTCTTTCGGCCAAGCCGCCGACTGAACGACGTCCCCTCTCTCGCCAGGCGAGAGAGGGGGAACACGTCAGGCCTTCTCGTCAGGATCGGCGACTATCACGCCGAGTGGCGTTTGCTGGTGCTGCACAACGTCCCACTCTTCGTGCGACAAACGGCGCAAGGTGCTGGTGCAAAGGGCGTGGTAGGTTTTGTCTCCGCGCTTTGCCTTCACGCGGTAGGCGATAACGATCAGCCCTTCCTGCGGGCGGCTGACCTGTGTTTCGGCAAAATCCACTTCCTCCCAGCGCGGAGTGTCCTTCACCGCCGCGGTGGCTTGCTCCCCTGTGTAGAGATAAGGTTCGGCCGGTAGCGCCATGACGCAATCCTTGCTGACGCGCTGTTCGTAAACCTCGGCGCCGCCGGTCCATAATTCCTTTTCGAACGTCCAGATGCGATCGTCTTCCACGCGCGTACTCCTCAATGTGTCCTCGCTAGAACAGAGCAAATAGCGTCGGTGATCGTAACGGTTCCCTGCCCCCGAGGACACGCCGCGAAGCGTTTCGCCAGTGCGGCAAGATCACGGAACGAAGAAGACTCAATTCCGTTTTCTAGTCGTAAGCAACGACACGATACAGGAACGCCTTCATGTTTGAGAAGCTTCGTATTAAAGAGCACATGGAAATCGCCGATAATTCGGGTCAGCATATCGGGACTGTCGATGAAGTGGTCGACGATCGCATCAAGCTGACCAAGAGCGACAGTTCTGATGGTGCACATCACTTCATCGCGATCGAGCAGATCGACCGGATTGATGACAACCGCATATACCTGAAGCAGGGTACGCCCGTTCCGATGGGCGTGGGTCAGGCCTGAGCCACTTTATCTGATGACGAGTTTCCCACGGCGGACCTCCCCCTCCCCCTCTTCCGCCGTGCGATGGCCCCGGTGTCCGACAGGACGCCGGGGCATTTTCGTATCGGATCAGAGCGAGAGACGTGTGTCAGCGGCGGCGAAACGACAGACGATCGCGCAGTTTGCGCCAGTTGAAGATCGCGAAACCGCTACCGAACACGCCGCCTGCCGTCAGCACCACCTTCAGGATCAGGCCGACGGTACCCGTCAGCGCCCCAATAGTGACGCCCCAAAACAGCTGAGACAGAACGGCGACAAGAGTGCCCATAGCCAGTCCATTGTCGCCGCACCGAAAAGAAGCAAGGTTTTACGCAGCCAGATCAGGGCGATGCTGCGCTTCCCGCTGGCTTTCGCGCAGCGCGGCATAGCCCGCCAGCGCTGCCGAGCCGGCAATCGAAAGAGCATCCTCCAGGAATGCGACCGGCGCATCACGCCCTACGGCGCGAGCCAGCACCATGCGCGCGCGATAGCTGATGTACGTGCCTAGCAGCGCGCCGGCAGCCCCAAGGCTGGCCGCGACCAGCGCCCGCCCAGGCCGTGCCGCCGCCGCGCCTGACAGGGCACCGCCGATCAACCGGCTCGCCACGCCCGGTGCCGCGATGCGGGCCGGGGTATTGGGCTGCTTGTCCGCCACATACTCCCCAATCGCCGCCGCGCTCATGATCGCGCCAGTCCACTTCGAAGTGAGGAACGAGAGGGGCGTTCCCTGCAAGCCCAAACCCTGGCTGGCGGCGGCGATGGTCACGGCGGCGGGTGGAGTGAACGTGCGCTGGCCATTGGCGAGGCCCAGCAACAGCGGCACCGAAACATCCGCCAACGTGATGCCCGATCGCGCCCCGGCGCTTTCCAGCAAGACCGGCTTGCGCTTGCGCAAACTCTTGCGCACCGCTTCGGTGACGATGCCGAAGACCGCGTGCGAAGCGAAGCCGTAAAGGTGGGTGCGCAAGGTGTAGCGCAACGGCGGCTTGGCGAATCCCAGCAGAGGCACCGCCAACTGATCGATCAGCAGCGCCGATACGAGGCCGAAGGCCAGACCGCGTCCGCGCGTGACGCCGGGCACCTTTTCCGCCAGCGCACCATAAGCCGCGCCGGTGAGGGTGCCGAAGACATAGTGGACCGCCTGCCCTCCGGCCTCACGATCGGCCCGGCGCAAGCGCGTCGTACCGACCAGCCTGGCGGCACGCAGGGCGGCCTGTTCGGTGGCGGGCGGATTGGAACCCTTGGGCTGGAAGAACGCGGCGGAATAGGTTTGGAACACCTCCATCACCGCCGACCCGGCCAGACCGGCAACAGCCCCCGCCGCCGCGCCCTCGGCCAGGGTTACGGTGATGTCGACGGCTTGGCGCTTTTGTACGGCGGTATCGGTTCCGGCCACGCCGGTGGTTTGCTGAAGCATGATCTCGTCCAATCCTGAGCCGCGCGATGGCGCGGTGGGTTCGACGTAGGGACGAACGACGCGGGTGCTTGGTTCCGCGTAACCCTTGGATCATCGCCGATCATGCCGGCCATAACGGCCAAATGCCCTCCCCCACCGATCAAATCGGCCGGGAAGGGCATTCGCGGTGGCAACTCGGATTGGGTGATGGCCTGTATCGGCGACAGGCCATCCTTATCGGCAGGCGATCATTATTGGCAGGCGAGGCACTCGTCGTAATCGGTGGTCTCGCCGATCGCGAACTTGGGGGCCTCGGGGGTATTGTCCGCCTCGACGCCGCCAGCGAACCCGGCACGTTGCACGGACTTCGAGCGCAGATAGTACAGCGACTTGATCCCGCGCTCCCACGCCTGGAAGTGCAGCATCATCAGGTCCCACTTGTCGACGTCTGCCGGGATATAGAGGTTGAGCGACTGGGCCTGGTCGATATACGGCGTGCGGTCCGCCGCGAATTCCAGCAGCCAGCGCTGGTCGATCTCGAAGCTGGTCTTGTAGACCGCCTTTTCCTCAGGCGAGAGGAAGTCGAGGTGCTGGACGGAGCCGCCATGCTCCAGGATCGAATTCCACACATTGTTGGAATCCTTGCTTTTCGAAGCCAGCAGCTTTTCCAGATATGGGTTCTTCACCACGAAGCTGCCCGAAAGCGTCTTGTGGGTGTAGATATTGGCCGGGATCGGCTCGATGCAGGCGGAGGTGCCGCCGCAGATGATGCTGATCGACGCGGTGGGCGCGATCGCCATCTTGCAACTGAAGCGCTCCATCACGCCGACGTCGGCGGCGTCGGGGCACGGCCCACGCTCGTTCGCCAACAGCATCGAGGCTTCGTTGGCCTTCTGGTTGATGTACTGGAACATCTGCATGTTCAGCGCCTTGGCCATCGCGCTTTCAAAGGCGATGCCCTTCTTCTGCAGGTACGAGTGGAAGCCCATCACGCCCATGCCCACCGAACGCTCACGCGCGGCGGAGTACTTGGCGCGCGCCATCTCGTCCGGCGCCCGGTCGATATAGTCCTGCAACACGTTGTCGAGGAAACGCAGCACGTCTTCCACGAAGCGCTTGTCGGCGCGCCATTCCTCCCAGGTTTCCAGGTTGAGCGAGGAGAGACAGCACACCGCGGTGCGATCGTTGCCCAGGTGATCACGGCCGGTAGGCAGCGTGATCTCGGAACACAGGTTCGAGGTGGAAACCTTGAGCCCCAGCTCGCGATGGTGGCGCGGCATCATGCGGTTCACCGTATCGGAGAACACGATGTAGGGCTCACCGGTCGCGAGGCGCGTCTCGACCAGCTTCTGGAAGAGCGAGCGCGCATCCACCTTCCCGCGCACCGAACCGTCCTTGGGGCTACGCAACGCGAACTCGTCGCCATTGCGCACCGCTTCCATGAACTCGTCGGTCAGCAGCACGCCGTGGTGCAGGTTGAGCGCCTTGCGGTTGAAATCGCCCGAAGGCTTGCGGATTTCCAGGAACTCCTCGATCTCGGGGTGCGAGACATCGAGGTAGCAGGCCGCCGAGCCGCGGCGCAGCGAACCCTGGCTGATCGCCAGCGTCAGCGAATCCATCACACGGACGAAGGGAATGATGCCGCTGGTCTTGCCGTTCAGGCCCACCGGCTCACCAATGCCACGCACCGCGCCCCAGTACGTGCCGATGCCGCCGCCACGCGAGGCGAGCCAGACGTTCTCGTTCCAGGTGGCGACGATGCCTTCCAGGCTGTCATCCACCGAGTTCAGGTAGCACGAGATCGGCAGGCCGCGACCGGTTCCGCCGTTCGACAGCACCGGCGTCGCGGGCATGAACCACAGCTTCGAGATGTAATCGTAAAGCCGCTGGGCGTGGTCCTGATCATCGGCATAGGCATCGGCCACACGCGCGAAGAGATCCTGGTATTTCTCGCCCGGCAGCAGGTAGCGATCGTCCAGCGTATCCTTGCCGAATTCCGTCAGCAGCGAATCACGCGTATCGTCAGTGGTGATGGTGAAGCGGCGATCATTGATCGTCTTTGAATCTCTGACCTTCTTCGCGGGTACATCCTTCACGGGCGCGGCCTTCACCGCTTCTTCGGACGGGCGCGGCCCCTTACCCGAACTCGGGGCCGTCTTTTCGGCAAACGGCATTACGGTCTGATCGGCGTCCACGGTATCTATCTGCCCTTCGCTGCCCGGTCTGAAGTCCACGTTGCGTCCCCTGTAAGCCAATCTCATCGGCCTTGCGGCGGGGCCATCCTCAATTCCTTCACAGCTTGGCCTTACCGTTCTTGAGACGCTGCACCGATGGTGCTTCGCTCCAAGCGCGAGAGACCCTGCTTAACTAGGTATTGAGGGCTCCTCCTGCAAAGAACCACAACCCATAGTGCGCGTTTCGCGAATCGACGGCAAGAGGGGCTTTCGAACCGCCTCCTCATAGCGAAGCTGCGCGACTCCTTCGCGCAGACAGGCTGCAAGGGGCAAATCGCGAAATCGGACTAAATCTTTTTCCACATTTACGCGCGCCGAACCGAATCTCGCTTGCGACCAATCGCCCGCGCCTTCCCCTCATGCGACGGGCGGAGCGAAATGCTAAGGTACCCTCGCAACCGCGAAGAGGGTGCTGCGTTTCCGACAGCATCTTCGGGGATCATCGACGTGGAAGGGCCTTAGCTCATGATCAACATCATCAGCGCCATCATCAGCGGCCTGATCATCGGCGTGCTGGCACGCTTTTTCTATCCTGGCTCGGTCAACATGGGCTGGATCGCCACGATCCTGCTGGGCATCGGCGGCTCGCTCGTCGCGGGACTGGTCGCCAGCCGGGGTTCCGGGGATTTCAACCGGGCTGGCTGCCTCGCCTCCGTAATCGGCGCGATCGTGCTGATCTTCCTGGGCCGGGTGTTCGGGATCAGCTGAGCGCCATCAGTCTCTACCTCCGCTCATGTCTAGCGGAGGTGGCGCGCAGTGCGCTTACGGCACCAGCACCGTGTCCCGTGCCTCTGCACCCGTTTCGGGATAATCCAGCGTGTAGTGCAGCCCCCGGCTTTCGTGCCGTTTGAGCGCCGAGCACACGATGAGATCGGCGCTTTGCAGCAGGTTGCGCAACTCGATCAGGTCGGTCGAGACGCGGAAGTGGCGGTAATATTCCTCGATCTCGTCGTTCAGCAGCTTGATGCGGTGTGCGGCGCGTTCCAGCCGCTTGGTGGTGCGCACGATGCCCACGTAGTTCCACATGAACCGGCGGATTTCCGTCCAGTTCTGCTTGATCACCACTTCCTCGTCAGCCTCGATGACGCGGCTTTCGTCCCACGCCCGGACCGGCGGCGGGGCATCGAAGGCGTCCCATTGCGCCAGGATATGCGCGGCGGCCGCCTCGCCGAAAACGAAGCATTCCAGCAGCGAGTTCGAGGCCAGGCGATTGGCCCCGTGCAAGCCGCTTTCGGTGCATTCGCCCGCGGCGTAGAGGCCGGGCAGATCGGTCTTGCCGTTCATGTCGATCAGGATGCCGCCGCAGGTGTAGTGCTGGGCAGGCACCACCGGGATCGGCTGGCGCGTCATGTCCAGCCCCAGACCCAGCAGCTTATCGTAGATCGTCGGGAAATGCTCGCGCACGAACTCGGGCGGCTGGTGGCTGATATCGAGGTGGACGTAATCCAGGCCGAAGCGCTTGATCTCCGAATCGATCGCGCGCGCCACCACGTCACGCGGGGCCAGTTCCAGCCGCTCGGGATCGTAGAACGTCATGAAGCGCTTGCCGGTGCGCGGATTGATCAGCCGCCCGCCTTCGCCCCGCACCGCCTCGGTGATGAGGAAGTTCTTCACGTCCAGATTGTAGAGGCAGGTCGGATGGAACTGCATCATCTCCATGTTGGAGACTCGCGCTCCTGCGCGCCACGCCATGGCGATGCCGTCGCCGGTCGCGCCGCGTGGGGCGGTGCTGAACTGATAGACGCGCCCCGCGCCGCCGGTGGCAAGGATCGTGGCCCGCGCGGTATGCGCCTCCACCTGGCCGGTTTCCTGATCCAGCGCGTAGACGCCCCAGACCCGGCCAGAGCCTGAATAGCGCTGCTCATGCCGCCCGGTGATAAGATCGATACAGGCGCGGCCCGGCAGCAGGGTGATGTTGGGATTGGTCTGCGCCGCTTTCAGCAGCGCGGCCTGCACTGCCCAGCCGGTGGCATCGTCGACATGGACGATCCTTCGGTGCGAGTGGCCCCCCTCACGAGTCAGATGCAGCGAATTGCCGTCCGTGTTGAACGGCACCCCCAGTTCCGCCAGCCGCTCGATCGCATGGGGCGCGCGCTCGATCACGAATTCCACCGTCTCCAAACGGTTGAGCCCGGCCCCGGCCACCATCGTATCGCGGATATGGTCTTCGAAGGTATCGCCCGCATCGAGCACTGCGGCAATGCCGCCCTGTGCCCAGGCGGTGGAGCCGCCGGTCAGCTCGCCCTTGGCCAGCACCAGCACTTTTAGCGTCTGCGCAAGCGCCAGCGCCGCCGTCAGCCCGGCCGCGCCGGAGCCGACGATGATCACGTCATAAGCCGGCCCCGTGGCCGCATTCAGGTCATCCATGCCGCCTCCTTGCCGCCATCGCGGAGCACCCGCAATCTTTTGTGACGGGCAATGATGCCGATTGCGTGGCTTGCCCAAGAGGGATAAGTATTATCACCTACTGTACCGGTGCCGTGGGGGCCGCGCCGGTACTCTTGCGGTATCAAGAACACTTCCTTGGGGGGAGCCGTCTGAAAGGCGGAAGGGATGAACGTATGGTTCTGAAGCGAATCCTGTGCCTCTTTGACCGACACAACCCCAAACGATCGACCGCCCATTGGGACGGGCTGAGCTACGTCGGCGAATGCCGCCGTTGCGGCCGGGCCATTCGCCGTCGCTCGCGCGGCAACTGGAAGAACGACACCGGGGCGGTATCGCCGGTATCTCCAGTCAAGCCGTCTGACCCTCGCTCGTCAGGCTGACGAACACGTCTTCCAGATCGGCTTCGCGCGTCGTGACGTCGACGATGGCAAAGCCCTGCGCCTGCACGGACGCCAGCACTTGCCCGGCGTTGCTGCGGTCCTTGTTGTACGTGATCGCGATGGTGCGCTCACCGGTCTTTTCGCTCTTGATGAAAGCGGCATCGACCGGCAGCTGGCCGAGATCCCGGTCCAGCGTCAGTTCCACCACCTTTTCCCGCGCCATGCCGACCAGTTCACGCGTGGGCTTGTTGGCGATGCACTCGCCATGGTTGATGATGGCGATCTGATCGCACAGCTCTTCTGCTTCCTCCAGGTAATGCGTGGTGAGGACGATGGTGACGCCCTCACGATTCATCTGGGTCACGAGTTCCCACAGCTGGCGGCGCAGCTCCACGTCGACACCGGCGGTCGGCTCGTCCAGCACCAGCACGGGCGGCTGATGGACCAGGGCCTTGGCGATCAGCAGCCGCCGCTTCATCCCGCCAGACAATGTGCGGGCATAGGCGTTGCGCTTGTCTGCCAAGTGGACCGCGCGCAGCAGCTCTTCGGATCGGCGCAGGTGCTGGGTGATGCCGTAAAGCCCCGCCTGGATCTCCAGCACCTCGAACGGCGTGAAGAACGGGTCGAACACGATTTCCTGCGGCACGATCCCGATCGACCGCTTGGCGTTGCGCATGTTCTCATCGATATCGAAGCCCCAGATGTCGATCGATCCGGACGTCTTTTTGACCAGGCCCGCCATGATGTTGATCAGCGTGGACTTGCCCGCGCCGTTGGGGCCGAGCAGGCCGAAGATCTTACCGACCGGCACGTCGAAGCTGACGCCCTTCAGCGCCAGTTTACCCTCGCCCCCGCCCGCCGGGGCGTAGCGCTTCACGACATCGCGGATCGAAATGGCGGGTTGATCGGTCATGCGCGGCATTTGGGGCAGGATCGCGCCGGGGTAAAGACCTGCCGCCGCATTCCCTCTGGCAAAGCCGCGACGCCCTTGGTAATCGCGCCAACCATGACCAACCCGCCCGAGACCGTCTATACCGACAAGCGCCGCGTATTCTGTGACGGCGCGACCGACATCCGCGCCGGTGCGGCGCTGGGCCATCCGCGCGTCTATCTGGAAATCGACCAGAAGGGCTATGTCGAATGCGGCTATTGCGATCGCCGCTTCGTGCTGAAGGGCGCGACCACCCACGAGCGTGAGCGCACCGAAGTGTTTCCGGGCGATCTGGACGAGTTCGGCGCCAGCGCGAGCACCAGCAGCAATCCGTAACGATCGCGCATCCGCAACGAAGCGGGTGCTGGCGCAATCCACGCGGGTGCTTATATCTGCCGGCATATGGCATTCGCACCCGATCCCCGCTCGCTCCTTTACCGCCCCGGCCAACTCACCCCGGAAGACGCCCAGGCCCTCGCCGCCGAGACGTTGAAGGCGTGTGACGATGGCGAACTGTACCTGCAATTCATCGCCTCCGAGGCGTTCGGCTTCGACGACGGACGGCTGAAAACCTGCGACTATTCGCGCGATGCGGGCTTCGGCCTGCGTGGCGTTTCGGGCGAGATGACCGGATTCGCCCACGCCAACGACATCAGCGCCGCCGCGATCCGCCGCGCGGGTGAGACGCTGAAGCTGCTGGACCCGGCCACGGGTATTCGCCCGGCACCACCCCGCGCCAGCAATCGCCATCTCTACACTGACGCATCCCCGCTCGACCTGGTGCCCTTCGCCGAAAAGGTGAAGCTGCTGGAGACGGTGGACGCTGCCGCCCGCGCCCGCGATCCGCGCGTGGCGCAAGTGTCCTGCTCGATCACCGGCAGCTGGTCCGTGGTCGAGATAGTGCGGGCGGACGGCTTTGTTGCCACCGACGTGCGCCCGCTGGTGCGCCTGTCGATCTCGATCGTCGCCGAAAGCAACGGCCGTCGCGAGACCGGCACGTTCGGCATGGGCGGTCGCTGGCTCTATGATGATCTGTTCGATCCCAAGAACTGGAACCGCGGCATCGATATCGCGCTGAACCAGGCCCTGGTGAACCTGGAAAGCGTGGATGCTCCGGCCGGAGAGATGACGGTGCTGTGCGCACCGGGCTGGCCCGGCGTCCTGCTGCACGAAGCGGTGGGCCACGGCCTGGAAGGCGATTTCAACCGCAAGGGCACCAGCGCTTTCTCTGGCCGCATCGGCGAGCGAGTCGCGGCACCGGGCGTCACCGTGGTGGACGATGGCTCGATCGTGAACCGGCGCGGATCGCTATCGATCGATGACGAAGGCACTCCTACCCAGGAAACAGTGCTGATCGAGGACGGCATCCTCAAAGGCTATATGCAGGATCGGCTGAATGCCCGCCTGATGGGCGTAGAGCCGACCGGCAACGGCCGCCGCGAAAGCTATGCCCACGTGCCGATGCCGCGCATGACCAACACCTTCATGAAGGGCGGCAACGACGATCCGGCGGAACTGCTGAGCCGCATCAAGAACGGCATCTACGCCAAGAGCTTTGGCGGCGGTCAGGTCGATATCGTTTCGGGCAAGTTCGTATTCTCCTGCACCGAGGCCTACAAGGTGGAGAATGGCAAGCTGGGCGCACCGATCAAGGGCGCAACGCTGATCGGCGATGGGCCGTCGGTCCTCACCCGCGTCACCGGCATCGGCAACGACATGGCGCTGGACGAAGGCGTGGGCGTCTGCGGCAAGGGCGGGCAGAGCGTGCCTGCGGGCGTCGGGCAGCCCACTTTGCTGATCGAGGGGCTGACCGTGGGCGGAACGGCCTGATCCAGCTGAACCGGCGGATCCATCCGGCGATCTTGTGCGTTACTTTTCAGCACTGGTTCAGCGCGAGCCGGCTATTGGTCGCGTGAAGAACACCGAACAAGAGGTCGCAATGAATAAGCAATCAAGCGCGGCGATCGTACTGGCCGCCATTTCCGCCACTATTGTAGCCGCCCCTCCCGCTGTTGCTCGGGACCGGCTAACGGGTGAGGCGCAACTGGCCAAGATGCTCGATGGGCGGGAGCCGGGCAAGCCGGTGAACTGCCTGCCGCTGGGCCAGTCCAGCGAACAGCGCATCATCGATAAGACGGCGATCGTCTATCGCTATGGCAGCACGTTATATGTCAACCGGCCCAGCAATCCCGAGTCGCTGGACAACGACGATATCATGGTGACCAAGCCGCTGAACGGCCAGCTTTGCAGCGTCGATACCGTGACGCTGATTGATCGCAACTCGCGGTTCTATAGCGGTTTCGTCGGCCTGCAGCAGTTCGTGCCATACAAGAAGGTGGCATCGGCGCGTTGAGCCTGATCGGCGTTCCGGAGCCGAGGAGCCGAAAGTGGGGACGCTTGATCCTGGCCGCCGTCTATGGCGCGGCGGGGATCATTCATCTCACCCGGCCAGCACCCTTCCTCGCGATTACGCCCGACTGGGTGCCCGCGCCTGACGTCGTCATCGCGCTGACCGGAATGGCGGAGATCGCCGGCGCTATCGGCCTGGTGCAGACACGCTCCCTGCCGTTGCGGCGCGCGGCGGGATGGGGCCTGGCGCTATATGCTTTGTGCGTGTGGCCGGCGAACTACCACCACATGCAACTGGACATGGCGCGGCCCGATCACGGCCTGAGCCTGGCCTATCACGTCCCGCGATTGCTGGCCCAGCCGCTGATCATCGGGTGGGCGTTGTGGGCCAGCGCCGTGATCGAGCATTTGCGCACTACGCGCAAATCCTCCCCGCTTCGCTGAAAGCACAAGACGCGCGATAGCTGTCGGCCTAGGGAGCGCCGATGCGCGCCTCCTTGCGAACCATCTTACGGTCACCTTCTGGTCCCGCCTGGATCGGCGCGATCATTACACTCGCACTGCCATGCCCGGCCGCCGCGCAACCGGCCCGGCCCACAGGTGAGCCTTATCCCATCACCGTCATCGGGCGCGGCCTGTCCGATACGCCCGCCACGCCCGCTTACGATACGACCGTGCTGGAGCGCGATGCCATCGCCGCCAGTGCTTCGGGCCGGATCGAGGATGTGCTGGCCTCCGTCGCCGGGTTCTCTCAGTTCCGCCGGTCTGACAGTCGCTCCGCCAACCCGTCGAATCAAGGCGCGACACTGCGCGCGCTGGGCGGCAATGCCTCAAGCCGCGCGCTGGTCCTGCTGGACGGCGTGCCGGTGGCCAACCCGTTCTTCGGCTACATTCCGTTTAGCGCACTCGCGCCGCAGCGGCTGGGGCGGGTCCAGATCACGCGCGGCGGGGGTGCAGGCGCATTCGGGGCGGGCGCGGTATCGGGCACGATCGAGCTGGAAAGCGGCTCTCCCGACACGCTGGGCCCACTGACTGCCGAGGCACTGGTTGACCAGCGTGGCGAGACGCAGGCCGCCCTCACCGTTGCGCCGCAACTGGGGCAAGGCTTCGCCGTCGCCAGCGTGCAATGGGATCGCGGCAAGGGCTTCTGGACCACGCCATCGGGCCAGCGCACTCCCGCCAGCGTCCGCGCCGGATTCGAAAGCTGGTCAGCCGCGGTGCGCGCCGTCGCACCTCTGGACGCGACCACGGAACTGCAAGCCTCCGTCCTGGCCTATGACGATCAGCGCACCCTGCGCTTTGCCGGCGCCGATTCGCGCTCCAGCGGCCAGCAAGCCAGTCTGCGCCTGGTAGGCCGGGGTGCCTGGGCGTTCGATGTGCTGGGCTATGTCCAGACGCAGGATTTTGCCAACATCGTCATCAGCAGCACCAGCTTTCGCAAGACGCTGGACCAGGTGAAGACGCCATCCACCGGCTACGGCGGCAAGATCGAACTGCGCCCGCCCCTGGCCCGCAACCACGTGACCCGGCTCGGCGCCGACCTGCGGGTGGCGGAAGGCGCGCTTTATGAGGAACCGTTCAGTGCGCAAACGGGCCTTCGCACCGCCCTGCGCCGTGCAGGTGGCCGAAACACAGATCTAGGCCTCTACGCCGAAGACGATTGGACAATCGGCCGCCTGACCTTGACCGCAGGCGCACGCGCCGATCGCTGGCGGATCGACAACGGCTTCTTCCGCGAGATCGCCGCATCCGGCCGCATGACGACGGACAACCGCTACGCCGATCGCGCCGGTTGGACCGGCAATTTTCGCGGAGGAGCGGTGTGGCGCGTGGGCGATGCGATCAGCGTCCGGGCCGCCGCCTACACCGGTTTTCGCCAGCCGACGATGAACGAACTGTACCGCCCCTTCGTGGTCTTCCCGATCACCACGCAGGCGAACGCCGCGCTGAAGAACGAAAAGCTGGAAGGTTATGAGGCAGGTTTGGAGCTGCGGCCTTCAGCTGGCCTGGCCCTGACGGTGACGGCGTTCGACAACCAGCTGAAGAACGCCATAGCCAACGTCACCCTCTCTCCCACCACGCGCCAGCGCCGCAATGTCGATGCGATTCGCGCGCGCGGCCTGGAACTTGGTGCGCGGGGTGCGTGGGGTACGTTTTCGCTGGATGCCAGCTTGTCCTGGACGGACGCCAAGGTGGATGCGAGCGGACCGTCCGCCGCGCTTGACGGCCTGCGCCCCGCGCAAGTGCCGCGCCTTGCCGCCAGCGGCACGCTCGGCTGGCAACCGGCCGCCGGCTGGCGGTTGAGCAGCACCGTTCGCCACGTAGGCCGACAGTACGAGGATGATCTGCAGACCGACGTGCTTCCCGCCGTCACCACCGTGGACGGGGTGGTGCAGGTGCCACTACGGCCCGGGGTCAGTCTGTTGCTGCGCGCCGAAAACCTGCTGGACGCGCGCATCGTCACCCGCAACCAGGCCGGGTCGATCGACCTGGGCGCGCCGCGCACCATCTGGGGCGGGCTGAAGGTCGGCTTGCGTTAGCGGCGCACCTTTCGGTAAAGCCTCGGCCGATGCCTCGCCTGACCGTCAACGATCGTGCGATCGAGATCGACCTTGATCCGGTCACGCCCCTTCTGTGGGGCCTGCGCGATGCTGCCAATCTGACGGGCACGAAATACGGCTGCGGTGTGGGCGATTGCGGGGCGTGCATGGTGCTGATCGACGGAGAGGCGCGGCGATCCTGCCTGGTCAGCCTGGCCGAGTGCGAAGGCCGCGCCGTCACCACCATCGAAGGCCTGTCACGCGATCGTTCGCATCCCGTGCAGCAGGCGATGGTGGCCGAGCAAGCGATCCAGTGCGGCTTTTGCACGCCGGGCATCGTCATCGCCGCAGCCGGACTGCTGGCGCGAAACGCCAATCCGTCCGATGCGCAGATCAAGGCGGCGATACCCAACTTGTGCCGCTGCGGCGTCTATCCCCGATTGCTGCGCGTCGTGCAGCAGGCCAGCCGCGCCATGCGGGGCAACGCCGCTGCCGGCGCCACTCCAGTCACCACCATACCATCCGAAGGAACCCCTCGATGAAGGCCACGATCTGGCACAATCCCAGCTGCGGCACCTCGCGCAAGACCCTGGCGATCCTGCGGGAAACGCCCGACGTCGAAGTGACGGTGGTGGAATATCTCAAGACGCCGCCCAGCGTGGACAAGCTGGCGCAGCTCTACCGCGATGCCGGGCTCACCCCGCAAGCCGGGCTGCGCACCCGCGGCACCGACGCGGCGGAGCAAGGCTTGCCCGATGCCGACGACCAGACGGTGCTTGCCGCCATGGCGCAAGAGCCGATCCTGATCGAACGACCACTGGTGGAAACCGAAAAAGGCGTGCGGCTTTGTCGCCCGCAGGACAAGGTCCACGAGATACTCTGAGCGCTCCGCCAAGGCGCGCTCCCTTGCCAAGACGGGATGAATCTGCCACCGCGCCGGTTCGATATAAAAAGCCATGACAGCCTGAGAGCCGCCTCCAGCATGACCAGTTCAGAGCTCGCCCGCGAGGCGCTGCCACAGAAAATCGTGCGCAAGATCAAGCATTCGCTCGGTCCTTGGGGCGTTTTCCTTGAAGGTTTCATCCGTCATCCGGTGATGGTCGGATCGATCATCCCCTCCTCGCGCTTCACCATCGCCAAGATGCTGAGCCGGGTGAAGTGGGACGAGTGCAAGCTGTTCGTGGAATATGGCCCCGGCGTCGGCACGTTCTGCCGCCCCGTGCTCGACCGCCTGCCGCGCGACGGTGCGCTGATCGTGATCGATACGAACCCGCTTTTCATCGATTACCTGCGCCGCACCATCACCGACAACCGCTTCACCGCCGTGCTGGGCTCGGCAGCGGATGTGGAAGAGATCATTCGGGCGCAAGGCCATGATCATGCGGACTACGTACTGTCCGGCCTGCCCTTCTCCACCCTGCCCGAAGGTGTCGGCCCGGCCATTGCCGCCGCCACCCACCGCGTGATTCGCCCAGGCGGCGCGTTTCTGGTCTACCAGTTCACCTCCCGCGCGCGCGATTTCATGGCCCGCCATTTCACGCGGATCGACAACGACTTCGAGCTGCTGAACGTGATGCCCTGCTTCCTGTTCTGGGGCTGGAAGGACGAAGAAGCCGCCTGACCATCCGTCCGCCGCTTAGCGCGGAACGGGCAAGCTGGTTTCATCCGCAGGCTGCATTTGCAGGGAGCCCAGTTCAGGGGCCGTCATTCGAATGTGTTTTGCACGCCGGTTTCATCACCACCCAGTTGGCGATGGACCGCGGCGATGATCGCCACGAAATACATCTGCGCCACACCCGTGATGACGGAGGAGACCAGCGCGTTGCCGATCTCGGCCGTCGTAGCGCTGCCCAGCATTTGCAGCGGCAAGCCGATGAACAGGTTGACGATCATCAGCACCACGCCCGCCGCCAGGAAAAACAGGGCGTAGAAGGCCAACAGGCGCCAAGCGTTGCCACCGGTCAGCCGCCAGGACCGGCGCAGGGCCCGCAGCGGATTGCGCTCTCCCTCGATCGCGACGACGGCCCCCGACAACGAAACCCTCAACAGCACGACGGCGAACAGCAGCAGGACGAGCAGCACCCCCGCGGCGGCGATCGTGACGACGCCGCTCAGGGCGAGGAGCGTAATGATCGCAACGCCGACCACGCCCAGCCCCAAACCGAGCAGAATCAGCCCGCCAAGATAGGCCGGCAAGCCCGCCACACCCAGCCGCAGCGCTTCTCCCACGGTCGGCCGCGCGGCGTGGCGCAACAGGATGAGCAACGCCAGCGTGCCCAGCGCCTGGCAGATCGCCAGCGGTATCATCGCCGGCAGCGCAGTGGCGTAATAGCTTTGCACCAGAGCTACGATCTGCTGCTCGCTCATCCCCACGGTGGGCTCGGGCTGGGGGAAGAACAGCGCCAGCACCAATTGCGGCAGCAGGAAGAACACGCCTGCCAGCGCCAGGGCCGCATCGCGATTGCGCGATATGTCACGGTTGGCGTCCTTCCATGCGCGGTTGCTGTCGAGCTTCATCGTCATCTCCGGGTGATCGGCCGTCCGCTCTAGGCCTGGGCGCGGACGGAAGAAAGACCCCCTTGATAAGCGCAGCGATTGCGGCCACGCAAAGGCGGTATGACGGCCGTTCCCCCCACCACTGCCAGCGACCTTGAACTGCGCATCGCCGCGCGCCCGGTGCCTTACCGGGAAGCGCTGGCGGAGATGACGGCGCGCAATGCCGCGATCGCCGATGGTGAGGCGCAGGATCTGATCTGGCTGCTGGAGCACCCGCCGGTGTATACCGCCGGCACCAGCGCGGCGGCGGCCGAATTGCTCGATCCCCGCTTTGAAGTGGTCGAAGCCGGGCGCGGCGGGCGCTATACCTATCACGGCCCCGGCCAGCGCATCGGCTATGTCGTGATGGATTTGCGCAAACGCGCGCGCGACGTGCGTGGTTTTGTGCACGCACTGGAAGGCTGGGTGATCCGCACGCTGGAAGACTTCGATGTTGAAAGCTTCCGTAGCGAGGGCCGTATCGGTATCTGGACTCAGGATATCGACGGGCGTGAGGCGAAGATCGGCGCCATCGGCGTGCGCATCCGCCGCTGGGTGACGATGCACGGCTTTTCTGTGAACCTCAGCCCCGATCTTTCGCATTTCAGCGGCATCGTGCCCTGCGGGATCGAGGAGTTCGGCGTGACCAGTCTGGAACGGCTGGGGCGCAAGGTGTCGGCAGAGGCGTGGGACCAGGCCTTGCTGGCGCATATGCCCGCTTTCCTGGAAGCGTTGGACAAGGCCTGCCCGCCCACAAGCGAAGGAACCGCATGATGAAGGCGAGATTGGGATTCGCCCTGGTGGCGGCAGCGACGCTGGCCGCTTGCGGCAGCAAGGACGAGACAAAGCAGGACGGCGCATCGTTCGGGCAAGTCCTGCCGGGCTCGGCCAGCGATGCGATGCTGCCCTACGATACGGCCACCTCCGCACCGCCGCTGGAGCCGCCGACGTATGAGGCCGAAACCGGTTCGGCCCGCAAGGCCGGCTCTGGAACGCCTGCCACGCCCACCGAAGATATCGCGCCTGAGGCTGTGCCGACCTAGGGAGCGCGCCTTTCAACGCCGGTCCGGGAGACCACCCGATCTGTCGAACGGGATCTGTCCAAGGATGGCGGAAGCGCTTGGAGCGGCCCCGTTACAGCGCCTTTTCGTAGATCCGGTATTCGCGGTTGATCTTGCTGTCGATGGAGTCGGCGATCGCCACCATTCCCTGGTTGTCCTCCAGGATCCAGCCGATCTCCGCACGCGTGCCGCGATACTTGGTGACGGCAGCACGGCGGATATATTCGATCATCATGAAGGCCAGCTGGCTGGCCAGGCGCGAGCTCTGCAGCCGCTTGCGCACGCCCATCAGCGGCACGCGCATATCGGCGGGGCGCGGCTTCCTCAGCCATAGCGCCAGCTTGATCCAGCCCAGCAGCGAGGGTTTGCCGTTGCGGCCGTTGATCCGCATCTGCGCCTGGTTGAGGTCCGGCCAGGTCATCATGAACGCCACCGGCTCCCCTTCATACTCGGCGATCCGGATCAGGTCGGGGTGGACCAGCGGCTTCAGTTTCTTGCCGGTGTAGGCGATTTCCTTTTCGGTGAAGGGCACGAAGCCCCAATTGTCCGACCAGGCATCGTTCAGGATGTCGCAGATGATCGCGGCCTCCTTGTCGAAGTCCTTCAACACCACTTCGCGGATGCGGATCTTGGCGTTCTTCTCACCCGAAGAGATGATGCGCTGGATCAGCGGCGGATAGATCTTGCGGATATCAAGATCATACGTGACCAGCTTTTTCGCCAGCGTGTAGCCTGCGCCTTCCACCCAGGGCTGATAGTCAGCCGAGTGGTGCGCCATCATCACCATCGGCGGGTGCTCGAAGCCCTTCACCTGAAGGCCCGGCTCTTCCCATACCGACAAATTCATCGGCGCCAGCACGCGATGCATGCCCTGCTGCCGCAACCAGCCTTCAGCCGTGGCGATCAGGCTGCGCGCCACCGCCTCGTCATCCGCCTCGATAGCGCCCCAGTTGCCGGTACCTGGGCCCATGCCCTTTTCGACCGGCTGGCCCAAAGCCAGTTCATCGATATGCGCGGAGATGCGGCCGACCACCTTCCCGGCTCGCTTGGCCAGGAACAGCTGGACGCGGGCATGATCGAAGAACGGGTTCTTCCCTGGCGTGAATTTCTCGATCTCTTCCATGCGCAGATTGGCGACCCAATTGGGATCGCCGGCATTTCGCCGATAAGCGTAATCGACAAAGGCGGCGCGTCCGGCCTTGTCCGACACCGGCTCGATGATTAGGTCGCCCGGGATCGATTGCGCGGTTTGCTGAGCTTCGGCCACGATGCTGCCTTTGTTCCAGGTTAGTTAAGCGGTCGTGCGCGAAGTGCGGCGGTGCCGGGTGCGTTGTCAAGCAAGTGCTGCAGTCCACAGAAACAAAGCAGCAATGCCGCGCAGTTCGCCCAGGCCATCAAGGCATACGGATCTAGAAGACATGAGTGTGTACCAGACCATAGGACCGGCCGAATCGCAGCCCGCAGAGCGCATGGCCTCTCCGGCGGCACCTGCGCGCGTCGCCATCCCGGACGACAAGGACATGCTGCGCGCCGCCGTAGAGCTGACGCGTGACATCTCCACGGCCCGCCCCGCGATCTACTGGACCGACATGCTGGTGTCCGCCGCGGTCGGCTATACCGCTCTGGCGGCTACGATCCTGGCCGATCGCCCGGCGATCGCGGTGCCCTGCGGCCTTGTCGCGGCGCTGGCGCTCTATCGGGCCATGCTGTTCATCCATGAGCTGACCCACATCCACCGCGACGCGCTGCCCGGCTTTCGCACCGCGTGGAACGTGCTGGTCGGCATTCCCCTGCTCACGCCCTCGCTAATGTATGAGGGCGTGCATCAATTGCATCACGCGCGCACCCGATACGGCACCGCGGACGATCCGGAATACCTGCCGCTCGCGCTGATGAAGCCGTGGTCGCTGCCGCTGTTCCTGGTCACCGCGATCCTGCTGCCGCCCGCGCTGTTGGTGCGCTCCGCCGTGCTGGTGCCGCTGGGCGCGGTGATTCCGCCATTGCGCAAGCTGGTGTGGGAACGGCTGTCCTCGCTATCGATCAATCCCGGTTTCCGCCGCCGCCCGCCGGAGGGTGCGGCCAAGCGCATGGTGTTCTGGCAGGAGCTGGGCGCCAGCGTCTGGGCGATCACGCTTGTGGCGGCGAGCTTTACCTATGGCTGGCGTCCGCTGCTGATCGCGATGGCCGTGGTTTCAGTGGCCGCGGTGCTGAACCAGCTGCGCACCCTGGTGGCCCACCTGTGGGAGAACGAGGGCGAGGCGATGACCGTCACCGCGCAATACCTCGATTCGGTGAACGTACCGCCGCCCGGGCCGGTCCCGGCACTCTGGGCTCCGGTGGGTCTGCGCTATCACGCCTTGCACCACCTGCTGCCCAGCATGCCGTACCATTCGCTGGCCGAAGCCCACCGCCGCCTCAGCGCGCACTTGGGCACTGACGGCACTTACGTGAAGGCGAACCATCCGGGGCTGTTCGCGCTGGTCGGCAAGATCGCGCGCAGCACGATGCGGGTGGGGTGACTGCGGGGGTAGTGACCGCTATTCTTCGGTCCTGATCAGCACTGTCTCACCGATCAGCAGGAACAGCAGGAACGGAGCCCAGGCCGCCACGAACGGCGGATAGCCACCGAAATTGCCCATGGCCAAGGCGGCATTGTCGAACACGAAGTAGGCGAAGCCCAACGCCATGCCGATCACCGCGCGGATCAACAGCTGGCCTGAGCGCGCCAGGCCGAACGCGGCGATCGCCCCCAGCAGCGGCATCAGCGCGGCGGAGAGCGGGCCGGAAAGTTTGTGCCACCAGGCCGCCTGAAGGTCCGTGGTGCGCCGGCCCGCCAGCGCCATCGCATCGATCGACTTGGTCAGCGTGAACAGACCCTCCCCATCGGCATCGACACCGCTGATCGCGATCCGTGCGGGTGTGATGCCCTTAGCGACAACGGCCGAACCCATGCGCTGCTGGGTGATCGTCTGCGCGTTGAATTCCACCGGGTTTTCCAGCCGCCAGCCCGGATTCGCGTAAGTGGCGCGCGGCGCCCGCAGCTGTTCCACGATCATGCCGTTGCCATCGCGCCTATAGTAGGTGACTTGCGTCATCACCATGGCGTTGCCCTCACCCGAGAGCGTTCCGGCCAACAGGATATCGCGCCCTTCCGCCAGGTAGAGGTTGTTGCGCGCGGTGGAGGTCTTGGGGATCGGGCCATAGTCCACCGCTTCCCAGGCGTTGAGCGCAGCGGTAGCGCGCGTCACCACACGTTCGTTGAACACGAAGCTGAGGCCGGAGATCGCAAGGGCGGCCGCCACCAGCGGGGCCAGCACCTGATGCGCCGAAAGCCCGGCGGCCTTCATTGAGATGACCTCGCTGTTCTGGTTCAACGTGGCGAGGGTGATGATCGTCGCCAGCAGGACCGAATAGGGCAGGAAGCGCGCCACCAGCTGCGGCAGCCGCATCGACACGTAATACAGCAGCTGCCCCTGGCCGTTGCCAGGGTAGGCCAGAATGTCGCCGCTCTCACCCAGCAGGTCCAGCATTTGCAGGACCAGCACCAGCATGAACAGCACGGCGAAGATCCGCGTCACGAACAGGCGTGCCAGGTAAATCGTCAGCGTGCGCGAGGGGAAGAATTCGAATTGCACGTCAGGCGCCCTCGCTCGGTTGCGCGCTGGTTTGCGGGCCAGGGTCCGGCAGCATGATCGGCCCCTTGCGATGGCGGCGCAGCAGCATCTTGAACCGCTTGGCCACGGTTTCGAAACCCTTCTCCAGCCAGCCGATCGCCTGTCCGCCGGGCACGTAAGCCACGCGGTAGTACATCCACAGGATCAGGGCGGCGAGCAGTAGAAACGGCCCCCACAGACCCAGCAGCGGGCTGACCTTGCCCAGTGCGGCCACATCGGCGGCATACTGGTTCACCTTGTGATAGGCGACCACCATCACGATCGACACGAACAGGCCGAGCGAAGAGGTGGACCGCTTGGGCGGGATCGCCAGCGACACCGCCAGAAGTGGCAGCAACAGCATCATCATCACTTCCACCATGCGGAAGTTGAAGTCCGCCTGGCTGGACACGCGCTGCGCTTTGGGCAGGCTCTTGTTCCAGCCGATCGAGAGCAGCTGCGGCAACAGGTATTCGCGCTGTTCACCATTGGCCCCGCGCGTGCGGAAGCGTTCGATGGCGGGCAGATCGATCGGCAGGTCATGCCGGGTAAAGCTGAGCACGCGGGGCAATTCGCCCGGGACGTCCTGGATGATCTGGCCTTCGGACAAGCGAAGAATGATCGTATCGGGCGCATTCCTCAGCGCCAGGAAACTGCCCTCCTTGGCGGAGATGGAAAGCACCTGCCCCTTTTTGTCCGCTACGCGCGCGAAGATGCCGATCAGACGGCGGCCATCGTCCTGGCTCTGTTCGATCCGCAAGGCGACGCGATCCTTGAGCGTGGTGAATTCACCCACCTTGATCGCCGCGCCCAGCGCGCCGGATTTCAGCTCGTAATCCAGCTGTTCGTAATAATATCGCGCCAACGGCTGCAGATAGCCCACGATCGTGAAGTTCAGCAGCGCCAACGTCAGCGCCAAGATATAGGGCACGCGCAGCAGGCGCGTGTAGCTGAGGCCCACCGCGCGCATCACGTCCAGCTCACTGGAAGTGGCCAGCTTGCGGAAGGCGAGCAGGATGCCCAGCATCAGTCCCAGCGGGATCGCAAGGCTTGCGTATTCCGGAAGCAGGTTGGCCAGCATCTTGAAGACGATGCCCACCGGGCCACCCGCCGCCGCCACGAAATCGAACAACCGCAGCATCTTGTCCAGCATCAGCAGCGAGGCCGCGAGCACGAACACGCCCAGCATGGGCATCAGCACAAGGCGCAGGATATAACGATCGATGGCGCTGAAGAATTTCACGAGAGGCTAAGATCACCGGATGGCTGGCCCACTGCCTTACCCGCTACCCGCGTTGCATGAAAGAGGCCGAATTGCGGCGGCTCTCACGGTTCGACACGCAAAAAGGCCCGGCGGTCTGGGGAACACCGCCGGGCCGGACCCACCGCGAAGGTGGGCTAAGCGTTAGCTACGCCGCTCTTAGCGGAGCAGCGACAGCACGTTCTGCTGGCTCTGGTTGGCCTGCGAGAGCATCGCCGACGAAGCCTGCGAGAGGATCTGCGACTTGGCGAGAGCGGTCGTTTCGGTCGAGTAGTCGGTGTCCTCGATGCGCGAGCGCGCGTCGGACAGGTTGGTAACCTTGCTGGTCAGGTTGTTGACGACCGAGTCGAGGCGGCTCTGGCCAGCGCCGATCGACGAACGCGTGGTGTTCACGTCCTTCAGAGCGGTGTCCAGCTTGGCGAGCGCCGAGGTCGCGCCGGCGGCGGTGCCGATGTCGATGCCACCGGTCGATTCGGCGGGCACGTAGATCTGGTCGTCGGCGGCCAGCGTCTTCTCGTTGCCGATGTCCGTGGTGGCCGCAGCCGTGCCGCCGAACTTCGCACCGTAGGCGACGTCTTCCGCGGTGACCTTGTGCTTGGTGCCGACCAGCGGATCACCTGCGAGGATCTTGTCGCCCAGCTTGGCGTCGGCGTTCGAGGTGGCGCCGGTCACCGCCGTCAGGTCCAGCTTGGTGATCTTCAATTCCATTGTGTCGGTCGAAGCCGAGCCGACCTGGATCGAAACCTTGTTGTCCTGCGCCGAGTCGAACAACTTTACGCCGTTGAAGTCAGTCTTGGCGATGTCGACCATCTGCTTCTGCAGTTCCTTGACTTCAACCTGCATGTTGGCGCGGTCGGTGTCCTGGTAGGTGCCCGAAGCGGACTGAACCGACAGCTCACGCATGCGCTGCAGGATGTTCGTCACTTCGCCCAGCGCGCCGTCGGCGGTCTGCGCCAGGGCGATGCCGTCGTTGGCGTTGCGAATCGCCTGGCTCATGCCCTTGATCGACGAGGTCATCGAAGTGGAGATGGCGAGGCCGGCGGCGTCGTCCTTGGCAGAGTTGATGCGCTTGCCGGTGGAGAGGCGCTCCATCGAGGTACCCAGCGACTTGTTGGCGCTGATCGAGGCATTGGCGGCCTTCATGGCCGAGATGTTGGTGTTGATGGCAACCATGTGTGTAACTCCCGAGTGGTCCCGAAATCCGTCAGCCCCACCAGCCCATCCGGCGCAGCTTCCAGCAACCAGAACGGGTGGCGGCAAATCGCTTTAAGGGACAAAAAATCTCGCCCCATCGTGCAAGAAGCCCTTAAACCCGTCGAAACTACGTATAAACCCTAGGACTTAAATTACCGATCCCTTTGACGTTTCAGGCGCATTTGAAGCCCAACGAAGCGTGGTTAATTTCCACTGGGGGTTGCGAAGAAAATGACCGTTCTGGGGCTCGGTGAAAATGTTGCGCGCAAGCATGGCCTGCTGGCCCAGCGCGCCGCCGCCGTCGCGGCGACATTGGTGGATGCCAGCCAGGTGAGCCTGCTGGACGCCGATGATGCCGCCTCCGCCACCGGATCGGGCCGCAAGGTTTTGCTGATGCGCGGCTCGCAAGCCATTGGCAGACAAGGCGCTGCCCGCACCGTCATCAGTTATGCCGACCCCGCCAGCGAATCGGCGCTGGCCATGACCTTGGCCGCGATGGCCGGCCCCGGCGAGCCGATCGCCGCCGATCCGGAAAGCCTGGCCGTGTTCGCGCTGGCCGATCGCCTGGCCGTCAGCGATATCCCCGTGTTGATTAACGGGCCCACCGGGACCGGCAAGGAAGTGCTCAGCCGCTTCATCCATGCCCGTTCCAAGCGCGCGGCCGGACCTTTCATCGCCGTTAACTGTGCCGCGATGCCCGAGCACATGCTGGAAGCGATGCTCTTCGGCCACCAGAAGGGCGCTTTCACCGGCGCGACTGGGGCGAGCGAGGGCTTCATGCGCGCCGCTGATGGCGGCACTCTTCTGTTGGACGAGATCGCCGAACTGCCCCTCTCCCTGCAGGCCAAGCTGCTGCGCGCCTTGCAGGAGCAGGAAGTGGTGCCGATCGGCGCGACCCGCCCGATCCCAATCGATATCCGCGTGATCGCCTGCGCCAACCGCGATCTGCCCACCGAAGTTGCCGAAGGCCGCTTTCGCGCCGACCTCTACTATCGCCTCAACGTATTCCCCCTCTCGCTGCGCCCCCTGCGGGAGCGTGCCGACGATATCGCCCCGCTGGCGTTCGGCATGGCGCTGCGCCACGCCTTCAACCCGGCGCGGGTGCCCTGTTTCAACGACGCGGCGCTGGCGATGCTGAAGATCCACGCCTGGCCCGGCAACGTACGCGAACTCGAGAACGTGGTGCGCCGCGCGCTGCTGCTGGCCGGTGACGCCACCACGATCACCCCCGATCACATCGTGTTCGACAGCCCCGCCCGCCTGATCGACGTGGCGATGGCACCGGCCGAGCCGATCGTCGTAGCCGAGCCAGCCGGCCGCAAGCTGTCCAGCGTGGTGCAGTTGTCCGAAGCACGCGCCATCATCGATACGCTGGAGGCCTGTGGCGGCAACCGTCTGCAAGCCGCCCGCGAACTCGGCATTTCCGAGCGCACCTTGCGCTATCGCCTGGCCTCCTTCCGTGATGCCGGCATCGAGATCGGCCGCATAGCCGCTGGTGGCCGTCGATGAGCGGCATCTCCGGCATCGGCGGCGGCGCAGCGGGCGTCCAGCAGATCATGGCGCTGCGCCAGCAGATCATGGACCGCTCGCAGACGCTGCAGCAGCTTCACGCGCCGCAAGGCACGCAAGCCGCCGCGCCGACCCAGCAGGCCCCGGCCAACAACTTTGCCGACGCGTTCAAGACCGCGCTTGACGGCGTCAACGCCACGCAAGTGAAGGCGGAGAACATCGCCGACGCCTATCAGCGCGGTGAAGTGACTGATGTCGCCAAGGTGATGCTGGCGCGCCAGGAAGCAGGTGTTGCGTTCGAAGCGACCCTGCAGGTGCGCAACAAGCTGCTCAGCGCCTACCAAGACATCATGCGGATGGGAGTGTGATAGATGGCTGATCTGGTTCCAGCCGCGGCCTCTCCTGGGGGCGCAGGCATATCTGGCACGTCGATCCTGACGCCGCTCACCGATCCGGCGGGCGGCTCCGTGCTGACTCGCATCAATGCCTTCAAGGCGCAGCCCGCCGTCAAGAAGATGCTGCCGTGGTTCCTGGGCGTCGCGGCCCTGGGCGGCGCGGCGCTGACTTGGTCCGCCGTGGCGCCCTCTGCCCAGCGCCCGCTTTACAGCTCGCTCAGCGACGGTGAGCGCGCCAGCGTGGTGGCCGCACTCGATACGGCAAACATCGGCTATCATATCGACAACTCCACCGGCGCGCTGACCGTGGACGAAGGCGATTTCTACAAGGCGCGGATGCTCGTCGCGTCCGATGGTGGCCTGGCCACGCCCGAGACCGGCGACCAGATGCTGGACAAGCTGCCGATGGGTGCCAGCCGCAACCTGGAGGGGGAACGCCTGCGCTCCGCCCGCGAGCGCGATCTGCAGCTTTCGATCATGGAGATCGATGGCGTCGATTCGGTCCGCGTCCATCTGGCCGAGGGTGAGAAGTCGGTCTTCGTGCGTGACAACGTGGCCCCTACCGCCTCGGTCATGGTGCGCCTGAAGTCCGGCCGCCAGCTGAGCGAGGGGCAAGTCACCGCGATCGTCAACCTCGTCGCCGGATCGGTGCCGGGTCTTTCGCCCGATTCGGTGCGCGTGGTCGATCAGCATGGTTCACTGCTTTCGTCCAAGGCCAGTGCCGAGGACGACCGGCTCGATATGCAAGCCCGCATGGAAGACAAGCTGCGCGCCCAGGTCTCCCAGATCCTGCGCCCCATGCTGGGCGACGGGAATTTCACCAGCGAGATCCAGGTCGAGCTGAACATGGACGATGTGACGTCCGCGCGGGAAAGCTACGACAAGGACGGCGTTGTCCGTTCCGAGACCCAGGAGCAATCGCAACAGACCGGTTCAGGCGGAGCGGCCGTCGGCATTCCCGGCGTCCTTTCCAACACGCCGCCGCCCGCCACGCAGGCCCAGAACGGCCCGCCGCAGGGCACGCAGGCTCCTTCCGCCGCGCCGGGCGCCACTCCGCCGGGTAACGGCGAATCCAGCTCCACCCGCACCTATGAGCTGGGCCGGGAGGTTTCCGTCTCCAACCAGCGCCCCGGCGGCATCAAGCGTGTCACCGTGGCCGTGGCGCTCAGCAAGGATGCGCTGAAGGGCGCGAAAGCCAAGGACATCGCCGATATCGAGGCGCTGGTCGGCGCGGCGGTGGGCGCGAACCCGCAGCGCGGCGATCAGGTCAAGGTCGTGATGCGCAGCTTCGAGCCGATCGACGTGACCCCGCCCGCGTTCTACGAGACGCCCTGGTTCGCCACGATCGTGCGCTATGGCGCGGCAGTAATCGCGGTGCTGCTGGTGATGCTGCTCGGCGTGCGCCCGCTGATCGCCGCCATGCGCGGTGACAAGAAGGGCAAGAAGGGCGAGGCCGCCGAAAGCGAAGCGGAGGCCGAGACCGCCAGCCAGCGCACGATCGCCGCGCTGGCATCCACCACCACGCGCGATGAGAACGGTGTCGATGTCGATATCTCGCGCGCCGAGCTCCTCGCCCGCCAGGTCGAACTGGCGCAGCGATTGGTAACCGAAAAGCACGGCAGCTCCGTCCAGGCGCTGCGCCAGATGCTGAACTCCCCACCACCCGCCGCCCCCCAAGCTGAGGCCGCCTGACATGAGCGCGCTTGCCAATCTCGATCCCGCCGGCAACGCCGCGGTCATGGTCATGCTGCTGCAGGATGATCAGGCCGCGCGCATCCTGTCAGAGCTTGAGCCGGAGGAATTGCGCCTGCTGGGCCAGAAGATGGTCGAACTGGGTGAGATCGGGCCTGAGATCATTGCCGGTGCCATCGCCGGCTTTGTTGAGAAGACCGAATCGCTGGGCCTGATGACGCACGATCGCGTCGGCCATGTGCGCAACGTGATGGGTCGCGCCGTGGGCGACGTGAAGGCCGAGAACCTGATGCGCCGCATCGCGCCCCAGGCCGCCTCCAAGGCCTCCACCATCGAACTGGCCCGCTGGCTTGAGCCTGAGGCGCTGGCCCCGCTGATCAAGGGCGAGCACCCGCAAATGATCGCGGTGCTGCTGGTTCAGCTCGATCCCGAAGTGGCCGCCGCCGTGCTGCACTCGCTCCCCGCCGCCGAGCAGAGCGAGATCGTCCATCGTATCGCCACGCTGGGCCCGGTCTCCGCCGAGGCGATCACGATCCTGGAAGAATTGCTGACCCGCCGCATCGGTGAGCGCCATGGTGCGGCTCCGCTGGCGATGGGCGGCATCAAGGAGGCCGCCGGCATCATCAACGGCGCGGGCAAGGCCGTGGAAGCGCGGATCATGCCCCAGATCGCCAAGATGGACAAAGTCCTGGCGCGCAAGATCGAGGAAGAGATGTTCAAGTTCGAGCACCTCTTCGTCCTCGATGCGCAATCGATGGGCGCGCTGCTGCGCGAGGTCGAGAGCGACGTCCTGATCGGCGCGCTCAAGGGCATTCCGGAAAGCGAGCGCGAAGTGTTCTTCCGCGCCATGTCCAGCCGCGCCGCCGATGGCGTGAAGGACGAAATCGCCGCGCGCGGCCGCACCAAGCTGGCCGAAGTGGTCGAGGCGCAAAAGGCCATCGTCGCCATTGCCCGCAGACTGGCGGCAGACGGCACGATCGCGTTCGGTTCGGCCAGCGGCGGCGACAGCGATTATGTCTGAGGGCTTCACCCGCCTTTCGCTCAGCCAGCTTTCGGGCGCGACGGGGTTTCGCACCGATGCCCGCTACGCCGAGTTCCCGATGGCATCCGCGCTGGAGCCGGACGCCGCGCCGGTCCGTCTGGAGCCCGAACCCGACCCGGTGGGAGAAGCGTTCGCCCAAGGCTACACCAAGGGCTACGAGGATGCGCGCGCCGAAGCCGAAGCCATGGCGCTGGCCGATGCCGTGGCCGGAGAAGGCCTGGCGCTGGCGTTCCGCCGCATAGACGAGGCGCTGGAAGAGCAATTGCGGGAGCGGCTGCGCGATACCGTGGCCGCGCTTTGCGAAGCCGCGATCGCACCCTTCGCGCTGGACGAGGAAGCGCTGATGCACCGCGTCACCCGCGCCGCCGCGATGCTGGCGCGAGCGGACGATGAACGCGTGATCCGCATGCACCCGCAGGACCTGCAACTGCTGGCCCCGCGCATCACCGCGGAGTGGAACGTGCAGGCGGACCCCACGCTGGAGCGTGGCGCGATCCGCGTCGAGGGCACTAACGGCGGCGTCGAGGACGGGCCTGCCACCTGGCGGCGCGCCATTGCCGAGGCATTGCACCAGTGCTGACCCTGTTCGACCCGCTGCTGCGGGACCTGGCCGCCGAACCGATCGACCTGTCCCCGCGCCGCTTCGGCCTGGTCGCCGCGTGCGATGGCGGACTGCTGGAAGTGAGCGGACTGTCCATTCCGGTCGGCGCGATGTGCCGCGTGGCGCACAAGCCCGGCACGACGCTGGCCGCCGAAGTGATCGGCTTCCGCAATGGCCGTACCTTGATGATGCTTTTGGGCGATTCGGTGATGCTGCGCCCCGGCGCGCGGGTCCATCCCGAAGGCAAACCCGGCATGCTGCCCGTCGGCGCGGCGTTCCTGGGCCGGGCGGTGGATGGCGAAGGCCTGCCGATCGATGGCGGACCACCGATCCATGCCCGCAGCGAATGGCCCTCGGGCGGGCTGCGCACCTCAGCGCTTGACCGCAGCCCCGTGCGTGAGACGTTCGATACCGGCGTGCGTTCGCTCAACGCGCTGACCACGTTCGGCATCGGCCAGCGCATCGGCGTGATGGCCGGTTCGGGCGTCGGCAAATCGGTGCTGATGGACATGATCGCGCGCGGCGCGGAAGCGGACATCATCGTCGTCGGCTTGATCGGCGAGCGCGCCCGCGAAGTGTCGGACTTCGTGGAACGACATATGCACGCCGAAAAGCGCGACCGCACCGTGGTCGTGGCCGTGCCCGCCGATCATGCTCCCAACTTGCGCCTGCGCGGCGCGATGCTGGCGACCTCCATGGCCGAGCATTTCCGGGCGCAGGGCAAGAAGGTGCTGCTGATCCTGGACAGCCTGACCCGCGTGGCCCACGCCGCGCGCGAAATAGGCCTGCTGCTGGGCGAACCTGGCGCGGCGCGCGGCTATCCGCCGTCCGCCTTGGCGACCATCACCAAGCTGGTGGAACGCGCTGGCAATTCTGCGGCAAGCGGCGGCTCGATCACCGGCCTCTACACGGTGCTGGCGGATGGCGACAACCAGGACGACCCCGTGGTGGATACCGCCCGCGCCATCCTGGATGGTCACGTCGTGCTCAATCGTGCCCTGGCGCAGCGCGGCCAGTATCCGGCGGTGGACATCGCCGCCTCGCTCAGCCGCGTGATGAACGATATCGTCAGTCCCGATCATCAGAAGTTGGCGCGTGAGTTCCGCGCCCTGACGGCCAGCTACGAAGCCAATCGCGACCTCGTGCTGATGGGCGCCTATCGCTCCGGAGCCGATCCGCAGCTCGACCGCGCTATCGCCATGCACGAATTGCTGACGGCGTTTCTCTGCCAGTTCGGCGGGGAGATCATCGATATCGACACCAGCGCCGCGCAATTGGCGGCACTGCTAGGCCCCTGATCGACGCTTATGCATCGTTTTTCCTATTCGTTAGGGCCGGATAGGCAGGCAACGCGATGAACGCGGAGCAGCGCGCGCGCCTTGTGCGACTGAATCGCCTGGAGAAAATCCGTGCGATCGCCAAGCAGACTGCCGCGCGCGAAGCCGCCGAGGCCGAAAGCACTCTGTCGCAGTTGCGCATGCTGAGTGACCGCACGGGCCGCCTTGCCGCCGATTACGGTGCGCGGCGCGGCGCGGTGGATGGCGCATCGCTGCAAACGCTCACCGGCTTCGTCAGCGGCCTGGGCAGCCTGACTCGAACCACCCAGGCCGACGCGCAACGCGCCGAAGCCATTGCCGACGCGAAGCTGCGCATGCTGGGCGAAGCCGAACGCCGCCGCGCCGCCGTAGAAGAGCGCGCCAAGCTGGAAGCCAAGCTGATCGCCCGTAGCGCGGAAACGACCGTGCTGGGCAGCCGCAAGCAAACTGGCACGGACCTTGAATAGCTGACTACGCATTTTACCGCGAAGGCTGGCCTGCTCCATGATCAACTTGTCCGCTTCTCTTCCCCATGCCCCGGCACTGCCGGGCGCGGTCCTGCCGGGTATGCCGGCTGCCGGGGCGGGCAGCGATGGACAGACGATTGATTTTGCGGCGCTTTTATCTGACGCAAATCCATCGGCCGCCCCTTCTCCAGAGACAGACCCGGCCCCAATCGTCACCGCTTTGCCCGGAGTGGATCGCGGCATGGCTGCGCCTCTGCAAGATCTGACAGTCCCGCCACCCGTACCGTCCACCGGCACGCCGGCAGCGCTGAGCGGCAATGACGCGGCGGCAAGCGGCAAGACTTTGCCGGACGGCAAGGTGCCGGGCCACCCGAAGGCGCGATCGACCAAACCAGCCTCCAGCGATACCCCTTCGCCGAACACACCAACGGACGCTGCGCCACAGACCTTACCGGCTGCTGCTGCCGTCGACCCAACTCTCCTTGCCATGGCGGTCATCGTGCCCGTCCAGCCCCAGCCGCGTCCGGAGAACCCCGAGCAGCAGCCCCCCGAGGCCACGGCTCAAACAACCCCGCCACAGCAGCAGGCCGCCACGCCGACCGCGCCTACCGCCCAGATCGCTGCGCAAGTGCTGGCGATGCTTCCCGGCGCGGCGAAGGCGCTGGCAGCCAACAAGCCTGATTCGGGTGACACCACCCCGGCCGATGCCAAGGCTCCGGCAAGCATCGAAGCACTCGCGTCTACCGAGGCCGCCGTTCCCGGCCAGCCACTGCGCACCGATCCGCAGGCCGTCTCCGCGCCAGACGCCCGCCTGCCCGGCGTTCCGGCAGCCCCCGTCATGGCATCGGCGCCACAAGCCGCCACGCAAGACATCGCCGCCCTGGTCGATCGCATTTCCGAAGCTCGCGCCGCCGCTGCGCCCGACACCGTGCGCGCCGCCCTGGTGCATCAGGATTTCGGCTCGGTATCGCTCAATATCCGCGCCGATGATTCGCACCTGCAAGTGACGCTGGGCAACGCCGACCCCGGCTTTGCTCCGGCAGTCCATGCCGCTGCCGCCGCATCGCTGGCCGGCCAAGCATTCAACGATGGCTCAGCGGACGATAGCCGCCGCGACTCGCAACACCAGCAACAGGGCTCCCAGCCGCAGCCGAACACCGCGCAGGACCCGCCCACATCGAACAACACCTCCTCCCAGCAGCAGCAGCAAGCGATGCGTGACAGGGCCGCGAGCGAGCGCGAAGCGCCAAGGCAGCACTTTGTTAACCATCTTCGCGGTAACGCTGGTGAGAAGACGTCCCCGACATCGGCGCGTGAGCGTCGCAGCGGCATTTACGCCTGAACCTTTTGAGGCCTCCAAGGTAGCAAGATGAGCGACGAGACCGAGAAAAAGCCCAAGAAGAAGGGCAAGGGCATCCTGATGAAGGTTGTCGGCGGCGTTGTCCTGCTGGGCGCGGGCGGCGGCGGCGTGTTCGGTCTGATGCAGGCGGGAATCATCGGCAGTCACGCCGAGGCCAAGGAAGACAACACGCCCAAATTGGTCCGCAAGGGCGACGAAGATCCCTATGCGCAGAAGAAGGAAGGCGAAGGCGAGGGCGGCGGTGAACCGGTCTATGGCGAGGGCGGCAGCGAGTATCGCACGTCCTACTATACCTTCGACGGCGATTTCACGTCCAACCTCAAGGGCTCCGACTCGCTGATCCAGGTGAGCCTGGCCGCCTCCACCCGGCGCGATGGCCGGGTGCTGATGTGGCTGAAAGAGCATGAGCTGGCGATTCGCTCCGCCATGCTGAACGTTCTTGCGGACACCTCGGAAGAGGAAGTTTCATCGATCGACGGCAAGGAGCGCCTGCAAAAGCGCCTGACCGCCTCGATCAACCACGTCCTTGAAGAGGAAGAAGGCTTCGGCGGTATCGACGATGTCTTCTTCCGCAGCTTCATCATCCAGTAGGCGGATCAGTGCGACCCGACCACTCCTTCATCGTCGACCGGGTAGCGGCGCAGCATTGCGCCGAGCTGCTTGGTCCGACCACGCCCAGCGTGGCGGAGCTGGCCCCCTCACTCGCACTGCTGTCCGGCCGCCTGGCCCTGGCCTTCGCCGGTGGCCTTGCACGTCTTTCCGGCACGGAAGAACCGTCCGTGCGCCCCGATGCGCCGCGGACCCTGCTCGCCAGTCAGTTGGGCCATGAAGCGCCCGATCTCGCCAGCTACGCGGTGCTGGGCATCGGGCCAGAACGCCATCAGGTGCTGCTGACATGCGCGGCCGATCCGGTGTTCCGCCTCGTCGATCGCGCTTTTGGCGGTCGTGGCGTGGTGCCCAAGCCGCTGCCGCAAAGCTTCCCGCTGTCGGCCGAACTGTTGGTGCAGCGCTTGGAGCAGACCCTGGCGGCCGCCTTGCAGGAAGCGCTGGGCGGTGCCCTGGCCGCTACGCCCTTGCAGCGTGATACGCGCTTGTCGCAGATCGCGCCGTTCACTCCGGACGAAACGGTGTTCGAACTGTCGATGGCGGTGGAAGAGCCCGGCTGCGAGCCGTGGGTTCTTTCGCTGACATTTCCGCAGGCGACGCTCGCCGCGCTGTTCGCCGGGCGGGAGCGCAAGTTGCCGAAGCTTTCGACGCCGCATTCGCCCGATCCGATGAGCGAGCCCTATGCCTCGCTACCGATCACGCTGAACGCCACGGTGGTGGACATGATGGTACCCTTCACGCGCCTTGCTGCCTTACAAGTGGGTGATGTGATCCCGGTCGCCATCGCCCGCCAGGTCCCTTTGAAGGCCGGCGAGCGCACGATCGCGGTGGGCTCCATCGGCGAGTTCGAGGACCGCGTCGCGATCCAGATCAACAC
Source organism: Novosphingobium fluoreni (assembly GCF_014196615.1). Lineage (GTDB taxonomy): Bacteria > Pseudomonadota > Alphaproteobacteria > Sphingomonadales > Sphingomonadaceae > Novosphingobium > Novosphingobium fluoreni. The sequence continues at coordinate 185,868 of NZ_JACIDY010000001.1, forward strand.
CGCTTTTTAGTTTCGACACAACTGTTTTCGCCTGAACTGGGGAGTTCACCAATGTCCATTCACCCTCGCGGTTTCGACTTCCTGAAAGATGTCGACGTTCGCCTCTCGGTCGAGCTTGGCCGCACCGACATGAAGCTGAAGGACGTGCTCTCGCTCGGGCCGGAAAGCGTTGTCGTGCTGGATAAGCTGACCGACGAGCTGCTCGATGTGCTGGTCAACGGCAAGCCGATCGCCAAGGGTGAGATCGTGGCGCAGAACGGCCGCTTCGGCCTGCGCATCGTCGAACTTGCCGGCGAACAACAGAACGCCCCGGTCGCCGAAATCGCACCGGTGGACTTTGCGGCTCTTGGTGCCGGAAACCTGGGCTGATGCTTTGGTACATCCTCAAGCTGCTGATCATGCTGCCGCTGATCGGCCTGGCGATCTGGGGCTGCCTGAAGCTGGCGCAGAAGGTACAGGCCAAGACCGGCATGGGGGGCGGCGCGGGCAAGTCTGTACGAGTGATCGAGACGACCATGCTCTCCCCCACGCTGAAGCTGGCGGTGATCGAATTCCACGGGCGTGAGATCCTGGTCTCCGCCGGGCGCAACGGCCTGACGCGCCTGGCGGAAGCGCCTGCGCGGGCGCGGGAGATCGTGGAGTGAGCCTCGCGCGCATCATCACGCGCGGGTCGGCCATACTGGCCTGCGCGATCCTACTCCCCACGCAGGCCTTCGCCCAGGCCCAGGCCGCGGCACCCTCCGCCATTCCCGGCGCGCTGGATCGCGCGTTCGGCTCTATGGGCGGCACCGGCGGCCAGGGCATGACGCTGTCTTTGCAGCTCCTCATGATCATGGGGCTGCTGACGATCCTGCCCAGCCTGATCCTGATGATGACCAGCTTCACCCGCATTCTGGTGGTGCTGTCTATCCTGCGCCAGGCGCTGGGCCTGCAACAATCCCCGCCTAACCAGGTGCTGATCGGCCTTTCGCTGTTCCTGTCACTATTCGTGATGGCACCGACGCTGGAGCAGGTGAGCAACCGCGCGATCCAGCCCTACTCCGCCGGGACGATCAACTCCGAGCAGGCGATCCAGAACGCGGGCCAGGAATTCCACAAGTTCATGATTCGCCAGACGCGTGAGCGGGACTTGTCGATGTTCGCCGAGATGGCCAAAGCCCCCAAGTTCCAGAACACCGCCGACGTGCCGTTCTCGATCCTGCTGCCCGCCTTCGTCACCAGCGAATTGAAGACCGCGTTCCAGATCGGCTTCATGCTGTTCCTGCCGTTTCTCGTCATCGATCTCGTGGTCAGCTCGGTGCTGATGAGCCTGGGCATGATGATGATGAGCCCGATGATCGTCTCGCTGCCATTCAAGCTGCTGCTGTTTGTGCTGGTCGATGGCTGGGCGCTGTTGATGGGCTCGCTCGCCTCAAGCTTTGGTTAACCATTTTAGCCGAGGAGGGAAGCCATGGACGATATCACAGCGCCTCTCGCACTGGCTGACCAGATGCTCTGGACCACCGCCCTCGTCGCCGCGCCGATTCTGCTGGCCTCGCTAGCGGTCGGCCTCGTCGTCGGCGTCATCCAGGCGGCGACTTCGGTGAACGAGCAGACGCTGACGTTCGTGCCCAAGCTGGCCATCACCGCCCTGGTGCTGGTGATCATGGGCGGCTCGATGATGGCCCTGGTGGGAGACTTCACGCAGGACGTCTTCGCCCAGATCGCGACCATCTCGAAGTAGCGAAGGCGCACCGCCCGTGCTCCAGCTGGATTTCGGCTTCGGCCCGCTGGAAGCGGAATTCTGGCGTCTCGTCTTCGTCATGACCCGGGTGGGCGCGGCCATGGTCGCCGCCCCGCTGTTCGGCATGGCGGGCGTCCCCGCCCAGGCGCGCGTTATGGCGGCGGGGGCCGTCGCTGTGCTGATCTGCGCCTGGTCTCCAGTGACCGGCCCCGCGAACCTTCTGTCCGTCGCCGGGCTGGTGAGCGTCGCGGGTGAAGTCCTGGTCGGCGTGTCGCTCGGTTTCGTGCTGCAGTTCGCCTTCGCCGCCCCGATCATCGCCGCCGAGATGATCGGCGGAGCCATGGGTATGAGCGTCGCGACCGCCGTCGATCCCAATTCCGGCTCGCAATCACCCGCGTTGGGGCAGTACTTCACCGTCGTCGTCACGCTGATTTTCCTGGCGCTGGGCGGCCACTTGCAGTGGATCGCGCTGGTGATCGACAGCTACCGCGTATTCCCGCCCGGCGAAACCTGGCTGGGGCAGGAGCGTTTCGCCGAGATCGCCGGGTTTGCAGGCACGATGTTCGTCACCGCCGTCGCCATCGCCCTGCCGGTGTCGCTGGTGCTGCTGGTGGTGCAAGTCGTCACCGGCGTGCTGAGCCGTTCCGCACCTGCACTGAACCTGTTCTCGCTTGGTCTTCCCGCGGGCGTGCTGGCGGGGATCGCCGGGTTGCTCGTCGCTGCGCCGGTGCTGACCGACCAAGCAACGCTGCTGACCGCAGATGCCCTCGCCGCCGTAGCAAAGGTCCTCGAGCGGTGAGCGAGGACGCCGGCGAAAAAACCTTTGCCCCATCCGCCAAGCGCTTGCGCGATGCCGCCCAGAAGGGCGATGTCCTGCGCTCACGCGAGCTGGCCACGGCAGGCGCAACCCTGGTCGCCGCTGCATGGCTGATGATGGCCGGGCCCTGGGTGCTGGGCCTGCTGGCCGAGGCCGTTCGCTCCGGCTTCACCTGGGACCGCGCTTCGCTGGAGAATTTCTCGCCCGGCCAGTTGCTCATCAACACCACGCTGGCGGTGTTGCCGCCGATCGCGGTGCTGGGCGTAGCCGTGATCATCGTCAGCGTCGCCTCTCAGCTTGGCCCCGGCGGGGAAGGCCGCTGGATCGGCGGCAACCTCGCGCCCAAGGCTTCGCGCATCAATCCGATGTCCGGCCTGAAGCGTATGTTTGGCGCGAACGGCTGGATCGAGATGGGCAAGGGCCTGGCCAAAGTCGCCCTCCTGGGCACGATCGCCTACAGCTGGGGCAAGAGCAACATACCCCAGCTAAGCCGCCTGGGTCGTGGCGACATGGTCGAGCAGCTCGCCTACGGCTGGCACCAGATCGTGATGCTGCTGTTCGTATTGTCCGGCGGCCTGGTCGTGATCGCCTTCATCGATTTTCCGGTGCAGTGGGTGCGCCGCAATTTCCGGCTCAAGATGTCGATGCAGGAAATGCGTGACGAGCATAAGGAAGCCGAAGGCGCGCCCGAGAAGAAGGCCGCGCAAAAGGAACGCCAACGCAAGATCGCGATGGGCGGCCTGATCCCGGCGGTGAAGGACGCGCAGTTCATCCTCACCAACCCGACGCACTTCTCCGTCGCGCTGTCTTACGACCCGGACAAGGCCTCTGCTCCGATCGTGCTGGCCAAGGGCCGTGGCGACAAGGCGCTGGCGATGCGCGAACTGGCGGCGGAGTATCAGGTTCCGGTGCTGGAATATCCCGCCCTCGCCCGCTCGGTATATTACACCACGCGGGAACGGCAGGTGATCCGCGAGGAGCTTTACGTCGCCGTCGCCGCGATCCTGGCCTTCGTCTTCGCCCTGAAGCGCGGCGAGCATCCCGCGCGGCCGGACGTCAACGTGCCGCTGACATTGCGTTTCGACACCGATGGTCGCCTCGATCCATCGATAACCGCTTAAGCTGCGCGCCCCGGAACCGTTCTACCAACCATGACGACGACCAGTTCTGCCACTGCGACACCGACGCCAACGCCGAGCGCGACGCAGAACCTTGTCGCCAGCCTGGGCAGCGGCAGCGGCATCGACATGCAGGCGCTGGCGACCAACCTCGCCAACGCGCAGTTCGCCTCGCAGATAGACCGGCTGAAAAACAAGTCGGACACGCTGACCACCCAGGTCTCTTCGGCGTCCAACATCAAGTCGATGCTGCTCAGCTTCTCCACGTCGCTCGGGGACATGGTGCGCAACGGCAGCTTGTCACCACAACCGCAATTCAGCACCAGCGGCATCGCCACCGGCACGCTCTCCGGCTCTCGCCAGCCATCGGGTAACTATTCGCTGGAAGTGATGGCTCTGGCCAAGAGCCAGACCCTGGCGAGCGCCGCCTACACCGGCAGCACCGCGATGACCGATGCGGTGGGCCCCGGTACGCTGACCTTCAAGTTCGGCACGACCACGCCCGCATCCACGGATGCCAACGGCGATCCTGTCGCAGCCGGTTTCGCCGAAGACAGCAGCCACGCCGCCGCCAGCATCACCATCGCCGCCGGGGCCACGCTCAATGACGTGGCCAATGCGATCAACGCCAAGAACGCCGGTGTCACAGCGTATGTCGCGCAGACCAGCGCCGGTGCGCAACTGGTGTTCAAGGGACAGGAAGGCGCGGCCAACGGCTTCGTGATCGAGACCAGCTCTGACAGCAGCACCGCGCTCTCCAAGCTGGCCTGGAAACCCGCCGACACGACTGGGCAGCTGATCGCGAGCTCAGGCGATGCCAGCTTCAAGGTGGACGGCCTGGCCCGCACCGCCAATTCCAACACCATCGCCGAGGCAATTCCCGGCGTCACGCTAAAGCTGGCGGCCACCAACGTCGACAAGCCCACCACCGTCACCTTCAGCGACACGTCATCGGCGCTAAGCACGACGATGACGGACCTTACCAATGCACTGAACGAGATCGCTTCCGCGCTTAATGCCGCGACTGATCCCAAGACCGGGGACTTGCGCTCGGACAGCGGCGCGCGCGCGCTCAAGTCGGCGCTCAGCCAGTTCGCCGGGTCCACCGTGGTTCCTGGTGCGACGGGCGCTGCGCGCACGCTGGCGGATCTGGGGCTGTCCACCCAGCGCGACGGCACGTTCACGCTGGACAGCAATCGCCTGAAAGCCACGCTGGCCAAGGACCCGCAGGGCGTGGCGGCGATGTTCACGAACGGCCTGTACGGCGTCTATTCGAACGTCGACAAACTCTATCGCAACTCCACATCGGCCAGCAATCCGGGGTCACTGGGCGGCTCGATCGCCCGGTTCAACAAGCAGCTGACACAGGCCAAGGAAGACCAGAACACCTTGTCGACCAAGCAGGAGAAGCTGCGCGCCACGCTGAACGCACGCTTCGCCGTTACCGACAGCCGCATATCGTCGTCCAAGTCCACGCTCTCGTTCCTCCAGGGTCAGATCGACGCCTGGAACAAGTCGGATCGCTGAGATGCTGGCGCTTCGCTCTCCGCAAGAGGCCTATCGCCGCGTCGAGTTCGATGCGCGCGTGGCCGCTTCGCGTCCCGCCGACCTGGTGCATCTGTGCATCGAACACCTTATCGGCGCGCTTGGCACCGCTGTCCACGCCGCCGCCGCGGGCGACAACCAGCTGAAGAGCAAATCGCTCACCACCGCATTGACCGCGGTGACGGCGCTGCAACTGGGTGTCAGCGGCGAAGACGGCGTCGCCGGCGCGCTGCGGCACATGTACGAAGCCGCGCGCCGCACCATCCTGGACAGCGCGATGCAGTTTGATTCGCGCCGTATTGATACTTTGCGGACCGACTTTCTGGAGATCGGCGCTGCGCTGCGCGGCAGCTGAGATATTAATCTCCCGATTCGGTTTTTACGCAGGCGTTGTTATTGGTACCGAACGGTCGAAACACGCCTGACGTAGGTCGGAAACGGACGTGACTTGCCCCCACGCCACGCGCTTTTGCGCGAATGTCGCCTCTAGGCACAAACCAATAGGGGCATCCTGGTGGAGCACGTTTCCAACCTGATACTGATAGACAGCGACTCCCGCCGGCGCGCTTCGATCAGCCATGCGCTGGCGGCGAGCAGTATCCACGTCGAACCTTTCGAGAATATCGACGAACTCGCCAACGCCTGGCCGCGATCGGGCGTGATCATGATCCATGATGAGGCGGGCAGCATTCCAGACCTGATCGAAAAGATGGCGGCGGACGGGGAATGGTACCCGATCATCGCCTTCAGCGAATACCTCGCGCCGCGCCGGATCGTGGAAGCCGTCCTGGACGGCGCGATTGACTATGTGGCTTGGCCGCTGGATTCGGAAGAACTGAACGAGGCTCTGGCTCGCGCCGTCGACAAGTCGGACGCCAGCGGTAGCACCAAGCTGCGCGAAGTCATGGCGCGCTCTCGCCTTGACCGGCTGACCAAGCGCGAGCGCGAGGTTCTGGATGGCGTGGCCAGCGGCCTCTCCAATCGCCTCATCGGAGAGAAACTAGCGATCAGCCCGCGCACCGTTGAAATCCATCGCGCCAACATGCTGAACAAGCTGGGTGCCAACCACACGTCTGAAGCCATCCGCATCGCCATCGAAGCCGCGATGGTGAACTGAGAGACGCGGCCCGGCCCTTGCCGATGCGTCGGGCCGTGGTCGCGATGCCGCAGCAGCAAGCACCTTCGGCCCCGGCTTCGCTCACGCGAGCGAGGAACGCAGTCTAAGCACAAATCAAACAGGGAAAGTGGTGGGCGGTGAGGGGCTCGAACCCCCGACCCTCTCGGTGTAAACGAGATGCTCTACCAACTGAGCTAACCGCCCGGCGCGGCTCTGAGAGCCGCTGACCGGATTGCGCTATGACGCTGCCGAGCCGCCTGGTCAACCGAGCAATCCCACGCGATCGGTTCAGATCGGTCCTGCGGTGGTACCAACCTCCACGAAATAACGCGCCATCGCGTCGGCGCAGCTGTCGCTGAGTTCGATGAAGGCACGGCGGCGGTCGGTCTGATCGCCGACACGGACGAACTGCCCTTGCTCCACCATCTGGCCGATCCAGCGCAGCGCCGTCGTCGGCGGGACGCCCGAGGCGATGCACAGCGAGGTGACGGATACCCGGCGATGCTCGGCCCGTGCGGCCGTCAAGTCCAGCAGCATGTCCCACGCCGGATCGCCAAAGAGCTGCCCGTCAAAATGACGCGCGCGCAACTGGCGATGGCGGATGATCCGGCGCACCAGGCGGGGATCGGGCAGCGCCGGCTTGGTGAGCCGCATGGCGCCGCCCTCCTGCGGCGGGCTTAGCACACGATCGGGCTTTGCGGCGGAGGCCGGGGCAGCATCCGGAGCGCGTTGTTCAGGGGCAAGTCGCTCGATCCGACCGGCGATCTGGCCGACCTGCTCGGTCAGACGCATCAGCAGATGCCGTTCATCCTCCGACAGTTCACGCAGTCTCGCGGAGGGGAACTGCGCCAGCACATGCCCCAAGGCGATCACTCGATCGGCCCGATCCGGATCGACGAGAATCTGCGCCCCGCTCTGGTCCAGGCAGCCGAACACATCCTCCAGCGCCTCCACGGTTGTGGAAACGATCAGTTTCGCCCCCGTCTGTGCGGCTCTCTGATCGAGCCGGGTAAGCGCCGCGAGCGTCACGCCATCGGCGATCGGGCAATCCACCAGCACGACATCGCCGAGCGGACGCGCATCGCCGCCAATCAGCGCATCCAGGTCCGACACGACGCTGATGCGCAGGCCCGCCGCCTGCGCATCCTCGTTCAGGATACCGCGGATGCGCGATCGATCGGCATAGATCGACAAACTAAGCGGCAGGCCGGCAGGGCTATCCCCTGTGGCGGCATAGCTCCAATCCTGCGGTTGACGGCTGACCACAGCTTGCGATGACATCATGACGTCTTCCCGTACCTGCTGACTATCGCGAACAAGTAAGGAACAAAAAGGGTATAAGTCAAGAATGGATCGAAGATGTTCGTATTTTGTGCCGGGTAGTCCAGTTAAAGCCTTAAGAAGTCGAGATAACAGCGCCCCGCCTGATCACTCCCGTCCCACGACGAAGAACCAGGGTGGTGCGAATCACCCGTAGTTGCCTATGCCCAGCCGGAAAGTTCGCGACGGACGAGATGCTCCAGCATCGCCATGCCGGGTTCGCCGTCGTTCAGGCAGGTCAGCGTGGCGAAGTCGGTGCCCCCGGCTTCCACGAACGTTTCCTTCGCGCGGATCGCCAATTCTTCCAGAGTCTCCAGGCAATCGGCCGAGAAGCCGGGCGCGGCGACGGCCATTCGGCGCACGCCCTGCCGCGCCTCGGCCGCGATCGTCACGTCCGTCGCTGGCTCAAGCCATTTGGCGCGACCGAAGCGTGATTGGAAAGTGGTGTCGATCCTGAGGCCCGGAAAGCGCGGTGCAAGTGCTTCGCCCAGCAATCGCGCGGTCTTGCGGCAGTGGCAGTGATACGGATCGCCCAGTTGCAACGTGCGGGCCGGCATCCCGTGAAACGACAGCAGCAACACTTCGGCGCGGAACGCCAGCGCTTCGATCTGGGTGGCAAGGTCTTGCGCCAGCGCGGCGATATAGGCGGGATCATCGTAATAGGGCGGCAGCGTGCGAATGGCCGGCTGCCAGCGCATCCCCTTCAGTGCGTCACACAAGGCGTCCATCACCGAGGCGTTGGTGGCGGCGGAGTATTGCGGATAGAGCGGAGCGACCAGGATCCGGTCACACCCTTGCGCCTGCAGCGCGGCGAAGCGGTCCGCCAGCGCAGGCTTGCCATAGCGCATCGCCCAATCGACCACGACGCCATCGCCGATCCGCTCGCGCAAGGCGCGCGCCTGACGGGCGGTGATCGCAGCCAGGGGGGATCCGTCTTCGCCCCAAACCTGGCGATAGGCATGGGCGGACTTGCTGGGCCGGGTCCGCAGGATCACGCCATGCAGGATCGGCTTCCAGATCGCCCTTGGAATTTCCACGACGCGGGGATCGCTCAGAAACTCCGCCAGGTAACGACGCACCGCGGCCGGGTTGGCGTCTTGCGGCGTACCCAGGTTGACGAGCAGCACCCCGACACGGCCAAGCGCGACACGAGGATGATCAGGCGGCTGAATCACACGTCCTCCGAAAGCAGGGGTAACTGTCTGAGCCGCAGCCCGGTTGCCGAGAACAGCGCATTGGCAACAGCAGGCGCGACAGCGGCGACGCCCAATGCGCCTGGATCGGCAGGGGCGGCGCTGCTGGTGATGAAGTTGACGTCGATCGCGGGGCAATCAGCCAGCACCGGCAGGTTCAGCGATGCCAGCCTGCCCGTGACCGGTAGCCCGCCCTCATACCCGGTGCTGCAACCCAGCGCCAGGCCAAGGCCGAAGATAAGCCCGCCCTCGATCTGCTGGCGCGCGATGTCGAGGTTCACGATGCGCCCGATATCGGCCACGGCGCTCAGGCGGTCTACGGTGACGCCATCGGCATCGCGCCTGGCGCTGGCGACCAGGGCGATGCGGCCACCGCTTTCGGCCGAGCCGATCAGGTGGCAAGCGATGCCCTGCCCGCTGTTGTCTGCGCCGCCGCCCCAGCCTGACAGCACAGCGACACGCTGGAGGCAGTCGGCAAGGCGCGGATCGTGGCCCAGCATCGCCATGCGATAAGCCAGGGGTTCGCGCCCAGCCCGATGGGCCAGCTCGTCCAAAAAGGATTCGACGAAGAAGGCGGTGTAGCCATGCGCATTGCCGCGCATCCGGCCGGTCGGCAGCGGCAAGCGCACCGGCACGTGATCGATCGCGAGGTGATCGATCGCATAAGGCGGCATCGCGCCCTCGATCATCATCGGATCGGCGACTCCCGCAACGGCATCGATAGCGGCGCGCGGACTGTCCGCATGCAGCAGCCTTCGGCCGAATTCGCGCGCGGTGGCGGGTGCGACGATGCGGGCGCGCAGGCCACCCAGCCGTCCCGTCGCGTCGACGTTCGCGCCCAGCACGGCGGCCACCGGCGGACGGGGGTGGCCGACGATGTGCTCCTGCTTGCGCGACCAGGTGAGTTGCACCGGACGCTGGCAAGCGCGAGCGATCAGGGCGACTTCGCCGGCGTGGTCATTCTCCAGCCGACGATCGAAGCTGCCGCCCAGCGGCATCGGATAGAGCGTCACCGCCGCAACATCGATCCCCAGCGCCCGGGCGGCGATTTCGCGCGCGGCTTGCGGAGCCTGGGTGCCGATCCACAATTCCAGATGGCCGTCCTTGAAGCGGGCGGTGGCACTGGCGGTTTCGATGCTGGCGTGAAGCGCGGGCTGCACTTCGTAGCGTAGTTGCAGAGGGAGGCGGCCGGTGAGGAAGGCGTCAGGATCGCCACGCTCGGCCAGGCGGGTGGCCGTGCCGGTTTGCATCGCGGTTTCCATCGCCTGGTCGATCGTGGCGCTGTCCGCCCGGTCGGTGGAGGTGAACCCCGCATCGATCCGCGTCAGGGCTTGGTCCGCCGCCCACCACGTGGAGGCGACGGCGGCGATCCATCCGCGATTGCGCACCAGTGTAATCAAGCCGCGCACGCCGTTCGCAGCAGTCTTGTCGTAATCGGCCAGCGCGCTTTCGCCAATCGGGCCGTGCCGGATCGAGGCATAGACCATCCCCGGCAGTCGCACGTCGCCCGCGAACACAAGGCTGCCGTCCACTTTGGCGGGCAGATCGAGCCGCGGATAGGCCATGGGTACGCCAGGTCTTTCCGCTGGCGGCGCATCCCGCAGCGGCGGCGATCGAGGTGGATCGAGCGCGGCCGCTGCGCGCGCCAGGGAGCCAAACGGCAGGCGCTTTCCTTTGTGAACCACAAACCCGTCCTTGGCATCGCATTCGCGCCAATCGACATCCCAACGCTCTGCCGCCGCCATGCACAACAGCGCCCGCGCCATCGCCGCCGCCGCTCTTGCGGGGCCTTCGTAAGCGGCCAGCGCGGTGCCATCGGCGGTGACGGTGAAGGTGTGATCCTGCGCCCAGCGGCGGACCAGCGCCGCATCATCGCCCAGCAGCGCGTCGGGCATGGCCGGCATCGTCAGTTCCGCCCAGCGCGAGGCGAGCGGGACATTGGCATAGAGCGGGCTGGGCGGCGCGGGCTCCACCGCGACCCGACGCCAGTCCGCGCCCATCTCGTAAGCGATGATCTGCGGGATCAGCGTGGTGACGCCCTGCCCCATCTCCACTTGCGGCACCGCCACGGTGACGACCCCGTCATCGGCAAGCTTGATCCAGGCATCGAACGCCACCTCGTCCCGGCCCGGCGGCAGAGGCAAGGCATAGCGGCGCGGGCGCAGCGCATAGCCGACCACCAACGCGCCAGCGGCCAGCCCTCCGACCAGAACGCCGCGACGGCTGGCCATGCCTTTAGCGAACCACCCGCATCAGCGCGCCGCCAGCCATGCGGAAACGTGTGCGGCGATCTGCGCGAACGCCTGCGCTTGCGGACCATCCCCGGCGGCAGGTGGCGTTCCCGCATCGCTGTCTCGGCGGATCGAAATGTCCAGCGGGATGCGCCCCAGGAAGGCGTGGCTACCGCTCTTCGCCGTCTCTTCCGCACCACCATGACCGAACGGATCGCTGACTTCGCCGCAGTGGGGGCAAGCGTAACCGGCCATGTTCTCGACCATGCCGATCACCGGCACGCCGCCCTTGTCGAACAGGCCGATCGCGCGGGTAGCGTCGATCAGCGCCAGGTCCTGCGGCGTGGAGACGATCACCGCGCCATCGGGCTTGTAGCGCTGCAGCATGGTCAGCTGGATGTCACCGGTGCCGGGCGGCAGGTCGACGATCAGCACGTCCACCCCGCTCCAGTCGCCATCCAGCATCTGGCCCAGCGCATTGCCCGCCATCGCCCCGCGCCAGGCGATCGCCTGTCCGGCATCGACCAGGTGCGCGATCGACAAGACCGGCACGCCGTAAGGGCTTTGAACCGGGATCAGCGTCTTTTCCCGCGCGGTGGGTTTCAGCCCTTCCGTGCCGAGCAGCCGCGCTTGCGAGGGGCCGTAGATATCGGCATCCACCATGCCGACCTTGTGGCCGGCCCGGGCCAGGGCAACGGCCAGGTTGGTCGAAACGGTGGACTTGCCCACGCCTCCCTTGCCCGAGGCGACGGCGATGATCCGGGGCCGGGCTGCCGGGGTCGCCTTCTCCGCCGTCATCGCAACGCGCACTTCGGTGATGTCCGGCGCCTGCGCCAGTGCCGACTGCGCCTCTGCTTCCAAGGCCGTGCGCGCCGCTGCATCCAGACCGGAGGCATCCAGCACCAGGGTGACGCGGCCATCCGCCAGACGCAGCGAGGCAAGCCGTTCAAGGACTTGCGCGGGTAGACGGGCTTTCAGAAGGTCAGCAGGCTCGCTGGACATGGGCTCTCCGGGTGGCGAAGCCGTCCCCTAGCAAGGAAAAAGCACAAGAAGGACACTGTTTTTAGCGGAGACCCGTTCCTATAACGAACGCATGAAAATTACAGGTGGTGGATTGTTGCGCGGCGCGCTGGCCATGTCCGGGCGTCGCAGCCCATGGGGCGGGGGCGACAAAGGCGGCAGTGGCGACGGCGACGGCGCGGGGGCTGCCAGCGGCTCCGGCGGCGATGGCGGCTCAGAGGAAGGCCCTGCATCCCCGCCTGAGCGTGGGCCGCGCAATCCCTGGCTTCCGCCCAGCAGCACGCCGGGGGAAAAGCCGCGCCGGGCCGCCAGTATTGAGGATATCTTTAAGCAGCGCGAACAGCGCCGCACCGGCGGAGGTGGCGGCAATGGTGGTGGCCGTCCCGGGGGCGGGATGCCCCGCATGCCGGTTCGCCCCGATGGCAAGAGCTGGCTGCCCCTGATCGTGGCGGGCGTCGCGCTCGTATGGCTGGGCGTCACCAGCGTGCACATGGTCGGCCCCAAGGAAGAGGGCGTCGTCACCACGTTCGGCAAGTATGCCCGCACGATCGGCCCCGGCGTCTCGATCACGCTCCCCGCGCCGATCCAGTCGGTGGAGGTGACCGACGTCACCTCGATCCAGCGCTACACCATCCCCGATGGCGAGGGTGAGAAGCTGATGCTCACCAGCGATCAGAACCTAGTCGACCTCTCCTATCTGGTGCGCTGGAACATCAAGAACCTGATGGACTACCGCTTCCGCCTGTCAGACCCTGAGGACACCGTACGCGAAGTGGCAGAGGCGGCGATGCGCTCCGCCATCGCGGAAGTCTCGCTGGACGGCGCGTTGTCTGGCGCGGGCCGTGCCCAAGTGGAACAGGCCGTGCGCGACCGGATGCAGCGCGTTCTGGATTTCTATCGCGCCGGCGTGGTCATCCAGGGTGTCGAGATCAAGAAGGCCGATCCGCCCGCCAAAGTGATCGGCGCGTTCCAGCAGGTGACGTCCGCGCAGCAGGATGCCGAACGTGATCGCTCCAATGCGCGCGCCTGGGCCCAGCAGCTGCTCGCCCGCGCGCAGGGTGATGCCGCTGCGTTCGACAAGGTGTACGAACAGTACAGGCTTGCGCCCGAAGTCACGCGGCGACGCATGTATTATGAAACGATGGAGCGCGTGCTGAGCAATAACGACAAGGTGATCGTCGAATCCAACGGCGTGACGCCTTACCTGCCCCTTCCCGAGGTGCGCCGCCGCAGCAACAATGCCGAGGCTACACCAACGCCTGCGCCATCCGCGACGCCGACGACGGGAGCCGTGCAGTGACCGATATCTGGCAACAGTACAAAGCCCCGTTGATCGCCGCCGCCGTGGCAGTGGTGGTTCTGCTCTCCAGCGTCATCATGGTGCCGGAAGAACAACAGGCCGTCGTGGTCCGCTTTGGCGAGCCGGTGCGCGTGATCAACCGCTATCGGCCCAACGTGCCCTATGGCAGCACAGGCGCCGGTCTGTCGCTGCGCATCCCCTTCGCCGAGCGAGTGATCCGCATCGACAAACGGTTGCTTTCGCTCGACATGCAGCCCCAGCAAGTGCTCTCCACCGATCAGCTGCGGCTGAACGTGGATGCCTATGCGCGCTTCCGTGTGATCGATCCGGTCAAGATGGTGCGCACCGCTGGTTCGCCAGAACGGGTGCAGGAACAGCTTGAGCCGATCATGACCTCGGTGTTGCGCCAGGAACTGGGCAAGCGCACGTTCCGCTCGTTGCTGACGGCGGAGCGCGGTCAGGCCATGGAAAACATCCGCAGGGGCCTCGACCAGGAAGCGCGTGAATATGGCGCCCAGATCGTCGACGTGCGGATCAAGCGCGCCGATCTGCCCGAAGGCTCGCTGGAAAGCGCGTTCACCCGGATGCAGGCCGCGCGTGAGCAGGAATCGACCACGATCCGCGCTCAGGGCCAGAAGCAGGCGCAGATCACCCGCGCCGAGGCCGAGGCGCAGGCCGCCAAGACCTATGCCGAAAGCTTTGGCAAGGATCCCAAGTTCTACGACTTCTATCGCGCCATGCAGAGCTACGACTTCGCCTTCGCCCAAGGCGATAGCGCCACCACCATCGTGCTCTCGCCCGACAATTCGTACCTGAAGGAGTTCAAGGGCCAGTAATTTTCCGGTCCAGTGATCCTTGGGGCCAGTGACCCGGCAATGTTTCCCGTAAACCTACACTTCGGGAACACCGCCATTCAATACCGGTTAAGCCGCCGACGCCTGAATCGTTCGGGCTTGGATCGGTAAGCTGGAAAGCCCGGGTGCCACGGCGCCCGTATTGGAGGAAATAAAGGACGTGAAGCCTGTGCGTTATGCTTACGGATTGACCACCGCCCTCCTCGTCGGCGGCGCGACCGCCTCGCTTGTCACCGGCTTGCCTGCCGGCGCGCAAGTTGCCCAGAACGAGGCCAGCCAGATGACGAACGTCGTCCCGCGCGCCGGTGCGCCGGGCAGCTTCGCCGATCTGACCGCGCAGCTCGCCCCTGCCGTCGTCAACATCTCCACGCGACAGCGCGTTCAGGTTCAGACGCAGAACCCCTTCGCGGGGACGCCCTTCGAAGGCATGTTCGGCGGTCAGGGCGGCGGCGGTGGCGGCCAGACGCGTGAAGCACAGTCGCTGGGCTCTGGCTTCATCATCTCGGCTGACGGCTACATCGTCACCAACAATCACGTGATCACAGCCGACGGCAAAGGCGCGCAGGTGGAATCGATCACCGTCACCATGCCGGATGGCACCGATTATCCCGCAAAGCTGGTGGGCAAGGACCCCGAATCCGACCTGGCGGTGCTGAAGATCAGCGCCTCGAAGGCATTGCCGTTTGTGAAGTTCGGCGATTCCAGCAAGGCCCGCGTGGGTGACTGGGTGGTCGCGATTGGCAACCCCTTCGCGCTGGGCGGCACGGTGACGGCGGGCATCATCTCGGCCGTCTACCGCAACACCGGTGGCGGCGCATACGATCGCTATATCCAGACCGACGCCTCGATCAATCGCGGCAACTCCGGCGGTCCGCTGTTCGATATGAACGGCCAGGTCGTGGGCATCAACAACGCCATCTTCTCGCCCACTGGCGGCAGCGTCGGCATCGGTTTCGCCATCCCGGCCGAAACCGCCGCACCGATCGTGCAAAAGCTGATCAAGGGCGTCGCGATCGAGCGTGGCTATCTGGGCATCCAGATCCAGCCCGTGACCGAAGATCTCGCCGCATCGCTGGGTATCGCCCGCAATCGCGGTGAATTCGTTCAGGCGGTGACGCCGGGCGGCGCGGCGGCGGCGGCGGGTCTTCAGGCCGGTGACGTCGTAGTGCGGATCGACGGCAAGGACGTGACGCGTGAGCAGACGCTCAGCTTCATCGTCGCCAACGAACGGCCTGGCACACGCATCCCGATCGAGGTTGTCCGCAACGGCAAGACGATCACGCTCAATGCCACGGTCGGCAAGCGCCCGACGCAGGAGCAGTTGGCGCAGGAGGACTTCGGCAACGCCCCCGGCCAGGATCAGGACGACCTGACGCAGCCCCAGCAGGATCAGAATCCAGCTATATCGAACCAGGCTCTGGGCTTTTCGGCCATCGCCCTCACGCCCACGATCGCGCGCCAGCTAGGTGCTGCGGACGGTACGCGCGGCGTGGTGGTGACGGCGGTCGATCCCAGTTCCGATGCCGGCCAGAAGGGCCTGCGCCGGGGTGATATCATCCTGTCGGTCAACTATCAGAACGTGGTCGGCCCGCAAGACCTCGACGCCGCCGCCCGCGCAGCCAAGAGTTCCAACCGCGATGCCGTGCTGCTGCGCGTCCAGCGCCGTGGCCAGCCCGCCGCTTATCTGCCGGTACGCATTCGCTGATCGGGGCACATCGGCAATAAGAAAAGCCGCCGGGAAACCGGCGGCTTTTCTTATTGCCGACGCCAGTCCTGTCCAATCCCGTTCGTGTCGAGCTTAGTCGAGACATGCTCGCGCCAATACCCGTGTCTCGACTACGCTCGACACGAGCGGAACGGGACGAAGTTCAAACCTGATGAACGGATGCGCGAACGCGCCCCGCCCTTATTGCTGATCATACTCCGGACGCGGGGCCGGGCGGCCCTGCTGCGGCGGATACGAGGGGCGGCGAAACGCGTTAGGCGGTGGCGGCGCGGCGCGAAGATCCGGGTCGGGCTGGTTGCGCCGACCGCCCGTGGCTTGCTCCAGGAAGTCATCCCCCACGGCAGGCGGTGCGCGATTGGCGGGGGCGGGACCGGCGGGGCCCTCGCCAGCGCCGACATCGCCGTCCTCGTATCGCGGCGGACCATCCGCCGGGCCGCGCCGGCTGGTGCTGCCGGGCTGGATCAGGTTGCCGTTCTCGTCGGTGTAGTAATAGTCGTCCGGGCTGCCGGTCATCTGCTCGTCGTCCGGCTCCAGTTGCCATTCCGGCAGCTTCAGTTCGGTATCGAACGGCTTCACGGGCCGGCCCTTCACTGCGAAGCGCATATAGGCGGCGAAGGCGGAGGCAGGCGCGTGGCCGCCCTGCAGCCCCGGCACCGCCTTGGCATCATCGCGGCCCATCCACACACCGGTGGTGATGCCGCTGGAAAAGCCCAGGAACCAGCCATCCTTGTTGGACGATGTCGTGCCGGTCTTGCCCGCCACCGGACGGCCGATCTGCGCCGCTCGGCCCGTGCCGGTGGCCACCGCCGATTGCAGCAGGTCGGTGATCCCGGCAGCGACATTGGGCGGCACCAGCACTTGCCCCGCCTGGGCCTTATGCTCGTAGAGCAGCTCGCCCTTGGTGGTCGTCACCTTGAGGATGCCATAAGGCTCCACCGCTGTACCCCCTGCGGAGACGGCGGCAAAGGCGCGCGTCATGTCGATCACGCGCACGTCCGACGTTCCCAGCACCATCGAGGGGTTGGTGTTGACGGGCGTGGTGATGCCAAAGCGCCGCGCCATCGAGGCGACGGTGCCGAAGCCCACTTCGTTGCCAAGCGAAGCCGCCACGGTGTTTTTGGAATAGGCGAACGCGGTGCGCACATCGATCTCACCGGCGAATGTGCGGCCTGAATTGTTGGGGCTCCAGCCCGCGATCGTCACCGGCTCGTCCACCACGCGATCGTCGGGCGTGTAACCCGCCTCCAGCGCGGCGAGATAGACGAACAGTTTCCAGGCGGACCCTGGCTGGCGCATCGCCTGGGTGGCGCGGTTGTAGTTCGAGTGCACGTAGTCCGTGCCGCCCACCATCGCCAGCACGCCGCCGTCGCCATCCAGGCTGACCAGCGCGCCTTGGGCGCCCTTTGGCACATTGCTGTCGATCGCCTGCGTGGCCGCGCGCTGCATCCCCACGTCCAGCGTGGTCCACACCTCGATCGGCTCGTCCGTTTCAGGCAGCAGCACGTCCAGCTGCGGTAGCGCCCAGTCGGTGAAGTAGCGCACCGAGTTCTGGCCGCGCTCCTTGGCGATCTTGACATCGTCCAAGTCGATCTCGGAGGCGTCGCCCTGCGAGATCACGCCGGCCTTCGCCATCTGGCTCAGCACCACCTTGCCGCGCGACTTCGCGGCTTCGACATCGGCGGTGGGCGAATAGTTTGACGGAGCCTTCACCAAGCCGGCGATGATCGCGGCCTCCGCAGTGGAAAGCTCTGTGGCCGGATGACCGAAGAACTTGCGGCTGGCGGCATCGATGCCATAGGCGCCGCCCCCGAAATAGACCTTGTTGAGGTACAGTTCGAGCACCTCGTTCTTGCTGAACTTGTGTTCCAGTGCCAGCGCCAGCACCGCCTCACGGATCTTGCGCCCGAAAGTGCGGCTGTTGTTGAGGAAGATCGTACGGGCCAGCTGCTGCGTGATCGTGGAGCCGCCCTGCCGCCAGCGCCCCTTTTCCACCCGCACCATCACGGACCGACCGACGCCAACCGGGTCGACACCCCAATGCTCACGAAACCGCCGATCCTCCACCGAGACGATGGCATCCTTCATGATATCCGGAATTTTGTCGTAGGACAGCCATTGGCCGTAGCTGGGGCCGAGCGAGACCAGTTCGGTGCCATCGCGAGCGCGCACCACGATCATCTGCCCGTTCTGGCTACTCTGCAGCGAGGAGAACGAGGGCAATTCGCGCGCGGTCATGTAAACGGCGGTGCCCAGGAAGATCGCGCCCAGCAACGCCAGCGCGACTCCCCAGATCAAAGTGCCGCGCACAAGGCGCAGCCAGAATGGCCGGCGGGCAGACTCTTCAGAGCGACCGCTCGGGCTATTGCGACGCCCGCCCGATTGTTTCGGCATTCTAGATTACGAACCCCCGTGACGAGCCAGTATGACGCGAGCAAGGCCTACACTGTGGCGCAGCGTTTTGTAACCCGCGGTTAACACCGCCCTGCCCGGTCATGATCGCGCGTCAGTCCTGCGCCGAGCCGCTCCCGGGTTGGAAGTCCAACGCCGCGGAATTGATGCAATAGCGCAGGCCGGTCGGCCCAGGACCATCGGGAAAGACATGTCCCAGGTGCCCTTCGCACGTCGCGCAGCGCACTTCAGTGCGGACCATGCCATGCGAAACGTCACGATGTTCGTCCACCGCACCGTCTTCCACCGGCGCGGTATAACTCGGCCAACCGGACCCGGAGTTGTACTTCGTGTCCGACCCGAACAGCGGCGCGCCACACCCCGCACAGGTGTAGGTGCCTTCCTGTTTGTTGCCTTCATACTTGCCGGTGAACGCCCGCTCCGTACCGGCCTGACGCAGCACGGCATATTGCTCGGGGGTCAGTTTTTCGCGCCACTGCGCATCTGTCATCTCGATCTTGCTCATTCGCAGGTCTCCTTGGCGACGGATATGGCGAGCGCGATGAGAAATTTCCAGCCGGTGCCTGCTTGGCCAAGCCGGTTGCAACCGCACGTCAACGTCTCGTCAGATACGTGAACTTATCCATCGCGAGCGCGTTGCAATTGCATCTGCGCGGGTTGTCTCGGCTGTTCGTGCAAACTACGGGTTAACAATTATCAGTTGCACGGGAGCCATGTCTTGAGTGAGCCTTCAGGTCTGACTCGCCTTTTTCTGAAGGGCAGGTTGCGCCATGCGCTCACCGACCGTGAGGTCGAGGTGCTGGACAGTTTGATCGAGCGGACGGAGCGCGTGCCCGATGGCCATGTCGTCCAGGCCCGTGCGGTAGAGGCAACGCGCAGCACCTTGCTGCTGGATGGCTTCATCGCCCGCGTGATCGACGATGAGGGCGCACGCAACATCGTCGGGCTGCAAGTTCCCGGGGACTTCGTGGACCTTCATGCTTTCGCCTTGAAGCGCCTCGATCATGACGTGGTGACGATCGGCCCGGCGTTGCTGGGATACGTCAGCCATTCGAAGCTGCAGGATATCGTGCGGAACGAACCGCACCTGACGCGCGTGCTATGGTTCTCGACGCTCTTGGACGCCGCGATCCATCGTGAGTGGATTCTCAAGCTGGAACAACTCAAGGCCGAGGAGCGCCTGGGCCACATCGTGTGCGAACTGTGGCATCGGCTGAACTTCGTGGATCTGGCCGATACGCATGGCTTCAACATGCCGCTGCTGCAGACACACCTTGCCAATGCCTGTGGCACCACCGCCGTCCATATCAACCGCGTCATCAAAGCGGTGCGCGAACGGGGTCTGCTGGAGATCAACCGGGGCCGCGTGACCCTGCCCGACCGGCCAGAGCTTGAGCGCTTCTCCCGCTTCAACCCGGACTATCTTTACGGAAAGGGCTCGCTGTACCTTGGTGATGATTTCAAGGACAGCTAGGCCGAAGGGCGATGCGCCTTAAAGATCGGGCAGTTCCTGATCGGCGATACCCCACCCTTTCAAAGCCTTGCCCTGCGCTCGCTTCAACAGTTTAGCGCCGTCCTCGATAGTGAAAGCGCTGGCGGCGTCAAACCCGTCCAGTTCGCTCCAGGCGATCGGCGCGGCGACCGGTGCGCCCGCTCTTGCGCGGGCCGAGTATGGCACCACCGCAGTCGCGCCGCGCTGATTGCGCAGCCAGTCGATGAAAATGCGGCCCTTGCGCTTTGCCTTGCTCATGGTGGCGACGAAGCGATCGGGCTCAGCCGTCGCCAGCGCTTCGGAAAAGCGGCGGGCGAAATCCTTGTGGGCGTCCCAATCGTGCCCCGGCGTCAGCGGTGCGATGACATGGATGCCCTTCCCACCCGATAGCATGGCGAAACTGGCAAGGCCCAGTTCGGCAAGCTGATCGCGGATGTCCTTAGCGGCGCTCTTGACCTCGGCAAAGCCCAGCCCCTCATCGGGGTCGAGGTCGATGATCAAGCGATCCGGCTTCTCCACGGCATCGGCGCGCGCGCTCCATGCATGGAATTCGATGGTGCCCATCTGCACGCACTGGATAAGGCCACTAGCACTATCGACGTAAAGATAATCCTCGCTGCCGCCGTCCTTCTCGCGGATCGGAACCTGGTGGACATTCGCGCCGAAGCTGCCGCTGTCATGCTTCTGGAAAAAGCACTTCTTGGCCCTACCCTGCGGACAACGCACCAGACTGACCGGGCGATTGCCGGCGAACGGCAGCATGACCGGCGAGACCTGCTCATAGTAAGCGGCCAGTTCGCCCTTGGTCTGGCCGCTTTCGGGAAAGATCACGCGATCCGGGTTGCTGATCGTGATTGCCGGAGTGGGCGTCGGGGCCTTGGCAGGCTTTTCGGGCTTCACCTGCCGCGCAGGCTTGTCCTGACGCCATCCCAGGAAGCTGCCATGCCGCACCCGGCCTTCGCCCGTGAACTCGGCGAAGGCTATCTCGGCCACCAGCTTCGGCTTGATCCATTGGGCGTCCCAGGCCTCCACGCGCGGCACTTCCACCGGTGGCTTGTCCTGGGCGAGCGATTGCAGCTTCGCCCACGCGTCAGCCATCGTATCGGCGTTGAAACCGGTGCCGACCTTGCCCTTGTAAACCAGCGCCTTGCCTTCATGCTGGGCCAGCAACAGCGAAGCGAAGGGCCGCCCCTTCGCGCTCGATTTCGTCCAGCCGACTACGACGAACTCCTGCCGGCTGATGCATTTAACCTTGACCCAGTTCTGCGATCGCCGTCCCGCATAGGCCGCGTCGATCCGCTTGGCGATAATCCCTTCCTGGCCCGCGCTGCACATCGCCTTGAACAGCTTTTCACCCGCGCCGATCACGTGATCCGCAACTCGCACGGGCGGCTCGGCGTGCTGCAGCAAAGCCTCGAGCCGCTCCTTGCGTTCGATGTTGGAGAGGCCGGACAAATCCTTGCCATTCAATTCCAATAGGTCGAACGCGAACAGGTCCAGCTTGTCCTTCGAAGACTGCGAACCATGCCCGCGCTTGAGTACGGCCTGGAGCGAGGAAAAGTCCGGATTGCCGTCTTTGCTATAGGCCACGATCTCCCCGTCGATCAGGCAAGGCGGCAGATCCAACGCAGCAATCGCCTTGGCCAGCGGGCCGAACTTGTCGGTCCAATCATGCCCATTGCGGGTATAGACCGTCACCATCGCGCCCGCTGCCGCGATCAGCGCGCGATAGCCATCGAACTTGATTTCATGCATCCATTGGTTGCCCGCCGGCACCGCGGCGACCAGCGTCGCAAGCTGCGGACTGCGGAACTTGGGCGGCTTGCCGATGACCTTGGCCTTTCGCCTGGCGGGCTTCGCGGCCTTGGCATTGTGCGTGGCGGCCGCTTCCATCTGCGCGGTGAACGCCTTGCCCTTCTTTCCCGCCAGCGTGAACTCGCCCTTACGGTCCGCCTCGATCTCCGCCATCGAACGACCGGTGAGAACACTGGTCAGCTCATGTTCGACCAGTTGATCGCCCTCTTGCGCAAAGTCGTCCCTCACCTTGCGCAGTAGCCAGTTCTCGCGCTTTTCTCCGGGGCGCGGCTTCAGGCGAACCAGCAGCCATTCGCCTTTCATCCGCTCACCATCGAGGGTGAAATGCAAGTGGCCTTCCTCTATGTCCTTGGCGCTTTTGCCGGGGATCGGAGCCCACGTGCCCTTGTCCCACAGCATCACCGTGCCGCCGCCATATTCGCCCTTGGGAATCGCGCCCTCGAACTCGGCATAGCTGAGCGGATGGTCCTCGGTGCGGACAGCCAGCCGCTTGTCGTCCGGATCGGGACTGGGGCCCCTGGTGACCGCCCAGGACTTCATCACTCCGTCCACTTCGATGCGAAAATCCCAGTGCAACCGGGTGGCCGCGTGCTTCTGGACGATGAAGAGATTTCCGCCCTTGCTATGCTGCGCCTTGCCGGCAGGTTCAGCGGTTTTCTGGAAGTCACGCTTGCGGTTGTATTCGGCGAGCGGATCTTTGGCGGACCGGGATTTGCGCTCAGGCATAGGTCAGCGCCCCCCGCCAGCGGCGAGGCAATCCGTGTAACCAGCCCGCTCCACCGTCGCCGTTTCCCCGGAACTGGTGCGGGGTTTCGCTTTTTCTTTATGTGCCCAGGCCCAAGCGGGGCACCGGATCAAGTCCGGGCCGACGGGATATGGGGCCGCGAGGTACACGGCTCAGGCGCGCTTGCGGGAGCGTGGCGCAGGCGTGGCCTCCGCTTTCTTGGTTGCCGCCTTCTTGCTTGCCGGTTTCTTGGGCGGAGCCTTCTTCGCCGGTTCCTTCGCAGTCGCTGTGGCTTTCTTCGTCGGGGCTTTCTTGGCAGCACCACCGCCAACCGATTTTCGCAGCGCCGCCATCAGATCGATCACGTTCGAGCCGCGACCCGTTTCGGGCTCCTCCACGTCTTCCAGTATCTTTTTCTTGCCCTTGGCCTTGCTCTTTTTGTCTATCAGTCCCTTCAGTGCGTCGATATAGCGGTCATGGAACTCGGACGGTTCGAAGGGCGCGCTCTTCTTCTCGATCAGGGTGGTGGCAAGGTCCAGCAAGTCCTCGCTGGGCGTCTCATTGGGGATCTCGTTGAAGTAGCTTTGGGCGCGCTTCACCTCGTCGGCATAGCGCAGCGTTTCCAGCACGATGCCCTTGCCGCAGGGCCGCAAGCTGATCAGCTGCTCGCGCCCGCGAACCGACAACTGGCCCAAGGCGATCTTGCGGGTCTTGCGCAGTGCCTCACGCAGGACAATGAAGGCCTCGTCCGCCAGATCATCCGCCGGGACCACATAATAGGGCTTCTCGAAATAGAAGACGTCGATCTCGTGCTGGTCGACGAACTGGACCAGTTCCAGCGTCTTGCGGCTCTCAATCTTGACCGCCTCGATTTCATCATCTTCCAGCAGTACGAAGTTGCCTTTCGACACTTCGTACCCTTTGACGATGTCGCCGTGATCCACCGGGCCGATCCCCTGCACCACCTTTTCGTAGTTGATGGGTTTGCCGCTGGGTTCGTGAATTTGGCGAAAGCTGATCGATGCACCGGACTTCGTTGCCGGATATATTTCGACCGGGATGGAGACCAGCGCCAGCCGGATCTGACCCTGCCAATATGCACGCGCAGCCATGTCACGCTCCTCCTCAGCGGAGTCCATAGCTCGCGAGGGTGGGCGCGGTTCCCGGCTCCGTCATGATGACAGAAAAATCTTAGAGAATTCAATAGTTATCCGGGGCGGCGCATAATGAGGCGCGGATATGACACCACCCCGGAGGGTGCGTCCGGCTTTTGCAACCGGATCGCACTGGCTGAACTCTAGTCGTGCGGGATCACCCAGCGGATCGAGCCGGTGTACGTGCCGCTCACTTTCACTCCGGTGCTGTCCATCGCCGGCTCGAAGCGCGCGCGCTGGGTGACCAGCTTGCACGTCGCTGCGTCAAGCTCTGGCGCGCCGCTGGCGGCGGTCACGCGGCAAGACGTGGCCTTGCCATCGGTTCCGACCGACAATTCGAAACGCACCAGGCCCTGGTCGCCGCGGCGCAGCGCTGCGCTGGGATAGTCAATGGTGGAGACCCACTGTGCCGGATTGTTGCGCGGGCGGGCGGACCTGGGCGGGAAGGCCTGCGGTTCGGCACTGGCCGAAGCGGTCGGGCCCGGAATATCGATGATGATGTCACCGATCTGGGGCAACGCCACGATCGGTACGCGATCGTTGATCGGCACGCCCTCAGGTGACACCTTCGCGATTGGATTGATCGTGCGCGTGACGACCGATTGCACGTCTGTCGGGGTGTTGACCGGTTCCGGGGTTGGTGACGGCGGCGGCATCTCCAGCGGGATGTTCTTGCCGATCAGCACCGTAGTGACTTTCTGGACGTATTCCACGCCTAGCCCGGTGATGAGTGCGTAAAGTGCAACGCCGTGCAAGGCGGCCACGGCGGTTACCGTCAGCGCTCTGCTTTTGTCCGGCGTCCTATGAGCAAAAGCCATAAGGACATCCTCTCCCATGCCGACGCTTCTCGCTCACGTTCCGTTAAGGGAGCGTCGGTCTGGAGGAAGCTAGCATGAAACTGGAAAACGCAAACCGCTTTTTACTAAGCGCTATTAGTATTACCGGCTTGCTTTTCTGGCAGTGGCGGAAACGCTAGCGAATTGCGGCGATGGCTTTCTGTCGCCGCCGCTGCACCGAACTGCCAAGGCCGATCGCCTCGCGATATTTCGCCACGGTACGGCGTGCCAGGTCGAACCCCTGCGCCTTCAGGAGGTCGACCAGCGAATCGTCCGATAGAATCGCCTTGGGACTTTCAGCGTCGATCAATTTGCGAATAGCCGATTTTACCGCTTCGGCGGATGCGCCTTCTCCACCTGCCGTAGAAATACCTGAGGTGAAAAAATATTTCAGTTCGAACGTGCCGCGCGAACACAGCAGATACTTGGCCGATGTAACCCGGCTGACGGTGGATTCGTGCATCCCGATCGCCTCCGCCACGGTGCGCAGGGTCAGCGGTTTCAAGTGCGAAACGCCGTGGCGGAAGAAACCTTCCTGCTGCTTCACCAGTTCGCTGGCCACTTTCAGGATCGTCTTCTGCCGCTGGTCCAGCGCCTTGATCAACCAGTTGGCATCGGCCAACTTCTCGGATAGCCACCCGCGGGAAGCCTTGTCCCCGCACGAGCCGCGCAGTTCAACATAGTAGCTTCGGTTCACCACCAGGCGCGGCAGGGTTGTCTCGTTCAGCGCGATCTTCCACCCCTCGCCGCTGGGCTCGATCAGGATGTCAGGAGTCACCGCGCCGCCGCTCTCGCCGCCAAACTGCAGGCCGGGCTTGGGATCGTAGCCGCGCAGTTCGGCCAGCATGTCGGCGAAATCCTCGTCATCGACGGCGCACATCTTGCGCAGCCGGGCGAACTCTCCGCGCGCCACCAGATCCAAGTTGTCGATCAGGCGCGCCATGCACGGATCGTAGCGGTCCGCCTCTCGTGCCTGGAGGGCGATGCACTCCGACAGGCCACGTGCGCCCACACCGGTCGGCTCCAGGGACTGCACCACCGCCAGCGCCGCCTCCACTTCGGCCAGGGCAATCCCCAGGTCGTCGCACACTTCGCGCAAGGGGACCGGGAGATACCCGGCATCGTCCAGCAAGCCGATCAGATAGCGCGCAATCGCCTCGATCCGGGCATCCGGCGCCACCAGCCCCAGTTGCGCTTCCAGATGCTCGATCAGGGTTTCGCCATGGCCGCCGCGCTCGTCGATGCCGGGGCCTTCCTCGCCGCCGCCGATCCGCAATTCGCCGCCCCAGGCCGCGTCGAGCATCGCGCCATCGCCGGTATCGCGATCGACCACGGCGGCGGCGGGGTCCAGATCGAGCGGCCGGTCGTCCGCCGCGCGGCCCTCGCCGATCAACTGATCGACGCGTGAGCTTTCCAGGCTCGTGCTGCGCAAGTCCAAATCGGGCGAACCGTCCATGGCGCCTGCCGGCTCGGGCGCTTCACCGCCGACTTCGAGCAAGGGATTGGCGGCCACGGCATCGCCGATGAAGGTTTCAACTTCCAGGTTGGACAGCGCCAGCAGCTTGATCGCCTGCTGCAACTGCGGCGTCATCACCAGCGACTGGGTCTGCCTCAGGTCAAGGCGTGGTCCCAAACCCACCCTTCAGTGCCCCGGCTGAACGATACTCAAAGCGTGAAGCCTTCGCCCAGATAGAGGCGGCGCACGGTTTCATCCGCCACCAGCGCCTCGGGGCTGCCGGCGAACAGCACTTGTCCGCCATAGATGATGCAGGCGCGGTCCACGATATCCAGCGTCTCGCGCACGTTGTGATCGGTGATCAGCACGCCGATGCCGCGCGTCTTCAGGTCTTTCACCAGATCGCGGATATCGCTGATCGATAGAGGATCGATGCCAGCGAACGGCTCGTCCAGCAGCATGATCGAGGGCTTGGCCGCCAAAGCACGCGCAATTTCGCAGCGGCGGCGCTCACCACCTGACAACGCCATCGCCGGGCTGGAGCGCAAGCGGGTCAGGCCGAATTCTTCCAGCAGACGCTCCAGCTCTGAGGCGCGCACGGACTTGTCCGGCTCCACCAGTTCCAGCACCGCGCTGATGTTCTGCTCCACCGTCAGGCCCCGGAAGATCGAGGTTTCCTGCGGCAAGTAGCCCAGCCCCAGGATCGCGCGGCGATACATCGGCAGGCGCGTCACATCGACGCCGTCCATCAAGATGCGGCCCGAATCGGGCTTCACCAGGCCCATGATCGAATAAAAGCACGTCGTCTTGCCCGCACCGTTGGGGCCCAGCAGACCCAGCACCTCGCCCTTGGCCACCGACAACGAAATGTCGGTCAGGACAGCGCGCTTGTCATAGCTCTTGGCGATCGAGATCACCTCAAGCCCGCCGTTGGCGGCAAGCGTGGCGGTGTCGATGGCATCCGCATGGGATTCGCGCGTGGTCTGCACAGGATCGGTCATCGCCGCACGGTTTACGAAAGCGCCAAGGGGCAGGCAAGGCGGGTTTTGCCCTCCGCGTACCGAATTGGCAGAATTCGTGCATGATCTATCGACCCGCCTGTCGATAACGGGCCGCGATAACCCCCATCGCCCGATTGCCCTTGGCGCTTGGCATGCCTAGTTCAGCCCCTCGCGCTGTCCGATCGTGGCGGCGAAGGAGACCCGAACGCGATGCTGAGCCCCGAACAAGCCACCGACCGCGCCGCCGATCTCGTCGCACGGGCGCGCAAAGCCGGAGCGGACGCGGCGGACGCAGTCTATTCGGCCAGCGCATCCGAAGGCATTCAGGTGCGCCTGGGCAAGCTGGAGGACGTGGAACGCTCCGAAGGCGAGCACATGGGCCTGCGGGTGTTCATTGGCCAACGCTCGGCCAGCATCGGCTCTTCCGATCTCAGCACGGCAGCGCTGGACGAACTGGCCGAGCGCGCGGTGGCGATGGCGCAATCGGCGCCGGAAGACCGCTTTGCCGGTCTCGCACCGCAGGAACTGCTGACCCACGCGCCATTCCTCGACTTTGACCTGCATGATCCCGCCGATCCCGGTCCGGCCGCGCTGCGCGCCGCAGCCGAAGAGGCGGAAGACGCGGCCCGTTCCGTCGCGGGCGTCACCAATTCGGATGGCGCCAGCGCCAGCGCCGGTTTCAGCGTCTTCGCCCTGGCGACCAGCCACGGCTTTGCCGGCGGCTACCGCGGGTCCAGTCATTCGATCAGCGCCAGCGTGGTCGCGGGCGAAGGTGCGGAGAAGCAGCGTGATGGCAACTGGAGGCACACCCGCCACCGCGCCGACTTGCCTTCGGCCGCGCAGATCGGCGCGCTTGCCGGCGAGCGGGCGGTGGCGCGGCTGCGCCCCGGCAAGCTGCGCAGCGGACCGATGCCCGTCGTCTTCGATCCGCGCGTGTCGAGCGGGATCGTCGGCCACCTGATCTCGGCCATGTCGGGCAACGCCATCGCCCGGCGCAGCAGCTTCCTGCTGGACAAGCGGGACGCGCAATTGTTCGATCCCGCGATCCGCATCTTCGAAGACCCGCACACGCTGCGCGGCACCCGCTCGCGCCCGTTCGATGGAGAGGGTCTGCCCACGCGCGGACGCACTCTGGTAGAGGATGGCCGCATCACGGGCTGGCTGATGGACAGTGCCTCGGCCCGCCAACTGGGTGAAGTGCCGACCGGCCACGCAGCGCGCGGCGGCGGGGGCGCACCAAGCGTCTCGGTGGGCAACGTGCATCTCGCGGCGGGCTCGCTCAGCTTCGAGGAGTTGATTGCCGATATCGCGGAAGGCGTGCTGGTCACCGAATTGATCGGCCAGGGCGTAAACGGCGTAACGGGCGATTACAGCCGCGGAGCCAGCGGCTTTCGCATCGTCAACGGTGCGATCGCCGGTCCCGTCGCAGAGTTCACTGTGGCCGGAAACCTGTTGGCGATGTTCGCCCGGATAACCCCGGCCAATGACCTGGAGTGGCACCGTCCGATCAACGCCCCCAGCTTGCGGATCGAGGGCATGACCGTCGCCGGAGACTGAGCCTCTACTGCTGAGCCGCTAGTTCAGTGCAGTAACGCCGAAGCCTCTGCAGGCTCGGCCCGCGGCGGGATGCTGGTGGACCGTTCCTCCGCCAGCAGTGCCGCCGCCAGCGCGGCCAGGATCGCCAGCGCGGGAGTATCGGCTTCGACCGTCACGTCCTCTTCCGCCGCGCTCAAAGCGACGGATGCCAGGGCACCGCCCATGCCTCCGCGTGACAGCAGAAAGCGGTGATGCGCGCCCAGAATCAAGAGCGCCGCGCTTTCATAAGCCTCGCAGCTAAGCATGGCTTCCAATCGCTCTTGCCGCTCGGACGGCAGACCCAAAGTTCGCGCGGCCAGGCGCAGGCATGCAGCCTGCTGCGCCGCCTCGCTCGCCAAGCAATCATGCAGCAACCGCCGCAGCGATGCCGGATCAAGGGTGTTGCACTCGGCAATCATGGGTGAACTTTCGATTCTTACAGCGACCCCACTTGCCGCCATCCCGCGCCTTAACACCTTGGACAATCCGCATATTCCCTGAGACCGCCGAACCGTCCCGATCCGCGACACAACTCGCCGCGATTATCACCGCTATCGGCTCAGGTGGTCCGCTGTGACAGCACCGCCGGTGCCTGCGGCTCGGGCATGTTCGACGCCTGCCGCCGGGCATGGCGCAGCGCCAGCCAGGCGACATAAGGCGCGCAGAAAAATCGCAACGCCAGCGATGCCAAGCCAAGGCCGGAAAGCAACGCGAAGCTGACGCCGACCTGATCGGCGGCGGCAATGGTCAGCCCGGCGAACACCGCCAGCACCACGCCAATCACCGTCTCCGGCAGCGAGTCCGCCAGGATCGATCCCCGATCTGCACCCAAGGCGAACTTGGGCGTGCGCCGCCAGGCCAAAGGCTTGGCCGATAGCCCGGCCAGACCGGCCTGCAGCACCGTGTAGGTCAGCGCGTTGCGCGCCACTTCGCCAAGCACCATGTCGCGCAGCCGGGTTGTGCCGGTCAGCTTGTAGCGGTGCCAGATGCCCACCAGCCAGGCCGCCGTGCCGATCCCGGTCAAAACCCAGGCCGCGTCCGGCACCTGGAAGGGTTCCATCACACCCGCCAGCAGCGCCGCCGCCAGTGCCAGAAAGCCCAGCAAGCCACCGATCATCGCGAACAGGACGCGCAAGGGGGCCATGCAGCGCAGCACCTCCAGCAGCTTCGTCCAGCCCGGCAGAGGCCGCGCCCACGGCGAAGGCAGGAACAGCCGCCAGTGCCGCCGCAACTGCTGCACCGGCCCCGCGGTCCAGCGGAAGCGCTGCTTCTTGTAGTCAGAGAAGGTTTCCGGGATCAGGCCGCGCCCGAAAGTCTCACCGATGTAAAGACCGGAGTAGCCGACGGCGCGCAGACGCACGGAAATCTCCGAATCCTCGGTCAGGCACCACTCGGCCCAGCCACCCGCCTCTCGAATGGCGTTGGCGCGCAGGATGCACATCGTGCCGATGGTGAAGGCGCCGCCATATTCGCTGACGCCCAGCATATCGACCTTGTTGCTGGGCATATACTCCCAGTAGCACGCGGTCAGGTAGGCGCTGCCCTGATACTCGCGGTAATCATGCGGGGTCTGCACATAGCCCACGCGCGGGTTGCGGAAGAAGGGCAGCAGGCGCGCGAGGAAGTCCGGCGTGGCGAGGTAGTCGGCGTCGATCACCGCCACGAACTCGGCATCGGGATGCATCACATCCAGCAGCCAGTTGAGCGCACCTGCCTTGGCACCGGGCAATGGCGAGACGTGGAAGAAGCGGAAGATCTCCTTGCCTGCCCGCTCGTTCAGATAGGCACAATGAGCTTCCAAAGGACGCCACAGCGCCTCATCCTTGGTGTTATTGTCACACACCAGCACCTCGAAATCGTGGTGATCCAGCGCGGCGAGGTGATCCATCGTCGCCATCACAACTTCGGGCGGCTCGGCATAGCAGGGCAATTGGATCGACACCTTCTGGTCGCGAGGGCCCGCCGCTCCGGTGGGCGCATCCATCGGATAGCGCCAAGATTCGTGAGTCAGTACAGCGTCACGGGCGATGCGTTCGGCAAAGGTCAGGCCAAAGAAGATACCGGCAAAGACCATCGCCCCGCCCGCCAGCATCAGCGTGTTGGCCGGCAGTCCAGCCTCGCGCAGGAACAGCGCAGTCCAGACAAAGCCGAACCAGAACGTCAGTATCTCGGTTGTCAGCAGCAGCACGCCCGCCACGTTGAGGCGTGGGGCCAATCGGGCCATCGGCACGGCCGCGAGCAGAAACAGGGCGACCGGGAGCAGCAGATCGGACAGCGCGTTGCCCATGACCAGGGTGATGACGACGGCGATACCTGTGCCCAGCAGCACCGTTCCGATCAGCGCCTGCCCCTCGTGCCCGGTCAAAGGCCGGTAACGGTGGGGCGCGATCACGGCGCGAGAAGCCAGCAAAGACGCCAGCAGCCCCATCACTGCGAGGAAATACATGGAGGGATCGAGCATTGCTCGAGTCAGCATCAGCACGTGTTACAGCTCCGTACAGCCCATTTCGGCGCGGGCTCTCCACTACTCGCAAGCGCAATGCCTGCTGGCTGCCTATGCGAATGCGGTCAGGCGAGTATTTCGGGACGATAGAATGCTGCATGGCAGCACAAGTTCCCAAAGCACGCAAACGCCGCGCCGGTGAACGATCAGCACCATTGCTTAGTACAAAACACGGATTCTCGCGGCGATGAACGGAGCTTTGTCAACGCCCGCGCCATGTTGAGCGTAAAGTGGCTTGCGCACCCTGCGCCCGCTGGGTAAATGCCGCGCCTGTCTCCGCACGCGGGGGCAACGCCGCTTTAGCTCAGCTGGTAGAGCATCGCATTCGTAATGCGGGGGTCACAGGTTCAAGTCCTGTAAGCGGCACCACCTTCTTAAATACGCTTTGCAAGCCGCCGCCGCCGCGATCGGCGGAAGACGCTATGGCCTTGAAAACGTTCTAGGTGCCGTGCGCCACCCCACGCCATTTGCAATTTACTGCGATTTGTCTATACAGAAGTCGCCGACGTCGCCTGCGACGGACTTTTGAGAAGCCACGCTTCCCTCCTTTGTCCCTTACTTGCCTCACCGAAGCCGGGATGTGCCGCGATTGGCGCATACCCGTCATACATGGGATAAAGGATACCCATATGATCACCGGAACCGTAAAATTCTTCAATCCCGACAAGGGTTATGGCTTCATCGCGCCTGAGAACGGCAAGGAAGACGCCTTCGTTCATATCACCGCGGTTCAGGCCGCCGGGATGAGCACGCTGGATAAAGACCAGCGCGTTACCTACGAATTGGAGACCGATCGCCGTGGCAAGACCTCGGCCGTAAATCTTCAGTCTGCCTGAAATTCGGCGATGATGCGGATCGCTACGGCCGACCGCATCATCGCGTCTTTCCGCAGCGAAGTTTTTTCAAGAACGAGGTTCCAGCCATGACCGATCCCAGCAGCCGCCCGTTCCTTATCAACAAGGACGAGGCCGGAAACTTCCGCCTTACGGTCAGGACCACGCGCTACAACTCGCGAGGCTATCCTCTGGTCACCGCGACCCTTCAAGACGAAACCTTCAAGACGGCCAATGCCGTGCGTGCGTTTGCCCGCGAAAACTTCCAGGCTCAACCTGGCGAGTACTCTACCAAGTAGCAACGTCTCGGCATGGGAATACCGGGCTGGACCACGGGCTCCAGCGGGGCCTGTGATCACGAGACAGGAGGGCATGGTTCAGGCCAGGCCCAAGCAGACCGGTCAACCCCTCTTCTCTCGATTAGCGGGTGACTTCAACGGCAGAGGAAACCGCGATGGCCAAGGGCCAGAAGAAATCCAACAGGGAAGAGCGCAAGCCGAAGGCCGCCAAGCCCCCGAAGCCGAATGCGTCCAATCCATCCATCAAGCCGGGCCTCGTCGGGATCGTCACTCTCAAAAGCTGACCAGAGCCGGGGGAATTCCCCCGCTCGCATGTTTCAAGACGCGTTCGTGACAAGAAGCGCCGGGTTGGTCGTTCGTTGACGGTCACACGATTCCATAGGCTGCGCATCGTAAGCGGCAGCACCTTCGTCGGGTAATATCGCCTCCGCTCTTGTCCCTCGCGTGATCGCGCGTATGGGCGGGATACGGTCCGGGCGTTCGGCGAGGTGCGTGCTTATGAGCTTGAACATCCTGCTAGTGGAAGACGATCGCCAGTTGCAGCGACAATTGCGTGAGCAGCTTTCGGGCCATGGTCATGAGGTCACGGTCGCCGACGATGGCCGGGCCGCGCTCGATCTGATCAGCCGCTATTCCTTCGATGCCGTGGTCCTGGATTGGATGCTGCCGGGCATGACCGGGCTGGACGTGCTGCGGCAGTTTCGCGCCGATGGCATGACGCTGCCGGTCCTGATGCTGACGGCGCTGGGGCAGATCATGGACAAGGTCGGAGGGTTGGAGGCCGGGGCGGACGACTATGTCGTCAAACCGGTGGATCCGCTGGAACTGAACGCCCGCCTGAACGCCCTGGTACGGGGGCGCAAGGCCACTGATAAGCCGGCCGACACCATCAGCGCGGGGGACATCGTGATCAGTCCCACGCGGCTGCGCGTTTGGCGTGGCGAACAGCCGGTGCCGTTGACCCAGATCGAGTTCAAGCTGCTGGTGGAACTGGCGCGCGATGCCGGGACGGTGCTGACGCGGGCCATGCTGATCGAGCGGGTCTGGGGGCATGACTTTGTGACCACTACCAATCTGGTCGACGCGCATATCCGCCAGCTGCGCCTGAAGCTGACGCAATTTGGCGACGATCCGATCCAGACCGTGCGCGGCGTGGGCTACCTGCTCCCCGCATGAGGATCGCGCCGCGCTCGCTAAGGGGACTGACCGCAGTCTTCCTTGCGCTGTTCCTGGCGACGACGGTCCTGGCGGCGGCGGGGACGTACTGGGCCACGCGCTCCACGATCAGGACGCTGGTCGATCGGCGGATCGCGTCGGAAAGCCTGGAGCTGGCGCCCCCCGGCGCCCGACTATCGCGCGCCGAGCTGATGCGGCGGATGATCGACGTGGCGAAACAGCGTGATACGGCAGACCTTGGCCTGCTGCTTATCGATCCATCCGGACGAGCGATCATCGGCAATACCCACCTGACGCGCCCGGTGCCGATCGGCTTTTCCTCGCTCGACGATGAAGACAGCATCGAGGGCCTGAGCGCCGGTCGCATCTATGTGCGCGACGTGGGTGCGGGAATGCGCCTGGCGGTTTTCGGGGAAACCGAGCCGATCGACGATTATCGCTCCGCCCGCCGCCAGATCTACCTGATCGCATTCGGCGCGATCATCGTGGTGGTGCTGCTAGGCCTTTTGCTGTTTCGCCGGTTGATCGGACGGCGCATCCGCGAAGTGCGCGATACCGCCCAGTCCATCATCGATGGTGACTTGTCACGGCGCGTGCCGCTGGAGGGCGATGGTGGGGAGTTCGATCAGCAAGCCGCCGCCTTCAACCGCATGCTGGATCGGGTCGATCAGCTGATGACCGAGATCCGTTTCGTCTCCAACAACATCTCCCACGAAATGCGAACGCCTCTGGCGCGGCTGCGCAACGAGTTGTCTTCGCTGGAGAACCGCGCCGATGGCGATCCCTTGCAGGAAGCGATCGCGCAGGCGCGTGAGCAGGTGGATGACCTGCTAGGCATGTTCGCGGCCATGTTGCGGATCGCCGAGATCGAGAGCGGATCACGCCGCGCAGGCTTTGCGACGGTGGACCTGAACGCCCTGGTCGAGAGCGTAGTCGAAACGGTTGCCCCGCTGGCGCAAGAGCGTGACCAGAAGATCGCGGTCGCCATGCCGGATGCTCTGGCGCTGGGGGGTGATCGCCAGCTTTTGGCCCAAGCGCTGCTCAACCTTTGCGAGAATGCGGTGCGGCATACACCGCCGGGGACCAGCATTCGGATCTCGGCGGACCGGCACAGCACCGAAATCACTCTAACGGTCGCCGACAATGGCCCCGGCATCCCGGAAGACCAGCGCACCGTGGTAATGCAGCGCTTTGGCCGCACCGAGCATGGGCGGCGGCAATCCGGCCATGGCCTTGGCCTGCCCCTGGTGAATGCGATCGTGCGTTTGCATCGCGGCACGATGAAGCTGACTGACGGCGATCCAGGCCTCAGCATCGTCATCACCCTGCCGATCCAGGGCGGATAGACATTCAGCCCTGGCGCCTTGATCGCAAAAAAGGCGTGACGCACATTAGCGCGTCACGCCCAGGGGGGTATGCAATTCCAGACAGCGCGGGCGATGACCGCCCGCGCCGCGCCGGTCGTCAGAAGCGGATGCTGGCGTCCAGGCCGTAAGTGCGCGGCGCGTTGAAGTTGCCGTAATCACCCAGGATGTTGTTGATATTGCCGGTCGTCACGCTGGTGGTCGGCGCGGCGGGCAGGCTGTTTGAGGGATCGCGACGGAACACATACTGTTCGTTGAACAGGTTGCGGCCCCACAGCCCCAGCGTCAGCTTGCGATCACCGATGCCGATGTCCGCCAGCGAGATGCGGCCGTTGAAGATCAGCGAGGCGTCCGCCTTGGTGCCGAACTGGTCGAACGCCTGCGTCGCCTGCGCATAGTTGCCGTCGAAGTGGAACTTCAGGGTGGTGTCGCCCTGGCCGAGCGGCAAGGCGTAGTCGATCGCGCCACTGGCGGCATTGCGCGGCGTGAACACGATGTAGAACTGCTGGTTCACCGTCGTCGTCAGCCCGGCCGCCGTGTAGCTGACCGGCACCTGCGGGATCTTGGTGTAGGTATAGGCATAGGACGCGTTCAGCGTCAGGCCTTCCAGCGGATTGACCGTCAGGTCCGCCTCGATACCGCGGATCTTGGTGGTGCCGGCGGCGTTGATCGTCACCAGATTGTTGAAGTTCGAACCGTTGAACGACTGGATCGAGCTGATGTCGACCTGGCTGTTCTTGCGGTCCATGATGTAGCCCGCCAGGTTGAAGCGCGCGCGATGGTCCCAGAAATCGCTCTTGAGGCCGATTTCATAGGATTTCACGTCTTCAGGACCGAACGACTGATAGTTGGCGGTACGCGAACTGGCGCCGCCCGCACGGTAACCGGTGGCGTACTTGGCATAGAGGTGCAGATCGTCCGTGGCGTCATAGGCCAGGGTGACCATCGGGTTGAAGCGGTTCCAGGTTTCGCGCAGCGGCTGATAGCCCGCCGCAATCGCCGCTGCGGGATTCACATCGTAGTTCACATTGCGCGAGAAGTGCAGGACGCCGCGCTTCTTGTCGTGCGTGTAACGTCCGCCCACCGTCAGGTGCAGCTGCTCGGTGGCGTTGTAGGTGACCTGGCCATAAGCGGCATAGCTCTTCGACCAGACTTCCGAAGCACGGTCGATCGAGCGGCAGCCGATCTGCGATCCGAACCCGTTCGAGCCGGTGCAGGGATCGAGGATGGTATAGACGGCTTGGCCCTGCGCGTTGAGGTAGACGCCATTGGAGTTCGGCGTAGCTGCGTCATCGCTGACGTGCTCGTTGAAGTAATAGAGGCCGGCGACGTAATCGATCTTGCCCACGGTGCCCACGGCCTGCAGTTCCTGGCTGAACTGGCGCTGGCGCAAGTCGGCCAGGCTGTAGCGGCTGAAACCGCAGGGCTTGGCGGCGGTGCAGGCAGCGGTCAGGTTGACCACCGGCACGCGGTGCGCGCCGCCCGAGTTGTCCCACTGGGTGGCATCAACGCCGCGCCATGCGGTGATCGAACGCAGCTCGATCTCGGGCGAGACGGCCCACTTCAATGAGTTGGTAAAGCCGTGCGTCTTGTCCACGCTGGGCTGCTGCGGCACGCCGATATCGGCCACCTTCATGCGGCTGTCGCCGTTGATGACCACGCCCGGCAGCAGCGGCTTCACGGTACCGGCCAGCGCGGTGTAGTTGGTGCCCGGCAAACGGCAATTGGGCGCGGCGGCCTGCGGTCCGGCGACGCAACCGTTGGGGTTGTAGTTCAGCAGCTGGCTGTAGAACGGCGTGTTCGCATCGCGCGCCACGTCGTAGGAGAAATCGTTGGTGATCGAGCTGGTCGGCTGCCAGCGCACCGCGGCGCGCAGGCCCTTGCGGTGATAGAAATTGAAGCCGCTCTGGCCTGCCAGCGGGTTCTTCGTCGTGGCATCCTGATGCTGGACCACGCCGTCCAGCTTGATCGAGAAGCCGGCCATCTTCGGCAGGTCAATGTGGAAGTCACCGTTGTAGGCGCCATAGTTACCCACGCCGCCATCGACCCGGCCGCCGAACACGCCGCTGGGGGCCTTGCTGACGATGCTGAGCGCGCCGCCTTCGGTATTGCGGCCAAACAGCGTGCCTTGCGGCCCCTTCAGCACCTCGATGCGCTCCACGTCGAACAGGCCGGCGTTGAGACCATGCTGGCGACCAAGATAAACGCCGTCGACATAGATACCCACGCCCTGCTCACGCGCGGGCTGGTTGGCGTCCAACGGCACGATGCCACGGATGCCGATGGTCAGTGCGCTCTGACGCGCCTCGAAAGTCGCCACGCGCAACGAAGGCACGCCGCCATCCGCCAGATCGTAAAGGCTCTGGACGTGGCGATCCTTCAGGACCTGGGTGTTCACCACCGAGATCGCGATCGGCGTGCTTTGCAGATTTGTCTCGCGCTTGGTGGCCGTGACGACGATTTCGCCCAGGCCGGTATCGTCGGCAGCAGCGGCAGGAGCGGCCGGCACTTCATCAGCGGCAGCGGCGTAACTGGCGGTGGCGGTCATGGTCGCCAGCATCGAGCCGGCGAGCAGCGCCTTGCGCACAATCGAATGTCTCATAGTGGAATCGCACCCTGTATAACGATCTTGGTTATGCTGGGCGGGCCAATATGGCTGGATTGCGACAGTCATGTGCAGGTTTTAAGACAGTGGCGAAACTCCCTCTTCATCTGGTCTTCATTTAAGCAGGATAGCATTGATTAACGGGGGTTTTCTTTGTGGCAGAAGGGCCACTCGCGGGAAACAATCGCCCTCGATCGCAGGCGAAAGCACAGTTACCAGCCCATGCTGCCTTCGATGCCCTTGAATGGTCCTGCCAGGTCGGACGTGATCCAACCGCCGTAAAAACCGCCCGGCTGCGGTCGCACCTGTTCGCCGTCGATCGTGCAGTGATCGAAGGGCGCGGCGTAGAACGCCACATGATCGCGCAAGATCGCAAAAGACGCGGTGGGCTGGGGGTAGCTCCACGCCACATCGCGCAATTCTTCGGACCCGATCCGAACGTGCCAATACCGCGCCTCACCCTTCCACTCGCAGAACGACCGGCGGCCCGAGGGTATCAGCAAACCCGGCGTGATCGCATCGGGTGGCAGATACCACGTGGGCGGATGGCTGGTCTCCAATGTCCGCACCGCCTGACGCGTTTCAGCGACGAGGACGCCGCGATGGGCAATGCGGACATGGCGGTCGCTGAGCTGCGCCACCGCAGGCCTGGGATAGTCCCACACGCTTTCCTGCCCGGCCGCCACCGGATCACGCCAAGGCTTCATCGCAACAGACTCTACAGCAACTTGTCGAGCGTGATCGGCAGATCGCGGATACGCTTGCCGGTCGCATTGTAGATCGCGTTGGCCACGGCGGCAGCGACGCCGGTGATGCCGATCTCGCCAATGCCGTGCGCGCCCATCGGAGCATGAGGATCGGGGATGTCGGTCCAGATCACGTCGATCTCCGGCACGTCGAGGTGCACCGGCAGGTGGTACTCGGCCATGCTGGCGTTCGCGATGCGGCCGTTGCGTTCATCCAGCTGGGTTTCCTCCATCAGCGCCATGCCCAGGCCCATGATGATGCCGCCGCGAAACTGGCTGAGCGCCGTCTTGGGGTTGAGGATACGACCGCAATCGAACGAGCCCAGGAAACGGCTGACGCGCACTTCGCCGGTCACCGCGTTCACCCGCACTTCGCAGAACAGCGCGCTGTACGAGTGCATCGACCAGTGCATGGTTTCCAGTGGCGCCGATCCCGCTTTCGTCACGGACAAGTCGCCACGCTGCGCCCGCGCCAGGATGGAGACGTACGTTTCCTTAGCATCCGGGTTGTCCAAGCGGGCCAGGCCGCCCGCTTCGCTGCCCACTTCATCGGCGGATGCGCCAGAAAGTGGCGAATCATTCCCCGCCAGCTTCAGCAGCTCTTCCACCAGGGCGTTGTGCGCCGCGATTACGGCAGCGCCGATGGCGGCGGTCTGCTGCGACCCGCCCGCCATGATCGCGCCGGGGATCGCCGAATCGCCATAGGCTATATCGACTTGCTCCAGCGGCAATCCCAGCCGCTCCGCCGCAACGATGGCGGTGGTGGTGGCCGTGCCCATGCCCATCTCGGCAGCGGCGATTTCCACTTTGGCCCGGACGGTGTCACCCTCGCGCGTCAACGTGATCCGCGCCTCCGCGCCGGGCATGCGATAGTAGGGATAGGTCCCCATCGCGCAGCCCATACCGACATGCCACTCACCATCCCGGCGAGAGCCCGGCGTCTCAGGCCGGTCGGCCCAGCCAAAGCGATCCGCGCCGGTGCGCCAGGCTTCCACGATGTGTCGGGAAGAGAACGGCGTGCCCTTGATCGGGTCCTTTTCCGGCTCGTTGCGGATGCGCAGTTCCACCGGATCGATACCCAGACTGTCGGCCAATTCGTCGATCGCGGACTCCAGCGCGAACGTGCCCACCGCTTCACCAGGCGCGCGCATGAAGGTGTTCGCCAGCG
Source organism: Novosphingobium fluoreni (assembly GCF_014196615.1). Lineage (GTDB taxonomy): Bacteria > Pseudomonadota > Alphaproteobacteria > Sphingomonadales > Sphingomonadaceae > Novosphingobium > Novosphingobium fluoreni. The sequence goes on from NZ_JACIDY010000001.1 coordinate 224,988, forward strand.
TGTCCATCCGGCCAACTTCGACCTTCAGCAGCATGGTGTCCGCACCGTACATCGCCTGCGAGCCGAGGATGAACGGCTCTGGCATCGTGCCGTGCGGCGGCATGGTGGAGAGGCCAGTGTGGATCAGCGCATCGAACGTGCCGTCCGCCTTCGCCCCGATCGCCACGCGCTGCTGCGTGATCGCGCGCCCGCCGACGACGCGGTAGACGCCTTCGCGCGAAAGGGCGATGCGCACCGGCCGCCCAGCCAGCTTCGCGGCGGCGGCGCCGATCACCTGATGATTCCACAAGCCCTTCGAACCGAAGCCGCCTCCGACATAGGGCGAAGTCAGATGCACCTGTTCAGGATCCAGCCCGAAGATCTGCGCCATGTTCTGCGCCTGTTGCGTCACCATTTGGCTGGCGTCGTGGATCACCAGGCGATCACCAATCCAAGCCAGCGTGGCGGCATGCGGTTCGATCGGATTGTGATTGTGGCGCGGAGTGCGATAAGTCTGGTCCACCCGGTGCGGCGCGGCGGCGAACGCGGCCTCGGCATCGCCCACTTCGTCAAGCAGCGGCGCACCCATGAACTGACCCTGCTCGACGCCGTTCGCCTGAGCCTCGGCCAGGCTGGTCACCGCAGGCGTTTCGTCGAACGTCACATGCACCAGAGAGGCGGCGTGATCCGCCTGCTCCTGCGTTTCGGCCAGGACACAGACCACGGGCTGGCCATTCCAGTGAATGACGCCGTCCTGCATGATCGGCAGGTCGGTGGCACCCACCGCGCTGGGACTTGATCCGAACATCGGCATGGGGTTCAGGCGCGGCGCATTGTGGTGCGTCATCACCAGAACCACGCCGGGTGCCGCCTCTGCCTGTGCGCTGTCGATCGCCGCGATCCGGCCTTTGGGAATCGTGGAATAGACCAGCGCGGCATAGACCATGCCATCGAAGCGATACTCTGCCGCGAAGGCGGCAGTGCCGCTGACCTTGTGAACCCCGTCCAATCGCGAGACCGGCTTGCCGATCAGGCCATGCTTGCGGGCGATCAGCGGATCGGGGACACCGCCCGGAATCCAGCTGTCAGGCGCAAGCGGCACCAGCTTTTCCATCGCCCCTTGGACGACACCTTGCACCAGACCCTGGGCGGCTTGCTTGGCCGCATCGAACACGCTCATGCCGCTTCTCCCCGAGCCAGATCCGTCAGGACGGCCGCGAGCGTTCGCGCTACCAGCGCAGGCTTGAACGCGTTGTCACGAAGTGGGCGCGCCTCGGCAAATTCCGCTGCGGCGGCATCCAGCACCACTTGCTGCGTGATCGTCTGCCCCCGCAACGCGGCTTCCGCCTTGGTCGCACGCCATGGCTTGTGTGCCACGCCGCCAAAGGCGATGCGCACATCCACCACGCGATCGCCCTCCAGCTGCAGCACCGCCGCCACCGAAACCAGCGCGAAGGCGTAGCTCGCCCGATCCCGAACCTTGCGATAGGCCGAGCGCGCGCCGGTTGGCAGCGCTGGCAGCGCGATCGCGGTGATCAGTTCGCCATCGCGCAGCACGGTATCCCGATCGGGCTGGTCACCGGGCAGGCGGTGAAGATCGGCGAACGGGATCGTCCGCTGCCCCTCGGCGCCATCCACATGGACCGTCGCGTCCAGCGCGGCCAAAGCCACGCACATGTCGGAGGGGTGCGTGGCGACGCAGGCGTCTGACGCGCCCAGCACGGCATGGATGCGGTTGAAGCCTTCGCGCGCATCGCAGCCCGATCCCGGCGTCCGCTTGTTGCAGCGTGCCCCTTCCGCGTCGTAAAAATAGGTGCAACGCGTGCGCTGCAGCAGATTGCCGCCGACAGTCGCCATGTTGCGGATCTGCGCAGACGCTCCGGCCAGGATCGCGCGCGAAAGTACCGGATACCGCATGCGAACCGCAGGATGTTCGGCCAGCGCGGTGTTGCGCACCGCCGCGTCGATCAGCAGGCCACCGTCATCCGTTTCCGCGATGGTCGCGGGCAGGCCTGTCACGTCTATCAACTGATCGGGCCGGGCGATCGTCTCGCGCATCAGGTCGACGAGGTTGGTTCCGCCACCCAGATAAGCCGCGCCGGAGATCGCGCCCCGGCGCAGGGCGTCCGCCGCGTCATCGGCGCGCGCGTATTGGAACGGGTTCATGCGGGCACTCCCTCAACCAGGACGGCCTGGATCGCCTCGACAATGCCGTTGTGCGCGCCGCAGCGGCACAGGTTTCCGCTCATCCGCTCCTGAATTTCCTCGCGGGTGAGAGTGATGGTGCCGCCAAGATCGTCGGTGACGTGACTGGGCACGCCGCGCTGCGCCTCTGCCGCCATGCCGATCGCGGAGCAGATCTGGCCCGGCGTGCAATAGCCGCACTGAAAGCCGTCATGCTCGATGAAGGCGGCCTGTAGCGGATGCAGCCCCTCTTCACTCGCCAGACCTTCGATGGTGGTGATCTGTCGTCCGTCAAACTGCACCGCCAGCGCCAGGCACGAAAGGATGCGCTCCCCATCCACCAGCACCGTGCAGGCACCGCAGGCACCCTGGTTGCACCCCTTCTTCGTGCCGGTGAGGTGCAATCCCTCCCGCAAATGATCCAGCAGCGATACGCGCGGATCGGTGGGAGCAGGCACCTGCGCCCCGTTGACGAACAATGACATTGCGATCCTCCGCACGACGATTGGGGGTAAAACGAACAAATGACATTCTCGTGCCACGCGGATCGCAGGTCATTTTGCGATCGGGCGCAGGCAAGCGGCCTTGTGTCTCGAAAGCGATCCACCCCTGTTATCACGGCCCTGATAGCGAAGTCTCGCACCGCTTGACCCGGTGGCTGACCGCCCTAGCAAAGCGAAACCGCATCCAAGGGAGAAGGCCATGTTCTCGCATATCGTCGTCGGCAGCAGCGACCTGCAACGGTCCAAGACATTCTACGATGCCCTGTTCGCCGCGATCGGTGGGCCTGAGGGGATGAACGCCGGGACCCGCGTGATCTACGCGCACAACGGCGGCAGGTTCATGGTCGCCACGCCAGTAAATGGTGAGCCGTGCTCATTCGCCAATGGCGGTACGATCGGCTTCCTTATGGCCAGCGCGGAACAGGCCGACGCCTGGCACGCCGCCGGGATCGCCGCGGGTGGCAAGACTTGCGAAGACCCGCCGGGCGTGCGCGACCTGGGCGTCAGCAAGCTGTACCTGGCGTACTTGCGCGATCCGGATGGCAACAAGCTTTGCGCCACCTACCGCATGGAAAGCTGACCTGAACGCGCGCATTTCTCCGGGGCCCGGCGCGATCGTGGCCGGACCCGGAGAGTGCGGGCCGCTAGATGCGGCCGGCGGCGTGGTCCAGGCGCAGGCAGATCGCCTTGGGCTCGGTGAAGGCGTTCATCGCTTCGTACCCGAATTCCCGACCGATGCCGGACAGCTTGTTGCCGCCAAACGGCATCGCCAGGTCCAGCACGTTGTGCGTGTTCAGCCAGACCGTGCCCGCATCGATGCGATCCGCAAGCAGATGCGCCCGATCCAGATTGCGAGTCCAGATGCTGGCCCCCAGCCCGAACGGCGTATCATTCGCCAGCTTCACCAGATCGTCCCCTTCGTCGACGCGAGCGGCGCAAAGGACCGGGCCGAAAATCTCCTCGCGCATCGGCGTCATCTGCCGGGCGACGCCAGCCAGCACGGTGGGTGGATAGAACCAGCCTTCCCGGTCGACCACTTTGCCCCCCGCCATGGCGATCGCGCCTTCTGCAAGGCCGGCGGTGACGATGCCGCCCACCCGATCGCGCTGCCGCTTGGAAATCAGCGGGCCGACTTGCGTGGCGGCATCGAAGGCAGAGCCCAGCTTCAGATCGCGCGCAATTTGCGCCACGCCTTCCAGCACCTGATCGTAGAGCGGGGCCTCCACCAGCAGCCGTGATCCGGCGGTGCAGATCTGCCCGGAATTGGCGAAGATCGCCATCGCCGCGCCGGGGATCGCGCGCTCCAGATCGGCATCGGCCAGGATGATCGTGGGTGACTTGCCCCCCAGTTCCAGCGTGACCCGCTTCATCGTCTGCGCGGCGGCGGCCATGATGCGCTGGCCGGTGGCGGTGGAGCCGGTGAAGGCGATCTTGCGCACCAGCGGGTGATCGACCAGCGCCGCCCCCGCCTCTTGGCCATAGCCGGTGACGATGTTCACCGCGCCGGCCGGAAAGCCCGCTTCGATAATCAGCTCGCCGAGCCGCAGCGTCGTCAGCGACGTTTCCTCCGAGGGCTTTAGCACCACGGTGCAGCCAAACGCGATCGCCGGGGCCAGCTTCTGAATGGCCTGGCCGATCGGGAAATTCCACGGTGTGATCCCGGCGACCACGCCGACCGGACGCCGCTCGGTATAGGCGCGATAGGTCGCATCCTCGGGCACCAGCGGGTTCAGCGCAATGGACTGCCCGGCGATCTTGGATGCCCACCCAGCGAAATAGCGCAGCCCGTCGATCGTGAACTGCAGGTCGATCGCGCGCGTCACCGCCAGCAGCTTGCCGCTGTCCAGCGATTCCAGCGCGGCCAGTTCATCCGCGTGTTCCTCCACCAGCAGGGCCAGCCGCTCCAGCAGGCGGCCCCGATCGATCGGGCGCATGGATTGCCATTCGCGGCTTTCGAAGCAACGGTGCGCCGCCGCCACCGCACGATCGACATCGGCGGCGCTGCACGCCGGGATCGTCGCGATCTGGCGGCCGGTGGCGGGATCGATCACGGGGATCGTGGCACCTGCCTCCAGGGGCTCCACCAGCGTACCGTTCAGCAGCAGGCGGCCTTGCGGCAAGCGCACTTGCGGCGTGGGAGGGCTGGCTATGTCGGTCAGCGGCGGCGCCTGATCGATGGTGGTCATGCGGGAGAGTCTCCTGTGAAACGGGATCAGGCGGCGGCGACGGCCACGGTGCCGGGCGCTGTGCGGCCTGATGCGGGGCGCTCTTCCTCCACTTGCGTGGAGCCGACCCGGGCAAACACGGCGGGGCGGGCGATCCGCAGATAAGTGCCATGGACCAGGCCCAGGATCGCCAGCGGCAGGAACAGCCAAGGCAGCTTGTTCACCACCGCCAGCGTGGTGCCGGTCAGCGCTGAATAGTTGGTGAGCGACAGATAGGTGGCGATGGCGATCAGGATGCCGCCGACCAGCGGCGACAGCGTCTTGCCCAGCGAGAACTCCCTGCGCCGGGCGAAGAACAGCGGCACCGACAATGACGTTGTGGTCAGCAGCAGCAACAGGCCCACCGCGCCCATGGAGGACAAGCTGGTCGCCAGGTTCAGCAGCGGGTCGAGGCCCGCCAGCGCGAACAAGGAAACGACCACGGACAGGATCACTGTCAGCACCACGCAGGCCGCGCTGGGCGATCCATGAACGGGGTGGACGTGGCCCAGCACGCGCGGCAGCAAGCCATCGCGCGCCATCGCGAACATATATCGCGTGATGTTGTTGAAAAAGCCCAGCACCGCGGCGAACAGGCTGGTGATCGTCAGCAGGCCTAGCAGCTCGCGCCCGATAACGCCCATATAGCGCTCCGCCACGCCGGCGACCAGGCGCCCGGGATCGGCCCCGGCCACGGCCTTCACATCTCCGGGCAGGATGCTCAGCACCAGGCACCAGGATGACAGAACATAGAAACTGCCCAGCACCATCACCGCGCCGTATGTGGCGCGCGGGATGGTGACGGCGCGGTTGCGCGCCTCTTCCTGATAGATCGCCGTCGCCTCGAAGCCGATGCAGCCGTTGATCGCATAGATCACCGCGATGCCCAGCCCCGGCGCGAAGATGGTGGTGGGCGAAAAGCTGCTGAAATCGATCCCGGAGAACCCCTTGTGCCACAAAATCAGCACGTCCAGCACCATGATCACCAGCACTTCCGCCAGCAAGGCGATGGTCAGCACTTTGGCCGCCATGGTGATCTTGCGAACGCCCAGCCAAGCGGTGACGGCGATGGTCAGCGCGGCCCAGATCTCCCAGCGCGTACCAATCCCGGTGGCGTGGCGGATGAAGTCGGTGACGAAATAGCACATCGCGCCCAGCACCGATGTGGCCGAGCAGATATAAGCCGTTACGGCGATGTAGGCGGCGGCGATGCCCGCCTCCTTGCCGATGCTTGAGGCGATATAGGCATAGAATGCCCCGGCGTTGCGCACATGCGGCATCATCCGCACATAGCCGACCGCGAACAGCAGGATCACGAAGCACATGCCCAGCAAAGTGCCGGGCATCCCCGCGCCGTTGCCGAATGCAATGGCCAGCGGAATGATGCCGGCCAGCACGCCCATCGGCGCGGCGCAGGCCAGGATCATGAAGATGATGTCCCAGGTGCCGAGCATCCCCGGCAAGAGGCTACCGGTATCGGCAGCATCACGAACGTCAGCCATGCCTCTTGTGCATCCTCTCAGAGCCTCTCTCGGCAAGCGGCCGTCCCCAGCGCTTCATCGTCGCTTGGGGCGCGCCAGTTGATTGCGCTTCCGACCGCGCATTTTGTATTTCCGGCCAAGCTGTTGCACCCGGCCGCGTTCATCGCTGTCAGCCGCCCGGAACCAGCGCGATCACGCGCAGCGGACTGCCCGAACCGCCCTGGATCTTAAGCGGAGTGGCGATGATTACCGCGCCGAAGGTAGGCAGCTGATCGATATTGGTCAGGCACTGCAGGCCATAGCGGCCATTGCCGTGCAGGATCGCGTGGGCGGGCAGCGGCTCCTCGAAATGCGAAGCCTGGCCCGCATCGGTGCCCACCGTCTCCACCCCAAGGCCGACGCAATCGCGCTCGTGCACCAGAAAGCGCATCGCGCCTGCATCCGGCCCGGGCGAGTGCGCGCCGTCATCCTTAAGGTTGAGGTAGGAGAGTGTACCTACGCGTTTGTGCCAATCGGTGCGCAGCAGCACCCAGTGGCGCGGCGGGATGGGGCCATTGCGCGCTTCCCACTTCTCCAGGAATTCGCGCGTCAGGATGAAGTCCTCATCCGCCGCCGATTCCGCGCTGATATCCACCACCACGGCGGGGTGGATGAAATCGGCGGGCGGCAGCGTGTCCACCGTGCCGTTGGGGACGTCCTTGCCGGTGATCCAGTGCGCCGGCGCGTCGAAGTGCGTGCCGGTATGCTCGTTCATCGAGATATTGTTCCAGTACCACGCCGGACCGGTGCCGTCGTAGCGTGAGACCGTCTCCATGCGGAACGGCTCGCACTGGCCGAATTCGGAAGGCAGCACGATCACGGGGAAATCCGGCGAAAGCGTGTTGGTCAGGTCCACCACGGTGATGCCGTTGGTGGCGATGCCGCTGGTGAGTGCGGCCAGGGTCTGGGTAGGGGCGGTCACAGGCTATTCTCCCGTATGAAAAGCGCCGGGTCTGCCGACCAGCGCTGCATGGCCTCGGTCGCGGTATCGCCGATGCAATGCGTTTCCAGCCCCTGCTCCAGCGCCTCGACCACGCCCTTGCCGATGCGCGCGGGGGCGACCTTGGGCAGCGGCACGGACTGGTGATCGGCATCGTCCACCGCGCCGACCAGCAGGCTGATCACCCGCGCATTTGCGCCGCGCATCTCATGCCGGAAGCTGTGCAGCAGCGACAGACGGGCCGCTTCCGCTGCCGAGAAGGCGGGATAAGCCGCATCGGGCGCAAGGGCCGTGGCGGAAATCACGTCGACGAAGGCGGCGGACGGCCGCCCGCGCAACATCGGCCCGCAGCCCTGCGTCAGCCGCAGCAGACCCAGCACGCCCACGTCCAGCGCGCGCTTCTGGTCCAGCAGGCCCTGTCCCGGCCGCACGAACCGCGCCGTGTTGACCACGATGTCCAGTGGCCCGGCGATATCGGTGAGGCATTCTGAAACGGAGCGGGTGTCGGTCAGGTCCAGCGACACGAACCGTACGCCTTCGATCGCCGGCGCGGTGGCGGGCGGGGCGATGCCGGCAACGATGCTGGCCGCACCCGCCGCCTTCAGCGCTTCCACCACGGCGCGACCGACGGGATGGCCCGCGTCCGTCACCAGCACGGTGGAACCACGCACCGGCACCACGAATTCGCGCCACTGCGTATCGGTCATGTCGGGGGTTTCTCCAGCAGCGAGGGCGAACAGCGCGGCGTTTCCGCCTTTGTCTAGCATCAGCCTGATCTCGGCGCGCGCGCCCACCGCCAGCGTGGGCGAGAGGTGCGCGATCGCGGTCGGCCCGGCGTCCAGCGCCACGGTGCCGATGCGCCAGGGCAGAAGCTGACGGAAATAGAGATCGGTGGTGGCGCGGATCGTGGTTTCGGCCAGCAGCGTGGCACCGCGGGGCTGGTCCTGCCACACCAGATCACCCCAGCATTGCGGACACACGTCCCGCGGCGGATACGTCACCGCCTGGCAATCCGCGCATTGCTGCAGGACGAAGCGGCCCGTGGCGGCGCGAGCCGCAAGGGCGTGCGCCGCGCGGCTGCGCTGGCCGGGCGGCACATGCCGCTCGACCTTGCGCGCCAGCGGATCGCGCTTCTCGGGCTTGGGGCGCAAGCTCATGCCGCCTCCAGGATCGCAGCGGCGGTGCAGACCCCGCGATCGTAATTGACGAGGCCGAAGCCCGATACCAAAGAACGCCGCGCATTCGGCACCTGATCGCCCAGAGGCTGGCGCAGGATCTGGCGCAGGCCCTCGGTCATGTTCTGGAAACCGCCCGCCGCGCCTGCCTGGCCTGCGGACAATTGCCCGCCATTGGTATTGAGCGGCAAATCACCGTCGATGCCAAAGTTGGTGCGGCGAATGAACTGCGCCACATCACCCTTGGCACAAAAGCCCAGGTCTTCCAGCTGCATCGCCACGATCACCGGATAGTCATCATAGACTTGCAGCGTGTCGATATCCTGCGGGCCGATCCCGGCCATCCGCCACAAGTCATCCACATCCATCGCCCAGCCGCCACGCCATTGGACCAGATCATCGGGATAGGCGTTGTGCCGCTCGATCGTGGAGAGCACGCGCACAGTCTGAAGGCCCAGCCGCTCCGCCACCTTTGCCGTCGTCACAAGAAAGGCCTCGGCCCCGGCGCATGGCATCACGCAATCGTAAAGGTGCACCGGATCGCTGATCGGGCGAGCCTTCAGGTAGGCTTCCAAAGTCAGCTCACCGCGCTGCAACGCCAGTGGATTGCTGCGTGCGTTCTGTCGCTGCGCCACGCATAGCTTGCCGAAGTCCTCACGCGTCACGCCGTACTGGCGCATGTAGTTGTCGGTGATCAACGCGAACGTGGCGTTGGGCCCGCCAAAGCCATAGGGATAGACGGCATCTTGCGAAAAGCGCGAGAAGTTCGCCAGGGTCTTGCGAAAACTGTCCAACTGGTTGGTATCCGCCGCCACGCAGGCGACCACTTCGGCATCACCGCATTGCACCGCGCGTGCGGCGCGGCGCAGCGCCATCACGCCGCTGGCCCCGCCGGTGGGAAGATGGTCCAGCCAGCGCGGACTGAGCCCCAGATGCTGGATCATGCCGACGGCGGTGTCCGGCCCAGCCGAAAAGCTGGCGAAGCAAAAGCCGTCAATCGCATCGCGCTCCAGCCCGGTGGCCTGGCTCAGAGCGCGCAGGGCTTTGCCCGCCCACCAATGCGCGGTCTGCGTTGAATAGCGTTCATACGGCACCGTGACCGGCGCACAGACGACGACATCATCGTAGCGCAGCCGCTTTCGCATCACACCTGGCGCTTCTTGAGAGCGCGGGTATCGTGGCACTGGGCCTTATCCATCTTGTCGGCCACCTGGTCCTTCAAGGCTGCGCGCAGGATCTTCTGCGTTGGCGTCAGCGGCAGCGCGTCCACGAAGCCGATCCAGCCGGGAACCTTGTAATAGGCCATCTGGCCCAAGCACCAGCGCGTAATTACCGCCGCCGTCTCGGCATCGCCCGGCCCGCCACGCGGCACGATCAGCGCCGCCACCTCATCGCCGCGCACCGCGTCTGGCGTGGCGGCGACGGCGGCCTGGCGCACCAGAGGATGGCGATTGAGCACGGCTTCCACTTCCACCGCGGCGATATTCTCGCCCGAGCGGCGGATCACGTTCTTCTTGCGATCCACGAAGTGCAGATCGCCGTCCGCATCGCGCGAGACGATATCGCCGGTGTGGAACCAGCCATCCGCCCAGGCCTCTTGCGTCGCCGCCGCGTTCTTCAGGTATTCGCGAAAGAACCCGTAATGCGGGTTCGGCCCGGCGCGGCGCACCAGCAGTTCGCCCGGCGCGGGATCGACCACGTCCGCGCCCTGATCGTCGACCAGCCTGATCTCCACTTCGTCTGTCACCCGGCCAAAGCAGTGCGAGCCGGTCTTGCGCGGCTCGCGATGCGCAGAGATCACGCCGCCGCTGCCCGTCTCGGTCATCGCCCAGGCCTCAATCAGCGGGAAGCCGAAGCGCGCCTCGAACGGATCGTGCAATTCGCGCGCCACGCCCGCGCCAAAGCCGAAGCGGACCGCGTGGGCCTTGTCCGACGCATCTTGCGGAGCGCCCATCAGCATGGAGGGCATCACGCCCAGGTAATGCACGCAGGTGGCACCGCTGCGCTTCACGCTGTCCCACCATGTGCTGGGATGAAAGCGATCCAGCATGGTGAGGCAGCCACCCATCGTGACCATCGCCATCACCGATACCGCCATCGCGTTCATATGGAACACCGGCAGCGGCGTCAGCATCCGCTCCTGCCCGACGCGCAAGTCGATCAGGCCGCCGACATCGCGGTACCAGTCACCCGAGTGCAGGAAGTATTCGTTGGTCAGCACGCAGCCCTTGGGCTGGCCGGTGGTGCCCGAAGTATAGAGCAAGGCCGCTTCCGCCGCGCAGCCGCCCGCCTGTGGGCGGCCGGGGCGGTCGATTTCGGGAATGGCTTCCCCCGGCACGATGACCTGGATCGGATTGCCCGCCTGATGCGCGGCCAACGCCACTTCATCGCGCCGTTCCGGCAGAACGAAGGCGGCATCCATTTCGGAGTGGCCGATCAGGTAGGACAGCTCGCTCAGCCGCAAATCGGGATTGAGCGGGATCACCGATGCACCAAGGCCATTCAGCGCGAACCAGATCTCGATGAAGACGGGGCGGTTCTGCAACAGCAGGCCGACGCGGTGGCCATCGTCGTAGCCGGCGGTGCGCAGGACATCCTGCCACGCGCCCACGCGCCGCGCCATCTCGCGATAGCTTACTTCGCCCGCTTCGATCCCATAGATCGCGGCGGTTTCCGGCAGGACGTTCAGGAACGCATGATCGGCAAAAGCGTCCGCCGTCTGCGCAAACCGGGAGAAGACCGTCTCGTTGCCCACTGCGCCTCTCGTACAAAGATGATGTGTTGCGGACGGGAGCCGGCGCTGAAGCGCATCCTCTCTATTTCCGTCACCGCACGTTGCGTGACGTATGCATATGCATATTTATAATGGCAGGCAACCGGAAAAGATGCGCGCCTCAGGGCTCCTGCCGCTTGGCGTTCTCGATCATCTGCAGCAGAACGCGGCGGCACACCGCGATATCATCCGCATCGATGCCCTCGGACAGGATTTCGAAGTGGGTTTCCGCCGCAGGCCAGCTGGCGTGCAGCAGGTCACTGCCCGCTGGCGTCAGCGCCAGTTCCCGGCGGCGCTGGTCGGCCTGTGAGATGCGCCGCTCCACCAGGCCGGCCTGCACCATCGCATCGATCGCCCGGCTGGCGGTGGACTGCTCGGCAAAGGCGCGCGCGGCAATCTCGTTCACCGTCAGAGTGCCGTGGATGTGCAGCACCGAAAGCGCGCGCAGGGTTACGACGTTCAGGCCATTGGCGCTCAGCCGCCGATTCTGGGCCGCTTGCCCGAAGCTGGACAGGCGGTTGACCAGATAGGGCACATAGCTTTCCAGTTCCTCCTGCGTCTGCGGGGGAGCTGGCTTGCGTTTGGGCGATGTCTTGGCGCGCGGCCCGGCTCTGGTCACTGCTCTGGTCACTGCTTTGTAGCTAGGGGGTGGAAGCTTGCTGAACGCCTTGCACGACTGGCGATGACCATGCGCTATGGCCTTGCCACGCACGCGTCAAGCAAGCCGCCCCGGAACGATCCGCGTGACTGGAACCACCGAGCTCCCCTAGAAAGAGCGGATCGTGCGGATCAGCCCGTCAAGGTTGCCCATTTCCGCATCCTTGATTGCCGCCTCGCGCAAGCGCCGCGCCCAATCGGCCGCGTCGGCGCGGTGCTTGATCAGGTCGATGGTCTCCATCACCCGGTCGAACTTGGACAGGCCGCGCGCGTGCGTATCGGAATAGCCCTTGATCAAGCGGCGGCATTTCAGCACCTCCACCCCCAGCAGGTAATTGTTGCGCACGTGCAGCCCGGCCTTCTTCAGCCAGGCGTCGCGATGTGCCACCTCCTCTGCATGGCGCAGAGACCTGCGCCGCAGCCCCTTTAGCCCGCCCAGGATGTAGAGCGCCACGAACCAGCGCAGTGAATACGTGCGCACGCGCCGCCCCTTGTTCACCCGGCGATCGAGCCAGGCGTAGAGGCCGTCCTGCTGCTTCAGCCAGCGGCCAAAGGCGGCGGGCAGCATCCCCGTCACTTCCTCCATGCGGGGATGCATGAACTCCGTGGTGTGGAGAATCTGCCCATCCCTGACGCCGACATCCTTGGCGATGCGATCCCGGCGAGAGCCGCGCGTCTTCAGGTCGGCCACGCGAATCACGTCGTCATACGTCATCGCGTTGGCCAGGTACTTGGCCCCGTTCTCGGCAAAGGCATGATCATAGCGGCCGCCGTCCAGCAACATGTCCAGCCCGACCAAGTCTTCCAGCAGCGCCAGATATTCCTCACCATAGGCAAGGTCCTGATAATCAATGACCTTGCGCAGGCCGTGCCACGCCATCGGCTGCACCGGAGCGGGCATGGCGACGATACGATCGAACAAAGGCAAGAGCCGCGCATCGCTTGGCGCGATCGGCAGTTTGTCCACTCCGTCCGACGGCGCGCCTGCCGCGATCGAAGCCGGGCGATCCTCCGGCTTGCGCCCCGCTTCGTCGAAGGCGGCGTCGAAGGCCTTGAGGCTGGCGGCAACGCCCTTGCCTTCACCCTCGATCACGGCGTGGTAATCCGCTTTGGCGAACGGCAGCGCGCCCGATCCGGCCAGCGCGCCGAACATCGCGGCGGAGATCACGCTGCCGTGCCGCACCGCCAGCGCATCCATGTCGAACAGGATCTGCTGGCGCGCGACGACATCCACCGCCTCGGAAACCGAGGGGCTATCGGCGATGCCTTCGCCCGGCGCCATCTTCTCGGTGACGGTGAAAGAGCGGTGGGTGGAGGCGATCAGCGTGGTGCGATCGGGCGTGACGATGCCGCGCAGGATCGAACGGCCGGCCTCCATGAATTCGGATGCCATGACGATATCGACATCGCCCGGCGTCGGCATCTGCGACAAGATGGGCTTCTGGCCATTCAAGCTGGCCATCATCTCGACGTAATAGATCGTCGCGCCGGTGCGCTGCGCCACGCCCGGCACCGAAGTGGACTGGGCGGTCCAGCCCGCGTTCTCCGCCAGCTTGACGATCCAGCCGGTCAGCACGCCGCCGCCCTGCCCGCCCATCGCGACGATGGCGATGTTGATCGGGCGCTCGGTCGCTTCGCCAGCGGGCGAAAGCGGCAGTCTTAGCTTCTCTGCCAACATCACGCGGCCTCCAGCGTCAGGCGGCTGCTTAGGCGACGCTTCTGCAGCTTGCGGATCACGCCCATAGATAGCTTCGCCTTGAAGCGGTCCCAGGCGGTGGGGTTGTGGATCACTTCGGCGCGATAGAACGAGGGGCACAGCGCCGCCGCCTCGGACACTTCGCCGCAATTGCCGCAGGCCACGCAGCTGTTGTCGATCGCGGCGACGGGATCGTCGCGCAGCGGATCGTCCAGCTGCTTGACCGAGAGCGAGGGGCAGCCGGACAAACGGATGCAGGCGTGATCGCCCGTGCAGACATCTTCGTCCACGCCGAACCGCTCCTTCACCACGCGCTTGCCGTCCTTGATGCGCTTGGCGATCTGCGGCTTCACCCGGCGCTGCTTGTTCAGCATGCACTCTGACGAGGCGATGATGATCTTGGGCCCTTCATCGGTCGTCGTCAGCGCTTCGTGCAGCGTGTCGCGCATCTTGGCGACATCGTAAGTCCGATCGACTTCGCGCACCCATTTCGCGCCCACGCCCTTCACCGCATCGATGATCGGGTTGTTGGTGCTGCAGTTCGCGTTGTCGGCGCGGGAGGAGAGGATGTCCTGCCCGCCCGTGGCCGAGGAATAGAAGTTGTCGACGATCAGGAACACGCCATCGTGCTTGTTGTAGACCGCGTTGCCGATGCCGCTGGTGAGGCCGTTGTGCCAGAAGCCGCCATCGCCCATCACCGCGATCGAGCGCTTGGCGTCAGACTTGGCACCGAATGCCGAAGTGGAGGCCGGGCCCAGGCCAAAGCCCATCGTGGTCGCGCCCAGGTTGAACGGCGGCAGGATCGAGAACAAGTGACAGCCGATATCGGCCGAGACGTGATGCTCGCCCAGATCCTCGTTGACCAGCTTCATCGCCGCGAAGATCGGACGCTCGGGGCAACCAGTGCAAAGGCCCGGCGGACGGCTGGGCACCATGGACTTGAGCTTTTCCACCTTGGGATCGGCCAGCACCGCCGAGGCATCGGGCACAGGCGGGCGATTGCCCAGCAGGCGCGGGTCGTTCTCCTCCAGGAAAGTCTGGACGCCCTGCATGATCACGTGCGCGGTGTAGTCACCCGCCATCGGCAGCACGTCCTTGCCACGAACCCTCGCGTTGATATCGCGGCGGCGCAGCACGGTGTTCAGCGCCTGCTCCAGGTATTCGGGCTGCCCCTCCTCCACCATCAGCACCGCGTCCTTGCCAGCGGCGAACGCGGCGACTTCGGTGTCGATCATCGGATAGGTGACATTCATCACGTAAAGCGGGATCTGCGTGTTGCCGTAGGCGTCCGACAGCCCGAGATACTGCAAGGCACGGATGACGTTGTTGTACATCCCGCCTTGCAGGATGATGCCGACCTTGCCTTCCTCAGGCCCGAAGAATTCGTTCAGCTTGTGATCGCGCACGAAGTCTATGGCGGCGGGCATCCGGCGCTTTATCTTCTCGTGCTCATGCTCATAAGCGGCGGGCGGCAGCACGATGCGGCCAAGATCGCGCCGGGGATGGTTGCGCGCATCGTCGATGGTGAAGGCGGGCTTCACGTTGTCCTTGCAGATGAAGCTGCCGTGCATGTGGCAGGTGCGCACCCGGACTTGCAGCATGACCGGCGTGTTCGACACTTCGGACAGCTGAAAGCCCTTCTCGATCAGATCGACGATGCAAGCGTGATCGGGCCGGGGATCGAGCAGCCACATTTGCGACTTCATGGCAAAGGCATGCGTGCGCTCCTGCATGATCGAGGAGCCTTCGCCGTAATCCTCGCCCACGATCACCATCGCCCCGCCGGTAACTCCACCCGACGCCAGGTTCGCCAGGGCATCGGAGGCGACATTGGTGCCGACGGTGGACTTCCACGCCACCGCGCCGCGCAACGGGTACATCACCGAGGCCGAAAGCATCGCCGCCGCTGTCGATTCGTTGGCCGAGCTTTGGAAGTTGACGCCCAGTTCGCCCAGCACGTCTTTGGCGTCGGACAGCACGTCCATCAGGTGCGAAATCGGCGATCCCTGATAGCCGCCGACGTAGGAAACGCCCGATTGCAGCAGGCCCTTGGTGATCGCCAGGATCGCCTCGCCCCGGAACTCTTCACCCGCGCCCAGACGCAAATGCTCGACCTCGCGCGCGAAAGACCGTTCCGCCATGACTTCTCACCTCGTGTTTAATATGCATTTGCATATATTTATGCGGAGCGTGTGTCAATGATGCGGAAAGTCGGGCGCATTTGGCCCAAACCGCACGCTGCGTGGCCTGAAACGAAATGGGGCGATGCGGGGGCTGATCTATCCTAGGCTGTCATCAAAGCAGCCGGTGAAGAGGGGAATATCCATGATCGCAGCGATCATCAGTGCGTGTCGCGGGGCCTTGCGCCAAGGCGATCGGGCGCCCTTGTCCGAAGGCGCCGGGCTGACGCGGGCCGGGTTCCTGCAACTGGCGGCGGTCGGCGCGGTGACGGCAGGGGTCGGCCTGGGCATCGGCGAAGCGATGGCGGCCAGCCGCCGCACCATCCCGCGCGTCACCGATATCGACAAGCTGTATGACGCCTGGCAGTCGCGCTTCAACGCGGCCGATCTGGAAGGCATGGTCGATCTCTACGTCCGCGATGTCACCTACATCAACCCGCAGGGCAAGCCGATGCCGGGGCACGCCGGCGTTCGTGCCGACATGGCCGAGGCTTTCGCCTTCAAGCCGCGTATCGCCATCCATGATCGCAAGCACCTGATCTATGGCGATACCGTGCTGACCACCAATCACTGGAAGCTGTGGATGCGCGGTCCTGACGGCAAGCAGCAGGAATTGACCGGCGGCGGCATCGAAGTGCTGCGCCGCCAGCCTGACGGCGCCTGGCGCTTCATCATCGACGACGCATCGCGCTCCGCCTCCTGAATCAAGGCATATCGACCTTTAGCGTCGGGCCTTCCCCCGGCGCAGGGCGTTGCGCATCGCGATGCTGGAATTGATGCGGGTGACGCCGGGCAGGCGGGACAGCACTTCGCCATGGATGCGCTCGTACGAAGCGGCGCTTTCGGTTTCCACCCGCAGCCAGTAGTCCACTTGCCCGGTCATCAGGAAGCACTCCTTGATTTCGGGATGCTTGCGCACCGCTTGTTCGAAGCGGGCGAGGTATTCCTCCGTCTGCCGATCCAGCGTGACCTGCACCACCACGCTGACCATTTGCGCTTCGTCGATATCGCCGGTGACGATCGTGTATCCGCGAATCACGCCTTCATCCTCCAGCTGGCGAATACGGCGATGGCAGGCGGAGGGGGACAGGCCGATCTCCTCCGCGATCTCGGCGTTGGAGCGCCGACCGTTCAGCCGCAGCAGCCGGAGTATCTCCTGGTCCATGCGATCCAGCTTGTGCGCCATAGCCGCCCTCCCCTCCCCAACGTGATTCCAGGTTGATCCCGGCATAATCCCGGCATGATCCCATCGATCGGCAGAACCTTCACCGAATACCGCACGATCGTGCAAGACAAGTTTTCAGGCCGAACAATCTTTCAATCTTCGGTGCGTCATTCGAACGTGGATCCTATATCCTCTCTATCAAGTCCAGGAGCGTTGCATGACTGATCCCGCAAGATTGACCGGCGCCGTCCTGACGATCGACCTTGAGGCGATCGTGGCCAACTGGCGTCGCTTGCGGGATGAGAGCGGCTCGGTGCATGTCGCCGCCGTGGTCAAGGCGGACGCCTATGGCCTTGGCGTGGCGCACGTCGTGCCCGCGCTGCACGCCGCCGGATGCCGGCACTTCTTCGTGGCCCACCTGATCGAGGCGCTGGAGGTGGTGGACATCCTGCCCCGCGGCAGCTTCGTGGCGGTGCTTAGCGGGCTGAACCCCGGCGCGGAGAGCGCCTGCGCGGCCGCGGGCGTGATCCCGGTGCTGAACAGCCTGGGGCAGGCACGCCGCTGGATCGCGCAGGCCCGGATCGACAATCGCCGCCTGCCCGCGATCCTGCAAGTGGACAGCGGCATGTCGCGCCTGGGCCTGCCGCCGCACGAAGCCGCCGAGCTGGCGGCGGATCAGGAACTTACCGAACGCCTCTCGATCCTGGCAGTGATGAGCCACCTCGCTTGCGCCGACGAGCCTGAAGCACCCGCCAATCTCGCCCAGGCCGAAGCGTTTTGCCAGTTGGCCGATCTCTTCCCCGGCGTGCCGCGCAGCCTGGCCAACAGCGGCGGCTGCCTGCTGGGCGAACGGTTCGCCGGTGACATCGCCCGCCCCGGCATCGCGCTTTACGGCGGCGATCCGGCCACCGGCGATCACGCGCCCTTCGCGCCCGTCGTGCGCCTGGAAGCAGCGGTAATCCAGATGCGGCAGATCCCGGCCGGCACTGGCGTCGGCTATGGCATGACCTGGCACGCGCCGGTCCCGACCCGGCTTGCCACCATCGGCGTGGGCTATGCCGATGGCTGGCTGCGCAGCTTGTCCGGCCAAGGTGCGGCGTGGTTCGGGGAAGCTCGCCTGCCGATCGTCGGCCGCGTATCGATGGACAGCATCATCGTCGACATCTCGGCCCTGCCCGAAGGCGCGCTGGCCGAAGGCGACATGGTGGAACTGATCGGCCCGCACCAGACCATCGACGATGTGGCCCACGCCGCGGGCACCATCTCCTACGAAATTCTCACTAGTCTCGGTCAGCGGTATCATCGGGTCTATCGCCCCGCCGCTGCGCAACAGGAGCTTGCGGCATGAAGATCGCCGTTCTGGGTGCCGGCGTCATCGGCGTCACATCCGCGTGGTACCTGGCCAAGGCCGGGCACGAGGTCGAAGTGATCGACCGCCAGCCCGGTCCGGCGCTGGAGACCAGTTTCGCCAACGCCGGGCAGGTTTCGCCGGGCTACTCCGCCCCCTGGGCCGCGCCGGGCATTCCGCTCAAGGCGATGAAGTGGCTGACGATGAAGCATTCGCCGCTGGTCTTGCGCCCTGGCCTGGACTGGCAGAGCTGGCGCTGGGTCAGCCAGATGCTGCTGAACTGCACCGAAACCGCCTATGAGCGCAACAAGGGCCGCATGGTGCGCATCGCCGAATACAGCCGCGACCGTCTGGAAGACCTGCGCGCCGAAACCGGCATCGCCTATGACGAGCGCACGCAGGGCACCTTGCAGCTGTTCCGGACGCAAAAGCAGCTGGACGGCATCGGCAAGGACATCGCGGTGCTGCGCGCATACGGCGTGCCTTACGAGGTTCTCGACGTCGAGGCCTGCGTGGCGGCCGAGCCGGGCCTGCGCCAGATGCGCCATACCTTCGTGGGCGGCCTGCGCCTGCCGCATGATGAGACGGGGGACTGCTTCAAGTTCACCAACGCGCTGGCGCAACTGGCCACCGACAACGGCGTGCGGTTCCGCTTCGGCACTTCGGTCTCCGCACTGGAGCATGACGGCAGCCGCATCACCAGCGTGCGCACCGCGTCCGGCGTGGAGCGGTTCGACGCCGTGCTGGTCGCTTGCGGCAGCTTCTCCCCCGCGCTGGTCCGGCCGCTGGGCATCACGCTGCCGGTCTATCCGGTGAAGGGCTATTCCATCACCGTGCCTATCATCGACGAAGGCCGCGCGCCGGTCTCCACTATCATGGACGAGACCTACAAGGTGGCCATCACCCGCCTGGGGGACCGCATCCGCGTGGGGGGCACGGCGGAAATTTCGGGCTTCAACACGCGGCTGGATCCCGCTCGCCGGGAAACGCTGGAGACGTCGGTAGGCAGCCTGTTCCCCGGCGCGGCGGATCTGGCCGCCGGCAGCTTCTGGACCGGGATGCGCCCGATGACGCCGGACGGCACGCCGGTGATCGGCGCCACTCCGTTCGCCAACCTGTTCCTCAACACCGGGCACGGCACCCTGGGCTGGACGATGTCCTGCGGATCGGCGCAACTGATCGCGGACATCATCTCGGGCCGGAGCCCCGCCATCGATCACGCCGACCTGGGCGTGGCGCGATACGCCTGACCTCATTTTCTCCGCAAAAGGGCTATAGCATGACTATCCAACGCATCGAATCCGGCACCCGCATGAGCCAGGCCGTGATCCATGGTGACACGATCTACCTGTCGGGCCAGGTGGGTGAGCCCGGTTCCAGCGTGGCGGACCAGACCCGCCAGGTCCTGACGCAGATCGAGGACCTGCTGGCGCTGGCCGGCAGCGACAAGTCCAAGATCCTGATGGCCACCATCTGGATGGCCGACATGGCCGACTTCGCCGAAATGAACACCGTGTGGGACGCTTGGGTGGGCAGCAAGGACGCCCCGGCCCGCGCCACGGGAGAGGCCAAGCTGGCGACGCCGGACTACAAGGTGGAAATCATCGTCACCGCCGCACGCTAAGGCATTTCGCCAAGAGTTCATCCCGCCTGGCCGCGTAGCCTGCCCGTTTGGTGCAGGCTGCGCGGTCATTTTTGTGGCGGACCGCCGCGATCAGACGACCGAGGCCAGGCCGATGCCCTTTTGCACAGCCGTCTCGTTCTCGTCCGATATCTCCTGCGTCAGGAAATCCACGAAGGCGCGCACTTTGGCCAGGGCATAGTTACCCTTGGAGAACATGAGGTAGAGCGGGATCTGCGCCGTCACCAGATCGGGCAAGACCACTTCCAGCCGATCCGCCGCGATATCCTGCTCCACGAAGAACAGCGGAAGATAGCTGATCCCCAGGCCATCGATCGCGGCCTGACGGGCGAAGCGCACCGAGTTGGACGTCAGCGGCCCGCGATTCACGGTGACGGTGGTGTCGCCGGACAAGCGCCATTCGCCCACGCGCGACAAGTGCGTTTCCAGGATGCAGGTGTGATCCTTCAGGTCACTGGCGATCGAGGGGCGGCCGTTCTTTTCCAGGTACGATTTGGCCCCCACCAGCACCATCGGATAATTGCGCAGGCGCACAGCGTCCAGGCTGCTGTCGTAAGGCTCGCCCATCCAGAACGCCACGTCGAACCGGCCCTTGAGCAAGTCGGCCCGGCTGTCCGACAAGTTCACGAACAGGCGCACGTCCGGATAGGTCTGCAGGAAACGGGGGATGATGCTGGTCAGGTCGAACAGCGAGGAGACCACCGGGGCGTTGACCTTCAGTTCGCCGCGCGGGCGCGAGGTCATGCCGGTGACGATCGTGTTCGCCTCGTTCACCTCGTCCACGATGCGGGCGCAACGGGTGTACATCTCGCGTCCGGCGGGGGTGAGCGAGACCGCGCGGGTGGTGCGATCCAGCAGCTTGACCCCCAGGCTGGCCTCCAGCCGCGCGATCTGGCGGCTGACGGCGGCCTTCGAATAGCCCAGCGCCGTCGCGGCGGATGAGAAGCCGCCGGTGGAAACCACCGCGGCAAAGGACATCATGGCGATGACATTGTTGATTTCAGGTTTATCTTCCATGCGTTTCCCTCCCGTTTGTTGATCGCCCTGTCAATATGGGGGTTTGGGGATGCCGGCCGCTCTTCGGCTCGAATCCAGGCCGTGCCGGCCCTGCCCCCAACACGTCGCCATTGTCGCTAGCGCCGGAAATAACAAAATTTGGGCTACAGGACACTGGCCGCGGGCAAGCGCCATCGTCCGCAGGCCAGCGCGGCGATATGGCCCGAAGCAGACGGCAGGCGTTGCGGCCGGCGCTGGCCTGGCGCGACAGGCTTGGCTCGGCATTCCATCGTGCGACCGGCGAGTGGGGGAATGCGAAAGCAGGACCACACGCTCGGCTTTGAAGTGCAAAACGACCGGCGGGAAAAGCTCGCAAAAGCCCGCTGGCCCCGTTTCCGGCACTGAGGGCCGGTGGGTCGAAGTCTTGCATCGCGGTGCAGGCGCCCGTCTTGAGCACCGGCCGCATGATGCGGGGAGTGTAGAACGAGGCCTTCGTTCACCCGCACCCGCCGTGTCGGATTTCTCCGATGGCTGCGGCGTATAACCAATATGGTTCGCTTGGTCAAGGCCTGCGAGTCGGTGGCTGCCATCATCTAGGCCAACCACTCCCGTCATCTTGATCATTTCTGCCTGCATCGGACGGCAAAGGGTAGGGCCGGCATACGCGGAGAGACGAACCACCCGCTCATTGTTGCATTCTAACACTCGCCTCAAAACGAACGCGCCATTGTTTACTATTGACAACCAAACACCGAAACCTATGGTCACTGTTGACGAATGACACTAGGCGTCGATCCCGGTCGGCGACCCGAAGCTTCCCGCATTCCAAACAGGAGAGCCCGATGATCACCGATGCCGATGAGCTTGCCCGGCTCGACCAGCGATCGCAATTCCACCCCTTCACCGGCGTTGCCGACCTTGCCAAGGAAGGCCCCACCGTGATGACCGGCGGCCAGGGCGTGCGCGTGCGCGATGCCCATGGTCGTGAGTATCTGGACGGCATGGCCGGCCTGTGGTGCGTGAACCTGGGCTATGGCCGCAAGGAGATCACCGAGGCGATCGCCAAGCAGAGCGAGCGCCTGTCGTTTTTCCACACCTTCAACGGCATGACGACCGATGTCGTGGCCGAATGCGCCGACGCTTTGCTGAAGCGCGCACCGGTGCCGATGTCTCGCGTGTTCTTCGGCGCGTCGGGCAGCGATGCCAACGAGACGCAGCTCAAGCTAATCTGGTACTACAACAATCTTCGCGGCAAGCCCGAGAAGAAGAAGATCATCGCCCGCCAGTATAGCTATCACGGTTCGGGCGTGGCGACCGGCAGCCTGACCGGCCTGCCCAGCATGCACAACTTCTTCGACTTGCCGCAAGGCCCGATCATCCACGTCAGCGCGCCCTACTATTACCGCAAGGCGCCCGAAGGCATGAGCGAGCGCGATTTTTCGCGCCATCTCGCCAAGGAACTGGAAGAGACGATCGAGCGCGAAGGCGCGCACACCATTGCCGCCTTCTTCGCCGAAGCGGTGATGGGCGCTGGCGGCCTGATCCCGCCGCCCGAAGGCTATTTCGACGAGATCGGCCCGATCCTGAAGAAGCACGACATCCTGCTGGTGGCTGATGAAGTCGTCTCCGGTTTCGGACGCCTCGGCACTTACTGGGGTTCGCAGACCTATGGGTACGAGCCGGACCTGATCACCTCCGCCAAGGGCGTGACCAGCGGCTATTTCCCGATGTCGGTCTGCTTCATCTCGCCCAAGGTCTGGGACGTGATCGAAGGCGCGCAGGATCGCACCGGCGTGTTCGGCCACGGCTATACCTACTCCGCACACCCGGTCGGCGCGGCGGCGGCATTGGCCGCGCTCAAGCTGATCGACGAGCTGAAGGTGGTCGAGAACGTGGCCGACGTCGGCCCCTACCTGCTGGGCAACCTGAAGGACAAGCTGGGCCAGCACCCGCACATTGGCGACATTCGCGGCAAGGGCCTGATGCTCGGCGTGGAACTGGTGCAGGATCGCGCTTCCAAGGAAGCCTTCCCGCCTGCCAACCGCACCGGCCGCGAGATCCTGAAGGCCGCCGCCAAGCGCGGCCTGATCACCCGCGCCCTGGGCGACACCCTGGTGTTCGCGCCGCCGCTGGTGATCAATCGCGAAGAATCGGACGAGCTGGTCGAAAAGTTCGCCCTCGCCGTTGGTGACGTGCTGGGCTGATCCCCACCCCGGCGCTTCACATACCCCACCGGCGATTTTGAACCAGGTAGACCGAACCCATGCAAACCTCGTCGCCGGTGGAAGCTCTTTCCCACTTCGCCACCAAGGCCCCCCATCTGCGGACCGGGGGCCTGGTGAGCGCGGTGATCGTCGGCATCATCGGCGCGATGGTGATCTTCGTGACGCCGGGATTCCTGGCCGTCATCGCCGCGCAATCGGGCATGGACGATGCGCACCTGGGCTATATCGCCGCGTGGGACATCAATGCGATGGGCATCACCATCGCGATCAGCGCCTTCATGCTCACCCGCTGCAACTGGCGCGTTGCCGTCGCGGTGGCGCTGGGGCTGGTGGCGCTGGGCAACGTGGGCACGGCGCTGGCCTCGGGCTATGCCGGGATCGCCGCATCGCGCGTGGTCGCCGGCGCGGGTGAGGGCATCGCCATCGGCTTCGCCTTTGCGGCTCTGGGCCGGGCGAACAATCCCGACCGCGCCTTTTCAATCTATCTGGTTTCGGGCGCGCTGTCCAGCTCGCTGGTGCTTTATGCCCTGCCGTCCCTGCTGGTGAGCCTGACGCCGCAAGGCATCTTCGTCGCCAACGCCCTCCTCGCCCTGGCGGCGGCGTGCAGCCTGATCCAGTTCCCGGACGGCACCGCGGAAGACGACATGTTCGCCGCGGGCGGCCGCATCGATCGCCGCCTCGCGCTGTTTGCCCTGCTCGCGGTGTTCCTCTACTTCTTCGCCACCGGCGCGATCTGGAGCTATATCGAGCGGATCGGCATGGCCAGCCGCCTGGACGCCGCCGTCATCGCCAAGGGCTTGTCCTTGGGCACGCTGGCGGGCGTGATGGGCGCCGGGCTGGCGGGTCTTTTGCCGCAAAAACTGGGCCGCGCGCTGCCGCTGATCGTCAGCGGGGTGATCTCCGTCGCCAGCTTCCAGATGCTGCTGGGCACGGTGCCCGCCACCAGCTTCGTGGTCGCCGCCATCCTGCTGCTGTTCGGCTGGAACTTCGCCCAGCCGCTGCTCTCCGGTATCTGTTCCGAGGCGGACCGCTGCGGCCGCGTGGTCTGCGCGATGGGCGCGATCCAGACCTTCGGCACCGGCCTTGGCCCCGCCGCCGCCGGTGCGACCTTGCGCGGCGGCGATTTCAGCGTGGCGATCTGGTCCGCCGGCGCGATCTTGGCGACAAGCCTGGCGATAATGATCTTTGCGATCCGCCGACCGGCGACGCGGTGATCGCCTTCACCCGCTCATTTACAGAAGCAGACGTGCGTGGCTCCGGACTTGATGGGAGCCTCAGCCCCTTCGGCAAGCGAAGTTTGGCAGGATCCCGCCGCAGGTTTCGGTGACGAGGTGGTCAGCGGCACACGCAACGTGCCACTCCGCGCGTCCAGCCCACCCATTCCAAGACTATGCGAACCATCGTTTGTCTGGCGCACGCGAGCATGCTTTTCGCTGGTGGATGCTTGCTCCGGGGCGGTGCTGCAACTCATGATACTATGGTTGGTTAGCTTCGCCGTAAATTAATGAGGAACATAGATGCCCACTTTAGAAGGCAAGGTCGCTTTGGTCACCGGGGCAAGCAGAGGGATCGGCAAGGGAATCGCCCTGATTCTCGGCGCAGCAGGAGCGACGGTCTATATTACCGGTCGCACGCAGAAGGAGGGCGATGCGTGGCTTCCCGGTACGGTTGGCGCCACCGCTGAAGAGGTCACCGCCGCGGGCGGAAAGGGCATTGCGGTCGCCTGCGATCATGCGGATGACGATCAGGTCCGCAAGCTGTTTGACCAGATCAAGGGGGGGCAGGGCGCCCTGGACCTTTTGGTGAACAATGCCACGCTTCTCAATACAGGGAGTACCGAACAAAAGCCGTTTTGGGAAAAGCCGCTGGGCGTGGCCGATCTCATCAACGTGGGCCTGCGCTCAAGCTATATCGCCAGCGCCATGGCTGTCCCGCTCATGCTGGGCCGTGGCGGCGGCCTGATCGCGGGCATCTCTCTCTAAGGCGCGGTCAGCTATTTCCACGACCCCGCCTATGGTGCGGGCAAGGCGGGCATGGACAAGATGGTCTATGACATGTCGTTCGACCTGAAAAAGGAGAATATCGCCTCCGTTTCCATCTGCCTGGGTTCGTAGCCACCGAGTACGCTCAAAAAATGACGCAGGATCGACCCGACGCAGCCGATTTCCTGAAGATGTTCGAAACTCCGCAGTTCACAGGCCTCGCGATCAAGGCCGTGTTCGAAGACCCGGATCGCATGGAACTCACCGGGCAGTCGCTTATCGCCGCCGAACTTGCGCAAAAATATGGCTACCGGGATATCAACGGTGGCCAGCCCGTGAGCCATCGTTCGGACTGGGGTGAGCCGCGCCCCTTCCAAGGCGAAATAAAGGTGGGCTGAGGCTCGTAGGCGGGTCAGCAGCACCGCTCCGCATCGCTGTGACAACGCGGAGCTGTTACTGCACGGCTGATTCAAGTGCTTGCTTTAGCGTCGCAGACATCCGTGCTGCCGGAGACGTCCTTACGCGGGACAACCCCCGGCAGCCTTCTATCTTACAGGAAAACCGCGCGGGAAAGACCGCCATCCACGGCGATCGATTCACCGGTGATGCCGCTGCCGGCCTGCGAGGCGAGCAGCACGATCGGATCGGCCACTTCCTCAGCTTCCAGCATGCGCTTCAGCGCGGCGGGGGCGCCGGCTTCCCGCTCGACGATGGCTTCGAACGTGGTGCCTTCTTCCTTGGCCATCTCGTTGAACCACTCCTCGATATGCTCGGTGCGGGTCACGCCGGGGTGGATGATGTTCACGGTGATGCCGTCACGCCCCACTTCGTCGGACAGCGTCTTGGTGAAGTGTACCAGTGCCGCGTTGCGCATGCCGCTCAGCGCCTCGGTGCAGCGCGCGGTCAGCCCGCCGACGTTGACGATCCGGCCCCAGCCCGCCTTGCGCATGTGCGGCACGCAAGCCTTGCTGGTGCGGAAATAGCCGAACAGCTTGGTGTTGAGGTCCAGCATCAGCATGTCCTCGTCCGCTTCCTCGATCGCGTTGCGCACGAGGCCTCCGGGGGCGGCGGCGCAATTGACCAGGATGTGGACGCCGCCGAACAGTTCCACCGTGCGGTCGACCAGCGCCTGCACCGAAGCCATGCTGGTGGTATCGACCGCGATCGGCACCACGGTGCCGCCGGTCGACGCGACCAGTTCCGCCGCCGCCGCTTCCAGCTTGGCCACCGTGCGCGCGGCGATCACCACCTTGGCCCCCGCCAGCGCCAGCTTGCGCGCGGTTTCCTTCCCGATGCCCACACCGCCACCGGTGACGATGGCGACTTTGTCCTTCAGTCCAAGTTCAATGCTCATCGACGTCCTCCAATTTTATTCCGAGACAAATTCAATCGTCGCGCTGCCCAGCCCGCCCAGGTCCACCGATACGCGGTCTCCCGCCTTGGCGGGGGTGACGCCGGTGCAGGTGCCGCTGCTGACCCACTGGCCCGGCTCCAGCGCCAGTCCCTGCCCGGCCAGCCAGTTCGCCAGCCAGGTCACCGCCAGCAGCGGGTTGCCGAACACATCGGCGGTGGCACCTTCGCGCCGATGCGCGCCCGGACCGGACAGCGCCACCGGCAGCGCGGCGAAGCGATCGTCCCAGCCATCGGCGATACGGTCCCCGATGAACAGGCGATCGGCCATGCAATTGTCCGCGATCAACAGGCCCAGCGGCAGATCGTCATGGACGAAGCGCGAAGTGACGATCTCGATCCCGACATGCAGCGCCCCCGTGGCCTGCGCCACTTGCTCGGGGCTGAACGGCGCATCCTGCGGCAAGAGCGCGCGCGCCATTTCGAATACCAGTTCGCCTTCGACATAAGTCTCCCGCGCATCGCCGATCGTGATCGCGGAAACCGGGGCGCGCACGATGTCGCTGGTGGCAAGGCGGCCCGCGGCGGGCTCTTCCGCGCCCAGGGCCTGGCGGATGCCGGTGCCGGTGACGCCGATCTTCCATCCGGCCAACGCCTGTGCCCGCTGCGCGAACGCGTCTGCCTGAACCCGATAGGCGTCCGTCAGGCCAAGCTCTTCCGGCAGGGCGACGCCCTCTGGCCGGGCGCGCGCATCGGTGAGCGCGTGCGCAAGATCGGTGACGTGGCTCATCAATGAATCCTTAGGCGGAACCGCTTCGATCGTATCTCTGCCGCTATTGTCCACTTAACGCAACAGATAAACGATTAAACTTTCTATTGTTCGAAATATGAAGATGAGCTACGACTCCGTTCGAGACACTGGCCGCGCCCTGGTTTGGACGCTGGCGGGCAGGAGAGAACCGACATGCCGCAAGATGCTTTCGCCCTCGCCGAGAAGCTTTCGCCCGATCTGTCGGCGCGTCCGCGCCTGCTGATCATCGATGGCCGCGCCGTCCCCGCCGTTTCCGGCAAGACCTTCGCGACGATCAATCCCGCCACCGGCGAGGAGATCGCGCAAGTGGCGCATGGCGGACCGGAAGATATCGCGCTGGCCGTCACCGCCGCGCGCAAGGCGTTCGAGAACCCGGCCTGGCGGCGGATGAGCGCGGTGGACCGTGCCGCCCTGCTGTTCAAGCTGGCCGACCTGATCGAGCAGAACGCCGAGGAACTGGCGGTCCTGGAATGCATGGACAACGGCAAGCCCGCCAGCATGACGCGCTGGGTGGAAGTGGAAGGTTCGATCCGCACGTTCCGCTACTTCGCGGGCTGGGTCACCAAGTTCGGCGGTGAGACGCTGCCGGTCTCGCCCCGCAGCGGCGCGCAGATCCTGAACTACACCACGCGTGAACCGGTGGGCGTTGCCGGCTTGATCGTGCCGTGGAACTACCCGATGTCGATGGCCGCGTGGAAGGTCGCCCCGGCCCTGGCGGCGGGTTGCACCGTGATCCTGAAGCCTGCGGAACAGACCCCGCTGACCGCGCTGCGCCTGGGCGAACTGGCTTTGGAAGCGGGCATCCCGGCAGGCGTGCTGAACGTCGTCCCCGGTTTCGGTGACGCGGGCGCGGCGCTGGTCGAGCATCCCGATGTGGACAAGGTGGCCTTCACCGGCTCCACCGAAGTAGGCAAGCTGATCGTGCGCGGCGCCACGGTGAACCTCAAGAAGATAAGTCTGGAATTGGGCGGCAAGTCCCCGCAGATCGTGCTGCCCGATGCCGATCTGGACGCCGCCGCCGCCTCGATCGCGGCCGGCATCTTCTTCAACCAGGGACAGACCTGCACGGCAGGCTCGCGCCTCTATGCCCACGCCTCGATCCACGACAAGCTGCTGACGCTGGTTGCCGATCAGGCCGCCAAGCTGAAGATCGGCAACGGCCTTGATGCCGCCACCACCTTCGGCCCGCTGGTATCCGAAGAGCAGTGGGACCGGGTCAGCAGCTATGTCGAGATCGGCCGCAACGAGGGCGCGGATGTCGTCACCGGCGGCAAGCGTCCGGCGGGCCATGACAAGGGCTTCTTCTTCGAGCCGACGATCCTTACGGGCGCCACGCCATCGATGCGCGTGGTGCGCGAAGAGATCTTCGGCCCGGTGCTGAGCGCGCTTTCGTGGACCGATCCCGATGACCTGGTGCGCCAGGCCAACGACAGCGACTTCGGCCTTTCGGCGGGCATCTGGACCAATGACATCAAGCAGGCCCACCGCCTGGCGGGCGCGGTGCGCGCCGGCACGGTATGGGTCAACTGCTTCAACATGGTGGACAACGCCACCCCGTTCGGCGGCTTCAAGCAGTCCGGCTGGGGCCGCGAGCATGGCCGCAACGCCATGGAACTCTACAGCGAAATCAAGAGCGTGTGGGTCAACCTGAGCTGATCGGCAGACCCCATCTCCAGACAAAGGACAAGGCAATGAGCAACGACCGCACGCTTCTCGTCGCGACCGATGGTCAGGCGGTAATGCGCAGCCATGACAATGGCCAGAAATGGTACCGGATCAACATCGGGCAGGACCTTGAGTTCGACGATCGCGTCCGCTGCCTGTTGATCGATCCCGCCAATCCCCGCGCGGTGTTCGCCGGGGCGGAGCGCGGCCTGTTCCGCAGCGACGATTGCGGATCGCGCTGGGATCGCGTCGATTGCGAGCTGAACGACTATGCCGTGTGGAAGCTGGCGGCGAGCGAGAGCGACCCCAGCGTCATGTACGCCGGCACCGGATCGCCCACGCTTTCGATCCTGTTCCGCTCACGCGATGGCGGCAAGGGCTGGCAGCGCACCCCGCTGGAAATGCCCGAGCGTTGCGCCGGCGTCAGCCGCCCGCGCATGCTGGCGATCGCGGTCGATCCCGATGACGCGAACGACGTGATGGTCGGCGTCGAGGAAGGCGGCTATTTCCGTTCGCGCGATGGCGGCGACACCTGGGAACGGCTGGACACGACCTGGCCCGATCATCCCGGCAATTCGGACATCCACGATATCGTGATCCTGCGCGGCGAGCCCAAGGTGATCCTGGTGCTGACCGTGGTGGCGCTCTATCGCTCCACCGACGATGGCAAGACCTGGGAATTCACCAGCGCCAAGGACAGCTGGGGCCTGCGCTATTCGCGCAAGCTGCAGCAGAAGGCCGGCAGCCAGACCGAGCTGACGCTGGGCATCGGTGACGGTACCCCCGGCACCCAGGCCGCCGTGCTGGCCTCCAGCGATGCCGGCGCCACCTGGACGCGCACCGAACTGTCGCAACCGGCCAACAGCTGCATCTGGGCCTTCGCCGTCAACGATGCCGATCCCGATTTCCTGCTGACCGCCACCAAGTTCGGCAACCTCTATCGCAGCGAAGACGGCGGCAAGCGCTGGCAGAAGGAATGGCGCGAATTCAACGAGATCACCGATCTCGCCTGGATCGACGCGGTTCCCGCAGACATGGAGCTGCCGCATGTCACTGGCTAACACCTCACCCGTGCGGGTCGCCGCGATCGCACATATCGTGCTGTTCGTGAAAGACCCCGAAGCCTCGGCACGCTGGTATAGCGAGATCCTGAACATGGAGATCACCGCGCGTGCCGCCGATGGCCCTTACAAGGGCGGGATCTTCATGAGCTTTGGCCAGCACGATCACGATATCGCGCTGTTCCAGAGCCAGGCCCCGGACCACAAGGGCCGCGAGTTCGAACATGTCGGCCTGCGCCTTGCCACCGACAATGCCGAAGACTTGCGCCGCATCTACGCGTTCTTCCTCGACAAGGGCGTGAAGATTGCCGAGGTCCTGGATCACGGCGTTTCCACCGGGATCTACTTCTACGATCCCGACGGCCACATGCTGGAAGTGTTCCACCAGCGCATCCCGGCCGAAGGCGGGGCGGCGATCGCCGAGTTGCGCGGCAACGAAGGCCAGGCCGATCCGGTGACGCTGGACCCGCTGCGCGGCTGAGCCGCACTCCAAGAATTCCGGCGGCAGTGCCGCCCTATCCATGAGGGATATCACAATGAGTGAGAACAAGGGCCTGGGAGCCTTCAAGATCCGCCGCTGGTACAGCCAGATCCAGGAAATCTGCAGCGGTGAGACCGGCGCGCCCGCCGATGGCGAACCCGTGTTCAAGTACATGGTCGCCGCCTGCGTTCAGAACCCCTACGCCGGCCAGTATGTCCAGGACCTGGGCGAATGGATCGAAGCGTCGCCCGCGCTGGGCGTGGAGATCGGCCGCCGCCTGAACGAACTGACCGGCGGCAAGGCGATCGAAAGCTACGGCAAGGCCATCGTCGTGGGCATCGATGGCGAGTACGAGCATGGCAACGCCCTCCTGACCAACCCCGCCGCCAACCCGGTGCGCGATGCGGTGGGCGGCGGCAAGTCGTGGGTGCCCTCCACCGGCAAGCGCGGCGGCCCCGGCACCACGCTGGATATTCCGCTGGCGCACAAGGACGCGCTCTACGTGCGTTCGCACTATGACACGATGAGCGTCTCGTTCGACGATGCGCCCAACCGCGATGAAGTGATCGTGTGCTGGGCCTTCGCCACGCGCGGCCGCCTCAATGCACGCCTGGGCGGCCTTCAGGTCGCCGATGTGCGCGGCGAAGACGGTCTGGTCTGAGCCCCATGGACGCAGCCGTGATCACGCCCGGCCACGCCCCTGCCCCGGTCGCGAAAGCGCCGGGGGAGCGGGAAAGCTTCGTGCAAAGCCGCGACGGCCTTTCGCTCCGCGTGCGCGAATGGGGCGATCCCGCGGGTGATCCGATCGTGCTGCTGCACGGTCTGCGTGGCTATTCCGGCACGTGGCGCGCCCTGGCCGCCGCGTTGCCGGAACGCCGCCTGATCGCGTTGGACCAGCGCGGCCGTGGCGACAGCGACTGGGATCCGGACTGCAATTACTATACCGACGCCTATCTGTCCGATCTGGAAGCGGTGGTCGAACATTTCGGCCTCACCCGCTTCACCCTGATCGGGCACTCGCTGGGCGGGACGACATCCTATGTCTATGCCGCGCAGAACCCCGACAAGCTGGACGCGGTGATCATCGAGGACATCGCCCCCGGCTCTTCCGCCAGCGGTGCCGGGGCAGAACGGATCAAGGCCGAGATGGCCGCGCTGCCCGTCGACTTTGCGGACTGGAGCGCGGCGCGCGCCTACTGGCGCAAGGCGCGCCCCTCGGTGGGCGAAGCCGCGCTGGAGGAACGCCTGGCCGAAAGCCTGCGCGAAACGCCGCAAGGCCGCATCGGCTGGCGCTATGACGCCGCCGGGATCAGCCGCACGCGGATCGATCCCGATCCCGCACGAGTGGTGGACTTGTGGCCCGTGGTCGAAGCGATCCGCACCCCCGCGTTCGTGATCCGGGGCGGCAAATCCGATTTCTGCCGGCTGGACACCGTGCTGGAGATGGAGCGCCGCAACCCGCGCTTCACCCATGTCACCGTGCCATCGGCCAGCCATTACGTGCACGATGATGCCGCCGATGTGTTTAACGCCCTTGTCACCGGCTGGCTTGCGGGCGTGCGCTCTGCCACCGCCCCGAACCCGTCCTGAGACGAAGAGAGAGGAAGAAAAGACGATGCCAAGCCAGCGCGGTAACGGGGCGGTCGCCCTCCTGAAGGCGCTGCATGCCGGTGGCGCGCGCATCTGCTTCGCCAACCCCGGCACGACCGAGCTGACGCTGGTGGACGCTCTGGCCGAAGTGCCGGAAATCCGCTCCATCCTGTCGTTGTTCGAAGGTGTCTGCACCGGCGCGGCGGACGGGTATTTCCGCGTATCGGGCGAAGTCCCGCTGACGCTGCTGCACCTGGGCCCCGGTTTCGCCAACGGCATCGCCAACCTGCACAACGCCCGCCGCGCCCATTCCGGCATCATCAACATCATCGGCGATCACGCGCAGTGGCACCTGCCCTATGATGCGCCGCTGACGTCGGATATCCGCTCGCTCGCCTCGCCCGTCTCACGCGCGGTGGTGACGATGACCGATATCAACGCCATCGACGCCGACGCCGCCCACGCACTGGAAGCCGCACGGGGCGTGCCCGGCGGCCCGGCCACGCTGATCGTGCCGACCGACATCATGGACACGCATGTAGCGCCCGCCGCTGCGGTTCCGGCACAGCCCGCACAGCGCCGCAAGGTCTCCGCCGAGCGTATCGCCCAGGCGGCGGAACGCGCGGGCCAAGCGCCTGACCTGATCCTGCTGCTGGGCGGCGACGCCCTTTCGCCCGAGGCGCAACGCGCCGCCGCCGCCATCGTCGGCAAGCTGGGCGGCCGCGTGCTGATGGAGCCCTATCCCGCGATCGTGACGCTGGGCGGCGATCTGCCCCCGATCGAGCGGCAGGCCTATTTCCCTGACGATGTGATCCGCCAGATGGGCGAGGCGCTGGTGGTGGTCGCCGGCACCCGCGCGCCGATCAGCTACTTCGGTTATGAAGGCTATCCCAGCCAGTTGGTGCCCGATGAGCGGCTGCTGATCCTGAGCGAACTGGATGAGGACGGTGTGGGCGCGCTTCAGGCTTTGGCCGAGACGCTGGCTGCGGCGGCGGTTACCCCGGCAACCCATGCTTCGCCAGCTCCCGCCTCCACCCCGGACGCCGCGCTGACGCCCAACCTGATCGTCGAATCCCTGATCGAGCGTCTGCCCGAGGACGCGATCATCTCGCTGGAAGGCTCCACCCTGGGCGGCCCCTGGCTGCGCGAGGCGCGGCGGGCCAAGCGCCACCGGGTGATGACCAACACCGGCGGCGCGATCGGCCAGGGCCTACCTTGCGCGGCAGGTGCGGCTCTCGCGGCTCCTGGTTCGCGCGTGGTCTCGCTGCAATCGGACGGTAGCGGCCACTACACCTTGCAGGCGCTGTGGACGATGGCGCGTGAGAAGCTGCCGGTGACGATCATCCTGGCCGCCAATCACCGCTATGGCATCCTGCAGACCGAGCTGAATCGCGTGGAAGCCCCGCTGGAAGACCCGGTGATCGCATCGCTCACCCGTCTGGACAATCCGCGTGCCGACTGGACCGCGCTGGCGGCCGGTTATGGCGTGGAAGCGGTGCGCGTCACCGATGTCGCCGGGCTCAACGCCGCGCTGGAGCGTGGCCTGTCGCTGGATGGGCCGCTGCTGATCCAGGCGGAACTGCCATGAGCGATCGTCCGGTCGACGCTAACCCGGTCGCTATCGTCACCGGCGGCAGCGGCGGCCTGGCCCCTGGCATCGCCGCCGTGCTGCGCGATCAAGGCTATGCCATCGTGCTGGTGGCGCGTGGCGAGGAGGCACTGACCGCCGCCGCCGATGCGCTGTCGGCCCAAGGCGCGACCGTCGCCGCGGTCGGCGCTGACGTTACAGACGCCGCATCGGTTTCCGCCATGGTGGCCCAAGTGCTGGAGCGGTTCGGCCGGATCGACCTGCTTGTGAACGCAGCCGCCAGCAGCCACCCCATCGGCGGCGCGATCGAGGAAGTCGAAGTGGGCAACGTGATCGCCGATCTGGATACCAAGGTCGGCGGCTACTTGCGCTGCATCCAGGCCGTGGTCCCGGCGATGAAGCGCCAGGGCCAGGGCCGCATCGTCAACATCGGCGGCCTGACCGGCCGGTCCAGCGACACGCTGAGCGGCTTGCGAAACGCAGCGGTGGCGCACCTTACCAAAGTGCTGTCCGATCAGCTCGGCCCAGCGGGCATCACCGTTAACGCGCTTCATCCCGGCATCACCCAGACCCCGCACCTGGACGAGCTGTTCGAAGAGATGGCGCAGGAGAACGGCGGCACCGCGCAGCAGGTGGAGGCCGATTTCGTCAGCCAGATTCCCACGCGCCGCCTTTGCACGCCTGCGGAAATGGGCGAGACCATCGCCTTCCTGGCGGGCCCCGGCGGCCGGTCAATCACCGGCCAGTCCATCACGGTGGACGGCGGTTATTCGCGAGGCGTCTATTTGTGAGGATCGACATGAGCCAGCAGCCCGCCCCCGTCCAGCGCTATCCCCTTTCGCTGCGAATCCTGCACTGGATACGGGCGGTGCTGATCCTGGGGCTGATCGCGCTGGGATATGTCATGACCTCGATGCCCGAAGACGCGACGATCACCTACACGCTGCTCTATCCCACGCATAAGGAGTTTGGCGTGCTCGTCTTCCTGATCGCGCTGGTGCAACTGGCGATCCGATCACGCTCCAACCTGCCTGCGCTGCCGCCCGGTCTGGCGCGGTGGGAGGTGGTCCTGTCCAAGACGGTCCACCATGCGATGCTGGTGCTGATCGTGGTGGTGCCGCTGATGGGCTATGCCATGTCCAGCAGCTTCACCCAGAGCGACGGCGTGCCGTTCTTCTTCACCGAGCTTCCCGAACTCCTGCCCAAGAACGACAAGGCGTTCGAAGTGTTCGACGCGCTGCACAAGTGGCTCGCCTACACGCTGCTCGTGCTCGTTGTGCTGCATGTGGCCGGTGTCCTGAAGCACCGGTTCTTCGACAAGGGTGGCGACACAGACGTGCTGCCACGGATGCTCTAACTCCCATTCAAGAAGAAACAGCATGACTTCCAATCCCCTCGCCCTGATCACTTCCTATCTGCGCGACGATGGCCCGATCGTGGTGGAAAATCCCGCCAACGGCGAAGTCGTCGGCCGCATCGCCAGCCATGACGCGGACCAGGTTTCGGCGATCATCGACAAGGCCGATACCGCGCGGATCGCCTGGGCCAAGCTAACCGCGAAGGAACGCGCCAAGCTGATGCGCGCCTGGCACGATCTGGTCATGGCGAACGCCGATGATCTGGCGCGGATCATGACGCTGGAAAGCGGCAAGCCGCTGGCCGAATCCAAGGGCGAGGTTACTTACGGCGCCGGCTATATCGAATGGTTCGCCGAAGAGGGCAAACGCGCCTATGGCGAGACGATCCCCGGCTTTTCGCCCAAGAGCCGCATCGTCACCATCCTCCAGCCCGTAGGCACGTGCGCGGCGATCACCCCGTGGAACTTCCCGCTGGCGATGATCACCCGCAAGGTCGCGCCTGCTCTGGCCGCCGGCTGCTCGATGGTGGTCAAGCCCGCCGAGGCAACGCCGCTGACGGCACTGGCGCTGGAAGCCCTGGCGCAGCAGGCCGGCATCCCTGAAGACCTGTTCCGCATCGTGCCGACCAAGACTTCTTCGGCGGTAGGCAACCTGTTCTGCTCGCACCCCAAGGTGCGCAAGCTCAGCTTCACCGGCTCGACCAAGGTGGGCCAGATCCTGATGGCGCAAGCCGCACAGCAGATCACGCGCCTCAGCCTGGAACTGGGCGGCAACGCGCCCTTCATCGTGTTCGACGATGCCGATCTGGACGCCGCCGTTGAAGGTGTGATCGCTTCCAAGTATCGCAACGCCGGGCAGACCTGCGTGTGCGCCAATCGCCTGCTGGTGCAGGACAGCATCCACGATGCCTTCGTGGAAAAGCTGAAGGCGCGCATCGGCACCCTGAAGATGGGCGATGGCATGGCCGAAGGCGTGAACCTGGGCCCGCTGATCGACGCCAAGGAGGCGGCGCGCGTGGCGGACGTGGTGAAGGAAACGATCGGCGCGGGCGGCAAGCTCGTCGTCGGCGGTGAGGAGGCAAACGGCGCGTTCTATGCCCCCACCGTCATCACCGGCGTGACCCAGGATATGGAGATCGCGCGCGAGGAAATCTTCGGCCCCGTCGCCCCGGTGATCCGCTTCACGGACGAGGCCGAGGCGATCCGCATCGCCAACGATACGATCTACGGCCTGGCCGCCTATTTCTACAGCCGTGACATCGGCCGCATCTGGCGCGTGATGGAAGGGCTGGAATACGGCATGGTGGCGATCAACGAAGGCATCCTCTCCAGCGAGGTGGCACCCTTTGGCGGCGTCAAGCAATCGGGCATGGGCCGCGAAGGATCGCGCCACGGCTTGTCGGAATACATGGAGCTGAAGTACGGCCTGATGGGCGGTATCGAGGGCTGAGGCCCGAAGCCTCGACGCCGGGCGGGCAATATCCGCCTGCCCGGCGCAAGTGCCTGAAATCATAATAGATCGGTAGCAGGCGCGGCGCGTTACAGTAACGGTATCAAAACTGTAATGCGCTTTGCTGGCCGCAGGCCAGTGCTACCTTGGATGGGAGATGTGGCGTTTGCCTGGCGCATCCGATGCCGGGCCGGCGTCACGGACGAAAAGCTGGAATGACGGGGCACGCGCCGATCGGTTTCCCGGCAGACGGACATGCAAACGCAATAGATGAGGATCGGCGATGCCGATCAGCGAACGGAGTTTGATGATGCGTGCGAAGAAGTTTGTAGCGGCTATGGTTCTGGGCTTGCTGGGCGTGACGCCGGCGCTGGCCCACCACAGCTTCGCGATGTTCGACCAGACCAAGATCCAGCAAGCCACCGGCTCTGTCAGCCAGTTCCGCTGGACCAATCCGCACAGCTTCGTCGTGCTGGATGTGAAGGGCACGAAGTACGTGCTGGAATGCAACAGCACCAACATGATGAGCCGCGCCGGGTGGAAAGTGAACACCATCAAGGCGGGCGACAAGATCGCCATCGCCTTCTACCCGCTGCGCAACGGCCAGCCGGGCGGCATGCTCAAGACCGTGACGCTGCCGGGCGGCAAGACGCTGAGCGCCTGGTGATCGCGGGGGGCTGGCATTGTCCGGCCCCCTGTTTTTCGGGCTTAGGCTTTTCGAGCTGAGATAAGCGCTGCCCATCACCGCTAGCGGCGGTGGGGTGGCAAGGGGTTGCCGATCGCACCCGGGCGCTGATCCCGGCGTTGCCGGCTGGATGGAGGATTGTGATGAGACTTTCGAAGATCGCCCTCATGGCCGCGCTGGGCCTTGGCATGCCCCTTCAAGCCGTGGCCGCCACCAAGTCCGCGCCCGCGGCACCCGCCGCCAAGGTGGAAGGACCGGACATCTCGGGCGTGTGGGAAATCTATCCCGATCCTTTCGCCGGGGACGAGAACACGTTCAAGGAACTGCCGGTGCCCAACGGCGGCCCCAAGCTGAAGGAACCGTTCGCCAGCCAGTGGAAGGCCAAGCGCGCCGATCGTGACGCCAAGATCGCCGCCGGTACACCGCTGGCCGATCCCAGCACGCTGTGTCTGCCCGAAGGCATGCCTTCGATCATGGGCGCGATCTTCCCGCTGCAGATCCTGCAGACGCCGGGCCAAGTCACCGTGCTGGCCGAATTCCTCACACAGACGCGGCGCATCCTGCTGGGCAAGACGATGCCGCCCGATGACGAGCTTTCGCCCAACTACTACGGGTATTCCGTGGGCCGCTGGGAAGGCGATACCCTGGTCGTCACCACGCGCGGCGTGCGCGAGGACGTGCAGTTCTTCGAAATCCCCCACAGCGGCAAGATGCAGATCACCGAGCGCATCCGCCTGACCGCGCCGGGCTATCTAGAAGACCAGATCACGGTGGAGGACCCCGAGACCCTGCAGGAGCCCTATCGCTTCTCATACGGATACAAGCTCAATCCGGAATACGAGATCAAGGAATACCTCTGCGACAAGGAAGACCCGCTGTTCAAGGTGAACGATGATGGCACCGTGTCGATGAAGACCGATGCCACGAATGGCGCCGCCCCCGCCACCGCACCTGCAGCCGCTGCTCCGGCGGCCACTGCGCCCGCGGGCAAGGGCAAGAAGAAGTAGGCCGGGCAGGACCGCCCCCGATGGCCACCCGGCGCGACATCGTGAAGCAGACGCTGCTGCTGAGCGCCGGCATGGCCTGCGGGGCGGGCAGCTTCCCGCTCAGCGCCAGGCCGCGCGTTTCCCCCGCCCTCGCCCACCGGGTAACGGGCGTTTCCTTGCAGGACGCCACGATCCGGCGCCTGGGTGGACTGGGCGATGGCTACAAGGCGACCTGGGCGGCCGACGGGCGGCAGTTCCTGGCGGTGAACGATGGCCCGGGTTGGACCTGGCCGCCGCGCGCCATGTACAACAGCCGCGTCTGGACGATCACCGGCGGCCCCGCTGCCCCGCGCTTCGCCGATCTGCCAAGCTACCCCGATCTCGACATGGGGACACACCCCGATGCGCCCAAGTATCACGGCCACGGCCTGCTGTGGGTGGGCGGACGGCTGATCCAGTTCCTGGCCACGCTGGACCGCGCCGAGGATCGTCCGCGCCACTGGATCGGCGCTAAGCTGATCTATTCCGACGATGGCGGGCGCACCTGGCGCAACCAGGACGGCACCACCCCCGTCCGCTTCGAAAGCTTCGAACAGCAGTCGCGCCGCACGCTTGCATTCTTCGACGAGCCGGATGGCTGCTTCTCGCTGCTGTCGATCCTGCAGATGGGCCGCGGCTATCGCGCCAACCGCGATGGCTTCATCTACATCTATGGGCTGAACGGCAACACCGATGGCCTAATGAATCAGCTAATGCTGCTGCGCGTGCCCATCGCCCAGGTGCTGGATCGTTGCGCCTACCGCTTCTTCGCCGGGCGCCGCGCCGATGGCAGCGCGACCTGGAGCGCCGATCTGGCGCAGCGCGCGCCGGTCCACACCTTCCCGCGCGGATGGGTGAACAGCGCCAATGTGTTTCCCGGCGATCTGGTACTGGAATCCTGGCTGCCCAGCGTGGTCTTCAACGAAGCCTTGGGGCTTTACGTCATGGCGAGTACCGGCGTCGGCTGCGGCCCGGACGGCACCGCTTATGGCAAGCCCAGCTACCTGGGTTTCTGGGTGTCCGAACAGCCGTGGGGGCCCTGGCGGCAAGTCCATGAGAATCGCGCCTGGACGCCGGGCGGCGATGCCGGTTCGCTCGCCTACTCCCCGCAGATCATTCCCGGCTGGACCAGCGCGGACGGCACCGCGATGCACATCGCCTGGGCCGACCTCAAAGGCATGCTCGCCTTCGGGCGGGACGAGGGCAAGCTGGAGGATGCGCTGAAGCAGGCGAAGTCACCGCGCGATCACAACCGGATCGAGGCGGAGTTCCTGCGCCGGTACATCCCGGGTTTCGCCTTCAATACACAACGGGTCGATCTCACGCTCGGCTGAACCACGGCGATGCCGCTCGATCTGATTTACGGGAGCCACGATGATGAGACGCAGCGCAATCACCATAGCCATGGCAGGCACGATCGCGGCGGCGGCCCTGCTGCTGCCCGGCTGCAAGCAGGCCGATCAGCCCAAGCCCGAAGCCAAGCCGGAGAACGACAAGGAGCTGGTCCACCACTTCATGGAAGATCAGGTGCAGCCCACCGCCATGGTCTTCTGGAATTCGGTGCAGTTCATCAGTGACGAAAAGGGCTTCCGTCAGGTCAAGCCGCAGAACGATGCCGAATGGAAGCGCGTGGAGGATGCCATGCTGCACCTCCAGGACTTGAGCGCGACGTTGCAGACGCCGGAATACTCCGCCGGGCGCGGCGAAGAGTGGAACGGCTTTGCCCAGGCCGTCTCTGACGTCGCCAAGCAGGCCGAAGCGGCCACCAAATCTCGCGATACCAAGCGCATGTTCGAAGTGGGGGGCACGTTGGATAATGTGTGCGAGTCCTGCCACAAGGCCTATCTGCCCAAGAGCGAGACGCAGCGCCCCGGCGAAAAGTCGTAAGGCCAGCCACGCGCCGCGATCACTATCGGTAAAAGAAAGGGCCGGAACGCTGCGTGCGTTCCGGCCCTTATTCTTTTTCGGTAGCGTGGCACAGCCGAAGCGCAGCACGCGCTCCGGCCCCTTTTCGTATCAGTGCCGCAAGGTGAAGGTGACGCCCACCGTGCGCGGCCGGAAGGTACCGGCGCGGAACCACGTCGAATCCAGCGTCTCGTGGAACAGGCTAAGCGTCGGGTGGCTGTTCGTCACGTTGTTGACGAAGACGCTGAAATCCACGTTGTTGTCACCGCTGGTGCTGAACCGTCCACCGATGCGCAAGTTCAGCTGCGAAGTTGCCGGCGGACGCGGGATTACGGGGTCGACCAGCGGGGAGTTCAGGTCCAGCGGCCGCTTGTTCTTGCTGGTGTAGGTGTAGTCTGCACGGCCATAGAGTTCGCCGTCGCCCACGGGGTGGACGTATTCGCCGTTGAGCTGCACCGACCATGGCGCGGCGGCCAGCGGTTCCCCGGACTTGCGGATCGTGGTGTTATCCGGGCCCGGGATCGCCGAGGTGTAGCGTGCCTTGATATACGATACTGCTGCGCCCAGCGTCAGCCCTTCGACCGGCCGCGTGTTCACCGCGATGTCGAAGCCGTCGATCTTGGCATCGCCCAGGTTGAGCAAAAGCTGCTGCTGGCAGATCGGCAGGTTGAGGTTGGTCTGCACGTCCTTCCACACGATGCGATAGACCGACGCGTCCAGCTGCACCTTGCCACCGAACAGGCGGTTCTTGCTGCCCGCTTCGTAGCTCCAGATCGAATCCGGGCTGACCGCACGGGAAACCAGCGGATCGAAGCCGATCGCCGCGCCATCGGTGCCGCACGTCGCGCCCACCGCCGGGGACACGCCCGGTCCGCGCACGCCCTTGGCGGCGTTGGCATAGAAGAAGTTGTTGCTGTCCGCCTGGTAGGACAAGCCGATCTTGGGCGTGAAGTCCTTGCTGGTGGCGCGCAGCGTGTCCGACTTGCCATCCGTGGTGAACAGCGGCCCGGCGGTGAAGGCGTTGAACTGATACTTGGCGATCGTGTAGCGGCCACCGGCGGTGATCTTCAGGCCATCGAGGATTTCATAAGTGGCCTGGGCATAGACCGCCTTCTGATCATCCTTGTGGGTGTTGCGCTGAAGTACCGAGAATTGGCCCTGATATAATTCCGTGCCGTAGATTTCGGTCAAGGACGCGAACGGCGGCAGGCCTTGCTGCTGCTGGCCCACGTTGATCACGTCCAGCAAGCGTGGGTCTGAACCCGCGTACCGATCGCGCACTGTGGACTTCTGATAGAACGCCCCGACGATCCAGTTGAAGCGATCGGCGGTGTTGTTGTTCTGCAGGCGCAATTCCTGCGTGAACGCCTTCTGGCTGGTGTTGCTGATCGTGCGCGGCGTGTAGCTTTCGAAGCCCGGCAGGAACCGGCCGGACACACCGCCGAAGATCGCCAGGCTGAGCGAGGCGTCATCGCTGACCGAGTTGGTCTTGCGCGTGAAATACGAAGTGTCCGAAACCAGGGACATGCTGCCCAGGTCCAGTTCCATCTTCACCGCCGGCAGGTAGAACCGATCCCGGCGGCTTTCCGGAATGGCGTTCAGGCTGAGGTTGTAATCCTGCTTCTTGGGGTTCGACACCGCCAGTTCATAGCGTGAGCCATCGTCGATCGACTGGCTCTGGAAAAAGATCGAGGGCGTGATGGTGAACGCTTCCGATGCTTTCCAGCCCAGCGCGAAGCGGGCGGCAACCACGTCCTGGCCGTTGATATCCTTGTCGATCTTCTTCTTGGAATAGCGATCCAGGCGGTCGATATAGCCGCCGTCGCGCCGGCCCCAGATGCTGCCGCGAAAGCCCAGCTTGCCCTCCACGATGGGCGCGCCGCCGGCCACGCCCAGCTCGTAGCTTGGTGCGCCATGCTCGGTCGCGGCGGCTTCGGCGCGGCTGTAGATGCTGACGTCATCGTAATTGGGCTTGGGCGAGATGAAGCGCACCGCGCCGCCCACCGAGCCGCTGCCGAACAGCGTGCCCTGGGGCCCGCGCAACACTTCCACGCGGTCCAGATCGAAGATCTGCGGGTAGGCATTGCTGAGCGACGGGCTGATGCCCTGCCGCGTCTGGATCGGCGTGTCGTCGATATAGACGCCGGTGGTCGGGATGCCCGATCCGGAATCGACACCGCGAATGGCGATCGTGCTTTGGCCGGTGCCGAAGTAGGACGTGCTCTGGCCAAAGGTGATGCCGGGCGTCAGCCGCGCCACGTCGCCGATGGAGCGGATGCCCTGCTTGTCCAGCTGAATCTGGTCCTTGGCGACGATGCTGAGCGGCACCCGGCTGAGAACTTGCGACTGGCGCGTGGCGGTGACGACGATATCGTCCGGCCCGCCGGTCTGTTCCTGGCGCGCTTGCGCTGAGGTGGGTGCGGCGGCGTCCTGCGCCAGCGCGGGCCCCGCCAGCAGGCCGATGGGCAGACAGACACCCCCCAGCAGTGCCGCGCGGCACATGGCCACCTGCATCTTGAAACCTTGCTCGCTCATGCCTTGATCTCCCTTAAACCCTGATCCCCGAACCCGTCGCATGCATGTCGCGCGGTCGATGCGATACGCCGGGCGGCGTTCGACCATCCGGCCGAAAAAGCCACCCTGCGCGCGATTTCCCGCGATTGGCGTGCATGGGACGTGGCGCACCGGCCAGGCCGGTGATGGTGCTCTTCAGGCCGCCATTGATTCGTCACAATGCGCACGTTTCGTAACACGATACCGTGATTCCGCTAGCGCTGTTCCCTAAACTAAACAGTTACCAGACGTTACAGATGGCGGATTTCCGCCATAAAATGACGGACATGGATTGCGCCGGTGAAAGATGGCGCTAGTCTTGACCATGCGCCCGGCGTCTTTGGGGATGCCGACCCGAAAACAGTCAGTTGACGAGGATCAAGCCCCTTGCCGGAAATCCCAGTGGTGGACAGCCCGGCCTCTCCTGACGCAGCGGATCACCTCGCGCAATTCGCGGCGGAAGTGGCGCGCTTTCGCGAAGTGCTGGCGGCGGGGCGCTCGGCCGTGTTCGTCCAGCTGTTCGATTTCCTGGTGTCGCGATCCACCGATGACCGCGCGCCCAAGGAAGTGGAAATCGCGCTGGCGGTGTTCGGCAAGGACGGCGCGGAAGGCAGCGTGGGAGATTCGGCGGTACGGGTCTATGTCCACCGCCTGCGCAAGCGGCTGGACGATCATTATGCCAACCAGAGCGGGCGGCGGTTGTTCATCCCCAAGGGTCAGTACCGCATCCTGCTCGCCCCCGAAGCCGGGGCGGCTGCGGAGCCCGATGCAACCAAGACCGCGCCGGCCGGGCCTCGTTGGCGCAGCGCCGCGTTCGCTCTTGCCGCACTGGCTTTCGTGGTGCTGAACCTGGTCGCCTGGCAGATCGTGACGGCGCAAAAGCGCGTGGCCGATCCCGCCTTGCAGCTGCGCTCCACCAGTTTCTGGCGCCCGCTGGCGCTGGACAAGCCATCAATTCTGGTGACGGGTGACAACTTCCTGCTGGCAGAGGCCAAGGATCGCAAAAGCGTCAATCGCCTGATCCTGGACCCGACGATCCTTTCTCGCGGCGATTTCGGCAACTATCTGACCACGCATCCGCAATCGTTCTACACGCTTTATGACTTCGACCTGCATCTCTCCCCGGTTGGCACCGCGCTGGCGACTTGGGATATTCTGCCGGTGGTCAACGCGCTGCATGGCCAGGTGGGATCATCAC
This sequence comes from Novosphingobium fluoreni, assembly GCF_014196615.1. Classification (GTDB taxonomy): domain Bacteria; phylum Pseudomonadota; class Alphaproteobacteria; order Sphingomonadales; family Sphingomonadaceae; genus Novosphingobium; species Novosphingobium fluoreni. Next base: position 268,876 of record NZ_JACIDY010000001.1, read on the forward strand.
CCACCATCACGCCGATCTCGCGCCTCAAGTCTTCGGCGCTGGATGGCAACGATATCATCTACGTCGGGCGGCTGGCCAGCATGGGCTTTCTGGCGGCGCCGCTGTTCCGATCATCGACGCTGTCGTGGGATCCGCAAAGCGGAAAGCTGTCGGACCGCCGATCGGGTCGATCGTTCAGCGATGCCCCGGCGGGCCCGGCTGACCAGGGCACCGGCCGCGATTACGGCTATATCGCCAGCGTGGCGACATCTTCTGGCCGGCACATCGTGGTGATTTCGGGCCTCGGCGATCATGGCGTGCAAAGCATGGCGAGCCTCGTCACCGATGCTGTACAGATGGGCAAGCTGGCCGGACAGCGCGCGGCGACGCGATCGTTCGAGGCCCTTTACGAAGTGCGCACGATGAACGACGCGCCGATGGACCGCAGCCTGGTCATGATACGGCCCTTGCGCAGCGTTTCGGGCATGGCCGCGAATACGCCAGCCGCAAGTTGATCGCCGGGCCACTTCGCCGTAACGACCATTCGACTTTCACCGATATCGTCCTGAGGACTTCACTCATGATTTTTGAAACCAGCACGCAAGTGCGCTTTGCCCATGTCGACCCAGCCGGGATCGTGTTCTACCCCCGCTACTTCGAAATGGTGAACGGCGCGGTGGAGGATTGGTTCGCGCAGTCACTGGGCGCCAGCTTCAAGACGATGCATATCGACGGCGGCTATGGCACGCCCACGGTAAAGCTGGAGGTGACGTTCCTGTCACCCAGCCGTCTGGGCGATGAATTGACCATCCGCATCACCCCGCGCGTGCTGGGCCGGACAAGTTGCCACATCAATGTGGTGTTCACGGGCGAAGGGCGCGATCGCCTGAATGCGGATATCGTTTTGGTATGCATGGACCTGAACGATCACAAAGCCAGGCCCTGGCCCGATTTCATCCGCGAAAAGATCGCGGCACAACTTGTCGAGGCTCCATCACAAGCTTGATCGCACGATAGAAGCAGCGGCGAGACCGGGATCTCGCCGCCTTGCTTCCTTATTCGTATTTCAGGCTGCCGCCACGATCGGATGGCGCAGCGTGCCGATACCATCGACGCCGCCCACGATCACATCGCCGGGCCACACCCATTCCTGCGGATCCATGCCCGCGCCCACGCCCGCGGGCGTGCCGGTGGCGATGATGTCGCCGGGCTCCAGCGTGATGCCCTGCGAGATATCGGCGATCAGTTCGTCCACCTTGAACAGCATGAAGGCGGTGTTGCTGCGCTGCTTTTCGACGCCGTTGACCGTCAGCCACAAGTCCAGCGTCTGCGGATCGGGGATTTCGTCCGCCGTGACGACGACCGGGCCCATCGGCGCGAAGCTGTCCTGACCCTTCGAGTAGATCCACTGCCCGGCGCGGCGGCAATCGCGCGCGCTCATGTCGATCAGCACGGTGTAGCCGAAGACATGGCGCAGCGCGTCTTCGCGGCGCGCGCCCTTGGCGGTGGTACCGATGATCGCGGCCAGCTCGATCTCCCAGTCCAGCTGCTGCGTGATCGCCTTGTTGTGGACGATGGGTTCGCCAGGACCGATCACGGTCGTCGGCGGCTTGGAAAAGATCACCGGCTGGCGCGGCAGCTCGGCCGAAGTATCCAGCGACTTCGCGCTTTCGGCCACGTGCTCGGTATAGTTGAGGCCGATGCCGAAGATATTCTTGCGCGGCCGGGGGATGGGAGCCAGCAACTTGACGTTGGCCAATGGCACTGTCGTGCCGATCGGGAACACGCCCTGGCACTCTGCCAGCAACTTGGTCGCCGTGGCGACAGCCTGCGGACCCAGATCGATGAATTCCAGCATGGAGGACGGGAACGGAACCGCCGCCACCGCGCCGAAGCGCGCCAGGTCGACCACCAGATCGTCCACCAGCGCACCCAGGCGCGCGCCTGCTTCCACGGTGGCACGATAAGTCACTAGACGCATGAGAATATGTCCCTGTTTGAGAATTGCGGAGGGTTCGAAGATGTCAGGAAAGAATGGGCTGATGTCCGTCGTTTTCGCCCAGCGCCTCTTCGCGATAGAGGCCCAGCGCGCGCATCACCGGCAAGTCGTGGAAACTGAACAGGCAGGCGTCTTCACTGTCGGACGCGTTGGCATGTTCGTGATACATCCAGGCCGGCACAACGAAGATATCGCGTTCGCGCCAATCGAAGCGCTGGCCATTGATGATCGACCAGCCGCTGCCCTTGGCGCACTGATAGACGAAGCTGCCGGTCTGGCGGTGCGCCTTGGTCCGCTCACCAGGACGCAGCAACTGCATCGACGCGCCGATCGTCTGCATCACCGGTCCGCCATTGTCCGGGTTCACATAGTCCATCAGGATGCCATCGTAGGGCGATCCATCGGTGACGCGCGCGTAGCGGGTCAGCGCCTCATACGTCGGCGCCCATTCGTATTTCAGCAGGGGGGAGTAGCGCTTGGTCCACTGCGCTCCGGCGGGCCGCAGACCGGCCCCGGCCCAGGTGGCGGTGCTATCATCCACCGCAAAGGAAATCGCCTGCTGCAGATCGGGGTGAACCTCGTAGAAGTTGGCTTCCAGCGCGTTCATCAGCGGGATGTCCAGCCCATCCTGCCAGATGCAGACGGTGCCATCCTCTGCCACGCCATGTTCGTGCCAGGTGCCGTTGGGGGTCAGCACGAAGTCGTTCGCGCCCAGCGTCATCTTGTGCCCGTCGACATTGGTGAACGCGCCCTGCCCCTCCATGATGAAGCGCAAGGCGGAGGCGCTGTGGCGGTGGCTGGATGCGCATTCGCCCGGCGCCATCACCTGCAGCCCGGAATAGAGCCAGCCCACCGCCGCGACCACATCGGCGCGGCCTTTGTTCTCCAGATAGACGACCCGCCGCCCCGCCTGCTCCGGCGTGACGAGATCGAGCGCACGCAGCACGTCTTCGCGCAGATCGCGATAGCGCCACAGCATCGGGACAGAGGTGGACGCGGGCTCCCACGGCTCGATCTTGTTCGCCACGGTCCACAGCGCGCCGGTGCCCAGCGTCTCCAGCCGTTTGTAGTACGCCAGCAGATCAGGCGTATCCGCGACATTCGCGCGGCCCACCATCTCCTCACGATACTGATCGTAGCTGTGCGCCAAAGACCTGCTCCCACGGTTCACACACGCGGGAAATACATTGAATTATATGCAAATGCAAGTATTATGACGGGATGATGCAAACGCGGCCGATGCCGCCCATGGGAGATTGCCATGCCCCAGCCGTTCAAGGCCGCCGTCGTCCAAGCCGCCTGTGATCCTTATGACTCGCTGGCTTCGGCGCACAAGGCGGCCGCGCTGATCACCAAAGCGGCGGCGGCAGGTGCGAAGCTGATCGTATTTCCCGAGGCATTCCTGGGCGGCTATCCCAAGGGCGCGTCGTTCGGCACGCCGGTGGGCATGCGCAAGCCGCAGGGGCGCGAAGACTATCGCAGGTATCACGAGGCGGCGATCGATCTGGCCGGGCCGGAAGTGGGCGTGCTGGAAGAAGCCACCGCCGCCACCGGCGCTTTCGTGGTTATCGGCGTGATTGAGCGGGATGGCGGCACCGTCTATTGCACGGCGCTGTTCTTCGATGGGGAGCGCGGCCTGATCACCAAGCATCGCAAGCTGATGCCCACAGGTGCGGAGCGCTTGATCTGGGGCTTCGGCGATGGCTCGACGATGCCGGTGATCGAGACGCCGCTGGGCCGGATCGGCGCAGTGATCTGCTGGGAAAACTACATGCCGATGATGCGCATGGCGATGTATGACCAGGGCGTGACGCTGTACTGCGCGCCCACGGCCGACGATCGCGACGGTTGGGCCGCGACGATGCAGCACGTAGCGCTGGAGGGGCGCTGCTTCGTGCTGTCCGCCTGCCAGCACATCACCCGCGCCGCCTACCCGGCTCACTATGACTGCGCGCTGGGTGACGATCCCGACCTGGTGCTGCTGCGCGGCGGTTCGATGATCGTCTCGCCCCTAGGCGGCGTGCTGGCCGGGCCCGATTACGGCGGCGAAACGATCCTCTACGCCGATATCGATCCCGATGAGGTGGTGCGCGGCAAGTACGACTTCGATGTGGCCGGGCACTATGCGCGGCCGGACGTGTTCTCGCTTTCGGTCAACGTCGCGCCGCAGCGGGCGGTCCGGCGTGAGGGCGCGGAGTAAAGCACATGGAGTTCGATTTCGCGCAAGTCGCCGGTCCCGATCGCTACAAGTTGATGAGCGCGGCGATCACCCCGCGCCCGATCGCCTGGCTGACCACGCAATCGCCGGACGGCGTGCGCAACGCCGCGCCATACAGCTTCTTCAACATGATGGGCGCCGCCCCGCCGATCGTGGCGATCGGTATCATGCGGCGGCCCGATGGAACCTATAAGGACAGCGGCCAGAACATTCTCGACACCGGCGAATTCGTGGTGAACCTCGTCAGCGAACGCGATGCCGCAGCCATGAACCTGACGTGCATCGATGCCCCGCCATCCTTCGACGAGATCGACGCCGCCAAGCTGGAGACCGCGCCATCCACCAGCATCGCGCCGCCGCGCATCGCATCGGCGCCGGTGTCAATGGAGTGCAAGGTGTTCCAGACGGTGGAGGCGGGCCTTTCGCTGGTGGTTCTGGGCGAAGTGCTGCGCTTCCACATCGATGATGCGCTGGTCGATGCTGAGCGGCTGCATGTCGATACGCTGGCGATGAACCTGGTGGCGCGGATGCACGGCGCCGGGTGGTACACGCGCTGCACGGACTTGTTCCAGATGACGCGCCCGGTCTTTGCCGAGCAAGGCGGCAACACCTAAGAGCGCGCCACCGGGATTGCGTCAGGGATAGACCGGCGCGTCCCAGGCATCGATGAGCGAAAGTTCAAGATTGCCGATCTTGCCATTGGGCGCGGTGCTGATGCGCAGTTCCACGGTGCCGCCCTGATAACGCGCGCGATAAATCGCCGCATCGTCGTCCCCCAGCTTCAGCGTCTGGAACAAGGCCACGTCCTGCAACGGGCCCAGCGGCTGGAGGATGCCCTGGTATTCGGCCAGCGTCTCCCTCAGGTCCAGCGCGGCAAGGTAGGCGAACGCGGTCTTGTCCACCGCGCCCGCCTGGATCGCCGTCAGCAACGCGCGCGCCTGGGCGGCATCCGCATTCGGCAAGGGCTGCACTTTGGCTTGCGCCAGGCCAGGCTCGGTGAGCGCAGCGACCTGGCGCGCGATCGCGGCGGGATCGGCATTGTCACTGTTGGCCAGTACCACCACCGTCAGCGCCGGATCGCGATAGCGGATCGCGAAGGTCTTGAACCCTTGCCAGGCCCCGGCGTGCCGCCACGCCGCGTGGCCGCCGACGTTCTCCTGAAACCAGCCGGGCCCGTAGGGATAAGTGCCGCCGCTGGCGAGCTGCGCGGGCGCTGCGATCTGCGCCCAGCTTTCGGGCTTCAACACCTTGCGTGCGAACACGCCTGCGTCCCACGCCGCGTAATCCAGCACTGACAGATAGAGCGATCCATCCGCCGTACTGTTCGCCGTGGGGGACACCCACTCCGCATTGCGCAAGGTGCCCTCGCGCCATTCGTAGCCCGAAGCGCGATTGGGGACGATGACGATTTCGTCGATCGGCCGCGCCGTGGCCATGTGCAGCGGCGCGAACACGCGGCGGCGCAGCACGTCGCCGTAGTATTCGCCGGTGACTTTGCGGATCACGAAACCCAGCACGATGTAATCGGCCCAGCTGAAGCGCCAGCGGGTGCCGGCGGCGAAGTTCAGTTCTTCCTTGCCGATGATCGCCTGCAGCTCGTCATCGGTGTAGTCAGCGCGGAACTCGCCATTGGGTGTCGCGGGCAGGCCGGAGGTATGCCACAGCAACTGGCGGATCGTGATCGGCCGCCACTTGCGCGGGGCGTTCGGCAGGTATCGGGCGACGGAGGCGTCGAGATCGATCTTCCCGTCCTCCACCAGCAACATCGTGGCGACCGCGGTGAACTGCATCCCCAGCGCCCCGGTCTTGAACAGGGTGTCGGGATGGACGGGCACGTGATGCTCGATATTGGCCAGCCCAAAGCCCTGCGCCCGCACGATCTGGCCATCGCGCATCACCGCCAGCGCCAGGCCGGTGATGCGCTGGCGCTGCATCTGCGCGGCCACATAGTCGTCCACAGCATCGGCCTGCGCCGTCACGGAGCCCAAGGCAGCACCCAGAACTGCAAGTCCAGCGATCAGTCGCCACAACATTCGCATAGCTCGTTCGGTCCTTCGCGCCCGCGCCGGGCGTATAGCATCGGATCTGCTGCCACGCCGGGGACCGGGCGCACGATGGCCGATGCGGCCAGCTCCTGTTCGAAGCTGGCCAGCACCTTATCAGTTGGCCGCACCGTCCCCTTCGAAATCATCGTTGGGGAAGCGCTGGCTGGGCTTGGACATGTCCCAGATGTCTCCCGAACGCAGCGGGCGCGCCAGCAGCAGCTGACCGTTGACGTTGAGGCTGCCCAGCGTGCGCACCTGATACAGCGCTTCGAACCCGTGCCGCCCACCTGGCACCGCACCGTTCAGCGCGGCCAGCTTTGCCGGATTGGCCGCGTATTCCGCCATCTGGCGCAAGGCCGGATCGCGCGTACCGGCGATCACCACGATGTGATTGCCCGATGGCCCGGGCAAGCTGGCGAGATAGCCGAAGTCGCGCCGCGCCATCCGCTCGTCCGCCAGCACCAGCCCACCGTCAGAGCGGAAGCGCCGCCCGCTGGCGCTGTCGATCAGCTCGTCATACGTCTCGCCCACCTGAAAGCCCGATGCCTGGAACAAGGGGTTGCGCAGCAGCGTGCCAAGACCGCCCAGCTGGCCAATATACACGATGTCGGACGATTTCAGGATGTCCGGCGTCAGCTGAGACACCGGCAGCAGGCTAAGCTTGCGACCGCTCGTGCGCGTGATATCGCGCAGTGCCTTGTAGACATCGCCCAGTGCGGCCACCGCACTGGACGGCACATAGCGCTTGTCGCTGTCGGTGATGCGCGCCCGCTCTTCCGGCCGCGCCATCAGATAGAGGTCCAGATCCTCGCGCGCGTTGATCGCGGGATTGCGGATCAGGCGCGGCGCACCGGCTTCGCCGTCGGGCTTCTCGCCGTAGAGGTAATAGTCGCCCATCACCACCGTCACCGGGCGCGAGTCCGTCGCCAGGGGCCCCCACAGCGTGGTAGCCACCACCGCAGGCGCTTCCGCCGCAACGTCACGCCGGGCATAGCCCCACCAGACCAGCGCATTGAGCGCCAGGCCCGCCACGACCAGACCGACGAACCACCACCACCGCCGCCGCGGGTCTTGCGGCTTGCCATCCGCATCCGGCACCACCTCCGCCGCGACCGGGCCGGCGTCCTCCGGCTCTTCCTCCAGCATCAGCGCATATTCGCCCTTGGGGATGAACAGGCGCGGCCCCGCCATATCGGCCTGCGACAGCTCCAGCGACTTGCGCAGGCGATGCACATAGACCCGGACCGTCGCGTCCTGTGGGCCATCCACGGTGGGCCCGATCGAGAACGCCTCGTTGGCGATCTCCATTTCGCTGGGCGGGCGGCCCTCCAGCGTGCGCGCCAGCAGGAAGTCGAACAGGCGCAGCAGCTTGTCCGAACGCTTGGTGCCGATCGTGGCCCGAACGCGCCGCGCCTGCACGGTCAGCAGCTCGCGCCGATCGTCCTGGCCGGTTTTCAGTGGCTTGTGCGCCGGGTCCGATGGATCTTCAGGAGAGGCGAACTCATTCTGCATATTGTTGCGTATCACTAACAATCGGTGCGATCACCCTTCATCTTTCCTCATCGTCATCGACAATGCCCCACGACGCCATAAGCGCCGGATGCAGCGTGTTTCCTATCGCGATGTTGCGGTATCGAACCGTTTCAAAATATCGCCGCCCGCGATTTTGCTTCACCCCTCAACCACTCCCGCCCGGCGATTCATGCTCTTTTTTGGGAAAGCGCAGCCCGGGCGACCGCCATCCCGCACCATCTCGAGAAAGATCACAACATGTCCCTCGAAAGCTTTGGAAACTGGCTCTACGACACTTCGGTCAGCACCGGCCTGCGCGAAGTGACGTGGATCATTCCCACGGTCCAAAGCGTCCACATCCTGGCGATCGCCATCGTCGTCGGCTCCGCGCTGATCTCCGACTTGCGGCTGGCCGGCGTGCTGGCGACGGACGAAAGCCCTTCGGCGGTGGTGCGCCGCTACCTGCCGTGGATGTGGGTGGCGCTGATCGTGCTGCTCGCCACGGGCACGATCATGGTCGTTGCCGAACCCAGCCGCACGCTGACCAATACGCTGTTCTGGGCCAAGATGGCGCTGGTGCTGCTGGCGTTCGCCCTCACCCTGTTCTTCCGCAAGCCGCTGCTGAACCCGGCCTTCCGCCTGGAGCATGCCGGCTGGGCCGCGATGGTGAAACCGGCGGCGTGGATTTCGCTCAGCGTTTGGGTGGCGGTGATCTTCTGCGGGCGGTGGATCGCCTACACCTGACGCGAACCCCGCCGACAACGACAGCAAACAAGAGGGGCCTGCCATGACCTTGGACATTTTTCTTCAGCAACTTTACGATTCCTCGCTCGCCGCCACGATCCGCGAGAACACCAGCGCCTTTCCCTGGCTGGAATCGCTGCACGTGCTGGCGATCACGCTGGTGTTCGGCACGATCTGCATCGTCGACCTGCGGCTGCTGGGCTATGCCTCGCACCGGCGCGGGGCGCGCCAGCTGATCGCGGAATTGCTGCCCTATACCTGGGTGGCCTTTGCCGGCGCGGTGATCACCGGCGCGCTGCTGTTCACCTCTAACGCGGTGGCTTACGCCGCCAACGCGCAGTTCCAGTGGAAGATGATCGCAATCGTCGCCGCCGGGATCAACATGGGGATCTTCCACATGACCGCGCACCGCCGCATCGTCGAATGGGATGATGCGCTGCCCCCACCGATGGCCGCCCGGCTCGCCGGCGCATCCTCGCTGCTGTTGTGGGTGCTGGTGATCTTCTTCGGGCGCTGGATCGGCTTCACGCTCTCGATTTTCTGAGTGCGCGGGCGGGGTGCATCCGCAACCGATCCGCCCCTCACTCCGGCTTGCGGGCAAAGCGCCCGGGAGAGACCCCCGTCCATTCCTTGAACGCGCGTGAGAAGGTGGCCGTGTCGGAGTAGCCCAGCTGCTCGGCGGCCACGGAAAGCGGCACGTCCGGTGCCTCCAGGATCGCACGGGCACGGGCCTGGCGGGCGCGTTGCAGGATGGTGCGGTACGATGTGCCCTCCTCCATCAAGCGCCGCCGGAACGACCGGCCAGACATGTTCAGTTCCGCCGCGATCGAATCGCAATCGACGTGGGTGCGCCCCAGCCGGCGCATGATCGCATCCTCGGCCTGCGCCACGAAGTCCTTCGCCGCCGTCGTCTCCGGGCCCATCAGGTCCAGCAGGTGGCATTCCAGGATCGCCTTCAGCTTCAGGTCTTCCTGCGGCGTCGCGCCGGAGAACGGGCGGTCCAGATCCTCGTCCGCGATGACCAGCGCATTGGCCACCTGGTTGCCCAGCACCCGCGCGCGGAAAAACCGGGAGAGCGCGTCCTCACGCCCGGCGATCGGGTGTTCCAGGTGGACTTCGGCGGGGCACCATTTGGGCGAAGTCAGCTGGCGGATCAGAGTGACGAACCCGCCGACCACGAACTCCGCATCCTGCCGCCGTGGCCAGATCGCCGGGTCCTCGATACGATAGCTGTAGATCGTATGATCGCCTTGCGACCGGGCCTCCAGCATCGTGCGGGTCTGCCAGCGGCCCTGGAACAGCGCCATGGTTTCCAGCGCGGCACGCACGGTGCCGGCGGCGCGCAGCAGCGGCTGGAACGGGCCCAGCTCAGCCAACCCGAAGCCCGATCCCATCTCCAGCCCCAGGTTCGGGCGCTTCAGCCGCTCCGCCGCATGTTCCAGCAAGGCGATATAGCGATGCAGCGGGGCGCGTTCATACGGCGTATTCAATTGCGAACGATAGAACCCGTGTTCGCGCAGCAAGGTGTCCATCCGGCCGTCACCGGGCGGAACGGCATTGCACAGCGCCTGCAGGAACAGCAGCCGGATCGTCGCCTGCTCACCCGTTTCGGCAGGTCCGCCGCGCTCTTCCTGCCCGCTGCCATCTTGCGGATGCGGCACCGAATTTGGGTCCAACCTCTTACACCCTTTCGCCACTGGCCGACTTTGCAAATGCCCATACCAGCTCTGCAATGGTCGATTTGCGCCCCATCGAAGACATCGCCTTCACACCGGGACAGACGTCTACCGCCAGGGATGCGCAAGGCTTCGTGAACCCGGCACCAGCCTATGGGGGAAGAACAAGCATGCGCTACGGCATCGTCATCGGGACTGCAACATGGTCCGCAGGTCCCGGCCAATGAGCCAGGCCGACGATACCGTGATGGTACACAATGCCACAGCGCCCGCAGATGACATGGCGCCGCTGCCGCGCATCGATTTCCTCTACTTGTCAGAGCCGGACATGATCCGCGCCGGGGTGACCGACATGGCCGCCTGCATCGATGCGATCGAGGATATGTTCGCGCTGCTGTGGCGCGGCGATTATCGCATGGCGGGCGGAAACAATAACTCGCACGGCGCAATCGTCATGTTCCCGGACGAATCGCCGTTCCCCGATATGCCGACCTCCACGGTCGACCGCCGATTCATGGCGATGCCCGCCTATCTGGGCGGCCAGTTCCGCACCGCCGGCATGAAGTGGTACGGCTCCAACATCGCCAACCGCGACAAGGGCCTGCCGCGCTCCATCCTGACGTTCGTGCTGAACGATGCGGATACCGGCGCGCCGCTGGCATTCATGTCCGCCAACCTGCTTTCCGCCTATCGCACCGGCGCGGTACCCGGCGTGGGCGCGCGGCATCTGGCGCGCCCGGATTCCAAGGTCATCGGCATCCTCGGCCCCGGCGTGATGGCCCGCACTTCGCTGCAGGCGTTCATGGCCACCTGCCCGCAGATCGAGACGATCAAGGTGATGGGCCGTGGCCGCGCGAACCTCGATGCGTTCACCGCCTGGGTCGCCGAAACCTATCCGCAGCTGACGGTCCGCACCGTGGAGACCGCCGAAGAGATCGTGCGCGATTCCGATATCGTCACCTTCTGCGCCTCGGTGGCGACGGGCGATCCCTCGATCTACCCCACCGTCCGGCGCGAGTGGGTGGCGCCCGGCACGTTCCTGGCGATGCCCGCGCCCTGCAACATCGACGATGGCATGGCCGCGCCCGATATCCGCAAGGTGCTGGACAATACCGGCCTGTACGAAGCCTATCTGGAAGAACTGCCCGTCCCGCGCCACCGGTTCGTGCCCGCCGTGGGCGTCAAGTTCCTGGACCTGGTGGAAGAAGGCACGCTGGACAAGGCCAGTCTTGAAGACCTTGGCGCGATCGTCGCGGGCGATACGCCCGGCCGCACCCACGACGATGAGATCATCATCCTGTCGGTCGGCGGCATGGCGGTGGAGGACGTGGCCTGGGGCACGATCGTCTATCGCAATGCCCTGCGCGACGGGATCGGCGTGAAGCTCAACCTCTGGGACGCTCCGGCGCTGCGCTGAGCCGCGCTAACCGCGTCCTAACCCCCTCTTATCGACATGACAGGATACCCATGACCGACGTCGTCAAAGTGAAAACCGGCAACAAGTTCGAAGAACACGGCAGCTATTCCCGCCTGGTCGCGGTGGACAACCTAATCTTCGTATCCAACACCGCCGGTCGCAATCCGCGCACCAAGCTGATCCCGGAAGACCTGACCGAGCAGACCCTGCAAGTGCTCAGCAACATCGAAACGGCGCTCGCCTCGGTCGATGCGGTGCTGGCCGATGTCGTCGCCGCGCGCGTCTTCGTGCAATTTCCCGAGCATGTGGAAACCGTAATGACCGCCTATGGCGAGCGGATGCGCGGCATCAATCCCACGCTGACGATGACGTGCCCGCCGCTCGGCTCCACCGAATACAAGGTGGAGATCGAGGTGACCGCGTATCGCGGCGCGTCCAAGGCGAACGTGCGCGAACTGCAGATCACGCTCTGACACGAACGACCGCCATGGCCCCCGTCATCACCCCCGTCCAGACATCGCCGGCGATGCCCCCATCCACCACCGTGGTCGTGATCGGCGGCGGCATCGTCGGGCTAACGGCGGCGCTGAACCTGGCTGAGCGCGGCATTCCCGTAACCGTGCTGGAAAAGGGCCGGATCGCGGGCGAGCAATCCTCGCGCAACCTGGGTTGGATCCGCAAGACCTCACGCGGGCGGGACGATCTGCCGCTGGCGCAGGAGTCCGATCGCCTTTGGGCCGAGATGCGCCAGCGCGTGGGCGCGGACGTGGGCTATTCGCAAGCGGGCATCATGTACGTCGCCCGCAACGAAGCGCAGATGGCGGCGCACGAGGCGTGGCTGGCGTCCGTGAAGGGCCTGGATGTCGACAGCCGCCTGCTGACCCCGGCCGATATCGCCAAGTTGGCCCCGGGCGGCATCGGCAAATGGGTTGGCGGCCTCTACACCCCCAGCGACGGCCGCGCGGAACCGACGCTGGCCGCCAGCGCGATCGCCACCGCCGCGATGGCCAAGGGCGCGGTGATCGTCGAGAATTGCGCCGTCCGCGAATTGTCGCTGACGGGCGGCGCGGTCAGCGGCGTGGTGACCGAACGGGGCGAGATTCGCTGCAGCCAGGTGCTGCTGGCGGGCGGCGTCTGGTCTCGCCGGTTCCTGGGCAATTACGGCATTCCGCTGCTGACCCTGCCGCTCGTCGCCTCGGTCCTGCGCACCGCGCCGATGGACGGCCCGACCGACATCGCACTGGGCGGGCCGGACTTTTCTTTCCGCAAGCGCCTGGACGGTGGCTACACGATAACCCAACGCGGTGCGCTGTTCGCCCCGCTGATGCTGGACCACCTGCTGATCGGCCTCAAATACCTGCCGGTGCTGCGCAAGGAGTGGGCGAACCTGCGCGTTTCGATCGGCAAGGACTTTTTCGACGATCTCGCGCTCCGTCGCCGCTCTCGCGGGAACAAGGTTTCGCCGTTCGAGAAGCTGCGGACCATCGATCCGCCCGTCAACCAGGGCCTGAACGATGAAGCCATGCGCAACCTCGTCGCCGCATGGCCCGGCTTCAAGAATGCGCAAGTGGCGCAAAGCTGGGCCGGCATGATCGATGTCACACCCGATTCGCATCCGGTGATCGCGCCGATTGCCAAGATTCCGGGTTTGACGCTGGCTTCGGGCTTTTCGGGCCACGGCTTCGGCACATCGCCCGCGGCCGGGCAGCTGGCGGCCGATCTCATCACCGGCGCGCGGCCGATCGTCGACCCCGCGCCTTACCGCTTCGACAGGTTCTAGACCGCTTTACTGTCCCCGCCTTGCCGTTCGTGTCGGACGCCCTGGAAACACCGCAGCCTTTCGCCAAAGTGTTTCGAGCCTATCCGACACGGACGGCTTTTTTGCGGCGTCAGCGTTGGCGGGGCGGGCCCTTGCGGTGCGGCTTGCTAGCCCCGGTCTTGTTGCCAGCCCCACCCTGGCGCGGCCCGTCGCGATAAGCGCGGGCATTGGTCTTGGCGCTGCGGCGCGGCGTATCGCCAGGACCGCCTTCCGCCATCTCGATGCGCACGCCGCTTTCGTCCTCGCCATCGGCGGAGGCGGTGCGCTGCACGGCGGCGGAAAACTTGCCCGCGATCGTGCGCGGAATCTGGAACCATGTCTCGGTCGCGGCGATGCGGATCGCGCCGATTTCCTGCTTGGTGACGTGGCCGCGGCGGCAGATGAGCGGCAGGATCCAGCGCGGATCGGCGTTCTGGCGACGGCCAATGTCCATGCGGAACCACACCGTATCCTCGAAGCCGGGGCGATGACGCTCCGCCTGATCGGCCTTGCGCGCTTCGGGCGTGCCTTCGATCAGCTCTTCGGGGCTGGGCATGGAGGCGCGATAAGCGCGGACCAGCGCGGCGGCGATATCCTCGGGGCTGCGCTCTGCCAACAGGCGGGCGGCCAGCTCACGATCCTCGTCGTCGTACTCGGCCGGGGCGAGCAGCGCCTCCAGGGTGCGTTCGCGATCCTTGGCGCGGATATCCTCCGGCGTGGGCGCGCTGATCCACTCCGCCTCGACCCGTGCGGTGCGCAGCAGGCCCTCTACCCGGCGACGGCGCGGATAGGGCACGATCAGCACGGCGGTGCCCTTCTTGCCCGCGCGCCCGGTTCGGCCCGAGCGGTGCTGCAACGTCTCGGCATCGCGTGGCACCTCGACGTGGATGACCAGGCTCAGCGTCGGCAAGTCGATACCGCGCGCGGCAACGTCGGTGGCGACGCAGACCCGGGCGCGGCGATCGCGCAGAGCCTGCAGCGCGGCGTTACGCTCGTTCTGGCTGTGCTCGCCCGAAAGCGCCACCGCCTCGAACCCGCGCTCTACCAGGCTCGCGTGCAAGTGGCGCACGTTGTCCCGCGTGGCGCAGAACAGCATCGCCGTGTCCGCCTCGTGCAGGCGCAGCAGGTTGATCGCGGCATGTTCGATGTCGGACGGAGAGACGGTGACCGCCTGGTAGGCGATGTCGCCATGGCCGCGCGCTTCGGTGACGGTGGAGATGCGCAAGGCATCTCTCTGGTACCGCTTGGCCAGCGCGGCGATCGGCTTTGGCATCGTCGCCGAGAACAGCATGGTGCGGCGCTCGTCCGGCGTGCCGTCCAGGATCTGCTCCAGATCCTCGCGGAAGCCCATGTCGAGCATTTCGTCCGCCTCGTCGAGCACGGCCACGCGCAAGGCCGACAAGTCCAGCGCGCCACGCTCCAGGTGATCGCGCAGGCGGCCCGGCGTGCCCACGACGATATGCGCGCCGTGCGAAAGCGAGCGGCGCTCCTTCGAAGGGTCCATGCCGCCGACGCAGAACGCGATGCGCGCACCGGCCGAGGCGTAAAGCCAGGTGAGTTCGCGGCTGACCTGCAGGGCCAGTTCGCGCGTGGGGGCGATGATCAGCGCCAGCGGCTTGCCGGCGGGTGGCAGCTTGTCCGGTCCCGATTCGTCGGCTGCGAACAGCTGGGCGGCCATGCCCAGCCCGAAGGCCACGGTCTTGCCAGAGCCGGTCTGGGCCGAGACGATCAGGTCACGGCCTTCGGCTTCCGGCTCCAGCACGGCGGCCTGGACGGGGGTCAATGCGGTATAACCGCGCGCGGCAAGCGCTTCTGACAGAAGCGGCGGAACAGATGATGGTGTCATGAGAACAGTCCCCATGAACCCGGAAGCCGCTCTAGGCAAGCGCCGCAGCGCCGGTGCTTGGGCCTTTAACAAGGTTTCGCGGGTGAAATGCTTTACATTTCCACCCTGCGTCGTTCCCGCCTGCGCCGGAGCGGCGTAATGTCTGGAGCGGGAACGCCCTAGCTTTGCCGGATCAGCGCCCGCGCCAGCTTGCGGTCCTCCAGCGAATAATACAGCCAGATCGCGCCATCGGCGACCACCACCGACGCGGCGAAAGCGATGTCTGTGGCCGTCCGATC
This sequence comes from Novosphingobium fluoreni, assembly GCF_014196615.1. Classification (GTDB taxonomy): domain Bacteria; phylum Pseudomonadota; class Alphaproteobacteria; order Sphingomonadales; family Sphingomonadaceae; genus Novosphingobium; species Novosphingobium fluoreni. The sequence continues at coordinate 284,388 of NZ_JACIDY010000001.1, forward strand.
ATCGCATGGCGGCGGGGTGATCAGCGGCTCGATTCCCCGCGCGACAATGCGGGTGCAGCCCGCATCGAAAGCGACCCAGCCGATCCGCCAGCGGGCATCGCGGGTAGCGCCGTTGTAGAACATCACCGGGCGCGCCGGGTCCAGCGTCAGCAGCGGTCCGGTGGACAAATGCCAGTCGTCCCAACTGTTTGCGCGCGGCATGAAGGGGGTGCATTGCTCTTCCCACGGACCAGCAACGCCCTCTCCCACAGCGACCCCGATGCGTGACGCCTCGTCCGCCGCATACTCGTAGAACAGCCGCCAGCGACCGTCCAGCATGCGCTCCACCGTGGCTTCCTTGGTATTGCCTTCCGACTTGGACGAGGCGAGCGCGACGCCGCTTTTCTCCAACCGATCGAGCGAAGGGCCTTGCGCGTAGGACAGTTCGCCGTGCGCATGATCGGCCAGAACGCCCGAGTAATAGACCACGTATCCATCCGGCAGGCGCACCACCGTCGGGTCTTCCACCCCGCCCGCATCGTGGGCATCCGGTCCCGGCACGATGGATGGGGCGTCCATCATGACAAAGTGCCGGCCGTCATCGCTCCAGCCGGACCAGATCACCCCGGTGTCGGTGAACGGCTCACCCGCACGCACCACCGCGCGCACCATCACGCCCCAGCGCCCGTCAGGCTCGCGCCAGACATAAGGGCTCATCAGATCACGCTGCATCAGTTCGGGCGGGCCCGACAGGGTTACGGCCTCGATCCCCTTGACGTTGAAATCCAGCGCGATCGGCTGGGGATCGACGCTATCCGAGCGATGCGGATCGGCGATCGAGGCGAGGGTGGTCATCCGCTGCTATTCCTTGTTGCAGCGGTTTAACGTGCGTCAGGGCTCTTGGCTTCCGCCGGACAGTCCAATTCCGCATTAGGCGCGCTAAACCTGGCATAGTCGCCCGGGGCCAGTTCCAGCCGCTGCGCCACCGTGCCGATATCGATGCCGTCCTCCCGCAAGCGGCCCAGCAGCTTGCGCAGGATATTGCTGCGCGCGCCGTAGGCATCGCGGGGCGATGGCACGTGGGCGAAGCAGTTGAACAGGATGCGCCCGTCCGTGATCGCATCGATGAAGGCACGCGGCGCGGGATCGTCCAGCACGGCGGCCTCTTCCTCGAACAGACGGTTCATGATCGCGATCACGCGGTCCGCATCCACCTCGATCGGCACCGAGAACTGGATCTGCAGCCGGCCCAGCGGGCTCGCCAGTGTCTTGTTCAGAACCGACTTGGTGATGAGTTCGGAGTTGGGCACGATCAACGTGGAATGGTCTGCCAGGGTGATCTCGGTGGAGCGCACCGAAATGCGCTTCACGTCGCCCTCGTCGGTGCCCACGCGAATCAGGTCGCCGATCTTGATCGGGCGTTCGGCCAGCAGGATCAGGCCCGAAACGAAGTTCTGCGTGATCGCCTGCAGGCCAAAGCCAATGCCCACCGATAGCGCCGAAAGCAGCAGCGCGATCCGCTCCACGCCGATCCCCAGCGACGCCAGCGCCCAGATGATGGCCAGCGCGACGCCGACGTAGCGGGCGACCAGGCTGACCGAATTGCGGCCCGAGCCGTCAAGGTCGGTGGCGGGCAGGTAGCGCCCGTCCAGCCAGCCCATGAAGGCGCGCACGATGGCAAGACCCAGCGCCAGCACCACCATCGAGCGGATGATCGCCCCCGGCGAAATCGCGATGCCGCCCAGCTCCACCCCTTGCGACAGGGCGCCCAGGCGGCCGAACAAGCTGGTCAGCCCCTCGCCACCGCCGAATGGCGTCATCAGCAGGCCCAGCGTCAGCAGCGCCAGCGTCAGCCGCAGCGCGCCTGACAGCAGCACGCCGAACTGGTCGACCAGGCTGGGCCGCAAGCCCACGCTGCGCACCAGGGTCAGGCCCAGGCGGCTGTTGCGGCTGAACACGGTGGTGGCGACATCGTCCGCCCCGCTCATCAGCAGATAAGTCGCGGCGCTGAGCAGGACGACCCAGATGATCAGGCGCACCACGAACAAGCTGAGGCTGATGTAGCCCACCGCCAGGCCCAGCAGCGCCACCAGCACCAGCGCCCAGGCCACCAGCATGAAAGCACCCAGCCCGGTGCCGCCCGCGGTGGCCTCGCCCCGCTCCGCCCGCTGCGCGCGCAGGCGGCCCAGCAGCAGCAGGAACACACCGATCCAGATGACGTGCAGCAGCGCTTCGACCACTTCGGCCGCCAGTTGCGCCGCCGCGCTGGCGCCGATCGCGCGGTTGAAGCTGTCGAGCAGGATGCTGGCGAAGGCGATGATCGCCAGCGGCCAGATCAGCCCGCGCAGGCGCTGCGCCGTCTCGTCCGCGATCGGCGCGACCCGCCAGGTGGGCTGCTGGCGCATCAGCAACGCGCCGAACACCGAGACGGTAAAGGCCGAAAGCCCGCTGGCCACGACGAAGCCGTCGATCAGCTCCTCCCACCGGGCGGGCAGCAGGTTGGACCAGCGCACCCCTTGCGCCAGCGCCAGCGCGCCCAGCAGCGGCATGATCGTGCCGACCAGCAACCGCCACAGCGCGAAGCCGGAGCGGCGGATGCGATGGCCGGGTGCAGTGCCGATCAGATAGCGCTGGCCGATCTGGCGCAGCTTCAGCCGGGCGGGAAATGCCAGCACCAGGCCCAGCGTCAGCCCCAACAGGGCCTGCCAGGGCACGCCGCGCCGCCAGGTCAGCGCGATCTGCTCACCCCCATCGCGCAGAAACGTGTCCACCCGGCGCAGATCGCGCGGGAGCGCACCCAGCACCGCGCTCCAGAAATCGGGCGTCAGCGGGGAATGCAGGCGGGTGGACAGCTCTTCGTTCAGTTCCTCGGCGCGGTTGCGCTGGATCTCGTCGATCAGCTGCTGCGCCTCCACGTCGATCAGGCGGCCGCGCTTGATCGCTGAATCGATGGCGGCGCGGCTTTGCTCCAGCCGCTTGCGCTCACGCTGGATATCGGGCGCTTCGGTCGTGCCTTTCGCCACCGGACCCAGGCCGCTGATGCGCGCGTCCATCTGGTCAAGCTGGGGCTGCAGGCTGGTCGCCGCCGCCCGTGCCGCCTGCTGCGCCGCCGTCACCTTGGCGCGCAAGGTATCGCGTTCGGACCGCGAGGCGCCGTTATCCAGCGCGCGATCGGCGCTGCGCAAGTCCGCCTCGGCCTGAGAAATCTGCGCCGAAACCTCCGCCGGAGGGCCGGCCTGGGCGATGGCGGACGCGGGCAGCCCCAGCATCAGCGCCACGATCAGCGCCATTGTGGCAATCAACGCAAGGACTGGTCGGAACAGGCGATCCATGGCCTCGACATGTAAAGCGCCCGCCCCAAGGTGCAACCATCGCTGGTGGAAACGAGCGCACGGCCGGTCCCGCGTAGGCACCGCTTGCCGGGACGCGGTGCGCTCGGCTATCAGCAGGCTTTGGCAGCGGGGCCATCCCGCCCTGAGTGAAAGGCGTCCCTTGATCTTCCTCACCCTGTTCGAGATTGTCGGCTACATCATCTCGGTCATCGTGATGCTGGTGATCGTGCAGTTCGTGCTGAGCCTGCTCATCTCGTTCAACGTGGTCAACATCCACAACGATTTCGTCGCGGCCGTGTATAAGGCCGTGAACGCCCTGCTCGAACCGCTGCTGCGCCCGATCCGGCGCTTCATGCCGGCCACCGGCTCGATCGACTTCGCGCCGCTGGTGCTGATCGTGGGGCTGGAGATCGTACGCATCATCCTGAAAAACCTCGCGATCGCCTCCGCCTCGGGCGCGATGTGAGCGTGGCCGTGGCTGACGCGGACAAGCGGATCGACGGCAAGGCCTTCGCCGAAAGCCTGCGCGCGCAAGTGGGCGATGCCGCTGCCGCGTTCGAAAAGCTGGCGGGCCGCAAGGCAGGCCTCGCCGTGGTGCTGGTGGGGGAGGACCCGGCCAGCCAGGTTTACGTCCGTTCCAAGGGCAAGCAGACCCTGGCCAGCGGCATGGAAAGCTTCGAACACAAGCTGCCCGCCGACACGTCCGAGGCCGAATTGCTGGCGATGGTCGCCCGGCTGAATGCCGATCCGGCGGTGGATGGCATCCTCGTGCAATTGCCGCTGCCTGATCATATCGACGAGCAAAAGGTAATCGCGGCGATCAGTCCCGACAAGGATGTGGACGGGTTCCACGTCACCAATGCCGGGCGGCTCGCGGTCGGCCAGCCGGGCTTCGTGCCCTGCACGCCGCTGGGCTGCCTGATGCTGCTGAAGGACCGCCTGGGCTCGCTCTCCGGGCTGGACGCGGTGGTCATCGGCCGCTCCAACATCGTCGGCAAGCCGATGGCGCAATTGCTGCTGGCGGAAAGCTGCACCGTCACCGTGGCGCATAGCCGCACCAAGGATTTGGCGGACGTGGTGCGCCGTGCGGACATCGTCGTCGCAGCGGTCGGGCGGCCGGAAATGGTGAAGGGCGGCTGGATCAAGCCGGGCGCCACCGTGATCGACGTCGGCATCAACCGCGTGCCGGGGGCCGAGGAAGGCAAGACCCGGCTGGTCGGCGATGTCGATTATGCCGATGCCCTGCCGGTCGCGGGCGCGATCACGCCGGTGCCGGGCGGCGTCGGGCCGATGACCATCGCTGTGCTGCTGCGCAACACGCTGGTGGCGGCGCATCGCAATGCCGGGATCGCGCTGGACCAGACCGCGCTGTGAAACACACGGTCTCGCTCGCGCTGCTCTGCGGGCTGCTGGGTGCGGGCCTTGGCCTCAACCCCGCGCTGGCGAGGCCCAAGCCCCAGCAGCCGCACTTCGCCAGCCCCGCGCAGATCGTGGCCGCCGAAGTCGTGTTCCAGCAGCTGGCGCAGCGAAAGGGCCAGTGGGCCGCTTTCCGCGATACCGCTGCCGAGGATGCGGTGATGTTCGTGCCGCAGCCCGTCGTGGCGCGCACTTGGCTGCGTGCGCAAAAGACCAACCCTGCACAGCCGCTCACCTGGCAACCGCATCAGGTCTGGCTCAGCTGTGACGGATCGCTCGCCGTCAGTTACGGCGCGTGGCAGCAGGGCAGCGGTAAGCAGGGCTATTTCACCACCGTGTGGCAGCGCCAGAAAAAGGGCGATTACAAGTGGGTGATGGATCAGGGCGATGATCTGTCCGCCGCGCTGCCCGCGCCCGAGATGATCGGCTCTGCCGTGGGCGTGTGCATTCGCAGCCGCAAGCCCGATCCCGCCACGCCACCCGCGCTGCCCGCAGGAACGCGCGGCGGCTGGAGCGACGATCGCACGCTCAACTGGGCGGTGACCGTCGATGCAAACTGTGCCCGCTCCCTCACCATCAGCCTGCTGCGCGGCGCCGGCCAGCCGATGACGCCAATGTTGACCAGGCAAGTCGCCGCACCTCTCGGTGCCGACGGCAAGCCCTCCGCCATGTGCGAGGCCGCAGCATGAGCCCCGATCTTCTCGGCCTGTTCGTCTCGGCGTTCGTCACCCTTTTCGTCGTCATCGATCCGCCGGGGTGCGCCCCGATCTTTGCCGGGCTGACCAGCGGGGCCAGTCCGGTGCAGGCCCGCGCCATGGCGGTACGCGCCTGCTTCATGGCCGCATGCATCCTGTTCGTCTTCGCGCTGTTTGGCGAGAAACTGCTTTCCGCGTTGCATATCGAGCTGAATTCGTTCCGCATCGCGGGTGGCATCATGCTGTTCCTGATCGCGCTGGAAATGGTCTTCGAAAAGCGCACGCAGCGCCGCAACGAGCGGGCGGAAAAGGTGCTCGCCCATGCGGACGAAGCGCCGCAGATCAACGACGTTTCGGTTTTCCCGATGGCCATGCCGATGCTCGCCGGTCCGGGCTCGATCGCCACGGTCATGCTGCTGATGTCGCGCGCGCAAGGGACCCAGGCCACGCTGGTGATCCTGGCCGCGCTATCGGCCGTGCTGGTCCTCTCGCTCGTCGCGCTGATCGCCGCTCTGCCCCTGATGCGGCTGGTGGGGGATCAGGTGGAGGCCGTGATCTCGCGCCTGCTCGGCGTGCTGCTGGCGGCGCTGGCGGCGCAATACGTGATCGACGGATTGCGCGAAGCCATCGCCTGACGAGCGATGCCGGCGGCGGCCCTGCTTACTGCAAGGTCACGCCGTCATCATCGCCCTCCGCACGGCGGCCGAAGAACTGCATCAGCTGCACCAGCAGCTCGCAACGTTCGGAAAGGCCATTGGCCTCCAGCAGCGCCTGCTTGGCGGCGGCGTCGAAAGGCGCGATCTGCGATACGCCGTTGATCAGCGATACGTCATCCAGCCGCGACACCTGCTCCCAGTTCACACTGTAGCCTTGCGAATCGGCGAAGCGTCGCGCCTCCCGCTCGAAGCTGGCGCGTTCGATCGGGGCCAGCGGGCCGTCGGCCGGCTCGCTCAGTAGCTCGGCCTCGACCTGCCGGAATGCGGTGGTGACATCCAGTTCGCGCAAGATGCGAAAGCGCGATTCGCCTTCCAGGATGACGTTGTAGCGCCCGTCGTCCAGCGCTTCGAACTCACCGATCCGGCCCAGGCAACCGATCGCGAACAACGGCGCGCCGTCCTCCGCGCGTTGCGGCTGGACCATGCCGATGCGCCGATCGCGTGCCAGCGCATCGCTGATCAGCGCCCGATAGCGCGGTTCGAAGATGTGCAGCGGCAATTGCAGCCCCGGGTAAAGCAAGGCGCCGGACAAGGGAAAGATGGAAACGCGCGCCACGATGCTCAGCCGAACAGGATCGTGGAAAGCTTGCGGCGGGTTGCCGCCACCCACGGATCTTCCAGGCCGATAGCCTCGAACATCTGCAGCAGCTTGGCCTTGGCGGCGCCCTCGTTCCATTCGCGATCGGCCTGGATCATAGCCAGCAGCTTCTGCGCGGCTTCGTCCCGCTCTCCCGCCGCGAAGGCGGCCCCGGCGTAAGCCAGCTGCGCATCCATGTCTCCGGGGCGCTCCGCCGCCGCAGCGCGCAGCGCGGCCAGTTCGCCATCATCGGGCTTGTCCTTGGCCAGGGCCAGCGCGGTGCGCGCGCGTTCGATCACGGGATCGCCGGACAGCGCGGGGTCAAGCGCGGCCAGCGCGGCCTCCGCCTCGTCCAGATGCCCGGCCAGGATCAGAGCGCGCAACAGGCCACCATGGGCCTCGGCATTCTCGGGCGCGAGTTCGACGATCTGCGCGAAGATACCTGCGGCGCGCTCGCCATCGCCCTCAGCCAGAACCTCCTCACCCATCGCCAGCAGCGGCGCGATATCGGCGGCAGGCGCATCGCCCGCCTGGATCGGCAGTTTCGCCAGCAGCTGATCGATCACGCCGCGCAGCTGCGATTCGGAGCGCGCGTTGGTCAGATCGGCCACAGGTTGGCCTTGGAACAGGGCATAGACCGTGGGGATCGAGCGGACCTGGAACTGCGAGGCGATGAAAGCCTCCTCGTCCACGTTCACCTTGGCCAGCACCACGCCCTTATCGGCATATTCGGCGGCGATCTTTTCCAGCACCGGCGTCAGCGCCTTGCAGGGCCCGCACCATTCCGCCCAGAAATCCAGGATCACCAGCTTGGTCATGGACGGTTCGACAACGTCCTGCCGGAACCGATCCACGGCCTTCTGCTCTTCAAGATTGAGGCCCATGCTAGCCAAAGTCGGTGCTCCCACAACGTCGCGTACTGTTTCAGGTTAGATCGCGATCCGGGGGCGGTTTGTGAAGGGTGAATTCGGGGCGATCGGCATGGGTGCGGCTGTTTGTCGCAGAAGTTGCTTTTTGGGGTTGCAGCCCTGACGCGGCGTTGCTAATGGCGCGCCTCACCCCGGCCCACCCGCCAATTTGGCGATGGGTCGTAAACGTCCGAGCGGGCGTAGCTCAGTGGTAGAGCACAACCTTGCCAAGGTTGGGGTCGAGGGTTCGAATCCCTTCGCCCGCTCCAGACCGTCGTTTCGGGCGTCGCGTAAGCGGCCCGAACGAGGGGTTTTTCCAGATCAAAAGATCGATGCCTAGCGGGCCCAGCCCGGACCGCTCAAGCGGGTAAATTGCTTTGCATCCGCGCTTCGCCAAGCCGTCAGGTTATTAGCGGCACGGGCGGCTATCATCAGGCCGCCCCATTCGATCAGCCCTCTCCGGCGCGTAAGGTCCGCGCCGGGCCCGGATCACATGCGGCGGTGCTTGCCGCCATAGTAGTTGCCGATGAAGGTGCCGATCTTGGCCATTTCCGAAGCCGCCGCGCTGGCGCTGGTGGGGCAGCAGGGGAATGGGCCCGAAGCCGATTCGCGGGCACGCGTCTCGACGCGCTCACACAGGTCTTCGATATCGGCGCGGCTCAGCAGGTTCTTTTCACGCAACAGGCACAACAGGCTCTGCAAAATCACCAGGCTCTTATCGCCGTTGTCGGTCCCATCTTCGCGCAGCGCATCATAATTAGGCATTGCACACTCTCCATATTTTTTTTGGATAGTATGCTAAACGCATGAAGATGCAAAGCGCTCACTGCAATCCGCCGCCTAGAGAGCGATAGAGTTCTATCAGATTGGTGATACGCGCCAGTCGTGCGGAGGCTAATTGCTGCTGTGCAGCATAGGATGACCGCTGCGCATCCAGCGACGTCAGGAAACTGTCTACGCCTGCGCGATACCGTGCTTCCGATAGACGAGCGGCTACTCTGGCGGCCTCGGTGCGGCGGGACTGTGCATCAATCTGCTGCACGATCGTGCCGCGCTGCGCCAAAGCATCGGCCACTTCGCGAAACGCCGTCTGGATAGTTTTTTCGTACGTCGCGACGGCGGCCTGCTGCGATGCCTTGGCATAATCCAGATTCGCGCGATTGCGGCCACCATCGAAGATGGGCAGCCCGATCGAGGGCGCGGCGTTGTAGGTGTAGCTGCCGGAGCGGAACAGATTGCCCAGCGCCGTGCCGATCGTGCCCAGCGTACCGGTCAGCGAAATCTGCGGGAAGAACGCCGCCCGCGCCGCGCCGATATTGGCGTTCTGTGCAATCAGCTGATGTTCGGCCTGTAGTACGTCCGGCCGCTTGAGCAGGACGGCGGAGGACAGATCGGACGGCAGCGAATCGCGCGTGACGTCTCCTGCGCCCAACGGTCCGGGCAGCAGCTCCGCGGGGACAGTGGTACCGACCAGCAGGTTCAGCGCGTTCTGATCTTGCGCGATGCGAGCCGTCAGGGTCGCGACATCGCTGCGCGCGCCTTCGAAATTTGTCTCAGCCTGGCGGCTCTCCAGCTCGGACGCGACACCAATGCGGAATTGCGCCCGCGTCAGGTCCAGGGTCTGCTGAAAGGTCTTGAGGGTTTCGCGCGCGATCCGTAGCTGTTCCTGATCGGACGCCATCGTCGTCCACGCAGTACCGATCTCGGCGATCAGGCTGATACGGGCGGTGCGAGCCGCCTCTTCCGTGGCGAAGTACTGCTCCTGCGCGGCGCGGCTGAGGTTCTGCAATCGCCCGAACAGGTCGAGTTCGAAGGCCGAAATGCCGACGTTGGCGGAGTAGATGGAAATGTCCGTCGAGGTTGCCGTGTTCCCGCCCACGACACCGCCCGCGCCGCCGCCGACACCACCACCGACCGCACCGCCGCCCGTTCCGGCGCCCGCGCCGCCGCCGATCGCGCCTTGCGGGAAGTTGGTATAGGTCGCGCTGCCGCTGGCGTTCACCGCGGGGAGCTGGTTGGCCCGCTGGGCGCGAAACTGCGCGCGTGCCTGCAACACGTTGGCCGCCGCGATCCGCAAGTCACGGTTGTTGGCCAGACCGGTTTCGATCACGCTGGCCAGACGCGGATCGCTGAAGAAGTCCCGCCAGCCGACAAGTGCGATGTCCGCCGGCGCGGCCGGACGGGGCGCAGGATAGGCGCCGCCCTGGGGGAACGATTCGGGCGCGGCGCCAGCGGGGCGGATGTACTTGGGCGCAAGGTTGCAGCCGCCCAGCAAGGAGGCACCGACGAGCAGCGCGACAAGAGTGGTCTTCATGGCTCAGGCTCCCTGCGGGGCTGTATCGTCTTCGGGCCGGTCGGCGTTCCGGGGCCGGGTATCTTCGTCCTCATGCTCCTGCGCCTCATCCTTCGGCTTATTCCGACCGAACAGGCGCAGAACGACTACGAAGAACATCGGCACCAGGAAGATCGCGAAGATCGTGGCGGTCAACATGCCGCCCACCACAGCGCGACCGATCGCGTTCTGGCCACCCGCACCCGCGCCGGTGGAGATCGCCAGCGGCAACACGCCGAAGATGAAGGCAAGGCTGGTCATCAGGATCGGGCGCAAGCGCAGCTTGGCCGCTTCCACTGCCGCCTGGAATGGTCTCATCCCGCCCAGCACGCGCTCTTCGGCGAATTCCACGATCAGGATCGCGTTCTTGGCCGAGACGCCGATCGTGGTGATCAGGCCGACTTGCAGGTAGATATCGTTGTTCAACCCGGTCAGCGCCGCAGCTGCCAGCGCACCGATCACGCCCAGCGGCACGACCAGGATGACTGACAGCGGCACCGTCCAGCTTTCATACAGCGCGGCAAGGCACAGGAACACGATCAGCAGCGACAGCGCGTAGAGTGCCGGGGCCTGTCCGCCCGACAGCCGCTCTTCATACGAGAGGCCGGACCATTCCAGGCTCGTTCCCGACGGCAGTTTCTCGTGGATCTGCTCCATCGCCTTCATCGCCTCACCCGAGCTGATTCCGGGCGCGGAGGCACCTTGGATCTGCATTGCCGGGCGGCCGTTGAACCGGGTCAGCTGCAGCGGCGCCAGAGTCCAGGAAAGATCGGTGAAAGCGCTATAAGGCACCATCTGGCCGTTGGCGCCGCGCACATAGAACTTGTTGAGATCGTCCGGCTGCAGGCGATAGGGCGCATCGGCTTGCACGTAGACCCGCTTCACGCGGCCGCGATCGATGAAGTCGTTCACGTAAGTGCCGCCCCAGGCAGTCGCGATCGTGGAGCTGGCTTCGCTCAAGTCGACACCCAGCGCGCGCGCCTTGTCCTGGTCGATCGTGATCTTCAGCTGGGGCGCGTCTTCCAGGCTGACCGGGCGAACCTGCGTCAGGTCCTTGTTCTGAGCGGCCATACCCAGCATCTGGTCGCGGATCGCGGTGAGCTTGGCATGGCCGATATTGCCGGTGTCCACCAGCTGAAGGTCGAACCCGGTGGCATTGCCCAGCTCCTGCACCGCCGGGGGCACCAGGGTGAAGATCATCGCGTCCTTGTAACCGGCGAACTGCTTGTTCATCCGGTCGGCGAGCGCCTGGGCGCTGTTCTCTTTCCCCTCACGCTCGGACCAGTCCTTCATCCCGATGAAGACCTGCGCGGTGTTCTGGCCCTGGCCGGAGAAGCTGAAGCCGTTCAGCGCGAACACCGAATCGACAGCGGGGTCCTTGCTGAGGAATTGCTCGATCTTCCTCAAGGCTGCGTCGGTGCGCGGCGTAGTGGCGCCCGATGGGGCCTGCACCACGGTGAACAATGAGCCCTGGTCCTCATCCGGCAGGAAGCCCGACGGCAATTGCCAGAACAGGAAGCCCACGCCGCCCACGATCAGCGCGAAGGCCAGCATCGAGCGTTTCCAGCCGCGCGCGGTGCGCTTCACGCCGCGCACGTAAGCCGTGGTCCCGCGTTCGAACTTGTCGTTGAACCAGCGGAAGAAGCGGGCCAGCAGGCCGTTGCCCTCCGCCTTGTGGGGATCGTGGGGCTTGAGGATCGTGGCGCACAACGCCGGCGTCAGGATCAGGGCCACCAGCACCGACAGCACCATGGCGGTGACGATCGTCAAAGAGAACTGGCGGTAGATGACGCCGGTGGAACCACCGAAGAACGCCATCGGCAGGAACACAGCCGAGAGCACCAGGCCGATGCCGACCAGCGCGCTGCTGATCTCGTCCATCGATTTGCGCGCGGCGTTGCGGGGACTGAGCCCCTCATCCACGATCAGGCGCTCCACGTTCTCGACCACGACGATCGCATCGTCGACCAAGAGGCCGATGGCCAGCACCATGCCGAACAAGGTCAGCGTGTTGATCGAATAGCCCGCCAGCGCCATCACCGCGAAAGTGCCGAGCAAAACCACCGGGACGGCGATCGTGGGGATCAGTGTCGCGCGCCAGTTCTGCAGGAACAGGAACATGACGAGAAAGACCAGGACGACCGCCTCGATCAGGGTGTGGATCACCTGCTCGACCGAAAGCCGCACGAAGGGCGTGGTGTCGAACGGATAAGAGACTTTGACGTCCGACGGGAACGTCTTCGACAAGGTGGCGAGCTCATCCTTCACCTTCACCACTGTGTCGAGCGCGTTCGCACCGGGGGCGAGGTTGACGGCAAAGCCGCTCGCCGGCCTGCCACTGGAACTGAGATCAAAGCCGTAGACTTCCGAACCCAGCCTGATGCGGGCAACATCGGACAAGCGCACGATCGCGCCGTTCTCTGCGCTCTTCAGGCGGATCGCGCCGAATTCCTCGGCGGTTTGCAGGCGGGACTGGACCGAGACGGTCGCGTTCAGCATCTGCTCCTTGGGCGCAGGCTGCGCGCCTAGCTGACCGGCGGAAACCTGCGCGTTTTGCGCGCGCAACGCCTGCGTCACGTCGGCCATGGTCAGCTGGTAGGCGTTGAGCTTTATTGGATCGACCCAGACCCGCATCGCATATTGTGAGCCGAAGGATTGAACTTCACCCACGCCGGTGATGCGGCTGACCGGATCGATGACGCGCGATGCGATAAGGTCGGCGATGTCCTCACCCGAATGCGTGCCGTCCGTGGAATAGAGGCCCACGACCATAAGGAAACTGGCCGAGGACTTCGCCACGCGCAGGCCCTGCTGCTGCACTTCCTGCGGCAGCAGCGGCGTGGCCGCCTGCAGCTTGTTCTGAACCTGGACCTGCGCGATGTCGGGATCGGTGCCTTGCTCGAACGTCAGCGTGATCGTCAGATTGCCCGACGAGGCGGAATTCGACGCGAAATAGCGCAGGTTGTCGATGCCCTTGAGCTGCTGCTCGATGACCTGCGTGGTCGTGTTCTCCAGCGTCTGTGCATCTGCGCCGGGATAGGTGGCGTTCACCGTGACCGTGGGCGCGGCGATCGTCGGGAACTGGGCGATCGGCAGAGTGCGGATGGCGAGGATACCCGCCAGCATCAACAGGACGGCGATGACCCATGCGAAGATGGGCCGGTCAATGAAGAAACGTGACATGGCGGGCTACTTCGTCGCAGCCGGGGCCGGGGCCGCTGCCGCGCTGGCAGCCGGCTGCTGGCCAGCGGGCTTGCCGCCGGCTTGCGGATCGCGCCAGGGAACCGCCTTCACGGGCGATCCCGGGCGCAGCATCGCGCCGCCGCCTTCGATGATGATCCGGTCTCCCTGCATCAGCCCGCCGGTGACCAGCCAATTATTGCCGATCACCCGGTCCGTCTTGAGCGTGCGCTGTGCCGCCTTGTTATCGCGCCCGACGACCATCACCACCGGATCACCCTTTTCGTTACGCGTCACGGCACGCTGCGGGATCAGGATGGCATCGCCCTGTACGCCTTCGATCAGCTCTGCACGCACGAACATGCCCGGCAGCAGCAAGGCGCGCGGGTTGGGGAACACAGCCCGGATCGTCTGTGTGCCCGTTGCCGGATCGACACTGACATCGGCGAACTGCATGCGTCCTTCGATCGGGTAGATCGTGCCGTCCTCCAGCCGCAACCGCACGCGCGCCGCCTCTCCGCCGCGTGCCAGCGAACCGGCCAGCAGCCGCTGGCGCAGCCGAAGCAGGTCCTCGCTGGACTGAGGGACATCGACGTAGATCGGGTCCATCCGCTGAATGGTAACGAGCGCGGTCTGCTGGCCTGCCGTCGCCAGTGCCCCGGTGGTGACCAGGCTGCGGCCGATGCGGCCGGAGATGGGCGCCTTGATCGTCGTGCGCGACAAGTCGATCTCGGCACTGCGCAACGCGGCCTGCTGCGCGGCGACGTCGGCGCGAGCCTGCTGCGCGCTGGTGATGGCGTTATCGTATTCCTGCCGGGAAATGGCGTTGATCCGCACCAGCTCGCCATAGCGGCGCTGCAAGGCTGCGCTGGATGCGATCGAGGCCCTGGCCCGCGCCAAAGCGGCGCGCGCACTGGCCACTTGCTGGATGTAGGGCTGCGGATCGATACGATAGAGCGGCTGGCCCTGGCGCACCGTATCGCCTTCCTGGAACAGCCGCGCCACGATCAGTCCGTTTACCTGCGGACGCACTTCAGACGTTTCGTAGGCCGTGGTCCGTCCGGGCAGGGTCACCGTCAGCGTGGCGGCTTGGGGCCGCACGGACAGGACCGAGACTTCGGGAGTGGGCGGCGCGGCCGGCGCCTCCTCCTTCTTCCCGCAACCGCCCATAAGGATCAGTGCGAGGGCAAGGGGAGCGGCACGGTGAAGAGGGCGCATGGGCATCCGGCGAATTCCATTGACAGCATGTGAATGATCGTTCACTCACATGCTGCTACTGCGAACAATGCAGACCGTCAAGAGGGGATGGAATGACTGGATCGAATGCAAAGACCGGCACGGCACCCAGGAGAACCGCGGAGGAGCGCAAAGAGGCGATCATCAGCGCAGCAAGAACGCTCTTTGCCAAGAATGGTTTCCATGGCACCGGCATGGCCGAAATCGCCAAGGTTTCCGGTGTCTTGGTCGGCCAGATCTACCGTGATTTCTCCGGCAAGGAGGATATCATCGCGGCAATCGTCTGCCGTGATTTCGACCAGATCATGAACGATCAGGAATTGGCCGATCCTACATTGTCATCGGATCGGGATCGCTTTAAATCCTGGGTCCATAACTTCGTGTCTTCCCCGATCGATCCGGACGCCCTGGCGATTCTCGCCGACATCCTCTCGGAAGCAGGGCGAAATCCGCGTATCCTGCAGATCGTCCAGACGACCAACGATCGCTTTCTCAACAACATCGCCGAGGCTGCCAGGCTCGTCCTCCCCGGAGAAGGCAAACAGGAAGCTCGGTTTGCTGTCGCCGATGGCATCCTGACCGCTTCGGGCGCGCTGCTGCACCGTGATCTACTGAGATTGCCGCGCGACCCGGCGATCATCGCGCGAATCATTTGCTGGGTAGATGAAGAAATCACGCGATGGGAATTTGCTGAATAGCAAGTATCCCTGTACGAAAGGTCAGATCGTCCAAGGAATGGCTCGGTTGGACGATGAGGTGGGATCGCTATGCTGATC
The DNA here is from genome assembly GCF_014196615.1 of Novosphingobium fluoreni. Lineage (GTDB taxonomy): Bacteria > Pseudomonadota > Alphaproteobacteria > Sphingomonadales > Sphingomonadaceae > Novosphingobium > Novosphingobium fluoreni. The sequence continues at coordinate 299,535 of NZ_JACIDY010000001.1, forward strand.
GCGGGCATTTCGCACTCGCAACATCAGTTTTGAGAGCATCCTTGGAAAATACCTTCCACGCGCACCACTGGGGCATCAAAGCGGCCCAGGCGGAACTTCCCGAATCGAGCAACCCCTATCGCACTTCGCAAACGCGGGCGGCATGGCTGGCCGGATATCGCCAGGCTTTCCAACGCTGCCCTGCCCCGGCCCGCTGATATTCGCAAACCGAGGGACCCAGCTATCGCGCTATGATAGAGCTGCGTTCGATCCGCCACACCAACTGAAGTGCGCTGGCGCCGGGAACATCGTTCGCCCGGCGCAAGACAATCGACCCCCGACGTGATTCGCCGGCATCGGGCGCCCCGATCGTGACGGGGGCTTCATAATAGATCGAACCGGCGGCGGTGCCGGTATCGCCCTTGCCCACCGCGATCTTTCGGCCCGCTTCCCCGCCGAATTCCGCCTTCAGCTTATCGGGCGTCATCTGCGCATCCAGGCTCCAGGCCCGAGCCGCCGCCGTCCAGTCCGCGATGCGGATGGCGTTGGTATAGAAGCGTAGCAGCCGCTCAGGGTCCTGCCGTTCTTCCAAAGCGCCCCAATCGAGATCGGCGATGGCTTCGCGGCCACCTTCGGATGCATCAGACGACGGCAGGACATCCGCCGCCTCTTCAGAGGCAGCGCCCTGCGTATACAGGATGATCGATGGCTGCGGAGTGGGATCCTTCTTGCATGCCGACAGCAGCGTCAAGGCCACGAGGGCGGCGATCGTGGATGGCTTTGCTACCTGGCCTGCCATGATGTCCCGCGATCCTCCCGATTCTGTTTCGCCGCGCGCTTCAGGCCCGCGGCGCTCTGGGTGCCTCCACCGGAAGAAATCAGGCCGCCTGGATGAGGGTGCCTGCGCCTTCCTGCGTGAAGATTTCCAGCAACATGGCGTGTGACACTCGCCCGTCAAGCACAACCGAGGCTTCGCAGCCTGCCTCCACTGCCATCAGGCAGGTTTCCAGCTTGGGAATCATCCCGCCCGAGATCGTGCCATCGGCGCGAAGGCGCGCCAAATCGGCAGGGCGCAAATCGGTCAGCAATTCACCCTGCTTGTCCAGCACGCCGGCCACGTCGGTCAGCAGGAACAATCGCGCAGCACCCAGGGCGGCGGCGATCGCACCGGCCATGGTATCGGCGTTAATGTTGTAGGTCTGGCCGTCGGCCCCGGCGGCGATCGGGGCGATGACCGGGATCATGCCCGCGGCCGAGACGGTTTCGATCACGCTGATGTCGATCCGGTCCGGTTCGCCCACGAAGCCCAGGTCCACGACCTTCTCGATCAGGCTGTCCGGGTCCTTGGACGTGCGGTTGACCTTGCGGGCGGTGACCATGCCGCCATCCTTGCCGGACAGCCCCATCGCCTTGCCGCCGGCCTGGGCGATCCAGCCGACGATCTCCTTGTTGATCGCGCCGCACAGCACCATTTCCGCGACCTGCGCGGTCTGGGCGTCGGTCACGCGAAGACCGTCGATGAATTGCGATTCGACGCCCATCGTCTTCAGCATCGCGCCGATCTGCGGACCGCCGCCGTGCACCACCACCGGGTTAATCCCCACGGCCTTGAGCAGCACGACATCCTCGGCAAAATCGCGCGCCAGATCGGGGTCGCCCATGGCGTGGCCGCCATATTTCACCACGAAAGTGCGGCCGGCATAACGCTGCATATAGGGCAGTGCATCGACAAGCGTGGCGGCCCGGGCGAGCAAGGCGGGATCGTGCGGCTGAGTCATGGCGCGCGGCTTAGGACCGTGCGGTGCGGAATTGAAGGGCTTTTTGCTGCCCTCAGCGGTCCAGCCCCGCTTCAATTGTCCAAGCGGCGCCCCAGCCGCACGAACAGCCAGATGAACGGCGGCACCATGATCGTGGAGAGGATCAGCTTGGACACGATCTGCCCCTCCATGATCGTGCCGATCGGCATCGGCTGGCCATTGGCTTCCACCGTGCCGTAGAACGAGATGGTGATGAAGATCACGGTATCGACCACCTGGCTGAGCAAGCTGGCGATCCAGGCGCGCACCATCAGCAGTTTGCCGCTGCCGCCCGAACCCAACCCGCCGGCCAGCCGGGAAAACAGATAGACGTTCAGCGTCTGCGAGATGCCATAGGAGCACAGCCCGGCGAACTGCATCCGCGCGCCCTGGCCCAGCAGGCGGGCAAAGGCATCCTGATCGCTCCAGAAAGGGGCGGGCGGCGCGACGCGGATCACCACCGTCAGCAGCACCATCGAGACAATCAGCGGGATGAAGCCATAGCGCACCAGCCGGTTCGCCACCGCCTGACCGTATAGCTCCGCCACCGCGCTGGAGAGCACCACCAGCAGCAGGAACGCGAAGATGCCGGATTCGACCGCAAGGTCTCCCAGGATCGGCCAATGCCCCAGCGAGGCGAGCTTGGTGCCCAGCACTCCTGCAAGCACGGCCAATCCGCCGTAGAGCAGTGAGAACACGAACAGGGCGCGCGGGATGGTTATGGGCTGGGAAGGGCTGGACATTTTGGGGACTTAACGGCGCGCAGGCGATTGCGATAGGGGGCGTGAACCCCTGCCCCCTACTGGTCTACCTCCGTTCGTGTCGAGCGAAGTCGAGACACGGCAGCGCTTCACCAGCGTATCTCGACTTCGCTCGATACGAACGGATTCCACAAGGACACTTCCCGCACGAACGGAAATGCTATGCGTCTGATCCGAAGCGTCCTGCGTCCTCGACCGCTTGCCCCCCCAACAAAGCCTCTAGCCCTTGGCCTTCCACCCGCCTAGTTTCCGCGCGCCTTCCTTTACTTAACCAGGATCCCCGCGCGCGATGCACGTTGCCTTCAGCCTCCTCGGCATCGCCTTGATCATGCTGGCCGCCTTCCTGCTATCGGCCAACCGGGGCGCGATCCGCCCGCGCGTGGTGGGTGCAGCTTTCGCCTTGCAGGCCGGGTTCGCCGCGCTTGTCCTCTACGTGCCCTTCGGTCGCACCGTGCTGGGAGGGGCGGCGCGAGGGGTGGAGACGTTGCTGGGCTATGCCCATGCGGGCGTCGATTTCCTGTTCGGCCCGCTGGCCAGGCCGGAAATGGGCGGCACCAGCTTCGCCATTTCGGCGCTGCCGGTGATCATCTTCTTCGCCTCGCTGATCTCGATCCTCTATTATCTCAAGATCATGCCGCTGGTGATCCGCTGGATCGGCGGCGGGCTGGAGAAGATCACCGGCATCTCCAAGGTGGAAAGTCTGGCGGCCGCCTCGAACATCTTCGTCGGCCAGAGCGAGGCGCCACTGGTGGTCCGGCCCTATCTCGCGTCGCTGACGCCCTCGCAGTTGTTCTGCCTGATGACGGTGGGCATGGCGGGTGTGGCGGGCACGATCCTGGCCGCCTACGCCAGCATGGGCATCCGCATCGACTATCTGGTGGCGGCCGCATTCATGTCCGCGCCGGGGGGCATCTTCATGGCCAAGATGATCATGCCCGATCCGCGACCGGCGGCGCCCTCGCTGATCGCCGATGGCGATGTGCTGCGCTATGAACATGATGCGCCCCCGCCCGCCGGAATGGCCGCCGCCGCGCTGAAGAGGGAGGACATGACGCACCAGCCGGGCGTGCACGACGACGTGCCGGTCGAAGTGCCGCATGACGAAGAGAAGCCGGCCAACATCATCATGGCCGCCGCGCAAGGGGCGCAGACGGGCGTGAAACTGGCGGTGGCGGTAGGCGCGATGGTGCTGGCGTTCGTGGCATTGATCGCGCTGGCGAACGGCCTCGTCGGCTGGATCGCGGGGCTGCTGGGCTTTGCCGATGTAACGTTCCAGGTGCTGCTGGGCTACCTCTTCGCGCCGATCTTCTACCTGCTGGCAACGCCCGACTGGAATGAGGCGCTGCAGGCGGGCGGCCTGTTCGGCACCAAGATCGTGCTGAACGAATTCGTCGCCTTCATCGAACTGGGCAAGGACGCCGGACTTTCGCCGCGCACCGTGGGCGTGATCACCTTTGCCTTGTGCGGTTTCGCCAACTTCTCGTCGATCGCAATCCAGATGGCGGTGACGGGCGGCCTGGCCCCGAACCAGCGCCCGGTGATCGCCCGGCTGGGCATGCGGGCGCTGGCGGCGGGCAGCCTGTCCAATCTGATGAGCGCGGCGCTGGCCGGGCTCTTCCTTGGGTTGGGCTGACCCGCCCGGCAAGGGCCTCCGCGTTCGAAGAGACGTCCTCTCAGCTTGGCGTCATCACGCCCTTGTGATGCCCGGCAAAGCCCAGGAACGCCTTCATCCAGCCGTTCAGGAATTCACGCGAGGCTTCGGAAATCGTGTGGTCATCCGCCACCAGATCGTCCTTCCACTGGATGTAGGCCTCCGGCTGATCCATCAGCGGCACGTCCAGGTAGGCGAGCACGATACGCAGATGCGATTGCCCCAGCGCGGTGCCGATCGGGCTGATCGAAGTGCCGATCACCGCAGACGGCTTCCCCTTCCACACGCTCTCCCCATAAGGACGCGAGCCGTAGTCGATCGCGTTCTTCAGCACGCCGGGGATCGAGCGGTTGTATTCCGGGCTGACGAACAGCAGCGCATCGCTGCTCTTCACCAGTTCGCGCAGGGCCACCACGGTCTCGGGCGGGCTCTCGTCATGCTCCTCGGTGTAGAGCGGCAAAGAGCCGATGTCGGCGAAGTGATATTCGTGTTCGGCCGCGTCGGGCAGGCGGATCAGAGCTTCGGCCAGACTACGGTTGATCGAACCGGGCCGAAGCGACCCGACGAGAACACAGACTTTGAGTGGCATGGACAGGCTCCTGAAGGGAAGAGTTCGGCAACCCAACCCTCGTCAGCCCCGGGCGTTCCCTTTTTCCATCCGATCACCGTCATCCGATCAGGCGGAGCGACAGACCAAGATGATCAGGCGCGCACCGCGTGCGGGTTGATTTCGCATGCCTCTTTGGTCTGCGTGCTGCCGCCCCCCAGCAAGGCGATCGCCAGGAACCCGGCGATCACCAGCGCCACGAAGCCCAGGGTGACGAGGCCCAAGTACTTGTCGATGAACTTTTTGATCGGTGCGCCGAACAACCGGAACAGCACACCCACGATCATGAAGCTGATCGAGCGCGAGATGATGCTGGCGCCGATAAACACCGGCAGGCTCATGCCGATGAAGCCGGCGGTGATCGTCAGCAGCTTGAACGGGATCGGCGTGGCGCCCTTCACGATGATGATCTCCGCGCCGTATTCGCGCAGATAGCAGGCGGCCTTGGGGAAGCTTTCCGCCAGGCCCAGCGCGTGGAGCAGCGCCTGCCCGAACGCTTCGTAAGCCAGCGCACCGATTGCGTAACCCAACAGTCCGCCCAGCACCGAGCCCAGCGTGGCGATCGCGGCGAAGCGGATCGCCTTCTTCGGCTCGGCCAGGCACATCAGACCCAGCAAGGGGTGCGGAGGCACCGGGAAGAAGCTTGCCTCCATGAAGGCGAAAGCGGCCAGCCACCAGGCGGCATGCGGGTGCGAGGCCTTGGCCAAGGTCCAGTTATACAGGCGGCGCAGCATGTGATTCCCCCTGGACCACGCCGATGCGCCGTCCCGTATCGCCGGGACTAGCAGCAAACCCCCGGCGAGCAAGTGTATAACCTAATTGGCACTTTTTACTTGACTTGTTCAGGCGATATCGGTACATAACAGGAACAACGTCGGAGGGCTGATCTGCTCTCCCCAATCCGCAAAACTTGCAGGAGCCCATCATGGTGGACACGAAGGTGCCTTCCAGCACCCGGCCGCGCGTCATGCGCGCCGCCCCCAAAGACCGCTGGCGGCGCGTGTTCCTGGATGCGCTGGCTGCGACCTCCAACGTCACCGCATCTGCCAAAATGGCCAATGTGCCGACATCCAAGGCCTATGACGCACGGCGCAAGGATGCGGCGTTCTACCGCGCCTGGCAGGAAGCGCTGTGCGAAGGTTATGAGCATCTGGAAATGGCGCTGCTCCACCGCCTGCGCGAAGGCGAAGTGAAGGCCGCCCCGGGCGCCAAGCGCGGCGTGCGCGTGTTCGACAATGCCACCGCCCTGCGCCTGCTGATCGCCCATCGCGATTCCGTTTCGCGGCAGCAGGCGATCCGCGGCAACGAGGATGCGCAGGCCGTGATTGCGGAGATCAACGCGCGCATCATGAAGCTGCGCAAGCCGGCCGAGCTGGAAGCACCCGCCACGATCGAAGCGGCGGCGGAGCCTTGCGATGACTGAGACCGAACTCTTCGCGCGCTATGCCGGGGCCAGCGACGCCGATCGCCAGCGGTTGTTTCGCGGCCTGCCGCCCAGCGGCCCGGTTGAGACACGAAGCAACTGGCGCATGTGGGGCCGGGCGGAGCAAATCGCGCCCGCCGGAGACTGGCGGACGTGGCTGATCATGGCCGGGCGCGGCTTTGGCAAGACCCGCGCCGGGGCGGAATGGGTGCGCGAGATGGCGGAGGCTTGTCCCGACGCCCGCATCGCGCTGGTCGCCGCATCCTTGAGCGAGGCGCGTGCCGTGATCGTGGAGGGCGAAAGCGGCTTGCTCTCGCTCGGTCCGGTGCATCGCCGCCCCGCCTTCGAACCCTCGCTGCGCCGCGTGACTTGGCCCAACGGCGCGCAGGCCACGCTCTATTCGGCGGGTGAGCCGGATTCGCTGCGCGGCCCCCAGCATAGCCACGCCTGGTGTGACGAGATCGCGAAGTGGGACAATGCCGGCGGCCGTGCCATCGCCGCGTGGGACAACCTGATGCTGGGGCTGAGGCTGGGCGCGCAGCCTCGCATCGTCGCCACCACTACGCCGCGCGCGGTTCCGCTGATGCGCCGCCTGCTGGCCGAGGCCGAAGGCGACATCATCGTCACGCGTGGGCGGACCGAGGACAATGCCCATAACCTGCCGCTGCGCTTCGTGCGCGATGTGCGGCGCAGCTTCGGGCGATCGCTGCTCGGTCGTCAGGAGCTGGACGGCGAGATGGTGGAGGATCTGCCCGGGGCGCTGTGGACGCGCGCCATGCTGGAGGACTGCCGCGAGGATGGTCCGCCCAACATGACGCGGGTGGTGATCGGAGTCGATCCGCCCGCCTCGGGCCGGGGCGACGCCTGCGGCATCGTCGTCGTCGGGCTCGGCGCCGATGGCCTGGCGCGGGTCGTACACGATGGTTCGCTGGTGAAGCCCAGCCCGGAACGGTGGGCACGCAAGGTGGCCCGCACCAGTGACTTGTGGAACGCCGACCGCGTGATCGCCGAAGCCAACCAGGGTGGCGAGATGGTCGGCTCCGTGCTTCGAGCCTCGGGCATCGCGATGCCGGTGAAGCTGGTCCACGCCAGCCGGGGCAAAGTGGCCAGAGCCGAACCCGTCGCCGCGCTCTACGAGGCCGGGCGCGTGCGGCATGCGGGGATCTTCCCCGAGCTGGAAGACCAGTTGTGCGGCCTCATCACCGGCGGCGGCTACGAAGGACCAGGGCGCTCCCCCGACCGCGCCGATGCGCTAGTCTGGGCGCTGACCGAATTGATGCTGCTGCCCCGCGGCGCACCCAGCGTGCGGCTGGCGCTGTGATGCACCGTTCCAAGTATCCCCGCCGAGCCATCCCCGCAAACCGAGAGAAGGCGTAAAATGTCGATCATCCAGTCGCTAGTCACCGCTTTCAAGGGCACTGAAAAGCGCGTGCCGCTGGCGCGTGGCTCCGCCTCGCCTTGGCACTTCGCCACCGGCACCGCATCGCGCGCGCCGTTCGAATACAACGCCGCCGTGCGCCGCGCCTACCTGGAGAACCCGGTGGCCCAGCGCGCCGTGCGCTTGGTGGCTGAAGGGATCGCCGGTGCGCCGCTGCTGCCCGCCGATCCGCGCCTGGCCTGCCTGGTGGGCGATACCAGCGCCGGGCAATCTCTGCTGGAAACGCTCGCCTCGCACCTCTTGCTGCACGGCAACGCCTTCGTGCAGGTGCTGAAGGATGCCCGCGGCTTTCCCGTGGAGCTGTTCGCCTTGCGGCCTGAGCGGATGAGCGTGGTCGCCGGGCCGGATGGCTGGCCCACCGCCTGGACCTACACCGTCGGCGGCCGCCCGGTGACGATCGCGTTGGAGGATGAGGACGCCAGCCCGAACCTGATCCACATCCGCCACTTCCACCCGGCGGACGATCACCACGGCGCGGGTTGCCTGGTGGCCGCAGAGCAAGCGGTGGCGATCCACAATGCCGCCGCCGACTGGAACCGCCAGATTCTGGAAAACTCCGCCCGCCCCTCCGGCGCGCTGGTTTATGATAGCGGCGATGGCGCGACGTTGACGGGCGAGCAGTTCGACCGCTTGCGGGACGAGTTGGGCCGGACCTTTGCCGGAGCGGCCAACGCCGGGCGGCCGCTGCTGTTGGAAGGCGGGCTGAAGTGGCAGGCCATGGCGATGACCCCGGCGGACATGGACTTCGCCACGCTGAAGTCCGCCGCGGCGCGAGACATCGCGCTGGCCTTCGGCGTGCCCCCTATGCTCCTGGGTCTGCCGGGCGATGCGACTTACGCCAATTATCGCGAGGCCAACCGCGCGCTGTGGCGGCTCACTCTGCTGCCACTGGCCACCAAGCTTCTGGACGCGCTGGCGGAGGGGCTGGCCCCGTGGTTCCCCGCAGAGCCGGGCAAGCCGCTGCTGGCGATCGACCTCGATCGCGTGCCCGCGCTGGCCGAGGATCGCGAGCGACTGTGGGCGCAAGTCACCGCAGCCAACTTTCTGAATGACGCGGAAAAGCGCGCTATTCTGGGCCTGCCCGCAAAGGATGAAGGGAACATTTCATGAACAATGACATGCTGGCCGGCCTGCTTTCGCAAGCCCGCTCCGAAGGCGTCGATCTCGTCACCCTGCGCGCCATCGTCGAGGAGGCGAGCGAGCTGGGGGCCCAGCGCACACTGGCCTCGATCGGGCTGGACGATGCGCGTGCCTCGGGCGACTTGTCCGAACTGCGCGAGCTGCTGCGCGCCTGGCGCGATGCCAAGGCGAGCGCCCGCAACGCCGCGCTGGCGTGGATCGTGCGCGGGTTCTGCGCTCTGGTGCTGCTGGGACTGGCCGTGCGGCTGGGCGCGACGGAACTGTTGAAGTGAGCCTGCGCTTCGCCGGATATGCCGCGCTGTTCGGGCGGCGCGATGCCGGGCGCGATGCCATCCGGCCCGGTGCCTTCGCGCAGTCGCTGGCGGGTCGCCGCGATCCGCTGCCGCTGTTCTGGCAGCACCGCGCCGACCAGCGCATCGGCTGGGTCGAGCATATCGCCGAGGATGCGCGCGGCCTGCGCGTGATCGCCAGCGTCGACAATCCCGACGGCGGCGCAGGCCGGGCTCTCCTGCGGCGCGCGGTGACGGGGCTGAGCTTCGGCTACGCCACCCGCGCGGCTTCGCACTCGGCCAGCGGACGCGATCTGCTGGCGGTGGATTTGCTGGAAGTCAGCCTCGTCAGCTTCCCGCTGCAACACGGCGCGCGAGTGCATCTCGTCATGCCGCGCTCCTGAGAGACGGCCCCTGCCCGGATCTCATCACTGCTTCACCACGAAAGGCCAATGCCCCATGGAAGATACCCAGACCCTTGATGCCTCGTTCGATATCGTCGCCCGCCAGGACGCCACCGATGCCGCGGTAGAGGCGCTGCGCAGCGACGTGGACGATGTGAAGACCCGCCTCGATCGCGTCAGCCGCGCCGCGTCCCGCCCGGTGATCGGCGGCGCGGGCCAGACCATCGAAGTGAAGAGCTTCGTCGACGGCTACTTGCGCCAAGGTCGCGAGACGGAGGTGAAATCGCTCTCCGGTGCGGTGGCCAGCGATGGCGGCTATGCCGTCCCGCGTGAGATCGACGCCCTGATCGCTACCCGCCTCAAGGACGTCAGCCCGATCCGCTCGATCGCGCAGATCGTGCAGACCGGCAGCGCGGGCTATCGCAAGCTCATCACCACCGGCGGCACCGCGTCCGGCTGGGTGAGCGAAACCGCCACGCGCCCCGAAACCGCCACGCCCAGCTTCGCCGAGATCGCTCCGCCCTCGGGCGAACTCTACGCCAACCCGGCGGCGAGCCAGGCGATGCTGGACGATGTCGCGTTCGATCTCGAAACCTGGTTGGCGGACGAGATCGCGGCCGAGTTCGCGCGGGCCGAAGGCGCGGCCTTCGTGAACGGCAACGGCACCAACCGCCCGCGCGGGTTCCTGTCCGGCACACCCAGCGCCGCCGATGATGCCGCGCGCGCTTTTGGCACGCTGCAGTTCCTGGGCAGCGGCAACGCCACCACCTTGGGCGCGGAGCCGGAGGAGAAGCTGATCGACCTGGTCCATTCGCTCAAGTCCGGGCACCGCCAGGGCGCCAGCTGGGTGATGAACGCGGCGACGCTGGCCGAAGTGCGCAAGCTGAAGACCAGCGACGGCGCTTTCGTGTGGCAACCGGGCCTGGTCGAAGGGCAGCCGGACCGCTTGCTGGGCTACCCCGTGGTCGAGGCGGAGGACATGCCCGATATCGCGGCCAATGCCTTCCCCATCGCCTTCGGCAACTTCCGCGCGGGCTACCTGATCGCCGAACGCAGCGCCACGAGCATCCTGCGCGATCCCTTCACCAACAAGCCCTTCGTCCACTTCTACGCCACCAAGCGGATCGGCGGCCAAGTGCTGGATAGCGATGCGATCAAGCTGCTGAAGATCACCGCCTGATTTCAGCGCCTTCCCCTCTTCCCTCGTCGTTCCCGCGCAGGCGGTGGCGGCGAGGGAAGGGTCTTGCCCTCGGAGGTATCATGAACCGCATCATCCTCACCCCTGCCGCGCCGCCGCCCGCGGCACTGGCCGAACTGAAACAGTGGCTGGGCATCACTCTTTCCGCAGACGACACCCCGCTGGCCCTGCTGCTCGCCACCGCGATGGAGGCTTGCGAGGCGTTCACCGGCCTGATGCCGCTGGAGCAGGGCTGCGAGGAAGTGCTGCCCTCCCACGCCTGCTGGCAAGTGCTGGCGACCCGCCCGGTGCAAGCGATCGTCAGTGTGGAGCAGATCGCCGGAGACGGCACGCGCGAAACGCTGGCGTCCGATCGCTACGAGATGGAATTGCGTGCGGACGGCTCCGGGCTGGTCCGCCTGCGCTTTCCCCAGTCGGGCCGGGTCGCGGTTCGCTTTGCCGCGGGCCTGGCGGCGGACTGGGATGCCCTGCCCGAAGCCTTGCGCCACGGCATCGTCCGCCTCGCCGCGTACCAGCATCGCGCGCGCGAGGATGCGGGCGCAGCGCCGCTGCCGCCTGCTTCGGTCGTCGCGCTGTGGCGGCCATGGCGGCGGGTGCGCATCGCATGAGCGCGCAAGTCCCCGGCTTCGACGCGCTCGTCCGCCGCCTTCAGGCCCGCGCCGTGCGGCTGGCCCAGGCGCGCCGCTCCACCCGCCGCCCCAATCGCTGGCACGAGGCTCGCTGGCGGGAAGCTCGCTGGATCTGGCCTCTTTTTACGAAAGGATAAGCCATGGAAGTGCCCTTGCGCGCCGCACTGATCGCCTGGCTGCGGGCCGATGCCGCGCTGACCAGCCGCCTCAACGCCATCGTCGAGGAAGCACCTTCGCGCACCAGCCTGCCCTGGCTCGCCCTCACCGCCAGCGCCAGCACCGACTGGAGCACCAAGACGCAAGCGGGCCGCGAAGTGCGCGTGGCCTTCGAACTGCACGCCCGGAGCGATGCGCCGGACGGCATCGCCGATCTCGTCGCGCTGATCGAAGCGCGTGTCGCCAGCCTGCCGCGAATGCAGCCGGACTTCACGGTGGTGTCCGCCCGCTTCCTGCGCGCCCGTGCCGAACAGCGTGGCGAAAACCGCCGCGCCACTCTGATCGAATACGTCTTTCGCGTGCTCGCCCCCTCAACAGGAGACTGACCCATGACCGCTCAGAAAGGCAGCGCCTTCCTGCTCAAGATTGCCGATGGCGCGATACCCGCCGTCTATCAGACCGTCGCCGGGCTGCGCACCACGCAGATGAGCGTGACCGGCGAAAGCGTGGTGATCACCAACAAGGCCAGCGCGGGCTGGCGCGAACTGCTCTCCGGCGCGGGGGTGCGCACCGTGTCCGTCAGCGCGGCGGGCATCTTCCTGGGCAGCGCGGCCGAAGCCAAGGTGCGCGCCAATGCGCTGGCGGGCACGCTCGACGATTACGAGCTGTCGTTCGAAGATGGCGAAAAGCTGCGCGGCCGGTTCCTGGTGCAGCGGCTGGACTATGCCGGCGATTTCAACGGGGAGCGCAACTACACGCTGCAGCTGGAAAGCTCTGGCCAAGTGGTGCCGGCATGAACGCGGTCCCCAACCCCCACCGCGGTGAGGCGGCCCTGCCGTTGGGCGACCGCACGCTGACGCTGCGCCCCAGTTTCGGTGCGCTCTGTGCGGCCGAGGAGGAATTGGGCCCGCTGTTCGCCTTGGTCGAACGCGCCAGCCGTGGCGAACTGCGGCTGCACGAGATGGCCAGCCTGTTCTGGCACTGCCTGACCGAACGTGACGGGTGCGATCGCGAGGCTTTGGGCGAAGCGGTGCTGGCGCTGGGCCTTGCCGCCGCCGCCGTCCCCTTGCGCGCGCTGTTGCACCAGATCCTGCGCGGCCGCGAATGAGCGAGCGGTTCGCCCCGGTCGCGGTGGCACTGAGCGGGGTGGCCGCGCGGCATCTGGGCTGGCGGCCGGACGAGTTCTGGCGCGCCACGCCCGTGGAACTCGCCACCGTGTTGGCGCCGCTGGTGTCCGAGGATGCGCCCGGGATCGATCGCGCGCTGGTCGAACGCATGATGGAGCAGGACCATGGATGATGAAATCGAAACGCTGCTGGTCGAAGTGCGCGCCGGGACGGACGGCTTCGCCCGCGACGTGGAACGGATGCGTGCCAGCGTGGATGGCAACCTGATCGCAGGCTTCAATCGTGCGGGCGATGTGCTGGAGCGCGGCCTGACCGGGGCGATCCGCAAGGGCAGCCTAGGATTCGACGACTTGAAACGCGTGGCCCTGGGCGCGCTGGACGCCATCGCGGCGCAATCGCTGAAAGGGCTGCTGGGCGCCGGTCTGGGCGGGGGGCAGGCCGGCGCAGGCATCGATCTTGGCGGTCTGACGGGATCGCTGCTGGGCCTGCCCGGCCGCGCGACCGGCGGCAATGTCGCGCCGGGGCGGGGCTATATGGTCGGCGAGCGCGGGCCGGAGGTCTTCGTGCCGACCAGTGCCGGACGAATCGAGCCGACCGCTTCGGCGGCGCGCGACGTCCGCGTCTCGATCAACCTTAGCGCCCCCGCCGGAACCAGCGCACCGCGATCCTTGCAACGCTCCTCCCGCCAAGTGGCAAGCGCGGTGCGGCGGGCTTTGCTGAGCTGAAGCAGGCCGAACCCCTCCACCGCCAATCCATTCATCTGTTTTGAAAGGTCTACCCGATGCCGTTCTGGCTCGCCGACAAACGCGATGGGCAGCAAAGCGACTGGATCCAGCGCTTCGACCCGCGTTTCTGGACCGTCAACTTCCCACGCCCGATGATGGCCAGCGTCATCTCCACCGCGCCTGACGCACTGCGCCTCGATCTGGCGTTTTTGCGCAAGGCGGACCTGGCGGGCCTGATCTGGGAAAGCGAGGACCGGCTGGACCACCCCCTGCTTTCCTATGCGACGCAGCGGGACTATGCGCATGCAACGCTCACCTTTCGCTGGCGTTCGGCGGGGGTGATCGCGCTGGATGCCGTCAATGGCCCGACGCTGACCATCGAAGGCCGCGACCAGAGCGGGGCCGCGCGCACCTGGTACGTTCGGCTCTGGAACTTTGCAGATGGCACGCCGGAAAACGCGCTGGTCACGCTGCCATTCTCGGCGTTGGAGGGCGGCTTCGCGCTGCCTGCCGACGCCGATCCCGTCTGGCCCGGTGCGATCGACCGGCTGTTCATCTCCATCGCGCCGCCCGGCTATGAGGGGGCGAGCGCCGACCCCCTGCCCGCCGAGGTAGAAGGCTGGGTCGAGCTGACCGAAATCCGCTGCACCGGCGCGCGGGCGATGCTGGAGATCGGCGACGTCATGATCGCGCCGACCGGCCTTGCCATCGCCACCGGCTTCGATGACGAGGGCGTGCAGACTCCGGCCCGCCTGCTGCGCAACGTGCGCCAGCTCGGCTATCGCGGATCGGTGGTCCATTATGTGGGCATGAGCCACTATTTCCGGCTGGCTCAGGCCGATAGCGCGTTCCTGGCGGGCAGCACCGCCGATCCTTTGAACACGCCGACCCGCGCCTGGCACCTGGCGTTCTTTGCCGAGTGTGCGCGGCTGGGCTTCAGCCCGATCGCCTCGCTATCGTACGAAGTGCTGGCGCAACATTGCCCGCCCGCGTGGATGCAGCGCGATCTGGCGGGGCAACCGGCGCTGACCGGATGGAGTCCGCCGTCCTCGCTGCTTTCCCCGGCGAACGGTGCGGCGATGGCCTGGCTGCAATCGGTCGCAACCGCCTTTGCCCAGCTGATGCGCGAGGCGGGGGTGCCGGTGCGCTTCCAGATCGGCGAGCCGTGGTGGTGGACGTTCGGCGATGGCCGCATCTGCCTCTACGATGATGCCGCCCGCGCCGCCTTCGGGGGCGATCCGCCCGCGATTCCGAACCTACGCGCACCGCTCACCGCTGCGCAAAAGGCACTGCTCGATGCGGCGGGAGCGCTGCTGGCGCAATCCACGGCCGCGGTGATCGCCGCCGTCCGCGCCGCCGTCGCGCCCCAGCCGGTGGAAGCGCTACTGCTGGTCTTCACGCCCACCGTGCTGGACCCGGCGACACCCGAGGCCCTGCGCGCCAACCTGCCGACAGGCTGGGCCGCCCCCGCCTTCGACCGGCTGCAGGTGGAGGACTACGACTGGCTGACCACCGGGGCCGACGCCCACCGCCGCGCCGCCTACGCGCTGGTCGACGCGCGCCTGGGCTATCCGCCGCACGCGCAGGACTACTTCGCCGGCTTCGTCCTCAATCCCGCACAAAACGCTCAGTGGTGCGCGATCGATACCGGGATCGACGAGGCGATCACGCGCCAGCCGCACGAAATCGTCGTCTGGGCGCTGCCCCAAGTCGCGCGCGACGGCTTCACACGCCATCCCGCCTCAGGAGACACCGACATGCAGGCCTTCGACGATGTGCCCTATCCCCTTGCGCTTGGTCGGGATGCCAGCGTCAGTCCCGAATTTTCGACGACCGTGGCCATGACCGCCTCCGGGTTTGAACGGCGCAACGCCTTGTGGTCCGACGCGCGGCTGCGCTTCGATGTGGGGCCGGGGGTGCGTTCGGAAGCGGAGATGGGCACGCTGATCGCCTTCTTCCGCGCTCGTCGCGGACCGGCGCGCGGCTTTCGCCTGCGTGACCCGACCGATTTCAGCTCTCGCGCGATGACCGGCATGCCGACGATGGTGGACCAGATGCTGGGCCGCGGCGATGGCTTGCGCACCGCGTTCCCGCTGGTGAAGCGCTATGGCGTGGGCGAGGATGCGCAAGTCCGGCGGATCACCCGGCCGGATGCAGTGTCCGTGCTGGTCAGCGTCAACGGTGCGGCGGCCACAGGCTGGTCGATGGAACCGGGCGGCGTGATCCAGTTCGTCGCGCCCCCAGCCCCCGACGCGGTGGTGCGCGCCGGGTTCCTGTTCGACGTGCCGGTACGCTTCGCCGAGGATCGCCTCGACATCTCCGGCGCGGCCTTTGCCGCAGGCGAGGCCCCCAGCGTCCCCATCGTCGAAGTGCGGGAAGCGGCATGAGCCGGATCTGGTTTCAGCAAGCGCTGGAAACCGTGGCCACGTTTTGGCGCATCCATCGCCGCGACGGACTGACTTTCGGGTTCATCTCGCACGACCGCGACATGTGGCTGGACGGCGTGCTCCACCGCGCCGCGCCCGGCATGGTCCCCTCCGCCGTCCGCCGCAGTGGCGGGCTGGACGATGATAGCGCCGAGGTTTCGGGCGTGCTGACTCATGATGGGATCAGCGCGCAAGACCTGGCGGCGGGCAAGTTCGACGGCGCTCGCGTGCGGATCGGCCTGGTCGACTGGGAAACGACCGAGCGCGAAATCATCTGGGTCGGCACGCTGGGCGGCGTGACCCAGGAAGACGGCGGGTTCACCGCCGAGCTGGCCTCACGCAAGGTGGAACTGCTGCAGGATCAGGTGCCACGCACCAGCCCGGCTTGCCGCGCGGTGTTCTGCGGGCCGGGCTGTCATCTCAACCCGGTATTCTTCACGCACGAAGCGACGGTCGCGACTGTAGACGGCGAGGACGGAACGCTGGTCCTGATCGCGCCCGTTGCCCCCGAACGGCTGGCCGGAGGGACCTTGCGCTGGATCGACGGCGCGCACGCGGGTGAGACGATGCAGATCCGCCGCGCCGATGCCGAGGGCGCGGTCATGCTCGATCGCCCCGTCTCTCATGCGGTCGAGGGCCAGCGCGTGATCGTGCGCGAGGGTTGCGACCATTCGCTTGGCACCTGCAGCACCCGCTTCGCCAACGCCGCCAATTTTCGGGGCGAGCCGTTTCTGCCGGGGAACGACCTGCTGGCGCGATACCCGGTGCCCGCGACATGACCGAAGTGACCATGACCGGTGAGAGCCTGACCGGAAAAAATCTGGCCGCCGCGGCCTCCCGCTTGGCCGGTACCCGCTTCGCACCGCATGGACGCGATCCGGCGACAGGGTTGGATTGCCTGGGCCTGCTGCTCGCGGCGATGGCGGCCTGTGGCGAACGCCCAGCCCTCAGCGCGCACTACAGCGTGCGGCGGCGCGGTGAAGCCGATGCGCTGGCCACCGCCATGCGCCTGGGCCTGATCGACGCGAACGGCCCGGTCGAGCCGGGAGACGTGCTGCTGGTCCGCTGCTCGCCGGTCCATGTCCACGTGCTGATCGCGCTGGGCGGCGACCGCTTCGTTCACGCGCACGCCGGGCTCGGCAAAGTGGTTGTCGGCGCCCGCGACCCGGATTGGCCGCTGCTGCGCCACTGGCGCTTGTCTCCTTCCGCTTGAGGATTTCGACCCATGGCTACCCTTGTCTTCAGTGCCGTCGGTACCGCGCTGGCCGGGCCGCTTGGCGGCGCGATCGGCGCCGTGGCGGGTCGCCAGTTCGACACCGCCTTGTTCGGCCCGGCCCGGCGGGGGCCGCGCCTGCGTGAGTTGGAAGTCACCCTTTCCAGCTACGGCCAGCCCATCCCGCGGGTCTTTGGCCGGATGCGCGTTCCCGGCGCGATCATCTGGGCTACCGAGCTTCAGGAGCATTCCGAAGTGACCGGCGGCAAGGGCCAGCCGGCGACCACGCGATACAGCTACACAGCCAATCTCGCCGTGGCGCTTTCCAGTCGCCCCATCAAGGGACTCGGCCGCATCTGGGCGGACGGCAAGCTGCTGCGCGGCGCGGGCGGCGATCTCAAGGTCGGGGGAGTGCTACGGTTGTATACCGGCGGCGAGACGCAATTGCCCGATCCGCTGATCGCCGCGCAGGAAGGCGAAGCTGTGTGCCCGGCCTTTCGCGGCCTGGCTTACCTCGTTTTGGAGGGGCTCGAGCTGTCCGATTTCGGCAACCGCGTTCCCTCGATGACGTTTGAGGTCATCGCCGATGAAGCGGTGCGACTATCCGATCTGGCCGAAGATCTCGAAGCCACCATTATGGAAGACGACAGCCTGGGCGGCGTCACCGGCCTGCTTGTCGACGATGGTATCGCCAGCACATTGTCCGATCTTGGACGGGTGTTCCCGATCACGCTGGATGCCGCCGGATCAATGCCGCGCCTGCGCATTCCGACACCCGCCGCGCCGATGCAGGACGCCGCGCTGCTGGATGCTCCGTCCGTCGCCATGGAGGACGATAGCTTCGGCAGGCAAAGCGGAAGCCGCCGACACCGCGCCTCGGCCAGCAGCCCCGCATCGCCGGTGTTGCGCTTTTACGACATCGAGCGGGATTTCCTGCCCGGAACGCAACACGCCAGTGGCCGCGCTGTGATAGGACAACCCGAACTGATCGAGCTACCCGCTGCGCTTTCGCCCGCCCAGGCCCGCGTTCTGGTGGATCGCGTGGCGCAGGAGGCGGATGGCTTGCGTGATCGCCTGGCATGGCGAACCACGACGCTGGATACGGCGATCTCGCCGGGCACGATTGTTCGTCTGCCCGATCAGCCGGGCCGCTGGCGGGTGGAAAGCTGGGAATGGCGTGAAAGCGGCGTGGAGCTGGAGCTTGTGCGCGTTCGCGTGGCCACGCCCGAGGCGTCCACCCCGCCGCCCGGAATGTTTCCATCGCCGATCGATGCCCCAGCCGCCAGCACTGCCCTCGTCGCGCTGGAATTGCCATGGGATGCCACCTCCGGAATGGCCGATCGGACCCGCCTTGCCGTCGCGGTCGGCGCGACGAGCGACAACTGGCGCGGCGCGGCGCTCTACGTCGAACGGGAGGGCGGCCAGTTGCAGCCGCTCACCACAACGTCGCGGACCCGCGCGGTGCTGGGTGCGGCCCGGGACGTTCTCGCTCCCGCCAGCCCTTTGCTGTTGGACCGGGCAAGCCTTGTCACTATCGAACTCACCGCGCCAGACCAGATGCTCCGCCCTGCCGATCTCGCAGACCTCGATCGCGGGGCCAACATGGCCATCGTGGGGCAGGAGGTCCTCCAATTCCTCTTTGCCGAGCCGCTGACCGGTGGGCGATGGCGTCTTTCCGGGTTCCTGCGCGGCCTGGCCGGGACGGGAGGCGCCATCACCACACACGTCAGCGGGGAACCCTTCGCCTTGATCGACGAGCGCGTGACGATCATCGACAGCACGGCGGCGCAGTGGGAGGACGCATCCCGCGCGCTCGCGATCGGCCTGGGTGACGTGGCCCCCGCTTCCTCGCCTATTCTTCTGCCGGGCATCGCCCATACTCCGCTGGCACCCGTCCATCCGCGGGCCGTCCTCCTCGCGGACGGCGGGTTGCAACTGTCCTGGACCAGACGCGCGCGTGGCAACTGGCGTTGGCGCGATGGTGTGGATGTCCCCCTTTGCGAAGAGGCCGAGCGCTACCGCGTCACGATCGAAAGCGACGGTGAAATCTATCGCGTCTGGATGACGACAGAACCGACCCTTCGGATTTCGTTCGAGGACCTTGCCGATCTCCGCCTCATGGCACCCGGCGGCGTCTTCCATGCTCGCCAGCAGGGCACCCACACGCTCTCCCCGCCCCTCATCCTCGCGCCCCTCCTATGACACCCCCTCGCTCGCCCTTGGAGACTGAAATGTCCGACCCCGCCATGTTTCCCTCCGTCACCCCGCGCCATGCCTTGCCCCTGCTTTTCACCTCGCAGGCGCAAAAGGAAGTTTTCCACAATGAGGCTCTGGCGCGGATCGACGCGCTACTGCATGCTGCGGTGGAAGGAAAAATCGACACGCCTCCCGCCGATGCCGAAAGCGGCAGGGCGTGGCTGGTCGGATCGGCACCCACCGGGGCATGGATCGGCCACGAGAATGAGATTGCCCTGCGCCAGTCCGGCCAGTGGATCTTCGCGACACCTGTCGCAGGCCTGCGGATCTTCGATCTCGCAGCAAAACAATTCGTCGTTTTTACAGACGCTTGGCAAAAAGCTGACGCAGTTGCGGAACCAACCGGGGGGTTAACTGTTGATAGCGAGGCTCGGGCCGCTATCGGAGCGCTGCTCTTGGCACTCCGGGCTGCTAGTGTCTTACCGTCCGTCTGACGGCAGTGAATGTAACAGGGGCTTTTTGTGGTGTTCGCAACGCAGTTTTGGCAATGCGAACAGTCTCATGGGGCTCAAAACGTGTCGTTATTGCAACAGTCGCTGTCAACGTGCGCTTGCGTGCGTTCAGGCGAAGGGTTAGACACCCAAATACTCGGTGGCTCCAAATCTCTGTATAGGGGAAATCTATGAGGAAACTCGTTATTGGCTTGGCGTTGGCAACTACTGCCATCGCCACGCCTTCGTTCGCACGTGACAATGCATGGTACATCGAAGGTGGCTTCGGTGCGATGATTGTCGAAGATACTCGTTTTGACATCGCTGGCGTAAGGGATGCCGGCACGCTGGACTCCAAGACCGGCTATGATGGCGGCGTTTCGATCGGTTACGACTTCGGTGCGTTCCGTCTTGAAGCAGAAGGCAGCTATCGTCGCGCCAAGGCTGACCAGTACAGCACCATTGCAGGCGCGAACTTCGCACCCGCAGGTGCCCCGGCTGGTACTTACGACGTACGCGGTCACAGCAGCGCCCTTTCGGCGATGCTGAACGGCTTGCTGGACTTCGGTGCTGACGATGGCCTGCAGGGCTTCGTTGGTGGCGGTGTCGGCGTTGCTCGCATCCACCACGATGTGATCTACCCCGGCTTCACCGTGTTCGACGACAACGACACCGGTTTCGCATGGCAGGCCCTCGCCGGCATCCGTGCACCGATCGGTCCGAACGTCGACATCGGCCTGAAGTATCGCTTCTTCAACGCTCCTAACGTTGACATGACTGGCGCGTTCGGCGCTCCGATTGAATCGCGTTGGCGCTCGCACTCGCTGCTGGGCACGATCGGCTACAACTTCGGCGGTGCCGAAGCTCCCCCGCCGCCGCCGCCGCCGCCGCCGCCGCCGCCGCCGCCTCCTCCCCCGCCGCCGGCTCCGGTCTGCAACAAGGGTCCGTACATCGTGTTCTTCGACTGGGATAAGTCGGACATCACGCCTGAGGCCGCGACGATCCTCGACAGCGCCGTCAGCGCTTACGGCAGCTGCGACAGCGTGCCGATCATGCTGGCCGGTTACACCGACCGTTCGGGTTCGACCCAGTACAACCAGGGTCTGTCTGAGCGTCGTAACTCGTCGGTCCGTTCGTACCTCACCAGCCACGGCATCCCCGATGGCTCGATCTCCAGCCAGGCGTTCGGTGAATCCAACCCGCGCGTCCCGACTGCAGACGGTGTGCGCGAACTGCAGAACCGTCGCGTTGAGATCACTTACGGTCCCGGCTCGGGCATGTAAGCGAACCGGCAACGGTACAAAGATCGGGGGTCGGAGAAATCCGGCCCCTTTTCTTTTTGGCCGCTCAACCCACTGCGTCAGCCACGATCAGATTTAGACCGAATTGCGATAGGCCCGCGCCAGTAACGCAGGGGAAATCATTACAAGCTGAGTGAATACGCCAGCAATGACCGCCCGGAAACTATCCGGGGGTACGGTGGATAGGATTTAAATCGTCACGCAGCGTAACGCGTGGAATCCGTCAGCCCCGCATTGGCAAAGCCCGCCCGGCGCAAACGACAGCTATCGCACTCACCACAAGCCAACCCTTCGGGCGTGGGGTCGTAACACGACCAGCTCATTGCCGGATCCAGGTTCAGCCGTGCTGCCTCGGTCGCTATCTCCGCCTTCCCCATGAATTGCAGCGGCGCATGGATCCGAAAAGCTTCACCCTCGTCGCCCGCCTTGGTGGCCAGTTCAGCCAGGCGTGCGAAGCCCTGAATGAACTCAGGCCGGCAATCCGGATATCCTGAATAGTCCAGCGCATTGACGCCAATGAAGATGTCCCTCGCCCCTAGCGCTTCCGCCCACGCCAGGGTCAGCGACAGAAACACCAGATTACGTGCCGGCACATATGTCACCGGGATCTCGGAGCCGACACCATCCTTGGGCACAGCGATATCATCGGTCAGAGCCGATCCGCCAAATTGCCGCAAGTCCAGCGGAAGCACGACCTGCCGCGCCACCTCAAGGTGAGCCGCGATTGCTCGAGCGGCGTCCAACTCACGCCGGTGGCGTTGGTTATAATCGATAGTAAGCGCGTTCACGGCATAACCCGCCTCGCGAGCGAGACCGGCCACGACCATCGAGTCCAATCCTCCGGAGAGGAGAACGACGGCGGGCCGTCCCTCAGCTTTTTCCAATTCAGGCATGGAGCGGTCTTAGGCCTTTCGTTCGGGCCGCGAAAGCTCCCTCAACGGCGACAACTTCCCACGCGCCGCGCCTCTGCGGAAAAGGCGAAAGGAAGTCCTTTGGAAATACCCTGCGTATCGATCTGGACGAGGCTGGGGGATTCACGCCGTATCTGCGTCCGACCATATCCCCGCCCACGGCACGTATACTGCACAGTGATCTGACTATCGGTATCTTCGACCGCGATGCGCGAACAGACCTCACCGGGGTGCCGCAATTGAATGAGCCGGCGACCATCGCGCAAACAGATATGGCGCGGAACACCCGCCCCGTCGCGTTCTCGCAGCTCCCAGTCTCCCGGCTCCAGGCGATCCAGCATGGCCAAGGGTCGAACCTGCGCCAAAACGCCGCCGCCATACACGCCCCCAGCCAAGCCCAGCGCAGCCGCAGCAGTCATCAAGACCATTTTGAGGGACATGAACGGATGAGTTCCTGAGGATTTTTTGAAACTAGCAGCTAAAATCCGCCGGTGCCGATAAATATCATCGGCGCAGCCGTTGGCCAAGCGTTCGATAAGACAGCCGGGTAAGCGTTTCTGCAGACTCGGTGATTGGGATATTGGTTTCCAATGCCGCACCTGCAAGGCTAGAGCGCCTAGGTCATCTTTCCAAGCCAATAGTGGCGCACCACTCTCGCAAGCTGCAGTCTCAGCACGAGTCATCCTTCGCTCGCAACAGGGCGGATTTCGGTCATTCGTCTCGACACCATTGGGCGAAAAGAAGGGCCGCCCAAGAAAAGCCGTGTAATCCCGTCCAGGCGGCGGATGCGAAAATCCCAAATTTATATTTGGCGGGGGGACGAAACCTCGCGTTCGCTTCGTTCTGCCATGAGACCCGTCGATCGGTGTGGCGCAAATGGCACATCATGACAGAATTGAGTATTCGGTAGCATTCCAAAGCAACCAAGGTTGTGCAAGGGCCGTTCGGCATCTGAATTTGAAGGTTCAAGGAGCATTTATGAAGAAGTTTCTCACACTCGCCACCGTCCTCGCGGCTGGTATCGCAGCGCAGCCTGCTTTCGCGCAGGACGACACCGCTCCCGTGGTCGCCGAGAACGGTACTGCGTTCCGTGGCGTGCGTCTCGAAGCGAACGCCGGTGGTGACCGATTCATGTCTGAAGGCAACCACAACGACAAGTTCGGCTACGGCGGCACCGTCGGTTTTGACGGTCAGATCGGCGAGAAGCTGGTGATCGGCGCCGAGGGCAGCTTCTGGACCCCGGGCAAGGGCAACGAGAATTGCACCGGCTTGGCCAACCGCAACTCGATCTGCCACAAGGCTTTCCAGGAGTGGGGCGCTGCCGTGCGCGTCGGCTACCTCGTCACCCCGCAGTTCCTGGTGTTCGGCAAGGGCGGCTACGTTAACCGCGAGCAGCGCCGCCGCATCGACGGTCCGACCGGCACGCAGCTGGTCTACGATCACTACAACGCTGACGGCTACCAGGTCGGTGGCGGCGCCGAGTTCACGCTGACGCAGGGCCGTGCGCCGATCTACGTGAACGCACAGTATGTGTACTCGAACTACCACGGTCACTCGTCGGCACAGCGCCTGATGGGCGGCGTGGGCATCCGTTTCCGCTAAGTCGCGGCAAGCGAGACCAAGACAGGCCCGGCCGGCGCTTCATCGCGCCGGCCGGGCTTTTCATTTGCGGCTCATGAAGGCGGCGAGCCCACTGGTCGTCACCACAGGCCCGATCCAGTCGACATACTGGTCCAGCGTCAGCCACACCCGGCGATCGAACGGTGCCCACCACGGCATGTTAGCCCGCAGCCCCGCACCAAACATCTCGATCCAGCGATATTCAGCCTGGGCGATCTCACGCCCAATGAAATAGCCCGAAGCCAGCGCGGCCCCCGTCCACCACCGCCCAGTTGAACAGCCGATGATCGCTTGAAAGACGATCGCGGCGAGTGCATGTTCCAGATACATCATGCTTTCCTAACGCCTGCGCGGCGGCGATCGGCGTGACTAGCCCTTCGGCATTCATGCAGCTTGGGGTGAGAAGGGCAAAGATTGACGATTTTGAGGCCAGCGAATTTTTCAAGCGAGTCGTCGCGTAATCTGATCCCGGAGGCGTGGCCTATTTTCCGCGCGGCACTGCTGGTGGAGAAGCATCGACAGTACCGAGCCAGAACACGCCGTCGTAATCAGCGTCCGTATTGCTAGCCGATCGTTCTGTCAGAGCAATGAAAGGCGCGCGCTTGTAATTGGCGTTCGCGCGTAGTGGATAACTAGCACATGCAATCGCGTCGTTTGAAATCTCTTCTTTCGGTTTCGGCTGCACTCCCGGCTTTAATTGACAGTTCCAAGTCGTTCCCCCTGCGGTCTGCATGTTGAGAGTGATTACGGCAGAGGGTGAGCCAAGCTGCATCGCCATTGGCTCAAATGCTATCCCCGAGCGCTCTACCGGACGTTTACGGGCATGGATGTTACCCACGAGAATGAGTACATAATCGTAGGCTTTGGCCGCCTCGGCAGTCCTTATATTTTCAGCTTGAGCCGCTTCGTGAGGCCCCTGGGCAGGCAGGTGGGAAAACCGACGCGTCTGCGCCTCATCCTTTGCGCCGTTGAAGGCCACTATATCGATTGCATAACCATTTCGGGCTAGGCCATTTAAACGCACCAGAAGAGCTAGCATCGCCTCACTAGCGACACCGTCCGCGCGTCCGGCCCAGCCAGCTTGCTTAAGCTTGGCCGCAAATGCTGCTTGCGGTAATTTCCAGGTTCGCTGGAAAGCCTCATTCTCAGTTGAGGAATGCTCAATAGCGAGCAGAACCCGTTTTCCCTCTGCGGCTAACCCACAAGCCAGGTCACCGATGAATACCGGAGCCTGCTTCGTCCCGTGTATCTCGCCGAAGACAACGAAGCGCGGTTTGCGGGCCGCGATCGTTTCCCAGCCAAGGGGGGGTGCGCATTCCGCTGGCATAGCCGCCTTGGGCGATTGATTATGCGCCTCAGCAAAAGCCGATGATGCGACAGTGCCTGACCACGCTGATGCTCCGAAGGCAGCAAAACCTACAGCCGTCATGATGCGCACCGTCAAATCTCCTGCAGAACAAGTTCCCGGGGCTTGCGACCAACGTAATGTTTTCTGAATGTATGTCCGCTTCAGAACGCCATGATCAACAGTTTCGATGACCGCTGCTGAGCGCATGCGGCCATTGCGGAATATACACTTTCTGGTGGAAATCGGAAACTGATCGCCGTTCGCAATGATGCGACCAGACGATGATCTCCTCAGCAATGGACGGACGACTGGGGACAGAACGCTACAAAGCTCTCCATTTTCTTGTGCGGGCGGCTTTGGGGGTAAGTGTCCGCTTATGAGGCCCTCTCGTCACTCAAGGCCGAGCTATGGATCCCGCTTCTCGTCCCGATGCGTGTTGCGTCGTCGTCACTGGAATGGCGAAGTCGGGCGTCTCTGATTTCGCCTTGAATAAATCCTCAGCGACGCCGCGCCTAGATCGCTTTCGGGTCCATCGGAGTGCGGATGCCGACAGGCCGCCAGGGTTGGCCAAGGCGGTGTTCCCATTTGTCCCGCGCGCGCCAAATCCAGTTGATCCGGCGTTCGGCAAGACCGGGCACGCTCAGCAGATCACCGCCCAGCCATGGCAGGAACGGGTTGCGCCGGGCATAGGACCATAGCTCTACCCGTTCGCCCGGCTTCATCGCCGCACCGCGCGCGTGAAAGCCCAGGGTATCGGCTACCACCAGCGTGTTGCCGCGCACGGTCAGCGCCTCGGCGGGTTCCAGATGCATCGCCGCCAGGTCCTGATCGGTGACGCGCGGCGATCCCCTGGCAGAGAGACGATCGATCGTGTTTGGTTCTGACAGGCTGCGTTGCCGTTCCCACGCGATCCGTTCAGGCGTGAAGCGGTGCGATCCGCGCACGAATGTAAAGGGCCCCTGGTCCGCCTCCACCGGATTCAGGAACAGCCAGGCCTTCAGCGAGGAGTGGAACGTGTCGGCATGCAGCGCTTCTTGCGGATCGGCTTCATTCGCGCCGTCGCGGCTGACGATCGTCTGCACATAATGCAGCGGGGTGATGCGAAAGCTGGCCACATAGTGCAACAGCGCCACCAAGTCCTTGCGGGCGAGCAGGGCATGCAAAGCGGGGATCGCAGCGAGCATCGCCGGATCGATCGCCATGCGGCGCGTGATGGCATCCCCCTGCCGCATCTCACGCGCGGGGCCTTGGTAAGAGAGGATCGCGGCGCGCAACGCGGCGAACTGGGCCGGTGGCACCACGTCCTCGATCATGACGAAGCCGTCCCGATCGAACGCTTCGCGCCAGGCGGGCGGCACTTTTCCGGCAAGCCGCCGCCTCCGCCACGCGGTCATTCCCGCAGCCAGCTTCACCCGGCCGACGTGCAGCCCCAGCGCATTGAAGCGCGTGGAACCCAGGATCGGATTATCAAGGAAGCTTTTGGCAGAAGTAAGCAGCTGGAGCGTCCACAACGGGGCCAGCAGGGCGGTCTTGAGCTTTATCACCGGTCACCACGCGATGGCATCGCGCGCCCCGAATCTTATGGTCGAAAACCCGTTCATCAACCGGCTGCGGACTTCACCACCGCGTCGATCGCCTGAAGACGCGCCACCAAGGGCTCAAATTGATCGAGCGGCAAGGCGTTGGGCCCATCCGACAAGGCCCGGTCAGGATCGGGGTGGGTTTCCATGAACACGCCAGAAACGCCCGCAGCAACCGCAGCCCGCGCCAGCAGCGGCACGAATTCGCGCTGTCCGCCCGAACTGTCTCCCAAGGCACCCGGCTGCTGCACCGAATGGGTGGCGTCGAACACCACCGGGCATCCCGTTTGCGCCATGATCGCCAGCCCTCGCATATCGGAAACCAGGTTGTTGTATCCAAATGACGTACCGCGATCGCAGACCATGAACGCATCAGGATCGTGCCCGGCGGCGGTGGCGGCGTTGCGGGCCTTGGCCACGACTTGCGCCATGTCAGCCGGGGCCATGAACTGAGCCTTCTTGATGTTCACCGGCTTGCCGCTGGCGGCCACGGCGATGATGAAATCGGTCTGGCGCGCCAGGAACGCCGGCGTCTGCAGGATATCCGCGACTTGCGCCACCGCTGCGACTTGTTCCGCTTCGTGCACGTCCGTCAGGATCGGCAGCCCGGTAGCATCACGCACCTTTTCCAGAATGCGCAGACCTTCGTCCATGCCGGGGCCGCGAAATGACCGGTCAGAGCTGCGATTGGCCTTGTCGAACGAGCTTTTGAAGATCACCAGCAAGCCTCGCCGCTGCGCGATCTCGGCCAGCGTATGTGCGACGGATAGCACTAGTTCCTCGCTTTCGATCACGCAGGGACCAGCGATGACGAACAAAGGCGACGTGGCATTTATTTCGCAGTTGCGGAATTTCATTCGCCTAACCTCAAAATTCCAGCAAGATTATGATTTCCCAATGAATATACTTCAAATGAGAAACCACCGGCTGCGATGTGCACAGGCAACTTTCCTTGGGGCGAAACGAAACGACTGGCAATCCCTTAAGGCTTCCCGTATCCGCTGTTTCAATCTTGCGCTCAGCGTAAGTTGTTAAATATACGTAGAACTGAGCTTATGATAGCATCGCAGGTGTTCTCCACGCGGTCCTCCGCCTCCGCCCTCAAGACTCTCGACATAGAGATGAAAGCGCTGAGCAGATTGCGCGATGCAATACGCTCCCCGCAGCTGGGCATGGCCGTAGAAGCTGCGATCCAGGCCATCGTGGAAACGCCCGGTCGGGTGATCGTCACCGGCATGGGTAAAAGTGGGCATATCGCCTCCAAGATCGCCGCCACCATGCGCTCTACAGGCACCTCGGCGCTTTACCTGCACCCCGGTGAAGCTAGCCATGGCGATCTGGGCATCATCACACCGGAAGACATCGTTCTGGCCATCACCTGGTCAGGTGAGACGTTGGAGCTAGGCGATATCCTGCATTATTGCCGCCAGCGCGGGATAAAGCTGATCGTCGCCACGGCCCGCGCCGAAAGCACTGCCGCCCAGGCCGCCGATATCTGCCTGGTCATGCCCCAAGTGCGTGAGGCGTGCCCAAACGAATTGGCGCCTACTTCGTCCACCACTTTGCAGCTGGTCCTCGGCGATGTCCTGTCCGTTGCACTGATCGAAGCGCGCGGCTTCACCTCCTCGGATTTCCGCATGTTCCATCCCGGCGGACGCCTGGGCGCGCAGCTGCTGGAAGTGGGACAAATCATGGGTACCGGAGAGGCTGTGCCTCGCGTGCATAGCCACGCCTCGGTCAAGAGCGCGACGATCGAGATGAGCCTGAAGCGCTATGGCTGCACCGCCGTGGTGGACCAAGCCGGCGTGTTGGTGGGCGCGTTCACCGATGGTGACTTGCGCCGCTGCATCGCGGTCCACGATCTGAACGACACGATTGGTCTGCACATGTCGCCCCGCCCAGTCACCGCCAGCGCACAAACCCTGGCTTCCGAGGCGTTGCGACTGCTGAACGAGAATGCGGTGTCGGTGCTTTTTGTGGTGGAGGACGGCGGCAAGCTGACAGGGATCGTCCACATGCACGACATCGTGCGTGCCGGGGTCGTCTGAGCGGGCACGCGAAGTTGTCAGAAATGCCCCGCGATCTCATCGTCGTTCCTGCTCGCTACGGATCGACTCGGCTGCCGGGCAAGCCGCTCCTGAAGATTGCCGGACGAAGCCTTTTGGAGCGCGTGGTGGCTGTGGCGCGTAAGGCGGCCGATCTGGCCGGCCACTGTGATGTTGTGGTGGCAACCGACGATGCACGTATCGCCGAACACGCCAGTGCCATCGGCGCTGAAGTGGCGATGACCGAAGCTAAGCTGGATTCAGGCTCTGCCCGCGCCTGCGCTGCGGCACATGCGCGGTCTGATCTCCCCGCGCTGGTGATAAACTTACAAGGTGATGCGCCATTCGTTTCACCCGACGTTGTCGCCGGTCTGCTCGCCACCTTGCGCGATGGCCATGCCGACGTAGCCACGCCGGTGTATCAGCTTAGCTGGGATCGCCTCGACCGATTGCGGCAGCACAAGCAGACATCACCTTTCAGCGGGACGACTTGCGTGCGCGACAAAGACGGCGTGGCGCTCTGGTTCTCGAAAACGATCCTGCCAGCGATCCGCGATGAACAGAACTTGCGATCTGCAAGCCCCATGTCCCCCGTCTGGCAGCATCTTGGTCTCTATGGCTATCGGATGAGCGCGCTGGACTGGTTTGCTGCCGCTTCGCCAAGCCGTTACGAACAGCTAGAGGGGCTGGAGCAACTGCGTTTCCTGGAGGGCGGCAAGACCATCGCAACCGTCGCGGTTGATCAGCCGACTCATGCCATGTCAGGTATCGACACGCCATCCGATCTGACACTGGCCGAGGCGACGATCGCTAGATTGGGTGATCCGTTTCCGGCCTGAAGGCGAGACTGGCTTTCTAGGGCATAGCACGGCTATGGCACCGCGATGTTTGTTGTTGCCCGTCATGGGAATACGTTTGAAGCTGGTGAGACGCCACGCCGGATCGGTGCCCGGACTGACTTGCCGTTGACCGCCGCCGGCCTGGCGCAGGCCGAGGCCTTGGGCCGCCATTTCGCTAACGGGGGTCACCGCTTCGTTCGCGTGCTAGTCTCGCCCCTGCTACGTACTCGCCAGACAGCGGCCGCCATCTTGGAAGGCTTGGCAAGGCCGATCCAGCCCGAAACCGAGGCGTGCGAGTGGTTGCGCGAAATTGATCACGGACCCGACGAAGACAAGGCTGAGGAAGCGGTGCTTTCGCGCCTTGGCCACCAAGCGCTGGAAGCTTGGGACAGTTTCGCCAAGCCGCCCCCAGGCTGGATAGTAGATGCCGAAATGCGCATAGCCGCCTGGCAGGCCTTGTTCGCCGAACCGCAATGCGGGTCCACGCTGATCGTCACCAGCAACGGAGCAGCGCGGTTCGCGCTGTTGGCCGATCCCGCACTCCTCAGATCGGGCGGTGACTTGGCCTCGTTGAAGCTGCCCACAGGCGGTTATGGGGTGATTCAGCGAGACGGTGACGGTGTGTTGCAGGTCCCGATCTGGGGCAGAAAGCCGTGACGCAATCGCGGATTGCTTTGCTGCGTGCGCCTCCCTTCCCGGCTGAAAATGGCTTGGTCTCGACACCGGTCGACACCGCATCAACAGGCCTTGCGCTATCGCAGTCCGACCTGTTTGCGCTTGTTCGGGCGGCGCGCGTCGGCGGATCGTTCTGGGAGGACCAGGCAGACTTGAGCTTGCCGCCCGGCACCGTGCTGCGACCCCGCGATATGAGCGATATCTCGCAGCAAATGGCCGCGATGACCGCCCCTGAACGCCGCTCCGCCTTATGGATCGCGGCTGACCGTCGCATGGCCCGCGCGTTGAAGCGTCTCGTCTCGATCGAGGGCGGGGAATGGCGTGGCGAGGTTGATCCCTGGTCAGCGCTGGCTCAAGCGAATTGCCTTGTCGCACATGGCGATGATGAATGGATCGCAATCGCGCGCATCAGTCGCATCGATGTGCGTGTGCTATCGCCGGGTCGCTACGGCGCGCCCACGGACGACGCTGCAGCGCTGGACAAGGCAGCGGCCGAGGCATTGACGGCGGCGGACTGGCGCAATCCCTTCACTGGCGCGCCCTCGACCATCGAGGCAACGGTGGAACTGCTTGCCATGTGGCGCAAGACTTTGGAGGCAAATCGCAGGATTGCCGCAGTTTGTGGAATGGCGTGGTGGAAGCGGGCCGAGATCCGGCGCTTTTTGTGGCACCCGAACCGGCGCTTGCGATTGTACCGCAGCCCGAACCTTGCGCTCGCCGTCGCGCAGTTCAAGCAGGGTGCCGTGGCGATCTGGCCGTCGCGCGTTTCGGCGAAACTGACAGACAAATGTCGCGACAAGGCTGTCCCACTGGTCCGCGTTGAAGATGGCTTCGTTCGCTCGGTTGGTCTGGGTGTGCATCTAGTGCCACCATCATCGATCGTGGTCGATGCCCTGGGTATTCACTTCGATCCTGCCGGGCAAAGCGATCTTGAGGAAATCCTGGCCAGGACCTCCTTCTCTCAGCGTCTGCTGCAACGGGCGTGCGCCCTGCGAGAGACGATTGTCAGTGCCGGCATCAGCAAATACGGGGCAGGCAAGACCGAGGTGGTACCGGAACGCAAGCCCGGACGCCGCCTTGTCCTGGTAGCCGCCCAGGTGGAAGACGATATGTCCGTTCTAGCTGGCGGTGGCGGGATCACATCCAATCTTGAGATTTTGCGTAGGGCACGCAAACTGGAGCCTGACGCTGAAATCTGGTTTCGCCCACATCCCGATGTCGACGCAGGTCATCGTAAAGGGGCGGTGCCGGACGCGGACATTCTTGGCCTCGCCGACCGGATCGTGCGGGGGCCCAGCATGGCGGCCTTGCTGGATGCCGTTGACGCCGTGCATGTGCTCACATCGCTGACGGGCTTCGAAGCTTTGCTGCGCGGGAAGGTCGTCACGTGCCACGGAACGCCTTTCTATGCAGGGTGGGGCCTGACCCGTGATCTGGGCGCGATATCCGAGCGTCGCGGCAGAACGCTGACACTCGACGCCTTGGTGGCAGGCGTGCTCATCCTCTATCCTCGCTACCTTGACCCTCTGACCGGGTTGCCTTGCCCCCCAGAGGTACTCATCGGACGAATGGCAACGGATGATGCCCCCAACCGCCTGAGCTGGATTGCTTCCGTACGCCGCTTGCAGGGCCGAATTATGACAGCACTTTCATGAGCGCCGTGATCCTTGATATCTCACGCCTGATCTCGCGCATACGATACTCCACTCCGTCCGGTGTCGACCGCGTTGAGATGGCCTATGCGCGTGGCCTACTGGCTCGTTACGGGAAAGCGCTCACCTTTGCCGCAGTCCATCCCACCGGGCTTTACGGACACCTCTCTCACGCCGCTGCCCTCGCTTATCTGGACGAACTGGACCGCCGATGGTCAAGTAAGGAGAAGGGTCCGGCGCAGCGTTCGTTGCTCTCGATCCTACCCCAGCTTGCTGCACTGCTGCCTTCACACAAGAAAGCAGTCCTCCCCAACGCCGTGTACGTGCAGGCCTCACCACATCATCTGACCAATGTGACCAAGGTTCAGCGCATACTGGCGCGCGAAAAAGCGCGCTTCTTATGCCTAGTGCATGACCTGATTCCGATCGAGTTCCCTGAGTATGCCCGGCCCGGCGGCGCGGACCTGCACTGCCGTCGCATAGAAACCGTGGCGGCGACGGCCGATGCGGTCATTGTCAATTCGGCAGCGACCGGCCGTTCCGTCAAGCCTTGGCTTGATCGCGGTGGGCGGAGGCCGACCATCGATGTCGCGTTGCTGGGCACCGAGCCCCTACCCATTGGCGATGCTGTGCCCGAAAGCACGGATCGGCCTTACTTCATTTGCCTTGGTACCATCGAGCCGCGCAAGAACCATCTTCTCCTGCTACACCTTTGGCGCCAATTTGCGGAAACCCTGCCCCATGCGGAGATTCCTCGCCTGGTCATCGTCGGCCGACGGGGATGGGAGAACGAACAGATTCTCGACATGCTTGAGCGTTGTCCAGCGCTGAAGGATCACGTCGAGGAACTGAGCGGCTGTTCAGATGCTCGCCTCGCCGGGTTGATCAGAGGAGCCCGCGCATTGCTGATGCCCTCGTTCGCTGAAGGATACGGCATGCCGGTCGCTGAAGCGCTATCTGTCGGCACCCCCGCTATTTGCAGTAATATTTCCCCACTACGGGAAGTTGGCGCGGATGTGCCCGACTATCTAGACCCGCTCGACGGCCCAGGATGGGGTGTCACGATCCTGGATTACGCGATGCAAGGCCCCGGCCATCGCGCGCAATTGGCGCGAATCCCCCACTGGCGAGCTCCGTCTTGGGAGCAACATATAGAAATAGTTACCAAAGCTATTGCCAGGCTGCAGAATACTTAGCCGGTCCACTCAGCCAGCCTGCAAGCGGGCAAATAAATCTTTAGCGCCGGAGCGTGTTGATCCGGGTACCGAATACGCGATCCCACAAGATCATGGAGATCGCGTAGTTACCACCCTCATCAACGTAGTGATGCCGCATATGGTGGCGTTTGAGGGCAGACCCGATCCGGCTCTTCATTGGCCATTGGTGGCATGCGTAATGCAGGAGATCGTAAATAACGTAACCTGATATCCAGCCAAAAAAAAGCCACGTCCCAGGGGCACCTGCTAAGGCTAGGCTTCCGATCCAGACAAGCGACGCAATAGGAAGGCTTACCACCAGCGGCATCAGATTGCGCATCTCGTCGCCGGGGTTGTCGTGATGGTTTCCATGCATCAGAAACACCAGGTGGTTTAGTACCGATCGCTCTGACGTGTAGTGAAAAGGGAACCGATGCATCGCGTATTCGAACAGTGTCCACGCGAACAGGCCAGCTATAATCAAGGCCCCTGCGTGCATGAAGCTGGCAGAGTTCCAGCCCACCCAGACAATTGCCGACAAAAGTAGCAGCCAACTGCCTACAAACATGCGTGGCGACATCAGCGTGAGCTTTTCCAAGCGCGCGCTTTTAAACAGTCGTGCCCGTTGCGAGCTGGAAGAGAGACGGGGCATTGCTGCGTCTGTGGATAGCAGGTAGCCTCTCCTGTCAAGTCCCAAAAGGTCGATTTGAGATGAACGGTGAACGGGTATCATGAATAATATCGTTTCATATTAGATGTTTAGGGTCGGATCAGCCCATGCTGCAGTTGCGTCATGTATTCTCATTACAGGTGCCTCTGGCGAACTGGGAGGAGCGCTCGCGCGGTGCTACTCACGCGACGGTGTGCGCCTTTCTCTTTGGGGACGTGACCTTGGGCGCCTTGCCGCGATCGCGGACGCTTGTCGGGCGCTGGGGGCAATCGTCGAGACGCGTTCGCTCGATATCGAAGATGTAGCCGCTGCAGTTGCCGCTGCAGTTGAAGAAGACACCGCAGCGCCGTTTGACCTGGTGCTTCTAGTTTCAGGCTTGGGTGATACCCGGCCGACGGGCGAGCAGGTTGAGCCAGCGGAACTCGTGGCGCGGCTTGGCACGGTGAACTTCACGGCGCCTGCCGCCATGGGAGCGGCGCTTGCCGGTCGCATGGCTTCACGCAGGCGCGGTGCGCTGGTCTTTATCGGTTCGGCGGCCGCATTTCACGCGCTGCCCTTCGCTGCCGCCTATTCAGGCACTAAGGCCGGCCTTGCCCGATTCGCAGACGCTTTGCGACTCAACGTGCGCCCTTATGGCGTGTCCGTGACGCTGGTATCGCCTGGTTTCATCGACACCGAGGCGGGACGTCAAACGCATGATGGCCGTGCCTTTGCCATGGCACCCGATCTCGTTGCAAAACGGATTGAACAGGCAGTGCGGCGTAAACAGGCTCATCTGATCCTACCTTGGCCGTTTGTACTTCTCCGCGCCTTCGATCGACTTTTACCCGCCGTTTTGCGCGATAGATTGTTACTGTCGTTGACGCCCCCTGGCTAAGCTCAATCAAACAGGCCTGCCCAGCATAATGTCGAGCATCGTGTGATGTAGCTCCGCCGGGGTCAGGTCCACATGGCGGTTCTCGCCATGATCGAATTGGCCATCGTTGAGGCGTACGATGACATAGGGCGTATACCTTGCCTCGTGCGGGTTGGTGACGCCGGGGATGCTGGGGCGGTGATCGCCAAAAAAGACCAGCGTTGCTGGTCCTCTCAATTCCGCCAGCCCATCGATGAGCCGCCGGATCATGGTATCGCTGTTGCGCGCAAGCCGCAGGTAACTTCCCATCAGATCCTCGCCGCCCGCCGTATCAGAGGCCCATGGGCCGTGATTCTCGATCGTAACCGCATAAAGCAAAGAAGGCTGCTGGGCTGCTTTTGCCAGCGCAAGTATCTCCTTCGCCATGGCGGCGTCCGTCACATAGCGGCCCTCCCCTGGTAGTGGTGCATCGAAGCGATCCTCTCCCACCAATTCATCGAAACCGGCCGCCGGCATTATCTTGTCCCGGCCGTAAAACCGCATGTCGTGAGGGTGGATGAACAGACTTCGCCACGCTTTGCCAAGCCTTCGTGGCAAAGCGTAAGTGGTTTCACCCAACGCTGTCAGGAATGGATCGTAGCGTCGAAATCCCAGATCCTTTTCTTCACGTCCGAAGAGAACGGCATACTCGGTACGCATGGTATAGGCACCAAAGCCGCTGACATGAAGGTTGCCATATTGCCAGGCATTACGGCGAGCCTCCTCGAGATTCGGCAAAGATTGCATTTGATCAGAAAATACATCTTTCGGGTCAGCGAAGCTCTCGCACTGAACCACGATCAACAATCCCCGAGCTTCCTGCGAAGCACTCCGAACTTCCGGCCGATATGGCGGCGGGTCCTCGCTTTTACGCCAACGAAGCCAGTAAAGCATGAGTGTGGGCGTCAGTCCTATTCTACGGACATCGGCCTCATTGTGCGGGGCACGTGCTAATGCCTTGATCGGCGAAAAACACATGAGAAAGGCCAACAGGCACAACCCGCTGAGCAAAATGCCCAAGCCGGCGGCATGCGCCCCAACATCCACAACGAACAGGGCTGCTATGGTAGCGATCAGTCCTACCGCTGCCGCGCCAACGACGCAGCGTTGCCAAACCGGAATGGCCGAAAGGTAAAATTGCGGATGGCGAAAGATCGCACCGATCAAGGCGAGATCGGAAAAGACCAGCGGCTCGCCCAGCACCGTATTCTTGGCGTTAGAGGCCAAGACGAGCAAGGCCAGCGTAGCCAGAGCTAGAACGATCGATACCCAGATGCTGCCGCACACGGCCATGACAAGGCCGAAAACGCTTATAACTTGGCAAATCAGCAAACACAGTCCCGCCGCGTTGCGTAACCCCAGG
The DNA here is from genome assembly GCF_014196615.1 of Novosphingobium fluoreni. Classification (GTDB taxonomy): domain Bacteria; phylum Pseudomonadota; class Alphaproteobacteria; order Sphingomonadales; family Sphingomonadaceae; genus Novosphingobium; species Novosphingobium fluoreni. Next base: position 335,259 of record NZ_JACIDY010000001.1, read on the forward strand.
CGCCGAGGGCTGCGCGGCGATGCCAGTGCATCCAAAGCAACCGCACCCAGAAGACCGCCCAGGCACCCTAAAATGGACGTTAACGCCAACGTCACTCCTTCGGCTTGGCCGACAGCTGAACTCCGCGCGACGCAAGCCATCGCCGGAAGGAGGGAGGCCATAGCCGCCGCCAGGTGAAGTGTCACCACACCCAGAATGTACAAGGCCTTGTAGATGCCCGGGGTTGCCGTGTTGATGCTCCCGCATTATCGAATAAACTATGTCCATGACGTGGCAGCTCAATGCTTGGTAGCCGCGTCTCCCGAACAGGTCCTTTGAATGCCGACAAATCCCGATACGGGTCCGCTCGCCAGCCCTGGTCCAGAGCGTAAGTCAGTGCTGCTGTTGCAAGGATTGATGGGGCCACTCTTCCGGCGACTCGGTCAGGAGCTGATCCGAGCGGGGCACGAAGTTCACAAGATCAACTTCAATGGCGGCGATCGGTTGTTCTGGCGCCTACCGGGCGGCCTCGATTACCGAGGATCGCTGGAAGCGTGGCCCAAATGGCTTGAGGGCGTCATTCGTCAACACGGCGTTACAGATGTTGCTCTGTTTGGTGATTGCCGAGATCATCACATGCCAGCCATTCGCCTATGTCGTGAGTTGGGTGTTCTGGTCCATGTCTTCGAAGAGGGGTATATTAGGCCGGACTGGGTGACGCTGGAACTTGGCGGGGTGAACGGACACTCCACGCTACCCCGCGATCCCGCCTGGTACCGTGAGACAGCCGCTGCCCTGCCGCCCGTCCCGCCCCATGCACAGGTTCCGTCGTCATTCCGTCGCCGAGCGATAGAAGGATTGCTGTACAATGCGGCGGACGTGCTGACGCGTTGGTATTATCCCTATTGGACCAATCACCGGCCGTGGCATCCGCTTGTCGAAGCGATGGGCTGGGCGCGCAAACTCCGCCGGCGCAAGGAAAATCAACTGCACAGCGAAATGCTGCTGAACCACACTTGGAAGAGTGAGGCGTCCTACTTTCTCTTCCCCCTACAGTTGGACTCTGACGCACAGATCCGCCTTCATTCGCCTTTCGCCGGCATTGCCGATGCCCTAAAGCTGGTGATCGCTTCTTTTGCGGCGAATGCCGCGCCCCATATCCGTCTCATCGTGAAAGAACACCCGTTGGACAACGGTGTCCGGGATTGGCGCCAGGAGACCAACGATATCGCCACGTTATACGGCGTAGCGGATCGGGTCGATTACCTAGGCTGGGGCGACATCGTTCCGGTTACCCGCCGCGCCCTGGGGATGATCACCATCAACAGCACAAGCGGCACTCTTGCACTGGCTGAAGGGATACCGGTCGTCGCGTTGGGGCACGCCATCTACGACATTGCCGATATCACCTTCAAAGGTGGACTCGATGCATTCTGGTCCAACCCCACGCCGCCAGATCCCGTGACGTTCGCCGCGTTGCGGCGGGTTCTGGTGGACCGTTGCCTGATACCCGGCGGATTTTTTTCCGATGAAGCACTCGACAAGGTGGTTCGCCACGCAATCGCCCGGCTGGAGGGCCGTCGGATGATGCCGGAGTAAATCATCTGACAGAACACCGACGCGAATCACGGCGAAGTAGAAGACATATAGACAGCAAGTCGTACCTGCTGGGTTGCCCTACTCTGCGCAGTTTACGCCGAAACGCGAATGATTTTGGAGCAGAACGCGCAGTCTACCGGGATGGTGCCGTCCGGATCGCGCATCTCTGCCAGTTGATCTTCCGGGAAGCTGGCCAAGACGGACTGGTAATGCTCGACGGAGCATCGGCATCCGCGGGACAGTTCGGCGAGGGGCTGGACGCGCACTTCGCGTTCTTCGTGGAATAGGCGGATCAGCAGATCTTCCAGCGACAGGTCGGGATCGACCAGTTCATCATGGCGCGTGCTTCCGGCCATGACCGCCACATGTTCCCACTCGGGATGGTCCTCCTTCGCGTGCAGCCGCTCGCGCCCTTCTTCGCCCTCAGGGAAGTGCTGGACCAGGAGGCCGCCGGCGACACAGTGTGGGCCTTCGGATCGGATCGCGACGCGCAGCAGCGTCGGCACCTGCTCGGACTGCCCGAAGTATCGCTCGCATGCTTCCGAAAGTGAGCTGCCTTCCAGCGGCACGATGCCCTGATAGCGCTCACCACTGCCCTCAAGATCAAAGGTGATGGCCAAGTAGCCTTCGCCGCACAGGTTTTCCAGACGCGGGCTCGTACCCGCCGCCGCTGCCTTTTCGCGATCGTGGCTGACATAGCCGCGCAGTTCACCGCCCCGATAATCGCACGCCAGCAAGTCGATCGCGCCGCCCTTGGCTTGCGCCTGCAACGTCAGTTGGCCGCCATCTTCCTTGAGCAGCGAGCCCATCATCGCCGTGAGAACCAGCGCTTCTGCGAGCAAGTGCTTGATCGCAGGCGGATAGTCGTGCGCGGAAAGGATCGTCTCCAGTGTCGGGCCCAGCCGGACCATCCGGCCTCGCGCATGGCGATCCGGGATGATGAAGCCGAGTATCCGGTCAAAGCCTGTCTGGCCGGACTGGATTAGGTAGTCGTCCGAACTCACAGCTGACCCAAGGCCCAGCGCAGGATGGATTTCTGGGCGTGAACGCGATTTTCCGCCTCGTCCCAGATTGCGGACTGCGGCCCGTCGATCACTTCGGCGGTCACTTCCTCACCGCGATGCGCCGGCAGGCAGTGCAGGAACACCGCACCCGGCGCGGCTTCGTTCATGAGGCGCGTGTCGACCTGATAGGGCGCCATCGCCGCCAGATGCACGTCGCCGCCGGCCTGCCCCATCGAGATCCAGGTATCGGTGACCACGACTTGCGCACCGCGCACCGCCTCGTTCACGTCCTGCGTAAGCACCACCGTTCCGCCCTGCTCCCGCGCCGCTGCGATGAAGGCGGGGCCGGGTTCGTATCCGGCGGGGCCGCCCACGCGAACGGTGAACTTCATCAGGCCCGCAGCCTCGATCAGCGAGTTGGCGACATTGTTGCCATCGCCCAGCCAGGCGACTTGCAGGCCGGGCAGCGCAAAGCCACGCTCGATCACGGTCAGCAAATCGGCGACGATCTGGCAGGGGTGCGACAGATCGGTGAGGCCGTTGATCACCGGCACATCGGCATAATGTGCCAGCTCCTCGATCTTGGCGTGATCGTCGGTGCGGATCATGATCGCATCCACCATGCGGCTGAGCACGCGCGCGGTATCAGCCACGGTTTCGCCGCGCCCCAGCTGGGTGCTGCCTGCTTCCATGATCAGGGCACTGCCGCCCAACTGCCGCATCGCCATATCGAACGAGACGCGGGTGCGGGTGGAGTTCTTCTCGAAGATCATGGCGAGCACGTGCCCGGCCAGCGGCGCATCGGCGTCAGGGCGGCCTTTCGCCCAGCCCCGCCGCGCCGCCTTGCGATCCAGCGCATCGTTGAGAATCGCGGCGACGGCATCACCGCCCGCGTCCGAGAGCCCGACGAAGTGCCGGGGCGTGGCTTGCGCGCTCATGCTGCTTCTGCCGGGTGATAGCTTCCCGCAGCGGCGGAAAGCTTCTCCATGAATTCATCCATGTGGCTGTCATCGATGACGAGCGGCGGCAGGATGCGCACCACGTTGTCTCCCGCCGAAACGGCCAGCAACTGGTGATTGTCCCGCATGTGGGCCACGAAACCGCGTGGCTCGGCCTTCATCTTCAGGCCGATGAACAACCCCCGGCCGCGTACCGATTCGAAGAGCTCCGGATAATTGCCAAGGAACTGCTCTATGCGCGCGCGCAACCGTTCACCCTTGGCGCGCACATCGGCCAGGAACGCGTCATCCGCGATCACATCCAGCACGGCTTCGGCGGCAGCCATGGCGAGCGGGTTGCCGCCATAAGTGGAGCCGTGCGCACCCGCGACCATACCGCGCGCCGCCTTTTCGGTGGCAAGGCACGCGCCCAGCGGAAAGCCGCCGCCAATGCCCTTGGCGGTGGCCAGGATGTCCGGCTTTATCCCATACTGTTCATAGGCGTAGAACGTGCCCGAGCGGCCGACGCCGCTCTGCACTTCGTCCAGAACCAGCATCAGGTCATGCTCGTCACACAAGGCGCGCAGACCCTGAAGGAACGCGTCGTCCGCCACGCGGATGCCGCCTTCGCCCTGGATCGGCTCGACCAGGAAGCCCGCGGTATTTGGGCCGATGGCAGCCTTGGCGACTTCCAGATCGTTGAACTCGACATAGCGGAAGCCGGGCAGCAGCGGCAGGAAGCCCTTGTGCATCTTGTCCTGGTTGGACGCGCTGATCGTGGCGAGCGTGCGGCCGTGGAAGGCGTTGTTGAACGTGATCAGCTCAAACTTGTCGGTGTTGCCCGCCGCCTGGTGATAGGCCCGCGCGGTCTTGATCGCGCACTCCACCGCCTCGGCTCCCGAGTTGGTGAAAAATACCGTATCCGCGAAAGTCAGGTCGGTAAGCCGCTTTGCGAGATGCTCACCTTGGGGGCTGCCGTATAGATTGGAGACGTGCATTAGCGTCTCCGCCTGCTTCTGGATCGCGCCGATCAGTCCGGGGTGCGAGTGCCCCAGGGCGTTCACCGCGATACCGCTGGCGAAATCCAGGAAGCGGCGGCCATCCTCACTGATCAGATGGCAGTGTTCGCCGCGCACGGGCCGAACGTCGGACCGGGGATAGACGGGCATCAGCGGAGTGATCGACATGGTCGTGATTCCTGGAAGTAGACGCTGGCGCATCGGGCGGCCCGGACGGTCTGTTTTCCTGTTCCTGAGCCCCGATGGCAGTGCTGGTCGGGGAAAGTCGCAAACGACAAATGGCGGCCCTAACGGACCGCCATTTGCGCGCTTCTAATCGTTAGCACGGCTTCGATCAACCAATCGGCAGCAATGCCGGCAAGATCAACCCTGGCGCGGGACGAGGTTGACCGCCGAGTACTTGCCTCGTCGATCGACTTCGATGTCGAATTCGACCTGATCGCCTTCGTTGAGGCCGGACATGCCCGAACGCTCAACCGCGCTGATGTGCACGAACGCATCTGGCTGACCGTCATCGCGCGTGATGAAGCCGAAGCCCTTCATCGAGTTGAAGAACTTGACCGTACCGGTCGCCTTGTCACCCGTCAGCTGGCGCTGGGGAGCCGCTTCGCGCGGTGCCTGCTCACGCTGCTTTTCGACAGGGATGACATCGCCGACTACGACGAGATCGCTGGCCGAAATCTTGCCGCCACGATCGACAAGCTGAAATTCCAGCTGCTGACCTTCGGCAAGACCTTCCAGGCCGGCACGCTCGACCGAGCTGATGTGCACGAACACATCATCGCCGCCCTCATCGCGCTGAATGAAGCCGAAGCCCTTGGCTGCGTTGAAGAACTTTACGACGCCCTTGCCTTGGCCAACGACCTGGGCCGGCATGCCGCCACCGCGGGGGCCACCGCCGCCGCCGAAACCGCCGCCGCCACCACGGGGACCGCCGCCGAAGCCGCCGCTGCGGGGAGCGCCACCACCGAAGCCGCCGCCACCGCCGCCGCCAAAGCGATCACCACCGCCGAAGCCGCCGCTGTTGCCGCCACCGCCGAAGCGATCACCGCCGCCAAAGCCGCCGCCACCGCCACGGTCCTGTCCTGCGAAGAAGGGATCGAAACCGCCGCCTTCATCTTCGCCAAACCGATCGCGCTTGTCACGTCCCCTACCGCGACGTCCTCTATCAAAACCCATCTCTACGAATAAACCTTCGCTGCGCCCGATAAGCATTAGCCCAGACGGGTGGGCGAACCACGCCAGGCGCCAGATCAAGCGACCCGCGCGAACGCGGTCTTTCCCTGCAATTCCGCCGTATATACGAGTCGCAAGAGCTTGGCGAACAGAAATGCGTGGGTTTCTGAGTCACTTGCCGAATAGTGGCGCCACTGTGCTAGGGCTGCCGCACTTTCTACCTTTCGCACCTTTGTCGCAGGAGCTGACGCACCATGTTTCGCAAGCTGATCGATACCGTTTACGCCAGCCCGCAGATCGGCCTGCCCGAAGTGGCGGAAGCCAAGGCGCTGGGCGTCACCCTGATCGTCAACAACCGGCCCGAAGGCGAGAGTGAAGATCAGATTCCGGGTGACGAGATCGCGGCCGCCGCCAAGGCCGAAGGGATCGAATACCTTGCAATTCCCATCACGCATGCCGGTTTCGCCGAGCACCAGGTGACGGCGATGGCCGATGCCCTGCAGCGTTCGACCGGGCCGGTACTGGCCTATTGCCGATCGGGAACCCGGTCGACCTTGCTATGGGCTTTGGCGGAGGCGAAGGCGGGCAAGGATCCCGAACAGCTGGCCCAGGCCGCTGCCGCCGCCGGCTATGATCTGTCGCCCGTCCGCCAGGTGATGGACGTGCTGAGGGCATCCGCCGGCTAACTGCCAAGCCTTTCGAAAACGGAAAAGAGGGCCGGAGCGGCTGGCTCCGGCCCTTTGAGTCTGTGTTCGCAGGAGGAACATCGGGTGGCGGAGGAGGGGATGGAGAGGAGGAAACTTCCCCGTCCCCCGCCAAACTGTTGAAGCCTTAGTAGTTGTAGGCGCGTTCGCCGTGACTGCTGATGTCGAGGCCGGCGTTCTCGTCCTCGAGGCTGGGACGCAGACCGATGGTCTTGTCGATCACGAAGTAGAGCACCGCCGAGATCACGCCGGAGTAAACCAGGGTGAACAGCACAGCCTTGATCTGGGTGATCACCTGCCCGCTGATCGAGTAGGTCGAAGCGTCGAACACGGCGGGGAAGGATGTGTAGTCAAACACACCCTGGCCGCGGAGCGCCGGGGAAGCGACGATACCGGTGCCGATCGCGCCGACGATACCGCCGATGCAGTGCACGCCGAACACGTCCAGGCTGTCGTCGTAGCCCATCTTGATCTTCACCTGGGTGACGAAGATGTAGCAGACCGGCGAAACGATGAAGCCCAGCACGATCGAGGTCATTGGCGCACCGAGGCCCGCCGCGGGAGTGATGGCGACCAGGCCGGCGACGGCGCCGGTGGCGGCACCCAGGATGCTGGCTTTACCGTGGTGAAACTGCTCGATCAGCGACCAGCTGACGGCGGCGGCGCACGTGGCGAGCATGGTGTTGATGAAGGCCACGCCGGTGACGCCATTGGCTTCCAGGTTGGAACCGGCGTTGAAGCCGAACCAGCCCACCCACAGCAGGCTCGCGCCGATCATGGTCATGACGAGCGAGTGCGGCGGCATCGGCTCCTTGGGATAGCCATGGCGCTTGCCGATGAAGAGGCAGCCGACGAGGCCAGCGATACCGGCGTTGATGTGAACGACGGTGCCACCAGCGAAGTCCAGCGCGCCCCAGCCCCACAGCAGGCCCGAGTCGGTAGGCGCATCGGCCAGGAAGTCCGGGCCGGCCCAGTACCACACCATGTGCGCCATCGGGTAATAGACCAGGATCGACCAGGCGACCACGAAGACCATCAGCGCGCTGAACTTCACACGCTCAGCAAACGCGCCGACGATCAGCGCGGGCGTGATCATGGCGAAGGTCATCTGGAAGACCACGAAGACCAGTTCGGGGATATAGACGTTGTTAGAGAACGTCGCGCCCACGGTCGTGGCGTCCACGCCCACCAGGAAGGCCTTGGAAAGACCACCGAAGAAGTGGTTGTCACCACCGGACGTGAAGGCGATCGAATAACCGACCGAGGCCCACAGCAGGCCGGCGACCGAGACGATCATGAACACCTGCATGCATACGCTCAGCATGTTCTTGGCGCGCACCAGGCCGCCGTAAAACAAGGCCAGGCCCGGGATCGACATCATCAGCACCAGCGCGGCGCAGATCAGCATCCAGGCAGTATCGCCCTTGTTGATCATGCCGGCAGCGGCAGCGGCGTCAGGCGCCTTGATCGGGGCGGCGGCTTGCGCCCAGGCGGCGCTGGCGACGCACAGGGACGAGACGATCGCCCCCACGCCGCCCAGAATCTTGCGGTTCATCTTGGAATTCCCCCTCACAGCGCGGTGTCCCCGGATTCGCCAGTACGGATGCGCACGGCAGCGGCCAGGTCCAGGACGAAGATCTTGCCGTCGCCGATGGCCTCGGTGCTGGCGACCTGCTGGATCGTCTCGACGATTTGGGCAGCCATATCGTCCGAAGCCGCGACTTCGATCTTCACCTTGGGCAGCATGTTGGTGGAGTATTCGGCGCCCCGATAAATCTCGGTCTGCCCCTTCTGCCGCCCAAAGCCCTTCACCTCCGATACGGTCATGCCGGCGACGCCGATGGCGCCGAGAGCTTCGCGCACCTCGTCGAGCTTGAACGGCTTGATGATGGCGATGATGAACTTCATGCCTATCCCCTGTTAGCCACCGGCAACATGCCGGTATGACTAGGTATAGCAAGGGACGTGCCAGTTTACGTTTGTTAGGGATTTCAGCGGATGGTGTACCGCAGACACGGGACGACATCGTGGCCGCCGCCCGAATCCTGGGCAGCTTGCCTATTTTTTAGGCAGCGCTATGGTAGCGAAGACGGGCAGATGGTCGGAACCTACCGCTGACAATGCAGTACGATGCACTCCGGTTCCCACGATCTCGCACTCATTGGAGACGATGATCCGATCGAGCGCCGCCACGGGATGGCGCGAAGGAAAGCTGCGCCCGGGTGCCAGCACGTGCCAGTTGCTGTCGAATTCGCGGAAGCATCCACCCTTTGCCGCCCATTCGTTCATGTCGCCCATCAAGACCGTGGGCATCCGCGAGGCACAGTCAGCTGAATGGGCGAGGACGCTGCGCACCTGATGGCGGCGACGCAAACCGGACAAATCCAGGTGCATGCCGATCACGCGCACCGATCGGCCCTCGATCCGCAAGTCGGCGCGGATCGCCCCGCGCGGCTCCAGTACAGGCAGCGGTACCGGCGCGGCCTCCACCAGATCGATGTCCCGGCGCACCAGCAGCGCGTTGCCATGCCAGCCCAGACTATCGGGCTTCATGGACAGGGGCACGGGACGGTAGCCGCTTTGCTGGATCGCATCGAGCGGCAGGACGCTCATGCGGCGGCCAAAGCGCCGGTCGGCCTCCTGCAAAGCGATAACGTCGGCGTCGATCTCATGCAGGATCGCCAGGATGCGCTCCGGATCGCGGCGGCGATCCAAGCCCACGGCCTTGCGAATATTGTAACTGGCAAAGGTGATCTGCACGGGGGCGCCTGGCTTCTTCGTTATGGCGAGCCGGAGACGGGCGTGCCGGAGTGCCTGGAATAAACCGCGTAAGGCAGCCCTGTTCCAGGGCCCGGCCTCATCGGCCTTGGTCTTCTGCTTGTTCGGCCTTGTGCAAGAGCTGGACGGTGAGGGCGAGCCGGCTCGCATCATCGCGGGCGACATGTTCCACCGGCAGGCGTTCGCGTGCGGAGGCCAGCGCGGTCACGATCTGCGGACGGGTGTAGCCGCGCTCCGCAAAATACTCGCCAAGGTAACGTACCGGGAAGGGCGGCTGGAGGCCGGCAGCGTGCGCCAGCACCTCTAGCCAATAGGCATCGATGTCCGCATCGGCATAGACCGGGCGGTCGCCCGCGAACTCGGCCATTTCCGCCAGCACTTGCGCGGCATCGATGCCTTCGCGCGCGATCAGTTCCTGGCTGATGCCATGCAGCGCCTCCGCTTCGGGAGACCAGTCCCAGAAACGCCATGCCGCCGCCGGGCGGATCAGCCAGGTACGGCTGACCCCGTCGACGTGGGCGATGGCGACTTCGATGGGATACGATTGCCCGAACTCGGGAAGGCAACTGGCTTCGAAGTCGATCAGGGCGGGGCAGGTCGTCGTGATGTCCTGCCCGCTTGCCATCGCCTTAGCCGACCTTCTCTTCGACCAGGGTCGAAAGGCAGACTTCGGGCCGCGCGCCAAAGTGCGAGATCACCTCGCGCGCGCAGATCGCGCCCAGGCGCAGGCTTTCCGTGGGAGAGCGGCCACGAACATGGCCGAAGAGGAAACCGGCGGCAAACAGGTCTCCGGCCCCGGTGGTATCGACCACGCGCTCGATAGGCTCGGCCGGCACTTCCACACGATGGCCGTCGGTCACCGCGACCGCGCCATGCGCCCCGCGCGTGACGACCAGCACCGGCACCTTGTCCTGCAAGGAGGCCAGCGCGGCATCAAAGTCCGCGATGCCGGTCAGCGCCGCCAGTTCCACCTCGTTGGCGAAGAGGATGTCGATCTGGCCCTGCGCGATCAGATCGCGGAAATCGTCGCCATGTCGATCGATCACGAAAGCGTCGGACATCGTGAAGGCAACCTTGCGGCCCGCATCCCGGGCCGTCGAAATCGCCTTGCGCATCGCCGCGCGCGGCTCTTCCGGATCCCAGAGATATCCCTCCAGATAGAGCACGGCGGAAGCGGCGATCGTTTCCAGATCAAGCGCATCGGCCGGCAGAAACTGCGAGGCACCCAGGAAGGTGTTCATCGTGCGCTGCGCATCGGGCGTGACGAAGATCAGGCAGCGCCCGGTAGGCGGCTGTCCCGGGCGGGCGGGCGTGTCGAAGGCGATGTCGGCGGCACGGATATCATGCGCGAAGACTTCACCCAGCGGATCGTCCGCCACCTGGCCGATAAAGGCACAGCGCGCGCCCAGCGAAGCCATGCCCGCCAGGGTGTTCGCCGCCGAACCACCGGAGATCTGCGCGGTTGGTCCCATGTGCGCATAAAGCTCTTCCGCTCGCGCGGTGTCCACCAGCGTCATGCCGCCGCGCACCAGGCCCAGGTCCTGCAGCACCTCGTCCCGGCTGTGCGCCAGCACGTCGACCAGGGCGTTGCCGATCGCGAGGACATCGTATCGCACTTCGGACGGGGTATCACTCATACGGGGGGATTATCCTTTGCGTCGCCCGCCTTGATCGCGGCACGGCTTCATGTCGCGAGTAGCCTGCGGTTGGGCGTGGAGCAATGGTGCGCGGCAGGACATGGCGTTGACAGTATGGCCGCGCCGGGCAATGCGAGGGCCAACCATGCTGCCCGCCAGACCGTTTCGCACCCTTCCCCCCTTCCGCACGCTGGCCGGCTTGTGCCTGCTGGCGCCGCTGCTGGCCGCCTGCGCCTCGACAGCGACCACCGGCAGCACGCGCCCCGGCAAGGGCCAGCCCGTACGAACGCCGGTTCGCGCCGCGCCACGCGATCCCACGTTCCAGACGATCCCCGGCCTAGAAGGCGTGATCGGCGCCACTGAAGCACAATTGACGCGCCAGTTCGGCCAGCCCCGCCTGAACGTGTGGGAAGGTGATGCGCGAAAGTTGCAATTTACCGGCAGGGCCTGCGTCCTGGACGTGTTCCTTTATCCCACCGCGCAATCAAAAGAGCCACTTGCCTCCTACGTCGATGCGCGGCGCTCGTCCGACAGCCAGGATGTGGACCGCGCCGCCTGCGTGGCGGCGCTCAAGGGGCGTTAGGCGAAAGGCTCTGCCCTTCGCCCCGGCGCAGGATTATTTGGCGAAAGCAGCGGACGCCACGGCCAGCTTGTCGGGAACGGCCTCAGTAGCGGCCGCCTGTTGCTCGGCCTCTCCATTCCAACGAAAATTCATCCGCTCGCCAAGATAGCTGCGCACCGACGTGCCGGCCGGGATATCGCCGCTCGTCCCGTGGATGAGGAAACCCAGCACCGATACGACCATGATGGTGCCGACCGAAATCGCCGTTCCGGAACGACCTTCATCATAGGCGCGGCCGGAAAGTTGAACCGGACCGCTGGGCGTCTGCACCTCGATCACGCGCACGGCGACTTTGCCCTTTCGGCCGAAGTGTCCGTTGCGCTGAAGTTCGGACACCTCGCCGATGGCCGGAGACCCTTCAGGGATGATCGTCTGGCCGCGAAACATGATCGGCTCTGCGACCTGCATGTAGATGCGATCGCCCACATGCGCCTCGCGCGTGTTGATCTGGTTCAGCGTCCGCAACATTAGCGGCGTGCCCATCGGAATGTAATATCTGAGGCCCTGGCCGCTCGAACCTGCCTGGCTGGATGGCCAGACGAATGTAGACTGTGCCTGCGCACCTGCGGCCATCATCGACATCATCGCCGCCGCAAGAACAAATCGCTTCATGAAACACTTCCCCTGTTGCCCAGGGGAAAAGTACTTCGCTGGCCTTAATCAATCCTCGCAAAAACAGGCTTTACGATCGATTAAAGGTCATCTTGCCGGTCACTAAGATGCCGAGAAGCGGTTCACACCGTAAAGCTTTCCCCGCACCCGCAGGCACCCTTGGCATTGGGATTATCGAAAACGAAGCCGGCGGTGAAATCATCTTCTTTCCAGTCCATCGTGCTGCCCACGAGGTACAGCACCGAGGCGCCGTCGATGAAGAACAGGCCGCCGGGTGTCTCGATCCGCTCATCGAAGGCGTTCGCCTCGCTCACATAGTCGACCGAGTAGGCCAACCCCGAGCAACCCCGGCGCGGGGTGGAAAGCTTGACGCCGATGGCATCTTCGGGAGCCTTGCTCATCAAGTCGGCGATGCGGGCCTCGGCGCCCGGCGTCAGGATGACGGCAGCGGGGCGGGCGCGGACTTTGGTGTCGCCAATGGTTTCAATCGTCATGTCAGCCTCTTTTGCCAGAACAGCGCGTGTCCAGCCTCGGGATCGAGTGTGTAATCGTTATAGCCCAGTGACTTGTAGAGCCGCTTGGCAGGCTGGTTGCCGCTCAGCACTTCCAGCGTAATCTTGCAGGCCCCGCGCGATCGCGCCTCGGCCTCGATCCGCGCGAACAACGCGCGGGCGATCCCCCGGCCACGTTGCGCGGAATGCACGCTGACGTCGTGAATGTTAACCACGGGCGCGGCGGCGAAGGTTGAAAAGCCGGTGAAGCAGATCGCCAGGCCAACGGGCCGATCCCCAATCCGCGCCAGGAAAGCGAATGCGCCCGGAACACCTGCCAGCGCCATCGGCAGCCGTGCGCGTACGTCGTCCGCCAGGGGCTCGCCACCACCCATCGGATCGCGCGCATAACAATCCAGCAGGTGCACCAGCGCATCAGCGTCCGCGGGGTTGCGGAAGCCGACCGGGTCGATGACGAAGTCGACCGCACGCTGGAGGGCGATGACCTCCGTCACAGCATGCCCAGTTCCAGCTTGGCCTCATCGCTCATCTTGGCCATGTCCCAAGGCGGATCCCAGACGAGATTCACCTCGCAATCGCGCACGCCCGGCACCGCGGCCACGCGCATCTCGATCTCTCCCGGCATCGATTCGGCCACGGGGCAATGCGGCGTCGTCAGCGTCATGGTGATGGCGACGCTATGCTCGGGTGAGACATCGACGCCGTAGATCAGGCCCAGCTCGTAGATGTTCACCGGGATTTCGGGATCGTAGATTTCCTTCAGCGCGGAAATCACGCCTTCGTAGATCATGCCGCCAGGACCGGTCGGGTCCTCTCCTTCAGGTTCCTGCGCCAGGAAGCCTTCCAGGTAATCGCGTTTGCGAGCAAACTTCTGCGTCGGCGTCTCGTACACCTGGGGCGCATCGTCTGCCGGGGCATCGTCCACGCGCGCGCGTGGAGGCGCGGGAGCGGCGTCAACTTCCTCAACCGCGAACTTGCGGGTTTCGTCACGAGTATCGTCAGTCATCAGGCAAAAATCCTTCGCGTACGCTCGATCCCTTTCAGGAGCGCCTCGATATCGCTTTCGTCGTTGTAGAGGCCGAAGCTCGCCCGCGCCGTTGCCGACACGCCCAGATGCTGCATCAGCGGCTGGGCACAGTGATGTCCGGCGCGGATCGCCACGCCTTCCTCATCCAAGATAGTGCCGAGGTCGTGCGGATGCACCCCGTCCAGCGCGAAACTGGTAATGCCCAGGGCATCGGCCGGACCGAACACGGTCACGTCGTTGCGCTGGCCAAGGACCTCGCGCAGCGTGTTGGCAAGCGCGCGCTCATGGCTTTGCGCCACGTCCAGTCCGATCGCTTCCAGCCAGTCGATCGCGGCGGCAAGGCCGATCGCCTCAATGATCATCGGCGTGCCCGCCTCGAACCGCTGAGGCGCGCTCGCGAATGTCGTCTTTTCGAAAGTGACGGTATCGATCATCGCGCCGCCGCCGTGCCAGGGCGGCATGGCATCGAGGATCTCCGCCCGCGCCCACAGCGCACCGATCCCGGTGGGGCCATAGAGCTTGTGCGCGGAGAAAACGTAGAAATCGCAATCGAGCGCCTTCACGTCGAGCTTGATGCGCGGGGCCGCCTGGCAGCCATCCACCAGCAGCTTCGCGCCTACGCCATGCGCCAGATCGGCGGCGCGCTTCACATCCAGCACCGAGCCCAGCACGTTGGATACATGCGCCAGCGCGACGAGCTTGTGCGCGGAAGTCAGCATCGCTTCTGCCGCATCAAGATCTATCCGGCCATCCTGGGTGAGCGGGCACACGTCGATCGCCACACCGGTGCGTTCGCGCAGAAGCTGCCAGGGCACGATGTTGGAATGATGCTCCAGCATCGAGATCAGGATACGGTCACCCGCCTTCAGGTTCGCTTCGCCCCAAGTGCTGGCGACGAGGTTGATCGCTTCCGTAGCGCCGCGGGTGAACACCACTTCGCCCTCGTCCGCGCCGATGAACGCCGCCACGCGCCGGCGCGCGGCTTCAAACCCCAAGGTCATCTCGGCGGAGCGAGCATAGACGCCGCGATGGACGGTGGCATAGTCCACACCCATCGCCCGCACCGTGGCATCGATCACCGCCTGCGGCTTCTGCGCGGTGGCCGCGGTATCGAGATAGCGCCACGGCGAGCCATCGAGGTTCCACATGCCGGGGAACTGCACGCGAATGTCGCTGGATACCGAAACGCGCTCGGCACTGTCGACGATGGTTACGGGGCCGCTCACAGGATCGCCCCAAGACGTGCCAGAGCCTTCTCGCTCAGCATGTCCTCGTTCGCCGCGCCGGCAAAAGCCTCGGCAATGAAAGCCTGCAGCATCAAGCGCTTCGCCTCAGCCGGCGGCAACCCGCGTGACATCAGGTAGAACAGCCCCTGAGCATCCAGCTCACCCACGGCGCAGCCATGGGCGGCCTTCACGTCGTCCGCGTAGATTTCCAGCTCGGGCCGGGCATTGGCAGTGGCGGTACGATCCAGCAACATGGCGCGCACGGACTGCCCCGCGTCGGTCCCGTCCGCTCCGCGTTCAACCGCGATGCGGCCAAGGTATGTGCCCGTGGCATGGCCGGCCAGCACCGTGCGAACGATCTGCGCCGAAGTGGCGTCCAGCCCGGTGTGGGTGACCTCGGTGACGATCTCGACGGTTTCGTGGCCGGTCGCCAGCTGGGCCGCACCCATGGTAAAGTCCGCCTTTTCGCCCAGTCGCACGTCCACCGCGATGCGCCCGAAGCTTGGCCCGGCCAGCAATACGCGCAAGTCGAACCTGGCTGCGGCTTCCAGCGTGATCACCAGATGCCGCGCCACCGTGGCCGCACCGGTTTCGACGATGTCCAGCGTGCCGCTCGTCCCCGCCGCAACCACGAGCTCTTCGCGCGCGACGGGCCAGACGCCAGCCAAAGCGTCGATATCGGAATAGCGGTAGGCTTCGTCCCGCCGCGTGGGAAGCGTCAGCGTGGTCACGCCACCACCGCCTCGTAACCTTCGTCCTCCAGCTGCAGGGCCAGCTCCGGCCCACCGGAGCGCACGATCCGACCACCAGCCAGCACATGCACGAAGTCGGGTTTCACATAGTCGAGCAGGCGTTGGTAGTGCGTGATCAGCAGCACTGCCTTGTCAGGCTTGCGCATGATCGCATTGATGCCCTCGCCACAAATGCGCAGCGCGTCGATGTCGAGGCCCGAGTCCGTTTCATCCAGAATCGCCAGCTTGGGATCGAGGATGCCCATCTGCACCATCTCGGCGCGCTTCTTTTCGCCGCCGGAGAAGCCGACATTCACCGGGCGCTTCAGCATGTCCATGTCCATGCGCAACAGGCCCGCCTGCTCGCGCGCCAATTTCAGGAACGCGCCGCCTGACAAAGGCTCCTCGCCGCGCCCCTTGCGCTGGGCGTTCGCCGCCTCGCGCAGGAATTGCACGAACGACACGCCGGGGATCTCGACCGGGTATTGGAAGCCCAGGAACAGCCCCGCAGCGGCCCGCTCATGCGGTTCCAGTTCGAGCAGGTCCTGCCCGTCGAACGACACCGAGCCGCCGGTCACCTCGTACCCGGGACGCCCGCCCAGCGTGTAGCCCAGCGTAGACTTGCCCGCGCCGTTAGGCCCCATGATGGCGTGGATTTCGCCGGCGTTGATCGTCAGCGAAAGGCCTTTGAGGATGGGCTTGTCGGCGACGGTGGCCTGAAGATTATCGATCTGAAGCATGGGTCTCAATTCGCTCGAAAAAGTGTGGGCGATACAAACTCGCAGTTCTTGCCAGCGGCACTGGTACGGTGAGGCTTTTCCGCGATCACCGCTGGTAGCCTCCACGACCACTGCCGCCATCGCGACGTGGTGGGCGGGCACCATAAGAAGAGCGCGGCGCGGCATCGCGCCGTGGTGCTTCGCGGCGGGCACCGGGCTTGGTGAAAGGCTTGTTCAGCTCGACACTGATGGACTTGGCGACGCTTTCTGGATCATCCAGCACCGCGCTCTCGGCATAGCGCATCACGCGCACGCCCACGTCGGTCAGCTTCTTGTCCTGCAGTGCCTCTACCTCCGCCGTCAGGCCTTCGGGGGACAGCACCACCACCAGCCAGCGCGAGGGGCAGGCAAAATCGACCAGCGTAGTGCCCACGATCGCCTGGCGCGAAATCTTGAATCCGCCCAGCTTCGAATCGCGAAGTTGCTCCCACAGCGCAGCTTGCGCGGGGGTAGGAGCCCGGCGTTGCAACCGGGCGCGATCCTTCAACTTGTCGAGCCGTGCACCGGTGGCGGCAAACCCGGCTTGCGGGTCGGCCTTGGCGGTTGTGTCCTGACTGACGCCGAGAGTCTTGCGTTCGGCTGTCATCAACCCACGCTCCCCTCAAGACTGATCCCCAGCAGCTTCTGCGCCTCGACCGCGAACTCCATCGGCAGCTGCTGGAGGACTTCCTTGGCGAAGCCGTTGACGATCAGCGCCACCGCCGATTCGGTATCGAGCCCGCGTTGCTGGGCGTAGAATAGCTGGTCGTCACTGATCTTGCTGGTGGTGGCCTCGTGCTCGATCTGGGCAGTGGGGTTGCGCACCTCGATGTAGGGCACGGTGTGCGCGCCGCAGTCCTTGCCCAGCAGCAGCGAATCGCACTGGGTGAAGTTGCGCACGTTGTCAGCGTTGGCGCCCACGCGCACCAGACCGCGATAGGTGTTGTTCGATTTGCCGGCCGAGATACCCTTCGAGATGATCGTCGAGCGGCTACCCTTGCCGTTGTGGATCATCTTCGTGCCGGTGTCGGCCTGCTGGTGGTTGTTGGTCACAGCGACCGAGTAGAACTCGCCCACCGAATCCTCGCCGTTCAGCACGCAGCTGGGATACTTCCAGGTGATCGCGCTGCCGGTTTCCACCTGGGTCCAACTGATCTTGCTGCGCGCGCCCTGGCACAGTCCCCGCTTGGTGACGAAATTGTAGATGCCACCCAGCCCGTCGGCGTTGCCGGGGTACCAGTTCTGCACCGTGGAATACTTGATCTCGGCATCTTCCATCGCAACCAGTTCCACCACGGCGGCATGAAGCTGGTTCTCGTCACGCATGGGAGCAGTACAGCCCTCCAGATACGAGACGTAGGAGCCCTTCTCGGCAATGATCAGGGTGCGTTCGAACTGGCCGGTATTTTCGGCATTGATGCGGAAATAGGTCGACAGCTCCATCGGGCAGCGCACGCCTTCAGGGATATAGACGAAGGTGCCGTCCGAGAAGACCGCGCAGTTCAGCGTGGCGAAGTAGTTATCGTGCACCGGCACCACCCGGCCCAGCCACTTCTTCACAAGTTCGGGATACTCGCGAATCGCCTCGGAGATCGAACGGAAGATGACACCCGCCGATTCCAGCTCGGCGCGGAAGGTGGTGGCGACTGAGACCGAATCGAACACCGCGTCCACCGCGACCTTGCGCGCACCTTCCACCCCGGCGAGCATCTTCTGCTCCTCGATCGGGATGCCCAGCTTTTCGTAGACGCGCAGGATTTCGGGATCGACCTCGTCCAATGAGCCCAGCAGTTCCTTCTTTTTGGGCGCCGCGTAATAATACGCGTCCTGGTAATCGATCGGCGGCACGTTCAGCTTCGCCCAGTCAGGCGGAGTCATCTCCAGCCACTTGGCATAGGCCTTCAGCCGCCACTCCAGCATCCACTCT
The DNA here is from genome assembly GCF_014196615.1 of Novosphingobium fluoreni. Taxonomy (GTDB): domain Bacteria; phylum Pseudomonadota; class Alphaproteobacteria; order Sphingomonadales; family Sphingomonadaceae; genus Novosphingobium; species Novosphingobium fluoreni. The sequence goes on from NZ_JACIDY010000001.1 coordinate 353,508, forward strand.
GGCTCGTTCTTCTTGGCCGAGATGAAGCGGACGGTCTCTTCCGACAGGCCCTTGGGTGCGAATTCCTGCTCGATATCGGCGGACCAGCCGTGCTCGTAATCGGCCACGCGCGCGGCCGCATCGTGGGCGGCCTGATCCTTGAGGAGCGTTTGTTCAGTCATGCTACGAACTCGAGTAAAGGGTTCACGCGGGAGCGGAGACGGGTTGGTGCAAAGGAGCAGCGCGGACCGAGGCGGAAACCGGTTCTGCCACGCGCACGTCCAAAGCCAGACGAGTCAGCGGAACGCCGGCCAGTGCGCCCCGCAAAGCCTCGTTGACGAGCGGCCAGTGCGGCCGGACGGCACATGCGCCCTCTAGGGTGCAATCGTGCCGACCGTGCTCGACACAGGCGGTCAGCGCGATCGGCCCTTCGACGGCCTCGACAATGTCAGCCACCGAAATCGCAGCGGCCGGGCGCGCCAGCTTCAGGCCACCACCGACCCCGCGGGAAGAGCGCAGCAGCCCTGCCCCGGCAAGGCGGCTGACAAGCTTTTGCACGGTGGGCGCAGGCAGCCCGGTCTCCTCTGCCAGCTGGACGGCGGACACGCGCGCACCACCGCAGTGCCGCGCGGCTGCGGCCATCACGACGACGGCGTAATCTGCCATGCTGGACAAGCGCATGCGAAAGGAGGCCCGTTGCTGGTTTCAGACTGTGATCGGCCACCCGACTTTCTAAATCGGATCGATCTTCTCTGATTTGAAATAGGCCAATTGCCGCCGCTTTTCAACCACCGCGCAACCACACCGTGTTCCGGACGTTGGAAGCGGACAGAAAAAAGCGGTCTCCCACGCAAAGGCAGGAGACCGCTAAGTGTAAAAGAACTCGAACGCCAATCGGCTTACGAGCCCTTCGGGTCGCGGGCCCTCTCTAGTGTGGCCGAACGGATGTTGCATTGTAGAAACGCGACAACTTGATGGAAAATGGTCAGTTGGGCTCCTTTGTGGATCAATCACTTGGAACCACACCGATTTTCTCGTTAGCACCTGCGGCAATTGAGCCACAGTGGATGAGCGGCTAGAGCCTGCTGCCGTGACTTACGCTCTTATCCGACCGCTGCTCTACCGCCTCGACCCTGAGCGCGCGCATGGCCTTGCAATCAAAGCGGTTTCCGTTTTGCCAGCCCCGCGTGCCCGTCATGGTGGCCCCCTCCAAACCCGAGTCGCCGGCATCGCCTTTCCCAATCCTGTCGGAATGGGCGCCGGCTTCGACAAGGACGCCTTAGCGGTCGACGGATTGTTGCGCGCAGGCTTCGGCTTCGTGGAAGTGGGCACGCTGACGCCACGCCCTCAGGCCGGAAACCCCAAGCCCCGGCTGTTCCGCCTCGTCGAAGATCGTGCCGTGATCAACCGAATGGGCTTCAACAATGGCGGCGTGGCGGCGGCGGTAGCCCGCCTCTCCCGCCGCAAGCGCGAATCGGGCGTGCTGGGCATCAACATCGGCGCCAACAAGGATTCGGCCGATCGAATCGACGATTATCGCCAGGCCTTCCGCGCCGTCGCGTCGCTGGCGGATTATGTGACGATCAACATCTCGTCCCCCAACACCCCTGGCCTGCGCGCGCTGCAAGACAAGGCCGCGTTGGAGGAACTGCTGGACGCGGTGTTGGAAGAACGCGGCACGCCTGCGCGCAACGTCCCGGTGTTCCTGAAAGTCGCGCCTGATCTGCAACCTGCCGACATCGACGATATCGCCGCCGTCGCCCTCGATCGACGGCTGGATGCGCTGATCGTTTCGAACACGACGATCGCCCGCCCGCCGCTGCGCTCACGCGATGCCGGGGAAAGCGGCGGCCTCTCCGGCGCGCCGCTCAAGTTGGTAGCCCTGCAGCGGCTGCGTGATTTTCGGCGCGCCACGGGCAGTGCGATCCCGCTGATCGGCGTGGGTGGGATCGAGACGGCGGAAGATGCCTGGCAACGTATCCTGGCAGGCGCCAGCCTTATCCAGCTCTATTCGGCCATGGTCTACGAGGGGCCCGGGATCGCCAGGTCCATCAACCGGGGCCTGGAACGGCTGATGCGTCGCGATGGCTTCGCCTCGATCGCGGAGGCCGTGGGATGCGAATGAGGATGACCGCGCGCCTGCTTCCGAGCGTGCTGGGCGCACTGCTGCTTAGCGCCTGCCAGACGACGACAGGCCTTTCCACGCCCGCGCCGCAACCGCCTCCGTCGCAAGCAGCCCCCGGCGTCGTCAGCGCCGCAGACCCGCGCGCGGCGGCGGCTGGTGTGGAAATCCTGCGCAAAGGCGGCAACGCAACCGATGCCGCAATCGCGACGATGCTGGCGCTGAATGTGGTGGAGCCGCAGAACTCCGGGATCGGCGGCGGTACGTTCTTCGTGCGCAGCAAGGACGGCGCGGTCAGTACGATCGACGGACGGGAAAGTGCGCCCAAAGCTGCGACTGCTGGCTGGTTCCTTGATCGCGCGGGCAATCCCCTCCCCGGACGCGAACTGATGGCGGGCGCGCGCAGTGCGGGCGTTCCCGGCTCGGTGGCCACGATGGCCAATGCCCATGCCCGCTTCGGCAAGCTGCCTTGGGCAGACTTGTTCCAGCCGGCGATCAAGCTGGCGCGCGAAGGTTTCGTCGTCACGGCGCGGCTGCATAACGGCCTCGATTTATACGGCCGCCACGTGACTGGCCCCGCCAAATCGCTGTTCTTTCCCGATGGCACGAACGCCGTGGCGATCGGGAGGACATTGCGGGTGCCGCAACTGGCGCAAACCTTCGAACGGCTGGCGAAGGATGGCGGCAAGTCCTTCTACGCCCCTGCCTCGGCGCAGCGAATCGCGGGCGCCCTGTCCACTGCGCCGCGTCCTTCGCCGATGACGGCGGCGGACGTGGCCGGGTATTCGGCAAAGGACCGCGATCCGATCTGCGGCACGTACCGAGTGTACAAAATCTGCGGCATGGGGCCGCCGTCTTCGGGCGGAATCACCGTGCTGATGATCCTGAAGCAGCTGGAGCGGTTCGATATGGCGCGGCTTGGCCGCAACTCGCCCGTTGCCTGGCATCTCCTCGCCGAGTCCGAGCGGCTGGCCTACGCTGATCGCGATATGTACATCGCCGACCCGCAGTTCGTGCAAGTCCCGGTAGCCGGTCTTCTGGACCCCAGCTACCTTGCCAGACGCTCCGCGCTGATCCAGGAAAATCGCAGCCTTTCCGTGATCGAGCCGGGCAAGCCCCAAGGCGCGCCGCAGCGCACTCGCGCGCCAGTGAAGGACGATCCGGGCACCACCCACCTCAGCATCGCCGACGGCAAGGGCGAAGTCGTATCTGTCACCACAACGATCAACGGCTATTTCGGCAGTGGCATCGCGGTGGATGGCTACATGCTCAACAACGAGCTGCCCGATTTCGACGCGGCCCCGGCGAAGGACGGCTATCTGGTGGTCAATCGCGTCGAGGGCGGCAAGCGGCCGCGCAGTTCGATGTCGCCGACGATCGTCTATGGTCCGGACGGCAAGGTGCGTCTGGTGATCGGCGCGGCAGGCGGATCGACGATCATCTGCCAGGTGGCCAAAGCGCTGATCGGCGTGATCGACTGGAACATGAGTGCGCAGGACGCGATCGCCATGGGCCTCGTCTTCGCGCCCGGCACCAAGGCGGGCGTGATCGAACGAGGCACCGAGCTGGAAGCCATGTTGCCGCAACTGCTGGCGCTGGGTGAGACGCTGAAGATCGGCTCACTCGGCCTCAAGGCCAACGCGGTGGAGTTCGTCGACGGTCAGTGGCGCGGCGCCGCCGATCCGCGCAGTGAAGGCGTGGCGATGGACACCGCAGGCCACGTCAGCGTAATCGCAAGGCGCGCCAACGATTTGAACGGCGCGCACGAATAGAGCGACCTAGTACACGGGAAGAGAGAGGATCGACCGATGCCAGCCGGCATGCAGCTCAGCGATTTCGCGCAAGCGCCCAACCTCGTCTCGCTCTTCCTGCGCCGCGCAGATGCGTTGGGGGACAAGCCGTTTCTGCGCACCAAGCATGACGGGCGATGGCTGGCAATCACCTGGCAGGAGGCCGCGCGGCAGGTCTGCATCATCGCTGAACGCCTGCGCACGATCGGCCTCCAATCGGGAGACCGCGTGGCCATCGTGTCGGAGAATCGGCCCGAGTGGTGCATCGCGGATCTGGCTATCATGGCGGCAGGCTGTGTCACCGTGCCCGCTTACACCACCAACACGACTCGCGATCATCTGCACGTCCTGCAGAATTCCGGCGCGCGGGCGGTCATCGTTTCCAATGCCAAGCTGGCCGGGGCGCTGCTACCGGCCGTGATCAAGAGCGATTGCTGCGATCATGTCATCACGCTCGAACCGATGCGCTCCACCGGGCAGAGCGGGTTCACCGTTCATGAATGGGCGGGGCTGAAGCTGGGCGATATTCCCGCCGCTCGCGCAGCAGTGGACGCCCGCATTGCCACGATCAGCCGCGCGGATCTGGCCTGCATCATCTACACCAGCGGCACCGGCGGTGCGCCGCGCGGCGTGCGCCAGCACCACGGCATGATCCTGACCAACCTTGCCGGCGTGGCCCAAGTGATCGACGAGGATTTCGGCTGGACCGATGACGAGGCGATGCTCTCGTTCCTGCCGCTCAGCCATGCCTACGAGCATACCGCAGGGCAATTCGTGCCGATCGGGCTGGGCGGCCAGATCTATTACGCCGAAGGTCTGGAAAAGCTGGCCGCCAATATCGAGGAGACGCGGCCTACGCTGATGGTCGTCGTCCCCCGCCTCTTCGAAGTGCTGCGCGCGCGGATCGTCAAGCAGGCCGAAAAACAGGGCGGGGCCGCCGCCTGGCTGATGGGCAAGGCGGTGGGCATCGCCAACCGCAAGGCCGCGGGCAAGGGCACGCTCGGCGATCGCGGCGTAAACTTGCTGCTGGGCCGCACGCTGCGGCCGAAAATCCGCGCGAAATTTGGCGGGCGGCTGAAAGCGCTGGTATCCGGCGGTGCTCCGCTGAACCCCGAGATCGGCATGTTCTTCGAGGCGATCGGCGTGATGCTGCTGCAAGGCTATGGGCAGACAGAGGCTGGGCCGGTGATCAGCTGCAACCGCCCACGGGCCGGGATCGCCATGGACACCGTGGGGCCGCCGCTGCCGGGTGTGAAGGTGCGTATGGCCGAGGACGGTGAAATCCTGGTCGGTGGCGAGCTGGTGATGCACGGATACTGGGACAATGCCCCCGCCAGCGAGGCTGTGCTGCAGGACGGCTGGCTGCACACCGGCGATATCGGCGAGTTCGACGCCAAGGGCCGCATCCGCATCACCGACCGCAAGAAGGACATGATCGTCAACGACAAGGGTGACAATGTCTCACCCCAGAAAGTTGAATCGATGCTGACGCTGCAGCCTGAAATCGGACAGGCGATGGTGACGGGGGATCGCCGGCCCTACGTCGTCGGCCTGATCGTGCCCGACCGTGAGTGGGCGGACAATTGGGCCGAGACGCACGGAGTAGCCGCGTCGAACCTCAACGATGATCCCGCATTCAACGCCGCTCTGCGCGCTGCGGTCGACCGGGTGAACCTGGAGCTTTCCGTGATCGAGAAAGTGCGACGCTTCACTTTGGCCGAGGAGCCGTTCGCGATCGAGAACGAGGAAATGACGCCCAGCCTCAAGATTCGCCGACACAAGATCAAGGCTCGCTATGGTGAGCGGCTTGACGCCCTTTACCGTTGAACCGTCATATCATGCCGCTTCCTTGGCGATCCATTCGGGATAGAAACTGGGCTCGCGATCGGACCAGCCCGGCGCGGTGGCTGCGGCTTCGCTGATCGAGTGCAGCAGCAGCTTGCGCCGCTCGGGCGCGATCTGCGGCAGGGCGGCCGCGCCGCAGAACGCCCCGGGCAACCACGGCCGCGACCATGCGCCCAGCAGCCGCTCATACAAAAAGCGATAGGCGGAGAAACCTCCCAGCCGGCCATGGCCCAGATCGAGCGCGGTCATCCGCAACAGCCGGGCGAAGAACTCTCCCGGTATGTCGTAACCCTGATCCTCACGCAGCATAGCGCGCATCGGCTTCAGGTCTTGATAGGCGACGTATTGGCGGCGGATCGCGTCCACTTCGGCATCGGATCGCGCCCACAGCTTGAACGCATCCTGCCGCCCCAGCCCGATATCGAGGCTGCGCTTGATGTAACGCTGCTCACACGGAGTGAAGCCTGCAAACTCGCGAAGTTCGCTGATGGTGACGCTGGTGGTGGTGCCGGCACGGTTCATGATCGTGACCCCCTGTCTGCCGCGGCGGAAAGGACATGCTTCGCCGCGCACCATCAGAACACCATAGGTGGGTTACAAAGCCGTTAACCACCACGCGCGGCGGTTCCGCAGGTCGGCACGCAACCCGGCGAACCCAATCCCGCGCCCCAATGGCGCGGATCAGGTTAGATCAGATCAGGCCCGCCAGTGGGCTGGAGGGATCGGCGTACTTGCGCGTCGCCATTCGGCCCGCAAGATAGGCATCGCGTCCCGCCTCCACCGCCAGGCGCATTGCGCGCGCCATGCGAATCGGGTCCTTGGCTTCGGCGATGGCTGTGTTCATCAGCACGCCCTCGCAGCCCAGTTCCATCGCCACCGCCGCATCGGATGCCGTGCCGACTCCTGCATCGACCAGCACCGGCACCTTGGCGCCCTCCACGATCAGGCGGATCGTCACCCGGTTCTGGATGCCCAGGCCCGAACCGATCGGCGCGCCCAGCGGCATCACCGCCACCGCGCCTGCGTCTTCCAGCTGCTTCGCTGCGATCGGATCGTCCACGCAATAGACCATAGGCAGGAAGCCTTCCTTGGCGAGCACCTCGGTCGCTGCCAACGTCTCGCGCATGTTGGGGTAGAGCGTGCGCGCTTCTCCCAGCACTTCCAGCTTCACCAGGTCCCATCCCCCGGCCTCGCGCGCCAGCCGCAGCGTGCGGATCGCATCCTCGGCATTGAAGCACCCTGCGGTGTTGGGCAGGTAGGTGACCTTCTTGGGATCGATGAAGTCCGTCAGCATCGGCGCCTTGGGGTCCGACACGTTGACGCGCCGCACCGCCACGGTGACGATCTCGGCCCCGCTCGCTTCCAGAGCCGCCGCGTTCTGTGCAAAGTCCCGGTACTTCCCGGTGCCCACGATCAGCCGCGAGCGAAAGGTGCGGCCAGCCACGCTCCACGTATCGTCCGCAGGTGCGAGGTGATCGCCACCGCCTACGAAATGCACGATCTCCAGCTTGTCACCGTCCGCCAGCTTCACGTCCGCCAGCGTCGAGCGCGGAACGATCAGCGCATTGTGCTCCACCGCCACTTTCGCGGGATCAAGCTCCAGGCTGGAGACGAGGTCGGCGATGGTCGCGCCGGCAGTAGCGCGGCGGGTTTCGCCATTGACGGTAAGGTTCAGATCGGCAGTCATAGGCCTGCGACATAGCGCTCAGGCAGACTTGTGCAAGCTGTGCCCTTGCAAGTTGCGCATGTGCGCGGTCGCCACCAGGCAAACGCCCAATATGGTCAGAACCGCCTCGGGAAGGCCATGGCCGACGAACAGCGCAGCAGTCATCAACGACAAGCCTACGCCGCCCAGGATCACCGGCTCGATCCGGCGATGCCGAAGTACGCCAAACCCCAGAGAGATGGCACCGATGGCAACGGCCAGCGCCAGCCCGATCTCATGGATTTCCGGCGCAAGCAGAAACTGCCCGCCCAGGCCCAGAACGCCGACCAGCACGATTCCTAGAATGCAATGTACCGCGCATAGACCCGACAGCAGCACGCCGAAGCGATCCATACGCTCTCGAATCGGGTGGGCTGGCTGCGGCATGACCACCTAGATATGTGATGTTGTAACATTCGACAACCCACCATCGTCATAAAGAGGTATCGCGCCCCTCGCTTGGACAGATTGCCCCACCCCCATCGCCCCCTTGCGCATCGCCGGGCACGAAGGCAGGGACAACCCGATGAAAAGGCACGACGGAAAACCGATCATCGGCACCAGTGACGACATCATTCCGATGGTGCGCTGGCTGCTGATCGTGGCGGGGCTGATCCTGGCGATCGTTGTCGTCGGCGGGATCACCCGGCTGACCGAATCAGGCGTTTCGATCGTCGAATGGAAACCCGTGACAGGAGCCCTCCCGCCCTTGACGCAAGGGCAGTGGCAAGCCGAATTCGCAGCCTACCAACAGACCCCGCAATACACCCAGATCAACGGGCCTGCCGGGATGACCTTGGCTACCTATAAGTTCATCTACTTCTGGGAGTGGGTTCACCGGCTGATTGCCCGCGTGATCGGCCTGGCCTTCGCGGTGCCGCTGGCGTGGTTCTGGCTGCGCGGAACGATACCGGGCGGCTACAAGCCGCGGCTGCTGGCGTTGCTGGCCCTGGGTGGACTGCAAGGGGCGGTGGGCTGGTGGATGGTCAGTTCGGGCATCGTCAACGATGTGAAAGTCAGCCACTTTCGCCTTGCCGCGCATCTGCTGGTTGCGCTGACGACTTTGGCGGGGCTTGTCTGGACCGCGCTGGATCTGCTCGCCTTGAAGCGCGGGGAACCGCGTGCTCGAGTGCCGGGCCTTGGCATCGCCGCGCTGGCGATCGTGGCGATACAGTTGTTTTACGGCGCGCTCCTGGCAGGTCTGCGTGCCGGTGTCGTCGCGGGGGCCGGTTGGGGCAGCTGGGATGCCTGGCCGCTGATGCAGGGCCACTTCTTCCCCGAAGGCGTGGAAGCGGCATTGGTGCCGTTCAGCGATCCATACTTCGTCCACTGGTTCCACCGCTGGTGGGCCTGGGCGGCCGTCGTCGTGCTGATCATGTTGGCGCGACGGATCAAGTCGAAGCACCGTCCGGTATCGGTGGCGATCCACGCGGCGTTCGGCACGCAGATCCTGCTGGGCATCTTCACCGTATGGTCGGGCGTGACATTGTGGATCGCCGTGGCGCATCAGTTCGTCGGCGCGCTGGTCCTATGCGCCACGGTCTGCGGCGTTCACGCCCTAGGACGGCGGCCAGCCACGGGGCGCATTTGAAAACATTCCTCCGACTATTGGGAGAACGGCGACTGTGAATTGGCAAAGCACCGTGAATGCACGCGGACGGAAGATTCCCTTCGTGAACAAGTCGCTCTTCCAGATCGGCAAGGATCTGCGCCCGTGGATCGATCGCGTCATCATGCGCAGCTCGCGCATCCCGGACGCCGCCGTGCACGACAAGTCATTCTTCCCCTGGATCGCAAGGCTTGAGCAACAGTGGCAGGCGATCCGTGATGAGGCCATCAGCATCCGCGCGGCGGATATCCCCTCTTTGGGTGATATCTCGTTCGATCATGGGCGCATCGCCGCTGATCGTCGCTGGCGCGCTTTTTTCCTCAAGGGCTATGGATATCGGATCAAGGCGAACGCAACGCGTGCTCCGATCACGAGCGCTGCTATCGAAAAAGTCCCCGGCCTAGTCACCGCCAACTTCTCGGTTCTAGAAGCGGGCGGACATATTCCGCGCCATTGGGGCATGACGAAGGGCATGCTGACCTATCACCTAGCGCTCAAGGCTCCGGCGGAACGAGAGAAGTGTCGGATGCATCTGGAGGGGCCAGACAAGTTGCACGTCCTCAACTGGGAGCCAGGCCAGTCTTTTCTCTTCGACGATATGTTCAACCATGAGGTCTGGAACGAGACGGACGAAGATCGCTACATTCTGCTGATTCAGATCAAGCGACCATGTCGCTGGCGCGGCAATTTGCTGCAGAACGCGTTCCTTTTCGGCGTCCGTCATTCCCGGTTCGTGAAAGACATCACCGGAGCCATAGAGCGAGCCAGTCATAATCGGCCGCAGGATCGGGCCAGCGCCGCGGTGCGATAGCCCGAAAAGCTGGACCGCAATCTAAACGGTATCATTTTACCTCTCTGGAAAGCGGCCTCTAGCTTGACTTAGCAGCCGATCTGCATGATTGGGCCGCCTTCTCGCGCTGCCGGAGAATCGGTTGGGCGCGAAACGGATATAGGGATAGACCAGCCATGAAGGCGCTCACGAAGGTCACCCGGTCGATCAAGCCGGCCGAGGTTGAGAAGAATTGGCATCTGATTGATGCCGAAGGTCTGGTGGTCGGCCGCGTTGCCGTCTTGATCGCCGATCTGCTGCGCGGCAAGCATAAGCCCAGCTTCACCCCGCACGTCGATTGCGGCGACCACGTCGTCGTCATCAACGCGGAAAAGGTGCGCTTCACCGGCAACAAGCTGAAGCAGCACACCTATTACAAGCACACCGGTTATGCCGGCGGCATCAAGGAAGTCACCGCGGACAAGGTCCTGGCTGGCCGTTTTCCTGAGCGCGTCCTGGAAAAGGCGGTTGAGCGCATGATTCCGCGCGGTCCCCTGGGCCGTGACCAGATGCGTGCGCTGCACGTCTATGGCGGCACCGAGCACCCGCACGGCGGCACCCAGCCGCAGCCGCTCGATGTCGCTTCCATGAACCGCAAGAACAAGGTGGGTGCGTAATGTCCGACACCGATACCGTTTCGAGCCTGTCCGATCTCAAGGATCTGACCGCCAACGCTCCCATCGAGAACGCCGAGCAGGGTGAAAATCAGGCTCCAGTTCGCACTGGCCCCACCGCACCTTTGCGGGCGCAGGAAATCGACGCGCAGGGCCGCGCTTACGCTACCGGCCGCCGCAAGGACGCCGTGGCTCGCGTGTGGCTGAAGCCCGGCAGCGGCAAGATCACCGTTAATGGCCGTGATCAGTCGATCTATTTCGCTCGCCCAACCCTGCGTCTGGTGATCGCGCAGACGTTCCAGATCACCGATCGCGTCGATCAGTATGACATCGTCGCCACTGTCAAGGGTGGTGGCCTGTCAGGTCAGGCCGGTGCTGTGAAGCATGGCATCGCCCAGGCCCTCAGCAAGTTCGAGCCTGCGCTGCGCGCCGCCGTGAAGTCTGCCGGGTTCCTGACCCGTGACCCGCGCGTCGTTGAGCGTAAGAAGTACGGCCGCGCCAAGGCTCGCCGCAGCTTCCAGTTCTCGAAGCGCTGATCGCCTCTTCGAAATTTGGTTGCCGAAAGAGGGCCCGCAGCCATGCTGCGGGCCCTCTTTCACGTCTCCTGCGGCGGATAGGGGATCGGAACCTACGGGTTTGCCCGCTAGGGCATAGCGGTCGCCATTAAGATTATCATCTTGTTAACCACTTGATGCCATCTCGTAAGCCATGGACGGGGCGAGAGAAAAAATTTCCGCGAGCAGCGGTCAGGAGATGTGGTCCTGCGTAATTGCGGCTCTTGGCTACTGCCTCATCGCCACATTGACGATCCACACCACCAGCAATGGCCATTCCCACGCTACCGTATGGCCAGCCGACGCACTGATCCTGGCGTTGCTCCTCAAATCACAACGTTCGGCATGGCGGGCAATCCTGCTGTGCGGATGGATCGGCAACTTGGTGGCCAATGCGATCACGCGCGGGCCATCATTCAGTCTGGCGTTTTACGGCGGGATCAACATGGCGCAGGTGGCCTTTGCCGGCCATCTCCTAGCGCGCCACGTCAAGCCTGGCGGCGATTTTCTGGGCAATACGCGGGCCAGTGGCCAGTTCCTGCTCTACGCCGGGTTTATCGCCCCCCTGCTCGGGGCGATAGCCGGATCGGTCGTATCGCACCTGAGTTTTGGCGAACCGTTCGGTGAATCCGTCCTTCGATGGTTTTCCGGTTCTTCCCTGGGTCTTTTGATTGGCACGCCGATGCTGCTGGCCATTCTCGATGGCAGCTACTTGCGGTGCTATCAAAGCAAGACTCTGGCGCAGCGGGCGGAAACCTTGGCGATGCTGGGCGCCCATGGCCTTTTGTGCGTTGCCGTGTTCGGCCTTGCCCGCTTTCCGATCCTGTTCCTTCCGATGTCTTCGCTGCTGCTGATCTCGTTTCGGCTCGGCCGTCTGGGCACGTTTGCGGGTATTGCGATCATCGCCTTGGTGGGGGCCGTCACGACATTTGCGGGGACCGGCCCGCTATCTGTCATCGTGATCGATCCTTTTGCGCAGGCGTTCTACTTCCAGGTCTATCTTGGCGTCCTGCTATGTACCGCCCTGCCCGTGGCAGCTACGGTGACCTCGCGCGCCTCCGCCCTGGCGGAACTGGCGGCGCACCAGGAAGCGTTGCAGCTGATCCTCGCCAACGCGCCCGAGGGCATTCTCAGCTTCGATGAGACCAGGACGTGCCGCTGGGCCGATGGTCAGCTGGAATCGCTGACGAACGTGCCGCAGGCTGCTCTTGTCGGGCTTACGATAGAAGAGGCCGCAGCGCTGATCAGCCCCTCTCTCTTGCTGCTGGCGCAGGGACTGGAAGATCAGGAAACACCCGCGATCATCGACTTCGCGCCCGAGGGCCTGCCCTCGCGCACGGTGGAAGCATCGATCGGCGTAGTCCGCCAAGACGAGCGGCGAGTGGGCATGATCATTACCTTGCGCGACATTTCGGAACGCAAATCGCGCGAAGTGAAAATGTCGATCCTTGCCAAGACCGACGATCTCACCCGCGTGCTGAACCGCAAGGGTTTTCGCGAACAGCTGATCTATGCGCTGGACCACGCCACCGGCCCGCTGACTCTGGCCCTGATCGATGTCGACCGGTTCAAGGTGATCAACGATACCCATGGCCACCCCGTCGGCGACAAGGTGCTGGAGACGGTCGCCCAACGTTTGCAGGCGGGCTCGCGTGCCACCGACACCGTTGGGCGGTTGGGTGGTGACGAGTTCGCGATCCTGTTCGATTGCGATGTCGCCATCGCCACCGCCGCTTGCGAGCGCATCGCACAGACCCTGCGCTCGACGCCGATCGCCGATGCCGGGCGCTTCCCGATCCGCGTTTCGCTCAGCTGTGGTCTGGCGCAACTTCACCCCGGAATGACGCGGTCCGATCTTTTCGAGGCCGCCGACGCCGCCCTCTACGATGTCAAGCGCAACGGCCGGGACGGGGTGCGCGCCGCGGCCTGATACTTTGTGATCCACCGATCCGCGTTTTCGAACGCACCGTTCGCGATTCCGCCATTTGCATCGCCATGGCGTTGCGCCTATGGGAACCGACCGCGGTACAGGGCATGGCGTCGCAAACATGAGTTGGATAACCAAGGTACGCAATTCGCTGGGTTCACTCGGCAAGCGCGATACACCGGACAATCTTTGGACCAAGTGCCCCTCTTGCGCCGAAATGGTGTTTACCCAGGCGTGGGAGGACAACCTCTCGGTCTGCCCGCGCTGCGGGCATCATGGCAGGGTCGGCGCACAGGCGCGGTTCGCACAGGTCCTTGATCCGGGCTACACTGTGCTGCCGGCGGTGACCGTGCCGGAAAATCCGCTTAACTTCCGTGACAGCAAGAAATATTCCGATCGGCTGAAGGCCGCGCGTGCCGCCAATCCCTTCCCCGATGCCCTGACTGCAGCTGAGGGTGCGATCGATGGGCACGCTGCGATCGTGGCCGTGCAGGACTTTGCCTTCATGGGCGGCTCGATGGGCATGGCGGTGGGCGAGGCGTTCGTCCGCGCCGCCGAACGCGCGGTGGAGCGCAAGTGTGCCTTCGTGATGTTCACCGCAGCTGGCGGCGCGCGGATGCAGGAAGGGATCCTGTCCCTGATGCAGATGCCCAAGACCACCGTGGCGCTGCGCCGTCTGTCGCGCGCTGGTCTGCCCTATATCGTCGTGCTGACCGATCCCACCACCGGCGGCGTCACTGCCAGCTATGCAATGCTAGGCGATGTCCATCTGGCCGAACCCGGCGCGCTGATCGGCTTTGCCGGGCAACGCGTGATCCGTGACACCATCCGCGAGAAGCTGCCGGACGGCTTCCAGCGGGCCGAATATCTTCGCGAACATGGCATGGTCGACCAGGTCGTGCCCCGCTCTGAGCTGCGCGCAACGCTGGCGCGCCTGCTCGATTATCTTACCCGAAAGGACGTAGCGTGAACATCGACAGCGCACTCGTGCGCGAGCTGGCCGAGCTGCTGGCCGCCACCGGTCTCACCGAAATCGAAGTGGAAGACGGCGAACGCAAGATCCGCGTGGTGCGCCAGGCTGCGCCCGTAGTCGCTTCCGTCGTACCGCAAGCGCTGGCCGCTGCGCCGGTCGCGGCTGCGGCGACGAGCGCTCCGGTCGAAGCGCTGGTCGCAGCAGCCCCGGTCGATGCGGTGAAATCGCCGATGGTCGGCACGGCCTATCTCTCGGCCGAACCCGGCTCCGCGCCGTTCGTCAGCGTCGGCAAGGCCGTGCAGGCGGGCGACGTGCTGCTGATCGTCGAGGCGATGAAGGTCATGAACCAGATCACCGCGCCTAAGACCGGCACCGTGCAGGCGCTGCTGGTGGAGAATGGCCAGCCGGTCGAATACGACCAGCCCCTGGTGGTGATCGGCTAACCATGGCTAACGTCGATAGACCCATCAAGCGCCTGCTGATCGCCAATCGTGGTGAAATCGCGCTGCGCATCCACCGTGCCGCGCGGGAGATGGGGATCGAAACAGTAGCGGTGCATTCCACCGCCGATGCCGACGCGATGCATGTCCGCCTGGCAGATCATGCGGTGTGCATAGGTCCGCCGGCCGCGAAGGACAGCTACCTCAACGTCGCCGCGATCATTTCGGCGGCAGAGATTACCCAGGCGGATGCGATCCACCCGGGCTATGGCTTCCTGTCCGAGAACGCCCAGTTCGCCGAGATCGTGGAGGCGCATGGGATGATCTGGGTCGGCCCCAAGCCCGAACATATTCGCACCATGGGCGACAAGGTCGAGGCCAAGCGAACCGCGGGTGCCCTGGGCCTGCCACTGGTGCCCGGCTCGGACGGCGCGATCGAAGATGTGGCCGAAGCCAAGGCGCTAGCAGCCGAGATCGGCTATCCGGTGCTGATCAAGGCGGCCTCTGGCGGCGGCGGGCGCGGCATGAAGGTGGTCCAGCACGCGGAAGAGCTGGAAAGCCAGATGGGGCAGGCCCGTTCAGAGGCGAAGGCAGCGTTCGGCGATGCCACTGTCTACATGGAAAAGTATCTCGGCAATCCGCGCCACATCGAGTTCCAGATCTTCGGTGACGGCAAAGGTGAGGCGATCCACCTGGGTGAGCGCGACTGTTCGCTGCAACGCCGCCACCAGAAGGTGCTGGAAGAAGCCCCCTCCCCCATCATCACACCCGAAGAGCGTGAGCGGATGGGCGGCGTGGTGGCGAAGGCCATGGCCGATATGGCCTATCGCGGTGCGGGCACGATCGAGTTCCTGTGGGAAGCGGGCGAGTTCTATTTCATCGAGATGAACACCCGCCTTCAGGTGGAGCATCCCGTTACGGAAGCGATCACTGGATTGGATCTGGTACGCGAACAGATCCGCGTTGCCGAAGGCCATCCGCTGTCGGTGCGCCAGGAGGATGTCGAATTCCGGGGCCACGCCATCGAATGCCGCATCAACGCCGAAGACGCGTGGACATTCGCGCCTTCGCCCGGCCTGGTCGAGCACTACCACGCTGCAGGTGGCTTGAACGTCCGCGTCGATTCGGGGCTCTACGCCGGTTACCGCGTGCCGCCCTACTACGATTCGATGATCGCCAAGCTGATCGTCTCGGGCCGCACGCGGGAAGGCTGCATCATGCGGCTGAAGCGCGCGCTGGAGGAAATGGTGATCGGCGGGATCAAGACCTCCATCCCGTTGCACCAGGCCTTGATGGACGAGGCCGATTTTCGATCCGGCGACTACACGATCAAGTGGCTGGAAGAATGGCTGGCGGAGCGTGCTGAATGATCAGCTTCCTCGACTTCGAAAAGCCGATCGCTGACCTTGAAGCGCGTATCGCCGAGTTACGCGCCACGGCGGAGAACGGCCAGCTCGATATCGCCAGCGAAATCGACAAGCTGGAAAAGAAGAGCGCGGCGCTGCTGAAAAGCACGTACGCCAAGCTTTCTCCCTGGCAGAAGACGCAAGTCGCCCGCCATCCGCAGCGGCCGCATTTCCTCGACTATGTCGACCATATGTTCGAGGATTTCATGCCGCTGGGTGGCGATCGTCGCTTCGGCGAGGATGAGGCGATCCTGGGGGGGCCTGCGCGCCTGAACGGTCGCAAGGTAATGCTGATCGGGCATGAAAAGGGCCACGATACCGCCAGCCGCCTGAAGCACAACTTCGGCATGGGCAAACCAGAGGGCTATCGCAAAGCGGTGCGCCTGATGGAAATGGCCGGCAAGTTCGGTCTGCCGGTCATCACGCTGGTGGACACCGCCGGCGCGTTCCCGGGCGTCGAGGCCGAAGAACGCGGCCAGTCCGAAGCGATCGCGCGTTCCACCGAGGCATGCCTTTCGCTGCCGGTGCCGATGGTGGCGGTGATCGTTGGCGAAGGCGGTTCGGGCGGCGCAGTCGCCATCGCCAGTGGTGAGCGTGTGCTGATGCTGGAACACGCGGTCTATTCGGTGATCTCGCCCGAAGGCGCCTCGTCAATCCTGTGGCGCACGCCGGATAAAGCGGCGGACGCGGCCGAGGCGATGAAGGTGACGGCGCAGGACCTGCTCTCGCTCGGCGTGATCGACCGGATCGTGGCGGAACCGCTAGGCGGCGCGCATCGCGACGTAACTGCCACGGCATCGGCGCTCGCCAGTGCGATCGGTGAGGAACTGGATGGCTTGTCGGGCCTCGCCCCGGCGGAACTTACCGCGCGGCGCGAGGAGCGCTTCCTGAAAATCGGCCGGGGGTAACGCCCCCCGGCTTTCGCCTCAACGTACCGGCGGATCCTCGCGCGGTACGGCGGCCACAGGCGAGACCGGCTCTTCGGGCCGGCGCGGCGGGAGTGCGTTTTCCGGCACGTCGTCGATCTGCATGTCGGGCGTGGGCACCTTTGCCAGGTTGCGCGCCTCTACGATCACCTTGGTGCCATCGATGATGATCTGATTGAA
Source organism: Novosphingobium fluoreni (assembly GCF_014196615.1). GTDB lineage: Bacteria > Pseudomonadota > Alphaproteobacteria > Sphingomonadales > Sphingomonadaceae > Novosphingobium > Novosphingobium fluoreni. The sequence goes on from NZ_JACIDY010000001.1 coordinate 370,407, forward strand.
GCTGGGCGGGGTGGAACGCACCCGCCTGGACAACGTACCCGCGCCGATCATGCGCACGGGGCCGGCGGCAGTCTGCTCGATCAGGTCGAACGGATCGTGGACATGGCCGGTCATCACGCCCAGCACCTTGCGCTTGGCCAGTTCCTCCAGCGCCTTGCCACCGCGCTTGGTCAGCACGCTGCCTTGCGAATTCACCTCAACCAGCGGATGATGGGCCGAGATCAGCACGGGCGTGCCTTCCGGCAGGGCATCGATCATCGCCAGCGTCTTTTTCAGTGCGGGACGGGTGATCCAGCCCTTGGACCAGTTGGTGCGCCACTGCGCACGCGCCGTGGTCTTGAGCGGCACGATGGCAAGGCCGCCCAAGTCCAGTTCCCGCTCCAGCACCGCCTCGATACTGCGAAATCGCTTGTAGGGGTCCAGGAACCGCTCGATCGGGTTGAAATACGGCATGTCGTGATTGCCGATCTCCACCGTCACCGGCACGTCCAGCGAGCTGATCCACTTGCAGGCGGCGACAAATTCCTTGTGGCGCGCCCGCATCGTCAAGTCCCCGGTGACGACCACCGCGTCGGGCCGTTCGGACGCGATGCAATCCTCAACCCAGTCCAAGGCCTGGGGATCTTCCAGCCCGAAATGGATGTCGCTGATGTGGAACAGCTTGATCGGACCGAGCCTGGAATCGCGCCGCATGTCGCCCGCTCTACCGTGCATCGGCCGTGGCCCAGAACGCGATCTTGCTGGTGTCCAAGCTGAATTCCTCTTCTACTGCGCCATCGTAGGGCTCGCCATCGATCAACAGGCCCATCGGTTTGCCATCCGGGCAGGCGATGCGCATGGTGCGATGGCGGCCCAGCCCATCGTGAGGACCGCTACGAAAGTCCCGTTGCAACAATGCGGCACCCTGCTTGGCAAAATCGAGCAGCGATTCCGCGTAGTAGCCCGCGCCTTCGATACCGTCCTGCTGCGGCGTGAGGGTGATGGCGGTATAGCCCTCCTCACGGCCGCAGTCGGCATTGAGACACGCCACTTTGGCGCCTGAAGTGGACTGGGCAAAGGCTTCGGTGGCACTGTTCCACAAATCGGTCAGCGTCGGCTCGCGCATCGCCTCGCGTACATCCGCCCAGGCAGTGCCCGGTCCGGCCAAGGCGCCCGTCAACCCCGTGGCGTGGCGTGATCCGATGACGGGCGGATAGATGCGATTGACCAGCCCTTCCCGAAAGCGAGCGATCACTTCAGGCCCGGTAGCATCGCCGTGCAGGCGCCGGGCCATCATGTTCATGGTTCCGCCCGGCAGCGGCAACACCGTGCCTTGCCAGCCCGCCAGCCCGGCAACGATCGAACTGATCGTACCATCACCGGCAAAGATCGCGACCGTATCGGCGCTGGCCGCGTCCAGATCGGCGGGCTTGGGCGCATCCTCACGCGGGAAGCAGGTATCGCCCACCAGCGCGAGGCCCGCATCGCCAAAGGCTGCGCGCAGATCTTCCAGCGCGGCTTCATCGTTGCTGCCGCTGGACTCGTTGTGGACCAGCCAGACCTTGGAGGCGGACAAGTCGCTGGCGTCGTGCGTGTTCGCTTGGGTCATGATCGTGCAACCGGGCGCGGGGAGGGAGGTTCCCCCTCACGTTCGTCCAGACAGAATTAGCCAGGCCGCCAGCGCATTGACGGCGCTATAGCACAAGTAGGCGGCGGCCCATCCAGTGGACCCGGCCGAGACCATCCACAACGCTCCCACCAGCATCGCGAATTCCACCACGAAGCTCATCCGCCCGCCCAGCGCGCGGAACAGCCGGGGCATCGCATCGACCAGGGGATGGCCACTTTCCAGCACGGCGCGGTGCGCGGCGAAATTGGCGATGCCCAGAATGAAAACGATCAGGATACCCATCGCCAGCCGATGTAACGCGCCCTTACCGCGCTGGCCAGCACGGCGATCCCGTGCGGCGTGTCAGTCCGAGGGAAAGGGCCAAGTCGTTCGTCGATAGCCATTCGTCGCTCGTCCTCCGTCCTTGTCGCCGGTCGACCGGCGGCGTGCCGCGGTCGAGCCTGTGCTGCGCGATCGGCGGGCCCGGTTCACAAGACCCTCATCGAGCCGCCAAACACCCCGGTCGGCTCCTCAAGGGAGAAAGACCATGTTGAAGACCGCTATGTTCGCCGCCCTCGCCGCCATCACAACTGTCGCTACTGCGGCGCCTGTCCTCGCCAAGGACGTGACCGTTCGGTACGGCGACCTCGATCTCGCCAGCGCCAAGGGCCAGAAGGAACTCAGCCGCCGGGTCGATCGCGCCGCCAAGGTCGCATGCGATTTCGAAGCCGAGAACCGCATCCCCAGCTACTCCGCGATGACCTGCTATCATCAGGCGCGCGCCAAGGCCTCCACCCAGGTCGCCACGATCGTGGAAGACGCCCGCCTGGGCGGCTGATCCGCCACCCCCCATCCCTCAACCCTCACAGCGCCGGACACGCCGTTCGCCTTGGGGCCATCATCCGGAGACCAGCATCATGATCAGGACCGCAACTCTCGCCGCCGCCGCCCTTATGGGAACGATGGCCATCGCTGCCCCCGCCTCTGCCAAGGACATCTCTGTCAGCTACAAGGACCTCGATCTGTCCACGCCAGCGGGCAAGAGCACTCTGGCGCGCCGCCTCGACCTGGCCGCGAAAGACGCCTGCGGCTTTTCCGAGACGCAGACGGGCAGCCGCCTTCCGCCCTACTCGGTCCGCCAGTGCTACAACGAGGCGCGCGCACGCTCCAAGGAAACGATGGCTGCAATCGTAGATCAGGCCCGTAAAGGAGGCTGACTTCAAACCCCGACCGTCTTCGTTCATCGCCGTAGCGATATAGCATCCGTCCGCGGCGGATGCCCCAGGGATTGGCTTGGATCTATCGCAAGGCTGCAGATATGACCCGCTATACCTAATCCCCGGGATGGCTGGCGGATAGGTTGCGAGCCTGCCGACAGGCATCTTGCGGAGCGCTGGCATGGATATCATCGTACGTTTTCCGAAGTTCAGCTTTCACGATCTGCCGAAAGTCTGGGCCCGCAACCGCGCGTTCGTGTATGATCGTAACGCCACGTCTTTCATCCCCACGCCGATGGAGCCGTGGCTGATCCGCATCCTGCAATCGGCGGTAGAGCGGCTAGGCCCCGGGGATGCGGCGCTGAAGGAAGACGTGAAGGCCTTTATCGGTCAGGAATCCCAGCACTTTCGCCAGCACCGGCTATTCAACAAAGCTATCGCCGATCAGGGCTATCCCGGCCTGATGGAATTCGAAAAGCGCCTTGCCGACGATCTCGTCGAATTTGAAAAGAACCGATCGCTCAAGTTCCTGCTGGCCTATGCGGATGGGTTTGAATCGATGGGTGCGGTTTCCGCGCAATTGTGGTTTGACGAGTTGAAGCCATTCGTTTCGCAGGCCGATCCGCGTATCGCCGATCTGTGGGGCTGGCATCTGGCCGAGGAATTCGAACACCGCTCAGTCATGTTCGATTTCTACAAGGCCCTGTTCTGTCGTGGGCCCGTGAACGCCGTCATAAACGGCTACTTCTATCGGCTGTACGGGTTGTGGTTCGCGATGAAGCACCTGGGCGGCTATACTGGTCAGATGATCGGCTACATGGCCAAGCAGGATCGGCCCGGCATGTCTCCGGGAGACAAGGCGCAGGTCAAGGCAGACATCGCAGCCTATATTCCGATTTATCGCAAGGCCATGGCTCGCAAGCTCGCGCGCAATTTGCTGCCTTGGTACAACCCCAGGCGCAAGAAAGCTCCGCGCGGCTTGCGCGAGTACCTCGCCCGCTTTGAAGAGGGTGGTGAGATGGCGCGCGGCAAGGCGGCAGAGCGAGCGGGAAAGCAGCCACTTACGTCGTGAACACCGCTTGTATCTAGGCTGATGTCCTGGCTGCGACGGCCTTATCGCCCCGCCAGTTTCTTGACTTTGGCCAGGTAAGTCCGCCCGATCCGCAGCACTTGTCCGGCCGTGGTTTCCGCAGACCACACGCCCAGCCCTTCATGCCGCAACCCGCCGATACGGTCCTGCCGCAAGATGCAGCTGCGGTGGATGCGGATGAACTGGGTGGGATCGAGGCGCTCTTCCAAGCTGGTGATGGTCTGGAGCAGCATGTAGCTCTGGCCATTCACATGCAGCCGCACGTAATCGCGCTCGGCATCGATACGATCGATGTCCGCCGCCGCGACGCGCACCAGTTCCGAACGGTGCGGCACCCAGAATTCTGTCAGCCATTCGCTCTCCGCCGTGGCCGGGATCGGGGCGACCGAGGCGCCCTGTCCGCGCCGTTGGCCGACACGCTGCACCGCGCGTTGCAGGCGTTCGGGCGAGACCGGCTTCAAGACATAGTCCACCGCTTCCAGATCGAACGCCTCTACCGCGAAGTGATCATGCGCGGTGACGAAGATCACGGCCGGCGGTTTGGACCGCGTGGCCAGGACGCGGGCAACACCTAGCCCGTCTTTCAGGGGCATCGTCATGTCCAGCAGGACCAGATCAGGCGCCAACGCATCGATCAGGCGCAGGCCCGCCTCGCCATCGCCGGCGGTGCCGATCACGGTGACGCCTTCCAGCTTGGCGCAGATCACCTGCAACCGTTCCACCGCCAGCGGCTCATCATCGACGATCAGAGTTCGCAGCGCTTCGCTGCCTGGCTCAATCGTCATCGCGGAGTTCTCCGTCGCGGTGCAGGGGCATGCGCAGGATCGTCCTGAATCCTCCGCGCGAGGGCTTGCCGAAATGAACCGATGCCAATTTGCCAAAGCGAGCGCGCAGACGATCGCGCACATTTTCCAGGCCGATGCCGCTGCTGGTCGTCCCGGGCACCGGCGTGCCGGGGCCATCGTCGCTCACTGCGATCACCAGTTCGTCACCCTCGCGGTGGGCGGCGACGGTTATCGTGACGGCTTCCTGCGTGGCGGCGACGCCGTACTTCACAGAGTTCTCCACCAGGGGCTGAAGGATCATGCCGGGCACCATGGCATCGGCTACATCCAGGTCGATATCGATTTCGCATCTCAACCGATCCGGGAAGCGAACCGATTCGATCTTGAGATAAAGCTTCTGCAACTCGATCTCGTCCGTCAGTGCCATGTCGCCGGTCGGATCGCCGGACAAGGTATGACGGTAGAAGGTCGATAGCGTCTGGATCATCGTTTCGGCATCGTCATACCGGCCGACCATGACCAAGGCGGACAGCGAATTCAACGTGTTAAACAGAAAGTGCGGATTGATCTGATACCGCAGGGACCGCAATTCGGCTTGCTCCGCAGCGCGGCGATACTGCCCTTCGCGGCGTTCGGCGGCACGCGCTTCCTCCGCCTTGGCCAGCGCGAAGTAGAACGCGGCCCAGGCCAGGACCAGGAAGTAGCGGCCAAATGCCGTGTCAGCGACCGCGGCCCAACGGCCCTGCTTCCCATCGGACGCGCCTTCCGGTTTTGCCGCCGTCGTCTCCCGCTCGCGCGTGTGGATGGTGATGGTGCGACTGCCCTCGTTCGTCGTGATAACGGAGGGAGCCGGCGGGGCCGGTGGCGCTTTGCTGTTCTCATCCGGGATCGGCGGCGGTGACGGGGGCGATGGCACATCCACCAGGATGTTTCCCAGGGGGTCGCGCTGGATACGCACCGTCCTCCCAACTTCCTGCTCCTGCGTCTTGACCTCCATGTCCGAAAAGATGCTGTCGTTGATGAAGCTCAGCAGCAGGCTGACGGGCAGCGCACCGATCACCACCACCAGCAGGCGGGTGTTGAACGACTTGCGATCGAACACCTGAAGCACGGGCCATAGGGCCGCCATCACCAGCATGGAGACGATACAGATCGTCAGCCGGCGTGAGACGATGGGCCAGATAAAATCCAGCCCCAGCAGCATCCCACGCAACGTGGCGACGGTGAAATAACACGCCCACAGCGCCGCTAGCGAAGCCAGGACAAGGCGCGCGGGGACGCGTGGGTGGGCAAGGTCGGTCATGGCCGGCCATGATAGCGCGATCGGCAGGGATGTCGCCACTGCGCTGGTCGAGCGGGATCGGGGGTTGGTCGATGAGGCGACGATGACCCCCTTGGTCGCGGCTAGACTATCAGTTCGTTTCGCACGCAGTCAGCGCGCGGCCTTCGTGTCTCGACACCACTCGGCAGGAAGGAGAGAAAAGGGAAGGACCAATCACTATCACTCCCATACCCCCGCACCTCGTCATCCCCGCAAAGACGGGGACAACCAGGTACGGATGGCAGCATCCAGGACTTGGCCAAAGCGGCGTTCAGACCGCCTCCGCCTCGCGCGCGATGCGCTCCTTCCAGACCAGCGGGGCGAGCTGGTGAACGTTGTTGCCCTCGGCATCCACCGCCACGGTCACCGGCATGTCGCTGACGGTGAACTCGTAGATCGCCTCCATGCCTAGGTCCTCGAAACCGACTACCTTGGCTTCGCGGATTGCGCGCGCGACCAGGTAAGCCGCGCCGCCCACTGCCATCAGATAGGCAACCTTGTGCTTGGCGATCACTTGCGTCGCGCCCTGGCCGCGCTCGGCCTTGCCGATCATCGCCAGCAGCCCGAGGTCGAGCATCATGTCGGTGAACTTGTCCATACGCGTCGCCGTCGTCGGGCCTGCCGGGCCGACCACTTCGCCCACCACCGGATCGACCGGGCCGACATAATAGATCGCCCGACCCTTGAAATCGACCGGCAGTTCCTCGCCCTTGGCCAGCATGTCCTGAATGCGCTTGTGCGCGGCATCGCGCCCGGTGAGCATGGTGCCGTTCAGCAGCAGGCGATCGCCGTGCTTCCAGCTCTGCACTTCCTCATGCGTCAGGGTGTCGAGGTCGACGCGCTTGGCATCCTTGTCAGGAGCCCAGGTCACATCGGGCCACTCGTCGAGTTTAGGCGTCTCAAGGAAGCTCGGCCCCGAACCGTCGAGCATGAAGTGCGCGTGGCGGGTCGCCGAACAGTTGGGGATCATCGCCACCGGCTTGCCCGCGGCGTGGCACGGCCATTCCTTTATCTTCACGTCCAGCACCGTGGTGAGGCCGCCCAGCCCCTGCGCGCCGATGCCCAGCGCGTTGACCTTTTCGAAGATCTCCAGCCGCAGCGCCTCGGTGTCGGTGCGGGGGCCACGCGCCTTCAGATCGTGGATGTCGATCTCTTCCATCAGCGATTCCTTGGCGAGCAGGATGGCCTTTTCCGCCGTGCCACCGATGCCGATGCCGATCTGTCCCGGCGGGCACCAACCCGCGCCCATCTGCGGGATCATCTCCAACACCCAGTCAACGATCGAGTCGCTGGGGTTCATCATCTTGAACTTGGACTTGTTCTCGCTGCCGCCGCCCTTGGCCGCGACGTCGACCGAAACCGTGTTGCCGGGCACGAATTCAACGTTCAGCACGCAAGGGGTGTTGTCCTTGGTATTGCGGCGGGTGAAGGCGGGATCGGCCACGATCGAGGCGCGCAACTTGTTTTCCGGGTGGTTGTAGGCCCGGCGCACGCCTTCATCGACCACTTCCTGCATCGACTTGTCGCTCTCGAGGCGGCAGTTCTGGCCCCATTTCAGGAACACGTTGACGATGCCGGTGTCCTGGCAGATCGGTCGGTGCCCCTGCGCGCACATCTTCGAATTGGCCAGGACCTGCGCCATCGCGTCCTTGGCGGCGGGGTTCTCCTCGCGCTCATAAGCGGCGGCCAGCGCCCGAATGTAGTCCATCGGATGGAAATAGCTGATGTACTGCAGCGCGTCGGCGACGCTGTCGATAAGGTCCTGTTCCCGGATAGTGACCATTTCGGCCATGATCGTTGCACTCCTGATACGGTCTTGCGCGATTCCATAGTCGCGGCTGTGCCCCGCAGTCAAAGCACTTGGCCCGCGCCACGCCATGACCTAGAAGGCGCGGCCATGGCAGCGCCCGCATACCGAGGCGGGCAGTGGAAGGATTTGACGAGGCTATGACGGTTACCGAGGATCAGCGGGATACCACGCTGGCGGCACGCCGGGCCATGATCGACAGCCAGCTGCGCACCAGCGGCGTCAACGAGCCCTGGATCCTGGAAGCGATGGGTTCGCTCGCCCGTGAGGACTATGTACCCGCGAACATGCGCGATGCCGCCTATATCGACCGCGCGATCGCGCTGGGCGATGGGCGCATGCTGGCATCTCCGCTCGTGCATGGGCGCTTTCTGGCAGAAGCCCGCCCGACGCAGGCAGACAAGGCGCTGCTGATCGGTGACGATGGCTATCTGGCAGCGCTTTTGCGCCCGCTGGTGGGCTCGCTCGACGTGGTGGCACCCGGGGATGCGGGCGCGATCGGTTCTGGCGATTACACGCTGATCATGATCGATGGCGCGATCGAAGCGCTTCCCGATGCTCTGGTCGATCGCTTGGCGCCCGATGGCCGCGTGGTGACGGGTCAGGTTTTGCGCGGCGTCACGCGTGTGGCCACCGGGCGCAAGGCGGCGGGCCGCGTGGCGCTGTTGCCGTTGGCCGAAATCGGTATTCCCGTTCTCCCCGAATTCGCCGCGCCTAAACGCTGGTCGTTCTGACCGTGACCCGGTTCGCGCAGCGTTCCGGGTTTCGGACTGGGGTGGGACTTCTGGCGCTGGTACTCGCGGGGGTGAGTGCCGGTGCGGCACAAGCCGATACTCTGACCGAGGCGCTGGTTCAGGCTTACCTGACCAATCCGACGCTCGAATCCTCGCGCGCCCAGCAACGGGCGAATGATGAGAACGTGCCGATCGCCAAGGCGGCCGGGCGGCCGAACGCGAACGTGACGGGTACGTACACCGAATTCGTCGAGCGCAGCGCCAATGCCTTCACCACTCCGGAGCGCGTGGTTTCGGCTCAGGCGCAGCTTGGCGTGCCGATCTACTCAGGCGGCGGGGTCAAAAACCAGATCAAGGCGGCCAAGATCCGCGTCGCTGCCGGTCAGGCCGATTTGCGCGGTGTCGAATCCTCGCTCTTCAACCAGGTCGTGGCCGCCTACATGGACGTGATCCAGAATCAGGCCATCGTCGGGCTGAACCGCAGCAACGTCGCCGCGCTCAACACCAACCTGCAGGCCACCGGCGATCGCTTTCAGATCGGCGACCTGACCCGCACCGACGTGGCGCAGAGCCAGTCGCGCCTCGCCTTGGCTCAGGGAGACTTGCGCACGGCAGAGGCCAATCTGGCGGGTGCGCGGGAAACCTATATCCAGCTGGTTGGCAAGGCTCCGATCGATCTTCAGCCGCCGCCCCCTTTGCCCAACCTGCCGGCCAGCGCAGACGAGGCCGTAAGCTACGCGTTAGACAGCAACCCCGATCTCCTTGGTGCGCGTGAGCGTGTAAAGGCGGCAGAGCGGGATATTGACGTAGCAGGTGCAGGCCGCCTGCCCACGGTGAGCCTTTTCGCCAATGGCAGCTACAACAATTACCTGAACACCCTTGCCAGCGGTGTTGCCGGCGTCTCGCAGACGGACCGACAAGGCCAGGTAGGCGCGCAGCTCTCGTTGCCTCTGTTCCAGGGCGGACGTCCGGCGGCGTTGCGGCGGCAAGCGCAGCAAAATGCCTCGGCGACGATGGAAACCGAGATCGCGACCGAGCGTAGCGTGATCGCCCAGGTCCGCTCCGCCTATCAGTCCTACCTCGCCGCCAGTGAACTGATCGCGCTGAATCAGACCGCAGTTGATGCCGCCGCGCTCAGCCTGGAAGGTGTACAGGCCGAAAACAGCGTGGGCAATCGCACCATTCTAGACATTCTGAATGCCGAGCAGGAGCGGCTGCGCGCGCAAGTGCAACTCGTGATCGCCCGGCGTAACGCCTATGTCGCCGGCTTCAGCCTGCTGGCAGCGATGGGCCGGGCCGAAGCGCGCGATTTGAACCTGGATGGCGGCGCGCTTTACGATCCGAACGTCAACTACAAGCGGGTGCGCGGCAAGTTCTTTGATTTCGACGACGATCCCACACCGGTCGCCCGATCGACGCGCACCGTTGACACACCGGTTCAGGGCGCAGACATTCCGGCAGCGGACCAGCCGCCTCCGGCGATTCAGCCAGGAGCAGCTGGAACAGGGGTTTCCGCTCCGGTCGGGGCGCAGAAGCCGGCAGGGGCAATTGGGGCAACAAGGCCATGAAGCAGAACGGCGAACCAAGCGTCGAGGAAATCCTGGCGTCGATCAAGCAGGTCATCGCGCGTGACACGCGCGCAGCTGCGATCTTTGAGCCGGTTCAGCCAGAAACAGCAGTGGCAGCCACCACCGCGCAGGCCCAGGCAGACACGGTGGAAAACGACGATGTGCTGGATCTGACCGAAGCGGTTGCCGCCGAAAGCCCACCGGCAGAGCCTGCTTCGGAAGAACCCTCGCCCCTTCTTGCCGAAGGAACCCGCAATGCCATGCGCGAATCGCTGGCCGCGCTGGCCGCGATTTCCGGCCCGGGAGCATCGCCGCAGATCGTGCGCTCCGGCGAAACGTCTCTCGAAGCGCTCACGCGTGAGTTGCTGCGCCCGGCATTGACCGAATGGCTCGACGCTCATCTTCCTGCATTGGTTGAGCGTTTGGTCGCCGCCGAAATCGCGCGGATCGTGGGCAAGAAGGCCTGAGATCTTCATCGCGACCGGGCCTTGCGATGACTTGGTGGATTTGCGCCCATGCGCTTCCTATCTGCACTGCATGATATTTCTGCCTCCCTACGCGGCCAGAGCCTGCGCGTGACCACATCCCGCAAAGATATCGACAAGGCGCAGGTCGCCTTTGTCAAGATCGGTGGCCCGATCGTCCGCCGCCAGATTTTCCTTTGCGCCGAGCCGCAGAAGGGCGAGTGCTGCCGTCCCGAAGTCGGCGCGGCAGCTTGGAAGTATTTGAAAAAGCGCCTGAAGCAGCTGGGGCTAGATGGCAGCGGCGGCGTCGCCCGGACGAAAGCCGATTGCCTGCGCATCTGCGTGGCCGGGCCGATCGCGGTCGTCTGGCCGGACGGGGTCTGGTATCATTCGTGTACGGAGGATGTGCTGGAGCAGATCATTCAACAGCATCTGATCGGCGGTAAGCCGGTGGAGGCGTTTCGCCTGCGCCCGCCGCAAGGGGCAACATTGGAACCCATTACCGTAGAGGATTAGCGTTGCGCCAGCTTGTCAGCCCAAGCCCGCCCGTACTGCCGCCAGATCGATGCCCAGCCGCTTGACGCGGTAGTAGAACGTCTCGCGCGGAATGCCCAACGCCCCCAGCGCCGGCCCGATTTCGCCACGCGCATTCACCAAGGCCTCGACGATCGCCCCCCGCTCGAAATCGCGAACGCGGTCCGGTAGCGGCATTTCCGAAGGGGTTTGCGCGATCTGCTCGCCCAGCCCCAAGACCTGCCGCTCCACCGCCATCTCCAGTTCGCGCACGTTCCCCGGCCAGTCCGCCCGGCTCAGGAGCGAAACGGCCTGCGCCAGCGGCGGTACGGGTCGTCCATGCGTTTCGGCCAGAGCCTGCAGGAAGTGCGCGGTCAGCAGCGGCAGATCCTCCAGCCGCTCGGACAACGGGGGCAAGCGCAGGGAAACCGCTGCCACTCGGTGATATAGCGCAGGCAGGACATCATCGCGCCGCCCCTCGTCCAAGGTGGCGATGATGCGCAGATCAACCGGCTGTGGATCGCGCGCTTCCAGGGCGACCGCGCGCCGTTCCACCAGTTGCACCAGGCGATGCTGCAGGGGTGCTTGCGCCCGATCGAGATTGTCGAGCAGCAAGGTGCCGCGATCGGCCCCGGCGATCAGGCCATGCGCGGTGAACAGGTCTTCGACCGACCCGACCGGCGGCGCCGCGCAATCCAGCGTGACGAAGCGATGCCGCGCGCGCTTGCCCGAGCGGTGAATCAACTTCGCCAGCAGCGCCTTGCCGGTCCCGGTCGCGCCCTCCACCACGATGTCCAGGTCCGTCTCCCCCAGCATCGGGATCATCGTGCGCAAGCGCTGGATCGCGCCGTTGCGGCCGATCAGGCGGTCCGAAGGCGACGTATCGACCGCGGCGCGGAGTTCACGGTTTTCCAGCGTAAGGCGCCTCGTGGCGACAGCCCGGGCCACTGCGCTCAGCAGGATGTCAGGATCAAACGGCTTGGTCAGGAAGTCCCAGACCCCCGCCTTCAGAGCATCGACCGCCATCTCGATATCTCCGTGGCCGGTGATCAGGATGACGGGCAGTTGCGCATCCCGCTCTCGCAAATGGCGGAACAGCTCGATCCCGGACATGCCGGGCATTCGCACATCCGTTATCACGACACCGGGGTAATCCAGGTCGATCGCGTCCAGCGCCGCCTTTCCATTCCCGAACCGCGCGACCGAATACCCCGCTAGCGTCAGGAGTTGCCCGGTCGCCGCCGCCAGATCGGCGTCATCGTCTACCAGCGCGACAGTGCCTGCGTTCATGCCGCCACCATCTCTATCTCGAAGCGAGCGCCCACCGCGCTTTGCGCCAGCCGCAAGGTCCCACCTAGTTCCACCATGATATCGTGCGAGATCACCAGCCCGAGGCCCAAGCCCTCCGCGCGGCTCGTCACGAAGGGTGTAAACAGGCGGGAGGCGACATCCGGCGCGATGCCCGGGCCGTTGTCCTGAACGCTCAGGACCACCTTCGGGCCGATGCTGATATCCATGACGATTTGCGCATCTTGCTGGCCTCTCAAAGCCTCCAGTGCGTTTTGCAGGACATTGACCAGCACCTGCTCCAGCCGCACGCGCCCCCCCGAGACGAGCACAACAGGATCGACCGCCGGGCGCACCAGGCGGATGGGGCGCAATTGCTCTTTCAGGATCAACAGCGCACCATCGACAACCTCGGCCACCGGGACCGGCCGTTGCTGTCCGCTGCGCCGACGTGCGAAGCCGCGCAATTCACCGGTCACCGCGCCGATCCGGTCGGAGAGACCGGCGATGGTGGTGAGATTGGCCCGCACCGCTGCATAGTCGCCGCGATCCAGCAATTGCTCCGTGGTGCGCGCATAAGTCCTGATCGCTGCCACCGGTTGCGCTGTTTCATGCGCCACGCTGGCGGTAACCTGGCCCAAGGTCGCCAGGCGATTGGCTTGCCGCAAGCTCTCACGCAGTTCGGCGGCCCGCGCTTCGCTGGCGGCGCGTTCCTCGATCTCCTGAGTCAATTCCGCCGTTCGCGCCGCTACGGCCTCTTCCAGATCGGCGGTGCGACGGCGCGCCAGCCGCCCGCGTTGCCGCAGCGCCCAAGCGAGCGCGGCCAGCGCGATGGCGCCCAGCCCTGCACTGAAAGCCGCGACACGTTGCGCTGCGTGCACCGGCTGCGTGGAGATACGGCTGAGCGTAAGCGTCCAGCCGGACTGTCCGGTCTTGACCGTTTGTGACACGCGATCGCCCTCGATCCGCAAGGGCCGCACCGTGCCGGGCGGTACCCTTGCCTCCGCCTCGACAGCCGCCACTATCGCCGGTGTGAGCGGGCGCGTGCCGGCAAAGCGCCAGGCGGGGCGGCTCGTTACCAGCACTACGCCGTTGCGGTCCCGCACGAACGTGTCACCCCCCGCCCGCGCCCAGTCCGTCTCCAGCCGATCGAACGCCAGCTTGATCACCACGATGCCGCCAGACGCCACGCGGCGTGAAAGGTAGAGTCCAGGCTCCCGGCTCACAGTGCCCAAGGCAAATTGCGAGCCTGCCCCGCGTTCGCGCGCCTCGCGCACATAGCGGCGAAAGCGATAGTCGTTGCCGATGAAACTGGCGGGCGTGTTCCAATTGCTGGCGGCAACCGCCATCCCGTTGCGATCCACCACATAGAGCGCCGCCGCACCGGTTGTTTGCGCCAAGGCTTCCAGCTTGCGACTGAGCATGGCCGCCGCACCGCTTTGCCCCGCCAAAGTCGCCACCACATCCCGGTCATCCGCCAGCGCCAGCGGGACAAGGCTGAAGCGGGCGATCTCGCTATCCAGCAGCGAGGCACGCAACTGCGCATCCGTCAGGACCGAGGCTGCTAGCCCGGCGCGCGCGCGATCGCCGGCGACCTTTGCCGCCAGCGCCGCGATCCCGAGAGCCACGAGCACCGCGACGATCAGCCAGACAACCTCGACATAACGCGATCGAACCATCGCGAAAGATTAGCGCCTCCTCCACGCTGTGCAAGTTCTTGCACAAACGTCGCTACCGGCGTGGAAGTTTCTGCACGGCCTTATCGTCCCAGGGTGGTTATAGAATTGATATAACTAGATTTTTTCTCGAAGCATTTTATCTTCGCCCGCGTCCCGGCTCATGAGAAACTCTTCCGATCCGATGAACCGCCCGCAAGTGGCGCAAGGAGAGGCCCAAACTCATGATCCTTCCCGATCAGCACCATGCCGGCAGTCATCTGTCCAAACCCAAGCCCTGGTATGCGCAGCTATACGTCCAGGTCCTGATCGCGATCACCGCAGGCGTCCTGCTGGGGCACTTCGCACCTGACACTGGCGAGGCGATGAAGCCAATCGGCGATGGCTTCATCAAGCTGGTGAAGATGATCATCGCGCCAGTGATCTTCCTGACGATCGTGACCGGTATCGCCGGAATGCGCGATCTGGGCGCGGTGGGTCGCGTGGCGGGCAAGGCGTTCGCCTACTTCCTGTTCTTCTCCACGCTGGCGCTGATCGTCGGGCTGATCGTGGCCAACGTCATCCGGCCAGGAGCGGGCCTCAATATCGATCCCGCCACGCTGGATGCGGGGAAGATCGCCGATTATGCCGCCAAGGCGCATGAAACCACGCTGACCGGCTTCCTGCTGGGCGTGATCCCCGACACGTTCCTCTCGGCGCTGACCCAGGGCAACATCCTCCAGACGCTGTTCGTCGCCATCCTGTTCGGCATCGGCCTTGGCATGATCGGCGAGCGCGGCGACCGGGTGCTGACGGCACTGGAAGACCTGTCGCTCGCCGTGTTCAAGGTAGTCGCGATTCTGATGCGGGCGGCACCTGTCGGCGCGTTCGGCGCGATGGCGTTCACCATCGGCAAGTATGGCGTGGGCACGCTGGCGAACCTCGCTGCGCTGGTCGGCACGTTCTATCTTACCAGCTTGCTTTTCGTGCTGGTGGTGCTGGGCACGGTCAGCTGGCTGGCCGGTTTCTCTATCCTGCGCCTGATCGCCTATCTGAAGGCAGAGCTGCTGCTGGTGCTGGGCACGTCCTCGTCCGAGAGCGCCCTGCCCTCGCTGATGGAAAAGATGGAGCGCGCCGGCTGTCCCAAGTCGATCGTGGGTCTGGTCGTGCCCACCGGCTACTCGTTCAACCTGGATGGCACCAACATCTACATGACGCTGGCCGCGCTGTTCATCGCGCAGGCTTGTAACGTCGATTTGTCACTGGGCCAGCAACTGCTGCTGCTGGGCGTGGCCATGCTGTCGTCCAAGGGCGCTGCGGGCGTGACCGGGGCAGGTTTCATCACGTTGGCGGCCACGCTCTCGATCGTGCCTGACGTGCCGGTCGCAGGCATGGCGCTGATCCTGGGCGTAGATCGCTTCATGAGCGAATGCCGCAGCCTGACCAACTTCATCGGCAACGCGGTCGCCACCGTGGTAGTCTCACGCTGGGAAGGCCGACTGGATCGCGAACAGTTCTCGCTCGCGCTGTCCGGTCACAGTGCCCGCATCGACGAGATGCCCGCCACCGCCGTCCCCGCCGAATAAGGACGCCGACATGACCCGCTATGCAACCGCGCTTGCGAGCGCCACGGCCCCGCTCGCCCTGATGATCGCTGCTCCGGCGCTGGCCCAAAGCGCCGTGGCCCCATCCACCAACGCCCAGCAAGGCACCGCGCAGACCCCCGGCGTTCAGCGCTCCACGGCTCCCAGCGAGACGGGCCAGACCCGTGCCGCGGCAACCCCGGTGGTGACATCCTACCCGGCGGCGGCGGCCGGCGATGGCGCAACCACGGGCGGCTACAACTTGTCACGCTGGGCAGAAGACTGGCGGGTCATGCGCGATCCGGCCAAGCGGGACGATCCGCTGGACCGGCTGAAATATCTGCCACTGGACGATGATGGCGACATTTATCTCACCTTGTCCGGCGAGGCGCGGCTGCGCGTCAACATGACCAGCAACCCCAACTTGCGTGAGACGCCCCATCAGCGGCAGGACATCCGCCGCCTGACTGCAGGCGCGGACCTGCACGTCGGCCCTCACCTTCGGTTCTATGGTGAGGTGGCGCATGGCGGCATCTCAGGGCGTAACCTCGGCGCGCCAGCAGCGACGCTGCGCAACGACTTGGTATGGCAACAGTATTTCGTGGAAGGCAACACCACCCTCGGCGATGTGACTATAGGGGCGCGCTACGGCCGGCAGGAGTTCACAGACGGGCCAAACTTGCTGGTCTCGCAACGGGATAACAACACGATCCGTTACACTCTGAACGGGCTGCGCGCCTGGGCACGCGGTTCGAAGTGGCGGATCGATGCCTTCGATATGCGCCCCACAGCCTATGGCGATCTGGGCACGGACGATGATGTGAACGACCCTGCCCGCCGCTTTTCCGGCGTGACGTTCGGCGTCGTCCTGCCCGAAAAGCTGCTGGGGGAATCGAAGCTGTATCTCGATCCTTTCGTTTGGCGGCGGCGCAACAAAGTGGGGGCCTGGGGCGGCAGGATCGGGCCGGCCACCCGCTGGTACGCCGGCGCGCGGCTTTGGGGTGACGCCGGGCCGCTGACGATCGACTGGTCGGTTAATCACCAGTGGGGCCGCTATATCAACCAGGACATCGACGCGTGGCAGGCCTTTTTCGCGCAGATCTATCGCCTGGGCAAATCGCCGACTTCGCCTCGGATCGGCTTCCATGTCGATTATGCCAGCGGCGGTGGCGGCTATGGCGATGGCAAGCTGCGCGATGCCTATGCCCCGTTCGGCAACAACATCTACTACAGCTATCAACTGTCCCTGACGCCCTCCAACCTGATCGCCGTGGCGCCGAACGTGACGTTCTCACCCGCCCGCAAGCTGCGCGTCACCGCCGAGTACCAGCTGACCTGGCGCGATAACACGCGCGATGCCGTCTATCGCGCCAACGGCCAGCCTTTCGCCGGAACGCAGAACGTGCGGGATGCCAAGATCGCCAATCTCACCCGGGCACAAGTCGTCTGGACGATTTCGCCCCGCTTGTCCTTCACCGGGCGATACGAGCATCTGGCGGCAGGGCCATCGCTGACGAAGGCCGGCTATCGCAGCTCGGACTTCTTGGCTGGCTGGCTGAGCTTTCGGTTCTGAAGCACGAACCTAGCGGTTGCGCTCTTCCTCAAGCTTGTCGGCGATCGCGTCATCGTGACCGGTGCCGCTGGAGAGGAAGATCAGCCCCATCAACGCAGAGGTGAGCAGCATGGTGAAGCCGATCCCCAGCGCGGCGGCGATATACATGTGGATCGAGACCATCCCGTTGCTGCGATAGAGCACCCACAGCGAACCGATGACCAGGGTGACCGTGACCAGCATCATCCAGCGCAGGATGCGCCGGAAGCGAGCCCAGGCGTGCGCCGCCTTTTCCGGATCGTCGAGAGGGGAGCGCGGAATCATCGATAGCCCATGTGCGATGTCCCGCCCCCGCTTGCAAGGCCCGCCGCGACCGGAAGAGGCTTGGGGGAGAGAGGCCCATTTGGCCACCCCGCAGGCGTGTGATACGCTGCCTTACCGATAAGACCAGGAGATCGCTTGCCATGACCATTGGCCGTCTGATCCAGGGGCGCGAAGCCGCCGTCTTGAGCTGCCGTACCGATACGCTCGTCCATGAGGCGGTCGCAATGCTGGCCGAAAGGCGGATCGGCGCAATGCCTGTCGTGGACGACGGTGGGCTGGCGGGCATGTTTTCGGAGCGGGACGTCATCTACGGCTTGCACCAGCATGGGCCGCAGGTGCTGTCCCAAACCGTGGGCAATGTCATGACTGCGCCCGCCGTTACCGTGGAACCGGAAACCACCGTCCTGCAGGCGCTATCGTTGATGACGCGCCGCCGCATCCGCCATCTGCCGGTCCTGAGCGGGGGCGTGATGGTCGGCTTGGTTTCGATCGGTGACCTGGTGAAGCACCGTATCGACCAGATTCAGTCCGAGGCGGAAGCCATGCGCAGCTATATCCAAACGGCCTGATCACGATTCCGTACGGCGCTTGCCGCAAGGGGCGGCGGCGCTTACATCATGGCCATGGATACTGCAGTGCAAGCCCCGATCACGCTCAGCCCCTCAGCCGCGGCGCGCGTCGCCACGATCGCGTCCAAGCAAGGCAAGGCGCCCGTCCTGCGCCTCTCCGTGGAAGGCGGCGGGTGCTCGGGCTTCCAGTACAAGTTCGGCCTCGCCGAAACCGTGGACGACGCTGATGTCGTGGTGGAAACCGATGGCGTGCAGCTGGCCGTAGACGATATCAGCATCGATCTGGTGCGGGGGTGCATCGTCGACTATGTCGAATCCCTTGGCGGCGCGGCGTTCCGCGTAGAGAATCCGCAAGCCACCGCCGGCTGCGGCTGCGGTTCCAGCTTCGCGATCTGAGCACCGAGCGCGATGTCCGGCATCATCAAGGTCGCCTCGTTCAACATCAACGGCATCAAGGCGCGCCTGCCGCGCTTGCTGGAGTGGCTGGAAGAAACCCGCCCCTCGGTCGCCTGCCTGCAGGAGATCAAGACACAGGACGAAGGCTTTCCCGCCGCCGACTTCGAGAAGCTGGGCTACAAGGCCATCTGGCACGGCCAGAAGGGCTTCAACGGTGTGGCCATCCTGGCCGATGGCGAACAGCCTGAGGAAATACAGCGCGGGCTGGAAGGTGAGCCCGAGGATGAGCACTCTCGCTATATCGAGGCGCAGGTGTTCGGCATTCGCGTGGCATGTATCTACCTGCCCAACGGCAATCCGCAGCCTGGCCCCAAATTTGATTACAAGCTGCGTTGGATGGATCGGCTGCACGCGCGGATGAAGGCTATCGCGGCGGAGGAAGTGCCAGCGGTCGTCACCGGGGATTACAACGTCATCCCCACGGATCGCGACGTCTGGTCACCCCCCGCGATGGCGCCCGATGCGCTGATGCAGCCGGGATCGCGGGACGCCTATTACCGCCTGATGCACGATGGCTGGACGGACGCGCTGGCCACGCACAATCCTCGCGGCGGGGTGTGGACGTTCTGGGATTATCAGGCAGGCGCATGGCAACGGGATCATGGCTTTCGCATCGATCACGCCTTGCTTTCGCCCGAACTGGCCGATCGCCTGGTGGCTAGCGGCGTGGACAAAGCACACCGCGGGCGCGAGAAGGCCAGCGATCACGCGCCGGTCTGGGTGGCGTTGCGCGCCGCCTGAACATCCGGCCGGCATAGCCGATCCGCTACGCTTGAGGCCTCAACGATAGAAGATGTGATTGTCCACGCGGGCAAGGCGGGTCAACCGCCAGCTGGGCGATACGCGGGCGGCGTGAAAATAGAGCGCGCCGGTCGCTTCGCTGCGCCACATCCCTTGATCGGCGATACGCGCGACCGCAACGGCCTCATGCCAGTCGGATGAGCTGGTGCGCACCGCAGGCATGCTCCGGCCCCTTACGAATGAGAACTGGGACGGTTGGTAGACGACGCCGCAGTAGCTGCTGGGGAAGCGGCCGGACTTGGATCGATTCACGACAACGCGACCAACGGCCAGTTGGCCTTCCAGAGATTCGCCACGCGCTTCGAAATAGATCGCGCCAGCCAGGCAGCGCATCTCGTCGGAAAGATTTTGTCCGGTGGGCTGGGCATCGACGAGAGCGTCGAGCGATCCAGCGTGCGCTGCGGCTAGATTGTCACCCTCTTCGGCCTCAGTGCCAGCTTGTGGCAGCGCCTGGATGATCGGTCTGGAAATAAATTCAGTCGAAGCGGTCGGCGACACCAGGGTCGGGATCATCGCTTCTGCCGCTGCACCTGCTGCCCTTACGGTAAACAAGCCGGTTATCAGCGTTCCGGCCAGCGCAACCGCGCTAGCCAAACGGACTTTTCGTAACATTCAAGGCGTTCAAAAAGCGGCGAGCATCCGTCGCATGCGGGAACTGTTTGTTCCTGAAGCACGTTGATTGAACGTGCACGCCTGCCGATGGCCCTCCGTCTGCGTGCTAGCTGGTGCGCTGAATTGCGCTGCCGGCCGCTTCCGCGTGTGAGCGACGGCGCGGATGGCCTACCGCAGTTGCGAAGTCAATCAGCTTTCAATTGGACCGGCGATGAAGCGTTCGGGGTTTTCGACGTCCAGTTCCACGATCCACAGGTCAGGGTCCTGATGTCGCCTGCGATTCAGGTACTCGCCGAAAGCAGCAGGATCATCGGCGGTCTCGGCTTTGGCCTGCGACCATCCCCGCGTACCATCCGGCTGTGGCGCTATCTCGTAAGCTATTGAAAGAGAACCGCGATTCGTTAAGATCAGCATCAAGGTTCCAGCGTCCCGTTCACCCCTGGCCAATACGGTCGCGAAGCCCCCTTCGGCTTGAACCTGGCGGATCAGGCCGGACACCGTGATATGGGTGGGAGGGCGCATCGGCAATCTGGCGATTAGACCGCCGAGTAACCCGGCAGGCCTGACAACGCGATGCGCGAGCGCATGAACGTGCCGGTCCCGCGCCCCACTTCATCGCCTTCCTCGTCGATCAGGCGCGATTCGGCGACAAGGACACGACGCCGTCCGCTCACCCAGTGTCCCTCGGCAACAAGGGTGCCGCCGCGCACCGGCTTGCTGAGATGCAGGTTGAACGCCGTGGTCAAAAGAAAGCGATCCGTGACCAGCGAATTTGCGGCATAGAACGCCGCATCATCCAGCATCTTGAAATAGAGCGTGCCATGGGCCGCGCCAGCGGCATGGAAGACATCGGGCTCTACCTGGAAAACGATCCGCGCGCGGCCCTCTGCCGTCACCGACAGCGTGGATTGAAACATCCGATTGATCGGCGCGGAGGCGTAAAGGCTCTCCAGCGCCCGCCAATGAAGCGCTGCTCCGGAGGTCATATCTGTCGATTCCGGTTCAGGCGGCGTCGCGGTCGATGACATCGGACAGCAGGCTATAGATGACGTCGGGCCCGGATGCCGAAACCAGTGCGGCATGCATCCGCTCATCACGCATCATCCGCGAAATCGCGGCCAGCGCGTGGAGATGAGTCGCACCCGCACCGTCCGGTGAGAGCAGACCGAACACGATATCGACCGGCATGCCATCGGCAGAATCGAAGTCGACCGGGCTATCGAGGCGAATAATCGCGGCAACCGGACGAACAAGGCCGGGCAGGCGAGCGTGGGGGATCGCCACCTGGCGGCCAAAACCGGTGCTACCCAGTTCCTCCCGCTCGACCACACGCTTTAGCACAAGATCTTGATCCAGCGCGTAAACGCGGGCGAACAGGGCAGCCAGGTGCGCCAGAATTGAGGCTTTGTCACCCACAGCCGTGTCGGTACCGCCAGCGATCGCGACGGCTTCAGGCAGAAGGGTGAAAAGAGCACTCATTTTTCAGATTCTTCAGCTTCACGTCGGCGCCAGGTTAGCGCCGCCTTTGACAAAGGCCTGTTAACTGCGAAAACCCCCGACGAAGCCGGGGGTTCACTCTTTCAGCGATGAAAGCGTGAAAATCGCTGTTTGGGGTCAGGAAGGCTCGACCCAGCCGATCGAACCATCACCACGGCGGTAGACCATATTGTGCCGCCCGGTGCCAGCATTTTTGAACAGCAAAGCCGTGGTGTTGCGCAGATCGAGCATCATGACCGCATCCGAAACCGTGGCTTCCGGAACGTCAACGCGCGTTTCCGCGATCACCAGCGGCGCATCGGCCTCAACCTCTTCGTCATGCTGCTCGGCGCGCTCTTCGAAAATGGTGTAGGACGCATCTTCCGCCGCGTGAGCCTGATGGCTCTGGGCGCTGCGATCCACCAGGCGACGCTTGTAGCGGCGCAACTGCTTGTCGATCTTTTCGGCGGCCTGATCGAATGCGGGGTGGGCATCTTGCGCGATACCGGTGCCCTTCAGAACCAGGTTCTGCATGACGTGCATGATGATATCGCACCGGAACGCACCCGCGGGTGCCTTGCCGAACGTGACGTGGCTGGAGAGGGCGCGGCTGAAATACTTCTCCACCATGGCGCTCAAACGATCGCTGGCATGAGTCTGCAGCGCCTCGCCCGTGTCGACCTGGTGGCCGGAAACGCGAATATCCATGGGCGTTGACTCCTTTCGGTTGATAATCAGTTGGACCAGAGCGGCGTGTCCACCGTCGTCAGAAACGCTGCGTGGGCCGCCAGTTCCGCGGCACTGGCATTATGCGGGCGCGCTGGACGAACCGGCCGCTCGCGTATCTGCAAGGCTGGGCTGGTTGAAACGGCGATGATGTTCTCACTCACCAGTTCCAGCCCGATTTGGCGACCGCCCCGCAGCTCGACATAGACTTGCGCCAGCAGCTCTGCGTCGAGCAGCGCGCCGTGCAGGGTGCGATGGCTGCGATCGATGCCGTAACGTGTGCAAAGGGCATCCAGCGACAGCTTCGCGCCGGGATGACGCACGCGCGCCAGGGCCACCGTGTCGATCATGCGTGTACGGCAGACGGGCGGATGACCGCACAGCGCCAGTTCGGCATCCAGAAAGCCGAAATCGAAGCTGGCATTGTGCGCCACCAGTGGGCTGTCTTCCAGGAAGGCCAGCAGCTCTTCCAGGCGATCGCGGAACGGCGGCTTATCTGACAGGAATACGTCAGACAGGCCGTGCACCGCCTCGGCCTCCGCCGGCATCGTACGACCCGGATTGAAGTAGGCATGGAATGTACGGCCAGTGGTGACCCGGTTGAACATTTCGATGCAGCCGATCTCTACCAGCCTGTCTCCCGTCTTGGGATCGAGGCCGGTCGTCTCAGTATCGAAAATGATCTCTCGCATTCCCACTCATATCGACCCGCCGCCAGCGCGACGCAAGGGCCGTGGCCGCTAAACCTGCGTTACAAAGGCTTGCACCATCGCCGTCACGGCCGCGCGGGTGCTTTCGAGGTCTGTGCCGGTATCGATCACGAAATCGGCTTGCGCCCGCTTTTGCGCATCCGGGACCTGCAGCGTCAGGATTTGCTCGAATTTCTCGGGCGTCATCCCGGGACGGGCCAATACGCGAGCCCGCTGGGCCTGCGCCGGGGCGGAGACGACGATCACGCCGTCCAATCCTTTCGCCCCGGTCTTTTCGAACAGCAGCGGGATATCGAACACGACCAGCGCTTGCTCGGCATGTTCATTCAGGAACTCGGTCCGCATCTGCGCCACGCCAGGATGGACGATGCGCTCCAGCGCGCGCAGCCGTTCCGGCTCACCGAAGACGAGTGCGCCCAGCTTTGTCCGATCGACACCTGCGGGGCCGGTGGTACCGGGAAACTCCGCCTCGATCGCGGGTAAAAGCGCTCCGCCCGGGCCTTGAAGCACATGCACCGCGGCATCGGCGTCGAACACAGGCACGCCTAGTTCGCGCAACATGGTGGCGACGGTGGACTTCCCCATGCCGATCGAGCCGGTGAGACCCAATATCCGTGGCCGAGTCCGCGGCTTTGCAATGCTCATTGCGGGGCATCCTGGAGGATATGCGCCCGCAATGCGGCATCTTGGTCCCTAGGTGGTTTCACGCCAAAAAAGCGCGCGAAGGCGATGTCAGCCTGGCCGATCAGCATGGCAAGCCCGTCGATCGCTTCCAGTTCGCGCATGCGCGCCTCCTTCAGCAGCGTGGTCTCGAGCGGCGTGGTGACGATATCATAGACGACACCGTGATCGGCCACGTCATCCAGCACGTGGGGCAGGGGCGGGTGCCCTGTCATGCCCAAGGCCGAAGTGTTCACCAGCAGGTCCGCGATCGGAACCTGCTCACCCAGACCGTAGGCCTGGCCGGGCAAACCGAACTCTTCCAGCAACGCGGCGGCCTTTTCATGGTTCCGGTTCTGGACCGAGACCCAGGCCACCCCCGCCTCGGCCAAGGCGGCCAGCACGGCCCGAGCCGCGCCTCCAGCGCCGATCACGGTCACCGCCTCGAACTGCCGACCCGCGAGCGGCTCCATGAAGCCGGGCGCGTCGGTGTTGAAGCCGGTCAGCCGGCCGTTCGCATCGCGCAGGACTGTGTTCACCGCGCCGATCCGCGCCGCCAGCGGCTCCACTGAATCGAGCAAGGGGAGCACCGCCTGTTTGTGCGGCATCGTGACGTTGCAGCCGCGCCAGTTGGCATTATCGCGCCGCAGGGCGATATATTCGGGAAGGTCGGCCATCGCGACATGGCAACGGTCATACGCACCGGAAAGCCCCAGCTGCTCCAGCCAATATCCGTGGATCGCGGGCGACTTCGACTGAGCGATGGGATCGCCGATCACTTCTGCCCAGGGCTGGTTCACGCCGGCATCTCCCCCAGGTTTCGCAGGAAGCCAAGGACCGACAGCAAAGGCATGCCCAGGATGGTGAAGTAATCGCCCTCGACGGAGCTGAACAGCTGGACACCGCGCGCTTCGATCCGGAAAACGCCCACGCATCCGGCGACGGCGGGCCACTCGTGGTCCAGGTATTCGGTGATGAAGGCGTCGGACAAGTCGCGCACATGGAGCAAGGCCACCTTCGCCTCTTCAGCCAGCACGCCCCGATCGCGCACGATGGCAGCCGCGCTGTGCAGCTGAAGCACCTTGCCGGAGAAGAAGCGCAAGTGCCGGGCGGCAGCCTCGCGGCTCTCCGGCTTGTCGAAGCGTTGCCCGTCACACACCACCAGGGAATCGCTTCCCAGAACCAGTTCGCCCGGGCGGACGGCGGCGACGGCCCGCGCTTTGGCGCGAGACAGAGCAAGCGCTACTTCGCCGGGCGTAGCATCCGTGCCCAGGCCAGCCTCTACCGCCCGCTCGTCCAGATGGGCGGGCACTACGGTGAAAGCGACCCCGGCCGCCTCCAGCATGGCTTGGCGCGAGGCGCTCTTGGATGCGAGAACGATCATATCGGCCGTGGTCCTTGCGGACCTTGCTCGCCCGTCGCCTGTCTTTCGTTGAACAAGTTGATCACCGCTGCCGCCGTTTCCTCGATCGAACGGCGGGTGACGTCAATCACCGGCCACGAGTTGTCCGCGAACATGCGCCGCGCAAACTTCAATTCGCTCTCCACCTTGTCCTGATCGACGTAATCGGTGTCGGGCGACTGGCTGAGCGAGAGCAAGCGGTTACGGCGGATCTGGATCAACCGCTCGGGCGCGGTCGTCAGCCCCACAACCAGCGGGCGCCGGAGGCCGAACAGGGACGGGGGCGGCGGACTTTCGACCACGATCGGTATGTTCGCCACCTTGTACCCGCGATTGGCGAGATAGATGCTCGTCGGCGTCTTGGACGATCGGGAAACCCCCGCCAGCACGATATCGGCTTCCTCCCAATCTTCCCAAGCGATGCCATCATCGTGGGCGATGGTGAATTGGATCGCATCGACGCGCGCGAAGTAGGCCTCGTCCAAACGGTGCTGGCGGCCGACGCGGCCTTTCGCTTCTTGCCCCAGCAGGTCTTCCAGCGCGTCCGTCACCCCGTCCAGTACGGCGATTGCCGGCAAGCCGAGCACCTGGCAACGCGCTTCCAGTTTCCCGCGTGTCTCGTCATTGACCAGCGTGAAGAATACCAGGCCCGGGTTTGCCGCGATCTCACCGATGATCCGATCGAGATGCTGCTGGGATCGCACCATCGGCCAAAAGTGGCGCACGACGTCGGTATCGTCGAACTGCGCCAGCGCCGCTTTGGCGATCATCTCCAGCGTTTCGCCGGTGGAGTCCGATAGAAGGTGAAGGTGGAAGCGCGCCATGGATGGTATCTGCGAACCCCTGCCGTTCGGTACTTCGAAGCGGGTATCGACCCGTGTGCCAACCGGTGCCGCGAACCCTGTGGATAGCGTCCGCATAAACCACGGGATAGAACCGGTGACAACTCGCAACGCCGGTTTCACCCCCACTACCGGCCTTCTTGCCCTCGGCTTGTGGACAGGGCAGCCCTGTTCTCGACAGGCTGGGGATAAGGCGAACAACCATTGCTTGACCCAACCAGGGTGGGGAGTCGCTGCCCCAGCGCAGGGCTGTTCATCGCGGTACAAATCGGGCAAGGGCCCGCCGTCCCCAGTATCCACAGGGCCAACAGACTCCATCATCCTACTTTAAGACTCTTATTTATTTAGTGAGGTCTAGCCGCGATGCCCGGAACTCTCCTGAACGTGCTCAAGGGCGAGAACATAAAACCACGGCCGGTGTGGCTGATGCGCCAGGCCGGACGATACCTTCCCGAGTACCGTGCCTTGCGGGCGGAGAAGGGCGGTTTCCTGGCGCTGGTGTACGATAGCGATGCGGCAGCCGAGATCACGCTGCAGCCGATCCACCGCTTCGGTTTCGACGGCGCGATCTTGTTTTCCGATATCCTGATCGTGCCCTACGCGATGGGGCAGGACCTGGCGTTCCTGGCGGGCGAGGGGCCGCGCCTGTCTCCCCGCTTGGCCGATGCGACGCTTGCCAGCCTGGACGCGGTACCGGGGCGGCTGTCGCCTATCTACGAAACGGTGGCAAAGGTGCGCGCGGCCCTCGGCCAGGAAACCACCTTGCTGGGTTTCGCTGGCAGCCCCTGGACCGTGGCGACCTACATGGTGGCAGGAGAAGGCAGCCGCGATCAGCATGAGACCCGCGCGATGGCCTATGCCGATCAGGCCGGCTTCCAGGCGATCATCGATGCCGTGACCGAAGTGACCATCACTTACCTGAGCGGACAGATCGAGGCTGGGGCCGAAGCGGTGCAGCTGTTCGATTCCTGGTCCGGCACCCTGGCACCTGCCGAGTTCGAGCGCTGGGTGATCGCTCCCAACGCCCGGATTGCCGAGGCCATCCACCAACGTCACCCGGGCGTTCCGGTCATCGGTTTCCCCAAGGGCGCGGGAGAGAAGCTTCTCGCCTATGCGCGCGAAACCGGCGTCGATGCCGTCGGCGTGGACGAGACGATCGACCCGATCTGGGCCGCAAGGGAACTGCCGGCCGGCATGCCCGTCCAAGGCAATCTCGATCCGCTGCTACTACTGGCGGGGGGAGAGGAACTGGATCGGCAGGCCCGCCGCATTCTCGATACCTTCGCCGATCGGCCCCATGTGTTCAACCTGGGCCATGGTATCGGCCAGCATACCCCGATTGCCCATGTGGAACGCCTGCTCGCCACCGTCCGTGCCTGGCAGGGCTGACGGGGCCGTTCAATCGCGCTAGGGACACGTTTATGGATCAGCTCGCCGCAATCTACCCCTGGCTCAAGGCCGGCCATGTCATTTTCGTGATCTTCTGGATGGCGGGGCTTTTCATGCTGCCGCGCTATTTCGTGTATCACCAGGAAAGCGAGCCCGGCTCGGCGGAAGAGGCGCGCTGGGTCGATCGCGAGGCGAAGCTGCGCAAAATCATCCTGACGCCCGCGATGATCATCGTCTGGCTGTTGGGCCTGGTTCTTGCCAGCACCGGCCAATGGTGGGTGGCGGGCTGGCTGCATATCAAGCTGCTGCTGGTGTTGGCACTATCAGGCTACCATGGCTGGATGGTGGGCTATTCCAAGAAGCTTGCCAAAGGCGAGCGGCGCTTGTCCGGCAAGGCGTTGCGCCTGCTGAATGAAGTGCCCGGCGTAACTGCGGCCGTGATCGTGATCCTGGTGGTGGTAAAGCCGTTCTGAACTTGGGTTCGAACGACTGATGCGGTGATACGTGACCCGTTCCGCAGCATCCGATTGACCCGCCTCGCCGCAGCGCTTATCTAAGCGCGGTCCCGGCATCGGGCCGCGCGTTCATTCGCCAGTCCGGATCCGCTTTCCCCAAGCCCATCGATCCGCCGGTCATCCTCCAGTTCACCCTGATTACAAAGATTTAGCACAATGCACCTGAAAGAACTAAAGCAGAAAACCCCCGCAGATCTGGTCGCCATGGCCGAGGAACTGGGCGTCGAGGGCGCTTCCACCATGCGCCGCCAGGACCTCATGTTCGGCATCCTCAAGGAAGTGGCTGAGGATGGCGAAGAAATCATGGGTCTCGGCACTATCGAGGTGCTGACCGACGGCTTCGGCTTTCTGCGCAGCCCCGAAGCGAACTACCTCGCGGGTCCGGACGACATCTACGTTTCGCCCAACCAGGTCCGCAAATGGGGCCTGCGTACCGGTGATACCGTTGAGGGTGAGATCCGCGCGCCCCGTGATGGCGAGCGTTACTTCGCCATCACCAAGCTCACCAAAGTCAATTTCGATGATCCTGACGTGGTTCGCCACCGTGTCAACTTCGACAACCTGACGCCGCTCTATCCCGACGAGCGCCTGAACCTCGACAGCCTCGACCCTACGGTCAAGGACAAGTCCGCCCGGGTGATCGACCTGATCAGCCCTCAGGGTAAGGGCCAGCGCGCGTTGATCGTGGCGCCGCCGCGCACCGGTAAGACCGTGTTGTTGCAGAACATGGCCAAGGCCATCACCGACAATCACCCTGAGGTTTTCCTGCTTGTCCTGCTGGTCGACGAACGGCCCGAGGAAGTCACCGATATGCAGCGTTCGGTGAAGGGCGAGGTCATCTCTTCCACCTTCGACGAGCCCGCGCAGCGCCACGTTCAAGTCGCTGAAATGGTGATCGAAAAGGCCAAGCGCCTGGTCGAACACAAGCGCGACGTGGTGATCCTGCTGGACTCGATCACGCGCTTGGGCCGCGCCTACAACACTGTCGTGCCCAGCTCGGGCAAGGTGCTGACCGGCGGCGTGGACGCCAACGCCCTGCAGCGTCCCAAGCGCTTCTTCGGCGCGGCGCGTAACATCGAAGAGGGCGGTTCGCTCTCGATCATCGCCACGGCGCTGATCGATACGGGCAGCCGCATGGACGAGGTCATCTTCGAAGAGTTCAAGGGCACCGGTAACTCTGAAATTGTGTTGGACCGCAAGGTGTCCGACAAGCGGATCTTCCCCGCGCTGGACGTCGGCAAGTCTGGCACGCGCAAGGAAGAGCTGCTGGTTCCCAAGGATCAGCTCAGCAAGATGTGGGTCCTTCGCCGGATTCTCATGCAGATGGGAACCGTCGACGCGATGGAGTTTTTGCTCGACAAGATGAAGGACTCGAAGACCAACGAGGACTTCTTCGCGACGATGAACCAGTAAGAGGGGCTTTTCTTGAACCTGCTGATGACGCTGGCGGAGACGGCCTCCGCCGCGGCTCCCTCGATCGGTGGCCCCGCCGAGATATGGCAACATATCGTCGACGATTTCTCGAACATCGGCACGCCGTCCGCCTTTGCGGCGTTCGTGCAGGTGCTGATGATCGATCTGGTGCTGGCGGGCGACAATGCGATCGTGGTCGGCGCGCTGGCGGCAGGTCTTCCGGCTGATCAGCGCCGCAAGGTCATCCTGATCGGCGTGCTGGCTGCACTGGTTTTGAGGATCGGTTTCGCGCTGATCGTCACCTGGCTGCTCGGCATCGTCGGCCTGGTCTTCGCCGGTGGTCTGCTCCTGCTTTGGGTGGCGTGGAAGATGTACCGCGAAATTCACGGTACCCAGGCCGTGGGGCATTCGACCGGATCGCCTGAGATCGAGGGTGATGAAAACGCCGGCGTTCGGCCCGCCAAGAGCTTTGCTGCAGCAGCGATTTCGGTAGCGGTGGCGGACGTGTCGATGAGCATCGACAATGTCCTAGGCGTGGCCGGTGCCGCGCGCGAACACCCCGGTATCCTGATCGTGGGGCTGATCTTCGCGGTCGCGCTGATGGGTCTCGCGGCCAACATCATCGCCCGCTATATCGAGCGCTTCCGTTGGATTGCCTGGGTGGGTCTGATTGTGATCGTCTATGTCGCCGGCAAGATGATCTACGAAGGCTGGGTGGACCCGCAATTGGGCATCACCACCCTATTCTAATTCCAGCGCTGCCGGGATAGCCCGGCGGCGTTGTTCATTCCTTAGGGTATCAGGACGGTCGATCCCGTGGTTTGCCGGGCTTCCAGCGCCCGGTGGGCTTCGGCAGCGTCCTTGAGCGCAAACTTTTGCCCGATAGTTGGCCGCACGATCCCATTCGCGATCCTGTCGAACAATCGCGATGCGGTTAGCGCCAGCGTTTCAGGGGTATTGATGTAATCCGCCATCGTCGGCCGGATCACCATGAGAGAACCGGCCCGCATCAGATCGGTTAGCAAGACGGGCGGAACCGCACCTGACGCATTGCCGTAGCTCACCATCAATCCTCGCCTCCGCAAGCAGGCCAGGGAGGCATCCCAGGAGGCCTTGCCGACCCCGTCGTAGACCACATCCACCTTGCGACCGTTCGTGGCTCTCAGGGCAGCCCCAGAAAGCTCGTCGAAGGGACAACTGAGCGCGATGTCCGCATCGACGTCGGCTAATTTCTCCGGCGTTCCGGCATGGGCGATGACCATCACACCTTTGTGGCGCAGCCATGGCACAAGCAACGAACCCACTCCACCCGCTGCAGAGTGCACCAGCGCCAGATCACCGGCTTTGAGATCGATGATATCTTCCGCCAGATAAGAGCTTGTGAACCCCTTGAGCATGGTCGCCGCGGCGATCTCGCTGCTGATGTCCACCGGCAGCTTCACGGCTTGCGACGCTTTGACAATCCGGTGCGATGCATAGGCGCCGTCGCCTTGAACGCATCCAATGCGATCTCCCACGGCGTGAGACGTGACGTCAGCGCCGACGCTCAACACCGTGCCGACACTTTCAGAACCAAGTGCGATCGGCAGAGGCCCCGGATAAAGGCCGCCGCGATAATAGATATCGATGAAGTTCAGGCCCACCGCCTCTGTCTCGATCAGCAACTCGCCAGGGCCGGGTTGATCGAAGTAGCAGGGCTCGCAGACGATGGCCTCCGGCCCGCCATGTTGGCGCACGATCAGGCGATAACCGTCGACCATTCGTCTGCTCCCGCCTCAGCCCAGGTGCTCGGCAAAGAATGCCTGGGTCCGCTCATCGGCGAGCGTCGCGCCGGCCTCGTCCCGGCGCGAACCGATTTCGGCCGCAAACCCGTGATCCAGCCCTTCGTAGTCATGCAAAGTCACCTTGGGATGATCGTCCAACCCCGCATGGATGGCCTTCTGCGCATCGGGTCCCACGAAGTGATCGGCCGTGGGAATATGCAGCATGAGGGGGTTCGCAATCGCGTTCTTCTCTCCCAGCATCTGGTCGATCATCACGCCGTAATAACCCACCGAGGCATCGATATCGGTGCGGGCTGCGGCCATGTAGGCGACCCGGCCACCCATGCAGAAGCCGACAAGTCCGACCTTGGCGATGTCCCGTTCACGCCTGATCCAATGAATAACGGCCTCGATGTCACGGATGCCCAGATCGAAGTCGTGCTTGGTCATATAGCCGATCGCTTCCTGGAATTGCTCAGGCACGTCGGCGTCCAGCTCGACGCCGGGCTGCTGGCGCCAGAAGGTATCAGGTGCAACCGCAAGATAGCCACGATCGGCCCACTCCTGGCATTTCTTCTGAATGCCAGCGTCGACACCGAAGATCTCCTGCTGCACGATGATCGCCGCGCGAGGCTGCCCTTGCGGCTGGACAACGTATGCCGGAATCTGGGCGTCCTCATCGAGGGTCGGGATTTGCGTGTTCGTCGGCATTGCACTCTCCTTGCTGGTCGCTCGGTAAGTAGGCAGGCGCGATGGACTTTGCCATGTGTCTGTGTCAGCATCTTTCGACAGGATCTCCAGGGAGAAGGCCACGATGAAGATCAATGTCGAGGTAGATTGCTCTCCCGAAGAAGCGCGCCGGTTTCTGGGGCTTCCCGACGTGACCAAGGCAAACGAGATTTACGTCGATTCGATTGCAAAGGCGATGCAAGGCGTCGGCACGGTCGACCAGATGCAGGAGGTGGCCAAGCAGATCGCGCCCATGGGACAGATGGGGTTGAAGCTGTTCCAGCAAATCCTGGAAGGCGGAGCAGCAATGGCCATGAGCAAGCCAGGTGGTTCCAAAAAGCCTGGCGACTGACTGAAACCATCGATACCTGCGGGCGGCTATGGCAGACCAGTCCCCCGTGAACGATACGATCTTTGCTCTCTCCAGTGGGCTTCCCCCTGCCGCAATCGCGATCGTGCGGATCAGTGGTCCGAGCGCGGCGTTCGCCGTCACCAGCCTGGCGGGCACCTTACCGTCTCCGAAAGTAGCATCGCTCAGGCAGCTGCGGGACCACGATTCAAACCAATTGGATGAGGCGATCGTTCTCTGGTTTCCTGGCCCATCGACGGTGACCGGAGAGGATCTTGCCGAATTTCACCTCCATGGTGGCCGGGCGGTACTTGCTGCAGTGCAACATGCATTGAACCAGTTGCCCGGTCTTCGACCAGCCGACGCCGGCGAGTTCACCAGGAGAGCGTTTGCTAATGGGCGGGTCGACCTGGCCGAGGCTGAGGGATTGGCGGACCTACTCAGCGCGGAAACGGAACTTCAGCGTCGGCTTGCCATGTCCATGGCTACGGGTGCGCTATCGACGAAGGTCGAATCGTGGAGAGATCAAGTTTTGACGATCTCGGCCAGGATCGAAGCTATCCTCGATTTTGGCGATGAAGACGACGTGGGTTCAGCGGTGCCAGACTTCACGCCCGACATTGTCAAACTCCTTTCGAACCTGCACGAAGTACGCAACGCTCCCAGGGCGGAAGCACTCCGCGAAGGGTTCCGGGTCGTTCTTGCGGGTCCTCCCAACGCCGGCAAAAGCAGTTTGTTCAACGCACTCGTGGAGGATGAAGCGGCGATAACAGCTTCGATCCCAGGAACCACGCGAGATGTGCTTTCTCGCCCTATTGCACTAGAAGGAGTACCATTTCTCTTTTTCGATACGGCGGGTCTTCGAATGGAAGCAGCCGATGAAATCGAGGCCATAGGGATCGAACGCGCATCGGCGGAACTAGACCGTGCCGATCTCATTCTATGGATGGGCGACGAGGGCGAGAAAGTGGGCGATCAGTTATGGGAAATTGAGAGCTTTGCGGACTGCCAAGGTCCGGGCAAGGCAAAGCCTCGACACAGGATTTCGGCGATAACGGGCGAGGGTATCGCAGGCCTCAAGAGTGATTTGGTTGCAACCGCGCGGTCCGTCATGGCGTCGCCAATCGGGATCGCGTTGAACGAACGCCAACACAGCCTGCTATCGGATGCTGCCATGGCAATGGATGGAGCATTAAAATCGCCCGATCCACTGCTTAAAGCGGAAGCCTTGCGTGCCGGGCGAGTTGCATTCGACAAGCTGCTAGGGCGGTCAACCACTGAAGATATGTTAGATTCCTTGTTTGGGCGCTTTTGTATCGGGAAGTGATGTTTCACGTGGAACACTCTGATCGCTTTGACGCGCCGCATCTTCCTTGTTAAAAGGCCGTATGCCTTCCTTTGATATTGTTGTTGTTGGCGGCGGCCACGCCGGCTGCGAGGCGGCGGCTGTTGCTGCAAGAATGGGCGCCAATGTCGGCCTGATCAATTTTGATCTACGAACACTAGGTGCGATGAGTTGCAATCCAGCAATTGGCGGCTTGGGGAAAGGCCATCTTGTTCGAGAAGTTGATGCGTTCGATGGCCTGATTGCTCGGGCGGCGGACGCAGCGGCTATCCATTATCGGATGCTCAATCAGTCCAAGGGCAGTGCAGTGCAGGGGCCGCGTGTCCAAGCCGACCGGGCCTTATTCCGGGCAGCAGTCCAGCGACTGCTGCGAAACCAAAATGGTCTTTCACTCGTCGAGGGCGAGGTGGCGGCTCTGTTGCTTACCGGCCAGGCAGTGACCGGTGTGATCTTGGCTGATGGCACGAGAATCACGGCTGCCGCGACGATACTTTGCACTGGCACATTCCTAGGCGGAACACTATTCTGCGGTAAGGAGCGAACGATCGGTGGTCGGATCGGCGAGGCGTCCTCAAGCCGACTAGCCGATCAGCTACGCGATCGCGCTTTGCCGATGGCCCGGTTGAAGACAGGCACTCCGCCTCGATTGGATGGTCGCACTATTGATTGGGGAGCCTTGGCTGAACAGCCTTCTGACAATAGCCAATGGGCGATGTCGGCGATGGTACGGGAACGGGTAAACCCTCAGGTCGCCTGCGCGATAACGCGAACCAATGTTAGAACACACGATGTCATCAGCCGAAACTTGCATCGATCACCACTCTTTACCGGTGCCATCGATGCTCGGGGGCCTCGATATTGCCCGTCGATTGAAGACAAGATTCATCGCTTTGCCGATCGGGATGGGCATCAGATCTTCTTAGAACCCGAGGGGCTGAATACCACCTTGGTCTATCCCAACGGTATCAGTACCTCTCTGCCTGAAGACGTTCAGCTGGAAATGCTGCGGACAATCGAGGGTCTGGAAACGGTAGAGATGGCTGTGGCCGGATATGCCGTCGAGTATGACCATATTGATCCGCGGGCCCTGCGCTCGACTTTGGAACTGAAGGATATGCCCAGCCTCTATTGCGCCGGGCAAATCAATGGGACCACTGGATACGAGGAGGCCGCTGCTCAAGGCCTGGTGGCTGGAATGCACGCGGCTTGTGCGGTTCTAGAAAAGCCGTTCCCCGCGTTGGATCGTGCGAATAGTTATCTGGCGGTGATGGTGGATGACCTGACGTTGCAGGGCGTCAATGAGCCGTATCGAATGTTGACGGCAAGAGCCGAATATCGCCTCCGTCTCCGGGCAAACAACGCCTCGTCCAGACTCACGCCCATCGCAATTGAGGTTGGCGCGGTCGGAGAGAAGCGCCGGGAATGGTTCCTACGGAGAGAGGAGCAGGCGCTGGCGATCCACGAATCGCTGGATCAGCCTGCCTCACGATCAAAAATCAGCGCTGCAGGACTCTCTGCGCGAGAGGGTAGCGGCCAAATGCCATTACGCGAATGGCTGCGGCAAGACGGTATTGAGCTGCGGAGGCTGTCACCCGGGTTGATCGATTTGGAAGGCGTGGACGATATGCTGATCGAAGAGATCGCGGAGGACGTAGCGTATCAGCCTTACTTGGAACGGCAGGAGCGGGAACTGCGCGAACTTCGCGCTAGTGAGGCCATGCGCATTGATGTTGGATTTAGCTATCAGAGCGTGCCGGGCCTTTCGCGTGAGATGGTGGAGCGGCTGGAGCGCGCTCGTCCGGAGACGCTAGCTGCGGCGGGGCGGGTGCCTGGCGTGACTCCGGCGGCCTTATCGGCCTTGCTGGTGCAGGTTCGTCGGCAAGCGGCATGATCTGTGATGACGCTTCTGCTCGCGAATGGTTGCTGACGCTTCCCGAGTGCGATGATGTAGCGATGAGCCGGCTGGACCGGCTCATTGCAATGCTAGCAACCGAGAATGACCGGCAAAACCTGGTAGCCAAAGCAACCTTGGATCAGGTGTGGCAGCGGCATGTGGTCGACAGTGCGCAGCTCGTGACACATGTTCCACGTGAAACATCAAGGGCAAACTGGCTTGATCTCGGTACCGGTGCTGGCTTCCCCGGTCTTGTGATCGCGATCGTTCGGCCAGACATATCGGTGACGATGGTAGAGTCCCGCAGCCGCCGGATCGAGTGGCTTGATACCGTTGTAAAAGCCTTGGACTTGCAGAACGCGCATGTGATAGGGTTGCAGCTGGAAGCCGTCCCGACATTCTCCGTCGATGTCATATCCGCGCGCGCGTTCGCACCGCTTCCTGATCTCCTCAAGTTATCCGCGCGCTTTTCCACGCCGGATACGTTGTGGCTCTTGCCCAAAGGGCGGTCGGCAGCGCAAGAATTGGATCAACTCAAGGGATGGGACCATATGTTCCACGTGGAACAATCCATCACTAGCGACGACGCAGGCATTGTGGTGGGCTCGCTTCTCGGCCGCCGCAAGAAAGGCAACCAACCGTGATTCGCATAGCGATAGCCAATCAGAAGGGCGGCGTCGGTAAAACGACCACCGCCATCAACGTCGCCACCGCGCTGGCGGCTACTGGATGGCGGACGCTGCTGATCGATTTGGATCCGCAAGGCAATGCCTCCACCGGGATCGGCGTCAGCGCCGCGCAACGCGAGCGGTCAACCTATGATGTGCTGGTGGATCAGGCGCCGATGGAAAGCTGCATCATGCACACGCCCATTCCTATGCTCGATCTTTGCCCGGCGACCGTCGATCTGTCCGGTGCCGAAGTAGAACTGGTCGCTATGGAGGATCGCGCTCATCGTCTGTCGAAGGCGCTCAGGACCGATCTACCTTATGACGTTTGCCTGATAGACTGCCCGCCGTCTCTCGGCCTGCTGACGCTGAACGCGCTGACCGCGGCAGATACACTGCTTGTGCCCCTCCAATGCGAATTTTTTGCTCTGGAAGGTTTGAGTCAGCTGCTGACGACCGTCGAGCGTGTCCAGCAGCGGTTCAACGCGAACCTTGGCATCATCGGCATTGCGCTGACGATGTTTGATCGTAGGAACCGGCTGACCGATCAAGTGGCCGACGATGTACGATCATGCCTGGGGCAGCTCGTCTTCGAAACGACGATCCCGCGCAATGTGCGCTTGTCAGAGGCACCGAGCCACGGCGTACCGGCCTTGATCTACGATCATGCCTGTGCCGGCAGCAGGGCGTATATTGCGCTGGCACGTGAGTTGCTGACACGTCTGCCCGAAGAAAGGAAAGCCGCATGAGTGAAGATACGGCGGTGAACGTGGCTCCAGCAGTCTCGGCTAAATCAAAGTCCAAAGGCCTGGGCCGTGGGCTTGGCGCACTACTGGGCGAGATTCGCAGCGAAGCTCCGGTAAAACCGGATGCGACCCAGAACGAAGGGCAACCGACTACTGCGACTACGGGTTTAGCGATGTTGCAGATCGCTTCGATTACTCCGCACCCGGAACAGCCGCGTCGTCATTTCGATGAGGCGGCGCTAGAGGAACTGGCTGCGTCGATCGGACAGCGCGGTGTGATTCAACCGATCGTAGTTCGCGCCGTTGGCGCGGGCCAGTATCAATTGGTGGCGGGTGAACGGCGGTGGCGCGCGGCCCAGAAGGCGCAACTCCACGAAATCCCGGCGCTGGTTCGCGATCTCAGCGATCGCGATGTCATGGCGCTCGCCCTGATCGAGAACCTGCAGCGCGAGGATCTCAACCCGATCGAGGAGGCGCGCGCCTATCATCGCTTGGCGGAAAGCGAGGGGCTGACCCAGGCCGAGATCGCCAGAATGGTGGACAAGAGCCGCAGCCATGTCGCCAATCTGCAGCGCCTATTGGTTTTGCCGGAATCGGTCATCACGCTCGTCGAAACCGGCGAGCTTTCGATGGGGCATGCCCGTGCGCTGATTGGCGTCGAAGGGGCCGAAGAGATCGCCGAGACGGCTGTCGCCAAGCAGATGTCTGTCCGCGAAGTCGAGAAGCTGGTGAGGCGCAAAACCAAAGGTGAGGCGCCTGCGCGAAAAGTTCGGACTGCGCGCAGTGCCACGGACGATGCCGATATCGTTGCCGTGCAAACCCACCTTGAGGAATTTCTGGGCCTTCCGGTTCGTATTCAGTCGGATGCCGATCCCAAGTCCGGTCTGGTCACGATCCGGTATACCACGCTGGATCAGCTCGACCTGATCTGCCAGCGCCTGACCGGTGGTGAGTTTTGATAGGGCCGGTTGCCGATTGATCGTGCGCGATCACGGCGGGTAAAATAATGAGAGGGACGATCTGGCTTAGCTCAGGATCGTCCCTTTCAGTCTTCTATAACGCGTCCAGATTACTTGATGCGCACCCGCTTGTCGGGGACGATCTTCACGCGCTTGTCTGCCACGACTTTGGTGCGCACGCGACGGGGATGGCTGCGTACCGGTACGTTTTCATACACGTACTCCACCGTCTCCGTGCAATTGGGGGTCGGCTGGACGACGGGAACGGCGGCGGCGCAGCAACCTGGAACTGGAGCGTAATAGGCCGGGACATAAGACGGCGCATAGCCCGGGTATGCTGGATAGCCATAGGCGGGATAGCCGGGAGCCTGCGGGTAGGGTGCAGGAGCCTGTGACTGTGCATAATATCCTTGATAATCAGCAAGATACGCCTTGCACTCGTCCGCGTTACGGCCGCGATCTTCGGCCCTGTCGATAGCGGAGCCCGCCACTGCGCCAACGCCGGCACCCGCGACGGTGCCGATCGTCCGGTTGCCGCGACCGGCAATCCGGTTGCCGGCAACGCCACCGACGACCGCGCCGATCGCCGCGCCGCCCAAGCCACGGTCGCGCGAGGAAAGGCGTCGGCGGCAATCGGCAAGCCAAGCCTGGGACGCGGGATCGTAACCTGGCCCGCCATCGTCATAGCCATGCGCATAATCTGCGCCGACGACCGGTGGGGCCGGTTGATCAGGATACCAGCTGCCGTTGCGCCACTCGCCACGAGGGCCGCCAGCGTGCGCCCAGGCCGCGCCTGAGGATAGCGCCACCAAGCCGGCAGCCAGACATAATGATCTGCAGATTCGTGATACGGCGGCCATGGGCGTCCTTTCGCGTGATCGTGCCGGATGATCCCAGCGTTAACGCGGCGTTTAGCATTTGGAGCCCTGGCAAACCAACGCGGCGACCGGGATATTGCGGACTGTTCCTTAGTGGAACACCCTGATCGACGCCCTTCTAGAGAAACGCGGCGACGATCGCAGCGAGATTTTCGATGCCGGTGGCATCGGTGCTGTCGAACCGGTTCAGCTCCGGGCTGTCGAGGTCGATCACGGCGCGCACGGCCCCCTCCACGATCACCGGCACGACCAACTCGGACCGGCTTTGCGCGTCACAGGCGATGTGGCCGGGAAACTGGTGGACATCGGGCACGAGCTGCGTGGCGCCGGTGGCAGCGGCGGTGCCGCATACCCCTTGGCCCAGCGGGATGCGGATGCAGGCGGGCTTACCGATGAAGGGGCCGAGTACCAGCTCGCTCTCGATCACGCGATAGAAGCCGGCCCAGTTGAGGCCGGGGACCGACATCCAGACGAGCGCGGCGAGGTTGGCCATGTTGGCGATCGCATCGGGCTCCCCGGAGACCAGCGCCTTCGCGGAAGCGGCCAGTTCGGCGTAAACCTGCGCCTTGGGCAGGGTCGGATCGGTGTGGATTTCAAACATTGCGCGGGCATAGCCATGTGCATGGTTGTCGCCTAGTGCGCCGCGTTCTATCTCTCGACATATGAAAGCCTGGCAGCGCAACGCGCTTATCGCACTCCTTGTCGTTGGTATCGTGGTAGCGGCGATCTACGCCTACCTGACCTTCGCGCATCGTTCCGACCTTGATTCGGCAGCGACATCGGGCACCGATCCGATGCTGGTCGATCCCAAGCCGCAGACGTTTCCCAGCGTCAGCTTGGCCAAGCCGTCTGGGTGGGACGGTAACCTGGCGCCCCAGGCGGCGGCGGGCTTGACGGTCGGGCGATTCGCGACGGGGCTCGATCATCCGCGCACCATGCTGGCGCTGCCCAACGGCGATGTGATCGTGGCGCTGACGAACGCTCCGGCCGCCGCGAAGCAGGGGGGCATCACCGGCTTCTTCATGAAGCTGTTCATGGGCCGCGTCGGGGCGGGCGATCCGTCTCCCGATACGCTGGTGCTGCTGCGCGATGCGGATGGCGATGGCCGGGCGGAGCAGCGCTTTGAACTGCGCAAGGCGGACATGCACTCCCCCTCCGGCATGGCCTACCGGGATGGCAAGCTCTACGTCGCCAATCATAACGCGGTGCTGCAGTTCGCGTTCACGCCGGGTGAGACGAAGCTGGCGGGCCAGCCCAAGCAGTTGATGGAGCTGCCGGGCGGCGGCAATCACTGGATGCGCAACCTGCTGCTCAGCCCCGATGGCAAGCAGCTTTATGCGGCGGTGGGTTCGGCCACCAACATCGCGGACAACGGGATGGAAGCGGAGGCCGGGCGAGCGGCGATCTGGGAGATCGACACCGCGACCGGGCGGCGCCGGCAGTATGCGGCGGGGATGCGTAATCCTAATGGGCTGGACTGGAATCCCTCGACCGGGGAGATGTGGGCGACGGTGCAGGAGCGGGACATGTTGGGCCCCGATCTGGTGCCAGACTATCTGACGAACGTGCCGGTTGGCGCGCAGTACGGGTGGCCGTGGGTCTATTGGAAGGACAAGTTCGACGACCGGGTGAACTGGCCGATGGACACCAACATGGTCGAGTACACGCGCAAGCCGGAGTACGCGATGGGCGCGCATACGGCGGTGCTGGGCCTGAAGTTTGCGAGCGCGGGCAACCGGTTGGGTGCGGCGTTCGGCAACGGCGCGTTCATCGCGCGGCACGGCTCATGGAACCGCAAGCCGGCCGCGGGCTACGATGTCGTGTTCGTGCCGTTCGATGGCAACGGCAACCCGCAAGGCAAGCCCCGCCCGGTGCTGACCGGTTTCCTGGAGAAGGGCGGCGACAAGGCGCATGGGCGGCCGGTATGGCTGGCGTTCGACAAGGGCGGGGCCCTGCTGGTCAGCGATGACACCGGCGGCGTGATCTGGCGCGTGATCGCCCCGGGGGCGGCCCCTTCGGCTGGTCCCAAGGCCGTCGTGACAGAGCACATGAAGCCCAACAAGGAACTGGTCGACCCGACCCAGCCCCCCGCGATCGGTCGCCCACAGGATTGATCGTCAACGCCCGGCGGTGCGGTACCGGCCGGGCAGCGCGTCAGAGCGCCTTGCCCACTCGCCCGGCCAGCTCGGCGATGTACTGCCAGGCGACGCGCCCCGAACGAGCGCCCCGCCGTTGCGCCCATTCCAGGGCGTCCGTTTGGTCCCAGGCCAGATCGTACGCGGTGGCATAGCCCGCAATGATCGCCAGGTAATCGTCCTGGCTGCAGTTGTGGAAGCCGATCGACAATCCGAAGCGGTCCGCCAGGGCCAGCTTGTCATCCACCACGTCGCGCATGTTGATCGGATCGTCCTGCTCCGACATCGAGCGTGAGACGATGGCGCGGCGATTGGCGGTGACGGCCAGGCGCACGTTGGCGGGCCGGGCTTCCACCCCGCCTTCCAGCCAGGAGCGCAGCAGGCGCGGCCCGGCCGAATCGCCATCCTCGAACCCCAGATCGTCCACAAAGACGAGGAAGCGGCGGTCCTGGCCGCCCAGTTCGGCGAACAGCGCGGTGACGCCGGAAAGCGCGTCCTGCCCGATCTGGACGAGGGCGATGCTGCCGGGATGGGTTCCTTGCGAGTCCTGCACGGCGGCGCGCAGCAAGGCGGATTTGCCCATTCCGCGCGATCCCCACAAGAGCATGTCATGAGCCGCATGACCCGCCGCGAGCCGCGCCACATTGGCCACGACGCGCTCTTTCTGGCTGTCTATCCCCTTCAGCAAGGCCAGCGCCGGAGCCTCCAGCCGGGATACGCCCCGCGCGCCCGATCCGGTCCAGACATAGGCAGGGTCGGCCTGCCAATCGACCGGCGTGGCCGGCGGCGGCACGAGACGTTCCAGTGCATTGGCGATGCGTGAGAGGAGGGGGGTGATATCACCGTCCGGGGCAGTCATCGCGGCGCTTTTCCTTGGCAATCCATCCGGCGGGCCTATAGCGGCGCGCGATGACGCAGGCCAGCCGCCCCACGGTCCTTCCCGCCGATGCCACCGGCATTACCCGCGCGGCGATGCTGCTGCGCGAGGGCGGCCGGGTCGCCGTGCCGACCGAGACGGTCTACGGTCTGGCGG
Organism: Novosphingobium fluoreni; assembly: GCF_014196615.1. Taxonomy (GTDB): domain Bacteria; phylum Pseudomonadota; class Alphaproteobacteria; order Sphingomonadales; family Sphingomonadaceae; genus Novosphingobium; species Novosphingobium fluoreni. Next base: position 411,965 of record NZ_JACIDY010000001.1, read on the forward strand.
CTCGCGCCGATCGGGATGAGAGCGTGGCGGCGATCTATCACGCCAAGGGGCGGCCCAGTTTCAATCCGCTGATCGTCCACGTTTCGGATCTGGCAGCGGCGGAACGGTTGGCGGTTTTCGACGCGCGGGCGCGTCAGCTGGCGGCGGCGTTCTGGCCCGGTCCGCTGACCTTGGTGCTGCCGTTGCGGGCGGAGGCGGGCCTGGCCGCCGCCGTCACCGCCGGGCTTGCCACCGTCGCCTTGCGCTGTCCGGCGCACCCGGTGATGCGCGCCGTGTTGGCGCAAGCGGAGCTGCCCCTGGCCGCTCCATCCGCCAATCGTAGCGGCGGCGTCAGCCCCACGTGTTCCGATCATGTCGCCCATTCGCTGGGCGCGGCGGTGGACTTGATACTGGATGGCGGTGCGTGCGAGGCGGGCCTGGAATCGACGATCGTCGCGGTTCGGGAAAGCGGCTGGCAGGTCCTGCGCCCTGGCCCGATCACGCGGGAGGCGATTACCGTCGTGCTCGGCACGGTGGACAGCGATGGCACGCGAAACGCAGGCATCGAAGCCCCCGGACAATTGGAAAGCCATTACGCTCCGGGCAAGCCGGTGCGGCTGAATGCGATGACAGCAGAGGCCGGTGAATTCCTGATCGGCTTCGGCGCGATCGCCGGGGATGCATCGCTATCGGTGGCGGGTGATCTGACCGAGGCCGCATCCAGGCTCTATGCCGTGCTGCACCAAGCCGCAGCATCTCCACACCCGCGAATCGCCGTCGCACCGATCCGCGGTGAGGGGATTGGCCTTGCGATCAATGACAGGCTGCGGCGCGCGGCGGCCTGATCGGCGTAGCGTGGGGGTGGTTCAGCGCCGCTCGTAGGGCAGACTGGGCAGCAGAGCCTGCAACTGATCGTACTCGCTGCGCGCGGTGCGGCATGCGGCTTCGTCACCCTGCTCGCACTGGCGGCGGTGCCGTTCGTAGCTGCGCTGCAGCTTGCCGGCCTGTTCCTCGCGGCGGCGGATGTCCCGGCCGCGCTTCTCATCAGCTTCGGATTGGCTGGTGGTGGCCCAATCCACGGCCTTGGCGCCCACGCGAACCGGCGCGGTGACGACGTCTACGGCGGTCTTGGCCAAGCAGCCGGACAGCGCCAGCATCAGGACGGGGGCGAACAGCGCGATGCGTTTCATGGTGACTGCGCTGCCATGCTCGGCCCGGCATGGCAATTGGATAAGCGGCCAGCCGAAGGTGGCCCGCCATGCAAAAGGGCCGCCTCCTTGCGGAAGCGGCCCCTTCGGATTCGTGCCGTATCGGCCCGCGATCAGGCGGTTTCGGCGGTGTCGTAATACTTGGGCGCGTGCTCGTTGAGGATCGCCAGGATCTTCTTCAGAGCGGCGGGTTCGTCGGTCTTTTCCATGGCCGCCAGCTCACGTGCCAGACGCGAGGATGCGGCTTCGAAGATCTGCCGCTCGGAATAGCTTTGCTCTGGCTGGTCGTCCGCGCGGAACAGGTCACGCGTGACTTCGGCGATCGAAACGAGATCACCCGAATTGATTTTGGCTTCGTATTCCTGGGCGCGGCGTGACCACATGGTACGCTTCACCTTGGGCTTGCCCTTGAGGGTATCGAGCGCCTCGCGCAGGGTCTTGTCGGAAGACAGTTTGCGCATGCCGATCGATTCGATCTTGTTCACCGGCACGCGTAGCGTCATGCGCTCCTTCTCGAAGCGAAGTACGTAGAGTTCCAGCTGCATTCCGGCAATTTCTTGCTTCTGGAGCTCGATGACCCGGCCGACACCGTGCTTGGGATAAACGACGTAATCTCCAACATCGAAGGCATTGGCGCTGGTTGCCATGTAACGTCCTTTCACCTGCAGGTCCGTCGACAGGATGGAGATGGTGCGACCCGATCAAGACCCTGTAGAGACAAGGCCTCGCCACCGGTCAGATCGCGATCTCAACCGTTTGCTGTCGGATCCTGCCTCATAGATAATGACTGCCGCGCGAGCGGAACGCCCGGGCAGTTGCAAGCCATATAGCATCATTGCGGCAAAAAAACCAGAGCCGAAGGCACTTTGCGTGCCTCCGGCCTGCGAAGGTGATCAAGTTTTCTGCCGATTGCCGGGCGGATAGCGCATCCGCACAGGGTAGGAAGGGTCAGTCGCCCTCGCCGGGTTCGGGCGAGAAGAACTTCTCGAACTTGCCGTCGACCGACTTGAATTCATCCGCGTCCTCGGGCGAATCCTTCTTGGAGGTGAGGTTGGGCCATTCCGCCGAGTACTTGGCGTTCAGTTCCATCCACTGCTCCAGCCCGCTTTCGGTATCGGGCAGAATCGCTTCGGCCGGGCACTCAGGCTCGCACACGCCGCAATCGATGCATTCGCTGGGGTTGATGACGAGCATGTTCTCGCCCTCATAGAAGCAGTCGACTGGGCAGACCTCGACGCAGTCCATGTACTTGCAGCGGATGCAGGCGTCAGTGACGACATAGGTCATGGCTGCGAAAACCCCTCTTCAATCTGTTCAGTCGCGCCGGCTGCTATGGGATCAGTACCGCCGCCGTCAAGCACTCTATAATGCGCGCGTGCTTCCGGGTAGGGCCCGCGGCGGACGGGAAGCGTCAGCACTTCCAGCACTTGCACCTCGCGGCCAGCGAAGATCGTCAACACATCGCCCACGCCGATCTTCTGGTGCGCGCGATCGATGCGGCGGCCATTCACGCGCATGTGGCCCTCTTCCGCCATGACCTGCGCCACCGTCCGGCTGCGGACGAGGCGAAGGTACCACAGCAGCTTGTCGACCCTCATCGCACCAGGTCGGACAAGGCGGCAAAGGCGCTGTGGAGCGGCGCGGCGACGGGGTGCTCGCCCGGGGCCGGCTGGCGCGTGGGCCGCCAGCGCCAGCGCACCGGGGCGGGCGGGCCAAACGCCTCGGCGGGCAGGCGGCGCGGGTTGCTCGGCTGGAACCCGGCGAAGCGCAGCAGCCGTTCGTAGCTGGGCGCGGTCAGCCCCATCGAGATGCCCACGGCGGAATCCAGCACGAACGAGCGGCGGCCCAGCGTGGCGCGCACCTGATGCGCCTCACGCAGCAGCTTTTCCGCCATGTCGATGCGAATCAACTGCTTGCCGACGGCGCGATAGCCGCGCGGCGTATGATTCTTGGGCGCGGGGATCACCGGAGCCATGGCGCCATGCACGAAATCGGCGCGGGCGCGGGGATCGGAAGGGGCCAGGTTGTGCCACAGCCGCATCGCTTCGGGGCGCAGCATCGCGGGTACGAAGATGTCGAGCGAACCCACCTTCACGCCCAGGCGGGACAGGCGTACCCGCTTGTCCTTTTCCAGTCGCTCAAGCCCAGAGCCGGTACGCGCCACCATGCCGCCAGCGTCGACCAGCTGGATCAGCAGCGCGCGCAGTTCGGGCCCGGCCTCGGTGCTGCGGCTGGCCTCGGCGATGCGGCGCAGCGGTTCGAGCGGTTGCAGCTTGTGCTCAAGCCATTCCTCGACCGCGGCGAGCAGTTCCTTGCGCGCCGGGGCGGGCACCATGTCCAGCACGCGCTCCGCTTGAAGCTGGGGGCTGAGCGGCGCGCGGCCCTTGGCGAGACGAGCGATGCATGCGCCATCCAGCGTGATCGTGCCGTGTTCCAGTTCCAGCGGGGCGGACTTGTCGCGGATGGAGGCGATCACCTCTTCGGCGCGGCGTTCCAGCAGACCGGGCAAGTGACGCTCTGCCGCGGCGAGCAGCAGCTTGCGATCGGACAAGCGCGCCTGTGGATCGATCTGGAAGGCAAAGCCCCGCAGCGATCCGATATGTTCCCCCTCCACCAGCACTTCCTCATCCTCCAGCCGCACGGAAAGCAGCCCCGCGTCGGTTCCCAGCTTACGCATCAGCACGGCGGTGCGCCGGTTGATGAAGCGCTCTGTCAGCTTGCCGTGCAGCGCGTCGGACAGCCGCGCCTCCACCGCGCGGGCGCGTGCCGCCATCTCGTCCCGGGCCAGCACCCAGTCGGGACGCTGGGCGATGTATGCCCAGGATCGGATGGCGGCGATGCGCCCCTGCAAGGTATCGATATCGCCCGAAGTCACATCCAGCTGGGCGATCTGCTGCGCCATGTAGTCCGCGCCCAGCTCTCCATGGCGCAGGTCCTGCCATAGCCGGGCGACGAAGCGGGAGTGCGTTTCGGGGCCCTGGCTGCGGAAATCGGGCAGGCGGCACACATCCCAAAAGCGGCGGACCATCCCGGCGGTGCGCACGCTGTCCGCGATATGGGCATCGTCGGCCAGCAGCTTCAGCACCGCCAGGTCGATCGCTTCGGGCGCGGGGGCCAGTTCGGGCTCGTAGGGCGGAGCTTCCAGATCGGTGATCAAGGTGCCTAGACTGTCGAAACGCGGCTCGGGTTCGCGCCAGTACAGCTTGGTCAGCGGTGGGAAGCGATGCTCCTCGATCGCGTATACTTCCTCGTCCGTGAACTCGATCGCGGAATGGCTGCCGGCCAGCGTGCCGAACGTGCCGTCCTTCTGGTGCCGCCCGGCACGCCCGGCGATCTGCGCCATCTCCGCCGTAGTCAGCCGCCGCTGGCGCACGCCGTCAAACTTGGAGAGCCCGGCGAAAGCCACATGCTCCACATCCAGGTTCAGCCCCATGCCCACCGCATCGGTCGCGACGAGATAGTCCACTTCGCCAGACTGGTAGAGTTCCACCTGGGCATTGCGGGTCTGCGGGCTGAGCGCGCCCATCACCACCGCCGCGCCGCCGCGAAACCGGCGCAGCATTTCCGCCGTGGCATAGACCTGCTCGGCCGAGAAGGCGACGATGGCGCTGCGCGGCGGCACGCGGCTGAGCTTCTTGGCGCCGGAGTGGCGCAGCGTAGAAAAGCGGGGCCGCGTTTCCACTTCCACGCCCGGAATCAGCGCTTTCACCATCGGCTCCAGCGTGGAGGAGCCCAGGATCATCGTTTCCTCGCGCCCGCGCGCATGGAGCAGGCGATCAGTGAAGACATGCCCGCGTTCCCGATCGGCGGAAAGCTGAGCTTCGTCGATGGCGACGAAAGCCAGATTGTCCTGCACCACCGGCATCGCTTCGGCCGTGCAGAGCAGCCAGCGCGCGTCCTTGGGCTCGATCCGTTCTTCGCCGGTGATCAGGGCCACGCGGTTCGCGCCCTTGATCGCGCAAACTCGGTCGTAAACCTCGCGCGCCAGCAACCGCAGGGGGAAGCCGATCGCACCGCTGGTGTGCGCGCAGAGCCGCTCGATCGCCAGATGCGTCTTGCCGGTATTGGTGGGGCCCAAGACCGCACGGATCCGGCTGGAGGCCCTGTCACGGGTGGCGGCGCTCAGGGAGCCAGCGGTTAGGTTTTGCGCCATCGCTATAGGAATGTGGCACCGCGATTCCCGCCGCACAAGACGCGGACGGCCAAGGTGCGACGGGACTGGGGAAATTAAGGAGGAAAATTTACCAATCGGCTGCGCTCCACGAAGCCCCTGGCCAGTACCGCTCGACTTCGGTCACTCACAAAGACCATGTTTGACAGGATGTTAACCTTGCCGGCGCACAAGCCTTCCGACAGCGCCCGGCGGGGCGACAAGATCGGGACGTAGGGTTGTTCAAGGATCTCGGACACTATCACGAGGCGGCGGTCCGGTCGCATGGACCGGCCGAACTCGACCACAGCCTTGTGGTGAAGGGGTTCGGTCGCGCTCGGCTGCGACGTCCGGCTCCCTCCGGCCCAGCCGGTTGGCGCACCCGTTTCGAAGCGTGGTGGGGCGGCCTGGATCTCGCGCCTGATCTGGCCGAGGACATCGGCAGCCTGCGCTGGTTGCGCGGCGCGGGTACCTGCCTTGGGCTTTCCATCTTCGCCCTCTCGTTCTGGCCGGACTTTTCTCAGGTGGAAGCCGCCGCGATGGTGCCGCAGCTGGCGGAACAGCGGGATGAATATCGCAGCCAGATGATCATGCCGCTCAGCTTCGGCGGCGAGAGTGGCCGCCACATGGGGGCGACACCGGCAGTACGTCCGCTCAGCGGCGTGCCAGAGCGGCCCAACCTGCAATTCGTGGCGACCCTGGCACCAGGCGATACCTTCACCCGCATGCTGGCCCGCGCCGGAGTGGGCGAGGCGGACGCGGCGCGGGCTGCGCAACTGGTCGGCGGCAGCATCGCGACATCGGCGATCCCTGCCGGGACGCAGTTCGACATCAGCCTGGGCCAACGCCCCGCGCCCGGCAGTCCGCGCGCGCTGCAAAGCCTGGCATTCCATGCCCGGTTCGATCTTGATCTCACCGTGCGCCAGCAGGGCACCGGCCTGATGGTGGAGCGCCACCCGATCGTGGTGGATACTACGCCGCTGCGTATTCGCGGGATGATCGGCAGCAGCCTCTATCGCTCCGCCCGCAATGCCGGCGCCCCGATCGGCGCGATCCAGGCGTATCTTCACGCGATCGACCCGCACGTCAGCCTGGAGAGCGATCTTTCCGCGGGCGACGCGTTCGATTTCGTCATCGGCTACAAGCGCTCCGCCACCGGGGAGCGGCAGCTGGGCGATTTGCTCTACGCGGGGATCGAGCGGGCCGGAAAGCCGCGCCTGCAGCTGCTGCGCTGGGGCAAGGACGGCGCGATGGTGGCCGCCGGAGGCGTGGCGACCGCCGGGTTCGCCCAGCCGGAAGCCCGCTCCGCGATCGGCGCACCCGTCGCCGGGCGGATCACGTCGCTGTTCGGCATGCGCCGCCATCCGATCCTGGGCTTTGTGCGGATGCATGCGGGCGTCGATTTCGGGGCGGCCTATGGCGCGCCGATCTATGCGGTGGCGGACGGGATCGTATCTTTCGCCGGGCGGCATGGTGGCCACGGCAACTATGTGCGGCTGGAGCATGGCGGCGGCAACGGCACCGGCTATGGCCACATGAGCCGTATCGCCGTGTTTCCCGGTGCGCGGGTGCGGGCAGGGCAAGTGATCGGCTATGTCGGCTCCAGCGGGCTGTCCACGGGTCCGCATTTGCATTTCGAGGCTTATCAGGCGGGCCGCACGGTGAACCCGCTGGGCCTGCGCTTTGCCGCGGTACGCCCCCAGATGGTCGATCCGGGCGAATCGTCGGCCTTCAAGCAGCGGCTGGCCGCGCTGATGGCGATCCGCCCCGGCGCGGCGCTGGGTGCGATCGCGGGGGCCGCTGGCGGCTCCGGCGCGGGCGCGCATCGAGAGATCAACCGCCTCGCCATGGCCGCAAACCCCCTTCGCCACGATTGAAGCGGCGGCGGATTTGCGGCAAGCGGCGGCAATGACCGCCGCTTATCCGCACGCCCGCTTGCGCCGTACCCGCACCAGTGCGTGGAGCCGTGCGCTTCACCGCGAAACCCTGCTGACCCCGGCGGACCTGATCTGGCCCTTGTTCGTCACCGATGGCACCGGCGTGGAAGATCCGATCGCCTCGCTTCCGGGCGTCTCGCGCTGGTCGCTGGACGGGATTGCCGATCGCGCGCGCGAAGCGGTGGCGCTTGGCATCCCGTGCCTGGCGCTGTTTCCGCACACCCAGCCCGATCGCCGCAGCGCGCGGGGTGAGGAAGCGCTGAACCCCGACAACCTGATGTGCCGCGCGATCCGCGCGATCCGCGACGCGGTGGGTGATGGCGTGGGCGTGCTGACCGACGTGGCGCTCGATCCTTATACCAGCCACGGCCAGGACGGCGTGATCGACGATGCGGGCTATGTCCTCAATGACGAGACGGTGGAGGTGCTGGTGGGCCAGTCGCTGAACCAGGCGGCGGCGGGCGCGGACATCATCGCCCCGTCTGACATGATGGACGGGCGCATCGCCGCGATCCGCTCCGCGCTGGAAGGGCAGGGCCACGCCAATATCCAGATCATGGCCTATGCCGCCAAGTATGCCTCCGCCTTCTACGGCCCGTTCCGCGATGCGGTAGGCTCACGCGGGCTGCTGAAGGGGGACAAGAAGACCTACCAGATGGACCCCGGCAATAGCGAGGAAGCCTTGCGCGAAGTGGCGCTGGATCTGGCTGAGGGAGCGGACAGCGTGATGGTGAAGCCCGGGCTGCCCTACCTGGACATCGTGCGCCGGGTGAAGGAACGGTTCGAAGTGCCGGTCTTCGCCTATCAGGTGTCCGGCGAATACGCGATGATCGAGGCTGCGGCCGCCGCCGGAGCGGGCGATCGGGATGCGCTGGTGCTGGAAACCCTGCTCGCCTTCAAGCGCGCGGGCTGCTCGGGCGTGCTGACCTACCATGCCGCCCATGCCGCGCGGCTCCTCCATGGCTGAGGCCGGGCTCATCGATCCTGACGGTTTGGAGCACGGCGCGGGTATGACGACGGGATCGGCGCGCCGGCCGCTGTTCGTGGCCACGATCCTGACCGGCAGCTTCCTGCTGTTCCTGGTGCAGCCGATGGTGGCGCGCATGGCGCTGCCCCGGCTCGGCGGCGCGCCCAACGTGTGGAACAGCGCCATGGTGGTGTACCAGGCGCTGCTGCTGGCGGGCTATGGCTACGCCCACGGCCTGTCCAAGCTGGCGCAGCGGCGGCAGGCGATGGTGCATCTCTCGCTGCTGCTGCTGGCGGCGCTGACCTTGCCGATCGTGCTGGCAAATCTGGCCGCGCCCGCGTCCGGCTGGGAAGTGCTGTGGGTGCCGCTGCTGCTGTTGCTGACGGTCGGCCCGGTGTTCGTGGTCGTCTCGGCGCAGGCGCCGCTGATGCAGCGCTGGTATGCCGCCGATCCCGGCGCGGGGCAGCCCTGGGCGCTGTATGCGGCATCCAACATCGGCAGCTTCGCCGGCCTGCTTGCCTATCCCCTGTTGGCGGAGCCCCTGCTGAGCCTGCACCAGCAAAGCCATGCCTGGAGTCTGGGCTATGGCGTGCTGATCGTGCTGGTGGGCGTGGCGGCCTGGTCCCGCTGGAACGTGACCGACGTGGTCGCCGTCGCCGCGCAGGCCGAGCCGGAAGAGCGCATCGGCGCACGCCGGGTGCTGCTATGGCTGGCGCTGTCCGCCGTGCCGTCGGGCCTGCTGCTCTCCACATCGACTCACCTGACGACGGACATCTTCGCGATGCCGCTGCTCTGGGTGATCCCGCTGGGGCTCTATCTGCTGAGCTTCGCCTTCGCGTTTTCAGACCGCCGTGCCGCCGCGCATGTGATCGTGTTGCTGACCCCGGCGGCGGTGATCTTTGCGGGCAGCTTCGCCATGGTCTCCACATCCGGAGGCACGATGGTGGCCGCGATCGGCGCGCTGCTGCTGCTGTTCGAGGTATCGGTGGCGCTGCACGCGCGGCTGTACGATTCGCGGCCCGGCGCATCGAAGCTGACGTTCTTCTATTTCATCATGTCGCTGGGCGGCGCGCTGGGTGGTGCGTTCACCGCGCTGGTCGCCCCGGTCGTGTTCGATTGGGTGTGGGAGCATCCGATCCTGATCCTGGCCAGCGCCACGCTGTTGCCGCTGCCTGCCCAGCTCGATTGGCGGCGGATGGCGGGACTGGACCGGGGCATGTCGTGGATCGCGCTGGCGGTGCTGCTGATCTGCGCCACTTTCGTGGCCGCGCAGCTGATGACGCTGGTCAGCGATCAGTCCAACGAACTGGTGCAGCTGTTCCTGCTGCTGGCGCTGACGGGCCTGGGCGTTCTGCTGATGCCGTGGCGGTGGGCTTTCGTGCTGGTGCTGCTGCTGGCGATGCTGGCGCAAGGCGGTGTCACCACCTTCAAGGCCTCGCGCGATCACCAGCGCACGCGCAGCTATTTCGGCATCTACAACGTCTACGACACCGGCCCGGGCCCGGGCCAGGTGCGCCTGCTGGCCCACGGCACCACGCTGCACGGCAAGCAGTCGCTCGATCCGGAACGCCGGACAGAGGCGACGACCTATTATGGAGACAGCTCCGGCGTCGGCCTGGCGATGGAGGCCGCACCGCGGCTCTATGGGCCCAACGCGCGTATCGGCGTTGTCGGGCTGGGCAGCGGCACGCTGGCCTGCCGGCACAAGCCGGGGCAGCGCTGGACCATTTTCGAGATCGATCCGGCGATCGTCCACTATTCACGCAATGGCACTTTCACGTTCCTGCAGACATGCGCGCCGGATGCCCGGATCGTGCTGGGCGATGCGCGGCTGGAGCTGGAGAAGCTGGCCCCACAATCGCTGGATCTGCTGGCGGTGGATGCATTTTCCTCCGACGCGATCCCGCTCCATCTGCTGACGGATGAGGCGCTGGGCGTCTATGAGCAGGCACTGACGCCGGAGGGTCTGCTGGCCCTGCATATCTCCAACCGCTACATCGATCTGGAGCCGGTGCTGTCCGCCATCGCGAAGAAGCGCGGCCTTGTCGCCATGATCCGCCGCGATACGCCCAAGGGCGACCTTGTCGTCGCCTCGAACTGGGTGGTGATGGCGCGTGACCCTGCGCGGCTGGCGCAACTGCGTGCGGCCAGCGGCGGCCTGAAATGGGAAGCGCTCGATCCGGCCCGTGGCGCCGCCTGGACCGACGATCACGCCTCCGTCCTGCCCTACATCCGCTGGGGCGCCATGCTGGGGAAATTATGACCGACCATACGCAACGCACCGACATCACCCTGGCCGCGATCGACGGCAAGAGCCCGCGCATCGATCCCAGCGCGTTTATCGCCCCGGGCTGCCGCATCGTCGGCGATGTCGAGATCGGGCCGGACGTCAGCATCTGGTACAACTGCGTCATCCGCGCCGATGTGAACCGCATCGTCATCGGCGCGCGCACCAATATCCAGGATGGCAGCGTAGTCCATTGCGATAGTCCCACGGCGGACCGGCCCGAGGGCTATCCCACGCTGATAGGGGAGGATGTGCTGATCGGCCACCTGGCCATGGTCCACGGCTGCATCCTGCACGATCGCGCCTTCGTCGGGCTGGGCTCGGTGGTGATGGATGGCTGCGTGATCGAGAGCGATGGCATGATCGCGGCGGGCGCGATGTTGACCGGCGGCAAGGTGATCGGCGCGCGCCAGTTGTGGATCGGCCGCCCCGCCAAGTACCTGCGCGATCTGGACGATGCCGCGATCGCTTCCAACCGGGCGGGCGTGGAAGGCTATGTCCGCAACGGCAAACGCCACGCCGCCGCGCTCGGATTGGCTTGATCATGCTGGCCATGCCGCCCGAATGGCATCCGCAACAGTGGCTGTGGATCGGTTTCCCGCACGATCCGGTGGAGTGGCCCGGCTTCCTCGACCGTGCGCAAGAGCAGATCGCGGCCTTCGCCAACGCCGTGGCCGAAAGCGGGCAGGAAGTGCGGCTGATCGTGCGCGACGAGGCAAACCGCGCTCGGGCGGCGGCGCTCTGTTCGGCCAAGGTCGTGCTGGAAACCCGGCGCTTCGGCGATGTCTGGCTGCGCGATACCGGGCCGCTGGTGGTGCAGGATACGGCGGGCACACAGCACGCCATGCGCTTCGGCTTCAACGGCTGGGGCGGCAAGTACCTGATGGACGGCGATCAGGAGATCGGCGCCGAGTTGGCGGCCAGCGCTGGTCTGCAGGTTCGCACGGCGGACTGGATACTGGAAGGCGGTGCCGTGGACGGTGACGGCACCGGCCTTGTCGCCACCACAGAACAGTGCCTGCTCAATCCCAATCGCAATCCGCACTTGCGCCGTGCCGATCTGGAAACGCGCCTGCACCGGGACTTGGGGTACGATCGGGTGCTGTGGCTGGGCGATGGCCTGATCAATGATCATACCGATGGCCATGTCGACAATCTGGCACGGTTCGTGGCGCCCAACACTTTGGCGCTGCCGCGTGCCACCGGGGCAGATGATCCCAACGCGATGATCTACGCCGATGCCAAGACGCGGGCCGAAAGCGCGGGCGTGATCGTGCGCGAAGTTCCCTCTCCCGGTCGCGTGGAGAACGCCGGGCGGGTCGAGCCTGCCAGCTACATGAACTTCGCGATCACCTCGCGGCTGGTCGTGGTGCCGACTTATGGCACCGCTTATGATGCCGATGGCGTGGCTGCGATCGCGGAACTGTTCCCCGATCGAGAGACGGTGGGCGTGCTGGCCGATGCGGTGCTAGCGGGCGGCGGCTCGTTCCATTGCTCCAGCCAGCAGATGCCAGCGCGATCTTAACGGTTCGACAAGCAACTCGGGTCCATTGTCGATGACATGGCCCGAGTCCTCCACCTTGCATCACGCGCGACCCGCTCTGCGGCGCATGGCGAATTGCTGCGTGCCGCGATCGTCAGCGGATGCGCGCTGGCCCTGATCCTGGCTCAGAGCCCCCTCGGGCTCTGATTATAGCGGCATTTCTACGTTCACCGGGTGCTGGCGTTGAGCTGGCGCGGCGTATGATTGCGCAACATCGACTCTGACGAAATTCGTCGCTCTTGCTGCACCGCACATCGTCGTGCTGCGTTGCAGCAAAACTTCGACGCATTTGTTCAATATCTGTGAAAAAAGACGCTCCCACCTTTCGGGCTTTCGCACGTTACCCGCAAGGAATGACCATGTCTGATGCAAATAAGCCCACGCCGAGCCGCGCTCGTGAAATCCTGACCGGCCGCCTTTTGCTGCTGGGCTTCGGGCTTTCCGTGCTCGGTTTTCTTGTCGCGGTAGACCGTCCCGACTGGTTTGCGATTCGCCCCGCCACCGGCACCTCGATCGCCATGGCCAACGCGTCGCACGCCGCCGCCCCCCTCAATAGCGAGGCCGCCGAACCCCGATGATCGTCAATGCCGCCCCCAGTGCTCGCCAGATCTTCAGGGAAGTCTGGAAGGTCCTGATCCTGCTGTTCGTGTGGGACGTGGTCGTCACCGTCACGTATTACGTCCTGCCGTTCACCGCCCCCAGCTTGCCTTTGACGATCTTCGGCTCCGCACTGGCGCTGTTTCTGGGGTTTCGCAGCAACTCTGCGTATGAGCGGTGGTGGGAAGGGCGCAGCCTGTGGGGGCTGATGATCAACGCTAGCCGAAACCTGGCCCGCGCCGCGCGCAACTACATGCCCGATCCCGAAGCCGCGGATATGAAGCGGCGCATCGTCAAGCGGCAGATCGCTTACGTCAACGCGCTGCGCTGCCAGCTGCGCCGCCAGAGCCCCGACTCAGAAGTGCTGCGCATGCTGTCACAGGGTGATGCCGACCTGGCGCTGGCCCGCACCAATGTCGCCAACGGCATTCTGGACGGCACCGGCCGCCGCATCGACGAGGCGCGGCGCAACGGCTGGATCGACACCATCCAGCAAGCGCAGATGGAAGGCGTGCTGGTCGATATCGCCAACGCGCAAGGCGGGATGGAGCGGCTGAAGAACACGCCGCTGCCGGTTCAATACCGCTTCCTGCCGACCTTGTTTACCCACCTGTTCTGCATCCTGCTGCCGATCGGCCTGGTCGAGACGCTGCAGTTTGCCACGCCGCTGGGCTCGACCCTGGCGGGGCTGATGTTCCTGGGCGTGCTGGCCATCGGCGATGATCTGGTCGATCCCTTCGCCAACACGGTGCACGACCTGCCCTTGCTGGCGATGTGCCGCACAATCGAGATCGACTTGCTGCAGGCCATCGGCGACGAGGCACCCGAACCGATCAAGCCCGATGGCGAAGGCGTGCTGTGGTAGGATGGCTGCCGTCCCGGACGTGATCCGGGATGGGCGATCCGGTGTGGGCATCCGTTGTTGAAGGCCCTCAGCGCTTGCTGGCGAACCAGATCACGTGCTTTGGCCCCTTGCCGTTGCTGCGGGAGGCGACCTTGACCTCATCCACCACGAAGTCGCACTTTTCCAGTCGACGGGTGAACGTCGGGTCCGGCCCGGCGGACCAGATCGCCATCACGCCATCGGCGGTCAACGCCCGCTTGGCGGCGCGCAGGCCGGGCGTGGAATAGAGGATGTTGTTATCCTCTCGCACCAGACCATCGGGCCCATTGTCCACATCCAGCAGAATCGCATCGTAATCGGCATGGGCCCCGGCGATGAACGGCGCGACGTCCGACATTACCAGTTGCACGCGCGGATCTTCCAGGCACCCGGCGGTAAGCTCCGCCATCGGCCCGCGCGCCCATTCGATGATCTCGGGCACCAGTTCCACCACCGTGACATGGGCGTTGGCGGGCAGCACCTTCAGCGCCGCGCGTAGGGTGAAGCCCATGCCGTAACCGCCGATCAGGAACGTGGGCGCCTTGGCGTTGCGCACGCGATCGAACGCCATCGTCGCCAGCGCTTCTTCCGAGCCCCACTTGCGGGTGCTCATCAATTCGTTGTGGCCCAGCACGATCATGTGATCGCGATCGTGGCGATAGAGCTTCAGCTCCTCGCCACCGGGGACCTGCGCCGTGGCCAGGTGTTCGCGTTGGATCATGGCTTCAGGTCCGGTGCCAGGCTGGCATCCTGCAACAGCGCGATCGCCTCTTCCACCGAGACGAACTTCTGCTGCTGTTCGCCCAGCGTGCGTATGGCGACGGTGCCTTCCTCGGCCTCGCGCTTACCCACCACGAGCAGGTACGGCACCTTTTGCAGCGAGTGTTCGCGCACCTTGTAGTTGATCTTCTCGTTGCGAAGGTCCGTCTCCACCCGCACTCCGGCGGCCTTCAGCTTGGCGGCCACGTCTTCGGCATAGCCGTCGGCGTCGGACACGATCGTGGCCACCACCGCCTGCACCGGGGCGAGCCAGACCGGCAGCCTGCCGGCGAAATGCTCGATCAGGATGCCGATGAACCGCTCGTACGACCCGAAGATCGCGCGGTGCAGCATGACCGGGCGATGCTTGGCGCCGTCCTCGCCGATGTAGTGCGCGTCCAATCGGTCGGGCAGCACCCGGTCGGACTGGATCGTGCCGACCTGCCAGGTGCGCCCGATCGCGTCGGTCAGGTGCCATTCCAGCTTGGGGGCATAGAACGCGCCTTCGCCGGGCAGCTCTTCCCAGCCGTATTCCTCGGTCGCCAGGCCGGCGCGGACCACCGCATCGCGAAGCTCGGTTTCGGCCTGGTCCCACATCTCTTCGGTGCCGAAGCGCTTTTCGGGGCGAAGCGCCAGCTTGATGGCATAGGTGAAGCCGAAGTCCTTGTAGATGCGGTCCGCCAGCGCGCAGAAAGCCTGCACTTCGGCCACGATCTGATCCTCGCGGCAGAAGATATGCGCATCGTCCTGGGTGAACTGGCGCACCCGCATCAGGCCGTGCAGCGCGCCATGCGGCTCGTTGCGGTGGCAACAGCCGTTCTCGTAGATGCGCAAGGGTAGGTCGCGGTACGACTTGATGCCCTGGCGGAAGATCAGCACGTGCGCGGGGCAGTTCATCGGCTTCAAGGCCATCCACTCGGCCTCGTCCGAGACGATCGGGCCCTCATCCTCGACGTTGGGCACCTCGTCGGGGATGACGAACATGTTCTCGCGGTACTTGCCCCAGTGGCCGGACTGCTCCCACTGGCGCGCGTCCATCACTTGCGGGGTCTTCACCTCGCGATAGCCTGCGCCGTCGATCGCGCGGCGCATGTAGGCCTCCAGCTCGCGCCAGATCAGGTAGCCCTTGGGGTGCCAGAACACGCTGCCGTGTGCTTCGGCCTGGAGGTGGAACAAGTCCATCTCGTTGCCCAGGCGGCGGTGATCGCGCTTTGCGGCTTCTTCCAGCCGCGTCAGATGCGCGTCCAACTGCTTCTTGTTCAGCCAGCCGGTGCCGTAGATGCGGCTGAGCATCGCGTTCTTCTGATCACCGCGCCAGTACGCACCAGAGACGCGCGTCAGCTTGAACGCGGCCGGGTCCAGCTTGCCGGTGGAGGGCAAGTGCGGCCCGCGGCACATATCCAGCCAGGCGCCGTCGGAGTTGGGCAGGCCCGACCAATAGACCGAAAGTTCTTCATGCTCGGGCAGTTCGGCGGCCCACTCGGCCTTGAAGGTCTCACCTTCGGACTGCCAGCGCGCGATCAGGTCGGCACGTGTCCAGACTTCGCGATGCAGCGGCTTGTTGGCGGCGATGATGCGGCGCATCTCAGCTTCTATCGCGGGCAGGTCTTCCTCGGTGAAGGGACGATCCTTGGGCGCGAAATCATAGTAGAAGCCATCGTCGGTCGAGGGGCCGAAGGTGATCTGCGTGCCGGGAAACAGCGCCTGCACCGCTTCGGCCAGGACGTGGGCATAATCGTGACGGGCGAGTTCCAGCGCGTCGGCCTCGTCACGCGATGTCACCAGCGCCAGTTGCGCATCGCCGGTGAACGGGCGCGTCAGGTCGACCAGCTCGCCATCGACCTTGGCCGCGATCGCCGCCTTGGCCAGGCCCGGCCCGATCGCCGCCGCCACGTCCGCCGGGGTGGAGCCTTGCGCCATCTCTCGCACCGAACCGTCGGGCAGGCTGATCTTGAACATCTCGGACATCGCGCAATCGTCTCTTTTCAATACCGCTGCGCGCCATGGCACAAGGGCCCGCGCGAAGGAAGTCCGGCGCCGGTTTTCAGCGAGTTCGAGAGGTGACGCCGCCCGCCCGAACCCGGGCGGCGGCCGCTGCGGTCAACCCGCGCGCCGACGCCCCGGGATCGTCCCGGTAGTGGGTGTCGTGGTGGGGCGGGTGAGAGCCATGACGGTGATATAGACGCGCCGCCCGCGTTCGTCACCCCCGCGCGGGTAATCGGCGGCGAGCCAGCAGATCGGCCCACAGCCAGCCACTCGCCATGCATACGAACGGCATGACCGGGTAGTGGAACCGCGATTGGCCGAAGATGATCACCGCCACCAGCGTGGGATAGGCCGCCACGCCCCAGGGCAGCAGCCACCAGTCGATCCAGCGCTCACCCACAGCGCGCCGCCGCCGGGTTATGACCACAAGCGCGGCCATGAAGCTTAGCATCAGCAGCGCGTAATAGGCCTGGTTGGCGATGCGCACGACCCGGTAGAGCGGCCCATACGCGGCGTAGGACGGCGCGCCCGCCTGATAGGCCCACTCAGCCTCGCCATCGGGCAGCCACAGCAGCGCCAGCTTGCGCGGGGCGAGGGCGATGAAGCGGGCGGGGTTGGCGGCGATCCAGGCCGATCCCAGGCGCTTGGCCTCGGCATCGCGGGCCGCTTCGGTCAAGTCGGTGCGCGCCATCAGCGCGGTAAAGGCGCGCCCGTCTTCCGCGTAGCCTCCGGTCGCATCGTCGCTATTGCCGATCAGCAGGTTGAAGCCGCCGTTGGTCGAAACCGCGATCCAACTGCCCAGCTGCGCATGGTTACGCACGGCCCAGGGCAAGACCACCAGCGCGGCGCAGGCCAGCACCAGCAGGCCCCGTCCGACCACGATCGGCAGGCGGCGCCATACGTGTGCGGCGCGCAACCACTCGATCGCGAACAGCACCGGAATCACCACGATCGTCTGGGCTTTCACCAGACTGGCAAAGCCGAACACCAGCCCTGCGCCCACCAGCCACAGGGCCGAACGCCGCGCCACCACCAGCCAGCAGCCCAGCAGCAACAGCATGGTGTAGAACGATTCGGTCAGCGCCAGCGGGACGTAGGCGATCGCATTGGGATAGACCGCGAAAAGCAGCAGCCCCAGCCGCGCACCGGCCTCGCTGCCGAACAGCCGCCGGCCCAGCAGCAGGATCAGCAACCCGCTGACGATCGCGCTCGCCAGGTTGAACAGGCCGACGGCCAGCAGCGAAGGGCCGGTGAGCCGGAACAACGCCGATAGCGCCATCGGCCACCCGGCGGGCCAGAAGGCGGTGGGCTGCCCCGCATTGTCCAGATAGCCATGGCCAGCAGCCAGGCCGATCGCACGCAGGAGATACCACTCCGCATCGGATGTGGGGGCCACCGGGATCAGCAGCATGGCCAGTCGCAAGCCGACGAACGCCGCCCAGATCATCCATAGTGCGCGGGGGCTGGCGGCGAACCTGTCCAGAGCCGCGGCCCTTGCAGAACTCATCATGGCTGTCCCGAAAATTGCTCCGGAGCGACCTAGACGGTGCCGCTTAAGATCGGATTGATGCCGAAGGCGCTGACGGCCCAGCCCTTGCGACGGCCGCGCGCCATCGCCACAACTTGTGGCATGACCGATGCTTCCTTTCACGTGATGCCCGATGGCCGCCGGATCGCCTACCGCTTCACGCCGGGCGAGGGGCCGACGGTGGTTTTCTTGCCGGGCTACAAGTCCGACATGGCCGGCGGCAAGGCGACTGCCGTGTTCGATGCCGCGCAGGCGCAGGGCCGGGCGGCGCTGTTGCTGGATTACTCCGGCTGCGGCGAAAGTTCCGGCGCGTTCGCCGATGGCACGCTCTCGATATGGCGGGACGAAGTGCTGGCGCTGATCGCCGCGCATTGCCCCGGGCCGGTGGTGCTGGTCGGCTCCTCTATGGGGGGCTGGCTGATGCTGCTGGTGGCGCTGGCTCTGCCGGCCGGGCAAGTCGCCGGACTGGTCGGCATCGCCGCCGCGCCGGACTTTACCGATTGGGGAACGTCCGCGGAGGATCAGGCCAAGCTCGCCGCGAGTGAAACGGTGTGGGAAGACAATCCCTACGGCCCCGAACCCACGCCGACCCACCCCGGTTTCTGGGCCGATGGCCAGGCGCAATTGCTGCTGGAGGATGAGGTCGCGCTGGAATGCCCGGTGCGGTTGCTGCACGGCCAGGCCGACCCCGATGTGCCGTGGGAGATCGCCTTGCGCCTGGCTGAAGTTCTGCGTTCAGATGCAGTGCAGGTCACGCTGATCAAGGACGGCGATCATCGCCTTTCGCGCCCGGCCGATATCGCGCTGTTGCTGGCGGCCGTGGCGGAACTCGCCGGCTGGACGCGCTGAGGCCATTCGGAGACTCCCATGCTGATGCTGCTCCTTCCTGTCCTGCAATATGGCGCCTCGGTCACCGCGCTGCCGCCCGAGATCCTCGATCGCAAGGCGATGGAGGCCAAGCGTGAGGCGCGGCAGAGCGCAGCCATGGCCAGCGGTCCGATAATTCCGCCGGGCCAGGCCGCCGGTTGCGTGGATGACATGGCCGCCAATCCCGCCGCCGGCGCGGTCGCGGCGCAGAATGCGCTGGATCGCGCCAAGGGTGAGGAGCGGGTTCGCGCCGGGTTGTGCCTGGGCGTGGCGCTGGGGGCGCAGGAGCGCTGGGGCGAAGCGCAGACCGCCTTTCTGCGGGCGCGCGATGCCGTGGCTCCGGCGGACAACGCCAGCCGCGCGCGTCTGGGAGCGATGGCGGGCAATGCCGCGCTGGCGGGCGGGCAGGCGGAAACGGCGCTGACCATTCTCGATACCGCGCAAACTGCTGCGAAAACCGCGAGCGATACCGATCTGCTCGGTTCGATCGTGCTGGACCGTGCTCGCGCCTTGGTGGCGCTGGGCCAGACCGCGCAAGCCAGCGCCGCACTGGCGGAGGCACGCACCGCCACGCCGGACAACGCGCAGGCCTGGCTGCTCTCGGCCACGCTTTCCCGGCGCGAGAAGAACTTTACCGAGGCGCAGACCCAGATCGAACGCGCGGCGCAAATCAGTCCGCGCGATGCCGAGATCGGCTTGGAGGCGGGTGTGATCGCGATCCTTTCCGGCCGGGATGCGGCGGCGCGAAAGAGCTGGCAATCGGTGATCGCCACCGCGCCGGACAGCGATTCGGCCAAGACGGCCAAGGGCTACCTCGCCCAACTGGATAACGGAGGCGCAAAGCCATGATACCTCTTTCGGTCCTCGATCTCGTTCCGGTGCGCGAAGGCGGCTCCGTGGCGGAATCCATCGCGGAATCAGCCAAGACCGCGCAAGCGGCGGAGCGGGCCGGCTACAACCGGTACTGGGTGGCAGAGCACCACGGCATGGACGGAATCGCCGGGGGCGCGACCTCGGTCGTGCTGGCCCATATCGGCAATGCCACTTCCACTATCCGCCTGGGCGCGGGCGGGATCATGCTGCCCAACCACAATCCCTATGTGATCGCCGAGCAGTTCGGCACGCTGGACGCGATGTTCCCCGGCCGCGTGGACCTGGGCCTCGGCCGCGCGCCGGGAGCCGATGGGCGGCTGGCCTACGCCTTGCGCAAGGATATCCGCCAAGCGTCCGAAGCATTTCCGCAGGACGTGGTGGAGCTGCGTGCGCGTTTTGCCGGCCAGGCGGTTCATGGCGTGTCGGCTCCGCAGGCCAGTGGCGCAGCGGTGGAAATGTGGATCCTGGGCTCCAGCTTGTTCGGCGCGCAGCTGGCGGCGATGCTGGGCCTGCCTTACGCCTTCGCCTCGCACTTCGCCCCGGCGCAGCTGGATCAGGCGGCGTACGTCTATCGCGATCGCTTCGAGCCTTCGGAGACGCTGGACAAGCCGTACTTCATGGCGGCGATCAATGTCCTTGCCGCCGAAACCGACGAGGAGGCGTGGTATCTGGCTTCCACGAACGACCAGTCTTTCGTGGCGCTGCGCTCCGGCTCGCCGGGACGGGCCAAGCCGCCGATCCGGGGCTATCGCGATACCCTGCCGCCGCAATCATTGGCGTTGCTGGACCAGATGCGCTCGGTCAGCGCGATCGGATCGCCCGAAACCGTGCGGCGCGAAATCGACGCTTTCGTGCGGCGAACCGGCGCTGATGAGCTGATCCTGTCCGGCTCCACATACGATCCGGCGGCGATGCGTCGATCGCTGGAATTGACTATGGACGCGGTGAAAGAGCCCGCCTGACGGTGTAAAACAAGGCTTATTGCCGAAAGCTGACGGTCAGGATCACGAAGTTCCACGCAACAGGCATTGACGGACGGAATGTTTTCCACGAATTCCGCCGTCATGGATAAAGCAGATGTCGTCATCGTGGGAGCAGGGCATGCGGGCGCACAGGCCGCCATTGCCCTTCGGCAGAACGGGTTCACCGGCACCGTCATGGTGATCGGTCGCGAGCCGGAATATCCGTACGAGCGGCCGCCGCTCTCAAAGGAATACTTCGCGCGAGAGAAGACGTTCGACCGGCTGTACATCCGCCCGGTCACGTTCTGGGCGGACAAGGAAATCCACTTCGAACTGGGCGTGGAAGTCACCAAGGTCGATCCGGCCGCGCACGAGCTGACTCTCTCGAACGGCCAGACGCTGGGCTATGGCAAGTTGATCTGGGCCGCGGGTGGCGATGCGCGCCGCCTGTCATGCTCGGGTGCGGAACTGGCCGGCGTCCATGCCGTGCGAACCCGCCAGGATTGCGACATGCTGATGGCCGAAGTCGACGCGGGAACGGACCGCATCGTTGTGATCGGCGGCGGCTACATCGGGCTTGAGGCGGCGGCCGTGCTGACCAAGCTGGGATGCCACGTCACGCTGCTGGAAGCGCTGCCGCGCGTGCTGGCGCGGGTCGCGGGGGAAGAGCTTTCGGCCTTCTACCAGAAGGAACACCGCGATCACGGCGTCGATCTGCGCACCGGCGTCGCGGTGGACTGCATCGTAGGTGATGGTCACAAGGTCACCGGCGTGAAGCTGGCGGATGGCGAAGTGCTGCCCGCGCAGGCGGTGATCGTGGGCATCGGCATCGTGCCCGCCGTCGGCCCGCTGATCCTGGCCGGCGCGACCGGCGCCAACGGCGTGGACGTGGACGAATACTGCCGCACCTCCTTGCCGGACGTCTATGCGATCGGCGATTGCGCCGCCTTCGCTTGTGACTTTGCCGGCGGCACGGTGATGCGCGTGGAATCGGTGCAGAACGCCAACGACATGGCCACCTGCGTCGCCAAGGCGATCTGCGGCGATGAAAAGCCCTACAAGGCGTTTCCGTGGTTCTGGTCCAACCAGTATGACCTGCGCCTGCAGACCGCCGGCATCAACGTCGGCTTCGACAAGGTGGTGGTGCGCGGCAATCCGGACGATCGCTCTTTCAGCGTGGTCTATCTGAAGGAAGGCCGCGTCCTGGCGCTGGACTGCGTGAACGCAGTGAAGGACTACGTGCAAGGCCGCAAGCTGGTGGAGAACGGCGCGAAGCCCGACATCACCGAGCTGGCGGATAAGGACAAGCCGCTCAAAGAACTCGCCTGAGAATGACCGCGGGGGGCGTGGTGGCCGAAGGCGGGCTGGGCGCGTATCGCCGCCATGCCCGCGTGCTGGTGGCCAGCCTGGTGGGCACCGCCGTCGAATTCTACGATTTCTACATCTACGCCACGGCGGCGGCGCTGGTGTTCGGCCCGCTGTTCTTCCCGGCCGAGTCCGCCTCGGTGCAGCAACTGGCCGCGTACGCCAGCTTCGGCATCGCCTTTGTCGCGCGGCCGCTGGGCGCGGCGCTGTTCGGCCATTTCGGCGATCGGATCGGGCGCAAGTCCACGCTCGTCGCATCGCTGCTGCTGATGGGCGGGGCGACCGTGCTGATCGGCGTGCTGCCCACGTATCAGAGCGTCGGCTGGTATGCCCCGCTGCTGCTGTGCCTGCTGCGTTTCGGGCAGGGGCTGGGACTGGGCGGCGAATGGGGCGGCGCGGCGCTGCTGGCGGTGGAGAACGCCCCGCCGGGTTGGCGCGCCCGCTTCGGCATGGCGCCGCAGCTGGGTGCGCCGGTCGGCTTCCTGGCGGCGAACGGACTGTTCCTGATCCTGAGCAGCGTGATGAGCGAGGCGGACTTCCTGGCCTGGGGCTGGCGACTGCCGTTCCTGCTCAGCTCGGTACTGGTGGGACTGGGGCTATGGATCCGCTTCCGCCTGGCCGATACGCCCGCTGTCGTCGCCATCGAGCATGACCGGCCCGCCGCCATCCCCTTCGTAGAGCTGCTGCGCACCCACTTGCGGGCGACGGTGGCGGGCACTTTTGCCGTCGTCGTGTGCTTTGCGATCTATTACCTCACCACCGCGTTCGCGCTGGGTTATGGCACCACCGAGCTGGGCTATGACAAGCGCGATTTCCTGAGCGTGCAGCTGTTTGCGATCCTGTTCATGGCGATCGGCATCGTCGTGGCCGGATATGCCGCCGATCGGTGGACTTCACGCGCGGTGCTGATCGTGGGCAGCGTGATCGCGATCGCCATCGGGTTGGCCATGGGCCCGATGTTTGGGGCCGGATCGCTGGGCGTCGTGGCGCTGTTCCTGTGCCTGGGGCTGTTCACCATGGGCCTGGTCTATGGCCCGCTCGCCTCGCTGTTGCCGCAGCTGTTCCCCGCCCCGGTGCGCTATACCGGGGTGTCGATCGCCTTCAACGTCGGCGGCATCCTGGGCGGCGGCTTCGCGCCCGGCGTGGCGCAGACATTGGCGGACAAGGGCGGACTGGCCTTCGTCGGCCTCTACATTTCGGGCGCCGCGGTGCTGACGCTGATCGCGCTATTGTCTGTTTCCCCGAAGACCGAGCGGGAATTTCAGGTCCAGGCCTGAACCGGGTCAGGCCGGGGACGATGTGATGCGGCGAACCGCCCACCTAGCCGCATCCGCCACCACCGCGTCCGCATCCTCGCAAAGCGGCTGCACCTGCGCCAGCAGATCCTGCCGCCCGCTGTTTCCGGCGGCATAAAGACAATTGCGCACGAAGCGGTTGCGGCCGATCCGCTTGATGGGTGAGCCGCTGAAAAGCGCGCGGAACCCCGCGTCGTCCAGCGTTAACAGGTCGCGCAATTCGGGCGCGGTCAGCTCGGCACGCGGGAGATAGGCGCGGAACGATCGGGCCTCTCGCGCAAACTTGTTCCAGGGGCACACCGCCAGGCAATCGTCGCAGCCGTAGATGCGGTTGCCCAGCTTTTCGCGCAAATCCTGTGGCACCGGGCCCTTGTGCTCGATGGTGAGGTAGCTGATGCAGCGCCGCGCATCCAGGCGATAGGGCGCGGGGAACGCCTGCGTCGGGCAAGCGTCCTGGCAGGCGCTGCACGATCCGCACCGGTCCTGCCCCGGCGCATCCGGAGGCAGGTCCAGCGTCGTGTAGATCTCGCCCAGGAACAGCCATGAGCCATGATCGCGGCTGACCAGATTCGTGTGCTTGCCCTGCCATCCCAGGCCCGCCGCCTGCGCCAGCGGCTTTTCCATGACCGGTGCGGTATCGGTGAAGACCTTCACGCCCGGATCGCCCATGCCGTGGCGCGGCGCCTGTGCCACCATCCAGCGGGCCAAGGCCTTCAGCGCCTTTTTCAGCGCGTCGTGGTAGTCCGCGCCTTGCGCATAAGCGGAAATCCGCGCGCGATCGGCATGGTCGGCCAGCTTCAGCGGATCGCCGGCGGGCGCATAACTCATGCCCAAGGCGATCACGCTGCGCGCTTCGGGCCAGAGCGCTTGGGGCGCGCGGCGCTGGTGCGCACGATCGGCCATCCATTCCATGGAGCCGTGCATCCCCTGCGCCAGCCAAGCGGACAGACGATCGCCGTGGATTGGATCGAATCCGGCGGGGGCGATACCGAACGCCACGAACCCCACCGACCGGGCCTCTTCCTGCAACGCCGCGATGAAGCGCGTTGGATCGGGTGCGGTTAGATCGGATTTAACCATGCTTGCGCAGGCGATGGTTGACGCGCGCCGTGCTAGGGGGGCACCTCCAGGAAGGATACGGGGTCAGGGGCGCCTGCATGAATGCTGAGATAGAAGAAGCGCGCGCGCCGGGCAACGTGGCAGCGCCTGACCTGGGTCCTGGCCTCGGCGCATCCGATCGCGCCGCCCGTCCTCTGGCGATCGAGGCGCGCGGCCTGATCAAGCGCTTCGATGGCTTCACCGCCGTCGACGGTGTCGATCTGTCGGTGCCTGAAGGCGCGGTCTACGGCATTCTCGGCCCTAACGGCGCGGGCAAGACCACCACGTTGCGCATGTTGCTGGGGATCATCGATCCGGACCAGGGCTATCGCCGCATTCTGGGGGCGGACAAGCCCCACGATGTGGCCCGCGCGATCGGCTATTTGCCCGAAGAGCGCGGCCTCTATCCATCGATGAAGGCGTATGAGGCGATCGCCTTCATCGGCGCGCTGCGCGGCTTGCCGCTGAAGGAAGGGCGGCGGCGCGGGCGCGAACTGCTGGAAGCGCACGGCCTTGGCTATGCAGCGGACCGGCAGATCCGCCAGATGTCCAAGGGCATGGCGCAGCAAGTGCAGATCCTGGGCACGCTGGTCCATCGCCCGCGGCTGGTCATCCTGGACGAACCGTTCTCGGGCCTCGACGCGCTGAACCAGGGCAAGCTGGAAACCGTGATCCGCAATCTGGCGGCGGAGGGCACGACCGTGATCTTCTCCACCCACGTCATCGCCCATGCCGAGCGTCTGTGCGATGAAGTGGCGATCATCGCCGGGGGCAAGGTGCCGTTCGCCGGGCCGGTCGATGTTGCCCGCGATCGCATTCCCCCGCAGGTCCGGCTAGAGACTCGCGCCGAGGATGGCCCCTGGCGCGCCGCGCTGCCGGCCGATGCGCGGCATGAAGGGCGGCACTGGTATTTCGCACTGCCTGCCACCGGGATCGAGCCGCTGCTGCGCAGTCTGATCGAAGGGGACGCCGGTATTCTGTCCCTCTCGATCGAACGCGCCGGGCTGCACGATGCCTTCGTCGCCATTGCCGGGGAAGCCGCCGCCCGCGCGCTGGAAGCGGCGACGCCCGAGGAGGAAGGCAAGTGAGCGTCATCGGCACGCGCCCCGCGAACCGCCTGTCGCTGCTGGCCGCCGCCTTCGTCATCGCGCGGCGTGATTTCCAGGCGGTGCTGTTCAGCCGCAGCTTCTTCTTCTTCTTGCTGGGGCCGCTGTTCCCGCTGCTGATCGCCGGGCTGGCGGGCGGCGTGGGTGAAAAGATGAATGCCTCCGTCCGCCAACCGCAGTTGGGTGTCGCCTTGCCCGCCACCGAGGTGGACGCGCTGATCGGCGCGCAGCACGCGCTGTCCGTGCAGCTGGGCGATGCGGTGCCGCAGCTGCTGGTGCTCAAGCGGCTGGGCGCTCAAGAGGCGTTCGACCCGCGTGCCGCGCTGACGCCCGGTGTCCATGCCGATGTTGCCGCCGTGCTGACCGGCACGCTGCAGCGCCCGGTGCTGACCGGGACCAGGGGCCAGATCGAACAATGGCGCGGGCCGGTCGGTCTGCTGGCGGCGGCGGCGATCCAGGGCGTGCCGGGGCCACCGCCCACCGTGGTGCTGCAAGGCACCGTCTCCAGCGGCGCGAGCGACCGCAAGGGCCAGATGCTGACCGCGCAGGCCGCGCAGACGCTGCTGTTCCTGCTGACGATGCTGCTGGCGGGCATGGTGCTGTCCAACCTCGTCGAGGAAAAAGGCAACAAGGTGATCGAGATCCTGGCGGCCGCGATCCCGATGGACGCGGTGTTCCTGGGCAAGCTGTTCGCGATGCTGGGCGTGTCTTTCGTGGGCATCGCCGTCTGGGGCTCTACCGCGGGGCTGTTCACTTTGGCGACCGGAGGAGCGGCCGGGGGCCAGATCGCCGCGCTGCCGACACCGGCGATCGGCTGGCCCGCCTTGTTCGCGCTGGGCGTGATCTACTTCGCGATGGCCTATTTGCTGATCGGGTCGGTGTTCCTGGCGATCGGCTCGCTCGCCGCCACGGTGCGCGAGGTGCAGACCTTGTCCATGCCGGCGACGATGATGCAGCTCGTAGTGTTCTTTCTCGCCAGTTACGCGATGACCCAGCCTGGCGGCCGGGCGGAGACGTTCGCGGTGATCTTCCCGTTCAGTTCGCCCTACGCGATGCTGGCCCGCGCCGCCCAGCAACCGGGGCTGGGGCAGCACGTGCTCGCCATCGGCTGGCAGGCGTTGTGCGTGATGGTGATGGTCCGCGCCGGTTCGCGCATGTTTCGCAAGCGGGTGATGAAGTCCGGGCCGTCCGGAGTGAAGCGCAAGGGCCTGTTCGCGCGATTGCGGCGGCGCCGGGCCTGAGGGGCAATCCCTTGACCCCGGCGGCATGAAGCACGACCTTCATGAAATGGACAAGACCGCACCCGTTATGACCGCCCCACCGCCCTCGCGCCGCCAGTTCCTCGGCTGGATCGGTATTGGAGCGGCGCTGCCCGTGATCGCCGCGTGCGGCAGCGGCGATGCGCAGGCCAAGACCTACCCGGTCCGCTTTACCGACGAACAGTGGCGCAAACGGCTGAAGCCGGAGCAATATCGCATCCTGCGCCAGGAAGGGACCGAGCGCCCCTATTCCTCCCCCCTGAATGCGGAACATCGCAAGGGCACTTTCCTGTGCGCGGCGGACGGCAATCCGCTATATTCCTCGGCCACCAAGTTCGAGAGCGGCACTGGCTGGCCCAGCTTCTGGAAGCCGTTGCCCGGCGGGATCGGCACGTCGACCGACTTTAAGTTGGGCTATCCGCGCACCGAAGTTCACTGCGCGCGCTGCGGCGGGCATCTGGGCCATGTCTTCGATGATGGGCCCAAGCCGACCGGCAAGCGCTACTGCATGAACGGCGCGGCGATGACGTTCCGGCCCGGCTGATCGCCGGATCGGTAGGGGCTTTACGCTAAGTCGCGCGACTATTCGGCCTTGGCTTCGGGCCGGTCCATGCGCTCGGCCCGCTGGGCCAGTTCCTCAAGCCCCATCAACTGACTAAAGACCACGCCATATTCCGGCGCCCGGCGCCAGCACACGGTGGCTTCGAACAACGGCAGTTCGGTCGCTTCCAGCCAGAATTTCTGGCCGATCGCCAGCTTGTGCGTGATCGAAATCCGCGCACCCTGGCGTGAGATATCGAGGATAGTCGCGTCGTAGGACTGGTTTGCCATCCGCACGGTGGCAGGATGATGCACTCGCAAGCGCAAAGGCCGCTTGGGATAAGGGCCGGCTTCCTTGACGAAAGCGTCGACGTCCACCGGCTGGAGGAAACGAAAACCCGCCTCGCCGTTGGCTTCCCAGACTTTCTGCATTGGGAACCGCTGCCCGCTGCCGGTCTCGATCATCATGACCTGGGCGTTGGGCGCGGCGTGGAACAGGCGTAGCTTAAGCCCCGTCTCCGAGACGTCGCGGATGATGCACAGGTATTCCGTGCCCTCCGCGATCAGCTTGGCGCTGCGCAGCATCAAGGCAAAGCGCGGTGCACCGCGCATGTCGGCGCTGGACTGCGGTGTTACCGCCTCTTGTGCCGTGCTTTGAGCCGAATTCCGCATTGAAGCCCCCCGTCATACCGCAATCGCGAACACGCCGACGACGGACGGCCGGACGCTTCTGCGGTCATACTGACGAGTTTATGGCAAACGTCCCTAAAAATTGGTGAAGTTTTGCCGGTTTCCTCGAAACAAACTCGGCTGTTCTTTTAGATACTTACGTAAAGGCGATGCGACATTTGCGGAGATTCTTGCAAAACCTGCCGTCCCTGTCGCCGCCGATTCCATGAGGTGGACAAAACCGGCGCAAGGTGGTGCGGGCGGCGGGACTCGAACCCGCACTGGGAACCCCAAGCGGATTTTAAGTCCGCTGCGTCTACCATTCCGCCACGCCCGCACGCGGGTGGAGTATCTGGCAGATCGATGAGCGCGCGGCAATGGTGCCGGTGGTTACTCGTCCGAGACGTTCAGGCGCTGGCGCATTTCCTTGCCGGGCTTGAAGTAGGGTACGCGCTTTTCGGTGACTTCCACGGTTTCGCCGGTGCGAGGATTGCGACCCTTGCGGCCTTCGCGATGACGGGTGGAAAACGCGCCGAAACCGCGCAATTCCACGCGTCCGCCGGCGGCAAGGCTGTCTCCGATCTCGTCAAAGAAAGTATCGAGCGCACGCTCCACGTCGTCGAGCCGCAGCTCGGGATTTTCCTTCGCCAACGCTTGCAGCAACTCAGACCTGATCATGTGGCCCCCATCTTCAGTGTCCCGATAGGCTGGGCCACTGTTCCTACCATGTGTCGAAGTGCCACTATTTCGGTTTTTCCGCAACGAAAGATGACTTTTGTACAGTAATTTTGCTTTTTGTGCCGCGCAAGTACGGGGCACCCCCCTGCCGTGGGTATGCATCATGGCGCTTTGCTTGGACTTCTGCGGACGCTAGCGTGTGCCGCTTGGGTCATGGGCAAAACAACAAGGATACCGCATGAAAAGCATGGGGAGCTGGAACGAGGGTGACTGGATCGCGGCGATCGCCGCAGTTGCGCTCTTTGCGGTGCTGGTGATCGGTGGTGTCATCTCCACGCGCAAGAGCGAGGAGTTCGCCGGGCATCCCCGTGGCCTGTTCGTGCTGTTCTATGCCGAAATGTGGGAGCGTTTTTCCTACTACGGCATGCGCGCGCTGCTGGTTTTGTACCTGACGCAGTTCTGGCTGTTCAGCGACGGCAAGGCCAACTTGATGTACGGCGGCTATAACAGTCTGGTCTACATCACCCCGGTTCTGGGCGGATATCTGGCGGATCGCTACCTGGGTCAGCGCAAGGCCGTTGTGTTCGGCGGCGTGATCCTGGCGCTGGGCCACCTTTGCATGGCGTACGAAGGCATGCAGGGCGTGACCGACCCGTTGGTCAAGCAGGCGGACCCGGCGATCAACGTGTTCTGGCTGGCACTGGCCCTGATCGTGGTCGGCTCCGGCTTCTTGAAGGCCAACATCTCGGTGATCGCGGGCCAGCTTTACCGGATGACCGATCCGCGCCGCGATGCCGCGTACACCATCTTCTACATGGGCGTGAACACCGGCGCGGCGCTGGGCACGATCCTGGTGGGGTACCTGGGGCAGACGCTGGGCTGGTCCTGGGGCTTCGGCCTGGCCGGCATCGGCATGGTGCTGGGCCTGATCATCTTCATGCTGGGCAAGCCGGCGCTGAAAGGACAGGGCGAGCCGCCCAAGGCGCTGCCCACCAATCGTGAGTGGAGCCTCTATGCCGTGGGCGTGGCTTCTGTCGGCGTGATCTGGCTGCTGGTGCAATATCAGGGCGCGATCCAGAACCTGCTGATCGTATCGGGCGTGGCGATGCTGCTTTATACGCTTTACGAGGCGTTCAAGCTGCCCAAGGAACCGCGCGAGCGGATGTTTGCGATCCTGTTTCTGGTGGCACTGAACCCGGTGTTCTGGGGCTTGTTCGAGCAGGCGGGCGGCAGTCTCAACCTTTATACCGACAAGTACGTGGATCGTGGCGGCGTGCCGACCAGCTTGTTTCAGTCGATCAACCCAATCTACATCATCATGCTGGGGCCAATCTTCGCCGGGCTGTGGCAATGGCTGGGGCGCAAGGGCATCGAGCCGTCAGCGCCCGCCAAGTTCGGCTTCGCGCTTGTCCAGGTCGGCCTCTCGTTCCTGGTCTTCGTCTGGGGCGCGCAGAGCGTGGGTATGGCGGCGCTGACGCCGGTGATCTTCGTGTTCCTGGTCTATCTGCTGCAGACCACGGGCGAACTGTGTCTATCCCCGGTGGGCCTGTCCGCCATGACGCGCCTTTCCCCGGCGCATTTGGGCAGCTTCATCATGGGCGCGTGGTTCTACATGACCGCGGTCGGCCAGTTCGTGGCCGGCAAGATCGGCGAGGCGACCGGCGGCGAAAGCGGCGAGATGAGCAAGGAACTGACGCTGGCGATCTATTCGAAGATCGGCTGGGTCACGATCGGCGTCGCGGTGGTGGTGCTGGTGCTCTCGCCGATCGTGAAGCGCTGGATGCACGTCGAGACCTTGGACGATGGCGATCCGGGTGATGACTTGCGCGGCCTGCCGCAGGCGGGGCTGGAAGCGCAGGAGGCGGGAATGCACCCCGCCGTGCGGCCACGCTGAAGATCCGCGTCACCGCTCCTGCCTTCGCGGGCAGGGCGGTGAACCTGCCGCCCGCTCGCGCATTGCTGCGGGTGTGACCCAACCGCGAACCGATACGCCGGCCCATACGCCATGGCTCAGCCTAGTCCTGGGATACGGACCCACCACGGTGATCCTGGTTGCGGGCATCCTGGCGCTGCTGGGCATCCCCTGGGCCATGACGCTGGGCTGCCTTTGGGCTTCCGCGATCCTGATCTTCCTGGCGGGCGTGGTGCGCGGGCTGAGCTTCTTTACCGCCGGAGGTCCGCGCGCTTCTCAGATCGTGGTGTTCGGCGTGCGCTTCTGGAGCGGGCTGATCGCGCTGGTGCTGCCCCCGATCCTGGCCCTGCCGTTACTGGCGGTGGGCTATCTCTCGTCGCTGATCTACGATCCGTTCGCGGCGCGATCCGGCGCGGCCCCGCGGTACTTCGAGAAGCTGCGACCACCGCAGATGGTAATCGCGGTGGGGGGTTTGGTGCTGCTGTTCGTGGCGGCGTTGCGCGCCTAGCCGGTCCACCGGGGCCCGCGAGCCAGACCGTCCCGGAGCGAGTCCGGGACGATGATAGAGCTCAGGCCCGCGCTTCGGCCACGCCGGTGCTGTTATGGCGCAGCGCCTTGAGCACGGTATCGACGATCTGCGGCGCGTTCAGGCCAGCCTCGTCATACTGGTTCTCGGGCTTGTCGTGATCCTGGAACACGTCGGGCAGGCGCATGGTGCGGATCTTCAGACCCGAATCGGTCAGGCCCTCGTCGCTCGCCATGGTGAGGACGTGCGCGCCCAGGCCACCGATCGAGCCTTCCTCCACCGTCACGATAACTTCGTGGCTGATCATCAGCTTGCGGATCAGGTCGGTGTCTAGCGGCTTGGCAAAGCGCAGATCGGCAACGGTGGTGGATAGCCCCTTGGCCTCCAGCAAGTCAGCGGCCTTGAGCGCTTCGGCCAGGCGGGTGCCGAGCGAGAGCAGCGCCACCTTCGTGCCTTCGCGCACCAGGCGGCCCTTGCCGATTTCCAGCAACTGCGGCGTTTCCGGCAGATCGACGCCCACACCGTTGCCGCGCGGGTAACGAAAAGCGATCGGCCCGGCGTCATATTCGGCGGCGGTGTGGACCATGTGAACCAGTTCCGCCTCATCCGCCGCCGCCATCACCACCAGGTTGGGCAGCGTGGCCAGGTACGTCACGTCAAACGAACCGGCGTGCGTCGCGCCGTCTGCACCGACCAGGCCGGCGCGATCGATGGCGAAGCGCACGGGAAGGTTCTGGATCGCGACGTCGTGCACCACCTGGTCGAACGCGCGCTGCAGGAAGGTGGAATAGATCGCACAGAACGGGCGCATCCCTTGCGCGGCGAGGCCGGCGGCGAAAGTGACGGCGTGCTGTTCGGCGATACCCACGTCGAAAGAGCGATCGGGAAAGGTCTGGGCGAACTTGTCGAGCCCGGTGCCGCCAGGCATTGCCGCGGTGATCGCACAGATGCGGCTGTCTTTCTCGGCCTCAGCCAGGAGGGCCTTGGCAAAGACATTGGTGTAGCTGGGCGGGCCGCCCGCGCTTTTCACCTGCTCGCCGGTGATCACATCGAACTTCTGGACGGCGTGCAGCTTGTCAGCCGCCGCTTCGGCCAGCGCGTACCCCTTGCCTTTCTGGGTGACGACGTGGATCAGGATCGGGCCGGCGGCGGCATCGCGCACGTTTTCCAGCACCGGAACCAGGGCGTCCAGGTCATGCCCATCGATCGGGCCGACATAATAGAAGCCCAGCTCCTCGAACAAGGTGCCGCCCATCGCCATGCCGCGCGCGAACTCGTCGGTCTTGCGGGCGGCGTTGTGCAGCGGGCGGGGCAGCTTGCGGGCAAACTTGCGCGCCAGTTCGCGCAGGCCCAGGAATTGGCCGGAGCTGACCAGCCGCGCGAGATAAGCGGAAAGCCCCCCCACCGGCGGCGCGATCGACATGTCATTGTCGTTCAGGATCACGATCAGGCGATTGCCCGCGTCGCGCGCGTTGTTCATCGCCTCATAGGCCATGCCCGCGCTCATCGCGCCGTCACCGATTACCGCGATGCCGCGCCCCGGCGCCCCGGTCAGCTTGTTGGCAATCGCAAAGCCGAGCGCGGCCGAGATCGAGGTGGAGCTGTGCGCCGTGCCGAACGGATCGTACTCGCTCTCGGAACGCTTGGTGAAGCCGGACAGGCCGCCACCCTGGCGCAAAGTGCGAATGCG
Source organism: Novosphingobium fluoreni (assembly GCF_014196615.1). Classification (GTDB taxonomy): domain Bacteria; phylum Pseudomonadota; class Alphaproteobacteria; order Sphingomonadales; family Sphingomonadaceae; genus Novosphingobium; species Novosphingobium fluoreni. Next base: position 444,629 of record NZ_JACIDY010000001.1, read on the forward strand.
GTCCCGCCGGCCGGTCAGGATCTTGTGCGGGTAGGCCTGGTGGCCCACGTCCCAGATAAGGCGATCGTCCGGCGTGTTGAACACATAGTGCAACGCCACCGTCAGCTCGACCACGCCGAGGCCCGAACCGAAGTGCCCACCGGTCTGCCCCACGGCGCTGATCATCTCCGTGCGCAGTTCGTCCGCCAGCTGGCGCAGCTGGGTCGGCTTCAGTTTGCGCAAGTCGTCAGGAGTGTTGACGGTATCGAGGAGAGGGGTTGCCGGGTCGGCTGTCATGAAAGGGTTCTACACACGCATTGTTATTCTGTCGAACAGGACAACAAGCATTATGAGCGTCATGCCCTGAATGACAGGAAAAACCGCAAGGTACAGTATTCCGGCAGGGCAGGTGCCCCGCCGTCAATTGCAGGAGGCGCAGATCCCGCGCAATTCCACCACGGGGCGCACATCGGCAAACCCGGCGTCCTTTGCGGCACCGATCAGCGAACCGGTCAGCCGATCATCGTCGATATGGACCGCGTTTCCGCACGAATCGCAGATAAGGAAGATGCAGTCATGCCGGCAGCCCGGGTGGCTGTTAGCGATATAGGCGTTGGCGCTTTCCACGCGGCGGGCCAGATTGGTGCGCACGAACAAATCCAGGATGCGATAGACGCTGTTGGGCGCCACGCGCTTGCCGCGCTGGCCGGATACCCTTTCGGCCAGATCATAGGCGGAGGCGGGACGCTCGCACGAGGCCAGCGCATCGAACACGTCTGCGCGCATGTCGGTCCATTGTTCGCCCGCATCGACCAACGCGTTGCGTGCGGCGGATACCAGGTTGTCACCTGAATGTTCGTGATGGGAATGCCCGGGCATGAAGCCGATATGGCCCCGCCGACGCGCGGGCGCAACGGTCGCGCTCAGTTGCGCGTGAAGCCCGGCTTGTAGAGGGCAGGGTAGGTGGCTTTCAGTGCCGCGACCTTGGGGGCGTCCCACCGCACGATATAGCCATGATCGGGATTGCGCAGCGCGAAATCCTGATGGTGCGATTCTGCCGGGAAGAAGCCGCGATACGGCTCGATCCGGGTTACGATCGGGCGCGACCATAGCTTTGCCTGGCCCAGCTGCTGGACATAAGCCTTGGCGACCCGCGCCTGTTCGGGATTAAGCGGAATCAGCGCGGTGCGATATTGGCTGCCCGTGTCCGGCCCCTGGCGATTGAGCAAGGTAGGATCGGCGATCACCGAAAAGTAGATGCGCAAAAGCTGATCGTAACGGACCACCTTCGGGTCCCAGGTGACGCGAACCGCTTCGGCATGGCCGGTGTCACCACCGCTGACCACATCGTACTGTGCGGTCTGCCGCGTGCCGCCGGAGTAGCCGGAAACCGCGCTCGTCACGCCCTTCACATGGCTGAAAACCGCCTCCACGCCCCAAAAACAGCCACCGGCGAAAATGGCGGTCTCACGCGGGCCCACGTCGTTGGACTGAACTTTAGCCGCCGGAGCGGCAACCGCCTGCTCTGCCTGCGCGGCCTGGGTGCAGGCGCTGAAAGCGGCAAGTAGCGGGAGCAGGGCGGCCAAGCGGCGCATCGTGCGGCTCAGTTAGCCTGTGCAGCTTGCGCGGCGGGAACGATGCCGTTCGCGATGTCGACCGCAGAACCGATGCCCAGCGTGCCCAGCACGAGGACCGCGCCGCCGGCGAAGCCAAGCATGAAGAAGCGCGCGAATTCGGTTTTCAAAAAACTCATCTCAACGTCCAATCTTAAACTTTCGTTCCGCCGTCGATGGGCGGTATGGATGTAAGGCGCTTGCCCTGTCCTGAACGGTGCCTTCAAACGGCCTTAATCTGGATGAGCGCGCGTTGACGAATGCCAAACGGTCCATCCCGGATCGCGGGCGATCAATGGCGGAAGTGGCGCATCCCGGTGAAGACCATGGCAAGGCCGGCATCGTCCGCCGCCTTGATCACCTCGTCATCGCGAATCGAGCCGCCCGGCTGGATCACTGCGGTCGCGCCCGCTTCGGCCGCGGCCAGCAGGCCATCGGCGAAGGGGAAGAACGCATCGGAAGCCACCGCGCTGCCCATGGTGCGCGGGGTTGCCCAGCCATAAGTCTGCGCGGCTTCGGCAGCCTTCATCGCGGCGATCCGCGACGAATCGCGGCGGTTCATCTGGCCTGCGCCGATGCCGGCAGTGACGCCATCCTTGGCATAGACGATCGCGTTGGACTTGACGTGGCGGGCCACCGTCCAGGCGAAGAGGCAGTCCTTCAGTTCCTGCTCGGTGGGCGCGCGCTGGGTCACCACCTTCAGGTCCGCCGCGTTGATCGCGCCATTGTCACGGTCCTGGACCAGGATGCCGCCCGCGATCAGCGCCAGGACCTGGCCGGCGCGGCGCGGATCGGGCAGACCTTGCGTCAGCAGCAGGCGCAGGTTCTTTTTCCTGGCGAAGACGGCGCGCGCCGCCTCATCGGCTCCGGGGGCGACGACCACTTCGGTGAAGATCTGGCAGATCGCCTCTGCGGTGGGGCCATCCAGCGGGCGGTTCACGGCAACGATGCCGCCGAACGCGGACACGCTGTCACACTGCAAGGCGCCGTTCCACGCGTCCAGCAGCGATCCGGCTTGCGCCACGCCGCACGGATTGGCGTGCTTGACGATCACGACCGCCGGGGCCTGATCGCGGAACTCGGCCACCAGTTCCAGCGCGGCGTTGGCGTCGTTATAGTTGTTGTAGGACAATTCCTTGCCCTGCACCTGCTCCGCCTGCGGCAGACCCTGCACGTGCGGGCCGGCGGGCAGGTAGAGCGCTGCGTCCTGATGCGGGTTCTCGCCGTAGCGCAGCGATCCCGCCAGTACGCGCGTCATGCTGATGCGCGGGGGGAACTTCTCGCCCTGATCAACACCAGCGAACCACTGGCCGATCGCCGAATCGTAGGCGGCGGTGGCGGCGAAGGCGCGGGCTGCCAGCTTCTTGCGGAACGCCAGGTCCGTCGCGCCATCGTTGGCGTCCAGTTGGCCAAGCAGCTCGGCGTAGTCGCCCGCATCGGTGACGATGGCGACATAGGCGTGGTTCTTCGCGGCGGAGCGCACCATGGAAGGACCGCCGATGTCGATGTTCTCGATCACCTCGTCCCGCTCCGCACCTTTGGCCACGGTCGCTTCGAAGGGGTAGAGGTTGACCACCACCAGGTCGATCGCGCCGATGCCGTGCTCGTTCATCGCGGCGGCATGTTCGGCGTTGTCGCGCACGGCCAGCAGTCCACCATGAACCATCGGGTGCAGCGTCTTCACGCGGCCGTCCATCATCTCGGGGAAGCCGGTCAGGTCGGACACGTCCTTCACCGTCAAGCCCGCGTCGCGCAGAGCCTTGGCCGTGCCGCCGGTGGAGACCAGTTCCACGCCGCGCGCCGCCAGTGCCTGCCCCAGTTCGGCCAGCCCGGTCTTGTCCGACACGGAAAGCAAGGCACGGCGGATGGGAACGAGTTGGGTCATGACGGCGTTATCCTGGGTTGCGCAGCGCGCGCTCCCTATAACGGGAAGGCCTCAGGGGGAAGGGCAGATGCGTGTTGGCGGACCTGATCCGGGACCCGTTCAGCCCATCTTCTTCAACAGCCAGCCAAAGTTTCCGCCTCCGCGAGAGACGAGCCCTTGCAGCACCAGCTGCTGCGTCGCCACCGGGCGGCCCTGGCCATCGACCCACAAGCTGTCTTCCAAGGCGATATCGCATCCTGAAGCCACGAACTGCCAGTAGCTGCCGTCCGGCAGGGCCAGGCCTGCGCCTTGGCCGTTCTCGGCCAGTCCAACCTCCACGTCCGGCCCCAGGTGGAAGCGGATCGCGAAGCTCACCTTGCCGCGCTTGGCCTTGCGGGTGGAGGGCAGCAGCAGGTCTTCCCCGCGCAGTTCGGAGCCATCGTCCCGCAGGATCAGGATGCGCCGATGCGTCAGGCCATAGCGGCCGGCATAGCCGTTGTGGCTGGCCTCCAGCCGGGTAGCGGATGATCCGCCGCTCTCGATCGTGCGGCGCTCGATATCGACTTCGGACACGCCGACGCCGATCGCCCCGTTGATCAGCACGGCGGTAGAGTTGGCATCGTCCAGCGTGAGGGTGGAGTGCGCGGCGGTGGCGCGCAGGCCTTGTTCCAGGCGCAGCGGAAGCAGCCCGCCCGCCGACCCGGCGCCGCCGCAATTGACGATCAGGCGCTGCCCATCGTGCGAAAGCTCGAACGCCAGGGTCGAGGCGCATCCGAAGCGCGCGTGCTTGGGCATCGGCGGCGGCGCGGCATCGAATTGCAGCACCGTGCGCCCGGCCAGCACGCGCTGGTATCCCCATTGGCGCACGTCACGCAAAGGCCGGGTGCGCACGCCGCTGGCCTCGATCAGTTCGACGATCTCATCTTCACCGATCGCCCAGCCACCCTGCCAGTTGCCCAGCGCGCTGTCGGAGTGGACCAGCGCCAGCAACGGCGGCACCAGCAGGCTGATCATCGCCTCCACCGCCTTGGGCGGATCGCGGCGCGTGGCGCGGTAGCAGGCGCGCAGGCGCACCAGCAGCGCGATCGCCTCCATCTGCGCGATCGGGCTGCGGGACAGGACGCCGCCGTCTTCACCCACCAGCTCGCCCAGCGCCTTGATCAGGCCGGCTTCACCGAACAGGCGGCGCGGCTTGCCATCGGGCAGCAACAAGCCCGCGGCGACGATCGCGCACCAACCGGCGACTTCGGCCAGCCCATCCTCGGCATGGCTGACGTTGCGATCCAGCCAGCGCGCGGTTTCGTTCATCGCGCGCAGGGTGCGAGTGCGCAGCGCCTTTTCGCCGGAGAGGATCAGCGGCGCATGGATCAGCCAGTGGATCAGGCGCGTGCCGGTGTTGCCCACGCTCCACGCCGGACCCTTGCCGGGCTTGGTGGGCGGCTTGGGATTGGCGTTGAGCCAGGTGCCCAGGATGCGCTCCGCCAGCGGGGTGACTTGCGTACGCGGGGCGCAGGCTTCCAGGTCCGCCAGCCAGGTGAAGCCGTGCACCACCCGCTCCAGCGGTGGCGTGACGCGGGCCGCGCCGGCATAGTCGACTTGCGCGATCGGCGTCTTCGCGCCGTGGATCAGGAAATGCCCGGCGCGCAGCGCGGTGCCGGAAACGCGGTTGCCCGGCAGCGGGTTGGTGACGGTGGCCAGCAGCCGCAGCTTGGCCTTCTTGCCCATCGGCGAGACCAGCGTGGAGGCGGGCACGCCCAGCCGATAGGCGAAGCGGATCAGGCGTTCACTGGTGCCGATTTCGGGCGCGGTGAAATCCGACAGGGCGAGGGCACGGCCCGGCTCGATCAGTTCCCCGTTGGCCGCCAGCTCGGGTGTCGGCCCGTGATCAGAGCCAGCGTGGTCATGGCCAGCGTGATCAGGCCTGGCGGCGTCAGACGCGTTGCGATCTTCGTCCTCCAACACGCCCTCCTCTCCCGTCTCGTCCAGCGGTATCGCCCGAGGTTCGCTGCGGTTCCGGGGAGCCGGGCGGGTTCGCGGGCGAAGTGCCTGGACCAATGCGTCAATCCAGGCCCTTGAGGGTGCGGATATTGGCGGCGTATCTCTCAGGCCCGCCCTTGAACGTGGCGGTTCCGGCCACCAGCACGTCCGCCCCGGCATCGATGCAGGAGGGGGCGGTGCCGGCATCGACGCCGCCGTCCACCTCCAGTCGAATGTCGCGACCGGACTTGTCGATCATCTTGCGCACCGCCTCGATCTTCCGGAGCTGGCTGGAGATGAAGCTCTGCCCGCCGAAACCGGGGTTGACGCTCATGATCAGGACCAGGTCGATATCGTCGATCAGATAGTCCAGCATCTTGGCCGGAGTGCCGGGATTGAGCGAGACGCCCGCCAGTTTGCCCAGGTTCTTAATCGCCTGCACGGTGCGGTGGATGTGCGGGCCCGCTTCGGGATGAACGGTGATGATGTCCGCCCCGGCATTGGCAAAGGCTTCCAGATAGCCGTCCACCGGGGAGATCATCAGATGCACGTCGAACGGCTTGGCGGTGTGGGGCCGCAAGGCCTTCACCACGGCCGGGCCGATGGTGATGTTGGGCACGTAATGGCCGTCCATCACGTCAACGTGGATCCAGTCTGCCCCGGCCGCATCGATGGCGCGAACTTCCTCTCCCAGGCGGGCGAAGTCGGCAGACAGGATGGAGGGGGAAATCAGCGGCACGGCCATGCGGGGATAAATCCTTTATCGGCGAATAGAACACACTATCTTGTGCGGACAAGCCAAGGTGACCCGTTTTCCACACACGATGTCGAATAGCCGCGCCCTTACCATCTTCGGCGCGCATTCGAAGTGGGGATGATCGGGCATGAAGGGAATTCAGTGCGGATTAAGCGCCCGGGTGGCATCCAGGTACAAAGCGCGGGGCTGGAATAGTGAAAAGGCAGGCTTTGGGCCGGGCCTTTGGAAAGATTAGCAGGACATGATCGACAAGACGTATCGGATGCGTGGGCATTCCTTGATGAAATCGACGCTTCTGGCGGGGATGGCCGGTGCCCTGGCGCTGGGCGGCGCCGTTCCGGCCATGGCCCAGTACAAGCAGGAAATCCGCAACGATCTGCGGCGCTGCTCTGCAGGCGAAGGCCCCGCCGTGATGGTGACGGTTGACGGCATCACCAGCGGCAGCGGCCTGATGCGCGTGCAAACTTATCGCGGCACCGCGGCGGACTGGCTGCAACACGGCCGCTGGCTTTCGCGCGTGGAAGTGCCCGCGCGCGCCGGTTCGATGACATTCTGCCTGCCCGTGCCTTCCGAGGGCACTTATGCGGTGGCGGTGCGCCATGACGTGAACGGCAACGGCAAGACCGACATCCGCACCGATGGCGGCGGCATGTCCAACAACCCCAGCATCAACATCTTCAACCTGGGCAAGCCCAGCGTGAGCAAGACCGCCTTCACCGTGGGCAAGGGCGTGAAATCGATCCGCATCACCATGAAGTATTTCTAGGGCCGCTCCAGCAGCGAGCGGACTTGCTTAAGGTCTGACGGCTTGTCGACATCGACGGCGGCCAGCCCGTCGCGCGCGGGGACGCTGGCGGCGATGATGCCGATGCGCCGGCCCAGCCGTGCGATCGCTTCGGCCATGGTCAAGCGGCCCAGGGCATAGCACCACAAGGTGCCCGCGCCCAACCGGGCGGCGATCCGCCAAGGGCGCTTGCGATCGGCCTCCACCGCTGCCCAGGTCTCGATCGCGGCTGTGGCTCTAGAGTTTGCCAGCAGGAACAGATTGCACCCGGACCAGCCGCCGTCCGCCAGCCTGAGGTAGGTGCGGCGCGTGCCAGGCAGGGCGCGCTCCACGGCCGTACGATGCGCCAGCAGCACCGCCACGTCTGCGTCCGCAGGCGTATCGGCCAGAAAATCGCGGACCCAGTCGGGTTGCAGCAGCGCATGGTCTGCGGTCGTCACCAGCATCGGTGCGCCCAGCGTGGCGAAGGCGGTGGCGACGCTGGCGCTGGGCCCGCTGGCGGTGGGCAGCACGATGCAGCCCAGCCGGGTCGCCAGCGCAACCACCTCAGGCTCGTTCGCGCTGACGGCGATCTGGGCGATACCAGCATGGCGCAGCGCGTCGACCACGCGTGCCAGCATCTGCTCTCCCACGATCGGCACCAGCGCCTTGTGGGCAACGCCTTCGGCTTCGGCGACAGGATCGCGCGCGCCCGGTCGCGATCCGGCAAGCACCAGGGCGCTGATGGGTGCGGCAGCAGGCATGGCTCAGCCCGCTGCCTTCTTCGCGCGCCACACCTGCCACAACACTGCGGGTGCGGCGAGCACCGGGTGCTTCTCACGCCAGGGTGTCAGGTGAACGGCGATGCCGGTATGCCGCTCCACCTTCCACGCGCCGTAGCGGGCCGCGCCTTCGAATGTGGTGGAGGCTCGCACCAGCCGCACCAGATTGTAGAATTTGCCCAGCCGTTGCCGCTTGCGCCACCAGCGCAGCAGGGCGGCGCGGCGCGATGGGGCAAGCTCGGGGCGGAGCGTACCATCGGGCAGACGGGTGAAGGCGATGCCCTCCGCCGCCAAGGCCAGCGGCAGCAGCCCGTCGAAATGCTCGCGATTGGCGGCCAGGATCGAATCTTCTCGTCCGCTTTTCTCCACGCGGAATTCGGCGGCGTAAGTCGCGCGGAACAAGGCGCGCCAGTAGCTGTCCGGCGTGCCCGCGTCTGGCCCCAGGGCGACGGCCAGCCGCGCGGCAGTGCGCGCGGCTTGCGCCACCGCGTCCCGCGTGTCTTGCGCGGCCCCTTCGTTGCGGCACCACACCAAGCCGGAGGGCTGCACGAAGCGCGCCCAGATCGTGGTGTCGATCAGTTGCCCGGCGGCGGCGGCGGAAAAGGTCGCCAGCGTCATCGTCGCCACTTTCGCCCGCAGGGTCACGCCCTGATGGTCCCATTCGTGATAGCTGACGCGCGGCCAGATCCCGCGCTCGATCGGGCCGGACGTCAGCACGTAGAAATCGAGGACGCCGTCCAGCAGCATCGTGCGCAAGTTGGAGCCGTAGAACAGCACCGAAAGCACGTCTGGTCCGGCAAGTCTCTCGGCGAAAGCGGCCACTTCGGGCATCACCGGCCGCGCCAGTGCGCTGGCGGTCCGCCCGGTCAACGTGTTGATCATGGCACCACGAAAGTCAGCGTCGGCCCTTCCTGAAGGACATAATGCCCCGCCGGGAACGCCTCTCCGTCCAGGATGAAAGCGCCGCCCAGATCGAAGTCGATCGGCCCTGTGGCGACCCGGTGCGCACCGGCGCGTTGCATGAAACGGGGCAGCAACCCCAGCAGCATCACCGGCAGCATCAGCAGCAGCCACCGCACCGGAGCGTCCAGCACCGCCAGCTTCAGGCCCGCCGGCGGATTGGGGCCGAACGGGCGCAGGCCCAGCGGAAACTTCTCGAACGTGGTGGCGATCGCCATGAACCGCTCGTCCGGAGCGCCTGGCCCGCGCCGGGGCAGTTCGCGCCCGGACACCAGATTGCGCAGGCGCATCCGCGTGCTGGAACGCCAGGTGTTGCCCGCTTTCCCGAACACGATCTGCAGGATGCACCAGGCGATGGTAAGGCCGACGGCGAAGCTGTTGAAGGCGCCGCGCCGATGCGCGGCCTGCCCGGCCTCGGTGCCGATGGTGAACACGCCCGAACCCAGAAAGAAGCCCAGGACACCGGCGCCGCGATCTTCCTCGCCCTTGGCGGTGATCCGCATCGGCCGACGCAGCACCACCTCGCCCTGACGCGCAGCGACCAGCGCCTCGGCCAGGCTCCAGTGGTTGGGCAGCCCCAGATCGACGGCCAGGGCGTTGGTCTTGCCCTTGGGCAAAACGATCAGCGAGGGCCAGTTATCGCCGAAGATCGGCGCGCCGCAGGTCAGCACATCGCGCACGGTGCCGTCCCCGCCATCGATCGCCAGGTAATCGATCCCCCGCTCGGCGAATTCGCGCAGACTGTCGGACAGCGCTTCGCGGCTGTGGGGCGTCTCGGTCAGGATGTTGGAGCAATCGGCCAGTTCCGCCGGGCTGCCCACGTTGCGATGGCTGCGCGGATTGCGCACGATGCCCACCAGGGGCACCGCTCGCCCTTGCGGGACATAGCGCGTCACCGCGTGGCTCGCGTCGCCGCGCCCATAGCCGCCGCCGAGCGGCTCGAATTCGTAGATCGTTCCGTGCACAATCCGCCCTACGTAAGGAGAGTGGCGCTGGAAATCACCCTATTTCCGCTGCGGACATCCCGATGTTACAGTTCGGTGGCATTCGGGATCGGCCTGATCCGCCCCGGCATTGCCCGAGGCCAGGCGCTGCACTAGGGCTGCGGCAATGGTCGCATCGCAAATCACTCCGGCTTTCCAGATCATCGGCAGCAATCCCACGCGCCTGTGGGGCATGGACGTGGCCGAGCGTACACGCAGGATCGCCACCGCCGCTGGCCTCTCGGTGCGACAGGGGGACGATGCTCCGGCGCTGCTGGTGAACGCCGCCTTTGCATTCGATCCGCCGTGGCTGCGCCATATCGCCGCGCATCCGGGCCTAGTGCTGACGCTGGGCGGCGTGCCGGTGCTGGCCCACGCTATTGACGCACAAGACGCGCAGGCCGTGGCGGACGCGATGGCCGGGCAGCGCCACCTCGATCCGCGAGGCGCGCTGCAAATCCTAGCCTTCGAAGATGGCCCGACGATCGAGAACAAGGCGCTGCGCAAGCGTGAGACGCCGTTCGTCACGCCGCTGCGGCCGGACACCGTGCGCACGATCGAGCGGGCAAGCTACTTCGGCGCCTACAAGGGCGTCACCGATATCCTGACCAAGTACCTGTGGCCCGAATGGGCGCTGGTGCTGACCCGCATCTGCGCGCGCATTGGGCTGACGCCCAACATGGTGACGACGATCGGCGCGGTGCTGTGCGTGCTGGCCACCTGGTGCTTTGCCGAAGGGCGCTACTGGTTGGGCATGGCGCTGGGCCTGGGCTTCATGGTGCTGGATACCGTGGACGGCAAGCTGGCGCGGTGCACCATCACCTCGTCCGCATGGGGCAATGTCTTCGATCATGGCATGGACCTGGTGCATCCGCCGTTCTGGTGGTGGTTCTGGGCCACGGGGCTGGTCCACTGGGGCCTGGCCTACGATACCGAGACCTTCTGGTGGGTGCAGGGCGCGATCCAGCTGGGCTACTGGGTGCAGCGCGCGATCGAGGGCGTGTTCATGCGCCAGAACGGGCAGATGCACATCCACGTCTGGCGGCGGTTCGACAGCAAGTTTCGCCTGATTACCGCCCGCCGCAATCCCAACATGGTGATCCTGTTCATCGCGACGGCCCTCGGCAGGCCGGACGTGGGCCTGATCCTGGTCGCGTGGTGGACGGCGATCTCCTGCCTCGTCCATGGCATACGGCTGGTGCAGGCGTGGATCGTGCGATCCCGTGGCGAGCCGATCACCAGCTGGCTATCCGATGAAGGATCGATCCAACGATGAACGAGACGATCCGCAAGTTCGGCTACCCGGCTACGCTGGTGGCCGAACACGATCACTGGGTCGTCCTGCTGCGCCCCGCACAGCCGACGCTGGGCAGCCTGGTGCTGGCCGCCAAGTCCGACGTCACCGCGTTCGGCGACTTGCCGACACAGGCTCATGCCGAACTGAAAGTGGTCACCAGCGCGATCGAGACGGCGCTGCGCGGTTTTGTCGACTATGCCAAGCTCAATTACCTGATGCTGATGATGGTCGATCCGCACGTCCACTTTCACGTGATCCCCCGTTACGAAGGGTCGCGCGAGTGGCAGGGAAAGCAGTTTCCCGATGCCGGCTGGCCCAAGGTGCCAGACCTCTCCGCCGCCGTGGCGTTGAGCGAGGATGACATCGCCGATCTGGTACGGCAGCTGCAAGCCGCCTGAGAACGGCTGTCCGCACAGGCCCCCCCATGCGCACCATCGGGTTTTCCCTCATCGGCGGCAGCCACCAGTTTCTCCATGGCCTTCCCGTTGCCGCCGCCCTGTCCCGGCGATCAGGCGTCGTGGTCGAGGTTTTCGTCGTTTCCGACGCCGATGCGGACAGAGCGCGCGAGATGCTCAACGCCTTCGGCGCGGGCGCGGTCGAGGTTATCGTTTTACGGCTCCCGCGCTTTGTGGAGCGGGCGGCCCGGCGGGAAGGCGCGGCGGCACCGCTGAAGACGCTGCGGCTGGCGTGGTGGAGCATGCGCATGCGTCGCTGCACCACGATCGTGGCACTGGAGCGGACGTCAGCGCTTCTGGCCCGCTTGCCCGGCCACTGTCCGCCCTTGATACAAATACCGCACGGCGTCGGCGGGGCGCGTCGCGCTGGGGGGAACGGCGTTGACGGTCGTTTTTCCGCATTCGATCTTGCCTTGGTCGCGGGAGAAGCGGATCGCCGCAGCACGATCGACGCGGGGCTGCTTCCGGCGGAGCGGGTGCAGGTGGTTGGCCAGATCAAGCTTTCGGGGCTCAACCGGCTGGGCCTGCTGCAGCGGAAACGGCTTTTCGCCAATGCGCGCCCGACGATTCTCTACAACCCGCATTTTCATCCTCGCCGGGGAAGCTGGGAGCAGTTCGGCCGCGCGCTGATCGATGCGCTCGGCCAGGATCGCGCCTTCAACCTTATCGTCGCCCCGCATGTTCGGTTGTTTGCCGATGCGTCCGCGAGCGAGCGGGAAGCGCTAGAGGCGCTGGGCGATCCGGACTGGCTGATCATCGACACGGGCTCCAGCCGTTCGATGGACATGACCTACACCCTGGGCGCGGACATCTATCTGGGGGACTTCAGCAGCCAGCTATACGAATGGCTGATCTTCCCTCGGCCTTGCGTATTCATCGACCAGGTCGGCGATGGTGGTGCCGGGGATACGAAGCTGCCCGAAATGTGGAGCATGGGCGAAACGGTAACGTCGTTCCCCGACTTGCTGCGGGCGCTGTCTAGAGCCAGTGTCTCTCACTCTGACTATCGCCATCGCCAGTCCGCGCTGATGCACGATGCTGTAGGTGATTTCCGCGAGCTTGCGGACGAAGTTGCAGCAGATGCCATCGTCGCTTTTCTGGATGCCCGGCAGCTTTAGCCCGGTCCCGTGAGAGGCCGGGTCGCCGTCAGCCCGCCGTCGCCCAGCGATCCGTGAGCGCGGTGGCGATCTCGATGTCGTTCAGGAAGTCCACCTCGGCCCACTCCTGCCCTTCGATCGATACGGTGCCGACCTTGCCGGTGGGCGCGATGCTGTCGATCACCTTGAGGTACCAGTGCTGCACCCCTTCCGGCGTGCGCATCGCCTGGCGCACAGTTTCGCGGAACAGGTTTACGCCCTCGCCACGAAACGCCAGGAAGCCGATCGATTCCGCGTTGGACTGCGCCGCCGTCAGCGTCTTGCCGATGTGGACCAGCTTGTCGCCCGCCCGCTCTACCTTCATGTCGTCGCTATCGTAGGCGGGTTTCACGTCCACCGTCACGGTGATCGGCCAGCCCCCGTCCTGTGGATGATCGGCCTGCTGCACCGTGCGCACCAGCTCTTCAGAAACCAGCGTGTCGCCATTTAGAATCAGGAAATCGCCCTGCATCTGCTCCCGCACGATCCAGCATGATCCCAGGTTGTCCGCCACTTTGTAGAACGGGTTGAAGCGGGTGGTGATGGTGACGCGGGGATCGTCGATGCCCGCCACCACCGCGTCCACCATGTCGGTCATGAAGCCGGTGACGACATCGATGTGCTTCACGCCGCCGCGCGCCAGCATTTCGATCTGCCATTCAATCAGGGTGCGGCCCGAAAAGTCGATCAGGCACTTGGGCCGCTCGGCGGTAAGAGGCAGCATGCGCGAGCCTTGCCCGGCGCTCAGGAGGATAGCGTGTTCGATCATGGCAGCCCTCTAGCCGTCTGCCGCCAACCTTGCCAGCACTCCCCGAATGGCGCAAAGGAGCGGCAATGCCTGCCGACCGCGACAAGCCTAGCTCTCCCCTTGCGCGGATCCTGGCCAACACGGCCTGGCTGATGGGCGGCAAGGGTTTCGGCGCGATCTGCAGCATCGTCTATCTGGCGATCCTGACGCGGACGCTGGGCCTTAAGGGTTTCGGGCACTTTTCCCTGATTTTCGGCACGGCGCAGGCGCTGATTGCGATCGCCGGGTTCCAGACTTGGCGCGTGGTCGTGCGTTATGGCGCGGCGCATATTCATGACAAGCAATGGGCGGCGTTCGGGCGATTGGGAATGTTCGCCGGCGTGCTTGACGCCATGGGCGCGGCGCTGGGCTGCGTGATCGCGGCGGTGGTGTTCTTCGCCTTCGCCCACCTGCTGGACCTGAACGAATCCTACATCGTGCCCGGCTTCCTGTTCTGCTGCGCGCAATTGTGGGCGCTGGTTTCCGCGCCTACCGGGATCGTGCGGGCGCTCAACAAGTTTCAGATGGCGGTCTATGTCGAGGCGGTGGTGCCGCTGGGCCGGCTGGTCGGCGCTGTGGCGGTATGGCTGCTGGCGCCCAGCGTCGGCTGGTTCCTGTTCGTCTGGGCGCTGGTCGATCTGCTGGAGGCCGCGCTCTACTGGATGATGGCGCGCCGGCTCGCGCCCGAAAGCGTCCAGTGGCGCTACTTAAAGGACTACCGCCGCACGCTGGAGGAGAACCCGGGCCTCTGGCATTTTTTCTGGGTAACCTTTGCCGGATCCACGATCGATGCCTTGACCAAGAACGGGCCATTGCTCGTCGTCGGCGGGGTGATCGGCACGCGCGCGGCGGGCTTGTATCGCTTGGCCAGCCAGCTTTCGCAGGCGCTCAGCAAGTTTTCGACGATGCTGACCCGCTCCGTCTATGCCGAGGTTTCGCGGATGCGCGTGGCGTCCACCATGCAGGAGTTCCGGCGGCTGGCGGTGCAGACCAGCCTGATCGCGGGCGCGGGCGGAATCGTGGTGGTGCTGGTGGCGCTGCTGGCCGGGCGCTGGCTGCTGGGCCTGATCGGCGGCGAGGATTTCGAAGGCGGTGCGGCGATCCTGGTCCCGCTGGCGATCGCGGCCAGCTTCGATCTGGCCAGCGTGGCGTTCGAGCCGGTGCTGCACTCCACCGGCAAGGCGCAGCATTCGCTGACCGCGCGGTTGATCGGATTGGCGGTGATGGCGGTGGCGGTGGGCACGCTCCTGCACTTCGGCGCGATCGGCGCGGCCTGGGGCGTCGCCATCGGCTCGGCTGCGCTCTACGTGGTGATGGGGGCGATGGCATTTGCCACCTTGCGCAAGCTGCAGGGCGAAGAGCCGCTGCAACCCGCGCCGCAGCAAGGCGCCTGATCAACCTCGACAGGTTCGCCCCGACAGGTACACTGAGGCGATGACAGCCACTCTCATCGCCGACGCCCAAGGGCTGGCGGACCGCATCACCGGCTTGCGCCGGGCGATCCACGCTGAGCCCGAAATCGGGCTGCACACCCCCAAGACTCGGGACAAGATCCGCACCGCGCTGGCCCATCTGCCGTTGGAATGGCGCGAAGGGCCATCCACCACCGGCCTCGTCGCCACGTTGAAGGGCGCCGATACCGGCCGCGCCGTGCTGTTGCGCGGGGACATGGATGCGCTGCCGATGCCGGAGGAAACCGGGCTGGACTTCGCCTCCACCATCCCCGGCGTGATGCATGCTTGCGGGCATGATGCGCACGTCGCGATGCTGGCGGGCGCGGCGGAGCTGTTGTGCGCCAGGGCCGCGACGCTGCAGGGCGAAGTGCGCTTCATGTTCCAGCCGGGCGAGGAGGGGCATCACGGCGCGCGCTTCATGCTGGACGATGGCCTGCTGGGCGGCGGAGCGGACGGCGTGCCGTTGCCGGACGCCGCCTTTGCGCTGCATGTGATGCCCAATGCGCCGCACGGACTGTTCGGCGGCCGGGCGGGTGCGTTGCTGGCGTCGGCGGACCAGATAGAGATCACGGTGATGGGGCGGGGCGGCCATGCCTCCATGCCCCACGCCACGCTCGATCCGATGCCGATCGCGTGCGAGATCGTGACCGCGCTGCAAGCCATGGTGACGCGCAAGTTCAGCGTGTTCGATCCCGTAGTCGTCACCATCGCCAAGATCGAGTGTGGCACCGCGCACAACGTCATCGCCGATACCGCGCGGCTGACGGGCACGATGCGCTCGCTCTCGCCCGCCAACCGCGCGAAGCTGCGCGCGGAAGTGGAGCGGCTCGCTACCGGGATCGCCACCGCCCATGGCCTCAGCGCCGAGTTGACGATTCACGAGGGCTTCCCCGTGACGCTATGCGATCCGTCCGCGGTCGATTTCGGCGAGCGAGTGACGCAGGACCTGTTCGGGCCGGGCGGCTTCCTGCGCTTGCCCGATCCGATCATGGGTGCGGAAGACTTCGCCTATGTTTTGGAGAAAGTGCCCGGCGCGATGTTCTTCCTGGGTGTCAGCCATGAGGGCGAGGATTGGCAGCACTGCTGCGGCATCCACTCCACTCGTATGCAGGTGGATGAAAGCACCATGCCGCGTGGTGCAGCCCTGCTGGCGGGACTGGCCGAGCGCTTCCTGGCGGAGGGGTTCTAGCTCCCCGGCGCTCACCGTGATTTCGCGGTAGCGGTTACGCGCGCACGTCCGCCCAGTCGGGATGGCGGCGGAAGGCGACTTCTACGTAACTGCACATCGGCTCGATCTTGAAGCCGTTCTCGCGCGCGTCGGCCACCAAGGCCTCGACCAGCCGGGCCGCCACGCCGCGTCCGCCGATCTCGGGCGGGACCAGGGTGTGATCGGCGATATGGACGCCATCGCGCTCCACCCACGTCAGGCGGCCGATCGCATCGCTGTCGGCCAAGTGCGCCTGGTATTCGCCCGCGCCGCCGCGATCGTGCTTGGTGATGGTGATGCCGACCATGGTAAGCTCCTTGTTCGCGGCGGGTTGTCCTCCGGGAGGCGGAGGACTGAGGCGGGGGACTTGACGCGCCGACCGTCCGGTAACAGGCGACATGGCCATGCAGTTCCTCTCCGACAATGCCGCTGCCGTCCACCCCGCGATCTGGAGCGCGATGCTGGCGGCTGACGCGCCCGATTCGCCTTATGACGGCGATGCCATCAGCCAGGAACTGGATGCCGCGTTCTCGGCGCTGTTCGGGCGTGAGTGCGTGGCCTTGTGGGTGGCGACGGGCACGGCGGCGAACTGCCTGGCGCTCAGCACGATGGTGCCACCCCATGGCGGCGTGATCTGCCATCGCGAGGCACATATCGAAATGGACGAAGGCGGCGCGCCGGGCTTCTACCTGCATGGCGCGAAGCTTATGCTGGCGGATGGGCCCGATGCGAAGCTGACGCCGCAAGCCATAGCAGCGGTGATCGATCCGATCCGCGCCGACGTCCACCAGGTGCAGCCGCATGCGATCTCGATCACGCAGGCCAGCGAATATGGCTGCGTCTATCGGCCTGCGGAGATCGATTCGCTGGCGGCATTCGCCCAAGAGCGGGGCCTTCGCCTGCACATGGACGGGGCGCGTTTCGGCAATGCCATCGCGCATCTGGGCTGCACCCCCGGCGAGGTGACGCGCGGCGTCGATGCCTTGAGCTTCGGCTTCGTCAAGAACGGAGGGCTGGGCGCGGAGGCGATCGTGTTCTTCGATCCCGCGCTGGCCGATGTCGCGCGCTATCGGCGCAAGCGGGCAGGGCACCTGCAATCGAAGGGGCGCTTCCTCGCCGCGCAGATCATGGCGATGCTGGAGGGTGACTTGTGGCTGCACAACGCCCGCGCCGCCAACGCCGCCGCCGCGCAGATCGCCGCCGCCGCCGCCGGTCGGCTGCTCCATCCGGTAGAGGCCAACGAAGTGTTCCTCACTCTCTCGGCCTGGGATAGCGCGCAATTGCGGGCGCAGGGCTTCTCGTTCTACGACTGGGGCGTGGATGGCGCGCGCCTCGTCACCTCCTGGAATGCGGATGAGGGCCACGTCAGCGCGCTGACCCAGGCGATCGCCGCGCTATGACCGCGATGGCAGAGGGGCATCCGCCCCCACACGCGCTGCTGCGGCCCGGCATCGCGATCCCGTTCCTGATCGTGGCGCTGATATGGGGATCGACGTGGTTCGTGATTCTGGGCCAGAATGACGCCGCCCCGGCCAGCTGGTCGATCACCTGGCGGTTCCTGATCGCGACTCCGGCGATGTTCGCGGTGGCGGCGGCGATGCGGCGGCCGTTGCGGCTGAACGCAGCGGGCCATCGCCTGGCGGTGCTGGTGGGCGTCACCCAGTTCTGCGGCAATTACAACTTCGTCTATCGCGCGGAGGAGTACCTGACGTCCGGCATCGTCGCGGTGATGATCGGGCTGCTGCTGGTGCCCAATACGATCCTGGCCCGCGTGGTGTTGGGCCAGGTCATCACGCGCCGCTTCGCCATCGGCAGCGCCATCGCCATCGCCGGCATCGGCCTTTTGCTGCTGCACGAGGCGCGGATGGCGCCGCTGGGCGGTCAGGTCTGGCTGGGCGTGCTGCTGGCGCTTGCCGCGATGCTGTGCGCCTCGATCTCCAACGTCATGCAGGCGAACGAGACGGGCAAGAGCCTGCCTACCGTCAGCCTGCTGGCCTGGGCGATGCTGTATGGCACGGCTTGCGACGCGGTGCTGGCCTGGCTTATCGCCGGGCCGCCAGTCCTGCCGACGAGCGCGGCCTATTGGTGGGGCACGGCCTATCTGGCGATCGCGGGGTCCGTGGTGACGTTCCCGATGTACTACACGCTGATCCGCCAGATCGGCGCCGGGCGCGCGTCTTACAACGGCGTGGTGGTGATCGTGATCGCGATGCTGATCTCCACCCTGTTCGAAAGCTATCGCTGGTCGCTGCTGGCCGGGATCGGCGCACTGCTGGCGCTGGCGGGGCTGGTGGTGGCGCTCAGAGCGCGCAAGCCGCTCACATAGTCGCGATAGCGCGGCTGCCAGCCCAGCACGCGCTTGGCCTTGCCGTTGGCGACGCGGCGGTTCTCGGCATAGAAGCCCCGCGCCATGGGGGAGAGGCGCGCTTCCTCCAGCGTCATCAGCGGGGGCGGGGCGATCCCCAGCAGGCGGCAGGCTTCCTCCACCAAAGCATTTTGGTTGCAGGGCAAGTCGTCCGAGAGGTTGTAGGCCCCCGCGGGCGCATCCAGGCCCGCCACCACGCCGGCGGCGATATCCTCTACATGCGCGCGGCTGAAGACCTGGCCGGCGATCTTGAGACGATGCGCGCGCCCTTCGGCGATGCGGTCGAACACGCTGCGGCCCGGGCCGTAGATGCCGGGCAGGCGAAAGACGCGCGCGCCCCGCGCCAGCCACGCGGCGTCCGCCTGCACCCGTGCCGTGCGGCGGCCACCGCCGGTGGGAGCGCTTTCGTCCACCCAGGCGCCGCCGGTATCGCCGTAGACACCGGTGGACGAGAGGTAAGACAGCTTCGCACCCGCCAGCGCATCGCCGTAACGGTCCAGCACCGGGTCCAGCCCTTCGTCGCCCGGCGGCACGGAGGATAGCACATGGTCGCTATCGGCCAGTGCCAGGCGCACGTTGCCCTCATCCTCGAACGAGAGCGTGCCCGCGCTGCCGGTGGAGACGATCTCCCACCCCAACGGTCGCAGGGCCCTGGCGATGAAGCCGGCGGTATAGCCGAAGCCGAAGATGAATATGCGGGGCATGGCGCCGGTCATGGCCTCGGGGCCGGGCCAGGGCAAGGCGGTTTGCTTTGGGTGGCCGTTCGGAGAATTGGGTTCGCGCAGAGGTCGCAGAGGCGCCGAGACAGGAAAAATGGCTTTTCGTCGAAGCCGCTTTTGACTCAAGAGTGACTTATGCTTTGGTGGCGGAGGAAGAGGAAACAGGCTGCGGCGCTGCGCGACTCTTTCTCTGCCCCTCGGCGATCTCTGCGCGAACTCAATACTTTCTGACGCTGCCTCGAGATACGAATCAGCCACGCTGGCAATCGCCTACCGATGGCTTAAATACCGCCGTATGGACATCGCCAGCAGACCCTCCGAAACGCCCGAAAACCCCCAGACGGCCGATGCCGCGCCCCCGCCGCAGGCACCGCTTATCATCCGCCGCCAGGATTACCTGCCGCCCGCATGGCTGGTACCCGAGATCGCGCTGGACTTCGCGTTGGGGCTTGACGCGACCCATGTCACCGCCAAGCTGAACGTCCGGCGTAATCCGGACGGCAACGGCGCCAGCGTCTTGCGTCTCAATGGCGATCAGCTCGCCCCGGTGGCGGTGCGAATCGATGGCCAGGCAGTGAACGACTGGCGCTTGGACGGCCCCGACCTGCTGCTCGACTTGCCCGGCGAAGCGCATCAGGTGACGATCGAAACGCAGCTGAACCCGGCGGCCAACAGCCAGCTGATGGGGCTTTATGCCTCGCACGGCATGTTGTGCACCCAGTGCGAGGCAGAGGGTTTCCGCCGCATCACCTTCTTCCCCGATCGCCCGGACGTGCTCTCGACCTACCGTGTGCGGATGAGCGGCGACAAGGCGGCCTTCCCGATCCTGCTGTCCAACGGCAATTGCGAGGCCACCGGCGAAGGTCCGGACGGCACCCACTGGGCCGAGTGGTACGATCCCTGGCCCAAGCCTTGCTACCTTTTCGCGCTGGTGGCGGGTGATCTTGTGGCCAACCACGATAGCTTCACCACCCGTTCGGGCCGCGAAGTCGCGCTCAATATCTGGGTGCGCAAGGGCGACGAGGGCCGCACGCAGCACGCGATGGATTCGCTCAAGCACTCGTTCCGCTGGGACGAGGAAGCGTTCGGGCGCGAGTATGACCTCGATTTGTTCAACGTCGTCGCCGTGTCCGATTTCAACATGGGCGCGATGGAGAACAAAGGGCTCAACGTCTTCAACACTCGCTATGTGCTGGCCGACCCGGACACCGCCACCGACGGCGACTATGACGCGATCGAGGGCGTGATCGGGCATGAGTATTTCCACAACTGGTCCGGCAACCGCGTGACCTGTCGTGACTGGTTCCAGCTCAGCCTCAAGGAAGGCTTCACCGTTCTGCGCGATCAGATGTTCAGCGCCGACATGGGCAGTCCGGCGGTGAAGCGGATCGAGGATGTGCGCGTGCTGCGCGCGGCGCAGTTCCCGGAGGATTCCGGTCCGCTGGCCCATCCCATCCGCCCCGATTCCTATCAGGAAATCAGCAACTTCTACACCGCGACGGTCTATAACAAGGGCGCCGAGGTAATCCGCATGATGCGCACCATGGCGGGCCCGGAGCGATTCCGCGCCGGCACCGACCTCTACTTTGATCGGCATGACGGCGAGGCTGCCACGTGCGAGGATTTCGTCAAGGCGATCGAGGACGGCGCCAAGCTGGACCTCACCCAGTTCCGGCGTTGGTATTCGCAGGCTGGCACGCCGCAAGTCAGCATCGTCGCCGATCATCGGGATGACACGCTCGTTTTGAATATGACGCAGGTAGTGCCGGCCACCCTCAATCATGGCGGCGAGGGCCAGCCTGAGAAGCAGCCGGTGCCGATCCCGCTCAAGCTCGCCTTGTTCGACCGGGAGACCGGCACGCACCGGGGCGAACAGCTGATCGTGCTGGACCAGGCCGAGCAGCGCTTCGTCTTCGAGGGGCATTCGCGCCCGCCCATCGTTTCGATCAACCGTGGCTTCTCCGCCCCGGTCGCCATCGAATTTGAGCGCCCGGCCAAGGATCTGGTGTTCCTCGCGGCCAAGGATGACGATGCCTTCGCCCGGTACGAGGCGATGCAGAGCCTGGTCGTGCGCCACCTGATCGCGGTTGTCGGCGGCAACCTGGACGAACGGGCCAGGAACGCAGAGCGCGGTGCGATCGCGGAGGCGTTCGGGGCGGTGCTGTTCGACCCGACGTTGGACGATCTGATGCGCGGCGAGCTGCTGATCCTACCGGCGGAAGGCTATCTGGCCGAGCAGTTCCTGGTCGCCGATCCCGCCGCCATCCATGCCGAGCGCGAGGCGCTGAAGGCTTGGCTGGGCGATGCGATGAAGGACGATTGGCAGGACCTGCACGATCGGGTCAGTGCCGCGCCTTACTCCCGTGATGCCGCCGCGCGCGGTGCCCGCAAGTTGAAGACCCAGGCGCTGGCGTACCTGGCGGCCGGCGCGCCGGCAGAGGCGAAGACACGCGCGATCGTGCAGTATCGCAAGGCCGACAACATGACCGACCGGCAGGGTGCGCTGATGGTGCTGGCCGGGCTGGACGGGGCGGAGCGTGAAGAAGCCCTGGCCGACTTCCACGCGCGCTATGCCGGAAACGCGCTTGTCATCGACAAGTGGTTCTCGCTGCAGGCGGGCTCGCTCCACCCCAAGGTGCTGGAGCATGTGCGCCAGCTGGCCGAGCATCCCGATTTCACGATGAACAATCCCAACCGGGTGCGCGCGCTCTACATGGCGTTCGCGGTGAACGCGAAGGGCTTCCACGCGGCGAGCGGGGAGGGGTACAAGATCATCGGGGACCTCATCCGCCGGCTCGATCCGATCAACCCGCAGACCGCCGCGCGCTTCGTGCCGTCGCTCGGCCGCTGGCGCCGGATCGAGCCCAAGCGCGCCGCGCAGATGCGGGCCGAGCTGGAGCGCATCGCCGCCGAACCCTCCCTTTCGCGCGACGTTCTGGAGCAGGTGACGAAAAGCCTTGGTTGATCCTGCTCCAACAGTCGAACCCGGCGCTGTCGAGGTCTTCCGTAGCGATCTGTTGGCAAACGCGCGGCATGGCTTTCTGGGCCGGCGTGGCGGCGTCTCCCAAGGCGAGGTGGCTGGGCTGAACGTCGGGATCGGTTCAGGCGATGACCCTGCCCACGTCGCAGAGAATCGCCGCCGCGCGGTGGAGGCGATCGCGCCCGGCACCGGCCTGGTCACCGTCTATCAGGTGCATTCGCCGGACTGCGTGATCGTGGAAGAGCCTTGGCCCGATGATGCCCGCCCGCACGCCGATGCCATGGTAACTGACCGGCCGGGCCTTGTTATAGGTATCCTGACCGCAGACTGCGCGCCCGTGCTGTTCGCCGACCCGGAAGCCGGGGTGGTCGGTGCCGCGCATGCCGGGTGGAAAGGCGCGTTCGCCGGTGTGCTGGAAAACACCGTTGCCGCGATGGAGCAGCTGGGTGCGCAAAAGCATCGCATCCGTGCTGCGGTCGGCCCCTGTATCGCCCAGGCCAGTTACGAGGTCGATCAGGCCTTTGAGACACGCATCACCGCGAACGATGCGCAAGCCGCGCAATTCTTCTTGCCCGGCAGGCGGGATCATTGGCAGTTCGACCTGCAAGCCTACGTTCTCGCCCGTTTGGCCGCGGCGGGGGTTACCCGGACGGAGGGCCTAAGCCTCGATACATACGCCTCGCCAGCACGATTCTATTCGTATCGCCGCGCCTGCCATCGCGGCGAGGCGTCTTACGGCCGTCAGATGGCGCTTATATCGCAAGGCTGAATGTGGCTTGGCCTGCACCAAAAATGCGGTTGGCAGGTGGGGTTTTCGCGTCTATCAGCGCGCCAAGTCGGCATTGGCAGGGGGT
Source organism: Novosphingobium fluoreni (assembly GCF_014196615.1). GTDB lineage: Bacteria > Pseudomonadota > Alphaproteobacteria > Sphingomonadales > Sphingomonadaceae > Novosphingobium > Novosphingobium fluoreni. The sequence continues at coordinate 467,561 of NZ_JACIDY010000001.1, forward strand.
CTTGCGCGCCCTGCCGGCGCTGACATGCGGGGAATTTCAGGCCATGGCTGACTAGGAATTTCCCGTCTGCCGCCCGTTCGTGGCGGTGGGCTTCAAGAAGTCTGCGAAAGTTAGGGCAAGGGCGAACATGGCAGAACAAGCGGTCACGGACTCTCCGGATCACGTTGCCGGAGACGGGGTGCGTCGGCGCGATTTCATCAATATCGCCGCGGTCAGTGCCGCCGGCGTCGCTGGCGTTTCGATCCTCTATCCGTTGATCAGCCAGATGTCCGCTTCGGCTGACGTCCTGGCCGCCTCCTCTACCGAGATCGACATTTCGGCGATCAAGCCTGGCCAGGCGATCAAGGGCGTCTTCCGTAAGCAGCCGGTGTTCATCCGCAACCTTACCCCCAAGGAAATCTCTGAGGCGAACGCGGTTTCCGTGTCGTCGCTGCGCGATCCCCAAACTCTGGCGGAGCGCACCAAGGAGGGTAAGGAAAACTGGCTCATCACCATGGGTGTCTGCACCCACCTGGGCTGCGTGCCGCTCGGCGCCGGCGAGGGTGAGACCAAGGGTGAGTTTGGCGGCTACTTCTGCCCGTGCCACGGCTCCACCTACGATACCGCCGCCCGCATCCGTAAGGGCCCCGCGCCGAAGAACCTTGAGGTTCCGAAGTACGAATTTTCATCCGACACCGTCGTCAAGATCGGCTGAGGTAAGAGACCATGAGCTTTCCCTGGGCCCAACAGTACAAGCCGGTAAATCCGTTCATGCGTTGGATGGACGAGAAGCTGCCGCTTCCGCGTCTGGTTTATAATTCGCTGGGGGCCGGTTATCCGGTGCCGCGAAACCTGAACTATTTCTGGAACTTCGGCATCCTGGCCGGTCTATGCCTCGGTCTTCAGATCGTCACCGGCATCATTCTGGCGATGCACTACGCGGCCAATGCCGGCGTGGCGTTCGATAGCGTCGAACATATCATGCGTGACGTGAACTGGGGTTGGATGCTGCGCTACGCGCACGCCAACGGCGCCTCGGCCTTCTTCGTCGTCATCTACATCCATATCTTCCGCGGCTTCTTCTACGGTTCGTACAAGGCTCCGCGTGAAATGGTGTGGCTGCTGGGCGTCACCATCTTCCTGCTGATGATGGCCACCGCGTTCATGGGCTACGTGCTTCCGTGGGGCCAGATGAGCTTCTGGGGCGCAAAGGTCATCACCGGCCTGTTCTCCGCCATTCCACTGGTCGGCGATCCCTTGCAGCAGTGGCTGCTCGGCGGTTTCGCTCCGGACAACGCCGCGCTGAACCGTTTCTTCTCGTTGCACTATCTGCTGCCGTTCGTGATCGCGGGCGTGGTTATCCTGCACATCTGGGCGCTGCATATTCCGGGTTCGTCGAACCCGACCGGCGTGGAAGTGAAGAGCGAGAGCGACACCGTTCCGTTCTACCCCTATTTCGTGGCCAAGGACGGCTGGGCCGTGGGGGCGTTCGCGTTCCTCTACTGCCTCGTGCTGTTCTTCTTCCCCAACTCGCTGGGCCACCCGGACAACTACATTCCGGCCAACCCGATGAGCACGCCGGCGCACATCGTTCCCGAATGGTACTTCTGGCCATTCTACGCGATCCTGCGCGCCTTCACTGCGGACTTCTTCTTCATCCCGGCCAAGCTGATGGGGGTGTTGGCGATGTTCAGCGCGATCCTGGTGTGGTTCTTCATGCCCTGGCTCGATCGCTCGCCGGTTCGTTCGGGCGCCTACCGCCCGCTATATCGCAAGTTCTTCTGGGTCCTCGTGCTTGACGCGCTGGTCCTAGGATATTGCGGTGGCGCTCCGGCGGCCGAGCCTTACGTCATGATCAGCCAGATTGCCGCGATCTACTACTTCGCGCACTTCCTGATCATCGTCCCGATCGTCTCGGCGATCGAACGTCCTGATCCGCTGCCAACCTCGATCACCGAGGCCGTACTCGGCAAGGACGAGAATGTGCCCTTGATGGCGAGCCCGACGGCTCCCTTCCCCGGCACCCAGCACAGCAACGCCTGACCCGAGCGAGACGGAACGAAAGCCATGATCCGCATCATTTCCATCCTCGTCGGGCTGTTCTTCACGGTCGCGCTGGCCTGGTCGTTCGGCAACGGCGCCTACCAGCAGATCACCGAACCGCCGCCGGTCACTGCCGAGCATGAATTCCACCGGCACCCCAAGGAAGTGCACTTCGCCAGCGACGGCGCGTTCGGCAAGTTCGACCGCCAGCAGCTGCAGCGCGGTTTCCAGGTGTACAAGGAAGTCTGCTCGGCCTGTCACTCGCTCAGCCACGTCGCCTTCCGCGACCTGACGCAGCTTGGCTATTCGGACCCCGAAGTGAAGGCGATCGCCAAGGGCTTCCAGGTTCCCGGCATCGATCCCAACACGGGCGAGGATGCCATGCGTCCAGGCATGCCGACGGACTACTTCCCCAAGCCGTTCGCCAACGACATCGCCGCGCGCGCCGCCAACAACAACGCGGTTCCGCCTGATCTCTCATTGATGACCAAGGCACGTCATGATGGCCCGGCCTACGTCTACTCGCTGTTGACGGGTTATCAGGCACAGCCCGCGGCTCTGCTGAAAGAGTTCCCGGACGCCAAGACGCCGAACGGCCTGCACTACAACCCTTACTTCGCCAACCTGAACCTGGCGATGCCGCCGCCGCTGACCAGCACGGGGCAGGTCTCTTATGGAGACGGAACCAAGGCGACTGTTGATCAGATGGCGAAGGACGTATCTGCTTTCTTAGTGTGGACCGCTGAGCCGAAGCTAGAGAAGCGCAAGCAAACGGGTTGGCCGGTGTTGGGCTTCCTGCTGTTCGCCACGATCCTTGGCTACATGTCGTACAAGAACATCTGGTACGAAAAGAAGAAGCACAAAGCCTAAGGTTATTACGTGCTGACACGAGCGCCCCGCCATCGACCGATGGCGGGGCCTTTTCGTTTGTAAACGTTGGAATGGCACGCGCAGGAGCGGCCTGCCCAGCTGCGCACTGGCTCGAATGCAGGTGGATACGCATAGAAGGCTTAAGCGGTTTTGATAGTGCTGTGCCGGTGCGCCACTCCAGACGCGCCACCACGGACCCGACTGCGAAATGGGTCGGCCCGAAAGCCGCTAAAGTCGCTGCGGCCAACCGGTTGCACCAACCCCCACGGCGTCATGCCCGCCGCAACTGAGGCGGGTTACAGTTCGCCCTTGCCCCATTGAATCGTGTCGGGGTCCGCTCCGGTCACAAGACGGCGCAGCGCGGCTCGCGCCAGCCTCTCGGTCTCCACCTTGCGGCGCGCGGCCGCCAGCTTGCGGGTAGGCGCTGGCCGCAGGATTTCGGCATCGTAGCCATCCGCGACAATCACGCCGCAGCAATCCGGCATGAATGCTTCCGATGAAAGACAATTGCGATCCAGATGAGGCGCCAGGCCCCAATAGAACCTGTCGCAGTAATCCAGATAATCCGGCCACTTGGCATCGCCGAGCAAGTCCGCTCGGCTGACTTTGATTTCAACGATGACAATGTCGCCCTTGGCATCCACGCCCATCAGATCAGCGCGCCGACCGCAGCGCAGCGGCATCTCCGGAAGGCACCAGATATCGTTTCGCGCAAACAGCCGCCTGATCCCACGCAGCACATCCGCCGCCTGAGACGGAGCAGCCGCAGCAAAAGAATCACGATCGGAAATCAAAGACATCGACCCACCATAAGAACATAGAGGGAACTGGCAACCCCTTCACGAAGTCGCAAATCAGGCTGGTATGGCAATGCCCGCTCTGCTAACCGGCTTTCACTGCACCCGTAGCTCAGCTGGATAGAGCGCTGCCCTCCGAAGGCAGAGGTCACAGGTTCGAATCCTGTCGGGTGCACCATAACCATCAAATTGGTACTATCGCCCAAGGCGGTCTCGCGCATCGATTGCGCCTTGAGGTGTCACGATTGGACCAGATCTACGTCGCACGCATAGAAAAAGTATCGTGTGCTGGAATTCCACTATCAGTGAAATGTCGGGTCTCCGATGCAGTGCGACACAATGGGATGCACAAAGTGGAATTCAAGTGATGTAATCGTATCACTCCCCATCTACACAATATGCATCTGCACAATTTCTTTCTTATTTTTGTTCGCACATGCGGTAGGGCGATGGTGCCTCAGGCAAATTGAATACAGGAACTCTGATATGAAGAAGATTATCGCCGCTTCTGCGCTCGCGCTCGCCGCAATCGCTGCAGCACCTGTCATGGCTCAGGAAGCCAGCATTCCCTTCGACGGCCCCTACGTCGCCGTGCTGGGCGGTTACGACAAGATCCGCGTCGATACGCCGATTGGCGCAGGCAGTGACGATGGTTTCCTTTATGGTGGCGTTCTGGGCTTCGACAAGAACATCAATGGTCTTGTCCTCGGCCTTGAGGGCGAAGCAACCGGCTCGACCACCAAGGAAAGTGTGCGGGACCTTTTTGTCGCTGGTGACCGCGCGACCGTGAAGCCAGGCCGTGACCTGTACGCCGGTGTTCGTATCGGTGGCGAAATCACCCCAGGCGTGCTCGTTTACGCCAAGGGCGGTTACACCAATGCGCGCGTCAAGGTGAGCTACGATGATGGCGTTGACGTGCTTCGCGATGGCACGAACCTGGATGGCTACCGTTTGGGAGCCGGCATCGAGACGAATATCTCGGGCTTCCTGGCACGCGTCGAGTATCGCTTCTCGGACTATGGCAACCCGGAAGGTCTCGGCCTGCGCCCTGACCGTCACCAGGTCGCGGCGATGGTCGGTTACCGCTTCTGATCTGACGATCCTGCGTCACCGCGCGTGCGGTGACGCAAACCGAACCGCCGCCGCGTACTACGCTGGCGGCGGTTTTGTTTCATGGAACCGCGAAATGCAGCGGTCAGGCGGGAAGAACGGCCAGGAGCCGGCGCGCTTCCCTACAGTCTTGATCCATTTGAGCCATCAATGCGTCCAGATTGTCGAATTTGGCTTCGGGACGGAGGAAGTGGTGAAATGCCACCTCGATTTCCTGTCCGTAAAGATCACCGGAAAAGTCGAAAAAGTGGGGTTCGAGTAGCTCCTTGGGAGGCTGGAACGTCGGCCGCACGCCGATATTCGCCGCGCCTTGCAGCGTGCGACCATCCGGCAGCCGACCCGTGACCGCATAGATGCCATAGCGCGGCCGAAGATAGGTGCCCAAGTCCAGGTTCGCGGTGGGGTACCCGATCGTGCGGCCCACCTTGTCCCCATGCTGTACCGTCCCGCGAATCGCGAAGGGCCGGGTCATCAGGCGCGTGGCCGTTTCGCAATCCCCGGCCGCCAGCGCCGCGCGGATCCTGCTGGAAGAGATCGGCCCTTCCTCGTCCGATACGCCAGGCGCGGCGCGGGTCTGGATGCCGAGCGCCTTACCAAGGTGATGCAACGATGCGGCTGTGCCTGTTCGGTCCTTGCCGAACACGAAGTTTTCTCCGGTACAGATCCCGGCAACGCCCAGCTGATCGTGGATCATCTCTCGCATCCAGCGGTCCGCCGTCATGCTCGCGATGCTGGCATCGAAAGAGAACACCAGCATCGCATCGGCACCGGCAGCGGCGAACAGCTCTTCGCGCTGGTCCAGCGTGGTCAGCCGGAAGGGTTCGGCGTCCGGGCGGAAGAAGCGCTTGGGATGAGGGTCGAATGTGGCGACGACGGCGGGCCGACCTTCGGCGTGCGCCCATCGGATCGCTTCTCCGACGACGGCTTGGTGGCCTTGGTGGAACCCGTCGAAGTTTCCGAGAGCGAGGATCGCACCGCGCACGGCGTTAGGCACGGTATCGCGATGGTCGAGGCGAATCATGCAGCCGGCTATAGGTCGCGGATCAGCGACACGAAAGCGTAGCCGGGTTTCCCATCCGCAGGGGCATGTTCGACACGCGCGGTCTCGCGCCATTGCGCCCCGGGGGCAGGCATGGTCGTTTCACCGGGGAAGTCCGCGTGGATTTCGGTCATCTCGATCCGGTCGGCGCGATCGGCGAACAAGGCGAAGATTTCCGCGCCGCCAATCACCGCGACTTCCCCGGGGCCGGCAAGCGCAAGCGCGGCCTCGACATCGTGCGCTGTTTCTGCGCCGTTGCGCGACCAGGCGACATCGCGGGTCAAGACGATATGGCGGCGGCCAGGCAGCGGGGAGGGAAAGCTTTCAAAGGTTTTGCGGCCCATAATCATCGGCTTGCCCAGCGTCAGCGCCTTGAAATGCCGGAGGTCAGCGGGAAGATGCCAGGGGAGTGCGCCATCGCGGCCGATCACGCCGTTTTGGGCGCGGGCGTAGACCAGCACCACTTCCTGGCCTGCGATCGCGCCCGCCGGGGCGGTCATAGCGTCAGCCGGGTCACGTGCCCCATCTTGCGACCAGGGCTGGGCTCTCCCTTGCCGTAGAGGTGCAGGTGGTTGGCGGGATCGGCCAGCAGCCCCGCCCAGTCCAGAGCCTCATCCCCGATCAGGTTGCGCATCTCGACCGCGCTGGCGGCCAGGCGGGTATCGCCAAGCGGCAGACCACAGATCGCGCGGATGTGATTTTCGAACTGCGAGGTGATGGAGCCTTCGATCGTCCAGTGTCCCGAGTTGTGGACACGTGGCGCCATCTCGTTGAAGACCGGGCCATCGGCGGTGGCGAAGAACTCCAGGGTCAACACGCCGACATAATCGAGCGCTTGCGCGACTGCTGCGGCCAGATCGCGAGCCTGGGCGAGCTGATCCGCGATCGGAGCGCCTGCAGGCACGGTGGACAGGGCCAGGATACCGTCTTCGTGCACATTGCGCGCCGAATCGAAGAAACGGACCTCGCCGGTGGCGGCGCGGCACAGGATTACGGAAAACTCGGCTTCGAACGTGACGAAGCCTTCGTAGATCAGCGGTTGGCCGGGCCAGTCGACGGTGTCCGCATCGGCAGCGGATCGGATGCGCCACTGGCCCTTGCCGTCATAGCCATCGCGCCGCGTCTTGAGGATGCCGGGCGCGCCGATCGCAGCGATCGCAGCGTGAAGATCAGCCGGGCTATCGACCGCCTGGAACGGCGCAGGCGTTCCGCCCAGGCTGCGCACGAATTCTTTTTCGACCAGCCGATCCTGCGCCGCTTCCAGCGCGCGAGCGGGCGGATGGAGCGGCACGCTACCCAAGGCATGCAGCGGGGCGACGGGCACGTTCTCAAATTCGTAGGTGATCACCGCGCAGTCGGCGGCAAAGCGCGCCATCGCGGCGGTATCGTCCCAATCGGCGCGGGTGAAGGCAGCGCTCACTTCGGCGGCGATCGAGACCTCTTCCGGCGCAAAGATGTGGCAGCGATAGCCCAATTGCGCCGCCGCGACAGCAAGCATGCGGCCCAATTGTCCGCCGCCAAGGATACCGATCGTCGAGCCGGGAGCGATCATCGGGTAACAGACGCCATCGCTCAAGCCGGCCGCTCGGCGACGGCGGCAGTCTGCTCGGCGCGCAGGGCCTTGAGCCGATCGGCCAGGCCAGCGTCACTGATGGCGAGGATCGCTGCGGCCATGAGCCCGGCGTTGGCCGCGCCCGCTTCGCCGATGGCCAGCGTGCCGACGGGAATTCCGGCAGGCATCTGCACGATCGACAACAAGCTGTCCTGCCCGGAAAGCGCCTTGGATTGCACCGGCACGCCCAGCACCGGCAAGTGGGTCATACTGGCGACCATGCCAGGCAGATGGGCCGCGCCGCCCGCTCCGGCGATAATCACCTTGAAGCCCTCGTCCGCCGCGCCCTTGGCGAAGCTCACCAGGCGATCAGGCGTGCGGTGGGCCGAGACGATCCGCGCATCGTAGGCAACGCTCAGCTTGTCCAGCATCTCCGCGGCGCGCTGCATGGTGGGCCAGTCGGACTGGCTGCCCATCACGATCGCGACCGGCGGGGCAACGATCGGCTCACTCATCTCACCGCTCCGAGAGGTAGTAGCGGTCCTGCACCGCAAGATCGGCGGCGAGGTCGTAGATGATCGGTTGGCCGGTGGGGATTTCCAGCCCGGTGATCTCTTCGTCAGAGATGCCCGACAGATGCTTCACCAGCGCACGCAGTGAATTGCCGTGCGCGGCGACCAGCACAGTCGCACCCGCCTTCAGGTGCGGCACGATCGAGCCCTGATAATAGGGCAGGACGCGGGCGATCGTGTCCTTCAGGCTCTCGGTATTGGGTATTGGAATGCCGGCGTAACGGGCATCGGCGTTCAGATCGAATTCCGACCCGGCGTCCAGCACCGGCGGCGGAATGTCGAAGCTGCGGCGCCAGATCTTTACTTGGTCATCGCCGTGCTTGGCGGCGGTTTCGGCCTTGTCGAGCCCGGTGAGGCCGCCGTAGTGTCGCTCGTTCAAGCGCCAGTCCTTGGTCTCAGGAATCCACAGCAGGCCGGCGGCTTCCAACGCCAGATGCAGGGTCTTGATCGCGCGGGTCTGCAGCGAGGTAAAGGCCACGGTGGGCAGGATGCCCTTTTCCTTGAGCAGCGCGCCGGCAGCGCGGGCCTCTGCCTCACCCTTTTCGGTCAGGCCCACATCCCACCATCCGGTGAAGCGGTTCTCGAGGTTCCACTGGCTCTGGCCGTGGCGGACGAGGATCAGACGAGGCAAGGGGGCATGCTCCTTGGCGTGGCGGGCCATGGAACCGGCCCGGACAAAGTGCTGTAACGGGGCGGCCCTAGCTTTCCGAGGGCAGGTTGGGAAGAGCATCCGATTCGTTTTTAGCCGCGATCGCGCAATGATCATGCGGCGGTGACCCATCCAGGGCACGGGCCTGTGCCTTGCGACGGTGCAGGTTCTCGCGCAGCTTGGCGGCAAGGCGCGCTTTGCGAGCGGCAGGATCGGTGGTCTTGACCATGCCGATGTTCATGCCGCCGCCACCGGGCGAGTTCAACCCGCACCGTAAAGCCGCGCTTGACATTTCCGGCCCACGCCGACAAAGCGCGCCTCTGCCCGGCGACCGGACCGTTTGTCCGGATGCACGCTGCTGTAGCTCAGTGGTAGAGCGCGTCATTGGTAATGACGAGGTCGGGAGTTCAATCCTCCCCAGCAGCACCATTCCGGCCGTTTCAGGCCGCATATCGCTCTCGTCATATCTCCGTCACGAATGTGGTGCATCAGCGCCCGGCGGTGTTACGCCGTATTGTGGCGGATGGGCCTGGCAACGCGGTGTTAGCAGCTTGAGTGGCAAGGCGTGGCTGCGGTACAGCCGCTACACACGATGCGGATTGGGGAATCCTGGCAGTGAAGATCGGTGAAGTCCTGGCGCTTGGCATTGGCGTGGCGATGGCGGCGCTCCCGGTGGCGGCCTGCGCGGACGTGTTGCAGATAGAATCCCAAGGTGCGCGCTGGGTCGCGGGTGGTCCGGCCACCTTTACGCCGGCTGGCATGGAAACCGTGCAGGATGAGGTCGCGGAGATCGCGCCTGACGGCAGTGGCTTGCATCCCGCCTCGTTCACCAGTGTTGCCGATGCCGCCGGGCCAGAGCGATTCCGCGCCCGCGTGGCCGAGCTGGCAGAAAAGTACGACATCAGCCCGACCTTGCTGGAAGCGGTGGTCTGGCAGGAAAGCCGCTGGAACGTCGCCGCGATTTCGCCGGTGGGCGCGCGCGGCTTGGCGCAGTTGATGCCGGGCACGGCGCGGCAGTTGGGCGTGGACCCGGCCGATCCCATGGCCAACCTGGAAGGCGGAGCGCGCTATCTGCGGATGCAGCTCGATGCCTTCGGTGGTGATATCGAACGCGCGCTGGCGGCTTATAACGCAGGCCCGGCGCGTGTGCAGAAGGCGGGCGGCGTGCCGGCCATTCGGGAGACCCAGATGTACGTCGCTTCGATCATGTCCCATCTGACCGACCCGGTGCGCAAGTGAGCGTGCGTCGCATCTTCCTGGCGCTGACGGCGCTTTTCGCGCTGCCGCAAGCCGCCCTGGCGCAGACGGTGACGCGCGATCCCGCCGGCAGCGGTCCGATCGTGGCCGCGCTGGGCTGGCTTCAGGGCACTTTGCTGGGCAATGTCGCTACCGCCGTGGCGGTGATGGCGGTGGCGGCCGTAGGCTTCATGATGCTGACCGGGCGGATGAACTGGCGCTTTGGCGCAACCGTGATCATCGGCGTGTTCATTCTGTTTGGTGCCGGCGCGATCGTCTCGGGCATTCAGTCCGCCGCTGTAGGCGGATGATTTCAGTACGACCCGGGCCAGGCCCGGGTCGATATCTGTTTCAACCCAGCAGCTTGGCTGCGATCTTGCGCACGTCTTCGCCCATGTCGGGGCGATCGAGCGCGATGGCCAACGTCGCCTCGACGAAGCCCAGCTTCGAGCCGCAATCGAATCGGCGGCCCTGAAAGGTGACCGCGTGGAACGGCTGCGTATCGATCAGCTTGGCCATCGAATCGGTCAGCTGGATCTCTCCGCCCGCGCCCTTTTCCTGTGTGGCCAGGAGATCCATCACCTCGGGCTGAAGAATATAGCGGCCCGAGACGATAAGGTTGGACGGCGCGTCTTCCACCTTGGGCTTTTCGACAAGGCCCTTCACCTCGGTCAAGGCACCAGAGCTCTTGCCCGGCGCGATCACGCCATAGCTGGAGACTTCCTCTCGCGGCACTTCCAGCACTGACACCAGGTTGCCGCCCACTTGATTGTACGCCTCGATCATCTGGGCCATGCAGCCGGGCGAGCCGTACATCAGCTCGTCGGGCAGGAAGATCGCGAAAGGCTCATCCCCCACGACGGCACGGGCGCACCACACGGCGTGGCCCAGGCCAAGCGGCACTTGCTGGCGCACGGTGGTGAGGTTGCCCGGCTTCATCCGCGTGGCGTCCAGCGGCTCCAGCGACTTGCCGCGCCCGGTCATCGTCGCTTCCAACTCGTACGCGGTGTCGAAATGCTCAACGATCGCGGTCTTGCCGCGCCCGGTGACGAACACGAATTCCTCGATCCCCGCCTCGCGCGCCTCGTCGACGGCGTATTGGATCAGCGGGCGATCGACGATCGGCAGCAGCTCCTTGGGGATCGCCTTGGTCGCGGGCAAGAAACGCGTGCCCAGGCCCGCCACCGGGAAGACGGCTTTTCGAACGGGCTTGCGAAAGGTGTTCTCGGACATTGGCGGATCAATCCCCCTGGTTGATGCTGCATCGCAGTGTAGGCGGCTTCGCCCTAGCAGGGCAATCGCTTGCAGACGATGGTTGCAATCACGTGAAGCCCGCATCCGCTCATCCGTTTTGGAAGGAGGGTATGTGGCGGCGGCGCTCGCTTGCCGCTGGCCGCAAACTCGCTAAAGCGCCGTGATGGACAAGATCATCATCCAGGGCGGCCAGCGCCTTTTCGGTACCATCCCCGTTTCCGGCGCAAAGAACGCCGCGCTCACCCTGTTGCCATGCGCGCTGCTGACGGATGAGCCGCTGACCCTGCGCAACCTGCCGCGTCTGGCCGATATCGACGGTTTCCAGCATCTGATGAATCAGTTCGGCATCTCCACCACGATCGCCGGATCGCGGCCGGAGGACTTTGGCCGGGTGATGACGCTGGCCGCGACGCGCATCACCAGTTCGGTCGCGCCTTATGAACTGGTGCGCAAGATGCGCGCCTCGATCCTGGTGCTGGGCCCGATGCTGGCGCGCATGGGTGAGGCGACGGTGTCGCTGCCCGGTGGTTGCGCCATCGGCAATCGCCCCATCGACCTGCACTTGAAGGCGTTGGAAGCGCTGGGCGCGACGATCGAGATGGCGGCGGGCTATGTGCGCGCGATCGCGCCGGACGGCGGGCTGCCCGGCGGACGCTATTCCTTCCCGGTGGTGTCTGTCGGCGCGACCGAGAACGCGCTGATGGCGGCGGCCACCGCGCGAGGCAAATCGACGCTGCACAACGCCGCGCGCGAGCCCGAGATTGTCGACTTGTGCAACCTGCTGGTGGCGATGGGCGCGCAGATCGAGGGGATCGGCAGCAGTGACCTGACCATCCACGGCGTTCCCCGGCTTCATGGCGCCACATATCGCGTCATGCCGGACCGTATCGAGGCCGGCAGCTATGCCTGCGCCGCGGCTATCACCGGTGGCGAGGTGACGTTGACGGGCACGCGTATCGAGGAAATGGACGCCACGATCCAGGCGCTGCGCAGCGCCGGTGTTCATGTCGAACCAAGGGCCGACGGCCTGCATGTGGCATCGGATGGCAAGTTGCGCGCCGTGACGCTGGCCACCGCGCCTTATCCCGGTTTCGCCACCGACATGCAGGCGCAATTGATGGCGCTGCTCTGCCTGGCGGAGGGTTCCAGCGTCCTGACCGAGACGATCTTCGAGAATCGCTACATGCACGTGCCGGAGCTGAACCGCATGGGCGCCCGGATCGAAACCTCGGGCCGCACCGCGATCGTCCACGGCGTGGGCAAGCTCTACGGCGCTGAAGTGATGGCGACGGATCTGCGAGCGTCGATGAGCCTGGTGATCGCCGGCCTTGCCGCCGAAGGGGAAACGCAAGTCCACCGGCTCTATCATCTTGATCGGGGTTATGAGCGCCTGGAAGAAAAGCTCTCGCTGCTCGGCGCGCAGGTCGAAAGGGTCGGCGGGGAGTAGAAACATTCGGCAACACAAGGCGCTCCTCGCGCGTTGGATGGAACGTAATGCGAGAGGAGCAGACACCATGGGTTTGATCAGGTTGGCCGTCGCCGGTGCCGCTGGCTACGCGCTCTACAAATACGCCACGCGAGACGAAGGCCAGGCTACTCTGGCAGGGTCGACGAGCGGGAATCGGAGTTTCCAGCGCGTGCGTGACGCCGGCACAGCCGAGATGTCGAACGCCCCGCGCACCTGGAACCGGGTGGACGAAGCCAGTGATGAAAGCTTTCCGGCCAGCGATCCGCCGTCGCACTATTGAGGAATGGGCGCTCGAACGATAAAAGGTGGCGGAGAAATCCGCCGCCTTTTTTCCATGGTCGTGATCGCCCATCCACCCGGCGGGGGCGGGCCGCCATCACGCTGTTGTAGAAACGAGCCACACCCGGATCGCGCCTGCGAGGCCGGGGGGATTTTCGGCTTCCAGCCGTTCCGCGTCGATCCGTGCGACTAGAGCGTTGATCGGCACGCCCTCAGCAGCAGCGCGCGCCTTCAGCATGTCCCAGAACACCGGCTCCAGACTGATCGAGGTCTTATGACCGGCGATCTCCACCGAGCGTTTGACCGGAGGATGGAATGGGACCGCCATGCTTCGGCGGTATCAAAAACCGTGCCGAGATAACAGCCGTGTGACGGCTCAGTGCCGCCGTGACCGGGGGCGGGTTCGGCGAACCTGAAGTCCGCCGCCCCGCCCGCGATCTGTCAGTACATGTGCTGGCCGCCATTGATGCTCAGCGTCGATCCGGTCACGAAGCCGGCATTGTCGCTGGCGAGGAACGCCACGCCGCGCGCGATCTCATAGGCATTGCCCAAGCGTCCCACCGGAATCTTGGCGACAATCTTTTCCAGCACCGGCTCAGGCACGGCCGCCACCATGTCGGTATCGATGTAGCCAGGGGCGATCGCGTTGACCAGAACGCCGAACTTCGCGCCTTCCTGCGCCAGCGCCTTGGTGAAGCCGTGGATGCCGGACTTCGCCGCCGCGTAGTTGACCTGGCCGTATTGGCCGGCTTGGCCATTGATCGAGCCGATGTTGATGATCCGGCCCCAACCGCGATCGCGCATGCCGCCGAACGTAGCCTTGGCCATGTTGAAGCAGCCGCCCAGGTTGATGCGCATCACTTCGTTCCAGTCGTCGAAGGTCATGCGATGCAGCGTGCCGTCGCGGGTGATGCCGGCATTGTTGACCACGATATCGATCGGGCCGACATCGGCCTCGACCTGCTGGCAGCCTACCAGGCAGGCCTCATGGTCGCCCACGTCCCACTTGTAGGCCGGAATACCGGTTTCGTCGGTGAAGGCCTTCGCCTTTTCCTCATTCCCGGCATAGTTGGCGACGACTGTATGGCCGCGCTCCTTCAGTGCGAGTGAGATGGCTGCCCCGATACCCCGGGTGCCGCCGGTAACTATTGCAACACGTGCCATTAAGATGTCCTCGCCGTCATCCTCTCGGCCTCATTGCTACGGGCAGCGCCGGGTAAGCACAAGTTATCGAATGATGATTTGATTGAGTATCGATTGCATATTCTGCACACGCCTGAGCGCAATTCGCGCCCCAAGATCATCGGGCTGTAACAACGGGGTCGATCGAACAGTACGCGAATCAGAAGCTGAATTGCGTGCCTACGTAAACCGCCTGATTATCCTGCGCGCCGTCCGTCAGCGTCGTCAACCGCTCACGCTCCTGCGAATAGCGGACCCCGGCAGTGACGTTCAGATTGCGGGTGACGCGATAGGCACCGCCTACATCCACTTCGCTGCCGTCCGCGGCGAAAGTGCGGGGCGCGCGGCCCGGGGGTGCGTTCTGCTCCATGAAAATACGCGGTGAGAAGCGCGATCCCTCCGAATTGCCACGCGCCGGGGCCAGGCTGTATTTGCGCACGTCGGTCAGATCGGCCGAAGGCTTCGGCGTCACCGTCTGCTGCGCGATGTCCTGGGCGAAATTGCGATAGCCGCGCGAAATGCCAAGGCTGAAGCCGGTGGGGGCGATCCGCAGGTCACTGTCAGACTTCGCCAGCGTCCGCCCGCGCACGGTGATGGCCTGTGCGGCTGCTGGATCGACCCGCACCGCCACCGTAACCGGTCGCTCTGCCTCTTCGGGAGCACCGGCGGGCGTGAAGGGAAACAGTTGCCCCTTGGCGAGTGACCGTATCGCCAGGATGCGGGACAAGCCGGCAGGAGCAGGCGCTTCGGCGCCGGTCTCCACAGCGGTAAGCGCCTGGTGGTTCGTGAAGTTGGCGGTGAATGCCAGCACGGCGCTGGGCAGCGCCAGAAGCGAAACCGCCCCGGCCAGCAGCAGCGACGTGGTCGCTCCACCCTTGCGTTCGCGTTCAACTGACATGCGCTTTACCTTGTCACTCCCTGCGGGCAGCCTGGCGCAGGTGATTGCGCCACTGCCGCATCTTTTATCGCTTTAGTTTTAACACAGCCTGATCCGGGCGAACAGGGGCATGGCCCGCAGGCCGACGCATGCGGGCCACGGCCCACTTGCCGCGCGGGCGTGGCGGCGATAGAGGCGGTGGGTAGCGGGTGCCGCGCTTTCGCGGCCACTTCTTCCGCATGGGAATCAGGAACTGGGTACGACGATGACAGCCCGCACCGACGATAGATCACGCGCTCTTTCCCGCGCCGGCCTTGGCCTGGCGCTCGTCCTGGCGCTTGGCGCTTGCGGCGGCAAGAAGGAAGTCCGTGCGGAAATCGCCCCCACGCAGGTCACCACGATCGGCGTTAACAGCTACTTGTGGCGCGCCAGCCTGGACGCGCTGTCGTTCATGCCGCTGCTGCAGACGGACAGCAACGGCGGCGTCATCGTCACCGATTGGTATTCAAACCCGAAGAACCCGTCCGAGCGGATGAAGGTGTCGGTGACTATCCTCGATGCGGACTTGCGCGCCGATGCGCTGCGTGTCGTGGCCAGCCGCGAAGTGCAGCAGGGCGGTGGCTGGGTGGCAGCGCCCGTGCAGGCCGCCACCGTGCAGAAGCTGGAGGATATCATCCTCACCCGCGCTCGTGACTTGAGGCGCAACTCGGTCGGCTGACGATCCAGCCATACCTTCGTCATGCCCGCGAAAGCGGGCATCCATCTCCTGACGTTGCGTAAAGCCGAACCACCTGGAGATGGATTCCCGCTTTTGCGGGGGATGACGAAGCTGTGTAAGTGGCGCCGATGCCCGCTGGAGACCTGCAAACATGACCGAGCGGTTCGATCCCGCCACCGCCGACACGCGCTGGCAGCGTGTGTGGGATGAGCGCGCCTGCTTCACCGCCGATGATGCCAGCACCAAGCCGCGAAGCTACGTGCTGGAGATGTTCCCTTATCCCTCGGGCCGGATCCACATCGGCCACGTGCGCAACTACACGATGGGTGACGTGCTGGCCCGCTACAAGCGCATGACCGGCCACGAAGTGCTCCACCCGATGGGTTGGGACGCGTTCGGAATGCCGGCTGAAAACGCGGCGATGGAAAAGGGCGTCCACCCCGGCGGCTGGACGCGTGAGAATATCGCCAACATGAAGGCCCAGCTTAAGCGCCTGGGCTTCGCGCTTGACTGGAGCCGCGAACTGGCGACGTGCGAGCCGGACTACTACGGCCACGAACAGGCGCTGTTCCTCGATCTCTACGCGGCGGGCCTGGTCTATCGCAAGGAAAGCTCGGTCAACTGGGACCCGATCGACCAGACCGTGCTCGCCAACGAGCAGGTGATCGACGGGCGCGGCTGGCGCTCCGGCGCGCTGGTTGAGAAGCGCAAGCTCTCCCAGTGGTTCCTCAAGATCACCGACTTTGCCGAGGAGCTGCTCGAAGGCGTGCAGGGGCTTGAGCATTGGCCCGATAAGGTGAAGCTGATGCAGGAGAACTGGATCGGCAAGTCACGCGGGCTGCAGTTCCGGTTCAAGCCGATCAACTTCTTTGACGAGATCGAAGTCTATTCGACTCGCCCCGACACGATCTTTGGCGCGAGCTTCGTCGCGGTCGCCGCCGAGCATCCGGTAGCCCAAGCCGTCGCGGCCGATTCGGCTGAGGCGCAGGCCTTCATCGCGCTGTGCAAGCAGGGCGGCACTACCGCTGCCGAGCTGGAAACGGCCGAAAAGCTGGGCTTCGATACCGGTCTCAAGGTGAAGCATCCCTTCACCGGCGCGGATCTGCCGGTGTGGATCGCAAACTTCGTGCTGATGGACTACGGCACTGGCGCGGTGATGGGCGTTCCGGGCCACGACCAGCGCGACTTCGAATTCTCGACCAAGTACGGCCTGCCGATCGCGCGGGTTGTCGCCACCGACCCCGCCGATGCCGGTGCGCCATTCCAAGGCGAAGCCGAGGCGGGCGACGGCGTGCTCGTCAACTCCGACTTCCTGAACGGCCAAAGCGTCACTGATGCCAAGGCCGCCGTCATCGCCCGTGCCGAAAGCGAAGGCTGGGGTGAGGGCAAGACGGTGTGGCGCCTGCGCGACTGGGGCGTCAGCCGCCAGCGCTATTGGGGCACGCCGATCCCCTTCATCCACTGCGAGGCCTGCGGCGTCGTGCCGGTCCCTAAGGACCAGCTGCCGGTTGTGCTGCCCGAGGATGTCGATTTCCAGACGCCGGGCAATCCGCTGGTGCGGCATGCCACGTGGAAGTACGTCGACTGCCCCCAATGCGGCAAGCCCGCGGTGCGTGAAACCGATACGCTCGACACTTTCGTCGATTCGTCATGGTATTTCCTGCGCTTCGCCAGCCAGCCGGCGGACAAGCCGTTCGACCGCGAGGCGATCGCCAAGTGGCTGCCGGTCGAGCAGTACATCGGCGGTATCGAACACGCGATCCTGCACTTGCTCTATGCCCGTTTCTGGACCCGCGCGCTGGCCCGGATCGGCATGATCGACGTGAAGGAGCCTTTCGCCAGCCTGTTCACGCAAGGCATGGTGACGCACGAGACCTATCTCCGCATCGACAACGCCAATGGCCAGCCGGTCTATTTCGCCCCGACCGAGATCGAGCGCGGTGGCGAATCGGCCAAGCTGAAAGCCGATGGCGCGCCGGTCGAGATCGGCCGCGTCATCAAGATGTCGAAATCGAAGAAGAACGTCGTCGATCCCGACGCGATCGTCGCGACGTACGGCGCCGATGCGATCCGCTGGTTCATGCTGTCCGACAGCCCGCCCGAGCGTGATCTGCCGTGGTCCGAAGCGGGCATCGAGGGCTGCTGGCGCTTCGTCCAGCGGCTATGGCGCCTGTTCGCGCAGTTTGATGCCGCCACCACCGGCGAAGACAAGGCGATCGACCGCAAGCGCGACCAGACGGTCGCCGCCGTCGCGCAGGACATCGAGGCGCTTTCGTTCAACAAGGCTGTAGCGCGCATCTACGAACTGACCAGCGCGGTGGAGAAGGCGCAGCCCTCCGCCAGCCGCT
The DNA here is from genome assembly GCF_014196615.1 of Novosphingobium fluoreni. Taxonomy (GTDB): domain Bacteria; phylum Pseudomonadota; class Alphaproteobacteria; order Sphingomonadales; family Sphingomonadaceae; genus Novosphingobium; species Novosphingobium fluoreni. Next base: position 485,534 of record NZ_JACIDY010000001.1, read on the forward strand.
CTGCCGCGATCCGCACGATCCTGCTGCTGGTCGCGCCGATGATGCCGCATCTGGCCGAAGAAGCCTGGTCGACGATCGGAGACGATCTTGTCTCGCTCGCGGCCTGGCCCGCCGTCGATCCCGCCCTGCTGGTGGAGGATGAGGTGACCATCGCCGTGCAGGTGAAGGGCAAGCTGCGCGATACCCTGACCGTCGCCAAGGGCACCGCCAAGGAGGAGCTGGAGGCGCTTGCGCTCGCCAGCGACAAGGTGCAGCGTGCGCTGGACGGGGCCGAAGTAAGGAAAATCATCGTGGTGCCTGACCGTCTGGTCAACCTGGTCGCATGACGCGAACCTTTGCCTTCGCCGCCGCGCTGATCGCCGGCGTTCTGCTGTCGGGATGCGGCTTGCAACCGATGTATGCCGGCGGCGGCAACGGGACGGTGGCGCGTGGTCTCGCCGGCGTGCAAGTCGCCGCGATCGAAGGGCGGGCCGGTTGGCTGGTCCGCAATGCCCTGACAGATAAGCTATCCGCCAGCGGCAACACCGCGCCGCGCTACCGCCTGGACGTGCGGCTGGATGATAAACTCGAATCCTTCGGTCTGTTGAGCGATGACACCGTCAGCCGTGAACGCCGCACGTTGCGCGCCCGATATCAGTTGGTCGACCTTGCCAGCGACAATATCGTTCTGGACGCCACCGCCGGGTCCGACGCGGGTATTGACGTGATCTCTTCCGATTACGCCACCGTCGCCGCCGAACAGACCGCGTTGGAGAATCTGGCGAAGGACATTGCCGAGCGCATCGTCACGAACGTCGCCATCCAGCTTCGCAAGGATCCGGCGCAGCCGCGCTGAGGCGCGAAGGGGTGAGCAGCCGATGAAAGCGACCCAGAAGGACTTCGGCTCGCTGGCAGCAAAAGCGGCGGCGAATGCGCGCGTCTTCTTCTTCTGCGGCCCGGACGAGGCGGGGGCGGCCGATGCAGCGGCGCGGATCGTTGGCCTGCTGCCCGATGCCGGGGAGCGGATCGAGTTCTCCGGCGCCGAACTGCGCAAGGATCCGGTGCGGCTGGGCGACGAGGCGCGTTCCACCTCTCTGTTTGGCGGCACACGCCACATCTGGGTACGCGCCGCCGGGGACGAAGCGCACGATGCCGTGGCCAACCTGCTCGATGCGGATGGCGATCCGTGCCCGGTGCTGATCGTCGCCACCGGCGCTTCGGACAAGTCCCGAACCGCCAAGCTCCTTGCGCCTCGACCGGACGCCTTGGTGGGAATGTTCCATGCGCCCGATCTCGCCTCCGTCACAGGGGTGGTGCGGACCCAGGCCGGAGCCGCGGGACTGAGGCTGAGCAGCGATCTTGCCGAGCGAATCGCGCGCGGGGCCGGGCTCGATACGCGCCTCGCCCGGTCGGAGATCGAAAAGCTCGCGCTCTATTGCGATGCCGCGCCTGAAAGCCCCCGCACGGTGACGGCGGCCGACCTCGATGCGATCGGTGCGCAGACATCGGATGATGACTTTGGCCCGCTTGTCGATGCCGTCCTCGGCGGTCGGCGTGAGCGGCTGGCACCGGAACTGGCGCGATTGCGCGCGATGCAGATCTCGCCGGTCGGGCTGCTGCTGGCATTGGAGAGACGCACGGCACAGCTTGCCGCTTTGGCCTCGCGAATCTCGCCGGGACAGGGGATGGCGCAATTCCTAGATGCCGAGGCAAACGCACGTCGCATTTTCTGGCGAGACAAGGCGGTACTCGGTGAGCAACTGCGAGCGTGGCGGGGACCGCGGCTAGAGCGTCTGGCGCAACGCTTAATGAGTCTTCACCAAGCCATGCTGGGTAACAGTATCGACGCCGAACTTCTGCTTTCGCAGGAACTTGCGGCCTTTTGCCGCATCGCCGGTTCCGAATTGGTACGAAAGACAGCGTAGGCGCGCTTTTATTCTCATTGATGATTGCGTCACATTTGCTAGGGTACTATACGTATTGCACTGCAACATAGCAGTGCTGCCTTGGTCAGACGGACGAAGATGACGGCGCTGCGCGAAGATGCAGGATCAGGGAGCCGTAAGCGTATGAATGCGCCGTTTGCCGTGCGCCCGCTAGCGGGTGTGGAAGCCGTCCCGGAAAACCTCATCGTCGCCCCGTCGCTGGAGCGGCGGCGGTTGCAGTCCTACCTTTTCATGATGGCGGGTGACATCGTCGTCATCTTCGCTGGCTTCGGCATTGCCGGATATCTGTTCGCAGGGATTCAAGGCGGGGCCGACGCACTCATCCAGAGCGAAATATTGCTGCCGATCTTTTTGACGATCGCGCTTTATAACGGCTCTTATTCGGTAGAGGCGCTGCGGGATCCTTGGCGCGGCATTTTTCGATCGCAAGCGGCATTGGTGCTGTCGGTCGCGGCGGTGGTCTTCATTGCCTTCTTCGCCAAGGCCTCCTCCGACTTTTCGCGCCTCGGCTTTGGCACGGGCACCATCTGCACGGTCCTGCTGCTGGTCTGGGGGCGGCTCCAGATGCGCAGCTTCGCGCGGTGGCGCTGCGGGACCAATCCGTACAACGAACTAGTGATCGACGATGGCGGGCCGCGTGTCGATTTTCCCGGCGCGATCCGGATTTCCGCCAGTGCGATGGGCCTGAAGCCCAACTTGAACGATCCCCATGCCCTGGATCGCATCGGCCTGGTCTTGCGCAATATCGACCGCGTGATCGTAAGCTGCCCCGCCGCTCGCCGGGCGGATTGGGCGATGATGCTGAAGGGCGCAAACGTCGACGGCGAGGTGCTGGACGACGAGGTTGCCAGGCTTGGCGCACAAGGCGCCCGGGTCAAGGCCGGGCACGGCCTGTTGCTCGTCTCTGCAGGTCCGCTGGGGCTGCGTGATCGGATCGTCAAGCGGCTGCTGGACATGTCCTTTGCTGGCACCGCGATCTTCTTCCTTTCGCCCCTGCTGGTCACGGTTGCCATTGCTATTAAGCTGCAGGACGGCGGGCCGGTGTTCTTCGTGCAGCGCCGCATGGGTCGGGGCAACCGCTTCTTCAACATGTACAAGTTCCGCTCGATGACGGTGGCCCTCTGCGACACGGAGGGCAACGTTTCAGCCTCGAAGAACGACCAGCGCATCACCCGGATCGGCAAGTTCATCCGCTCCACCTCGATCGACGAACTGCCGCAGTTGTTCAATGTGCTGCTGGGGGACATGAGCCTGGTTGGCCCGCGTCCGCATGCGATCGGCTCGCAAGCCGGATCAAAGCTCTTCTGGGAAGTCGACTTGCGCTATTGGCAGCGCCACAGCTTGAAGCCCGGTCTCAGTGGTCTGGCCCAAGTACGTGGTTTTCGCGGGGCGACCGAGAAGGAATCGGATCTGGTTTCGCGCCTGCAGTCAGACCTCGAATATCTCGAAGGCTGGACGATCCTGCGCGATATCAAGATCATCTTCCTGACCTTGCGCGTACTGGTGCACGACCGGGCATTCTGAGCGCCGGAAGTTCGGGTAACGCTGCTACCAAGCGGGTTCCCCACCCGCAAACGGCCGCCCTCAGTTCTTCTTGGGAACCGAGAACGTGCCCGTCACGCGGCCCTCGGCGGAGGAGACGCCGCTGTTCAGGTCCACGACAAAGCGATTGCCGCGCAGGGTATCTCCGCCGCCACGCTTCAGCGAGGCGTTGCCGACCATGGTGATCACCCGCCGGTTGAAGTCGTAAATGCCAACGTCGCCGGTCGCGATCTCATCATTGCGGTTAACGGTGACGCCCCCGGTCGCGGTGATCCGCTGGATTTGCATCGAGCCGGCATTGGTGAAATCCACCACAGTGCGCGCGGCGCGCAGGCGCAGCTCGGCCTGCTTCACATCGACATTGCCGGAAAGCACGACGCGGTTCTGCTTGTCCTGCAGCTCGATACGGTCAGCGGCATAATCCACCGGCGCATTGCTGTTGTGGCCCGAAAGAGCCTGTGCATCGACGCGGGGCGGGGCGATGAGCCCGAAAGAGGCCGCGCCCAGGGCAGTCGCCGCGCTCAGCAGGACCGCGTTGCGCTTGCGGGTGGCCGTCATTTAGGGATCCTCATCTTGCCGGGCGTCATCCTCAGCCGGGCGTTGCCTTGCAGCGTTACGGTACGATCTTCCAGGTTGGCGACGATGTTGTCTGCCCGGAACGTGCCGGTCGGGACGGTGCCGGATACTCCGCCGGAGCCGACCGCGTTCTGGCTCTTGATATCCACCGCCACGTTCTGCGTGCGCATCCGGTAGCCATCGGCCGCCGCGAAATCGACCGGGCCGTTCACCGCGATCTTCTCGGAATTGTAATTGTAGTCACCCGAAGGCGCTCGGATTTCCGCCGGTCCATCCGTCAGGTTCAGCTTGGCGACGAGATCGTTCATCGAGACCACCGGCACGGCAGCGGTTTGCTGCAGAGCGCTGCCGGCCGTGAGGACGAACGGCCGCCCCTTGCCGTCCGCACCGCGATAGGCGGCATCGGCCACCTGCACGCGCTCGTTCGTGACGGCGACTTTGTTGCGGTCTAGCAGGAAACTGATTTCGCCACGGGGTGACAGCGGCAGCAGGATCATGATCGCCGCCAGCAGACCGATCCCCGTAGGCAGCGCCTTGCCCAGGAAACCGATCATCCGGTCATGCGAGCCGCCAGGCGCCGCGAATTGGCGGCGGCGGTTACGCATCTGGGTGGCTTGGAGCGACATGGCGCGTCAGGCGGCTTCGTGGCTGAAGATATCGTGATCGGGCCAGCCGGCCAAATCCAGACGAGCGCGGTGCGGCAGGAAGTCAAAGCAGGCCTGAGCCAATTGCGCCCGGCCCTCGCGTGCCAGCCGGGTCACGAAGATATCGTGCATGGCGTGCAGATAGCGCACGTCGGACGCGGCATATTCGCGCTGCGGATCGCTGAGTTCAGCCGCGCCCCAATCGCTGGACTGCTGCTGCTTGGAGATTTCCTTACCCAGCAGCTCGCGCACGATGTCCTTCAGGCCGTGGCGATCGGTATAGGTGCGGGTCAGCTTGCTGGCGATCTTGGTGCAGAACACCGGCGCGGCGGTGACCCCCAGGTAATGTTCGATCGCGGCAAGGTCGAAACGGGCGAAATGGTACAGCTTCAGCCGCGCGGGATCGGCCAGCACGGCGCGCAGGTTCGGCGCGGCATAATCGCTGCCGACCTTGAAGCGCACGAGATGCTCGTCGCCCCGTCCGTCCGAGATCTGGACAACGCACAGCCGATCCCGTGGGGTAATCAGCCCCATCGTTTCGGTGTCGACAGCAACCGCGCCCGGCGCAAGCACGCCTTCGGGGAGATCTTCTTCATGAAAGTGGACAGCCATAAGCCCAAGATGCTTAGGCATTGCACCCGAACTTCGCAATGGGCGCTAAGGCATGATCGAGAGTGAATCCGCGCAACTGGGGTCGGATGCAGTGCCCGCAAGCTGGCGCGAGGCGCTGGAGCCAGTATTGGCAACGCCCGAGGCGCGCCGGCTCGAAAGCTTCCTGAAAGCGGAGGAAGCGGCGGGCAAGCGAATCTATCCGCCCCGTGGCAGCCGGCCTTTGGCGTTGCAGCTGACGCCGCTGGACGCGGTGAAAGTGGTGATCCTGGGGCAGGACCCGTATCACGGCGAAGGTCAGGCGCATGGCCTGGCGTTCTCGGTGCCGGACGGCGTGAAAGTGCCGCCGTCGCTGGTCAACATTTACAAGGAGATCGCCAGCGACTTCGGCGTGGCGCGGCCGACAAGCGGCAATCTGGAGCGTTGGGCGCGGCAAGGCGTGCTGCTGCTGAATACCTCACTGACCGTGGAGGAGGCGCGCGCGGGTTCGCATGCCAAGCGGGGGTGGGAAGCGATCACTGACGCGGTGATCGCCGCCGTCGCCGCCAAGACAGAGCCCTGCGTGTTTATGCTGTGGGGCAATCACGCCCGCCGCAAGGCCGAGCATGTGCCGGGGCTGGCGGATGGACGTCATCTGATGCTGACCGCGCCGCATCCCAGTCCGCTATCGGCGCATTCCGGGTTCTTCGGGTGTCGCCATTTCACCCGTGCCAATGCTTTTCTGCGCGAGCATGGGCGGGGGGAGATCAACTGGACGGGGTGAAAGCGCCCGTCAGGCTGCGGTGAGGAGGAACAGGCCGTCCCCTGGCCCCTCCCGCTAGCGGGAGGGAGACCATCGTTCGCCGTGCCCCGCGGTTGAGCGGTAGTTATCGGGGCAGTTCGGATTTGCCCATCAGCGCTTCATCCACGGCGCGGGCGCACTGACGACCTTCGCGGATCGCCCAGACCACCAAGCTCTGGCCACGACGCATGTCGCCGCAGGCCCAGATCTTGTCTTCCGAGGTCTTGTAGGCGAGCATGTTCGCCTTGACGTTGCCCCGCGCGTCCAGCTCGACGGCGGCCTGGTCCAGCATGCCGGCCTTGCGCGGGCCGACAAAGCCCATCGCCAGCAGGATGAGATCGGCCTGCAGCGTGAACTCGCTGCCTTCGATCTCCACCATCTTGCCGTCTTTCCATTCGACGCGCACGCATTCGAGGCCGGAAACGTCGTTGCCGCCGACGACACGCTTGGTCAGGACCGCCCAATCGCGCTCGCAACCTTCCTGGTGGCTGGACGACGTGCGCAGCCGCAGCGGCCAGAACGGCCAGCTAAGCGCCTTGTCTTCCATCTCGGGTGGCTTGGGCATGATCTCGATCTGGGTGACGGAGGCCGCGCCCTGACGGTTTGAGGTGCCGACGCAGTCCGAGCCGGTATCGCCGCCGCCGATGACGATGACGTGCTTGCCGGTCGCGGTCAGCGAACCGCGTGGTGCGGCGCGCAGTTCGTCGTCACCGGCGTTGCGCTTGTTCTGCTGGGTCAGGAACTCCATCGCCAGGCGCACGCCCGGCAGTTCTGCACCCGGGATGTCGAGCTTGCGGGGGTGTTCCGCGCCACCCGCGAACACGATCGCGTCGAAGTTTTCCTTCAGCGAATTGACCGAGATGGTCACGCCCACTTCGGTCCCGGTGCGGAACGTCACCCCTTCGGCTTCCATCTGCATGGCGCGCCGATTGATGAGGTGCTTCTCCATCTTGAAGTCCGGGATGCCGTAGCGCATCAACCCGCCGATCCGGTCGTTCTTCTCGAACACGGTGACGGTGTGGCCGGCACGGGCCAGCTGCTGGGCTGCGGCGAGGCCCGCCGGGCCGGATCCGACCACGGCCACGGTCTTGCCGGTGCGCTTGGCCGGGATTTGCGGCGCGATCCAGCCGTTCTGCCACCCCTTGTCGACGATGGCGCACTCGATCGACTTGATCGTCACCGGCTGGTCGATGATGTTCAGCGTGCAGGCGGCCTCGCATGGCGCGGGGCAGATGCGGCCGGTGAATTCCGGGAAATTGTTGGTAGAGTGCAACACGTCGAGCGCGTTGCGCCAGTCGTTCTCGTAGACCAGGTGGTTCCAGTCGGGGATAATGTTGTTGACCGGACAGCCGGTATGGCAATGGGGAACGCCGCAGTTCATGCAACGTGATGCCTGAGCCTTCAGATCGGCCTCGGGCAGCGGGACGACGAACTCTTTATAGTTCTTCAGCCGCGCTTCGGGCGCTTCGTAGCCGCGATCGTGACGGTCGAGTTCGAGGAACCCGGTTTCCTTACCCATCTTGAGATACTCCCCGTGAGCGTCGATCCCGACGACGCTCCCGCTTCCTCACATATGCCAGAAAAGGGGAACTCCGGCCAACCGGAGTCCCCGATTGCTTACTTCGCCCGTTACTCGGCAGCCACGGACGCTGCTTCGAGCCGCTCAGCCTCGAGAGACTTCAGCGCCTTTGCGTAATCGCGCGGCATGACCTTCACGAACTTGCCCAGCGTATTGCTCCAGTCGTCGAGCAAGGCGCGTGCGCGCTTCGATCCGGTGTGCAAGTGGTGGCGCTCCAGCAGTACGCGCAGCCGCTCCGCGTCGTGGCGCAGCGGATCGCCCATGCCGGCATCGTTGACGCCGTTGGTGCGCTGCTGCGGGCGGCCCGCGCCATCTTCCTCGTCACGCTCCGGTGAGATCGGCTGGAGATCGACCATCGCGGTGTTGGCCAGTTGATCGAACACGCCGTCCTCGTCGTAGACGTAGGCCACGCCGCCCGACATGCCCGCGGCGAAGTTGCGGCCGGTCTTGCCCAGCACCGCCACAACACCGCCGGTCATGTACTCGCAGCCGTGATCGCCGCAGCCTTCTACCACCGCGACCGCGCCTGAGTTGCGCACCGCGAAGCGTTCACCGCCGACGCCGTTGAAGAATGCCTCGCCCGCGATCGCGCCGTAGAGCACGGTGTTGCCGACGATGATGTTCTGCGTCGGCTCGCGGTTCACGTGGCCGGGCTGGCGCACGATCACGCGGCCGCCCGAAAGGCCCTTGCCGACATAGTCGTTGGCATCGCCCGTCAGATCGAGGGTGACGCCATGCGCGAGCCAGGCGGCGAAGCTCTGGCCGGCAACGCCGGTGAGCTTCACGTTGATCGTGTTGTCGGGCAGTCCGGCATGGCCGAAACGCCGGGCGACTTCGCCCGAGAGCATTGCGCCCACGGTGCGGTTGACGTTGATCACCTTGCGCTCGATCCGCACCGGCTGGCGCTTCTCCAAGGCATCGCCGGCCGCCGCGATCAGATCGTTGTCGAGAGCGTTCTCCAGCCCGTGGTCCTGCGTTTCGGACCAGTTCAGCGTCGGGCTGTCGCCCTTGCCGGGGTTGTAGAGGATCTTCGACAAGTCGACGCCCTTGGCCTTCCAGTTCGAAATCACCTTGCGCGTGTCGAGCCGATCGACCCGGCCGGTCATCTCCGCGATCGTGCGGAAACCCAGTTCCGCCATGATCGCGCGCAGTTCTTCGGCGACGAAGAAGAAGTAGTTCACCACATGCTCGGGCTGGCCGGTGAAGCGCGCGCGCAGCACCGGGTCCTGCGTGGCGACGCCGACCGGGCAGGTGTTGAGGTGGCACTTGCGCATCATGATGCAGCCCGCCGCGATCAGCGGGGCAGTGGCGAAGCCGAACTCGTCCGCGCCGAGCAGCGCGGCGATGGCCACGTCGCGTCCGGTGCGCAGGCCGCCGTCGGCCTGAACCGCCACGCGGCTGCGCAGATTGTTGAGCAGCAGCGTCTGCTGGGTTTCGGCCAGGCCGATTTCCCACGGCGAACCCGCGTGCGTCAGCGAGGTCAGCGGCGAAGCGCCGGTGCCGCCTTCGTAGCCGGCGATGGTGATGTGATCCGCGCGCGCCTTGGAAACGCCCGCCGCGACCGTGCCCACGCCCACTTCGGACACCAGCTTGACCGAGACGCGCGCGCCCGGATTCACGTTCTTGAGATCGTGAATGAGCTGGGCGATATCCTCGATCGAGTAGATGTCGTGGTGCGGCGGCGGGCTGATGAGGCCCACGCCCGGCGTCGAGTGGCGCACCCGGCCGATGGTCTTGTCGACCTTGTCACCCGGCAGCTGGCCGCCTTCGCCGGGCTTGGCGCCCTGGGCCATCTTAATCTGGATGTCGTCGGCATTGACGAGATATTCGGTGGTGACGCCAAAGCGTCCCGATGCGACCTGCTTGATCGCCGAGCGCATCGAGTCACCATTGGCCAGCGGGGTGAAGCGATCGACTTCCTCGCCGCCCTCGCCAGTGTTCGACTTGCCGCCGATGCGGTTCATCGCCATCGCCAGCGTGGTGTGTGCCTCGCGGCTGATCGAGCCGAAGCTCATCGCGCCGGTGGCGAAGCGCTTGACGATCTCGGACGCCGGTTCGACCTCTTCGATCGGGATGGGCGTACCCGGCACGAAGTCCATCAGACCGCGAATGGTCAGCATCCGCTCCGACTGGTCGTTGATCGAGGCGGCGAAGGCCGCGTACTTTTCAGGTACGTTGCCGCGCACCGCATGCTGCAGGTTGCCGATATTCTCGGACGTCCAGGCATGCTCCTCGCCGCGCACTCGCACGCCATAGATGCCGCCCACGTCCAGCATGTTGCGATAGACCGGATTGTCGCCATAGGCGGCGGCGTGGCGCGCCACGGTCTCTTCGGCGATCTCGGTCAGGCCGGCGCCCTCGATGGTGGTGGCGGTGCCGGTGAAGTACTTGTCGATGAACTTGGTCGACAGGCCCACCGCGTCGAAGATCTGCGCGCCGCAATAGGACTGATAGGTGGAGATACCCATCTTTGACATCACCTTACGGATGCCCTTGCCGATGGCGTAGACGTAGTTCTTCTGCGCCTGCCTGGCTTCGATCGGCAGCTCCTTGCGCACCCGCATCGCCTCGATCGTTTCGAACGCGAGGTAGGGGTTGATCGCTTCGGCGCCGTAACCCGCCAGCACGCAGAAGTGATGCACTTCGCGCGCTTCACCGGTTTCGACGACAAGGCCGGTCTGCATGCGCAGGCCCTGGCGGACGAGGTGGTGATGCACCGCCGCCGTCGCCAGCAAGGCGGGCATGGCGATGCGATCCGGCCCCTGCGCTCGGTCGGACAGGATCAGGATGTTCTTGTCCGCCAGCACCGCTTCGGTCGCGGTCCAGCACATCTCCTTGATCGCCAGTTCGAGGCCCTCGGCCCCGGACTTCGCATCCCAGGTGATGTCGATCGTCTGCGTGCGGAACGCGCCGTCCAGCGCGGATTCCACCGAACGGATCTTGGCCAGATCCTCGTCGGTCAGGATCGGCTGGCTGACTTCCAGGCGCTTGTGCGTGCCGGCGACGTGGCCGAGCAGGTTGGGACGCGGGCCGATCATCGACACCAGGCTCATCACCAATTCCTCGCGGATCGGGTCGATCGGCGGGTTGGTGACCTGGGCGAAGTTCTGCTTGAAATAGTCGTAGACCAGGCGCGACTTTCGGCTGAGCACCGCGATCGGGGTGTCGGTACCCATCGAGCCGATCGGATCGTCGGCGTTGACGGCCATAGGCTCCAGGAAGCGGCTGATGTCTTCCTGGGTATAGCCGAACGCCTGTTGGCGATCGAGCAAAGTACCCGTAGGCTCCGGCAGCTCGGTCAGCTCGGATTCGATCACGTCCAGGTCTTCCAGTTTGTACTGGGCCTGATCGAGCCACTTCTGGTACGGCTCTTCGGACGCGAGTTGGTTCTTCAGTTCCTCATCCTCGATGATGCGGCCCTGCTCGAAGTCGATCAGCAGCATGCGTCCCGGTTGGAGACGCCACTTGCGAACGATGTTGTCTTCCTTGATCGGCAGCACGCCGCTCTCGGACGCCATGACGCACAGATCGTCGTCAGTAACGAGGAAGCGCGCGGGGCGCAGGCCGTTGCGGTCCAGCGTGGCGCCGATCTGGCGGCCATCGGTGAAGGCGACGGCGGCGGGGCCGTCCCACGGCTCCATCAGCGCGGCATGATACTCGTAGAACGCGCGGCGTTCAGGCGTCATCAGCGCGTTGCCGGCCCACGCCTCGGGGATGAGCATCATCATCGCATGGGACAGGCTGTAGCCGCCCGCGAGCAACAGCTCGAACGCGTTGTCGAGGCAGGCGGTGTCCGACTGGCCATGCGGGATCAGCGGCCACATCTTGTCGAGATCGGCGCCCAGCAGGTCCGATTCCAGCGTGCGGCGGCGCGCGTTCATCCAGTTCACGTTGCCGCGCACGGTGTTGATCTCACCATTGTGCGCCATGAAGCGATAAGGGTGCGCAAGCTTCCAGCTGGGGAAGGTGTTCGTGCTGAACCGCTGGTGGACCAGGCCGAGTGCGGAAACGCAATCTGGGTTGCGCAGATCGTCGTAGAACGAGCCTACCTGCGTCGCCAGCAAAAGCCCCTTGTACACGATCGTGCGGGTGGAGAAGCTGGGCATATACAGCTCGGTCAAGCCAGGAAGCCCGTGCTTTTCGGCCATTTGCGCCAGCGGGTTCTGCGTCTGCTTGCGGATAGCGAGCAGCTTGCGCTCGAACGCGTCCTGGTCCGCACAGTTGGAGCCGCGCGCGACGAAGCACTGGCGGATCACCGGCATCGATTCGATCACGGCCTTGCCCAGCCCGTCGAGCGTGACGGGAACGTCACGCCAGCCGATCAGGCTCTGGCCTTCCTTCTTGATGAACTTTTCGAAGATCTGCGTGATCAGATCGCGGCTGGCCTGGTCCTGCGGCATGAAGCACATGGCGACGGCATAGTCGCCCGGTTGCGGCAGGGTCAGGCCTTCGCCGTCCGCCCACTTGCGGAACAACGCGTCCGGCGTCTGGATCAGGATGCCCGCGCCATCGCCCAGCAACGGATCGGCGCCCACCGCGCCGCGGTGGTCCAGGTTTTTCAGAATCTCCAGCGCCTGCGATACGATGGCGTGCGATTTGGTGCCTTTAATATGGGCGACGAAGCCCACACCACATGCATCATGCTCATTACGCGCGTCGTAGAGGCCCTGGGGCTTCGGAAATCCCATCGATAAATACCCGTCCTGTCATTTGCCGGGTCATCCCTGCCTGATGATCTTTTCCGCCACGACCTTTCCGGTCGTTGACGAAGATCGCGAATCGCGGTGGTGCGACGCGCGGCAGGTTGGCCCGAATGTCTCCCATGACGATTACGGGCAATATTTGCAACTGCGAAGCCCGCCTTCCGGGCACGATCGCTATCGGGAAAGCGGCGAACCGCGTGATTTTCTTACGTGAGCCGAGAGGGATAGTGGAAGCTGACAGGCCAGCAGGATCGCGTTTCAGGCCGCTCCGCTCATCCGTTGCAACGTCGCCAAGGCATCGCGCAAGGCTTGCTCGGTCCGATCCGTTTCGCGATTGCGAGATGCCGGCGCGTCGAAAGCCCGCACATTCGATGTCGCCGCTTCGCCTTGGGGTGGCGTTGGCAGCGGGGTGGAGCGGGTCAGGCCGCGCAGGGAGGTATATCCCGAAGCCAGGATATCTTCGCCCTCTGCCATATCATCCGGAGCGACAGGGGCGCCGATGAAGCGCGGTGCGACGGCGCCGGGCACTGCCTCGTCGCCATGGTTTGGCTGCGAACGCACGGCGCGCAGCCCGAATGGCGCATCTCCTTCCGTTAAGATCGACGCCTTGGCGGCTGCGGCAGCCAACAAAGCCGCAGCGGCTTCGCGGCGACGCGCGATCGTCAACGCCAGGCGCTCCAGCAGTTCGATGTGGGAGAGATCGTCCAGCGGGGCATTGGCGAGGCGCTCTGCGGCACTGGCGGGAATCGGTCGCGAAGTAGCGCGCGGGGGCGCCGCCGATACGGTTGATTGTTCGATCTCGGGCTCAGGTGCAACCTCCGGCTCAGGCTCGATCGCGGCGACCTCGGGCTGACGCTCTACCTCCGATGCGACTGCTGCGGGCGTGGCCTCGGCGGTGAGCGGTTCATCTTCGATCCGGGGCAACAGTTCGAAGCCCGGCTTGGGGATCGGCGCGGTATCCTCGTCATGCGGCTCGATCGTTGCGGCGCGGCCAAAGTGCAGACGCGATGGTTCCGGAGTGGCTGACAGCTCAACTTCCGCCAAGGGCTTGGCGGAGCGCTTGCGCAGCGGCTGCCACTCTTCCTCTTCCAACGCGGCGTCGAAGCTGGCGATCTCAAGATCGGCCACTTTCAGGATCGGCGAAGTGCCCGGCAGCGGCGCGTCTTCCGTTGCTGCGATCGGCTCAGCCGGAGCGGGCAGGAGCTGGCGGCGGCGCACAGTGGGCAGGGGGAGTTCCTCCTCATCCGCCAGTGCATCGGTGTCGGCTTCAGGCTCCGACTTGCCGAACTTGGTGACAGGCGATTCGGCTTCGGGTGTAGCGCCGGCTTGGCGACGGCGCGTGGCGGCAGGCTTGGGGGCAGACCGTGTCAGCACACGGGCAACGACGCCGCCGACCATGCAACCGATGCCCGTCATCAACAGAGCCAGCAGGACGCGCATGGTATTGCCCAGCGGCGGTGCGGCCATGGGGATCACCCGATCGATTCCGGCGACGAGCACGATATGTTCGATCAGCGAAGAGCGAATCGCGATGCTGGACAGGCCGAACAGCGCGCCGAACCAGAGAAGCACGGTGACCGGGAATAGCGGATGGCTGGTCAACGGCGGCGTTGCGGCCGGTTTCCTGCGCTTTGTCTCGGTCACGGTCTTACCCCATTCCTGTTTCTGCGCGACCCCGCTTCTTGCCCGAATCGTCTATCAGGCGGCTGCTCCCAGGCGGGTTCTGGCATTCAGGCCTAGGAGCGTTTGGTAAACAACTTCATAACGCTCCGCATTGCGCGCCCAGTCGTGGCTGATCTCGACGTGGCGATGCCCTGCGGCCCGGAACGCGGGCCAGCGCTGGCGATGGGTCAGCAGCGAGGCGAGCGCCCCGGCGCAGGCCTGCGGATCGTCCGGCGCGAACAGGCGTCCGGTCACTCCATCTTCGACCAGTTCGCGGTGACCACCGACGTTCGAGGCGCAGACGATCTTGCCCTGCGCCATGGATTCGAGGGGCTTGAGCGGCGTTACCAGATCGGTCAGGCGGCTGTGCTTGCGCGGATAGGCCAGGATATCGGTGAGCGCGTAGTAGCGGTCCACCTGATCATGCGGCACACGGCCGACGAAACGGATCGCCTGTGCCGCCGGGGACGCGGTGGCTTGGGCGCGCAAGGCCTGTTCGCACGGGCCGCCGCCGACCAGCAGCAGGCGTGCCTCGGGGTGAGAGCGAACGAGCGTGGCCATCGCCTCGATCAGGACGTCGAGGCCTTCGTAATCGTAGAAGCTGCCGATAAAGCCCACCACCGGTCGCAGCGCGCCGGTTTCGTCCACGAGGTCCAATTCGCGGGCGAGCGCCATGTCAGGCGCGGGCGGCTCGCCGAACAGCGACAGATCGACGCCGTTGGGCACCACCGAGATCCGCTTGGGCGCAACGCCACGGGCGATCAGGTCGCCGCGCAGGCCCTCGCAAATGGTGACGATGGCATCGGCATGGCGGACGACGGAGTTCTCCAGCCGCCGCGTCAGGCGATAGCGCAACGAGCCTTCGCGCGTGGCCAGGTTGCCCACGGCGGCGTCCTCCCAAAACGCGCGAATTTCATAGACCAGCGGAATGTCCTGCCGCCGCGCCACGCGCAGCGCCGCCTGCCCGCAAAGCGCGGGGGAGTGGGCGTGGATGATGTCGGGCCGCCAATCCTCCACGATCCGCTCGATCGCGTCGGCGAACAGGCCCACCTCCCGCCATTCGCGCAAGCCGGCAGGGCCGGTGGCCTGCCCGAGCGTGCGGTGAAACAGCAGGCCGTCCGCTTCCTCCGCCACGGCGCTGGGCTGGGTGTGGCGCAGACCGGTGATGCCGCGCACCTCGATCCCCAGACGCTGCTGCGCCTTCAGGATGGCGCGCGTGCGGAAGGTATAGCCGCTGTGCATCGGCAGCGAATGGTCGAGGACGTGGAGCACTCTTATCATGCGCCAACCTTTGCCACAGGAACGCTTAACGCGCCGTCAACCCCGTCCGGCTATCGCAGCGGACATGGTCGATATGTTCGCCTTGTCCGTAGCGCATGGGCTGCTGGTGCTGGCCGGCATACGGCTGTTCCTGCGCGATGATCTCGACCGTGAGGGTGAGGCGAAGAAGCCCTTCGGAGGGTTTCGCAAGGCCAGGCCAGTCGACGATACGGACCCGCGCCCGTGATCGATCTTTGCCTCACCGCCTTTCTGTGCCTCTATCTGGCATTGGGGTTGAAGCGCCCGTTCCTGTGGGTGCTGGCATATCTCTATGTCGATATCCTTGCGCCGCAGGTGATCTCATGGGGCATTCTGTCCCACCTGCCGACATCGCTGATCTTCTTCACCGCCTCGTTCGCCGGCTGGTTGCTGCTGGATGACAAGAGCGATTCACGTTTTACCTTCCGCCAGTTCCTGATCGTCCTGCTGCTGCTGTATTGCGCCTATTCGACGATCACCGCCGACTTTCCGGTGGAAGCGGCGGCTAAATGGTCTTGGGTGTGGAAGGCGCTAATCTTCGCGATCTTCCTGCCGCTGACCCTGCGCACCCGCCTTAGGATCGAGGCGGTGATCCTGGTGATGGTGCTGGCGGCCAGCGCGATCATCATCGACGGTGCGATCAAGACGCTGGGCGGCGGCGGCGGCTATGGCGCGCTGCGCTTCTTCGTGGATAACAACACCGGGCTTTACGAAGGCTCCATCATCAGCTGCGTTGCCATCGCGATCATCCCGCTGATCCTTTGGCTGGCCCGGCATGGCACGGTCTTCCCGTCCGACTGGCGGGTCTGGACCTTCGCGGTCGCGCTGATCTTTTCCTGCGCCCTGATCCCGATCGGCACCCAGGCGCGTACCGGGCTGGTCTGCCTGGGCATTCTGGCGGTGCTCTATTTGCGCACGGCCAAGCACCGATTCCTGATCATGGCGTTGATGGCAGGGTCTGTCGCACTGGCGGTGCCGTTCCTGCCGGCTTCTTACACCGCGCGGATGGGCACGATCGAAAACAACCAGTCAGACAAGTCCGCAAGCACGCGCCTGGCGGTGTGGAAGTGGACGCTGGGCTATGTCGGCGATCATCCCTTCGGTGGCGGCTTCGAAGCGTATCTCGGCAACTCGCTGCGCTTCGAGACGGTGCAGGCGCAGACCAGCGGCAATACCACGATACTCGTCACCCAGACGCAGGAGGATGGCAGCCGCGCGTTCCACTCCAGCTATTTCGAGATGCTGGGCGAGCAGGGCATCCCGGGGCTGCTGATCTGGCTGACGCTGCAGATCTCCGGTCTGATCCAGATGGAGATCCTGCGCCGTCGCTGGAAGAAACGCACTGGACCGGATGAACAATGGCAAGCCCCGCTGGCGGTTTCACTCCAGCTGGCGCAAGTGATCTACTTGTTCGGATCTCTGTTCGTGGGCATCGCCTTCCAGCCCTTCATCCTAATGCTGATCGGCGTGCAATGCGGGTTGTGGAGCTATCTGGGGCGAGTGGAGCCCAAGCTGGCCGGCCGCATCATGCAGCGTCCGCCGATGCGCCCCGGCGTGGCTGCTGTCACCGCCTGAGCGGGGCGGCGTTCAGTTTTTCAAAAAAATCAACAAACCACGCCGTTACCCCGGTTGGCCGTTTACATGCAATTAACCTTTAATCTTCATACGTCCTATGGTTAATTCACGGCAGCACTCACGCACTTAGCTGGTGGGTCGCACCGTCCGGGGCAACCAAAGGATAATCGAATGCGTGTGCTGTTGATCGAGGACGAGCCGACAACCGCCCGAGCTATCGAGCTCATGCTGTCGGCCGAGGGCTTCAATGTATATTCTACGGACCTGGGCGAAGAGGGCCTCGATCTGGGTAAGCTGTATGATTACGACATCATCCTGCTCGACCTGAATCTGCCTGACATGCATGGTTACGATGTGCTGAAGAAACTGCGGGTCGCCAAGGTGCAGACCCCGGTTCTGATCCTGTCGGGCATTTCCGAGATGGATAGCAAGGTGCGTTCGTTCGGTTTCGGAGCGGACGATTACGTCACCAAGCCGTTTCACCGCGAAGAACTGATCGCCCGCATCCACGCCGTGGTGCGCCGTTCGAAGGGCCACTCGCAGTCGGTGATCAAGACCGGCAAGCTGATCGTCAACCTCGATGCCAAGACCGTCGAAGTGGATAGCGCCCGTGTTCACTTGACCGGCAAGGAGTACGCCATGCTGGAGCTGCTTTCGCTCCGCAAGGGCACCACGCTGACCAAGGAAATGTTCCTGAACCACCTCTACGGCGGCATGGACGAGCCTGAGCTGAAGATCATCGACGTTTTCATCTGCAAGCTGCGCAAGAAGCTCGCCCACGCTTGCGGTGGCGCGAACTACATCGAAACCGTCTGGGGCCGCGGCTACGTTCTGCGCGATCCGGACGAGCAGGACGTGGCGGCCTGATCCTATCCGTTTCGTTGCGGGGGCAACACGAGGCGGCTCGTCCCACCTGGGGGGCGGGCCGCTTCTGTTTTAGCGCGGGCGGCGGTTCGGCGAAGAAGTAAGAATTGGCGCGCAGAGGCGCGGAGGCGCAGAGAGGCTGCGCTTGCGGCGAAGCCGCCTTCTCCTTCGACGGTGCGTTTAGCCGAAGGCCTGAGTAGCGATGGGCCTGACGGCCAATCAGAACATCTCTGCGCCTCCGCGCCTCTGCGCGCGAAATTCCTTTTCTCTTTCTTCTTTTCTCCGCGTCTTAGCGCCTTCGCCTGAACCAAATCCTTGCTTTCCGCCCAGTACATCGCTAGGCGCGCGCACTTCAATCGGCACGATCGAACCTCCGTGATGGAGATTCGCGCGCCGGCCTGGCGAAAAGGGCTGCCAGGGCCGGTCGTACGTGTCCCCGACGAAGGAGACGAAAATGCCCAAACTGAAGACCAAGAGCGGCGTGAAGAAGCGCTTCCGCCTCACCGCCACCGGCAAGGTGAAGCACGGCGTCGTCGGCAAGCGCCACCGCCTTATCAGCCACAACGCCAAGTACATCCGCCAGAATCGCGGCACCGACGTCATCTCCGACGCCGATGCGAAGACGATCAAGAAGTGGGCGCCCTACGGGCTGGGCTGATTAGGAGCGCATAGAACATGAGCCGTATCAAACGGGGTGTCACCACCCGCGCCAAGCACAAGCGGATTCTCGATCAGGCCAAGGGCTATCGGGGCCGCCGCAAGAACACCATCCGCATCGCGCGCCAGGCCGTCGAAAAGGCCGGCCAGTACGCGTATCGCGACCGCAAGGTTAAGAAGCGGACCTTCCGCGCTCTGTGGATCCAGCGCATCAACGCTGCCGTCCGCAACGAAGGCCTGACCTACTCGCAGTTCATCCACGGCGTGAAGCTCGCCGGCATCGAACTCGACCGCAAGACCATGGCGGATCTCGCCATGAACGAAGGCGGCGTGTTCAGCGCGGTGATCGCACAGGCCAAGGCCGCGCTCCCCGCGTAAGCGCGCTGGTTCAGCGAAACAGACAGGGGCGCGGGTGGTGTGAACTGCCCGCGCCTTTTCTGTTTGTCCTCCCCATTTGCGATTCGGCCGCAGCCGTCTAAGAGCGCGGCTCGCGATAAAACGAAGGCAGATGACAGTGGATCACGCAGCAAACGGCCAGGAAGCGCTCTCGCGCATCGCCGCCGCGACCGACCTCGATACGCTAGAGGGCTTGCGTGTGTCCCTTCTTGGCAAGCAGGGCAGCATTTCCGCCCTGCTCAAGACCCTGGGCGCGATGAGCCCGGATGAACGCAAGGTGGAAGGGCCCAAGATCCACGCCCTGCGCGAAAGCGTGACCGAGGCTTTGGCCGGACGCAAGGCCGCGCTGGAGAACGCGGCGCTGGAAGAGCAGCTTGCCGCTCAGACGATCGACCTCACGCTCCCGGCCCCGGAAAGCCCGCGCGGTTCGATCCATCCGATCTCGCAAGTGATGGACGAGCTGGCGGAAATCTTCGCCGACATGGGCTTCGCCGTCGCCACCGGGCCCGAGATCGAGGACGACTGGCACAATTTCACCGCGCTCAACATGCCCGAGAGCCACCCCGCGCGGGCGATGCATGACACGTTCTACTTCCCGGATCGCGATGCCGAGAACCGCGAGATGCTGCTGCGCACGCACACATCGCCGGTGCAGATCCGCGCCATGATCGACGTTGTTCGAGAAAGTCCGGGGGGCGCGCCGCTGCGCGTGATCGCGCCGGGGCGGGTCTATCGGTCGGACAGCGACGCAACGCACACGCCGATGTTCCACCAGATCGAAGGCCTCGTCATCGACAAGGGCATTCACCTTGGCCATCTGAAGTGGACGCTGGAAACCTTTCTCAAGGCCTTTTTCGAACGCGAGGACATCGTCCTGCGCCTGCGACCCAGCTACTTTCCCTTCACCGAACCTTCGGTCGAAGTCGACGTGGGCTACACGATTGTAAACGGAAAGCGCGTGGTCGGCGGGTCCGAAGGTTGGATGGAGGTGCTGGGCTCCGGCATGGTCAACCGCAAGGTGATCGCAGCGGGCGGGCTCGACCCCGACGAGTGGCAGGGCTTTGCTTTCGGCACCGGTGTCGACCGGCTCGCCATGCTGAAATACGGCATGGACGATCTGCGCGCCTTCTTCGACGGCGATGTCCGCTGGCTTTCGCATTATGGCTTCTCCGCGCTCGACGTACCGACCTTGTCGGGCGGCGTCGGCACGGCTGCTTGAGGTTCCCATGAAGTTCTCGCTCTCCTGGCTGCGCCGCTATCTCGACACCGACGCCTCGGTGGACGCCATCTGCGATGCACTGAATGCCATCGGCCTCGAAGTGGAAGGCGTGGAAGACCCCGCCGCCAAGCTATCGGGCTTTCGCGTGGCCAAAGTGCTGACCGCCGCTCGCCATCCGGATGCGGACAAATTGCAGGTTTTGACGGTCGATACCGGACAGGGGGAGCCGCTGCAGGTCGTCTGCGGTGCGCCCAACGCGCGCGCGGGTCTCGTCGGCGTGCTGGGCCTGCCGGGCGCGGTGGTGCCGGCCAATGGCATGCAGCTGAAGAAGTCCGCGATCCGTGGCGTCGAATCGAACGGCATGATGTGCTCCACGCGAGAGCTGGAGCTGGGCGAGGATCACGACGGCATCATCGAACTACCCGCCGACGCGCCGATCGGCACGCCGTTCGCGGACTATCGCGGTGTCGACCCCGTGATCGAAGTGGCGATCACGCCCAATCGGCCCGATTGCATGGGCGTCTATGGCATCGCCCGCGATCTGGCCGCCAAGAAACTGGGTGAGCTGAAGCCGGTGGCCGAAGCGCACCTTGAAACGCCTTTCGCCTGCCCGGTGGAAATCCGCACCGACGATCCGCAAGGCTGCCCCGCATTCTACGGCCGCGTCATCAGGGGCGTGCGCAACGGCCCCTCGCCGCAGTGGCTGCAGGATCTGCTGCAATCCGCCGGTCAGCGCCCGATATCGGCGCTGGTGGACGCCACCAACTACATCATGCTCAGCTACGGCCGCCCTGCGCATGCCTATGATCTGGCGAAGCTGACCGGCGCTGTCGTCGCCCGCCGTGCGGTGGATGGTGAGCAGGTGACGGCGTTGAACGGCAAGACGTACGCCCTCGATTCCGAGATGACCGTGATCGCCGATCAGGCGGGTGTGCACGACATCGCCGGGATCATGGGTGGCGAGCATTCCGGCTGCGAGGATACGACCACCGACGTCCTGTTGGAGATCGCCTATTTCGATCCGGCGCGGATCGCCCGCACCGGGCGCAAGCTGAACCTGACATCAGATGCGCGCGGCCGCTTCGAACGCGGCATCGACCCCGGTTTCCTGGACAAGGGGCTGGAACTGCTGACCGCGCTGATCCTGGAGCTTTGCGGCGGCGAGCCATCGGAAGTGGTGCGCGCCGGCGCTGCGCCTACCACGCCCAAGACGGTCCACTTCGACCCGGCGCTGACCGAGAAACTGGGCGGCGTCACCGTTTCGCCCCAGCGCCAGCAGGCGATCCTGGAAAGCTTGGGCTTCGGCGTCGTTGCCGAAGAGGCCGGGTTCGATAAGGCGTGGATCGTCACCGTGCCCGGCTGGCGTCCCGATATCGACGGCGCGCCCGATCTGGTCGAAGAAGTGGTGCGCATCCATGGTCTGGACGAGGTGAAGAGCGTACCGCTGCCGCGCGAGGATGGCGTGGCGCGGCCCACCGCGACTTCCGCCCAAAGGCTGGAACGCCGCGTCCGCCGTGCCGCCGCCGCGCGGGGCCTGCAAGAGGCTGTCACCTGGTCGTTCCTGCCCACGCCCGAGGCCGCGCACTTTGCCGATGGCCCGGTGTGGACGCTGGCCAATCCGATCAGCGAGGACATGAAGGCCATGCGCCCCTCGCTCTTGCCGGGCCTGCTTTCCGCCGCCCGCCGCAACCTCGATCGCGGGGCGGGCAGCCTGCGTCTGTTCGAGCTGGGCCGCCGCTATCTGCGCGGCGATGCTGGGGCGAGCGACGAGCGGCTGACGCTGGGTCTAGTTCTGGCTGGCGAAAAAGCGCCGCGTGGCTGGTCCAGTGGCAAAGCCGTTCCTTTCGATGCCTTTGATGCCAAGGCCGAAGCCATGGCCCTGTTGGCTGACGCTGGCGCCCCGACCGACAAGCTGCAGGTGATGGGCGATGCCGGGCCGCAGTTCCACCCCGGCCAGTCGGGCACGCTACGGCTTGGGCCCAAGACGGTGCTGGCGCGCTTCGGCATGCTTCATCCGGCCACCGCCAAGCTGTTCGACATCGACGGGCCGGTGGCGTTGGCCGAGGTGTTCCTGGATGCGATCCCTGCGCGCAAGGCGGCGAGCGGCTTCGCCCGCGTAGCCTATGCGCCGCCCGCATTGCAGGCCGTGTCGCGGGACTTCGCGTTCCTGGTGCCTGCCACCCTGCCTGCCGGTGATCTGGTGCGCGTGGTGCAGGGGGCGGACAAGGCCAACATCGTGGCCGCGCGCCTGTTCGACGATTTCCGCGGGGCGGGTGTGCCGGAGGGGCAGAAGTCGCTGGCGGTGGAAGTGACGCTGCAACCCGGCGACAAAAGCTATGGCGAGGCCGATCTGAAAGCCATCGCCGACAAGGTGACCGCCGCCGCCGCCAAGCTCGGCGCGACATTGCGGGGATAGGGCCATGGTGCAGCTCGTCACGATCACTTCGGGCGAGCTGACCGCCCGCATAAACCCGCTTGGCGCGGAGCTTTGGTCGCTGACCGATGCGGCGGGGCGCGAATACATGACCGACGCCGATCCGGCCTTTTGGACCGGTCACGCGCCGATCCTGTTCCCGGTCATCGGCATGCTGCGCGAAGGGCGCTACCGGCTGGACGGTGAGACGTATGCGCTGTCCAAGCATGGGTTCGCCCGCCAGTCTGTGTTCGACTTGGTGGACAGCGGCACAAACTTTGCCCGCTTCCGCCTGATCGACACGGCGGAAACGCGCGAGGTCTATCCATTTCGCTTCAACCTGGACATCACGTTTCGGCTGGACGCCTCGACATTGCAGGTCATGGCCGAGGTGACGAACGCAGGCGATGCGGCGATGCCGTTCAGCTTTGGCTATCACCCGGCTTTTGCCTGGCCGCTTCCCGGCGGCGCGGCGAAGGCGGACCATCGCGTGGTTTTCGAACACGCCGAGCCCCAGCCCATCCGCCGCATCGATCCGCCCAGCGGCCTGCTGCTGCCCGAGACGTTCGACACGCCGGTCACCGGTGATACGCTTGTTCCCGATGCGGCTTTGTTCGAGGCCGATGCGCTGATCTGGGATCACATCGCCAGTCGCGCGGTTCGCTATGGCGCGCCGGGTGGGGCTTGGCTGACCGTCCGCTTTCCGGACACGCCGATGCTGGGGATTTGGCAGAAGCCCGGCGCGGCGTATCTGTGCATCGAACCGTGGCAGGGCATCGCCGATCCGGTCGGCTTCGCGGGCGATTTCCGGGACAAACCCGGTGTGGTCTCGCTGGAGCCAAGCGAGGCAAAGCGCTTTCGCATGGACGTGCAGGTCGACCCCGCCCCATGAACAGGCCTCCGCTCGTATCTCGACTTCGCTCGATGCGAACGGGTATGGCGTGTGCCAGCACGTATAATCGCAGGAGCCAGCCATGAAGACCGTCCTTGTCACCGGTGCCACTTCGGGCATTGGCGAGGCCTGCGCGCGCGCCTTTGCCGGGGCAGGCTGGCGGGTGATCGGCACCGGGCGCCGGGTGGAGCGGCTTGAGGCGCTGAAGGGCGTGCTGGGCGATGCCTTCCATCCTTGCGCCTATGACGTTCGCGATGAAGAGGCCCGCGACGCCGCGCTGGCCGCTCTGCCGCAGGAGTTCCGCGCGATCGACTGCCTGGTGAACAATGCCGGACTGGCGCTCGGCACCCAGAAGGCGCAGGAGGCCGATCTCAATGCCTGGCGCACGATGATCGACACCAATGTCACCGCGCTGGCTTCGTTGACGCACAAGCTGTTGCCCGGCCTGATCGAGCGCAAGGGCGCGGTGATCATGATCTCATCCGTCGCCGCGACGTATCCCTATGCGGGCGGCAACGTCTATGGCGGCACCAAGGCGTTCGTCCGCCAGTTCGCGCTGGGCCTGCGCTCCGACCTGGCGGGCACCGGCGTTCGCGTCTGCTCGATCGAGCCGGGCATGGTCGAGACGGAGTTCACGCTTGTGCGGACCGGCAGCCAGGAAGCCTCGGACAAGATGTATGGCGGCGCCCATCCCATGACGGGGGAGGATATCGCGCAAACCGTGCTGTGGGTCGCCAGCCTTCCGCCCCATCTCAATATCAATTCGCTGGAATTGATGCCGGTCAGCCAGTCTTTCGCCGGATTCCACGTGGCGCGGGAAGGCTAAGGCCCATTCTCACGACCGGAGGCGCGCGGAGACAAGCCGCTCCGGTTGCAGCGGCCTTCAAGCGCCCCTAAAGGCGCAAGCCATGAGTTCCCATGCATCGCGGCGCACTTTCGCCATCATTTCCCACCCGGACGCGGGCAAGACCACGCTAACCGAGAAGCTGCTGCTGCAAGGCGGCGCTATCCACTTGGCCGGACAGGTCAAGGCGCGGGGCGCGGCGCGGCGGGCCCGGTCGGACTGGATGAAGATCGAGCAGCAGCGCGGCATCTCCGTGACCAGCTCTGTCATGACGTTCGAGCGGGAGGGCATCACCTTCAACCTGCTCGATACCCCGGGCCACGAGGACTTCTCGGAAGACACCTATCGCACGCTGACCGCGGTCGATTCCGCGATCATGGTGATCGATGCGGCCAAGGGCATTGAGCCACAGACGCGCAAGCTGTTCGAGGTGTGCCGCCTGCGCTCGGTGCCGATCATCACCTTCATCAACAAGGTGGACCGAGAGGGCCGCGCCTGCTTCGACCTGATGGACGAAGTGGCCGACATGCTGGCGCTGGACGTCTGCCCGATGTCCTGGCCGGTGGGCATGGGCGGCGTGTTCCAGGGCATCTACGATATCGAAACCGGCCGCGTCAGCCGTCCCGAAGGCCCCAGCAAGGAATTCCTGGGCCATGTGGACGAAAACGTCACGCTGCCTGAGGACGTCGCCGACGAGATGGAGCTGGCGCGCGGCGGCTATCCTGAATTCGATGTTGAAGCCTATCGCGGCGGTGACCTGACGCCGGTCTATTTCGGCTCCGCGCTCAAGAACTTCGGCGTTGCCGAGCTGATCGATGCGATTGCCCGCTATGCCCCGCCGCCGCGTCCGCAGCCCAGCGAACAGGGCACGATCCTTCCCGAAAAGGACGAGGTGACGGGCTTCATCTTCAAGGTGCAGGCCAACATGGACCCGATGCACCGTGACCGGATCGCCTTCATGCGGCTGGTCTCAGGCACGTTCAAGCGCGGCATGAAGCTGACGCCATCCGGCCTTGGCAAGCCGATCGCGGTCCACTCGCCCATCCTGTTTTTCGCGCAGGATCGTGAAATCGCCGACAGCGCCGAACCGGGCGATATCATCGGCATTCCCAACCACGGCACCTTGCGGGTGGGTGATACCCTGTCCGAGCGTAACGACGTGCGCTTCACCGGCTTGCCCAACTTCGCGCCGGAAATCCTGCGGCGCGTTCAGCTGAAGGACCCGACCAAGACCAAGCAGCTGCGCAAGGCGCTGGACGACTTGTCGGAAGAGGGCGTGATCCAGGTGTTCTACCCGGAAATCGGCTCGCAGTGGATCGTGGGCGTGGTGGGGCAGCTGCAGCTGGAGGTGCTGATCTCGCGCCTGGAAGCGGAATACAAGGTGGAGGCGATGCTGGAGCCTGCGCCGTTCGATACCGCTCGCTGGCTGAAAGGCACGGATGCCGCGCTCAAGAACTTCTCGGATTTCAACAAGATGAACCTCGCGCGCGATCGCGATGGCGATCCGGTGTTCATGGCCCGCTCGGCCTGGGACGTAAGCTATCAGCAGGAGCGCAATCCCGACCTGGCATTCAGCGCGACCAAGGAGCGATAGGGCTCACTACCTCAACGCCCTCCCGTTCGTGTTTCGACTTCGCTCGACACGAACGGGGTTAGGCTGGTGCATCCAGCGCGGGCGAAGTCTCCCACGGCTGCGGTTCCGCCGGTGCACCCCCCTGCATCTCACCCCCTTGCATCTCACCAAGGCATTGGGATCGCGCCGCATCCCGGTCCGACACCAGGCGATTGCTGATGGACAGCGGCAAGGCGCAGCCCCGCTCCGGCTCGACCGGGTAATTGCGCTCGCAACCGGCGCGGGTGCTGAAAAGGTTGTCGGCGCAATCTTCGAAGGCGGCGATCTGGCGCGCATGTTGTGCGCGGCAGGCGGCGGTCCAGCGGGCCTGGTATGTCGTTGCGGCGGTGGCGACACAGGTCTGGTAGCGCTGCCGGGCCGCTTCTCGTGCCTGCAATTCGGCACGGCGCGCCTGCTCGATCTGGAGCGACCGGTCGACCGCGCGTTCCTGTCGGTCGGCGCTGCTGCTGACGGTTTCGTGGATCGCCTGCGCCGGCAGGAAGATGCCGAAGTAATAGCCCACGCCCGCCCCGGCCAGCAGCGCTCCGGCCGCCAGGCTCAGCTTCAGGACGGTATCGGCGCGGGTCGCCATGCCGCTCAATCCTGCTCGCGCGCCACTTCGCGCCAGCCGATGTCGCGGCGGCAGAAGCCTGAAGGAAAGTCGATCGCGTCGACCGCCTCGTAAGCCCGCGCCTGCGCCTCGGCCACGGTTCGGCCGGTGCCGGTGACGTTCAGCACGCGCCCGCCGTTGGCCGTCAGCACGCCATCGATGCCCAGCGTGGTGCCCGCGTGGAACACTTTGGCGCCGTTGGCCTGCGCGGCGGGAATACCGTCGATCCGGCCCCCTTTCTCGGGTGTCTCGGGATAACCGTTGGCGGCCATCACCACGGTCAGGGCCACGTCCTTGGCGAAGCGCGGCGGCTGGATCGCGCCCAGCCGATTCTGCGCGCAGGCTAGCAGCAGTTCGACCAGATCGCTTTCCAGCCGCATCATCAGCACCTGGCATTCGGGATCGCCGAAGCGGCAGTTGTATTCGATCAGCTTGGGGCCCTCACGCGTCAGCATCAGCCCGGCGTAGAGCACGCCGGAATAGGCCGAACCCTCGTTCGCCATCGCCCTGACCGTGGGCGTGAGGATGCGGGCCATCGCCTCGCCCTGCAACGCCGGCGTGAGAACCGGGGCGGGGCTGTAGGCGCCCATGCCGCCCGTATTGGGGCCGGTGTCCCCTTCGCCCAAGCGCTTGTGGTCCTGCGCGGAGCCGAACGGGACGATGGTGCTGCCATCGGTCAGCGCGAAGAAGCTGGCTTCCTCACCCTCAAGGAACTCTTCGATCACCGCTTCCGCGCCGGCCTCGCCAAAGCGACCGGAGAAGATCTCCCGCACCGCCTCTTGTGCTTCGGCCATCGTCATGGCGACGGTGACGCCTTTTCCTGCCGCCAGGCCATCGGCCTTGATCACCACGGGCGCGCCGAAGCCGTCCAGTGCCGAAAGGCCGTCCGCCTGGTTGGTGACGCGCACATAGGCGGCGGTGGGGATGCCGGCCCGCTCGCACAGATCCTTGGTGAAGCCCTTGGAGCCCTCAAGACGTGCCGCCCCCCGGCTGGGCCCGAACACGGACAGCCCCGCCCCGCGCAGCGAATCGGCCAGGCCATCCACCAGCGGCGCCTCGGGGCCGATCACGACAAGCCCGATTGCCTGCGCCTCGCAAAAGGCGATGACGGCGGCGTGATCGGTCACGTCGAGGGCGACGCAATCGGCGTGTTCGGCTATGCCCGGATTGCCCGGCGCGGCATGGAGCGCGCCACACAGCGGGGATTGCGCCAGCTTCCAGGCCAGCGCATGTTCACGGCCCCCCGAGCCTAGCAGAAGGATGTTCATGGCGCTGCCTTTCGATGACGAGGACGATGCGATCGACCGGAAAGCGCCGCTCCTAGCCAAGGCCACGCCGGGGGACAACGCCGAGCCACTGTCGATCAGCGAACTTTCCGCACGGTTGAAGCGGACGGTGGAGGATCGCTTCGGTTTCGTGCGCCTGCGCGGCGAGCTTTCGGGCGTGAAGCGCGCGGCGTCGGGCCACCTCTACTGCTGCCTCAAGGATGACAAGGCGGTGATCGACGGGGTGATGTGGAAAGGCGGTGCCCAGCGGCTCGCCTTCCGGCCCGAGGACGGGGTGGAGGTGATCGCCACCGGCAAGCTGACGACGTACCCCGGTCGCTCCAAGTACCAGATCGTCGTCGAATCGATGGAGATCGCAGGCGAGGGCGCGTTGCTGGCGTTGCTGGAGAAACTGCGCGCGCGGCTTGCCGCCGAAGGACTGTTCTCGGTCGAGCGCAAGAAGCCGCTGCCGTTCCTGCCTCGGACCATCGGCGTGGTGACATCGCCCACCGGCGCGGTGATTCGCGATATCCTGCATCGGCTGGCGGATCGTTTTCCCAGCCGCGTGCTGGTCTGGCCGGTGCTGGTGCAAGGGCAGGGCGCGGCGGAGCAAGTGGCGGCGGCAGTGCGCGGTTTCTCCGCCATGCCCGCAGTCGGCGCGGTGCCGCGTCCAGACCTTGTGATCGTGGCGCGCGGGGGCGGCTCGATCGAGGATTTGTGGTCTTTCAACGAAGAGATCGTCGTGCGCGCAGTGGCGGAATGCACGATCCCTATCATCTCGGCGGTGGGGCACGAGACGGACACCACCTTGTGCGATCACGCCGCCGACCGCCGCGCACCCACGCCCACCGCTGCGGCCGAGATGGCGGTGCCGGTGCGCGCCGAACTGGCGGCGACGCTGGCGGACCTCGCCTCGCGCAAGCGGCACTGCGCTTTGCGTCCCGTCAGCCTTGGCCGCGAGCGGCTGGAGGCGCGAGTGCGTCATCTGCCCAAGCCCGAGGCGCTGCTGGCTGCCAAGGCGCAGCGGTTGGACGAGGCCGGCGAGCGACTGCGTCGCGCGCTGCGCGAGCGAGCAGGCCAGGCCGGGGCGCGGTTGGAGGCCCAGGGCGCGCGCCTGTCGCTCCCGCTGCTGCGCCACCGGGTGGAGCGGGCGGAGGAGCGGTTGGTCCGCACGGGCCTGACGCCCCTGCTGCTGCAGCGCCGATTCGAGGCAGCGGCACGCCATTTCGCCCCGGTGGCGCGGGTGTTGCCGCAACTCGACCCCGACAAGCCGCTGCAGCGCGGTTTTGCGCGCGTCACGGATGTCTCCGGCCAAACCCTCACCAGCAAGGCCTTGGCCGAGCGCGAGACCTCGCTCGTCCTCAAGTTCCGCGACGGTGCGCTTACCGTCACGCCGGGCGACGCGCCGATCGATCCACCGCGACCGTCATCGCCGGCCCCGCCTTCCCGCCGCACCGTGCGGTCAAAGGAGGCGCAGCAGCAGCAAGGCGATTTGTTCTGAGGAAGGGCTTCTGCTAGTCGCTTGTCCATGCTGATGTCTGCCGCCGATCGCCCCGCCACCCTGCGTTATGGTCCCAACGGTTTTCGCGTGCTGAGCCCGGGCAATCATGTCCTGTGCGCGGTCACCGCCGAGAAGATCCCGCTGGACGTGTTGCGCTATTGGAGCGTGGAACGGCAGGAGGCCTACGCTTCGCCCGAAATCGCGACACGCCGGATGCTCGGGCAGGGATGAACGCCTTGCGCTTGCGTGCTGCTGCGGCCCTGACCGTGATGATGCTGGCCGCCTGCAGCAGCGGTCCGCCCGTCGCGCCATCGCCAAACAGCCCTGGCGGCGCCGAGCCGGCCACTTTGCCCGGAGACGGCGGGCCGACTTTCGTGCCGGGCCGTCCTTCCACCTTCGCCTTTGCCGGTGAGCTGACGCAGGGCGGCTGGGCCAAGGGCACGGTGCCCGCCGGAACTTACAGCCTGTCGCTGGATGGCAAGCCGGTGCCGTTCGCGGCGGACGGAACGTTCTTCGTCGCCTTCGATCGCGATGCCGCCCCGACCGCCACGTTGACCGCCGGGCTGCGCTCTGGCGAGCAGGTGGTGCGCAAGCTGGCGATCGCCCCGCGCGCCTGGCGGATTGAGCGTATCAACGTCGCCCGGCGTGAGGCGGGCCCGACCGAGGCCTACCTGGCTTTGCGCAAGCCCGAACTCGCCCAGATCGACGCCGCTCGCGCTCGCCAGACCGATGCCATGGGCTGGCGGCAGGACTTCATCCTGCCGGTCCGGGCGCGCATTTCCGGGCAGTTCGGCTCTCAGAGGATCTATCGCGGTGAACCGGCCGCCTATCATTCCGGCCTAGATCTGGCGGGCGGCGCGGGTACGGCCTTTGTCGCCCCGGCGGACGGCGTGGTGATCCTAGCCGCGACCAAGCCCTTCACGCTGGAGGGCAATTTGCTGATGATCGACCATGGCATGGGGCTGAACAGCGCCTTCCTGCATTGCTCTCAGATTCTGGTGCGCCAGGGGGAGCATGTGAAGCAGGGGCAGGTGATCGGTCGCATCGGCGCCACGGGTCGCGCGACGGGTCCGCACCTGCATTGGTCGCTCAAATGGAACGACGCGCGCATCGATCCGATTCTGCTGACCGGGCCGGCGAGGTAGGCGATTTGCTACCTCGATAGGGTTTATCCCTCCGCCACGGCTGCGGACGGGCTTGCACCCGGTGGCGACGGCCTTATCAGACCCTTTGTGCGGCGCACCATCGCTCTACTGATCCTGCTGCTTGGCGTGGCTTTGACGACGTGGGCCCGCTCCGAGCGCGTTCTGGTCGTGCCCAACGATACGCTGCATTTCACCGCCCTGAAATTGCCCCCGCCCGACAAGTTGCAAGCTCACCTCGGCCCCTTCCGCCTGGCGGGGGCGTGGGAGATGAAACTGGGGGACTATCGCTTCGGCGGGTATTCGGCCTTGCTCGCGTTGCCCGACGGGCGGTTGCTGGCGATCTCGGATTTCGGCCGCTTCCTCACTTTCATGCCGCCCGGCGGTGACCAGCGCTACACGCCCAAGCACGGCGATCTGCTGAAGGATCCGCGCAACGACAAGCGCGGCGTCGATAGCGAATCGGCAACCCGAGACCCGCGCACGGGGCAGATCTGGCTGGGGCTGGAATACCGCAACGCCTTCGTCCGCCTGGGTCCGAACTGGCGAGAGACCGGCCGCGCCGCGCCCTCCAGCATGGCGCATTGGGGCCTGAATTCCGGACCGGAGGCCATGCTGCGCCTGGCAGATGGCCGCTTCGTGGCGCTCTCCGAAGGGGCGCGCAACTGGTTCTGGCCCAGCCGGCATGATGGCGTGGTGTTCCCCGGCGACCCGGTGCGCCGCCCCGAGGCCGGGCAGCGCTTCACCTTCCAGGGCCCCACCGCGTTCGATCCCGTGGACATGAGCCAGTTGCCCGACGGGCGTGTCCTGGTGCTGATGCGCACGCTGATCTGGCCTCTGCCCGAGCGCTTCGCCGGCCGCCTTGCCATCGGCGATCCCCGGCACATCCGCGAAGGTGCCACATGGCGCGTCACGGAAGTGGCGCGGTTGGCCTCGACACTGCCGGTCGACAATTTCGAAGGCCTGGCCGTCGTGCCGCAGAAAAACGGCACGCTGATCGTCTGGCTGATCTCTGACGACAACCAGACGCGGCTGCAACGCACCCTGTTGTGGAAGCTGGTCGTCGATCCGAAGGACTTGCCGGGCTGAGGCCTAACCCCTTTCGGTTCGTTTCGATCGAAGTCGAGCTAGAGTTGCGCGAGATCAGCGTGTCTCGACTTCGCTCGACACGAACGGAGAGTGTCGCATCCTAATTCAGTCGGATAAACGCAAAAAGGCGCGCGGATCGCTCCGCACGCCTGTTGCTTCGCCGATCAGCGCCCCGCCGTGGCGGGGCAGCCGGATCAGGCGGCCTGCTTCTTCTTAAGCTCGCGCTTCACCTTGAGGGCGCGCGTGCTCAGCTTCTCGTCACCAGCCTTGAGCAGCCAGTTGTCGAGGCCGCCGTTGTGCTCAACCGAGCGCAGGCCATGCGTCGAGACGCGGAACTTGAAGCTGCGCTCCAGACCGTCCGACATCAGCGTGACGTTCTGCAGGTTAGGCAGGTAGACGCGCTTGGTCTTGTTGTTGGCGTGGCTGACGTTGCAGCCGACCTGGCGGCTCTTACCAGTCAGTTCGCAAATACGGGACATGTGTCTTCTCGCTCGAAAAAAATCGGTGCCGTGTAAAACGGGAAGGCGCGCCCTTAGCGATTCACATCGGCGGGGTCAAGTTGTGCACAGGCCTTCAAGGCGCTAGCGCATCGCCATGACCGCCAGTTGGCCCCTTCCCGAACCCATGGCTTTGGCGCTGGAACAGGCCCGCCAGGCGGCCGCAGCGGGCGAAGTGCCGATAGGCGCGGTGATCGTCAAGCAGGGCCGGGTGATCGCCACGGGCCGCAATGCGCCACGCGGGCGGCACGATCCCACCTCTCATGCCGAGATCGAAGCGATTCGCGCAGCCGCGCTGGCTCTGGGCAACGAGCGGCTGGATGGCTGCGAGCTTTGGGTGACGTTGGAGCCTTGCGCGATGTGTGCGGGCGCGATCGTCCATGCGCGCATTTCGCGGCTGTACTATGCGGCGGCCGATCCCAAGGGCGGCGCGGTGGAGCATGGCGCGCGGATATTCGATCACCCGCAATGCCTGCACCGCCCAGAAGTCTATTCGGGCATGGGGGAGGCGCAGGCGGCGGACATGCTGCGCCGGTTCTTCCAGGAGCGGCGCTAGAGCGTACCGACATTCAGCCCTGACGGCCTGCAAATGGCGGTTCCGCGCGCTTCCGGTGCTCACGGACCAAAAGTCCGCTGTGCTCCGGATCACGCGAAACTACCATTTTCGGCACGTCATCTTCTGAATGTCGATACGCCCTAGAGCCCGCGCCAGATTTTCAGCTTGGCGCCGTCAGCCGGGCCGAAATGTCCGCGGTCGCAGCGCTCGGGCAGGAAGCGGCGCGAGTAGCACAGCTGTACTTCGCGCAGCCAACCCGTGCGGCTGACCTTCACGCCAACTTGCTCTGGCTTCCACGCGGGATTGAGGCGCACGAATTCCTGCCGCAAATCTCCCGCCGTCAGGTCCTGTTTGCGCGAAAGGCGATCGGCGTCGAACCACCGGATAGAGCGCCACAGCGCATTGGCTGCGCGATAATACTGCGCGGGCGTCTTGGCCATGCAGCTGCCGTGCTTGGTCCATTCATGCGCCAGCAGGCGGGTGGAGGGCGTCATGCATAGATGGGGCCGGACATCCGCGGGTGTAGGCGCCAAGCGGGTGGCGCACCACTGTGGATAGGGGCCGCGCGATTCGGGCCAAAGGCCGTGCAGCACGAAGCCGAAGCGGCCGTCCCGCCCGGAACATTGCATGGAGGCGGTATCGCGGCTGGTCTTGCAGTAATCGGGAGACCAACTGGCAGACAGCGTATAGCCGCTGATGGGGGAAGGGCGCGGCGGCGCGTCGGCCTCGATCCGGGGGATCGGCTCGATTCGCGCAGGCGGCGCACATTGATAGGCTTGTGCGAAGGCCGGTACCGGCAGCAGTGCCGCTATGGCGAGCAGGGCCTTCATAGCGGCGTGAAATCCAGTCCGATATCGGCGGCGGGCGCGCTCTGGGTGAGACGGCCTACAGAAACGAAGGTGACGCCGGTGGCGGCGATCGGGCCGATGGTCTGCAGGTTGACGCCGCCAGACGCTTCGGTGGGCACGCGCCCAGCGACCAGAGCGACGGCCTGACGCAGCGTGTCTGGGCCCATGTTGTCGAGCAGCAGATGATCGGCTCCGGCGGCCAGCGCGGGTTCGATCTGGTCGAGGTTATCGACCTCGCAGATCACCTGGGCCACGCCCGCCGCCTTGGCGCGCGCTACGGCAGGCCCGACGCCGCCGGCGACGAGGACGTGGTTGTCCTTGATCATCGCCGCGTCCCACAGGCCCATGCGGTGATTCCTGGCCCCGCCCTGGCGCGTGGCGTACTTTTCCAGGTGGCGAAGGCCGGGGATGGTCTTGCGGGTATCCAGCAGCGTCGCATGGCCGCCCATCGCATCCACATACGTGCGGGTCATCGTGGCGATGCCGGACAAGTGCTGCACGGTGTTGAGCGCCGAACGCTCAGCGGTCAGCATGGCGCGGGCCTGCCCGCTCAGCCGCATCAGCTTGGTTCCCGGTTGCACTTGTGCGCCTTCCTCCACCAGCACCTCTACCGCCATCGCGGGATCGAGGCGGCGGAAGAACGCGGAGGCGATCGGCAGACCGGCGACGGTGATCGCATCGCGCGAGTCCATCACGCCGGAAAACCGCGCGTCGGCGTCTATCACACTCTCGGACGTGACGTCCCGCCCGCCGCCGGGTAGGCCGACGCCGAGGTCTTCATCGAGAGTGGCGGAAACGAAGGCGTCGAGGTCGAAGCCGGGGAGGGTGAAGGCTGTCATCGCCGCCGTCTTTCGCGCGGGTGGAGGGGGTTGTCGAGGGGCGATGTGCGCCAGCCCTCGTCATTCCCGCAAGTGGCGATGAGGGTTTTGCGGGGGCAGGAATGCTCATTCCCCGCTTCGCTCGAGATGAACGAGATTGAGAGGACTTGGCTTGTCCCCGTCGGCCCAGCGCGGGCAGGCCGCCTGAGCGCGTTTAGTGGACGAAGCGCGCGATCACGTCGCGGTAGCTGCGGCTGACTTTCACTTGTGCGCCCGAATCCAGCACCAGGAAGCACTCGCCATTGGTGTGCGGCTTCACCTGGCGGACCTGGTTGAGATTGACGATGGTGGAGCGATGCACGCGCTGGAACACGCGGGGATCCAGGCGGCGCTCAAGATCCTTCATCGTTTCGCGCAAGATCAGCGAATTGTCGGCGGTGCGGATGCACATATAGTCGCCAGCAGCTTCGATATGTTCGATCGAATCGACATCGATGCGGAAGATCTGCCCGCGATCCTTGATGTTGATCAGCTTTTCGTAGCGGTCCGAGCTAGGATCGGTTTCCTCGGGAATCGCATCGATCGCGTCCGGGGCGACTTCGGCGAGCACCGTCTTTAATTTTTCCGCTTCTTCAGCCGAGCGCTTCTCGGCCAGGCGGGTGCGGACGCGGGCGAGAGTGTCCGCCAGCTTGTCATCCTCGACCGGCTTCATCAGGTAATTCACCGCGTTCGCCTCGAAGGCGCGGACGGCGTGTTCCTGGTAAGCGGTGACGAAGACAAACAGCGGAGGCTCGATCTCCATCACGCCTTTCACCACGGAAAAGCCATCGAAACCAGGCATCTGGATGTCGAGGAAGACCAGGTCGGGCTTTTCCGTCTTGATCTTGCGGATAGCCTCGCGCCCGTTGGAGCAGGTATCGATGATCTCGACGTCGGTGTACTTTTCCAGGCGCAGCTGGAGCCCCTGGATCGCGAGCTTCTCGTCGTCGACGAGGATGGTACGAATGGTCATGCAGTGAAATCTCCGGCGCTGGAACGCGCGGTCCCCATCAAGGTTTCAGCTTGAACGAAGGATGACCCGCTCCGGCAGGGTGCTTGGGCGCAGTGTATCAGCGTGCGGTGGCGGTGGCGAGTTGCGGAGCCGTCGTGCCGGTGCTGGCCGACGCAGCCCGCTCGAACGGCAGTTCGATCACGACAGCAAAGCCACCCTCGGGCGGATCCATCGTTTCGAAACGGTGTTCTTCGCCATAAGCCTGGAACAGCCGGTCCCGGATGTTCGACAGCCCAACGCCGGTCGAAACCGGCTCCCCACCATCATATGTCATGCCCGACAGCCTGTTGTCGGTGGTGGAGGTTTGCAAGCCCGGGCCCGTATCCGAGACGACGATGCGAAGCGTCGAGCCGATGAGTTGCGTGGAGATGGTGATCTCCGCCCCGCTTTCCTGCTGGCTGACGGCATACTTGATCGCGTTTTCGACCAGGGGCTGCAGCAGCAGCGAAGGCAGCAGGCCCTCCTGCGTTTCCGGCGCGATATCGAACGTGGTGCGCAGCCGCTCTTCGAAGCGCATCAGTTCGATGCCCAGGTACAGCTTAAGCGTCTCCACCTCCTGCTCCACCGTGACGCGGGCGGAAGGCTTGTTGATCAGGGTGTAGCGCAGGAACGAGGATAGGCGGCTGAGCATCGCGTTCGCCGGCTCGGTCTGCTTGAGCAGCACCAGCGTCGAGATCGAATTGAGCGTATTGAACAGAAAGTGCGGGTTCAACTGATAGCGCAGCATGGCCAGCTGCGCCTGCGTGGCCTGGTTTTCCAGCCGCAGCAGCTGGTCGTTCTGCTCTTCCACGGTGAGGTAGAAGTTGATGGCGTAGTACAGCGCGGACCAGGCCCCCAGCAGCGTGGCGTCATAATAGAAGTACCCGATGAACAACTGGGCGAAGCTTGCCTGCGCCTCTGCACGGTAGAGCCAGATCACCCAGGCATCGACGAAGGCGTAGAGCCCCACCGCGATCGGGATCGCCAGTACGGTGACGCCCCAGGTGACGATCGGGCGCTGCGGGATAAGCGCGCGGAAGATCACGGCCAGCACCAGCGAGATCGAAAACCCCGTCATCGTGCCGATCAGCACGATCACCAGGAAGGTCAGCGGTTGATCGTTGGCGATCGCGGACATCGCGCGCAGCAGCATCGCGCCCGCCCAGCCCACCGCTTGCAAGCGCCAGAAAGCCTGGTTCTTGTTGGCGAAAAACGGGATCGGCTTGATGGGTAGGACGGCCATTGTACCGATTCGTAGCGCAAAAGCGCGGTCGCGGGAATCCTTTGGGTTCAGCGCCGGGACAAGAGGGCAGCGGCGTTAGCTTGGCCGCGCGGCCTTGACCGCCTCTGCCAGCTTGTCGAAGCCGACCGCGCCGGAGATCAGCTGATCGCCCGCCACCCAGCTGGGCGTGCCGCCAAAGCCCAGCTTCTGCGCCAGTGCCAGGTTGCGTTGCAGCTCCTGCGCCACGGGCGCGCTGGCGGCCACCTTCCGGGCCCGGGCAAGGTCCAGTCCGGAAGCGCGTGCCGCTGCGTCGATCGCGGCAGAATCAAGCTGGCCGGCGGCGAACATCGCCTGATGGAATTGCGCGTATCTGCCCTGCTCGGCTGCGGCGAGCGCCATCTTGGCGGCAGGCGCGCTTTGCGGGCTGATGATCGGCAGTTCGCGCACCACCACGCGCAAGTCCGGGTTAGCCTTCACCAGCGCATCCAGATCGCCCAGAGACTTGCGGCAGAAGCCGCAGGCATAGTCGGTGAATTCCACCAGGGTGACAGAGCCGCGCGGATTGCCCAGCACCGCGCCGGGAAAGGGCTGGTTCACTGGCGCCCGCACCGCGGCCAATTGCCCGCGGTTCTGATTGCGCTGCAGATTCTCCATCGCCTCGGGCAGGATTTCGGGATGTTCGAGGATGTAGGAGCGCACGATTCGCTCCACCGCCGCCTTGTCCGAAGCGGGGGCCAGTTGGCGATGGGCGAACCAGCCGCCGACCCCGGCCACCGCCATCAGCGCGATGATTAAGGCGATACGCCCGCTGCCCGAGGGCGAATCCTTTCGTGTGGTCATCGCGGCGGACTACTTGCCTTTGCGGCTACGCTCAATCTCGGCGCGGGCCTGGAACTCGATATCCTGCGCGCGCAGCCAGTCGGGCGAGTTCTCGGGCAGGCCCATTTCAGCCGCCCGCGCGCTGGCCAGCGCTTCGGCCATGCGCCCGTTCAGCACCTGCTGCTCGGCGCTGGCGAGCCGGGCGCGCGGAATGTCGCCCTGGTTGGCGTAGATGACACCCAGCTGGTACCAGGCGAACGGGTTCTCCCGATCGCGCGCCACCGCCGCTTTCAGCACCTGCTGCGCCTCGGCGAAGTTTTTCCGGTCCTCCGTGGCGATCAGGGCGTGGCCGAACAGCGTGGCGATCAGCGGCTGATTGCCGGTCAGCTCCACCGCGCGGCGCAGCGAGGCGAGCGCTTCGGCAGGCTTGCCGGCCTCCAGCAGGATCTGGCCTTTCAGTTCCAGGAAATAGGGATCATTGGGCGCGGTCATCAGCAGGGCATCCGCCTCTGCCGTGGCTCGATCGAGCTGCGAATCTTTGTGATAGGCATAGGCCCGGGCATAGTGGGCGGGCACCGAACTGTCGGTCAGCGGATAGGCGCGCAGCGTGTCCTTGGGCTCGGCCAGGAAGCCGTAGAGCTTGGCCTTCACGCGGGTGAAACGCTCTTCGATCCGGGGGTCGCTGGGCTTGTTCCACGCCGGATCGGCCTGATAGGTATCGGTCAGCGTGGCGATGCGATCCGCCGTCATCGGGTGCGAGCTGTAGAACTCGTCTCCTGCCGCCGGGCGGTAGCCGTGGCGGAACTCCAGGCTCTGCAGCTTCTGGAAGAATTCGATCGAGCCCTTGCCGGTGATCCCGGCCTTGGACAGATAGCTGGCGCCGGCGGCATCGGCGCTGGCCTCTTGAGAGCGGTTGTAGGCCAGGAACTTGCCCATCGCCGCCTGCTGGCCCGCCATCAGCACGCCCATCGCCGCTTCGCCCCCGCCGGCCGCCGCCGCCGCCGCGCCCAGCAGCAGCGAAAGCAGGCTGATGTTGGTCGCCGCCTTGCCGCCCACGTTCAGCACGGCGTGGCCGCCGGTGACGTGCCCCAGTTCGTGCGCGATCACGCCTTGCACCTGATTGGCCGAGTTCGCCTCGTTGATCAGGCCCGAGTTGACGTAGACCGCCTGCCCGCCCGCGACGAAGGCGTTCACATCGGGATCGTTGACCAGCACGATATCGACGTTCTTGGGATCCAGCCCGGTCGCCGCGATGATCGGGCGCGACATGTCGCGGAACAGGGCCTCCGTCTCGGCATCGCGCAGGATCGATTGCGCCGCTGCCGGAACGGACAGCAGCAGCGACAGGAAGGCGAGGAGATAGGCGGGAAGCCGGGAGAAATGCATGGGCCGGAACGCAAGCATGGCCGCCGTGAACCGGCGCTGAAGCGGGGATATCGTCACCGCCCGATCATGCCCGTCCCGAACGCAGCCGTCGAGCGTCCGATCAGGCAGGCGCTTCAGTGGGCGAGAAGACGCCGCGCGGCGCGGGCGATGACGCGGGGCTCTTCCGAAACTTCACCGATGATCGACATGCCACGGTCCGAATCGCGCCGAGCGAGCAGCAGGGTGAACTCGGTGCCATCGGTGGAGATCGCCGACAGCGGAATGCTGGGTGCGCAGCGCAGCCGTTCGTAAAGCGCGCGGTGGTTTTCCGCCTGATCGCCGGTGTCTTCGCCGCCCTCATCGGTCCAGCGCCGCGTATGGGCACGTACGGCCGGATAAGCCCGAGGATCGAGGTGGGAAGCGATCTCGTCCTGCAATGCGGCGGCGCTGCTTGTCTCCAGCACTTCCTTCCAGTTGATCACGCACAGCACGCGATCGATCGTAATGTCGTCGGTCGAGAAGGGCAGGAGAATGCCGCGATAGAGGATGGTGGCGCCCTGGCCGTTGACGAATTCCGCCTCGAACCCGACCGGGGCTTCGCTGCACAGGACCTGGCCATGATGGCCGGCCAGGCGCGACAGCAGGGAATGCTCCGGTGCGTCGCTCAAGGTAGCGGGGATTTCACCGTTGCAGTCGGCTGCCAGGGCCGCGCCGCAATGGAGAACGCCGGGATCGGCCGCCTTGTCGGCAATATCAAGCAGCGCGGCGTAGGGCGCGAATTCGGGCAGGGCATCGGGCTTGAGGTCGCCCGTCGCGGGAAAGCGCCGATCCGCCAGCAGCGAGGCCCAGAAGTTGTAGGCGCGAACTTGCAGCCGCCGCTCCGCCTGGCCGATCGCGACCGGCGGCAATTCATCCGCCGCGTCATCTTCGTCCAGCGATTCGTCGCCGTTCCGATCCGTCCACTGGCCCCGCAAGCTATCCATGCCGTTATCCTACGTCCTGATCGGACAACGCGTTCTGCAGGGACATGGTGAACAATCGGTAAAGGTGCGCATTTGCGCGCGGTCAGGTTTTGACGACGCCCTCTCCGGGCTTGGGCAAAGGCGCTGTCACCCGCAACACCAGGAACGAGACGATCAGGAAGACCGAGCCCGAGTGCAGCGTGAAGGGCAGGCCCCGCCAATCGGCCAGCGCACCCCAGGCCCACGAGCCGATCGCCATGCCGCCGAAGGTGACGGCCTGATAGATCGACAGGCACCGGCCCAGGATCGCATCGGGAGAGCGCATCTGCACCGCCGTGTTCAGGCTAGTCAGGATCATCACCCAACCCACCCCTGCGCCAAACGCCGCGGGCAGCGCGAGCCAAACCTCATGCACCTCGGCCAGCAGCGACATCACGCAGACGAACAGCAGGGAGCCGACCGCCAGGATCCCCTCCAGGTGCAGCTTGCGGCGCAAGGGGCCTACAAAGGGCGCAGCCGCGATCGAGCCGATGCCGAACAGGCCCAGCAGCAGCCCGAATTGCGTCTCGTTACCATGCAACTGGTCGCTCACGATCGTGGGCAGCAGCGCCTGATACGCGGAAAGGCCGATGCCCAGCGCCAGGCCGCGCGTCAGGATGCGGCGCAGCGGCTGCGATCCAATGCAATAGCTCAGCCCCGCGCGCACCGCCGGAATGATCGGCCGCCGATCGATCTGGCGCGGTGCGGGCCGCCACCACAGCAGCACGCCGATAAGGCCGATATAGCTCACCGCGTTGATCAGGAACGCGAAGGGCGGCCCCCAGATCGACAGCAGCACACCGCCGACCGCCGGGCCGACGCTGCGGGCGATATTGAACGAGATCGAATTGAGCGCGATCGCCTGCGGCAATTGCGAAGGGTCCACCTGCTGGCGAACCGAGGCTTGCCATGCGGGTGAATTCAGCGCTGTGCCGATACCCACGGAGAGCGTGAACGCCAGCAGCAGCACCGGGTTGATCCACCCGGCATAGGTCATCGCTGCCAGCGCGCTGGATACTACCAGCATGCCGATCTGCGCCGCCAGCATCACTTGCCGCCGATCGTAATTGTCTGCGATCGCACCGGCAAACACGCCCAGCAGCAGGATCGGCACGGTAGCCGAGGACTGCACCAGCGCAACCAGCTGATGCGACGTGGTCAGTTCCGTCATCATCCAGGCCGCCGCGATCGACTGCATCGTCGCGCCGACGTTGGAGAACAAGTTGGCGATCCAGATGGCCCGGAACACGGGGTAGCGGAAGGGAGAAAAGGTGCCGGTGCCAGGGCGCGGATGCCCGCTGGGTTCCAAGACCTTGCTGGTCAGAGAGGGGTCCGCATCCGCCACCAGACCGGAGTAGGGTGCGCGTCCTCTCTCGACAAGATCAGAACATGTAACGCATTTTTATCGAGAGACGCTCACCCACGCTGCCCACCGGGAAGGCGGCGCTGGAGAATTTGGGCGGCCCCATCACCACCGGCGCGTCCTGTGAAAAGCCGAATCCTTCGCGCGGGATCATGAGCCGTTTGTCCAGCTTGCCGTTCGAATTCTCATCGTGGATCACGGCGATCGCGTAGCGGCCGGTCAGCACGCGGCCAAAGTCCAGGGTGGGAGACGTGGCAGGCACGATCAGGCGCCGCGCCTCAGGGTCGTTCTGGCAATTGGGAAACGTGTCCGGCCGGGCGGTGAGGCAGGCCATCAGCTGGCCGTTGTGGGAACGCAGGCCGGTGATGACGGCGCTGACATCGGGCGTGGGCAGGCTGGCCCCGGTCAGTGCCGGCAGCGCCGCCGCGACGATCAGGGTGCCGACAGTCCGCGATCGGTCGCGCACAAGTGATCCCAGAACCGGAAGTATAGGCCGTAGTTGCATTTATACTGCTCGTGATGGCGCTGATGATGGCTGGCGGTTATCAGCCAGGCTCCCAACGGTGAATGAACAAGCCAACGCGGGAACATTTCCCACCCCATGTGGTTGGTTATGCCCATTATCGTCATGACGAGCAAGACCGCGCCCAGCACGGCGACGTGGATCGGCACCAGGAAGACCAGCGCCGGCACCACGATCGCGCCGGTCAGCGCCTCCAGCGGATGAAAGCTCATCGCCGCCCAGGCCGTTGGCGGGCGACTGGCGTGATGCACCGCATGGGCCGCCGCGAATACCTTGGGCCGGTGCATCCAGCGATGCGTCCAGTAGAACCACGTGTCGTGCAGGAACAGATAGACCAGCAGGGAGGCGGGCAGCCACCATAGCGGATAGGCGTCGACGTCGGTGTAGATTCGCGTCCAGCCACGCTGTTGCCAGCCCCAGGCAACGATGCCCGCCGGGATGCCGTAGATTGCGGCCGATAGCAGCGACCAACGCAATTCCCGCCCGATCTGCGGCCCCATGCCATGGTAAAGGCCGGGACGCACGCGAGAGGTGATCCAGGCGAACAGCCCGCTGGTGATCACGTAGCGTCCCCCCACGATCACCGTCATGGCGATCGCGGAGAGTGCCGCTGCGAGGATCGCGGAGATGAGGCTATCCGACATGGCCGGCCTTATGCCTGCGCGTGGCTTGTGGAGCCAGGGCGATTTGGCCCCGGCTGCCGCGTTGGACCGTCACGAACCTCAGCTGGCGCGACGAACGCCGTTCTTGTGCGCGCCAACGGTCTTGGGACCGCGAGGGCGGAAGCTGCGCTTCTGGCCGTCACCCTGCGGACGATCGCCCTGGGGACGATCACCACCTGCGGTGCGAGGCCGATCGTCGCGGCCACCGGCGGGACGCTCACCTTGCGGACGATCACGGCGCGGCGCACCCTGGCGATCGCCGGAGCGACCACCACCCGAGCGACCACCCTGGCCACCACGAGCATGGGGATTGCGCTGCTCGGACTCCGTCGTCTTGCGCGAAGGCGCGGGCAGACGCGCGGCCTGGCGCTGGAAGTCCTCAGGCAGCGGCAGCGGCATCAGCTTGACGCGGGTCAGCTTCTCGATGTCGCGCAGGTAGGGCTTCTCGTCCGGCGCGACGTAGCTGATGGCGATGCCATCCGCGCCGTTGCGCGCGGTGCGGCCGATGCGGTGGACATACTGCTCGGCCACGTTGGGCAGCTCGAAGTTGTAGACGTGGCTGACGCCCGACACATCGATACCGCGCGCGGCGATGTCGGTTGCGACCAGCACCCGCACGGTGCCCTGACGGAAGCCGCCGAGCGCCGCCGTGCGCTGCGCCTGGCTCTTGTTGCCGTGGATCGCGGCCGCTGGAATGCCCGCGGTCATCAGGTGGCGCACGATGCGGTCGGCACCGTGCTTGGTGCGGCTGAACACCAGCGCACGGTCGATCTTGCTCTGGCCGTCCTCGTCCTTCGCCAGGCCATCGCGCAGGTTGATGGTCAGCAGCGCCTGCTTTTCCGCCTGGTTGATGTGGATGCCGAACTGCTCGACGCGCTCCGCCGTGGTCGACTGCGGGGCGACTTCCACCTTCACCGGGTTGTTGATGAACTGGCGGCCGAGGTCAGCGATCGCCTGTGGCATGGTGGCAGAGAAGAACAGGCTCTGGCGGTCCTTGGGCAGCA
The DNA here is from genome assembly GCF_014196615.1 of Novosphingobium fluoreni. Classification (GTDB taxonomy): domain Bacteria; phylum Pseudomonadota; class Alphaproteobacteria; order Sphingomonadales; family Sphingomonadaceae; genus Novosphingobium; species Novosphingobium fluoreni. The sequence goes on from NZ_JACIDY010000001.1 coordinate 528,641, forward strand.
TCGCCGCCACGCGCTTCAGGGCGTGGATGAAGCCCAGGTCCATCATCTGGTCGGCTTCGTCGAGCACGAAGATCTCGACATGACGCAGCGTAAGCGCGCGCTGGTCGATCAGGTCGAGCAGGCGACCGGGCGTGGCGACGAGGACATCGGTGCCCCGCTCCAGCGCGCGGGCCTGCTTGCCCACGGGAACGCCGCCGAACACGCATTGCACGTTGAGCGCCAGATACTTGGCATAGCCGCGCATGTTCTCGGCGATCTGCGCCGCCAGCTCACGCGTGGGGCTGAGGATCAGCATGCGGCAGCCGGCGTTCTGGCGCGGCTTGGCATCTGCCGCTAGGCGGTGGAGCGACGGCAGCGAGAACGCGGCGGTCTTGCCGGTGCCGGTCTGGGCGATGCCCAGCAGGTCGCGGCCTTCCATCAGGGCCGGGATCGCCTGGCGCTGAATCGGCGTCGGGTCCGCATAGCCCTTGGTTTCGAGCGCACGGAGAATAGGCTCGGCCAGGCCGAGGTCGGAAAAATAGGACATGAAATACTTTCGCGATATCGCAAGGCACGCACAGGAATGGCGCGCATCGCAAGGGTTCGTTGATGCGACCCTGCGTGAAAAGGAAGCTGGCTAAGGCAACCGCTCATCCGAAGCGGATCGTCGGCCTGTTTGCGCCGGGATCTCACGCTGCTCGCGGATTGCGGGCCGGCCATGAAAGGCCTGCGCGCCGATTGCTCGCCGGGCACATAGGGGATGTTGCCCAACAAGGCAAGAAAATTACCAATGGAGCACATCGTCCCCCAACGCCGCCCAACCAGAGCTTGACGCGCCCCGCCCCTGCATGGCAATCGCCACCCACGTCGTGCCAAGCGCGCGCGGGTATAGCTTAGTGGTAAAGCACCAGCCTTCCAAGCTGGCTATGCGGGTTCGATTCCCGCTACCCGCTCCACCGCCATGTCTCAGGGGATCCGAAAACGGCTCATAAACGGCTGTTTTCTGCGGGTTTCAGCTGGTATACTGTCCGGGCAGTTCCGGACATGTTCCACGCGATCTCAGTACGTATATGGAACATTCGATGGACCTGCGGTGCTCTTCAAGCTGCAAAAGGTCCATCAATTATGGCACGACCTGGAGGTAAATCGGGGCTCACCGCCGTATCTGTCGCTCGCGCCAAGCCGAAGGAGAGGCCCTACAAACTCTCCGATAGGGATGGCCTGTATCTTTTGGTGAAGCCGAGTGGAGCGCGCTACTGGCGGATGAACTATCGCTTTCATCAGCAGCAGCGAACGATCACGTTTGGACGCTACCCCGAACTGCTGCTCGCAGATGCACGACAGAGATTGCTCGACGCACGGCGTTTACTCGCTGACGGCATCGACCCTGTTGATCAGGCCAAGCTGAACAAAATTGCTGATGCCGTTGCCGCGTCGAACAGCTTCAAAGATGTGTCCGATGACTGGCTCGAGAAGGTCAGACTGGAAGAGCGTACACCGGCTTCCATCCAGAAGTACAAGTGGCAGTTGGGGCTCGTCATGCCATCGCTCGGTAGGCGGCCGATCTCTCAGATCACGCCATACGAGTTACTGATCGCTCTCAAAAAAATCGAACAGACCAAGAAATTCTACACGGCCACCAGCGTGCGGGCGACATGCAGCCAGGTCTTCCGCTTTGCGATCGCTACCGCCCGCGCCGAACGAGATATCTGTGCCGATCTGCGCGGAGCTCTCGTGACGCCCAAAGTCAAGCATCGCGCCGCCATTACGACGCCTGCCGAAGTTGGTGCCTTGCTGCGCTGCATCGACGAGTACGAGGGCGGTGAGCTGACGAAGATCGCCCTACGTTTTCTGCCGCACGTCTTCGTGCGACCCGGCGAGTTGCGCCACGCCGAGTGGAAGGAGTTCGATCTGGCCCGAGCTGTCTGGACCATTCCCGAGCACAAGATGAAGATGCGCCGTCCTCATGCCATTCCACTGTCGCGACAGGCCATAGCGCTTATCAGGCAGATCGAGCACGACGCGGACTACAGCCCTTATCTGTTCCCGTCGCTTCGGGCTCGCAAGCGCCCAATGTCCGACAACACGATCAACGCGTCCCTACGCCGCATGGGCTACGGCAAGGAGGACATGACAGCTCATGGCTTTCGCGCGATGGCGGCCACGCTTCTGAACGAGATGGGATTGTGGAATGCGGATGCGATCGAGCGTCAGCTAGCCCATGTGGAGGCAAATGCGGTGCGCAGGGCCTATACGCGCGGCCAGTACTGGGAGGAGCGGGTGCGTATGATGCAGCACTGGTCTGACTACCTCGACCAGCTTCGCGAAGGTGCCAAAGTGCTCCGACCGGAGTTCAAGCAAACGCAACTGGGTCGAAGCACGGCGTCATCGGTCGTTAGCGGCGCTTCGACAGCATGGAATGGAGATGACGCGAGCCTTCGTGTGGACTGGCGCGAGAGCGGAAATACGCGGCATGAGCCATTTCGCTGCAGCGTCGCGAACGACCGCTAGCACCAGCTGTACCGCCGCTGACGAGCTTAGCAAGGACAGCGCGATGCAGTCGAGATGCGAATTACGGCTACCTCTTTTTCGTTAAAGCGCGCTCCCGCTCATGATCGACAATCTGGTTCCATCGCTCCGGATTGGCCTTGGCCATCATGTTGGCACCTGCAGCCCACATGTCGGAGCCAAGCATCCGTGCGGCAATCCGCTCAGGCACGTTCCAGCTGACCGGGAGCGATCGCGCGACAGCGCCTGGCAACATTGACCAAAGCACCATGCCGGCAAACGCGAAGGCGATCCGATTGTGCCGAAGCTCGCGGTCCTGCTCGCTTGCGGCTCGGCCGCGTGCAATCAGCGCATCGATCCGCTTGCCCGCAGCTTCCATGGCGCCTTGAGCTTGATTCAGCATCTGCTGATCCCTGGCACGGCTGCCGATCGCCGCGTCGGCGATCGCGCGCTCGAGGGCTTCAGGCTTCAGCTTGATCAAAGGTCGCTCTGAAATGCTGCGAGCCCAGACACCGACATCCTCCAGCCGTTTGCTGATCGCTTCGAGGCTCGGCCCGTAGTCCGGCTGCGCCGTGCGCTCGTCGGTAAGCCGCTCGACAGCACGGCGCAGCAGACTGATCTCGGCGCGCAGCTCGCCAAAGGCGTGTGCGGCAAGGCTGGTGTCGGCGGGTCGGACGTTTTCGTGTTCCATCTGGCAACTTCTATCTGCCAAGCCCGCGTCCACGCGAGAGGCCGAGCCAGTCCTGGACAGTATGGGACAACGATGCTCCTGCGCGAGCCTCGATCCCGAGGCCTGGAAGCCGTTTTCTGACCAGCGACTCGGCCTGAGCGTCTCGCCCCATGCTCTTCGCCATGCCAGTCATCTGCTTCTCGATCGCGGCTACTCCTCTCTGATCGCCGGCTTGGCGCATGGAGCGGTGCGCTTTTGCCAGCTTCTGCCAATCTTCCAAGAAGCGGTCTGCACGCCGTTCGGGACTTACCTTCAGCTCGGCCTCGAGCACCATGGCACGAATCGCAGCGTCGGTTCGGCCAGCGGCTGCCGCGGAGATGAGTTCGCGATCGCGGGCGAATGCGGCGCGAAGATCACGGGCAGCATCTGGCCGAGCTACATCGAGTCCGGCTGCTGCCTTGTCGTAGGCCAGGCGATGGTGCGGGAGTTCGGTATAGCCATCCTTGCGCATGCGCATGATATCGGCCGTTGCCCTCGCGAAGCGTTGAACCGCAGTGTTCAAGCTGATTGGAGCGGGCAGGCGCGGCGTTGGCGATGTCGGCAGGTCCAAAGCGTCGAACACGCCACGCGTCGGGGGCGTGCTCAGCGGCCGCAGATCGAGACCTGCAAACGGATCTCGCACGGGTGCAGGCGCTGCCTTCCTTCGTTCGGCTGACCGTAGTTGGGGCTGATGCGAAGCAGCCTGCGTGTAATCCGCCACCATGTCCTTGCAGCGCTCGCGTCCCAGCGTGCGCACAAGGCGGTCGCGGTCGGCAAAGTCGTCGGCGCCGTAGTGCAGGTCGACCTGATCACGATGACGCGAGAGCGCTACGTAAGCACCATGCCGATCGAGCCCTGGCGTGGCGAGCACATGGACCTTGTCGACGGTCATGCCTTGCGCCTTGTGGATCGTCGCGGCGTAGCCGTGGTCAATCTGATTGTACTCCTTGAGGTCGAAGGCGACGGCGCGGCCATCGTCGAGCATCACCGCCATGCTGATCGGACTGACGGAGCGGATGGTGCCGAGCGAGCCGTTCTTCACACCCAGGCTGCGCTCGTTCTTCAGGAACATGACGCGGTCGCCCTCAGCAAAGTCACGGCTGCCACGTTCGACGCCGAGCGTCACCTCCTTGCCCAGCTGATCGGCGGCACGCAGCCGCGCTCTTGCCGCCTGGTTCAGCGCTTGCACTTCGTCGTTGGTATGGGTGAGGATGATGTGGCTTGCATTGGGATTTGCCTGCCGGTCCGTGTCCCAGCGCGCGATCAGATTGGTGCGTGCAGCGTCTCGGGTGTCTGCCGCATGGACATGCCCCGCCTGCTCATACGCAGCCAGCGCCTCGCCGGTGCGTCCTGTCGCCAGGTGCCGTGTTGCATCGCGCTGCCAGTCCTCACGCTGACGGCGCACTTGGGTGATCTCGATGGCGCCATGGCGCTCGGCGATCGAGCGGAAGGCTGCGCCCGCCTCGATCGCCTGCAACTGCTCGGGATCCCCGACCAGCACGACCTTGGCCTGGCGCTTCTCGGCTTCGGCCAGCATACGCTCCATCTGGCGAGTACCGATCATCCCGGCCTCGTCGATGACGAGCACGGAACGGTTGGTCAGCAGCTCACGCTGCTGGCTCCACTGTTGCTCCATGCTGGCGATGGTGCGACTGGCGATCCCAGAACCGCTTTCGAGGTTCTCGGCAGCGATGCCAGACAATGCGAGCCCCCGCACGTCGTAGCCGGCCTGCTCCCAGGCCTCGCGCGCCACGCCCAGCATCGCGCTCTTACCGGTGCCGGCGTAGCCGACGACGCTGGTGAGACCGCGGCTGCTGGTCGCATGCTCCAAGGCACCGCGCTGCTCGGGCGAGAGTACCATATCTCTGGATTGAGCGCGCGCCAGCGCGCGCTCGATGTGGCGCTCGTCGACGCCATGGTTGCGTGTGGCATCGAGCCGTATGGTCGCACTCTCCAGCCGCCGCTCGGTTTCGATCATGCCGCGCGAGGTGAAGCGGTCCTCGCCTCTGCCATCCTTGCCCAGCGAGACCAGCTCGGGTGAGGCTCGGACAGCTGCCAGAACCTGATCGAACTGGTCCTTGCCCTCGCTGTGCCGATGCACAAACCTGGCAAGATCACGGGTGGTGAAAGTCGCTTGCTGCTGGGTGATCGCATCCAGTGCGATCGTAGGCTTGGCGAGGATCCGCGCGCCGTTCTCGCGTGCGATCGCATGATGCTCGTCGAGCCGCTCGCTCTCCAGCCCTTGCCCCGCCATCCGGGACGCAGCCGGACCGATCTTGTGCTGCGGCTCGAGTTCGATGCCCTGCGCTTCCAAGGATCGGTGATCGACCCGGGCATCGATGTCGAGCTCGGCCAGGCGCGCGTTGACGTGTTCGGCCCAGGCTTCCCTCCAGTGGGTGAGCAGCTCGATCTTGTTCCACTCGCGCACTTTGGGGCCGAAGCCCTCGTCGGTGACTTGCCGCAGTCCCAGCATCACATGCGCGTGGGGTTTGGGGAGCCCATCCTCGCCGATATCCCAGTGCACGTTGAGATCGGCGACCATGCCGCGGTCTACGAATTCTCGAGCCACGAAGTCACGCGCCAGGCGAATGCCGTCCGCCTGGTCCAACTCGCGCGGAAGCGCGAACTCGATCTCGCGCGCCAGCTGGGCATCCTTGCGCACTTCGACGGCTTCGACATCATTCCACAGCACTTCCCGATCCTGCCAGCGCTCAGGCGCGCCGTCGGGCAGCATGACTTCGGAGTGCACGACGCCGGCTTTGTTGGAGAAGTCGTGCGCACGGTCGAGGCGCTGGTCGTGCAGCCGCGAGGCCGAGCGATAGGCGGCCGCGGCCACGGCGGACGAGCCGGAAGCGCGGGAGATGACTTTGGCCGAGAAGTGGTAGATCGCCATGGCGACATACCATTTACATCCAAACGAGCACGTCGGCACGACGTATAAGCGCGCCCTCGAAAGATTTCATCAATCTCGGGAATGCGAAATCTCAGGAGATTTCACCGCATTGCTGCTGATCGAGAGCGCCGATAACTGGTGCGTCCGCCACCGCTACAAGGAGCCGGACAGATGCGCAAACCCCGTGATTACGATTCGGAGCTGAAGGCACTCGAGCAGAAAGCGCGGCAACTCAAATCGCGGCGGCAGAGCCAGCTCGGCGAGCTGGTCATCGCGACAGGTGCCGACAGCCTCGTAGCTGAAGAACTCGCAGGCGCGCTTCTTGCGGCCGCCGCGACCAGCGACCTTGCGACGAAGGAGGCATGGCGCAAGCGGGGCGCTGTCTTCTTTTCAGGCGAGCGGGAGAGCGCTGGCAACCGCGCTACCAGCAAGCCGCCAAGCGATCGGCAAACTGTCAGCAACGCGCCTTCGCCTGGCAGCGAGCCAGGCGCGGCATGACACCCGCGAGTGGCAGGTGAAGCGCCGAGAGCGGACCCGCCATCTGATCGAGCTTGGTGGGCTGGTAGTGAAGGCTGGTGTGGTCAAGCTTGTCGACGATGATCGCGCCGTGATCATCGGCATGCTGACCGAAGCCGCGGCAAGGTTGCGCAGCGAGGATCGCGAGGCTGTGCTGACGCTATGGCGGCGACGCGGCAAACGCGCCTTTGGATCTGATGATTGACCGCACAAGGGCATCATCGTCAGGCTCAGGGGCGAAGTATCAGCGGGTCGAAGGATGACAGATGGACGCATACACCCTGCACGAGCACTATCAGCGGCGCATGGACGTGATCGCTGACCGTTTCTACAAGGCATGTGGCGTTGCGACAGTGGTCTGCTTCAGCTTTACCTGGGCGATCTTCAGCGCCGACAAGACCTTGATGCGCGACCCCCTCGCGATTGGCTTTCTGACGCTGTGCGGCATGTTCATCGTGCTCGCCCTCATCCGCCCGCGCGCGGTCCAGGCAGCTCGGCGTGTGCAGCAACTCTACGAGGACGATTGCCGCACCAGGTTTGGCGAGGATGCGCCGATGGTGCAATTGACCGGCATCTTTCCCTGATCGTTGCTCAACCAGCCTCTCGCGCAGTCGCTTCCAGCTGCGCGATCCGCTCAGTGCAGATCGCGTGCACGACCCGGCCGAGTTCCTCGACCTGTTCGCCAAGCCACATGAGCTCCTCAGAGGTGATCTTGTAGTGCTTCGAGTAGCGCGCCTTCACGTAGGCGTCCTTCAACTTTTCAAACATCGCACGCTGCTGTCTCGTTTCGCGTGGCCATGCATAGACCAGGCGCATGTCGAGCCGCTCGGCCTGCGTGCGCAAGAACGCCAGATTGTGGTTGTGCGGCGTGTAGAAGGTGCTGACCAAAAGAACGCAGTGGTAGAGCCGCTCCGCTGCTTGATGGAGTTGGAAAGCCGCGTTGTTGTGCCGCCCCTTTGAGAGGTTGAAAACGTAGTTGTCGAGGAACTCCGCTGCACTCGGAAACCACTCTTCGAAGTACTCCTTCGCCATCGCGAGCGCCTGCTGCGGTGTCTTCGGCTTCGGCTCCGGCAGCGGCCTGTCGTCCACCTCCTGCAGCACAATCCCATCACGTGCGATGTCGAGGAAGAAGAAGCGCCCATGCGCGAGCCCGTCGCCGACTTCCTGCCAGGAGTGCACCACGAAGTTGACGGGTGTGCGCAGGCGGCCGGCTAGCTTCTCTTCAATTAGGCGCTGCTCGGCCGCGGTCCAATAGGCGGCGCGGTCGGTCAGCTCCTTCTGGTTGACGATGATCAGCAGGTCGAAGTCGGAGACGTAGCCCTTCGCCGTATGCGGCTCATCGACCCAGCCGCCGCGCGCGTGGCTGCCATAGAGGATCACCTTGAGGATCCGCCCGCGCTTGCGCCGCGCAGTCGCGTTCTCGTGCGCGGCTCCGAATTCCTCGAAGATGATGTGCACCACGCGTTCCAGCTCACGCTGCTTGGCGGGTGGTAGATGATCGAGATCGCTGCGCATAACACTGCTACCCTGTCGCGACAGCCGAGCGATGGCAAGCCATCGCTTTACGGGTGTGGCTGGTCACCATGGCCACAAGCGCCACCACCAGGGCTCAGGCTTGCGGATGCTCTTGGCGAAGATGAAGAGCGCAGATGCGAACGCGTGCTGCACCTCGCTCTCGGTCAGGCCATAGCGTTTAGCCAGCTGCGCGTAAGTCACACCCTCTTCAAAGCGCATGGCCAGGAACACCTCACGCTGCAGATTGGTCATGCGCCGCAGGCTGCGGCGTGCCTTCCTCACGAAGGCACGCGAGGGACGCTGCTCGCTCATGCTTGCGCCTCCCCACAGCTCAGGAGAAAGTCCGCTGCCTTGCTGGCGGCACTCGCCGCCCGAAAGATCGCCTTCTCGTCGGCATGCAGCACCTGCAGCCAGGCACCCACATAGTCCGCATGCCGCACTGTCGGCACGATGCCGAGCGAGGCACAGGCAAACGCGCTCGCCATCTCGGCGACAAGCTCTTCCCTGGCATAAGCAGCTGTTCCAAACTTGCCCGACTGATCGCGTCCCAATCGGCTCGTGTGCCCGGTCCAGTGCCCCAGCTCATGCAGCGCCGTGCGGTACCAGTTGATTGGCTCGTGAAAGGCAGCTTGCGGTGGCACTGCCACATAGTCCTGCGCCGGTGCATAGTAGGCCTCGCCACCACCGATCCGGACGTCGGCACCACTGGCACGGATGATCGCGTCGACGGCCTCAACCGCAACGATCGGATCCGCCGAGACCTGCAGGCTTTTCAGCGCCTCTGGCAGCCCTTCGCATTGATCCAGGTTGAAGACGGTGAACCGCTTGAGGAATGCAACCATCCTAGCCTCGCGATCTTCGCTCTGCGCCTTGTCGGCCTCGTCCCTGGGTGTGAAGCGATCGGCATAGCAGATGACCGTGCCCTTCTCGCCGCGCCGCACATGTCCGCCTGCCTGTTCGGCCTGCCGGTAGGTCAGCCAGCGCTGGGAGGTGAAGCCCTGCTCTACGCCCGCCGCCCACAGGATCAGCACGTTGATCCCCGAGTACCCGCGCCCCGACACGGCATTGCTCGGCATCGAACAAACACAGCGGCTTGCATCCCACGGCTGCACCCATGGCAACCTGCCTGCTTCCAGCTCCGCGACGATCCGCTGCGTAACCTCGGCGTAGAGGCTCTGACGATAATCCTTCATGTCCTTCACTCCTCAACCGCCATTGACCGGCGCCAGGGTGGCGGGGGGCGGCAGGAGCGGACCAACAGCCCCGCCGACTGAGGCGGGGTGCACCTGACAAGGCCGCAACGAAGTGGAGGACCCGCGAAGAGCACAAGCGAACGCGGGTTGCGCCTCGGCGAGGCGGGGCTAACGGGTAGCGACGCCCCCCGCCACCTTGATGCCGCCAAAGGCCTGCGCCGCCGCGCGAATAGCGCGGCGGCTACTGACGAGCTGCACGGCAGCTCACACCGGCCTGTGAAAAGCAGGCCGGACACGCGTCAGGCGATCGTGACGGCCATGCCGACGAGACGCCGATCAGGCGACTCGGCCGGAGCGAAGCGCAGGTAGAGCGCGGTCAGTGCGACGCACTGAGACGCCAAAACATGCCTTCTACTTATCTGGCAAAAGCACTCTCTAATGTCGCGAGGGTGCTGTTGAGTGACGCTGGGACCAGGACGGCTAACCGCTTCTTGACGGGCGCTGGAACGGCCTCAAGTCTCTCGTTTCAGGGGCACAGGAGAACTAATTTCATCTCAGGAGAAACGCCCCATGGCCGCTACATCAACCGACCGCATCCTCCGCCTCAACGCGGTCCTCGATCGCACCGGGCTCTCGCGTGCGACGCTCTACCGCAAGATCCAGGCCGGCACGTTCCCCCGCCAAGTCCACATTGCCACGCGATGCACAGGCTGGCGCGAGTCTGCCGTCAACGAGTGGATGCAGAACCCGATGTTCTATGAGGTCCGGAATGATGGAGTTGTCTCCCGAGGCGCGGTTGATCGGAAGTGCTTCTAGCCAGAGCAGTGCCTGTCTTGGCCAGAGCGCTACCACGACTGGCCTCATCTTGAACGCATTCGCGAACCGATAAGTGCACAAAGCATTAGCAGCCCTCGGCCGGCGAAGCTCAACCCCTATGAGGAGCAAGATTGTAACGGACGGTAAGCTCGAGGAAGTCGCCGCATCCTTGCACTGGCGCGGGCCCATGAACCGCGCCGGGTTTGGGCGTACCGATCTGTGCCATGTCTTTGCTGGTTTTCACGGGTTCGGATGCCGCAATGCGGCCACGATCGTGGTCGATGAGGGGGCTATCCGCGCCGTTCCGTCTTCGCCTTCGCCTTCGGATGTGCCGACTTGGATGCGATCAAAGATCTGGTAATCACCGGCCGCTAGAGTGGCCGAGGCTCAATGCTCTCTTCATCTCGGTGCTGCTCGCCATGCCGGCGCCATCGGCAGCACAAACGCTGACGGGCGTGGCGCGTTCGGTCGACGGCGATAGCCTGACCTTGAGCGGACAAGGCGTCCGCCTCTTCGGCATAGATGCTCCGGAGTACCGGCAGACTCGCGAAGTCAATATCAGCGCATGGACCTGCGGTGCAGATGCTGCATCAGCCCTCCGATCGGCGATCGACGGCAAGTTGCTGACATGCATTGCGCGCTATCGTGACGTCTATGGGCGTTCGGTGGTGCGCTGCCTTGTTGGCGGGAGGCCCTCGCTAACCCGGTGAGATCGCGTACGCACTACGACGCCTGCACACATCCGGGGCGGCCGGCCTGTATGCAGTTGGAGCAAGAGCAGCTCCGGCATCATATCTGTCCATGTGTAATCGTGCCCGCATGGCTGGTGAGCCAGGAACCCTTTGGGGTTCAGCCGCTCAACTCTTCACGTAGCGCCCGCGCGATAACCGCTTCGATCCGCGCGAGCTCAGGCCCGGTAGCCGCAACTTCGTCGTGCGGTAGCAGGATGGCCGCCGCGCTTGGGACGTGATGATCTGGGACGTGCTTGGCGGCCAGGCCAAATGGAAGATGACCAACGTGCGGCAGCTCGAGCTGCCGCAATGGCGCAAGCTTGCCGAGCGGCCTAAAGGCCGCTGCCTTGTGCCGCTGACCGAGTTTTGCAAGTTCACGCCAGACAAGCGCGATCTCGGCATGGCAAGCCACCGCTCAAAGGCGAGATGTGGTTCGAGGTGATAGATCAGCCAGTGTTCGCAGTCGGTGGGTTCTGGCAGCGAACCCGCGAAGGCAACGGGTTCACGATGGTCACGTGCGAACCCAACGCTCTGGTCGAGCCAATTCATCCCAAAGTCGAGGTCATGTTGTGTATGACACGGCACGGGGATATGCGGTGCTGCTATCAGGCTGGATCTTAGCGGGTATGTCTCATTGAAACTTCAGGTCGCCGACCCAAAAGACAGCACTGCCGTCACAGTGCTGGCTTCATTCTCCTTTGTCCTGCTGCTTGTTCTCGTACTCGCAACACCCTTTATGGACATGAGCGGTGCCTTGAGCCCTGGGCAGAAGGTCTTCAGGATCTACGTATACGGAGTTGTAGGGCTGCTGCAGGCCGCCCTTATCGTAGCGAGAGGATGGGAACGATCGCTGCGTGCGTTTCGAACACCTATGCTTCCGCTCCTGCTGTGGTGCGCCTTAAGCCTAGCCTGGACTCAGCATGTTGAGCTTACTGGCAAACGTCTGATCCTGCTCAGCTTGGTCTACTTGGGCATTTTCAGCGGTGTTTGCGACCTAGGAACCCGACGTTCCTCCAAGATTCTACGCATCGCCGTCGTGGGCGCCCTAATCCTGAACTTTGCCGTAGTCCTTTGGGCTCCCGCATTGGGCACACAGATGTTTGAGGGCCAAAGCCTCTGGCGCGGGTTCATGGCCCATAAAAACATCGCAGGTGTACTCTGCGCCGTTACTATCATCCTTTTCGCTTTCGATAGCCGCAAAGTTCCTGCTGTGGGGCGCTATGCTGTTATCTTGGGGGCACTGATCTTCTTCTTCCAGGCATGGTCGAAGACAGCATGGTTGGCATTGCCAACAGCCTTAGCTGCCGGAGGTGCGATCCTATTGTTTTCTAAACGCTATTTACCTCCGAGTGGGCCTTCGTCCAGATCTCAGGTGATGGGAACCAGGATCGTGTACGGTCTGTTGCTTCTGGGGTTAGCCCTGCTCACCGTTCAGCGAGACTTCTTCTTATCGCTCACCAACAACACCATGGCCCTCACCGGACGCGGTGCGATCTGGCGACCAATGATCCAGTTTTATCTGGACCATCCCCTTCTGGGTTCGGGCTATGGTGCATATTGGGATGCGTCGGCAAACCTTCTTGATCCCGAGGCACCTGGCGCCGGCATGTGGAAGAACATTGATCAAGGCCACAACGGCTATCTCGACCTTCTCGTCCAACTCGGGTTACCGGGCTTGGCGCTGGCGCTTTATGCGGCACTCGTGTGGCCCATGGCCCAGATTGGCAGCATGATCGGGCGGCAGCCGCAGCGAGCCGCTTTAATCCTTGCTCTGCTTGTCTTCTTTCTGCTGGAAAACTTCTCGGAAAGCAGCCTATTTGCAGACGATGCACTCGGCAATGCTTTCCTTCTCATAGCCTTGGCACAGCTCCACCGTTATGGGCTTCGCTACGAGCAAAACGGAAGAACTAAGACATCGGGCACCAAAGAAGGCGACGAGTTCCAAAACTTGGCAGAGATGCGGATGGGCCGCCAGAAACGGCGGCAAGCTGCGGCAGAAAGCTTGTCGGAAGAAAGCTGACGCAAACAACCATCGCTGCTGAACGTCTTTTTGAAGTCTCCATAAAGCACTATGGCATGAGCCTTCGTTGCGACGACAAGAGCGATCTCCGGTAGATGGAGCGTCAACGCCCGAGTGTTGCAGAACTGTAAATTGACGCTAAAAAAGCGGCTCTGACTCAAATCCGTGCAGATGGCTCATGCTGCTAGGCGGCGTGGACAAATTCGTTAGAGATGGCGGATACCAAAGAGGCGCAAGACATGCTCACCATTCTCCGTGAGGTCGATGGCGGTATCGGCCATAGATGACGGATCAGCATCCTCTGTACCAAACGCGTCGCGTAATCGTTGTGGCCACTCGCTCTTGGGAATGGGCGTAAAGGGGCCTCTGCCCGTTGAAAGTTTGAACCGCGCCGGGTCTGCCGGAGGCGTTGGGTTGTGAGTCACGCTGCCATATCAATGTTGTTGGCGGCAGCATAATATCGTTTTTCGGCTTCGGCAGGCGGGATGTTGCCGATAGGCTCCAGCAGACGGCGATGGTTGAACCAGTCGACCCATTCGAGGGTCGCGTATTCCACTGCTTCGAAGGAACGCCATGGTCCACGGCGGTGGATCACCTCGGCCTTGTAAAGGCCGTTGATCGTCTCGGCCAAAGCGTTGTCGTAGCTGTCCCCGACGCAGCCGACCGATGGTTCGATCCCGGCTTCGGCGAGACGCTCGGTGTACTTGATGGATACGTATTGGGGGCCCCGATCGCTATGATGGATGAGGCCGCCCCGATGGGTCGGCCGGCGATCGTGAAGCGCCTGTTCCAAAGCATCGAGAACAAAGCTGGCGTGCGCCGTCCTGCTGGCCCGCCAGCCTACGATCCGCCGAGCATAGGTATCGATGACGAAGGCGACGTAGACAAACCCCGCCCAGGTCGCGACGTAGGTGACCCGAAGGGCGGCGAAGCCAAGTCCGACACCCACAGTCTGTTCGGCGCTGGCGCGTAAAACTGGCGGTTCACGTGGTCCAGCGGGCACGGCGCCGCTTTGTCGCTGATCGTGGTGCGCACTGGCTTGCCACGGATCACTCCTGCCAAGCCCATCTCGCGCATCAGTCGAGCGACCGTACAACGGGCGATCGGAAACCCCTCCCGCATCATCTGCCGCCACACCTTGCGCACGCCGTAGACCGCGAAGTTCTCGGCGAATACGCGCGCGATCTCCGGCTTGAGGGCCACATCCTGCCGAGCCCGCGCTGACAGGCGTGTGGGATCCTGACGCTGCGCGACACGCTCGTGGTAAGTGGATGGGGCGATCGGCAGGACGCGGCAGATCGGCTCGACCCCATAGGCATTGCGGTGATCGTCAATGAACGCGATCATCGCCGGAACGGGCGGTCGAGCTCCGCCTGCGCAAAATATGCCGACGCCTTGCGGAGAATCTCGTTGGCCTGCCGCAGCTCGCGGACCTCGCGCTCCAGCGCCTTCACCTTATCGGCAACCTCAGTCGGGACACCGGCACGCTTGCCACTGTTGACCTCAGCTTTCTTCACCCACTCATGCAGCGTCGGCGGCGAGCAGCCGATCTTCTCGGCTATCGAAACAACCGTTGCCCAGCGCGACGGATAATCCCGCTCGTGATCCAGCACCATCCGGATCGCTCGATCGCGCACCTCCGGCGCAAACTTGTTCGTGGTCTTGCTCATATCGGCTCCATCTACTCAAGAGTTGGAGCCTCCGGCAAACCCGGCGCGGTTCACATCCCCATCGGCTACGTCTATCGTAGACCCTGTGGCAATTACAGCAATCGCAGCGCTTGCGGCAGGCCCCTCAATCGTCGAGCTAGACGACGAGCGCCGACCTACCGAAGTCCTTCTGCAAGCCGGTATAGGTTGATGGTGCTCACCATCCGCTAAACAGCCGAGACGCACACTACGAGAAGAGCAAACCACACAACTCATGACGTTTATTCACATATTGACCTTCCGACGACCTAAGGTTCTAATCACGTCGTCTGCAACATCGGCGCCAACTCTCCGCGCCGAAAACTTCCGGCTTACTGTGCATGTCACCACCAGAATCAACCAAAGGCTAGGAATAAATCCGCCAGAAACCTCAAAGAAGCCAAACGTTATCATCCCTGTACACATAGCACCACATACAAGTGACAGTTCATCATTGTCCCTACTGGCTTTTCCAAAAGCCCCAAACAACGTTGACAATAGCCACGCAGCGTAAAGAGTCAGTCCGAAATAACCTAGTTCTACTAGCATCGTGATATAAGCGCTGTGAGCAGATCGAATATATGGGAGGTCGAGGAAGTCACGTAAATTCTGAACGAATACCTCGTTAGCCGCAGATGATGTCCATCCCCAGCCTAATGCCGGTCGTTGCTCGACATAGTTCATGTAAAATGACCAAATTCTCGTTCTACCTGTAAAAGTCAAATCTCGGCCAAGCGACAAAACAAGATCTACCGCTACAAAATATATCAGTAATATGACTACAAAGAAAATCGCGAAAAACAAAGTTTGCCGAGCCACACGCCCGCGAAATACTGCTTTCGACGCCTTCACCATTGCAACTCCAGTCAGGCCCGCTAAGGCTGAACCCATTGAGTTTGCGGAGTCCGAAAAGAAGCAGCAAACCATTGACACGAGAAACACAATAGACCACCAGCTGATGAACTTGTTTGCATAAAGTATTCTTGTGCCAAAAAATATCATTGCTATTGAGGCCGCCTCGCCGAAGCCGTTTTTGTGGCTGTATAGTCCGCGCCAGCTTCCGAGATGAGCACCTTCGCTTCTTCCGTATGGAGAAACGATCGCCAATATAACCGAAGCGATGATGATAGATGAGATCACAAATGAGGCTACCTTCATGATATCCTCAGATCGCATGGCCCTCCCGAAGTACATACACGACAAGAGCGTGAGAATCATAGCTCGCGCCATCCCGAACGTGTTGAAAGGTGTCACCGACCAAAAATATGAAATAGCTCCTAATCCAACCAGAGCCCATAGCATCAGCCAATTAGATGCGGTGTGTACTATCTTTACAGGGCCTAGACGAAATATTCCTACCAAACCAAGTAGCTGGGCAAAGATCTGAAACTGAAAGATAAGCGGGGCGTCAATTTCTAATTGGGTCTGCACATCGTAGGGATATATCCAAGCACGAGATCCGTATAAGAGCACAAGAGCAAACAATATCTTGTCGATCAGTAGAGTCCGCTGATCATTCGCTTGATTTACACCCGTACGCACACTACTTCTCCTAGCCAATCTGGCTAAATCTCGAATGTCTTTAAGCCGATCTCAAAGATCTACCTGAATTTAACTTAACACAACGGATGGCGCGCGTTATGATTCCAATGTAATTGTATCGTTGCGAGCACCGCCTCGCATAGAAGAGTGCTTCGGGATGATGCGGTCTAACAGTTGGCGAACCTTGTGGGTTTTTTGTTCCGTGCCAAGCGAGAAGACGAAGGCGAGAGGGATCATGAGGATCACCGGTGTTAACAGGAAAAGCCAATGAACAGCGGACACTGGCTTGATCGGGCCATGCATGTTCCACATCGCTGCCACCGCCACACCATAGAAGGTCAGGATTGGCGCATGGATACAATAGAGTGAAAAGGAAAAGCCAGCGAGGCTCTCATGAATTGAGCCTCCGATCGGAGCTCGCAATCTATGACATTCTTTCATCGCGCTGAGCAGAAGTGCGAAGAGAACTCCGAGGACAATATCGAAAGTCAACTCGCTATATGGATAATCTTCCCAGAAGGTGCGTCTTACCGCCAGTCTGGTGCCAAGAAGGAATAAGGCCAAGGCCACCCCGATCACGCCCGGGGAACGGACAGGCGGATTGGGGATCACCGCAGCAGCAACCCCAAGCAGCCAGATCAGCATGTATGGTGCAAGCCAAGAACCTGTAAACTGCCAATACGTCAGGGACAGTAAGATAAGAATGCCCGATAACGCGAGAGCGGCGCTCTGCCAAATGCTACCTCGAGTAAATAAAATTGGAAAGAGTAGGGGCCAAACCATGTAATACCAAAATTCGTTGAATATCGACCATAGCGGCCCATTAGCCGCAAAGGTCTGGCACGCAACAGTATGAAAGAACACCATGGTGCAAACAAAGGATACTAAATCTGACTGGTCCTCTAAATTAGTTGGGTATACGCCCTCTGCTTGAGGCGCAAAAAAATGAAAAGCCGCGCCATTCATCGCAAAACTGAGTATCAAGGCCGGCAGAAGCACAGTCCACAATCGTGCGAGTCTCTTTACGACGTACATACGGATATCGACGGTGCCATTTTTGCGGTACTCTTTAACCAATGCGCCGCCGACCAGAAATCCGCTTAGAACGAAAAAAATCATCACTGCCTGATGCGAAAACCCAGTCATGAACGAGGCAGCATAATAAAATGCTGATCTCTTTCCCGTCGCTTCAGAAAGCGGAACGAGAAACCGGTTCATAGTGTGGGTGTATAAGACTAGCATCGCCGCGCACCAGCGGAATAAATCCAACCACTGATGGAAGGCGACTGCGGACTTCGTTGTGCTACTGTTCATCGCCATGCCTATGGTTTTGTTTCGGCCGTGTCTTAGTTGTCGAATGCTACATAACCGTATAGCGTGTATATACACAATCTCGGGCAGGCTGCACTACAGCGGCACGCGTGAAATCGCATTCAGTTAGTGCTACGCGGATTTGCATCATTAGGAAATAGGGCCCTGAGGGCCTCGGCATCCCATTTTTTAGCTTTGGTATCGTACAAGGCGAAGTTTTGCTGGAACTGCCAGATGGCCCAGCCAAAGCCATGGCGCTCAGCGGTTCTGGCAACAGCACCAATATATGCGATCCGCTCGGCTCGAGGGGCCTGCTCATAGGCACCAAACTCGCCCAAGAAGATCGGGCGGTGGTGAGCAATCCCCCACTCCTTAACTATCTCAAAGTCACTCTCTAGAACACGCAGATCACCCGACCTACCCCAACTAACACCAGTCTTATTAGAATACAGGGGATTCCATGGCGTACCTTGATGTGTAAAGGCAAGCGGGACATAATAGTGAAAGGTCACTATTATCTGTCGGTCTGCGTCGGGCAGAGTGAGATTGTCCAGACAGCGAAAGTCGTTGCTGCAGGCCGGTCCTATGATGATTGCACGGCGAGGATTGCTGGCCCGTATCAACCTCAAAGATCTGGCCGCGTGTTTATTCCACATTTCCGGAGACCAAGGCCCGCCCGGCTCATTCATTATCTCAAATAAGACGGTTGGCGGCATTCCGGCGAAACGTGGCGCAAATTGCGTCCAGAAGGCAGCTAGCTTGTCCGCGCACGGATCATTGTCAGCCCGGCAGTCCACATGGTCGTGCTCGTCAAGTATGACCGCCAACCCCTCGGAGATGGCGGCATTAGTGACGTCGTTGACTCGTTCGATCCATGCCGGGCTTAGCCGGTTATTTACGTCCATGTAGGGAAACGCGCGTAGATTAATGCGCACTGCGGTAAAGCCAGCAGCTCTTATCTCTCTAAACTGTGACAGACGAAACCGGCTGTGCGGTTGCCCATCCCATAATGGGTCATAACCCAATAGGTTAATGGCTCTTTTTAGCAGTGGCGTTACTGCATCAACATCAGGAAAATGCGCCTGAGTAGCGGGTGTTTGCGCCGCCGCGGGAGCGCTTGGCCGCCCGGTAGAATGGGTTGTCACCAGCATAAGCGCCGTCGCCAGGCTAAGCTTTATGACAATTGAGCCAAATTCCGAAAGGGGAATTTTCACGTCGTCGCCGGCATAGCGTCATATCCTTCTTAGTTATGCTGCGTCGCAAAATACGCATGCCATGGCAAGGGCATGCTAGCGTCGGACCGGTCACCTTCTAAGCATAAAACGGTGCCGCTATGCAGCAATGCAATGGCGATCCATCTCGAAAACGTCTAGGCGAACCTGATATGCTGAACATAGGGGCGTTCATTGGTACGGGGCTTCAGATCAATTCAGTATTTGCGCGCGCTGGCGGCGCTGATGGTGGTCTTGCACCATGCGCTTACTCCTGCCCGCGGGCTTAACTTGCCCGAGTTGCGGCTTGATTTCCTCTCGGCTGGCGTGGATCTTTTCTTCGTCATTTCTGGATTTATTATTTATACAAGCCAAGCCGGAAAGGATGATCAGCCTTCATCATTTGCTTGGCGTCGATTTCTGCGCGTTGTGCCGCTTTATTGGATAGCTACAATTGCACTTATCGTGCTTCATTTCGTAGCGGGATTAGCGTCGGACATGAATCTGACGGCCTACCATATTGTAGCATCGTTCCTTTTAATTCCACATTTCTCGCCATCTCACCCAGGCCATATCTGGCCGCTTTTGATTCCTGGATGGTCGCTCTTCTACGAGATATATTTTTATTTTTTGTTCTCGCTCGCAATGAAGGTAGATAAGCGAAGAGCTCCAATTATTACTGCATCTGTACTTATTTTTCTCGTGATCGCGGGCGTCATAATCCAACCCAAGAATGCAATTGCGATCACCTTCACGAACCCGAGACTGCTTGAATTCTTCTTTGGCTTGGGCTTGGGGTATCTCGCCCGCAAGGCATGGGTCCCAGAATGTTTTGCCGTGCTTCTCCCAATTGGCCTCGTCTTGCTATGCGCGTCTGAGCCTCTGTCACTGCCACGCATTGTCAGCTGGGGAGGGGCGTCTCTGCTTATTGTAGCGGGTGCGGTAGCGATGGAGAAGAGAACTCCAGCAACCCGGCTAATGCTATTGGGGGATTCAAGCTATTCACTTTATCTGTCACATCTCATCGTGCTGTCTATCGCCCGAGAGCTGTGGAGGCGAATTGTGCCCGCGATGAACTCCAATCTGTCTACTCTTATCTTTATTTTCGTCTGCATGTCACTTTCAGTCGGCGCTGGCCTGTTAGTCTACTTCTACGTGGAGCGCCCACTGCTACGTCTATCTAGGTCACGGATTGTTCCATCCGCTCGCGTGGTTAGCTCGTAGACTTACATTTTGCCAGGAGGTAATTAGTGAAACGGGTAGTGGTGTTCACAGAAAGGGCCCTTGCCCTCTCGGAAACCTTCATTGCCGATCATTGCCGGTCATTGCGGCGCTATTCGCCAACCTTAGTGGCTCTTGATGCGGTGTCAGAGCTACCTCCGCTGCCCTGTCCAACCAAACTCGTCTTTGGGTCGATGGGTTCTACCCCCATTACACGACTACTGTTCCGGCTCGGCTACGCGCAGCAGATGGACGCAATCCTTCGAAAGGTGCGGCCAGACGTGATCCATGCGCATTACCTCACCAATGCAGCCTTCCTGCTACCCTATGCACGACGTCATCGTATCCCCCTGGTGGTGACGGTGCATGGCTACGACGCGACCCGCCGCCTCAAACTGTTCAGCAGTTACGACCGCATATTGGCTATGCGCCGCCGTGCGATCAGCCGCCATGCCGCTGCCATTTTACCCGTCTCGAATTACCTCTGTGATATCGTTCGGCAGCACGGACTTACCGGCAGCAATGTCTGCACGCATTATCTAGGAATACCGCTTCCTGATACTCCGCTCGTTGATGTCAATGCGAATCCACAGCGGATTGTCTTCGCTGGGCGCTTGGTGGAGAAGAAGGGAATAGACCGTGTTATCGAAGCATTCGGCTTGATACGGGACCGTTTTCCTATGGCCGAGTTACACGTTGTTGGGGGCGGTCCGTTGACGCCAATGGTAGAGGCAGCTCGCGATCGTATTGGCGGGATAGTGGCTTATGGTGCGCAGCCGCATGCCTCTCTTGTAGAAATTATGCGTAGCGGGCAGATCTTTACCATGCCTAGTCGGGAAGCGGCGAACGGTGACTCAGAAGGGCTAGGGCTCACTTTGATCGAGGCCCAAGCTGCTGGCCTGCCCGTGGTTACCTCAAAACAGACGGGCACGCGCGAGACCTGCGTCGACGGCCAGACCGGCCTACTAGTCGAGCCTAACGATGTGCGAGGGCTCGCCGAAGCGTTTGCAACCCTATTGGCCGACAGTGGGCGCCGAGCGTTAATGGGGCGAGCGGCTCGGCTTTGGGTAGAGCAGCGGTTTGATATTACCCGCCAGACTGCAGCGCTCGAGATCCTCTACGATAAGCTGGTGGGCTGAAACGCTTGGCTTGAGGGCTAACCTTGCGGAGCAGGTTGTCCGGCTGTGACTTGAAAAGCCGTAAGATGAACCACTCTCTTCGCTCCAGCATAATTTCGTTACGACTCTCGCCACCCTTGGGTCAGAGCCTCGTCAATTGTATGGTCGAAATCATCACGTCTCTGCTTCGCCCATGCCGCTGCAGCCTCAACATGCGATCCCTGGGGTAGCCGAGCTAACTCGACTAATTTGTTCGCCATTTGCGCAGCGTCAACAGCGATCGAGACATGGCTCGGCACGTCACCTATACCACGGAGGCCAAGTGGCGTCGTCACTACGGGCCGGCCAATCGATATGCCCTCGATGGTTTTCAATTGAATGCCAGCGCCCATCACCGTCGGGATGCAAATCGCGCGTCCGCTACGCAGAAACGCTGCTGCATCTGGGACGAAACCCGCGTAAGTGACGTTGGCCGTCCGGTTCGGCACCTGCTCCGTGCCCTTTCCGCCTATTACAACGCTGATGTCGTTAGGCAGCAACGGAGCAACCTCGCGCATGAACCATTCAAGCCCACGCCGATTAACATCCCATAGCCAAGATCCGAGGATTACCACATCCTTATCTGCCATCGGCATCACTGCCGTTGCAAAAAAGGACTGGCCAGGCAGCGGGATGACGCGAATGGCGGCGTCAGCTCGGCGCCCCCCTAGCGCACCCATGCTCTCCTGCTCTTCGATGGTGAGCACCCATATCTGGTCCAACGACCAAATCATCTCGCGCTCCATCTCCCGCATTATTCGAGCATCACGCCCAAATATGAGCCTCTTGAGCCATCCGTTGCTCCGCGCCGCCGCCTGCACCGCCAATATCTCGTGCTCGACATTATGCGCAACACCGATCTTTCGTTCAGGTAGAAACGGGGCCTTGGCAATCCAACCCAATTGAAGATGGTCAATTATAACCGCGTCATAGTTGGTCTGAGCGCATAGGTGGCGCGCCGCGTATAGCATTTCACGAGATCGAAACTTGGCGCTAACGTATGGAAGGCCATGGATCAGCGATTGCGCTAGCCAAAGCCATTTGCGAGGGCCAGCGAGTTCCGTCTCAATTACCCAGTCGCAAGCAGAATGGAAGTCTGAGTGTTCCGGGGCGGGATCACCAAGTCTAGTATAGCCCAGCACATCGACCTTATGTCCCCGCCGGTTCATCCCATCGATAAGGTTGCTCGTGGCAATCTCACCCCCGTTGCTCAGTCGATGCGGCAAGGTTGTGGTGATCATCAATATGTTCATGGAGTTCACTTGAGGCAGCCCTTGAATTTGGCTGACATTGCGGCGAGCAACGCCTTGCTTGGCCCCTGCAATGCTTGGCGCAGCATAGGATCGATAAAACGATGCAATAGGGCGGAAAGGAGGAGGGCGGTGGCTAGAAAGATAACCGTAGGATAGGTGCCTGGCGGCACGTCAAGTCGGTCTAGGAGGGCTGTAGCGATTATTCGCATTGGTGCGTGAATGACATAGATGGGAAACGAGATTGCACCCAGCCATTCCGCCGCAGCCGCGAAGTGACCTCCAATCCGTGCTCGGGCACCCGCCAGGATCAACATTGGAAATAACAAGCCAACGACACCCAGCTGTACAAACGGTAGCAACGGCTCAGAAGGACGGCTGATTAATATCGCAGCGAGGAGCGCAACCGGCCATACCCATGAGACACGCCAGCGCCAGAGTGCGCGTAGACGGTATAGCATCACCCCTCCGAAGAAGCCAAAGCCCACACGCGGCAGACCTCCGGCTAAGTCATTTCCCATCGCGCCCAGATCCATCGTGCCGAAACAAATGACGACCAGTGTAAGTGTAAAGAAAGATAAAGCCGTTATTAAGATAAGTACTACGCCGCTGAGCCGGATCCAAAATAGTCCGAAGAGGGCATTTGCAATTATCTCAAAAAACAGAGACCACGATGGGAAGTTTATAATAAAGGCATGCCCGTCCATTCCTCTAGAAGGAATGGGCAGGAAGAAGATATTAAAAAGTAGCGAAACTAGTAAACGAAAAAATGGTACATAGGGCTTTCCTATCGTGGCTGCTCCAGCAATCGCTAGTAAACCAAATATTAGACCGACCGCGTAAAGCGGATACATCCGCACTAGCCGCTGCCGGATGAATTCGCTGGCAGAAAGCCCGCAAGAGAGGCGGTCGTCATATGCATGAGCGAGCACGAAGCCGCTCAGCAGGAAGAATAGGTCAACAGCCAGATATCCGAGGCCTGGCTTCCATTCCTCGCCGGCAATCCGATAAATGTGGAGGAACACTACCGCCAACGCTGCGACACCTCGCATCCCATCCAAGACAATAAACCGTTCGCTAGCCGGTGGCGAACTGCTCCTGGTATTGATCACAGGCATTGTTATGCGGCCGCCAAGCCAACAGGCGAATCTCGCCGCTCACGCCACGCGAGATAGAGAACTGCGGTCCAGTTGCTTGCTGCTGCAAAGCCAATGCCAGCATAGGCCGCGAGCAGGAGTTCGCTGCCCTCATGGAAAAGGGCAAACATACCAGCCTGAATTGCGATCGAAATCATCATCAAGCTCGTTCGCAGCCTCTGGTGATCAGACCCGGTCAATATGTCTGCCGCAACATAATTGAAGCCGACAAGAAGCAGCGAAGGGGTAAGCCAGCGCAAATAACCGGCTGAGGCGTTAAACTGATTGCCCAGCGCCGCCGGCACAAACATCGCCGCAATCCACAGCACCGCTGCGCACATTGCACCGACCGCGCTTATCAATAGCAGTACCTTGCCCCCATAACGCAGAGAGCTCCTGACCCCCTCATGCCCTCGTGCGAAGAAGTTGGGATAAGTGCTCCGCAAAATAGCCTGAATGGGAAGGATGCCGACCTGAACAAAACGTTGCGCCGCACCAAAGATGGCAAGCAGCGATGGTTCGACCGACCATCCAAGCACTACTCTGTCAATATTCTGCTGCCCTGCGCGTGCGATCTGGTTCCCGGCGAACCAAATGCCTTCGCCAAAAGCTGTGCTATCAAAGCCTCCACTTGGCCGGGGGAAGCGATGCCAAGCGACTGCAATGCAGACGAGCGCACCCAAGAGTATCCCAACGGAGCCGGCAAGGGCCAGTGAGCTAACGGAGTGCAGGTCTAGTAAATAGTACGCAACTCCAACACCCAAGGCCCGCGGAAAAGCTTGAAGAATGCGAAACTCGTTTGCCCAGCGGATCCTGCGCGTGGCAATTGCAAAATTCTCCGCACCAGTGAAAAGCCGCATTCCGATGAGTTCGCATGCCCCAACGCCCAATACGATCTGCCAACCTATAGTGTGTCTCACCAGAAGCATCGTAGCGCCCGTATACAGCGTGAGCGCGAAGGGAAGTGTCAGCGCTGTGGTTCGATAAAAATGAGCCGCCGCCTCAGGAAATGATGAGGATGCGCGGGAAACACGTTTTATCAATACCTCGCCCGCGCCCAATGCCACGAACTCCAGGCAGATCGGCGCCCAAGCCATCATAGCAATATATATGCCATATTGCTCAGCACCCAACACCCGGGCATAGAACGCAAAAAGAAAGAACTGCACCGCCGGGACCGCGAGCATAGAGGCTAGCGATCCACAATATGTAAATATATGTCGAAGTTTCGGTTCTTTAAAGAGCGCCAAATTCATCATTTGTTCGCTTTAGCGACTAGATCTCTGAACAATGATTCGTACTGGTCAGTTGAGCGCACTACAGTGAAATCGCATGCTCGATCATATTGCGCCTGCGGTTCAAACGGCTGTTCCAGCACCGTCAGTACGGCTTGGGTTAACGCCTCGACGTCGCCGACCGGCGCAAGCAAGCCAAATCTACCGTTCCCCAAGATTTCACTTGGTCCATCAGGACAGTCAGTAGACACCACGCTGCACCGTGCCGCGAGCGCCTGTACCAAGATGTTGCCAAATCCCTCCCATAGAGAGGTCATCAGGAAGGTGTCAGCGCCTCGCAACCAAGGTCCTACGTCAGACACAAAGCCGGGAAATAGTACTCTTTCGGCTATACCTAATTCTGCAGCCTGCTGTTGAAGTGCCTCGGACTCCTCACCATCACCCAGCAATATTGCGCGCACTGGGCGCTCTGCTGCAACTTGAGCGATTACCTTCAAAAAAGTGGAGAAATCTTTCTGCGGCCGAAAACGACCTGCTCCGACAATCAAAGGAGTAGAATTGTCATCAAGCCAACGGTGAGGGGGCGCTGCCTCAAACAATGGCGCTCGCTCATCAAAAGCAGGATTAAATATAACTTTTATTTTGTTCCGATCGATGTGTGCGCTCTTCGCTAGAGCATCAGCCAAATCTGTCGAAACCGCAATAATCTCGTCGGCTAACGGATAGATATAACGTTGCAACCGGAACGCGGCCCTATATCGCCAAGTACGGGAATTTTTTGCTTCGAGAAAAGGGTTGCTTCTCTCGGAAATAACTATGGGGGTTCTTGATAAAGATAACGTTCTAGCAACTAATAAGGCAATGTTAGATGTGGGCATGCCTGTAAACATAGCATCGTAACGTTTCACGCGTAACAAGCGCGCAAGGGAAGGGATAAGCTTAAGTATGCTATCTTTGCGCAACCAGATTACGTTTATTCCCGGCCCCGGGTCATAACTATTTGGCTGTGGAGAACGGGCAAGAACAATGTCAACCTGATGCCCGCGCGATACCAATTCGCGAGCAAGGTTTACCATCATATGCTCTACGCCACCCAGTTCCAGCGACCAGAAAAAGAGCCCTATTCGCATTTTTCGATCGCTTTTCGTAAGTAGTTAACGTGACATAGCTACACTAACTTAGCGTATCAATCATCTTCTCACAAAGATCTCTCTTGAGGCCAAGAACATAAACCTTGGGATTACCTTTAGATACCTTGACCCAAGTCTCTTGGGCTCACTGCCGGCTCTATAAATCCATTCCATGCCAATCCGTCTCATCCAACTCGGGGCCCTCTTAATACGCCCCGAATGAAAATCAAAAGCCGCTCCTACGGCAAGAAGAGTGACTCCAGGCAAATGCTTTTTGTGATTAAGCATCCAAATCTCTTGCTTGGGGGCACCCAGGCCAACCCAAAGAACGTTGGGACGCGATTTGAGAATTCTATCCATAGCGACAGCGTCTTCTTCTGGGGTAAGCGGCCTCATAGGAGGCGACTCTGCGCCAACAATCTTTATTCCCGGAAAGAGCCTTTTGAACTCATCGGCCAATTTCTCCGCTACACCTGGCCCGGCACCATAAAAATAGTGGCGCAAGCCTGATTTTGGAGAGCGCCGGCACAAGGCAAGCATTGTATCAGGACCGCAAGTGCGGTTCGCCGGAACTCCCTTCAGCCATCTGCCGAGGAATGCGATTGGGTGACCATCGGGGCAGACAACATCTGCATCCGCGAGGGCTGCACACATTTGATCATTGTCGTGAGCTTTCACCAAGGCATGCGTATCTGGAAATGCAACTGAATGCGCTTCGCCATCATAACATGCCCAACTTTCAATTAGTTCACAGACCTGTTCGGAGCTTGTTATTGATACATCAACCCCAAACAAGTTGAATGTATCCGGTACGCTCCGCCGACGGCTATCGCCTTTCAAGACGCCTGATCTATCTTCTGGAGGAATATGCATATCAATATCCCGATATTGTAAGACGTTAGGCTACTTCCGGACTGATTGATCACCATGTTATAGGCAGGCGCGCCAATGTTGATGTATGCGCATCTTACTTAAGCTCCGGAACATAAAGCATAGATTAAAGTTTACCGACACAGAGCATAAAGTGAACTCATATCGGTCTTCACAATGTATCTTCTCTCTTATTGTCTATATTTTCGGAAAACCACTTGTACGTTTCCGCTACGCCCTCCATCAAACCGATGGAGGGCACCCAGCCGATTGACGTCAAGCGCCGAGAGTCCATAAGCTTGCGCATAGTGCCATCAGGCTTGGAGGAATCGAAAGCGATCTCCCCTGTGAAGCCCGTCACTTCCGCAATCAGAAGAGCCAAGTCGCGAATGGTCACATCTTCGCCATAACCCACATTGATGTGACTGAGCATGGACTCAGTGTTAGCCTGATAACGCTCGAGCGGCAGGTCCAGCACGAACAGCGAAGCTTCTGCCATGTCGTCGACATGCAGGAACTCGCGTCTAGGCGTGCCACTGCCCCAGATCACCACCTGCTCCACGCCATCCCGGACCGCCTCATGGAAACGTCGGATCAGCGCCGGCATGACATGCGAGTTCTCCGGATGGAAATTGTCCCCGGGACCATAGAGGTTCGTTGGCATGACGCTGCGATAGTCAGTGCCATATTGCCGATTGTAGCTCTCGCACAGCTTGATTCCCGCGATCTTCGCTACGGCATAAGGCTCATTTGTCGGCTCAAGCACGCCAGTTAGTAACGCATCCTCGCGCATGGGCTGGGCGACCGAACGCGGATAGATGCAGGAAGAGCCAAGGAATAGCAGCTTTTCCACGCCTGCGGTGAAAGCCTGGTGGATGACGTTGCACTCGATCATCAGGTTTTCGTAGATGAACTCCGCTGGATAGGTGTTGTTGGCGTGTATGCCGCCGACCTTCGCAGCCGCAAGGACAACAGCATCGACCTTCTCCTCCGCAAAGAAATCGCGGACAGCATTTTGACTCGTCAAATCCAAGTCGGCATGAGTGCGCGTCACCACGTCGGCTCCGCGCGCACTCAGCTTGCGGCTGATCGCTCCACCCACCATCCCGCGGTGGCCTGCTACGTAGACGCGCATCTCTCGTATTCCTCGATCAAGATTCCAGGGAAACCGGGATGTCATACCCATGCTGCTTAAGGAGAGCGTGGCGCTTGGCGACCTTGAGGTCGGCCGTCACCATCTCTTCACACATGGTTTGCACGCTAATCTCCGGCACCCAACCAAGCCGGTCCTTGGCCTTGGTGGGGTCACCCAGCAGCGTTTCCACCTCCGCGGGGCGGAAGTAGCGTGGGTCGATGCGGACGAGCACGTCGCCAACCTGCACGGCAGGGGCATCTTCCCCGGCGACGCTCTCAACGATACCAACCTCTTCCACGCCTTCGCCCTCAAAGCGCAGCGTGATGCCCAGGTGCTGCGCAGACCAAGTGATGAACTCGCGCACCGAATACTGCACGCCGGTGGCGATGACGAAGTCTTCCGCGTGATCCTGCTGCAGCATCATCCACTGCATGCGGACGTAATCCTTGGCGTGACCCCAGTCGCGCAAGGAATCGATGTTGCCCATGTAAAGGCACGGCTCGAGGCCCTGAGCGATGTTCGCCAAGCCACGAGTGACCTTACGAGTGACGAAGGTTTCGCCGCGGCGCGGGCTTTCATGATTGAAGAGCACACCGTTGCATGCATACATGTCATAGGCTTCGCGGTAGTTCACCGTGATCCAGTAGGCATACAACTTGGCCACCGCATAGGGCGAACGCGGATAGAACGGCGTCGTCTCGCGCTGGGGAATTTCCTGGACGAGGCCGTAAAGCTCCGAGGTGGATGCTTGGTAGAAGCGAGTTTTCTTCTCGAGCCCCAGGAAGCGAATGGCTTCGAGCAGACGCAGGGTGCCGATGCCATCGACATCCGCCGTATATTCGGGCGCCTCGAAGCTGACCGCAACATGGCTCTGCGCACCGAGGTTGTAGACCTCGTCCGGTTGAATTTCCTGAATAATGCGCGTCAGGTTCGATGTGTCCGACAAGTCGCCATAGTGCAACTTCAGGTCGGGCGCAGGCGTATGCGGATCCTGGTATATATGATCGATGCGTTGCGTGTTGAACAGCGAGGCACGGCGCTTAATGCCGTGAACCTCATAACCCTTTTCCAGCAGGAATTCTGCGAGATAGGATCCGTCCTGCCCGGTGACGCCAGTGATGAGTGCTACTTTCTTACCGCTCAATTCACGTCCCCTTCAATCTAATCTACACTCATCGCGATCAATCAGACCCGAAAAGATCGCGCGTGAAAACCTTGTCTTTGACGTCTTCGATCGCATCGGCCATCCGATTGGCGATAATCACGTCGCACTCGTCTTTAAAAGATGCGAGATCCCGACTCACGCGAGAGCCGAAAAACTCGTCATCCTTCATCGCAGGCTCGTAGATCACGACTTCGATACCTTTAGCCTTGATCCGCTTCATAATGCCCTGGATCGATGATTGGCGAAAGTTGTCCGATCCCGCCTTCATGACCAATCGATAGACGCCAACCTTGCCCGGACCTTGAGCAATAATCTGATCTGCGAGAAAGTCCTTGCGGGTACGATTTGCATCCACGATCGCACGAATCAAATTCTGCGGCACCTCGGAGTAATTGGCGAGAAGCTGCTTGGTATCCTTGGGCAGGCAATAGCCTCCGTAGCCGAAACTAGGATTGTTGTAGTGGGGGCCGACTCGCGGATCCAGACCAACACCGACGATGATCTGCCGCGAGTCCATCTTGTGGGCGATGGCGTAGCTATCGAGTTCGTTGAAGAACGCGACGCGCATGGCGAGGTACGTGTTAGCGAAAAGCTTGATCGCCTCGGCCTCGTTCGGGTCGGTAAACAGGATCTCGACATTATTCTTCTCGGCGCCTTCAAACAGTAGTTGCGCAAAGATCCTGGCGCGCTTCGATCGCTCGCCGACGATAATACGCGATGGATGAAGATTGTCGTAGAGCGCACGGCCTTCCCGCAGGAACTCGGGACTGAAGATAACTTGGTCCGTATCGAGACGCTTGCGAACGTCCTCAACGAAGCCGACCGGGATCGTTGACTTGACCACAATCGTCGCTGCTGAATTGGCTAGCTTAGCAGTCTGGATGACCGCCTCGACCGAGGACGTGTCGAACTTGTTGGTATCTGCGTCATAGTTCGTCGGTGTGGCGACGATGACGTAATCCGCATCGGCAAGCGCTTCCTGCGCGTCTAACGTCGCAGTCAGGTTGAGCGACCGCGTAGCGAGGAAATCCTCCAGCTCAAGATCGACGATCGGCGATTTGCGCGCCCTTAGCATAGCAACACGCTCTACTGAAATATCGACAGCGACGACCTCGTTGTGCTGAGCCAGGAGAACGGCGTTGGAAAGGCCGACATAGCCTAAGCCGAAAACCGCGATCTTCATTCCATCGTCCCCACTTGCTGCTGCCCGGCGAACCGCATGCATCAATGACCGCCCGCATGAGTGATACAGCCGACCGACGAATTCCCCGTCAACCCATGCTGCAACTGCACACTAGGGGTCTATACGAGGTTCTTTCCGCCCCGAATAGGACCTTGTGTATCGTTCCTATGCGGTAGGACCGCAGTCGCCGGTGACGATTGATAAAGGGCATCATTCAAGGAGACACGAGGTCGGCAAGACGGCTGCAGCAGTGGACGCTGCACAACTTCGTGCAACCGCCCTATAAGCACCGGAGTGCTTGCCAGCGGGTGGGATTACGATGCGATCGCCGCACTCATCAACGATCTGCGCACGTCCCTTACGTTCTCCCCCGGACGCCACGTTCCGACCCTGGCCGGGGCGCTGCGGCGAACGCAGGATCGGGATATTCCATGCACTCTGGCCGTTAGCAAGCTTGCCCAGGTCGTGTTTCCGGCCACCGACGTCCATGTGTGGCATGACCTTTCCCGGCAGGCGGTTCTTTGCAGGAGAAGCACTCAGTCGAATGCACGGTCATGCAGGAAGCCAGCAGCCATTCCTGCGATTACGACTATGCTGCCTATCGCGCAGAGTGCCGGCGCATCCTTAGGCGGGGAGTGGCACGATACGACTTCGTCGAAGCTGTCAGTCTGGTCACGACCCTTTTGCGTGCCCTCCCCGGACCGCTAGCCGATTGCGCCATCCCTGACGCCTTCTTCCAACGATACCGACTTGAGAAGCTACTGTTTCACCAAGGCTGCCACAGCTAGTACGGGCGGGTAGCGCGCAGCGAGGCACTCGAACGTGGGGTAGAGACCAAACCCATCCGCCCCGCGCTCTACCAACGGCTACGAAGCTACGTCCGGCTTCGCGAGTCCGAGATGTCGGCATGACAACGCCCAGTCCGCCGGTGACACCCCTTCCCTCAATCTAATTGCCGTGGAGAATTATCTGAACAGGTCCTCCATCGACCGCCCGCGGAAGGCATCGCGCCAGCGGCGGCTGCGGTGCTCGGCGTCGTGGCGATGTGTCAGCGCTGATAAGGGCGGCGAGGTTGCGCGGGCGATTGTCGCCGTATTTGGTTCAGGTGTGTGGTGGCGAGCACCACAGCGCGGCGCGCAACGGGGCTAGCGGATCGATGCCGGCAAGCCCCGGCTTGGAAAGAAGAGACACGGAAAGGACGCTGAGAGCGCAAGCAGAAAAATTTATCGCGAATCGCCCGCGAGCAATTTATCTCGAATTAAAGAATCGAACCCGTTCTCTTTTAGCTTGACAGGGGCACCAAGAATGGATCAACCGCCGAATCACGGTTGTTAAACAATTATTTTACAACAAGTTAGCGCTATATTTTGACTCCCGCTACCCGCTCCAACCTTCTAGACCTGACGCATCCCTGACCTTCGCTCAAAGCCGCGTCTGGCGTTACCATCGCTTAACTGCGTTAACCGCCCTTCAACAGCGATAGCACGTTCTGTTGGTTCTGGTTGGTTTGGGCCAGCATGGCGGCAGAGGCCTGGCTGAGGATCTGGGCCTTGGCGAGTGCGGTGGTCTCGGCCGAGTAATCGGTATCCTCTATACGGGATCGCGCGTCGGTCAGGTTGGTGGTCTGCGACGTCAGGTTGCTGATCGCCGATTCAAGATGGGCTTGGCCTGCGCCCAGTTCGGATCGTGCCTGGATGACGGTCTGCAGCAGGGCATCGACGTTCTTCAGAGTCTCCGCCGCGTTGGCGCGGCCGCTTTGGGCCGAGGCGGTGTCGTATACCGCGGCGGCAAGACCGGTGGCCACGTCCAGCGACGGGTTCTTGACGCCCGCCGCGCGAACTGAGGCCTGGGTGGCGGCCGTGGCGTCGGCTGCCCCGTTGGCATAAAACAGGTTGTCCGGCACGGTTGCAGGCTCGGCCGGATAGCTGACCTGAAAGCCTTTCACCGCGCCGAGATAGGCGCT
This sequence comes from Novosphingobium fluoreni, assembly GCF_014196615.1. Classification (GTDB taxonomy): domain Bacteria; phylum Pseudomonadota; class Alphaproteobacteria; order Sphingomonadales; family Sphingomonadaceae; genus Novosphingobium; species Novosphingobium fluoreni. Next base: position 560,718 of record NZ_JACIDY010000001.1, read on the forward strand.
GGCGCTGTTGTGCGCGTTTTGCCCCAACTGTTGGTAATTCGCCGCCGTCGGATCGGCGGCGGCATAGTTCGCCGCGTGCTGATCGGCCGTGTTCTTGAGGTTTTGGATATTGTTCAGCGAGGTGACCTGTCCCGCGCTGAGCGGCACGACGTTGCGGTTCACGCCTTCCAGATAGTTCGCTGCGCTGTCGTACGCGGCCTGCTTGACGATGCCGTAGCTGGGCGCTGCGATGCCGGTCGAGGTGAAGGCCGCCGTCATCGCGTCCGACGCGCCTTTGCGATACGCCATCGATGCCGGAACTGAGGAGCGATCGGTGTTTACGTCCACCTTCAACCCGTCGAACGCGTCGGTGTTGAGGCGTGCGCCGTCGATGTGTGGGCGGTTGAGCACGATCACGTCGGAGGAATTGGCGCCGACCTGGATCGCGAAGCCGGGCGATGGCGCAGGGCCGGTGGCGAAGAGCTTCACGCCGTTGAACTCGGACGTGGCGGTCATCTCGCCGATCTGGCCTGTCAGTTGCGCCACTTCGACCTGGATCAGCTTCTGGTCGCTTGCGCCATAGGTGCCGTTGGCCGCCTGCACCGTGATCTCGCGGATGCGCTGGAGCATATTGGTGGCCTCGCCCAGAACGCTCTCAGCGGTCTGCGCCATCGAGACGCCGTCGTTGGCGTTGCGAATGCCCTGGCCCATGCCCCGGATCTGCGCCGTCATCGATGTGGCGATCGCCAGGCCGGCGGCGTTGTCCCTGGCGCTGTTGATCTGCTTGCCGGTGGACAGGCGCTCCATCGCGGTACCGACCATCTTGTTTGCCGCATAGCTGGCGTTGGCCGCGCGCATCGCGCTGAGGTTCGTACCGATCGTCGTCATCTTTGCCCCAATCCCGCTGGCTGATCCGGCTTGTGGTTAAGCAAAGGTACTGATCAGTGGTTATCGAAAGGTTAACCACGATGGGCGAGCCGGTTCGCCGGGTCTTGCGCCAGGGGGCATTTCGTCGTTCGAATAGCGGAGGCCGGAATCAGAAAAGGCGACCTTGCGGCCGCCCTTTCCTCCTCTCCAACTGGTCGCAGCCGGCCTGTTCTTGCCGGGTGCGCCGGCCGGAAATAGGCCTGTCGCGCTTACTTGCCGGACGCGGCGAGCGAGACGCGGTCCTGCTGCATGTAAGGAATGGGGTTCACTGCCACGCCGTTGACGCGGACTTCGTAATGGAGGTGCGGGCCGGTGGAACGGCCGGTGGTGCCGACATAGCCCAGAACGTCGCCCTTGTGGATGTGCTGCCCTTCGGCAACCGCCAGGCGGGACATGTGGCCATAGCGGGTTTCCAGGTCGTTGCCATGCTCAAGCTGTACATAAAGACCGTAACCGCCGAACCACGATGCCTTGCCGACGACGCCATCGGCGGTGGCGTAGATCGGGGTGCCGACCGGCGCGGAAAGATCAACGCCCTTGTGAGCGCGCATGCCACCCAGAACCGGATGCACGCGCATGCCGAAGTTGCTGGTCATGGTCAGGCCGTTCAGCGGAGTGCGTGAAGGGATGGAGACGGGGCCGGCGATTCCGGCGGCGGCGCGGGCCGCGGCGGAAAGCGGCGAGCGACCGGTCGAAGCGGCCAGTGCGGCGTGGCCGGTTTCCTCAAAATTCTGCCAGGAGCTGAACAGCTTCTTGAACTGTTCGTCCTCACCGCCGCTCACGCTCTTTTCAGCGCCCTGTGCAGCGCGAAGCGGAGTAGCGATATCGGTGTTTGCGGCGTTGGCGAAAGCCGATTGACCGGAAATGAAAAGCGAAGCTGCAGCCAGGACGCCCGAAACGGCGCGAAACCCAACGATAGAATGCGTCACGACCAACTCGCATCACCTTTTTTCCGCCATGACCGCATTACTTTGGCCCGGCGTGTTTTACTTGCCCGCACAGCGCGACCGCTTGCGGTTTCATCTTGGAGATGGTCGGATACCCCCCGCCGCCTCACGAGGATCGGTATTGCCCGAAGACGTTAATGGAACAAGACCGGTGTACCAATCGCGCGGTAAACCGGCTGATCCCCGCGCCGAGTCGTTGAACGGTTTCTTCAGTCCGCTTTTGAAATGACGTTGAACCAATGATTTCCATAGGGAATCGGCGGGTTGGCCGCTCGCTTCGGCCCGCGCGACAAAGTGCTTTACGCCTGCGGCGACATGCCGAACCTCGTCGTCAAGGATTCGCTGAAGGATTTTCGCGCCCGTTTCGTCCCCGCTCGCCGCCACCCGCTCCAGCATCGCGGGGGTCACGTCGAGCCCGCGCGCTTCCAGCACCATGGGCACGATGGCCAGCCGCGCAGCCACGTCATGGCGGGTTTCGTAAGCGGCGTCCCATAAGCCGCTGTGGGCAGGCAGGCAGCCGTAATGCCCGCCCATGCCGCGCAAGTGCCGCTCGATCATCGCGAAGTGCATCGCCTCTTCCGCCGCGATCTGCAGGAAGTCCGCCACGAATGCTTCGCCTAACTGCGCGCCGAAGCGGCCCGCCATGTCGAGTGCCAGGTCTATCGCCACGAACTCGATATGCGCCACCGCGTGCCATAGCGCGAGCCGGCCGCGCACCGACCCGGCCTTGCCGCGCCGTGGCATACGGTTGGGCGCCAGCAGTTCCGGCGCATCGGGCCGCCCCGGCGCGTCCGGCATCGGCGTGTCGAACCGGAAGGCCAACCGGCCAAGCCGCCAGTCGCGCGTGACCTTGCGTGCCGCCATGACCTTGGCCCGGGGCTGGCGCGTCAGCAGCGCGGCGTTGATGGCTTGGGAGAGGGAGGGCAAAGTTGCCATGGACAGGATGTCGGCTTGTTTCGTGTCGTGCGAATCCGAGACGAGAGCGGTGGCCGCTACCGTATCTCGACTTCGCGCGATACGAACGGGTCTGGCGTGATCGCGATCCGCCTCGTGGGCAGTCAAAGCTCTCGGGCCGCCTCAAGCACCGCTTGCGCGTGGCCCTTCACTTTCACCTTGTCCCACACTTTGGCGATCTTGCCCGCCGCGTCGAGCAGGTACGTCGTGCGCACCATGCCCATGTAGGTGCGGCCGTAATTCTGCTTCTCGGTCCAGATGCCCAGCGCATCGGAGAGGCCGCTTTCGGCGGCGTCACTGGCGAGCGGCACTGCAAGATCATGCTTGGCGATGAACTTGGCGTGCTTGGCGGGCGGGTCCTTGCTCACGCCGAGCAGGGCGACGCCGGCCTTTTCGAACTCCGGCTTGAGCTGGGTGAAATCGATGTTCTCTGTGGTGCAGCCCGGCGTATCGTCCTTGGGATAGAAGAACACGACAAGCGGCTTGCCGGCAAAATCGGATGGCTTCACCGTGCCGCCATCCGGCGTTTCCATCGCGATGTCGGGGAAGGCATCGCCCACGTTCGGCTTGTCGCTCATCTAAGCAATCTCCAGTTCTTCGCCAAAGGCGTCTGCCCAGGCCGCGCGCACCACCGCGCGTGCGGCGGCCAGGCTTGCCAGCAATACGTCCCAATCACCGCAAGCGCAGCTGCGCGCAAGGGCCTGGCGCGCGGCGATCGGCGGCACGTGCGAATCGGGGGCCAGCAGCCGGGCGGCCACCAGGAAGCGAGTCAGCACCGCCTGTGCTTCTGCCAGCGCGGGAGGGACCAGCGCAGCGGCCGCCAGCGCGGCGACGGCGGAGCCCAGCTCCGGCTCCAGCCCCACGCCTTCGCGCAGTTGCAGATAGTGGACCAGGAACTCCAGGTCGACCAGACCGCCCCGCGCCAGCTTTATATCCAGCGGCCCTTGCGGCGGCTTGTGGCGCGCCATGGTCGCGCGCATCTCCAGCACGTCGGCCTTCAGCTTGGCGGGGTCGCGCGGTTTGGTGAGGACTTCGCGCACGGTTTCGCACACCGCGCCTTGCCCTTGCGGCGAGCCGTAGATCGGCCGGGCGCGGGCCAGCGCCATGTGCTCCCAGGTCCAGGCCTGCTCACGCTGATATCGCGCGAAGCTCTCGATACTGGCGGCGGGGGGGCCTTGCTCGCCGGAGGGACGCAGCCGCGTGTCGATCTCGAACAGCGCGCCTTCCGCCGTGGGTGCGGAGAGGGCGGCGATCACCCGCTGGCTGAGGCGGTTGAAGTACAGCGTCGCGCCGATCGGCCGCCGCCCGTCAGATTCGCGATCGAAATTCCCGGTGAACAGGAACACGATGTCGAGGTCCGACGCGTGAGTCAGCACCCCGCCACCGAACCGGCCCAGCGCCACGATCAGCAGTTCGCCACCCGGCACCGACCCGTGATTGTGGCGGAACTCGGCCGTGGCGGCATCGGTCAGTACGCGGCAGGCGGCCTGCGCCACCCGCGCCATCGCCGCGCCGATCGCGATCGGATCGCGCGTGCCCTCGATCAGTTGCACGCCCAGCGCAAAGCGCCACTCCCCCACTTTGCGCCGCACGGTATCCAGCACCTGCTCGTAGTCGGCACCCGCTTCGAAGCGGGATAGCTCCTGAACAAGTTCGGGCACTTCGCCCGGCAGGTCGAGCGCGCTGGCGTCGATCAGGGGGTCCAGCAGATCGGCCCGGCGGGCCAGAGCATCGGCCAGAGGCGGGGCCAGGCCCAGGATATGCGCCAGCCGCACCGTCAGGCCGGGGCGCGCTTCCAAAAGGCGGAACAAGTTGATGGCGCTGGGCAGATTGTCCAGCAGCCGCTCCCACCGGGCGAGCGCTTGCTGCGGCTCGGGCGAGGCGGCCAGCGCGGCGAGCAAGTCGCCGCGAATCGCCTCGAATGCAGAGCGGGCCGCGTCCGATCGCAGTGCGCGCATCCGCCCGCTGGTCCATCCCTCGACCCGCTCGGCCGTGGCCTCGGGATCGGCAAAACCCAGCTTCGCCACGGTCTCGGCCAAGGGTTCGGCGCTCCGGGTGCGGCCGCAATCGGTGGCGGCATGGGCATGGATCAGCCCATCGTAAAGGTCGCCCACCCGCGCGGTGATCGCCGCCACTTGCGCCACCAGCGCCGCGCCATCGGGCAGCCCGTCCAGCCGGGCGACATTGTCCAGCGCCTCGGCGGTCGCGGGCAGGGCGTGGGTCTGCTGGTCCTGCACCATCTGCAACCGGTGCTCGATCGTGCGCAGGCGATCATAGCTTTCGCCCAGCAGCAGCGCGGTGTCCGCGCCGATCAGGCCCGCCTGCGCCAGCGCGTCCAGCGTCGCGCGCGTGCCCCGCAGCCGCAAGTCGGGGTTGCGGCCGCCGTGGATCAGCTGGTGGATCTGCGCGTAGAACTCGATCTCGCGGATGCCGCCGCGCCCCTTCTTGAGGTCGAACCATGGGCCCGCCTCGGCCATGCCGCGCGCGCTGTCGCGGATACGCAGGGTGAGACGGCCAATATCCGCGATCGCGCCGAAATCCAGGCTGCGCCGCCACACGAACGGGCGAATCGCATCCAGGAAGCGCTGGCCCGCCCCGATGTCTCCCGCGCAGGCCCGTGCCCGGATGAAGGCCGCCCGCTCCCACGCGAGCGCGGAGGTCTCGTAATGAGTCAGTGCGGCATCGACCGAAATCGCCAGCGGGCTGACTTCAGAGGCGGGGCGCAGCCGCAGGTCGACGCGAAAGACGTAGCCTTCGGCGGTGACGCTGGAGAGTGTTTCCACCACGGTGCGCGCCACCCGCTGCGCCGCTTCGCCCGGCTCGTCCCGTTCGCGCCGGGGGAGGAGAGCGGGATCGTAAAGCAGGATCGGATCGATGTCCGAACTGTAATTAAGTTCGCGCGCGCCGTGCTTGCCCAGCGTCAACGCCAGAAAGCCGGTGGGCTGCGCGGTGGGATCGAAGTCAGGCGCGCGGCGGCGGATGCCCGCGGTGATCGCGGCATCCAGCGCACGGTCGGCAAAGTCGGACAGGGCGCCGGTCACCTGCAGGAGCGGGAACGCCCCCGCCAGGTCGCCGATCGCCAGCGCCAGCGCCAGCGCCTGCTTTTCACGCCGCAGCGCGGTGGCAACATCGCTCGCGCCGTCGCCCGCCGACTTGGCCCAGGTCAGCGCGGCCTCGCCCTCACCGGAGGCGAGCAACGCCGTAAGATTCGGCAAGCGGTCCAGCGCGCGCGACAAATACGGCGCATGGGCATGGGCGCGGGCAAGGGCGCCGGTCCAGTCATGGGCGGAGGGCGGCGTCTGGTTCATCGTTCCCCGTGTCGCACGATCCGCGCGAACAGTGCTAGAGGCGCCGGACGAAAACCCTCGTCAAAGCGATGTCGCATTCCTTTCGCGCCGGCCAAACAAAAACCCGGCCATCGCTGACCGGGTTCTCGAGATACGGTTGTGATCTGCGGATCAGAGCTTGCTTGTCAGCTCCGGCACGATCGTGAACAGATCGCCCACCAGGCCGATGTCTGCCACCTGGAAGATCGGTGCGTCCTCGTCCTTGTTGATGGCGATGATGGTCTTGGAATCCTTCATGCCGGCCAAGTGCTGGATCGCGCCGGAGATGCCCACGGCGATGTAGATTTCGGGAGCGACGATCTTGCCGGTCTGGCCGACCTGATAATCGTTGGGGGCAAAGCCTGCGTCCACCGCGGCGCGGCTGGCGCCGACGGCGGCGTGCAGCTTGTCCGCCAGCGGGAAGATGGTTGCCTGGAAGGTGTCCGCATCCTTGAGGGCGCGGCCGCCAGAGACGATGATCTTGGCGCTGGTCAGTTCAGGACGCTCGTTCTTGGCAAGTTCGGCGCCCACGAAGCTGGACAGGCCAGCATCGCCGGTGCCCGAGATCGCCTCGACCGCGGCCGAACCACCGGTGCTGGCGGCCTTTTCGAACGCGGTGCCGCGCACGGTGATCACCAGCTTGGCGTCGCTGCTTTCCACCGTGGCGATGGCGTTGCCGGCATAGATGGGGCGCGTGAAGGTCTTCTCACCCTCGACCGAGAGGATGTCGGAGATCTGCATCACGTCCAGCAGCGCGGCGACGCGCGGAGCGATGTTCTTGCCGTTGGTGGTGGCGGGTGCGAGGAACGCGTCGTGATCACCCATCAGCTGGGCGATCAGCGGCGCCACGTTCTCAGCCAGGTTGTTGGCATAGGCCGCGCCGTCCGCCAGGTGAACCTTGGCGACGCCCGCGATCTGCGCGGCGGCATCGGCGGCGGCTTGCGCGCCCTGGCCAACGACCAGCAGGTGAACTTCACCCAGCTTGGCGGCGGCGGTGACGGTGGAAAGCGTGGCGTCCTTGACGGAGGCGTTGTCGTGCTCGACCCAGACTAGCGTCTTCATTGTCTTGTCCTTTCAGCCCTCACCGTTCGGTCTTTCGCGTGGCCCGGCCCTGGTCTGCGAGGGCCCGATCCGAACGGGAGGAGATATCAGAGGAACCGGCCTTAGTTGGCGATGCCCATGTCCTTGAGCTTGGCGACCAGCGTGTCGACGTCGGGCACCTTGATGCCGGCGCTGCGCACCGCAGGCTCCGTGACCTTGAGGGTCTTGAGGCGCGGGGCGGTGTCGACGCCGTAATCGGCGGCGCTCTTGGTATCGAGCGGCTTCTTCTTCGCCTTCATGATGTTGGGCAGCGAAGCGTAGCGCGGCTCGTTCAGGCGCAAGTCGGTGGTGACGATCGCGGGCAGCGAGAGCTTCACCGTCTCCAGGCCGCCATCGACCTCGCGCGTGACAGAAACCGAATCGCCCTCGATCTCGACCTTGCTGGCGAAAGTGCCCTGCGGACGGCCGAGCAGCGCGGCGAGCATCTGGCCGGTCTGGTTCGAATCGTCATCGATCGCCTGCTTGCCCAGGATCACCAGGCCGGGGTTCTCCGCCTCGACGATTCCCTTTAGGATCTTGGCGACGGCCAACGGCTCAACCTCGGTCTCGCTTTCCACCAGGATCGCGCGATCGGCGCCCATGGCGAGCGCGGTGCGCAGCGTTTCTTGCGCCTTGGCCGGACCGACCGAAACCGCGATGATTTCCTCGGCCTTGCCCGCTTCCTTCAGGCGAATGGCTTCTTCGACTGCGATCTCGTCGAAGGGGTTCATGCTCATCTTGACGTTCGACAGGTCGACACCGGTGCCGTCCGCCTTGACGCGCGGCTTGACGTTATAATCGATCACCCGCTTCACGGGGACGAGGATCTTCATGTGGTTCGGTCCTCTTTCTGCGGCGGCGCGGCATCGCAAGAGCCACGCGGATAAACGGTTTTGTGCCGCCGCCATTGCGCTCCTTGTGCGCTGCGTCAAGCCCTGCAAAAGGGCGGGAGGGCCGCATCGGCACCGCCAGCCACACTCCAAAAAGCGCGCAAAAAGAAAGGGGGCCGCCGTTTCCGGCGCACCCCCATTCCGTCACTTCGCATTCGTGATGTTGATCAGGCGACCGCCTTGACCTCCGCCACGATCTTCTTCGCCGCATCGCCCAGGTCGTTGGCGGGCACGATTGCCAGGCCGGAATTGGCCAGGATCTGCTTGCCCTGCTCGACGTTGGTGCCTTCGAGGCGCACGACGAGGGGAACCTGCAGGTTCACTTCCTTGGCCGCCGCGACGATACCGTCGGCGATGATGTCGCACTTCATGATGCCGCCGAAGATGTTGACCAGGATGCCCTTCACGTTGGGATCGCCCAGGATGATCTTGAACGCCGCGGTCACCTTTTCCTTGTTGGCGCCGCCGCCCACGTCGAGGAAATTGGCCGGGAAGCTGCCGTTCAGCTTGATGATGTCCATCGTCGCCATGGCCAGGCCCGCGCCGTTGACCATGCAGCCGATGTCACCGTCCAGCTTGATGTAGGCCAGGTCGTACTTGCTGGCTTCCAGCTCGGCCGGGTCTTCCTCGGTCTCGTCGCGCAGGGCCATCACTTCGGGGTGACGATAGAGCGCGTTCGAATCGAAGCTCATCTTGGTGTCGAGCACCAGCAGGTTGCCGTCCTTGGTCTCGACCAGCGGGTTGATCTCCACCATGTCGCAATCGAGGTCGAGGAACGCGGTGTACAGCTGCTTGGCCAGGGTCTGCGCCTGCTTGTTCAGCTCACCGGTAAGGTTGAGGCCGAACGCCACGGCGCGGCCGTGGTGCGGCTGGAAGCCTTCTGCCGGATCGATCGTGATGGTGTGGATCTTCTCGGGCGTGGAGTGGGCGACTTCCTCGATGTCCATGCCGCCTTCGGTCGAGACGATCATGGCGACGCGGCCGGTCGAGCGGTCGACCAGCATCGAGAGGTAGTATTCCTTCTCGATGTCGACGCCGTCGGTCACGTACAGGCGGTTCACCTGCTTGCCGGCATCGCCGGTCTGGATGGTGACCAGGGTGTTGCCCAGCATTTCCTTGGCATTCGCCTCGACCTCTTCGATCGACTTGGAAAGGCGCACGCCGCCCTTGGCATCTTGGCCCAGTTCCTTGAACTTGCCCTTGCCGCGACCACCTGCGTGGATCTGCGCCTTCACCACGTAGAGCGGCCCGGGCAGCTGCTTGGCGCCGGCGATCGCTTCTTCCACGGTCAGTGCGGCATGGCCGGCGGGGATCTTCACGCCGTACTTCGCGAGCAGTTCCTTGGCCTGGTATTCATGGATGTTCATCTGCGGTCGCTTTCTACATGGAGTTGCGAATGACAGGCGCGAGCAGGCCCGCGCGGGGAGGAATCCTTTTGCAGTGCCGCATAAGCACATCGGGGGCGCTTGAAAAGGGCCGTGGGGTGGTCGATTAAAGGTAGCGTGCCCGCTTTATCCTTATCTCGATGATTGATCGCGCTCGCCTGGAAGCCATCGTCCGCGAGGGCGGGCGCATCGCGCTCGATTCCTGGCCGGGTGACGGACACGCCTGCGAGGTGTGGGACAAGGCCGATACCAGCCCGGTTTCGGCGGCCGACATCGCGGTGGATACCTTCCTCAAGCGTGAGTTGAAGGCGCTGCTGCCCTCCGCCGGCTGGCTGTCGGAAGAGACGGCGGACAGCAGCGCCCGGATCGAGCGTTCGCTGACCTGGCTGGTCGATCCGATCGACGGCACCCGCGATTATGTGCGCGGAAGGCCGGGCTGGGCGATTTCGGTGGCGCTGGTCAGCGCTTCGCGACCGCTGCTCGCCTGCCTCTATGCCCCGGCCCGCCGGCGGGAGGAGGGCGGGGAGATCTGGCACGCCGAGGCGGGGCAGGGCGCGTGGCGCAATGGGGAACGGCTGCGCGCCAGCCACCGCCAGGCGCTGCCCGGCGCGCGGGTGCCCGCCAACGCGTTGATGAAGGAGGACGCCGACCTTACGCGAGTCGACCAGCCCAATTCGATCGCGCTGCGCATCGCCATGGTCGCGGCCGACGAAGCGGATCTCCTGGCGACGCTGCGATGGGGGTACGAATGGGACATCGCCGCCGCCGGACTGATCGCGCGCGAGGCTGGCGCGGCCGTGACGGATGCGTTCGGCAAGCCGCTGAACTACAACAAGCGCGATCCCCGGGCCTTCGGCGTGCTGGTGACCTCCGCCGCCATCCACACCGCCGCCGTGGAGCGCCTGGCCGAGCGGGCGAAACGGCTGGCCTAGACCGAGACGGGCGTGGTTTTCTGAGGGGATGAGCGGCAGACGTGCGCCGTCGCCCGCTGGCGAGCGCGGGATAACGCCAGGTTTGTTCAAGGCAGGCGTTGCGGCCGGCGCTGGCCTGGCGCGACAGGCTTGGCTCAGCATTCCATCGTGCGACCGGCGAGTGGGGGAACGCGAAAGCAGCACCACACGCTCGGCTTTCAACGTGCAAGACAACCGATGGGAAAAGCTCGCAAAAGCCCGCCGGCCCCATTTCCGGCGCTCGTGCCGGCGGGTTGAAGTCTTGCATCGCGGTGCAGGCGCCCGTCTTGAGCACCGGCCGCTTGGTGCGGAACGTCTGACGCCAGCTACGCGCCTTCCGCACCCGCCATGTCGGTCCATCTTGGGATTGATCCGACGGGTGGGGCGTATAACCCATATGGTTCTAAATGTCAAGGTTGCCAGAGCCGCGATAGACTCGTCACACGCACCTTCGCGGAAAATAACGAGGTTTCCGGCTACGATGCCGAGCGCAGAGTGCCGAATGCCGCGCGACACCTTGGTAAGACGAAGCGCAGGCAATCGCCCGCACCCGGCCACGAAAAAGGGCGGCACTCGCGCGCCGCCCTTTTCCTTCAACTCTTCGTACGAAAATCAGCGGGCGCGCTGGACGTCGTCCTGCGAAACCGGGGTGATCTTCACTTCGACGCGGCGGTTCTTGGCGCGGCCTTCTGCCGTCGCGTTGTCGGCCACCGGATAGTTCTTGCCCATGCCCTGCGTCTGGATGCGGGCCGAGGAGACACCGCGACCGATCAGGTAACGAGCCACCGCGTCAGCGCGGCGCTTGGACAAGTCCATGTTGTACTGCGCCGAACCGGTTGAATCGGTGTGGCCGTAAACGTCGATCAGGCTGTCCGGATACTGCACCATGCTCTGTGCCACGCGGTCCAGCGACGCCTGGAACGAGGGGCTGATCTCGGTCGAATCCACCGCGAAGGTCACGTCCGGCAGGTTGACCAGGATGCCGTCACCGCTGTCGGACACGTCGATGCCCGAACCGGCGGTCGATTCGCGCAGTTCGCGGATCTGTTTGTCCTTCTGGTAGCCGATCGCGCCGCCTGCGACGCCGCCGATGCCCGCACCGACGATGCGCGCGGTGCGCCCGCCGATCACGCTGCCCAGCAGATAGCCCAGGCCCGCACCGCCGACGCCGCCGATCGCGGTGCGCGAAACCTTGCGCTCACCGGTGTTGGGATCGGTGACACAGGCGGAAACCGTGACGAGGGAGAGGATTGCGGCAGCGGAAGTAAGCAAGCGGGAGGTCTTCATGGCAGGCCCTTTCTATTTTCCGGCGTGCGCCCTGTTGCGTCAGTCCCATGCAAACGCCGTCTTGGAACGATAGGCGCGGAACGGATTGCCTTGCGTAAGGTTCCAAACGCTGCGTGCAAAGGTGCACGTAGAAGTTGCGCTTCGCGTGTGCGGTATAGTCTGCTAGCTCTGGATCATTGTGACGCCGTTTCCCTGGACTGATCTCCTCATCATTGCCGCACTGATCCTGGTGAACGGCCTGTTTTCCATGTCGGAGTTGGCGATTGTCTCCGCCAAGCCCGCACGCCTGCGCATGGCGGCGGACAAGGGCAGCAAGGCCGCGCGCACTGCGATGGCCCTGGCGGAGGACCCCGGCCGCTTCCTGTCCACCGTGCAGATCGGCATCACGCTGATCGGCATCGTTGCGGGCGCCTACTCCGGCTCCAGCCTGGGCGGTCCGGTGGGAGAGCGGCTGACGGCGCTGGGCCTGCCGCCGCGCTACGCCGGTGAGGCGGGCTTCACCCTGGTGATCATCGCCACGACCTACGCCAGCGTGGTGGTGGGCGAACTGGTGCCCAAGCAACTGGCGTTGCGCACGGCGGAGCCGGTGGCGCTGCTGATGGCGCTGCCGATGGCGCTGCTGGCGCGGATCATGGGGCCGTTCGTCTGGCTGCTCGACAATTCCTCGGCGCTGATCCTCAGGCTGCTCTCGGTGCGGCGCGGCGGTGAAGATCAACTGACGGCGGAAGAGCTGCACATGATCTTCGCCGAAGCCACGCGTTCCGGCGTGATCGAGGAGGGAGAGCGGGCGATGATGGCGGGCGTGATGCGCCTGGCGGACCGCCCGATCCGCGAATTGATGACGCCCCGGCCCGAGATCCACTGGATCGACGCCGCCGCCACGCAGGAACAACTCCTCGCCCGGATCAAGGACACGCCGCACGCGCTGTTGCCGGTGGCGGAGGGTTCGCCCGACAACGTGGTGGGCGTGCTGCGCGTGCGCGAAGTGCTGGCCGCCATCGTCGAGGGCCGCCCGGCGGACATCACCGGCCTGATGCGCCGGCCCGAGGTGATCCCCGACCAGATCGACGCGATGGACGCGCTCAAGGTGCTGCAACGCGCCGAAGTGCCGATGGCGATGGTGCGGGACGAATATGGCCACCTTGAAGGCCTCGTCACCCCCAGTGACGTGCTGGCGGCTATCGCGGGCGATTTCGTCAGCCACCAGGACATCGGCGATCACCCGATGGTGGTGGAGCGCGAGGATGGCTCGCTGCTGATTTCCGGTGCGATGCCCGCGGATACGCTGGCCGATCGGCTGGGCATCGACCTGCCCGAAGACCGCGAATTCGCGACCGCGGCGGGCTATGTGCTGGCCGTGCTCAAGCACGTGCCGCAAGAGGGCGAGCACTTCGTCGAGCAGAGCTGGCGCTTCGAGGTGGTCGACATGGACGGCCTTCGGATCGACAAGCTGCTGGTATCGAACGAGAATGCCGACGATGAAGGCGATGGCGTAACCGGGGACGAGTAGGTCCGGGTTGCAACCGACTTCCCAGTTCCCAGCCCAAATCCGTTCGTGTCGAGCGAAGTCGAGACACGCAAACACGGCGCTGACGTATCTCGACTTCGCTCGACACGAACGTATCTGAGGTATCGTGCCTTAATCTCCCCTCCCGCTTGCGGGAAGGGGACTCATCGGTTCAGGCCCCGACCGAGGCCTGGGCATCGCGGCCGTCGCCCTCGGGCGCGGACAGGATCTGCTGGGTCACGCGGCCCTTGGCGACGGTGTGGGTCGCGGTGTCGCCCACGGTGGAGCGGATCGACGGGTCGGACTGGCCGGCCATGCTGAGCGCGTTGCTCTCCACGTCGCTGCGCTGTGCCGGGCCGCCGAACAGCGCGTCCAGCGTCTGGCCCTGAAGCGAATCGTCGGTGGGGCGGGGCACGCCCTGCTGCGGCGGCTTCAGCGCGAAATCGGGCGGCACCACCAGCGGCGACTGGCGCTGCACCGCGAATTCGTCCGGACGGCCACGGTTGAACAGGCCGCCGCTGGAGCAGCCCGCCAGCATCGATGCGCCCAGGCCCACGAGAGCCAGCTTCGCCAGGTTCGACTTCATCAATTCAACTCTCCGGAAGCGGGTGTCGCCTCGTCAGCCTGCGGCTTTTCGCGCGAAAGCAGGGAGCGGGCAAGGATTATCAGGACGCCGATGGTGATCGCGGCATCGGCGAAATTAAAGATCAGGAAGGGGCGGAACTCACCGAAGTGCAAGTCCGCATAGTCGACCACGAAACCGTGGTTCCAGCGATCGAGGATGTTGCCTGCCGCGCCGCCCAGCACCAGTGCCAGTGGCGCGATATCGGCCAGCAGGCGCTCCCGCAGCATCCACACCGCCACGAACAGCGCGATCGCGCTGGTCATCAGCATCAGCAGGAAGCGCATTTCCACCGAGCCCGCGGTCAACAGCCCCAGGGAGACGCCGTAGTTTTCGGTCCAGCGGAAATCGAAGAACGGCAGGACTTCCACCACGCGCACGTTGTAGAGGTTGAGGCCCCGGTCCACCCAGATCTTGATGCCCTGGTCAATCGCGAAGACCAGCAGCGCGATCAGGATGCCGATGCCCCGGCGGCGCCAGGCCAGCTTGCTGTCCACGGTCATGCTCATGCCGATGCTTCCAGCGTGCTCACCACATCCTCGCAGCGGGCGCAGAGGGCGCCATCGTCCTGAACCTCAGGGAGATGACGCCAGCAACGGCCGCATTTGTTCATCTCGGTGGGCGCGACCGCCACGCCCGCGCCTTGGCCGCGCGTGACTGTCGCCGTGATGAACAGTTCGGCCAGATCAGCGTCCGGCGCATCATCGGGCACGGTGACTTCGGCGGCGAGGCTGGAGCCGACGATCTTTTCGCGGCGCAGCGGCTCGATCGCTTCGGTGACTTGCTGGCGCAGTGCGCGCAAAGCTTCCCAGCGGGCGAGGTCGGCCTGCGCGGCGGGCACTTCGGGCCATTCGAGCAGGTGGACGCTGTCGGCGCCGGGATAGCGGCTTTGCCATACTTCCTCGGAGGTGAAGACCAGCACCGGCGCGGCATAGCGGATCAGCGCCTGGAACAGCGTGTCCAGAACGGTGCGATAGGCGCGGCGCTTCGGGTCCGAAGGCGCATCGCAGTAAAGGCTGTCCTTGCGGATATCGAAGAAGAACGCCGACAAGTCCTCGTTGCAAAAGTCGATCAGCGCGCGGACGTAGGTGTTGAAATCGAAGTCGGCGACGGCTGTACGCAGCGTGGCGTCCAGCCGCTCGAGCAGCGCCAGCACATAGCGCTCCAGCTCCGGCATCTCGGCCACGTCCACCGCTTCGGCGGGATCGTAGTCGGCCAGCGCGCCCAGCATGTAGCGGAAGGTGTTGCGCAGCTTGCGGTACTGGTCGGCCACGCCCTTCAGGATCTCGTCGCCGATGCGGTGATCCTCGGTGTAGTCGACCGAGAGCGCCCACAGGCGGATGATATCCGCCCCGTTGGTCTCCATCACCTTCAACGGGCTGACCGTGTTGCCCAGCGATTTCGACATCTTGAGGCCCTTGGCGTCCATCGTGAAGCCGTGGGTCAGGACCGCCTTGTACGGCGCGTGGCCGCGCGTGGCGCACGATTCCAGCAGCGAGGACTGGAACCAGCCGCGATGCTGGTCCGAGCCTTCGAGGTAGAGGTCGGCCGGCCATTGCAGCTCGGGCCAGCGCCCGCTTTCCAGCACGAAGGCGTGGGTGGAGCCGGAATCGAACCAGACGTCGAGGATGTCGGTGACGCGCTCGTAGTCGTCTGCCTGGTACTCGTCGCCGAGGTACTCCTGCGCGCGGGCATCGCTCCACGCGTCGACGCCCTCCTGCTTGACGGCGGCGATGATGCGGGCGTTGACCTCCGGGTCGACGAGGTACTGGCCGGACTTGCGATCGACGAACAGCGTGATCGGCACGCCCCATGCGCGCTGGCGGCTGAGCACCCAGTCAGGCCGCCCCTCCACCATCGCGCCGATGCGGTTGCGGCCCTTCTCGGGGATGAAACGCGTGTCGGCGATGGCCTTCAGCGCGGTGTCGCGGAGAGTGCGCTGCGAAGTCGAGACACGCTGCCCCATCTCCCGATCCATCGGCACGAACCACTGCGGCGTGCAGCGGTAGATCACCTTCGCCTTGGAGCGCCACGAGTGCGGATACGAATGCTTGTAGTCCGCGCTCGCCGCCAGCAGTCCGCCGGCCTCGCGCAAGTCCGAACAGATCGGCCCGTCGGGCGCGTTGAACTTGGGGTTGATGACCGAACCCTGCCCACCGAGCCAGGGCCAGTCGGCGCGGTACTTGCCGTCGGCCTCGACCACGAACTTGGGGCCGATGCCGTGCGCCTTGCACAAGTCGAAGTCGTCCTCGCCATGGTCGGGCGCCATGTGGACGAGGCCGGTGCCGCTGTCGGTGGTGACGAAATCGCCGGGTAGCAGCGGACGCGGCTCGGCGAAGAAGCCGCCGAGGTGGCGCATCGGGTGGCGGACCATGGTGCCGGCGAGATCGGAGCCTTTACCGCGCCAAAGTTCATCGGAACGGCAGATTGCAACTTCGTTTATCGACCGACGACCAAATCTCGATGCGGTAGTTCGTTGCAGAAATTCGCGCCAGCGATCAGGGTTCAATAGAACTTTTAGACTGGACCTATCGTCGAATCCTATATCGACCAAGACGTATTCAACCTCAGGCCCATACGCGAGCGCCTGATTCACCGGGATCGTCCAGGGCGTCGTCGTCCAGATCACCGCATGCGCGCCGACCAGTTCCGGGATCGGGCTCTCGATGATCTCGAACGCCACGTCGATCTGCGTCGAGACGATGTCCTCGTATTCGACTTCCGCCTCGGCCAGCGCGGTCTTTTCGACGGGCGACCACATCACCGGCTTGGCGCCGCGATAGAGCTGGCCGCTCTCCGCGAACTTGAGCAGTTCGGACACGATCGTGCCTTCGGCCTGCGGGTCCATCGTCAGGTAGGGCTTGTCCCAATCGCCGTTGA
Source organism: Novosphingobium fluoreni (assembly GCF_014196615.1). Taxonomy (GTDB): domain Bacteria; phylum Pseudomonadota; class Alphaproteobacteria; order Sphingomonadales; family Sphingomonadaceae; genus Novosphingobium; species Novosphingobium fluoreni. The sequence goes on from NZ_JACIDY010000001.1 coordinate 577,452, forward strand.
TGCCCAGGCGCTTCAGCTGCTCGCGCTGGACGTTCACCCAGTTGGCGGCATAGGCGCGGCATTCGGCGCGGAACTCGACCGGGTCGACCTGGTCCTTGTCCAGCTTCTTCTTGCGGTACTGCTCCTCGACCTTCCACTCGATCGGCAGGCCGTGGCAGTCCCAACCGGGTACGTAGGGCGCGTCCTTGCCCAGCAGGGTCTGGGTGCGCACCACCATGTCCTTGAGGATGTGGTTCAGCGCGTGGCCGATGTGCATGTCGCCATTGGCGTAGGGCGGGCCGTCGTGAAGGATGAACTTTTCACGACCGGCGCGGGCGGCGCGCGTCTTCTCGTACAGGCCGGCTTCCTGCCAGCGCGCCAGGATAGCCGGCTCCTTCTGGGGAAGGCCTGCCTTCATCGGGAAGTCCGTCTTCGGCAGGAAGACAGTGGCTCGGTAATCGCGCTCTTGGGTCATGACCTGCGGCCCTTAGCGGGGCGTGCAGCTTGGCGCAATTTCTGGTTCATGCTGAGGCCGGCGACGGGGGAAGGAAGATTGTTTCGCGCAGAGGGCGCAAAGGCGCAGAGAAAAAGAAGAGGCGATCCTCTTGGCCGTCAGGCCCTTGCGTGGTGGTAGGTTGCAATTGGTGGGATTGTCGAGTCGATAGGCGGCTTCGCCGCGGAAGCCGGTTCTCTGCGCCTCTGCGAACTCTGCGCGAAACAAACTTCCCTTCTCATCCGCATGTAACCGATCAGGGCGCAACCGCCATGTTGTCGATCAACCGCGCCTTGCCGATCCGTGCCGCAACCAGCAAGCGCATCGGCTTGTCGGAGCGGGCGGGCAGGACGCTAAGGTCCGCCGCATCGCACAGCTCGGCATAGTCGACCGACAGGAAGCCCCCCGCCAGCAACGCGCGCGCCAGCGCTGACAGCGCATCGCCTACCGGCACTCCGCCCTCGATCTCGGCGATCGCCGCGCGCATCGCGGTCGGCAGGGCGACGGCGGCGGCGCGTTGCTCGCGCGTGAGGTAGGCATTGCGCGAACTCATCGCCAGGCCATCCGCCTCGCGCACCGTCGGCACGCCCAGGATCGCGTCGGCATGGGGGCGGGTGAGGTCCAGGTCGCGCGCCATGCGGCGGATGACGGCGAGCTGCTGCCAGTCCTTCTCCCCGAACAGGGCGACATCGGGCAGGACCTGGTTGAACAGCTTGCACACCACCGTCGCCACGCCATCGAAGTGGCCGGGCCGGGCCGCGCCGTCCAATCCCTCGCTGACGCCCGAGACCGAGATGTTGGTGGCGAACCCGGCCGGGTACATCGTCTCCACCTTTGGCGCCCACACCACCGCCACGCCTTCTGCCTCCAGCAGCGCGCAATCGCGTTCCAGCTGGCGGGGATAGGCGTCCAGATCCTCGTTCGCTCCGAACTGGAGCGGGTTGACGAAGATCGACACCACTACATGCGCCGCCTTGGCCTTTGCCTCGCGCACCAGCGTCAAATGGCCGTCATGCAAGGCTCCCATGGTGGGCACCAGGGCGATCGCGCCATCAGCGCGCAAGGCGTCGATCGCGCTTCGTAGTGGATCAAGGGCGTGGATCAATTGCATTGGAGGGGCGCGCTCCGATATGATGGGCCGTACCAGTTTGGGGTGCCGCGCGGGACTAGCCGTGCAAAGGCGCTTCGGGCAATAATTTTACGGCCAAAAGAACCGAGGGAACGACCGTGACAGCGCATCGCATCGTCTTCGCCAACGAGAAGGGCGGCACCGGCAAGTCCACCACTGCGGTCCACGTGGCGATCGCGCTGGCGTATCAGGGCGCGCAAGTCGCCTGCATCGATCTCGACCACCGCCAGCGCACGCTGTTCCGCTACATGGAAAACCGGCTCGATACCGAAAAGCGGCGCGGCATCAGCCTGCCTGGCACCCGCTTCACCTATTACGATGGCGACAGCGTGGACGAGCTGGAGGAAATCGCGGCGGAAATCGGAGAGGGGCAGGACTTCCTGCTGTTCGACACGCCCGGCAAGGACGATCCGCTGGCCCGGCACGTCGCCACCACCGCCGATACGCTGGTGACGCCGCTGAACGACAGCTTCGTCGATTTCGACCTGATCGGGCAGGTGGAGGGAGAGACCTTCAAGGTGAAGAAGCTCTCCTTTTATGCCGAGCTGATGTGGGAAGCGCGCAAGAAGCGCGCCCACTCCACCATCAACGATCAGCGGCGCGAGCTGGACTGGGTGGTGGTGCGCAACCGCACGCAGCAGCTGCAGGCGCGCAACATGAAGCGCCTGGACGGCGCGCTGCACGAATTGTCCAAGCGCGTGGGCTTCCGCGTCGCGGGCGGCTTGTCAGAGCGCGTGATCTTCCGTGAGCTGTTCCCCTCGGGCCTGACCCTGCTGGACAAGGGGCACCTGGGCGATCTGGGCACCAGCCACCTCGTGGCCCGGCAGGAGCTGCGCGGCCTCGTCGCGGGGCTGAACCTGCCGGTGCCGAGCCGGGCCGCTCCGGTGCAGGACTCCTCGGTGCAGGACGGGCCAGAGATGGCCATCGCCGCCGAGTGATCAAGCTTATCGTATTGCTGGCGCTGGCCGCCGTCGTCTGGAAGATGGCGATGGGCCGGTGGCCATGGCAACCGAAGATCGGCTCGGCGCGTTCAGCGGTGCGGCAGCAGGCACGCGCGCTGCTGGGCGTCGCCCCCGAAGCCGGGCGTCAGGATATCATAGAGGCGCATCGCCGTCTCATCGCCACGGTTCATCCGGACCGGGGCGGCAGCAACGAACTGGTTCACGAGGCTAACGCCGCGAGGGATGTCCTTCTCGCCGATCTGCCTCTTCATGTGCAGGAGTGACGATGAGCTACACCTTCGACCCCACGGTACTTCGCGAATACGACATCCGTGGCATCATCGGCGAGACGCTGAGCATCGATGATGCGCACGCCATCGGTCGCGGCTTCGGCACGCTGCTGGCGCGCGAAGGGGGCAAGAAGGTGGCGATCGGTTACGACGGCCGCGTCAGCTCGCCCATGCTGGAGAAGGGCCTGATCGACGGGCTGACGGCTTGCGGCCTGGACGTGGTCAGCGTCGGCATGGGACCCACGCCGATGCTGTATTACGCCGAAGCCTCAATGGAAGATGTGCAGGGCGGCATTCAGATAACTGGCAGCCACAATCCCGCCAATTACAATGGCTTCAAGATGGTATTTATGGGTCGGCCGTTCTTCGGTGCGGACATCCAGAAGATCGGCACGATGGCCGCTGAAGGGGACTGGGACGAGGCGGCCGCCCCCGGCACCAGCAGCCAGGTCGATATCCTGAACGAATACGTCACCCGCATGCTCAAGGGGCTGGACGGGTTGCCCGCCGACAAGCTCGACGGCCTGCGCATCGGCTGGGACGCCGGCAACGGCGCCGCCGGACCCGCCCTGGAATTGCTGACCAGCCGCATGCCCGGAGAGCATCACCTGCTGTTCACCGAAGTCGACGGAAACTTTCCCAACCATCATCCTGATCCTACCGAGGAAAAGAATCTCGCAGACCTGAAGGCGCTCGTCGCGGAGAAGAACCTCGACTTTGGCATCGCTTTTGACGGAGATGCTGACCGGATCGGCGCTATCGATGGCGAAGGCCGTGTGATTTGGGGCGATCAGCTGCTCTCGATCTACGCCGAGGATCTGCTGAAAGTGGTGCCAGGCGCCACCATCATCGCCGACGTCAAGGCCAGCCGTGCGCTGTTCGACAGCGTCAAGCAGCATGGCGGCGAACCGCTGATGTGGAAGACCGGCCACTCGCTGATCAAGTCCAAGATGAAGGAAACCGGCTCGCCGCTGGCCGGCGAGATGAGCGGCCACGTGTTCTTCAAGCACGAATATTACGGCTTCGACGATGCCCTGTATGCCGCGATCCGGCTGATCGCCGCCTCGATCCGCCTGGGCAAATCGGTCACGCAGCTGCGTGGAGAAATGCCGCAGATGCTGAACACGCCGGAGATGCGCTTTCAGGTGGACGAGAGCCGCAAGTTCGCTGCGATCGAGGAAGTGAAGGAGCGCCTGGCCAAGACCGACGCCGATGTGATCGGCATCGACGGCGTACGCGTCAACACGCCCGACGGCTGGTGGCTGCTGCGCGCCTCCAACACCCAGGACGTCCTCGTCGCCCGCGCCGAAAGCGAGACGCAGGACGGTCTCAACCGCCTGATGGCCCAGATCGACGAGCAACTGAAGCTCTCCGGCCTGGAACGCGGCCCGCAAGCCGGACACTGATCACCCAAAGCGGCGGCGGCTGGACAACCGGCCGCCGCTGCGTGTGATGATCCTGGTGAGCGACGGGTCTCTGACTTGGCGGTCTCAGCCCGCCGCCAAAAAAAGGGGAGCCATCAAGGCTCCCCTTTTCCGTTTGTCCTGATGTTAGCGATCAGGAGGTCTTGTCGGTAGTCCGGGTCGTGCTGGCCGAACCGATGCCGCTGGTCGTGCTGGCGCCCGTGGTGGCCGTGCCCGATGTTCCGGTGCTGGCCGAGCCCAGCGCGGACGAGCTCGCCGTGCTTCCGGTGCCCGACAGTGCGCTGGTGCTGGAAGAGCCCGGCGTTGCCGCGCCGGTGGTCGAGCCGGTATTCCAGCTGTTCGTACCCGATGATGCGCCATAGCCGGTGCTGCCCTGCCGTTCCTGAACCCGCAGGTTGTTCTGCACGTGCTTCACGCCCGAGATATGCTCGACCGCATCTTCGGCACGGCGCTTGGCGTCGCGGCTGTCGACCTTGCCGTCCAGGGTCACTTCGCCGTCCTTTACGCTGACGGTAATATCCGTGGCGTCGACGCGATGGTCATGCGTCAGCCGATCGTTGGCGTCCTCGCGGATGCGATCGTCCGAGCGGGTGTAGCCCGACGGGCCGCGGCCGCGATGGCCAAGCTGTTCCTGCCGATCATCATAGCGCTGATCCTGCTCCCGGCGGCGTGAGGCGTCCTCGTCACCGAACCAGCTGGCGATCTCGTCGCCGGCGCGCTGCAGGAAGCCCCGGCTCTCGCCGTAATGGCGCCAGCTGCCATAGTCCTCGCGCGACGTGTTGCGATTGCGGTCGCTGCGGCTGTCGTTGTCATCGCGGCCCCAGCTGCCGGGGCCGTAGCTGGGACGATAAGATTCGCTGGAACGCGCGCCGCCCGAAAGGCCGCTGCCGCCCCGGTTGGAGAAATCCCGGCCGCCGAAGTCTTCGCTGGTGAAGTTGCCGAAATCGTTGCCGCCGCTGGCGTCATAATCGCGGCCGGCATACGCGCTGGCCGAGCCGCTGGCGCCGTAGCGGTTGCGATCGCCCCGGTTTTCATACTGTCCATAGCCGCGCTGGCCGCGATTGTCGCCAAAGCCGCGATCCGACGATCCGCGATCGTAGGCGCCATAGCGACCTTCGTCCTGGCGCGCCGCATAGCCACCCTGGCCGTAGCTGCTGGACTGGCCGTAGCTGCCGCTGCCGGACCGGCCATAGCTCTGCGAGCCGCCGCGATCGTAATCGTAATTTGATCCCTGGCCCGAACTCTGGCCGGAGAAGCGATAATCGTGGGAATAATCATCCGAGCCATGCGCGCGCTGGCTGGAATCCTGCTGCCAATCGCCGCCTTGCTGGCTGCTGTCGTTTTGCCATTGATTGGCCTGGCGCGGCGAATCGTAGTTCTGTCCGTAGCGGCCACTGCCTTGCTGCGTGTTGCGGTCATATGGGTTTTGACGGTCACGATCACTCATCGGGATCTCTCCATTTCGCAGATGGGACGACGGCTGGTTTCGCCGCTGCCTGTGCATGATCAACGTGCTTTGGGCGCCTAACGGTCCACCGCCGGGCGCAGGCCGCGTTCGCTCCGGCGCAACATCGGTCAGGCTGGTTCGCCGTCGCGTCTTTGGGGAGCAGGGGGGCTGGGCGGCATCGCGCGCCTTGTGGACGTGCCGATCACTCGCCACCTTGCGTCCATGTCCAGCGCCACCGGCATACCTTCCGAGATCGATGCCTGGTTCGCGGGCCGTGGCTGGTCTCCCCGCAGCCATCAGCGCGAAATGCTGGCCGCCGCCGACGCCGGGCTGCACGCGATGCTGGTGGCGGACACGGGCGCGGGCAAGACGCTGGCCGGTTTCCTGCCGACCCTGGCCGCCTTCTGCCCCTCCCGGCTGGACGGCGCCGCCCCGCCCGATGGCCTGCACACCCTTTATGTCTCGCCGCTAAAGGCGCTGGCGCATGACGTGCAGCGCAATCTGCTCACCCCGGTGGAGGAGATGGGCCTGCCGCTGCGGATCGAGACGCGCAGCGGTGATACGCCGTCCGATCGCAAGGCCCGCCAGCGCGCCAGGCCGCCGCATGTATTGCTGACCACGCCCGAATCGCTCTCGCTGTTGCTGAGCTATCCCGAGGCGGCAACGCTGTTCGCCGGGCTGCAACGCGTGGTGATCGATGAGGTGCATGCCTTCGCCACGGGCAAGCGCGGCGATCTGCTGGCACTGGCGCTGTCCCGCCTGCAGGCGATTGCGCCCGCGATGCAGCGCGCGGCGCTTTCCGCCACCGTTGCCGATCCCGAGGAGTTTCGCGGCTGGCTGGCGCCGTGGGGCGATGTCGATAGCGTGGCGCTGGTGCAGGGCGAGCAGGGCGCGCAGCCCCACGTCGGGCTATTGCTGCCTACCGAAGAGCGCATTCCATGGAGCGGCCACGCCGCCACCTGGGCCATCCCGCAATTATACGAACAGATCGCCGCCCACCGCACCACGCTGATCTTCACCAACACCCGCTTTCTGGCGGAGTACATCTTTCAGTGGCTGTGGGACGCCAATGAGCTGACGCTGCCGATCGGCATCCACCACGGCTCGCTTTCCAAAGAGGCGCGACGCAAGGTGGAAGGGGCGATGGCGCGGGGCGAGTTGCGGGCTTTGGTCTGCACCGCCAGCCTCGACCTAGGCGTCGATTGGGGCGATATCGATCTGGTGGTGCAGATGGGGGCGCCCAAGGGGTCGTCACGCCTTTTGCAGCGGATCGGGCGCGCCAATCACCGGCTCGATCAACCCAGCAAGGCGCTGCTGGTGCCGGGCAACCGCTTCGAGTTCATCGAGGCGATCGCGGCGCAGGAGGCGGTGGAGCTGGGCGTGCGCGATGGGGAGGATTTTCGACCCGGCGGGCTCGACGTGCTGGCCCAGCATGTGATGGGGTGCGCCTGCGCCGGGCCGTTCCGCGAGGCGGAGCTGCTGGACGAAGTGCGCAGCTCGCTCCCCTACGCCTGGGTGGACGAGGAGATCTTCGCCCGCGTGCTCGATTTCGTGGCGACCGGCGGCTACGCGTTGCGTTCCTACGAGCGGTTCAAGCGGATCGTGAAGGACAAGGACGGCACTTGGCGGCTGGCCCACCCCGAACATGCCGCGCGGCATCGCCTGAACGCCGGGATCATCGTCGATAACGAAATGCTGGAAGTGCGCTTCCGCAATGGCCGGTCGCTGGGCAAGGTAGAGGAGATGTTCGGCGCGGGGCTGAAGACAGGCGATACCTTCCGCTTCGCCGGGATCGACCTGGAAGTGGAATCGATCAAGGACCTGGAACTGATCGTGCGCGCCGCGCGCAAGTCCGCTTCGATCCCCAGCTACTCCGGCCTGCGCCTGCCGATCACCGGCACTCTGGCGCAGCGCGTGCGCGAGATGATCGCCGATCGTGCGGGCTGGGCGCGTTTTCCGGACGATGTGCGCGAATGGCTGGAAGTGCAGGACTATCGCTCTCACCTGCCGGTGCCTGGCCGCCTGCTGGTGGAAAGCTTTCCGCACCGCGGGCTGGAATACACCACCTATTACACCTTCGAAGGGTGGAACGCGAACCAGTCGCTGGGCATGTTGCTGACCCGCCGGATGGAGGAGCGGGGGCTGGGGCCGCTGGGCTTTGTCGCCACGGATTACACTCTGGCGGTGTGGGGCGTGAAGCCGGTGGAGGACCCGGTGGCGTTGCTTTCTCCCGATATCCTGACGCACGAATTCGTGGACTGGGTGCAACAGTCGCACTTGCTGCGCCGGGCCTTTCGCGAAGTGGCGGTGATCTCCGGACTGGTCGAGCGCCAGCAGCCGGGCAAGCGCAAATCCGGCAAGCAGGTCACCTTCTCGACCGACCTGATCTATGACGTGTTGCGCAAGTATGAGCCCGATCACCTGCTGATCCAGGCGGCCTGGGCCGACGCTCGCCAGCGCATGACCGACGTGGGCCGCGTGGGCGACGTGCTGGACCGCGCCGCGCGGGAGATCGATCATGTGCAACTGGATCGGATCAGCCCGCTATCGGTGCCGGTAATCTCGATGGTCGGGCGCGAAAACCTGCCTTCCGGCGCGGCGGACGATGACTTGCTGCTGGAAGCGGAAAGCCTGGCATCCCTGGCCATGCGGGTGGAACCGCTGGAGGATGTGGGAGGGGACTGAGTGGGCCGGACGATTGGTTTGGCGCTGAAGTGTCTCGACTTCGCTCGACACGAGCGGGGGAGGGGCGAATTGCGTGATCCAACGCTCGTCGCGGATCTCCTAGCCGGCCCATGGAGATGGACGGCTTGCGCCCCTGCAAGATGGCGGCGGCTCGGCCGGCGAGGACAGGCGGATGGAGAGCGCGATCCTGGTTTGGCGAGGCGAAGGCCGTGGCATCGGTTTGTCGCAGCTACCTTCCGGTCTCATCCGGTGGCAGGCAGCTCAGACGAATCTGGCTGATCGCCCCTCATCCCCGAACAATTTATCGATCGTCCGGTGTACGCGCCGCTGCGCGCCGACAAAAAAGGGGCGGATCGCTCCGCCCCTTTCGAACCCTTGCGGGTAGTTTGCTGCCGGTCAGCTTACTTGCTGAACTCGGAGTATTGCTCGTTGCCGACAAAGCCGAACTTGGTGACCTGCGAAGCCTTGATGATCTGCAGCACCTTTGCCGACAGATCGTAGCTGGCTGCGCCGTCGGGCTGGAACTGAAGTTCCGGCTCGTTGGCGTAGGTCAGCGACTCCTTCAGGTTGTTCGCCAGCGTCGGGCCGTCGATCTGGGTGCCGTTCCAGAGCAGCTTGTCATCAGGAGTGATGACGAGCTTGTTCTTGATCGGGTCCACCGGCGGCGGCGGGCTGCTGGGCGGGGTCGCGACAGGCAGATCGATGTCGATCGAGTGCGTCGCGACGGGGATGGTGATGATGAACATGATGAGCAGCACGAGCATGACGTCGATCAACGGCGTCGTGTTCATCTCCATCATCGGCGAGCCGTCGTCCTTGCCGCCTGACATTGCCATGGGAATGGTCTCCTAAAATCGTGTCGGGAGCGGCCGTTAGCCGTTCGGATCGGTGGGGTTCGAGATGAAGCCCACAGTCGGATAGCCCGAGACCTGCACGTTATAGATGGCACCCGCGATGCAGCGCCAGGGAGCCTGGACGTCGCCACGGATGTGAACCTGCGGGATCGCGTCGGGGTTGTTCTTCAGCGCCTCCGGGCCGCCCTCGCGCTTGACGATGTCGTCGAGGCGCTTGAACGCACGGTCACGCAGCTCTTCCGAGCTGACGGGTGTGACGTTGTTGAAATAGACCCGGCACTCGCCGTTGCGCGATGCGCCTTCGAAGCCTGGCTCGCCGGCCGAACGGCCGCCCGCATCGGTGGTCGAGACGGTGAGGAGCAGGTTTTCGACCTTGTCCTTCGATTCGACCGATTCGATGATCGGGATACGTAGCTTCTCGATTGTCTGGATCGCGACCGGAACCGCGATCAAAAAGATGATCAGGAGCACCAGCATAACGTCGACGAGCGGCGTCGTGTTGATGTCGGACATCGGTGTATCTGCACCGCCTCCGCCCGTAGAAATCGCCATAGTCTTGTCCTAGTTCCTAGCCCTGGGCCTCAAGCCCAAATCCCCGAGGGAGCCCCCAGGGGCGAGAGCGGTGGATGCGCATGCCCACCCACCGCTTCGCGTGGTCGTCTTACGACTTGACCGGGGCGGCAGGCTTCGCCGGGGCAGCGGCAGGCTTGGCGGCGACAGCAGCGACCGCAGGCTTCACCGCACCACGCGAGGTGATGTTGGCGAGCACGTCGTTCGAGAAGCCGGTCAGCAGCTCGGCGATGCGCTTGTTGCGTGCCTGCAGGAAGTTGTAGGCCAGAACGGCGGGAACGGCGACGAGCAGACCAAGCGCGGTCATGATCAGAGCTTCACCGACCGGACCGGCGACCTTGTCGATCGAGGCCGAACCAGCAAGGCCGATGTTGATCAGAGCGCGATAGATGCCGACCACGGTACCGAACAGACCGATGAATGGCGAGGTCGCACCCACGGTGGCGAGGAACGGCAGACCCGACGCGAGACGGGCATTGACGGTCGCTTCCGAGCGAGCGAGCGAGCTGTGCATCCAGTCGTGCGCTTCCAGAGCGTCGGTCATCTTGGCGTGCTGTTCTTCAGCCGACAGGCCATCGTCCACGATCTGGCGCCATGCGCTGTTCTTCTCCAGCTTCGAGGTGCCTTCACGCAGGGTGGCGGCCCGCCAGAAGTTCGTGCGGATGGTGTTGTACTGGCGCAGGATCTTGGCCTGCTCGAAGTACTTCGTGAACAGGATGTAGAACGAGCCGAACGACATGATGCCCAGGATCACGACGGTAGCATAAGCGATGAAGCCGCCCTGCTGCAGTGCTTCAGCGAAACCGAACTTGTTCTGCGGCGCGCCCTGACCGGCGGCGGCGAGGAGGTTGATAAGCATGCGGTTAAGTCCTCTTGAAACAGAATAACGAAGAAAGATGGCGCAGGCGGTCCCACGCCGAAGAGATCACTCTGGCAATACCCACCGGATGCGGCTGGAGAACGAGCCTGCGACAGGCGTACCGTTCTGCACCGCCGGCTTGAAGCGGGCACGGCGTGACACCAGCTTGCAGGTGGCATCATCCAGTTCAGGCGAGCCGCTTGACGATGTGACCGTACAACCCGTCACGCGGCCATCCGGGCCGACGCTGAGGTTGAATCCGGTGGTACCCTGAGCTTCCTTGCGGATAGCAGCCTGGGGATAGTCGTCATTGGTCGCCCAGCTGGCGGGGCTGCCCTTGGGCTGCGCGCCGGAAGTGGGACCCGTGGGAGCCGGCGGGGCCGGAGGGGCCACGATCGGCGCAGGTGCGGCCAGGACAACAGGCGGAGCCGGCGGCGGGGCCGTCGTCACCGTCTGAATCTGCGGCGGTGTCGTCGCAACGTTGATCTTTACCGGGGGAGCGACCGGCGGAGGCGGAGCCTCAACCTTCTTCTCCGGAGGTGGCGGTGGCTCCTCCTTCTTCGGTTCCTCTTCCTTGATGTCGACGGTCGTCACCTTTTCGACGGCCTTCTTATATGCCTCATAGGCAAGACCGGTGACGAGCGCGTAACCAATGAAGACATGTATCAGCGCAACAATGACGATAGCGGTAACCTTGTTACCACTCATCGATTGGTCAGCGTAAGCCATTCAGATACATCACTCCATATAACAGGGCCCGGGCCTAAACCCGGGGGAGCCCATGATCGCCGCGCGAGCCGCAACCATGAAAAAACAGTTCATACCCACCCTGACGACTGACAGCCCAACCATTCCGGACCGGTGGCCGGAAAGGGCGGGCCATTGGGGAAATTTTATTATCATCCCCGCTTTTGTGCAATTCTTAGCGGCGATGCCGTACCCGTGCAACGCCCTATCTCAGCCATGGGTCTGTTAACCTTCGATTCACGGCTATGGAAGCGTAAGATGACAGCCGTTTGGCGTTCCCCTGCCGCCGTGGCATGAGGGTCGGGCTGCCGTTTCATGGAGATCGCACGAGATGTATCCGCTGCCTCGCCGCCTGCCGGTCATGCTGCTCGCCGCGCTGATGCCGCTGACCGGGTCGGTTCCCGCTATGGCACAACTGATCCCCGCGGCGAATCCCCCCAGCGGCTATGGCGCGCCGAAAGGCGCGGGGCAGGCAGCAGACGGTCCGACTTATGCCGATCTGGTCGCGCTCGCCGATTCGGCTCCGCTGGTCGTCCATGCCCGCATCCGCAAGATGGCGCGGGTGGAGGATCCGCGGATGCGGCCACCTGCCGCCGGCACGGGCCGCTTCTATATCCAGGCGGAGACTCGCGCGCTGATCACCGGACGCTCGGCCATCGGGCAGTCTTTCGCGTATCTGGTCGACTTGCCGCTGGACGCGAAGGGCAGGCCCCGCGCGCGCAAGAAGGATGAGGTGATCGTGTTCGCCCGCGCCGTGCCGCAGCGCCCGGAGGAGGTCCAGCTGGTGCGGCCCGATGCGCAGATCGCCTGGAGCCCCGAGGTGGAGGGGCGGCTGAAGCCCATCATCACCGCGCTGCTGGCGCCCGATGCGCCGGGCAAGATTACCGGCGTGCGCGAGATGAGCTACGTGCCCGGCAATCTGGCGGGGGAGGGGGAAACGCAGATATTCCTCAACACCGCAGACAACAGCGCCGCCAGCGTGACCGTGCGCCATCAGCCGGGGCAGCCGCCGCAATGGGGCGCGTCGTTCTCGGAACTGGTCGCCCAAGTCGGCAGGCCACCCGCGCCCGAGACGCTGGAATGGTACCGCCTCGCCTGCGGGCTTCCGCCGACGCCGGCAGGCGCCACCAATGGCTCCGATGGTCCGGCGGCGCAGGCGATGGCCGAAGCGGACTATCGCTTCGTGATCGAGGCTCTGGGGCCGTGCCGCCGATCTTCGTGATCGCGCCTTCGCCGGTTCAAATTGTTGGGCTGGCAATGTCAGGGAGGCTCGCTTAGGGCGCGGTCCCGAAAGGGAGTTTCATGGCAGAACCGCTGAACATCGCCCTCGCCGGGCTGGGCACCGTGGGCGCAGGCGTCGTGCGCCTGATCGAGACCAATGCGGAGCTGATCGCCCGCCGCGCCCGCCGTCCGATCCGCATCGCCGCCGTCAGCGCGCGCGATCGCAGCAAGGATCGCGGCGTCGATCTTTCGCCTTACCGCTGGCTGGACGATCCCGCCGAAGTGGCCACCCAGCCCGATATCGACGTGGTGGTGGAGATGGTCGGCGGTTCGGACGGGCCGGCGCTGGCTCTCGCCCGCAAGGCGATTTCGGGCGGCAAGTCGTTCGTCACCGCCAACAAGGCGATGATCGCGCACCATGGCCTGGAACTGGCGGCGGCGGCGGAAGCCGCAGGCGTGGCACTGAAGTTCGAGGCGGCGGTGGCGGGCGGTATCCCGGTCATCAAGGGCCTGAGCGAGGGCGCGGCGGCCAATGCGATCGAGCGGGTCTATGGCATCCTCAACGGCACCTGCAACTACATCCTCTCGACCATGGAAGACACCGGCCGCGACTTTGCCGACGTCTTGGGCGACGCGCAGCGGCTGGGCTATGCCGAGGCGGACCCGACGTTCGACGTCGAGGGAATCGATGCCGCGCACAAGCTGGCGATCCTGGCGGGAATCGCCTTCGGTACCCGCCTGCGCTTTGATGCGGTGGAAACCACCGGCATCACCGGCGTGATGGCGGCCGACATCGCGCAGGCGCGGGCGCTGGGCTACGTGATTCGCCTGATCGGCACGGCGGAGATCGACCGGGGCGGCGCCTCACCGGGCTTGTTCCAGCGCGTGCGGCCGCACCTGATCCATTGCGATCATCCTCTGGCGAGCGTGGACGGCGCGACCAATGCGGTCGTCGCCGAGGGCAATTTCATGGGCCGCCTGCTGTTCCAGGGCGCGGGCGCGGGCGCGGGGCCGACCGCCAGCGCGGTGGTCGCCGATCTGATCGACATCGCCCGGGGTGAAAAGGGCGCGGCGTTCTCCATGCCCTCGCACGAACTCGAATCGCTGGAGCCGGCGCAGTCCGGCCATCGCGTGGGCCGCTCGTATCTGCGCTTCATCGTGCCGGATCGTCCGGGCGTGCTGGCCGAGATCACTGCGGCGATGCGCGATGCCGGGGTCTCGATCGAAAGCTTCATCCAGAAGGGCCGGGGCGGCGACGCGGGCGAAGTGATCGTCGCGCTGGTCACGCATGAGGGGCCCGAATCCGGCGTCACCGAAGCGCTGAAAATCCTGGACGGCTCGGACAGCGTGGCCAGGCCGCCGCTGGTGATGCAGATCATCGGCGGGTGAGGTCACCTTCCCTCCCCCACGCCGGGGGGGGGAGGGCGAGCGCCTATCTAGGGCGCCCGGATCTCACCCTTGGCGATCTTGTCGGCATCGGAACCGACGGGCGCTTCGGGAATGGACTTGAGGTCGATCATATAGACCGGTGCCTTGGCGCAGGGCGGGATCAGGCACATGCCGCCCATCGTCGCCTTGCCCTTGAAGATGCCGTTGCCGGAGACATCCGGCGGGGTAAGCCGGCCATCGTTGGTGCCCGCCTTCCCCGTCGGGTCTTCGGCGCTGCTGGACTGGGCGCGAAACTGATCGTTGTTGCGCGCGCACACGACGATATCGTTGCCCTTGGGCGCCTCGCAGCGCGGCCGCGCCGGCGGGGCCAGCTTGCCCACCTTGAGCATCAGGCCCCGTGCCACTTCACGATCCGCCTCGGACACATCCTGCGCCGCGGCGGGCCACGATGTGAGTGATGCCAAGATCAGCGCAAGAGGTGCAGTGCATCGTCTCGACAATCCCTGTTCCTCTGTCTAAGCGCTTCGAGCGTAATTCATACCTATTCGCATTTACCCCGGAGTGAACATGCAGAACAAGTCGACTCCTGCCAGTCAAGTCCTCGATCGTGTTCTTGTTCTGGAAATGGTTCGCGTGACAGAGGCGGCCGCCATCGCCGCTTCCGAACTGATCGGTCGTGGTGACGAGAAGGCCGCCGATCATGCCGCGGTCGAAGCGATGCGCAAGGCGTTCGACGAACTTTACATGGACGGCACCGTGGTGATCGGTGAAGGCGAGCGTGACGAAGCGCCGATGCTGTTCATCGGCGAAAAGGTGGGCGGCGCGCCCGGCACCGGCCCCAAGATCGATATCGCGCTCGATCCGCTGGAAGGCACCACGATCTGCGCCAAGGCCGGCCCGAACTCGCTGGCCGTCCTCGCCGCCGGTGAGGAAGGCTGCCTGCTGAACGCGCCCGACGTCTATATGGACAAGCTGGCGGTCGGCCCGGGCTACCCCGAAGGCATCATCTCGCTGGACAAGAGCGTGACGCAGAACGTCGAGGCGGTGGCTGCCGCCAAGGGCGTCCAGCCCAAGGACATCATCGTCTGCGTGCTCGATCGTCCGCGTCACGAAGCGCTGATCGCTGAACTGCGCGGCATCGGCTGCGGCATCGTGCTGATCGGCGATGGCGACGTGGCCGGCGTGATCGCGGTGACGGATGAGAACACCACGATCGACATGTACATGGGTTCGGGCGGTGCGCCTGAAGGCGTGCTGGCGGCTGCGGCGCTGCGCTGTGTCGGTGGCCAGTTCAACGGCCGCCTGCTGTTCCGCAACGATGACGAGCGTGGCCGCGCCCGCAAGTGGGGCATCGAGGATCTGGACCGGATCTACACCCGCGACGATCTGGTGAAGGGTGACTGCATCTTCGCTGCCACCGGCGTCACCAGCGGCTCGCTGCTCGACGGCGTGAAGCGGCTGAAGAGCGGCAAGATGACCACCGAGAGCGTCGTCATGCGCGCCAGCTCGGGCACGGTACGCTGGATCAAGGGCGAACACCGCATCAAGTAAGCCATGCGGGGCGGGGGGCTTTGAGCCTCCCACCCCTGGCTTCCCATCCCCGTCCGTGTGGAGCGAAGTCGAGACACGCTGGCGCCGGGATCATGCGCGAGCGTGATTCGGCGAAAGACAATCACACCCTCTTTCGTCATTCCCGCCTTCACGGTGATGACGAGGTCGTCAGCTTTGATGGCGCGCCATCGATCCCCGGTTGCCGCGCTTAACGTGGCACTCTCGGGCCAGGCGATCCGCTCCGATCACCCGCGATCATCCCGCCGACCGATCCCACCTTATCTTGCAATCCCGTGACTCTCGGCTAGAGGCAGGCCGCGTCCTGGGTGGGTAAGGGAAGTCCTCGATGAAGATCATGTCCGGCAACAGCAACTTACCCCTCGCGCGTGCGGTGGCAGGTTATCTCGAACTGCCGTTGACCGATGCGAGCGTCCGCCGCTTCGCCGACGAGGAAGTCTTCGTCGAAATTCACGAGAACGTGCGCGGCGAAGACGTGTTCGTCGTTCAGCCCACCAGCTTCCCGTGCAACGACAACCTTATGGAACTGCTGATCTGCATCGATGCGCTGCGCCGCGCTTCGGCCAAGCGGATCACGGCGGTGGTGCCGTACTTCGGCTACGCCCGGCAGGATCGCAAGCCTGGTCCGCGCACGCCGATCTCGGCCAAGCTGGTCGCCAACCTGATCACCCAGGCCGGTGCCGACCGCGTGCTTTCGGTCGATCTGCACGCCGGCCAGATCCAGGGTTTCTTTGATATCCCGACTGACAACCTGTTTGCCGCCCCGGTGATGGCGGCGGATATCCAAGCCCGCTATGGCGACCAGGAACTGATGGTCGTCTCCCCCGACGTGGGCGGCGTGGTGCGCGCGCGCGCGCTGGCCAAGCGGCTGGACAACGCCCCGCTCGCCATCGTCGACAAGCGGCGTGACAAGCCCGGCCAGTCCGAGGTGATGAACATCATCGGCGACGTGAAGGATCGCACCTGCATCCTGATCGACGACATCATCGATTCGGGCGGCACCTTGTGCAACGCCGCGCAGGCCCTGCTGGACGAGGGCGCGAAGAGCGTGACCGCTTATATCACACACGGCGTGCTGTCCGGCGGGGCGGTGGCGCGAGTCAACAACTCGGCGCTGACCGAACTGGTGATCACCGATTCGATCCTGCCGACAGACGCCACCAAGGAATCGAACCGCATCCGCGCGCTGACCATCGCCCCCTTGCTGGGCGAAGCGATCCGCCGCATCGCCGACGAAAGCTCGGTCTCCAGCCTGTTCGACTGAGCCCGCGATCGGGCTGCCCGCGATCCGGCTGCCGGGGCAAGCTTGTTCCTGCGCGCCGGTTTATTGCCAGGGCCGGCGTTCGCCCGGTGCAAGGCGGCCCATCATCTCCAGCCGCCGGGCCTGGCGGGCCTCCAGCGTCATGGTCAGCAAGGGCTGGGGCAGCGCGGTGAACTGGCGTGGCGACATGCCGAACAATTCCACGAACTCGCGGATCAGGTGGCTCTCGTCATAATAGCGCAGCGCCAGCGCCTCCGCCTCGCCGTCATCCGCCACGCCGCGCAAGTAGCTCGCCATGTCGAGCGCGCGGGCGCGGCGCAGGACCTGCTTGGGCGGCAGGCCGAAATCGCGCACCACCAGTCGCTCCAGCCGCCGGCGATCCACGCCGATCTCACGCGCGGCCTGGGCGATCGACATCGCCGGATCGATGAAGGCGATTTCCTCGAAACGCGCGGTGATCGGCTCCGGCTGGATATCGCGCAAGGCGGCGACTCGTTCGCGAAACAATCCCTCGATTGCCTGAAGCTGCGCCTCCGGGTGATCGGACGTCTTGAACAGCCCCAGCAGCTGCTCTTCCGGCCAATACAATGCCGGCGTCACCCGATCGACCAATCGCGGCATGATCGGGCCGAGAAGAGGGGTGCAGGCGCTGGGCCGATACGCCACGCCAACGCTCACGAAATCCCCGCTTAGGCGAACGGGCAGGATTTTCGTCTGCGGCCCCATGAACACGGCGCTGCGTTCCTGATGCGTCACGCCGTGGACCGTGTCGACTTCGGCGTGGCCGCCCAGCTGGATACGGATCCCGGCGGCATCGGCAAACAAACCGCAAGCAAGAGTTTGCCCGGCCGCAAGTCGCATCCGCGTCACGGACAGTCTGGCAAGCCAGGGGGCAAGGTCTGGAGCGGGCGCACGGTTATAGGACAAGGGTTGCCCCTCGCGGGTTGTGCCGAAAACAGGCACGACACGTGGATCGACCGCTGGCCGCGAAATACGGATCATGCCTCCCTCATGATTGAGTGTTGCCCCTCATTATGGTTAGGAGAAACCAACTGGTTATTACAATTGTTTCACTAACGTAACTAAAGAAACGGCACGTTTTTGTCTTTCCTGCCTGCCGCTTGCTCTGGGGCGGGAGGGCTGGCAAGCACCGCGCATGAAACTAGACACCGAACTGGCGCTGGCCATGCGCCTTGCCGATGCCGCAGGCGCGGCGATCCGCCCGCACTTCCGCTCTGGCCTGGGGGCGGAGCGCAAGACCGACGCTTCGCCCGTCACCATCGCCGATCGCGCCGCCGAAGAGGCGATGCGCCGCATCCTCAAGGCCGAGGTACCGCGCGATGGCATCATCGGCGAGGAGTTTGGCGAGGATGCCGCCAGCAACAATCGCACCTGGGTGCTGGACCCGATCGACGGCACCGTTTCGTTCCTGGGCGGTCGCCCGATCTTCGGCACGCTGATCGCGCTGCTGGTGGACGGCTGGCCGGTGCTGGGCGTGATCGACCAACCGATCCTGGGCGAGCGCTGGGTGGGCGCCAGCGGCCGGGCGACCACGTTCAACGGCAAGGAGGTGCGCACCCGCGCCTGCCCACAACTCGACCAGGCGATGCTGGCCACCACCGGCCCGCAGTATTTCGACGATCATCAGGGCGAGCACTTCATGGCGCTGGCCGCCAAGACCGACCACAAACGCATGATGATGGGCGGGGACTGCTACAACTACGGCCTGCTGGCCAGCGGGCATCTCGATCTAATCTGCGAGGCCGGGCTGAAACTGCACGATTGGGCGGCGCTGGTTCCGATCGTCGAAGGCGCGGGCGGCACGATGTGTGACTGGAATGGGGAGCCGCTGCACCAGGGTTCAGGCGATCACGTGTTGGCGATCGGCGATCCGGCGCGGCTGGAGGATGTGATCGAGGCCATGGCCTGCCATCACTAGGGCGCATCGCATTCAGGCGATGGCGCGCCGACTTGCCCCAAGGCCGGCCGGGCCATTGACCCATAGCGGCGGCCCTGCCATCGGCCCGGGTCATGACCGCGAACAAACCCGGCGATCCCACCACGCTCAACCGCCTCTATGGCCGCGCCAAGGGCAAGACCCTGCGCGCAGGCCAGCAGGGTCTCGTCGACACGCTGCTGCCGCGCATCGCGGTGCCGGACGAAGGCCCGGTCACGGCTGAGCGGCTGTTCGGATCACCGCGTCCGCTGCATTTCGAGATCGGCTTCGGCGGTGGGGAGCACATGGCCGGCCGGGCGGACATGCTGCCCGATCACGGCTTCATCGGCTGCGAGCCCTTCATCAACGGCGTCGCCCAGGCGCTGACCCATGTGGATGGCGATAATGGCGCGGGCACTCCGCTGGGCAATGTGCGCATCCATCACGGCGATGCGCTGGAAGTGCTGGCGCGCGTGCCCGATGGGGCGCTCTCTTTCCTCTACCTGCTGCATCCCGATCCCTGGCCCAAGGCGCGCCATGCCAAGCGGCGGATGATGAACGACGGGCCGGTGCGCATGTTTGCTGCCAAACTCAAGCCCGGCGGCGAGTTCCGCTTCGGCACCGACCATCCGATCTACTTGCGCCACGCCCTGATGGTGATGCAGCGGCACACCGATACCTTCCAATGGCTATGCGAAAAGCCCGCCGATTTCCTCAACCGCCCCGGTGGCTGGCCCGAAACCCGCTATGAGGCGAAGGCGCGCAAGCTGGGGCATGAGGTCTGGTACTTTCGATACCGCCGTTCGTGACGAATGCAGGAGCGAGTGGCACGTAGGCCTGCGGTTTCAGGCTGCCGCCCACTCCTTTTTCAAAAGTGCGAACTGCATCGTATCGACATAGATCGGCTTTCCGGCTGCATCGTTTTCGAACGAGATGAATTCCTTGAACAGGCCTTCCTGCCGCATGCCCAACCGGGCGCACAATCGTTGTGAGGGCAGGTTGTCCGTCTCGACATAGGCATATACGCGCCGCACGTCGCGCTGCTGGAAAAGGTGATCAACGATCGCCTTCGCCGCTTCATGGGCCAAGCCCTGGCCCGCAAAATCGGGGTGGATCATCCAGGCGATCGAGAACGTGTCCGGCGGTTCGAGATGGCCGAAAACCTCGCCGATCACCCGGCCGCTGGGGTGATGCTCCAGGGCGTAGGTATCGGGTTCGCTGCTGCGCTTGATCGCGGCGGCGCGGGCGGCGGGCAGGTCATCCAGCTTCATCGACAGGAAGCAGCTGGCACCGGGCTGGTGCAGATAGCCGAGGAGATCCTGCGCATCATCCTCGCGAAAGGCGCGCAACGTCAGTCGGTCGGTATGGATGGCATCCACGGTCAATTCCTCTTCGGCGGCCACTGCGACGCAAGCCGCCACGCCCGATAGCCGGCCTTGCCGCGCCACAACAATAAGACACTGGCATTTGCCGAAATTATGTCTACCACTCCAATCGACATAATGTGGGGCAGGCATGGATTTCGGCGCAATCTTTGGTCAGTTTGATTTCGCTGCGTTGCTGCCGTTCATCGCCGTCGGGTTCGCCGCGCAGCTGGTGGACGGTGCTTTGGGCATGGCGTTCGGCGTGATCACCAACACCATGCTGGTCGGCGTGCTGGGGGTGCCGCCGGCCCTGGCCTCGCAGCGGGTCCACCTGGTGGAATGCTTCACCACTGCCACCAGTGGCATCAGCCATCTGCTGCACGGTAATATCGACAAGAAGCTGTTCTTCAGCCTGCTGATCCCCGGCATGATCGGCGGCATACTGGGCGCATACCTGCTGTCCTCGCTGGATGCTGGCGTGGTGAAGCCATTCGTGCTGCTATACCTAAGCGCGATCGGCATCTGGCTGCTGGTACGCGGCCTGCTCTATCCGCCCAAGCTGCGCGAAGCCAAGCTGATCGCGCCGCTCGGCCTCGTCGGTGGTTTCCTGGATGCGGCGGGCGGCGGGGGCTGGGGCCCGGTCGTCACCTCCAACCTGCTGATCCAGGGCGCGGACCCGCGCAAGGTGGTGGGCACGGTCAACTTGGTCGAGTTCTTCCTGACCGTGACCGTCTCGATCGCGTTCATCCTGCACATCGGCGTGGCGGATCTGGCCGGCGCAACCCTGGGTCTGCTGATCGGCGGAGTCATGGCGGCACCCATCGGGGCGTGGGCGGCCAAGCGTATTCCGGTAAAGCCGATGCTGATCCTGGTCGGCGTGGTGCTCACCGCAACCAGCGCGTTCGGGATTTATAAAGCCTGGTTCTGAGTGCGGGGGCTGCCGCCGAAATCAAGCGCGCCCCGTTTCCTGTCATCCCGCCGTCCCGTTTGTGTTCAGCGAAGTCGAGATACGCTGGCTTGGCGCTGCCGCGTCTCGAATTCGCTCGACACGAACGGTGAAGGGGGTGGGCTCAGCTAAACCTCACCCCACCACGCCTGACGCTGCCAGTACTGCGCTGGTCAGTACGTCGGGCGCGATCGCGGTCATCGGTACGACTTGCACGGGCTTTTCCATGCCGATCAGCATCGGGCCGATCGTGGTCGCCCCGCCGACTTCGCGCAGCAGCTTGGCCGAGATATTGGCCGATTGCAGCCCCGGCATGATCAGCACGTTCGCCGGCGCCGACAGGCGCGAGAACGGATAGAGCTTCATGATCTTGGGGTTGAGCGCGGCGTCCGGGGCCAGATCGCCTTCGTACTCGAAGTCCTGCGGCTCCTTGTCGAGGATGTGGACCGCCTCTCGCACCGTTTCCAGCCAGCGACCGGCGGGGTTGCCGAAAGTGGAGTACGAAAGGAACGCCACGCGCGGCTCATGGCCCAGGCGGCGGGCGACGGCGGCGGTCTCACGCGCGATCACCACCAGGTCGTCAGGGCCCGGACGCTCGTTGATCGTGGTGTCCGACATGAACACGGTGTGGTTCTTGGACACCAGCATGTGGATGCCGAAAGGCAGCGCGCCGGGCTTGGGGTCCAGCACCTGGCGCACTTCCTTGATAGACTGCGCGAAAGTGCGGGTCATGCCGGTGATCATGGCATCGCCCACGCCCAGCTTGAGCAGGCCGGAGGCGAAGACGTTGCGATCCTGGTTGACCATGCGGCGCACGTCCCGCTCCAGGAAGCCGCGACGCTGCAGGCGCTCATACAGCATCTGCACCATCGGCTCGACGTGTTCGGAGACGGCGGAATTTTCGATCGTGTAGCTTTCCGGGTCGCCGACGCCCAGTTCCTTCATCTTGTCGAGCACGGCCTGGGTGCGGCCGACCAGCACCGGCTCGCCATAGCCGAATTCACGGTATTGCACGGCGGCGCGCAGCACCACTTCGTCCTCGCCCTCGGCGAAGATCACGCGCTTGGGATCTTCCTTCACTTTGGCATAGACGTTGGTCAGCACCGAGGTGGTGGGGTTGAGGCGCGCCTTCAGGGCGTGACGGTAGGCGTCGAAATCCTCGATGTGCTTTTGCGCCACGCCGCTGTCCATCGCGGCCTTGGCGACGGCGGAGGACACGCGCTCCATCAGGCGCGGATCGAACGGCGCGGGGATGATATACTCGGGCCCGAACTGGTGGTTCTTGCCATAGGCGGCGGCCACTTCCTCCGGCACCTGCTCGCGCGCCAGCTCGGCGATGGCGCGGGCGGCGGCGATCTTCATCTCTTCGTTGATCGCGGTGGCGCGCACGTCCAGCGCGCCGCGGAAGATGAAGGGGAAACCAAGCACGTTGTTGACCTGGTTCGGAAAGTCCGAGCGGCCCGTGGCGATGATGGCGTCGGGACGCACGGCCTTGGCCTCGTCCGGCATAATTTCCGGCGTGGGATTGGCCATCGCGAAGATGATCGGGCTTTTGGCCATCTTCGCCACCCACTCGGGCTTCAGTGCTCCGGCGGCGGACAGGCCCAGGAAGATGTCCGCGCCCACCAGCGCTTCTTCCAGAGTGCGGGCCTCGGTGGGGATGGCGTGCGCGCTCTTCCACTGGTCCACATCGGCGCGGCCGGGATAGATCGGGCCGGAACGGTCGCACACGGTCACATTCTCATGCGGCACGCCCATGCCCTTGATCAGCGCGGTGCAGGCCAGCGCGGATGCGCCGGCGCCGTTCACCACCATCCGCACGTCCTTCAGCTTGCGCCCGGTGATGAGGCAGGCGTTGATCACGCCCGCCGCCGCGATGATCGCGGTGCCGTGCTGGTCGTCATGCATGACGGGGATGTTCATCCGATCGCGCAGTGCCTGCTCGATGATGAAGCATTCCGGGGCCTTGATATCCTCAAGGTTGATGCCGCCGAAGCTGGGCTCCAGCAGGGCGACGGCGTTGATGAACGCCTCGGGGTCTTCGGTGTCGACTTCGAGATCGATGGAATCGACATCGGCGAAGCGCTTGAACAGTACCGCCTTGCCTTCCATCACCGGCTTGGAGGCCAGCGCGCCCAGGTTGCCCATGCCCAGGATGGCCGTGCCGTTGGAGATCACGGCGACCAGGTTGCCCTTTGCAGTATACTCGTAAGCGTCGCCGGGATTGTCGGCGATGGCCTGTACCGGCACGGCGACGCCCGGCGAGTAGGCCAGCGAGAGGTCGCGCTGCGTCGTCATCGGCTTGCTGGCGATGATCTCGATCTTACCGGGGCGGATCGTCTGGTGATAGAACAGCGCTTCGCGGTCGGTGAACTGAACCCTGGTTTCGTCTGTCACGCCAAGTCTCCCGCTGTGGCGAAGCGCAGCCGCGATCCGGTGGCTGCATCTATCGGCCTGTATCTTTCGAGCTGCGCCCTAACCAAAGTTAGGCGTTCTTGGTAGGGGAAAGCTGCCCTGCGCCCGTTCCGAATCATGCAACTCGGCGCTAACCCGGCGCAACCATGGCCGATGCAGCTGCCCACACGCCGATGATGGCGCAATATCTCGCGCTGCGAGAAGAGGCGGGGGACTGCCTGCTGTTCTACCGCATGGGGGATTTCTTCGAGCTGTTCTTCGACGATGCGAAGACGGCGGCGGCGATCCTGGACATCTCGCTGACCAGCCGGGGCGAGCATAACGGCGCGCCGATCCCGATGTGCGGCGTGCCGGTGCACTCTTCGGAAGGGTATCTGGCGCGCCTGATCCGCGCAGGGTGCCGCGTCGCCATCGCCGAGCAGACCGAAAGCCCGGCGGAGGCCAAGAAGCGCGGAGGCTCCAAGGCGCTGGTGGCGCGGGACATCGTGCGCTTCGTGACGGCCGGCACCTTGACCGAGGAGGCGCTGCTCGAACCGCGCCGCGCCAATGTGCTGGCGGCGGTATGCGAGGTGCGCGGCACCGTTGGCATCGCCGCGTGCGACATCTCGACCGGGCGCATGGAGCTGGAGGAGTGCGCGCCAGATCGCATGGGCGCGGCGCTGGCGCGGCTGGGGGCAAGCGAACTGGTCTCGCCCGAGGATTGGGACGTGCCCGTCGATACGATCCCGCGCCCCGCGCGCGATTTTTCCAGCGAGGGCGGAGAGGCCCGGCTGAAGACGCTGCACGGCGTCGCCACGCTGGAAGGGTTCGGCATGTTCGGCCGCGCGATGCTGAGCGCGGCGGGCGGTCTGATCGCTTATCTGGAGCATGTCGGGCGCGGCAAGCTGCCGCTGCTGCTGCCGCCCGAAGCACGCGCCGGGGACACCGCGCTCGCCATGGACGAGGCGACGCGGGCGAGCCTGGAGATCCTGCAATCGGCGCAAGGCCAGCGCAAGGGCAGCCTGATCGACGCGATCGACCGCTGCGTCACCGGGGCGGGGGCACGCCAGCTGGCGGACGATCTTTCCGCTCCGCTGACCGACCGTGCGGCCATCGCCGAGCGGCTGGCGCTGGTCGGCTGGTGGCATGACGACGCCTTGCAGCGCGACGATGTGCGCGCGGCCTTGCGCGCGCTGCCCGATATCGGCCGTGCGCTGGGCCGGGTAGTGGCGGGGCGGGGCTCCCCGCGCGATCTGGGGCAATTGCGCGATGGCCTGGGCGGCGCGCGCGGCCTTCATGAGCGGCTGGCGCGGCATCAGGATATGCCGGGTCTGCTCGCCCGGCTGCTGCCCGCTCTGGCGGGGCATGGCGAACTGGTCGACTGGCTGAACCGCGCGCTGGTGGCCGCCCCGCCGACCGAGCGCGGGCAGGGCGGCTTCATCGCCGAGGGGTATGACGCCGCTCTGGACGAACTGCGCCGTACCTCCGGCAATGCCCGCCGCGCGATCGCCGCGCTGGAAGCCCGATACCGCGAAGAAACCGGCGTCGCCGCGCTGAAGATCAAGCACAACAACGTGCTGGGCTACTTCATCGAAGTGCCGCAGCGCCATGCCGACAAGCTGCTTCTGCCCGACAGCGGCTTCACGCACCGGCAGACGATGGCGGGGGCGATGCGCTTCAACGCGATGGCCCTGCACGAGGAAGCGAGCCGCATCGCCGAGGCGGGCGGGCATGCGCTGGCGGCGGAGGAATCGCATTTCGAGGAGCTGGTGGCCGCCGTGGTGGCTGCGCGCAACGCCATCGCGGCGACGGCGGCGGCGCTGGCCCGCATCGACGTGGCGGCGGGCCAGGCCGAGCGCGCGGCGCAAGGCGGCTGGACCGCGCCCGAGATCGTCGAGGCCACATGCCTGGAGATCGAGGGCGGGCGCCACCCCGTGGTCGAAGCGGCGCTGGCGGCACAGGGCGAACGGTTCGTGGCCAACGATTGCAAGCTGGCGGCCTATGATCGGCTCTGGCTGATCGGCGGGCCGAACATGGGCGGCAAGTCCACGTTCCTGCGCCAGAACGCCCTGATCGTGCTGCTGGCGCAAGCCGGTGGTTTCGTGCCCGCGAGCCGGGCGCGCATCGGCTTGGTGGACCGACTATTCAGCCGCGTGGGGGCTTCGGACAATCTGGCCAAGGGCCGCTCCACCTTCATGGTCGAAATGGTGGAGACCGCCGCGATCCTGGCGCAGGCGACGGAGCGCAGCTTCGTGATCCTGGACGAAGTGGGGCGCGGCACCAGCACTTATGATGGGCTGGCGCTGGCCTGGGCGGTGGCGGAGGCGGTGCATGAGACCAACCGCTGCCGCTGCCTGTTCGCCACGCATTACCACGAACTGGCCCGGCTGGCCGAGACGTGCGACGCGCTCTCGCTCCACCACGTCCGCGCGCGCGAGTGGAAGGGCGATCTGGTGCTGCTGCACGAGCTGGCGGAAGGCCCGGCGGACCGCAGCTATGGCCTGGCCGTGGCGCGGCTGGCGGGGGTGCCGGCCAAAGTGGTCAGCCGCGCCAAGTCTGTGCTCGACAAGCTGGAGAAGGGCCGCGCGCAAACCGGTGGGCTGGCGGCGGGGCTGGGCGACCTGCCGCTGTTCGCCGCCGCAGAAGCCGCGCGCGAGGAAGCCTGCGACACCATGCGCGATCGCATCAATGCGATCGACGCCGACGCCCTCACCCCGCGCGAGGCGCTGGAACTGATCTACGATCTGAAGCGCGAGGCAGGCACGGAGAATTAACGGTCTGTGGCTTAGACGTTGCTGATCCGTTCGTGTCGAGCGCGGTCAAGGCATGCTGGCGTCGCGCTAGTGTGTCTCGACTTCGCTCGACACGAACGGCTCTGAGAAAGTTGCCGCGCATGATCTCCACGCTTGGTCCATCGATCCGCACCGTGTTTCGCAGTCGCTGGCGGGCGCTGTGGTGGTCGGCGGGCGTGCTGGTGACGGCGTATTGCCTGGTCCCGTCACCCGATGATGACGATGCCAAGCCCGCCGCGCAGGCCCAGCATCATGCGAAGAGCCCCTGGGACAAGGACAGCGCGAACTAGGGCGTATCCCTGGGGCTCAGGCCTCCAGCTCGACATCCCAATAGAGCCAGTCCCGCCAGGTTTCGTGCAGGTGATTGGGGGGAAACGCGCGCCCGCGTTCCTGCAATTGCCAGCTAGTCGGGCGGATCGGCTGGACGATCGGCGGCATCTTCGCCTGCTTGGGCGTACGCCCGCCCTTTTTCATATTGCAGGGCGCGCAGGCGGTGAGGATATTCTCCCAGCTGGTGCGCCCGCCCAGCCGCCGGGGCACCACATGGTCGAACGTCAGGTGCTGCGGACTGCCGCAATACTGGCAGCTGAAACGATCGCGCAGGAATACGTTAAAGCGCGTGAAGGCGGGGAATTCGGAAGGCTTCACATATTGGCGCAGTGCGATCACGGAGGGGATCTGCATCGTCCAGCTGGGCGAATGCACCGCCCGGTCATAGACGCTGACCACGTCCACCCGCTCCAGCACGATCGCCTTGATCGCGGTCTGCCACGGCCACAAGCTGAGGGGGTAGTAGGAAAGCGGCGTGTAGTCCGCATTCAGAACCAATGCCGGACAGTCCGCAAGACTGCGGGAGGGATCCTCCTCCGCGCTGCGGAACCGGGCCGCGCGCTCGATCAGCTCCGACTTGAGCATGGCCTCCTGTCGCAGGCCGTCATTGCGGTTTGATGGCAAGGCATTGCATGATTGCAGCAGGTGTGTGCCGGGGCGTCAAGTTCCGGTTGAGGGAAGGTTGGCGGGAAATCCACAGCTCGATCTTTTGGGCTCGTGCGGAGACGCGAAGAAGGAAGGGGTGGTTCGCGCAGAGATCGCAGAGGCGCGGAGGGGGCAGTGGCGAAATCGGCCGTAAGGCCCTGATCCTATGCGGGGCGTTTGGCGCAATGGCAGAAGGTGAAAGCGGCTTCGCCGCAAAGCGCGACCCTCCTCTGCGCCTTTGCGATCTCTGCGCGAACCCATTCTCCGCGCCTTCGCGCCTCCGCGTGAACTATCTTGCGAACCTTCCCCCACCCCGCCACACCAGCCAACCAGATGATCCGAACCCGCTTTGCCCCCAGCCCCAATGGCCCGCTGCACCTAGGCCATGCCTATGCCGCGATCGTCGCGCATGATCTGGCGCGATCGCGGGGCGGCACGTTCGAGGTGCGGATTGAGGACATCGATGGTGAGCGTAGCCGGCCCGAGTTCATCGCCGGCTCGCTGGCCGATCTCGCCTGGCTTGGGCTGTCCTGGGATGGTGAGCCGGTGTTCCAGTCCCACCGTCTTTCCAGCTATGCCAAGGCCGCAGAGCGTCTGAAGGCGATGGGCCTGCTCTACCCCTGCCGCTGCACCCGTGCCGAGATCGCGGCGGCGGCGACCGAGGTCGGCCCGGACGGCCCGCTCTACCCCGGCACCTGCCGCCATCTCCCGGACAATAAGCACGCAATCGACCCGCAAGGCGCGGCGTGGCGGATCGACATGGCGGCGGCGGTCGCGCTGGCCGGGCCGCTGGAGTGGGTGGACGAACTGGCCGGCCCGCAGCGCGCCACGCCCGAAATCTTTGGCGACGTGGTGCTTTTGCGCAAGGACCTGCCCGCCAGCTATCACCTTGCCGCCACGCTGGACGACGCGGTGGACGGCATCACGCTGGTCACGCGCGGGATGGACTTGTTCGCCGCCAGCCATGTCCACCGGCTATTGCAGGCGCTGCTTGGCCTGCCGGTGCCCACCTGGCACCACCACGCGGTGCTGCTGGAGCCCGATGGCCGCAAGCTGGCCAAGCGGCGCGGCGCGCCCTCGCTCAGCGATCGGCGGCTGGCAGGAGAGGACGGCCCGGCGCTGGCCGCTGCCCTTCGGGACGGGCGCTTGCCCGCTGGTATTTCCCTGTCCTCAGGCCTACATGTAAAGGCATGAGCTACATCCTTATCCCTTTGATCGTCGTGCTGATGGTCATGGTTGTCGTCAGCCTCGTGCGGGGCATCGTCGCCTTCATGCAGAGCACCAAGATGGACCTGGAGGGCGATCCCAACGCCACGGGAGCCACGCCGGCCCAGATGATGCAGAACAAGATGATGTTCAACCGCATCAAGTATCAGGCTGCCGCCGTCGTGGTGGTGGCGTTGCTGATGGCAATGTCGAAGTAATCCGGCCGCACCTGACTTGGTCAAGCTGAACCGGATTTACACGCGCACGGGCGACGATGGCACCACCGGCCTCGTCGACGGATCGCGCGTGGCCAAGCACGACGCGCGCATGGCCGCGATCGGCGCGGTGGACGAAGCCAACAGCGCGATCGGCCTTGCCGTCTGCGCGTTGACCGGGTCTCCCCATGCCACGGCGCTGACGCGCATTCAGAACGATCTGTTCGATCTGGGCGCCGATCTTGCGACGCCGGGCGAGGATTTCGCGCCAGGTGAGATGACCTTGCGGATCGTCCAGAGCCAGGTCGAATGGCTGGAGCAGCAGATCGACGCGCTGAACGAAGGGCTTGAGCCGCTGCGCAGCTTCATCTTGCCCGGCGGCACCGAAGCGGCGGCGCGCATTCACATAGCCCGTGCCGTCACCCGCCATGCAGAGCGTGCGGCGACCAAGGCATCTGCGGAACAGCCGCTGAACCCCGCCGCGCTGGCCTACGTAAACCGCCTGAGCGATTATCTGTTCGTCCTGGCCCGCGCGGTCAACGCGGCGGCGGGCGGCGATGTGTTGTGGGTGCCGGGGGCCAATCGTTAGGGGTTTGTCCCCCCGTCAACTATCCGAACCATAGTTGCGTCCGCTGCCAATCCCGCTAGTCATCCCGCACCGCAGCATGGGAGAATTGGCAATGCAGACAGTCGGCATCATTGGGGCAGGCATCATGGGCGCGGGCATCGCCCAGACCGTCGCCAGCAAGGGCATGGATGTGATCCTGTCCGACGTCTCGGTCGAACTGGCAGAGAAGGGCAAGGCCGGCATCGCCAAGGGCCTGTCCAAGCTGGTGGCGAAAGAGAAGCTGACGCAAGCGGATGCTGACGCGCTGCTGGGCCGCATCACTCCCGTGGGCGACTATGCCACGATGACCAAGGCCGATCTGATTATCGAAGCCGCGACCGAGCGCGAGGATATCAAGGCCAAGATCTTCGAGGCGGCGGGCAAGGTGCTTGGCCCCAACGCGATCCTGGCATCCAATACCAGCTCCATCCCGATCACGCGCATGGCGGCCGGTTCGCCCGATCCGACCCGGTTCTGCGGGCTGCACTTCTTCAATCCCGTACCGGTGATGGGCCTGGTCGAAGTGATCCCCGGCCTCGCCACGTCGCAGGATACCATCGACAAGATGAAGGCGTTCGGCGAAGCGCTGGGCAAGACCGTGGTGATCGCGGGCGATGCGCCGGGCTTCGTGGTCAACCGCATCCTGTGCCCGATGCTGAACGAGGCGATCTTCGTGCTGGGTGAGGGGCTGGCCTCGGTCGAGGATATCGACGCGGGCTGCAAGATCGGCCTGAACCACCCGATGGGTCCGCTGACTCTGTGCGATTTCGTCGGCCTTGATACGCTCTACGAGATCATGAAGGTGTTCCACGCCACCACCGGCGATCCCAAGTACCGGCCCGCGCCACTGCTGCAGAAGTATGTCGAGGCCGGCTGGTATGGCCGCAAGTCCGGCAAGGGGTTCTACGACTACTCGGGCGAAAAGCCTGTCCCCTCACGCTAGGGCACGCGGAACCCGATCCTTCACCCGACGGTTGTGCGGGTGAAGGAGAATTTCGATGATGGATCAGGAACGCGACCTCTCGCGCGAGGATATCACGCCCGAGCAGGAGGACGAGGACACCCAGGCGCAGACCGTGGCCGACGAAGCGCTGGACGGCGTGGACGAGCGTTCCCCGTTGGACAGCGTCAAGGACGATAGCGGCCTGGAAGACGTGGATGCGCCCGACTTGATCGACCGCATGAAGCAGATGGAATCCAGCGGCAATATCGACATGGCCGCCTTCGATGGCGAAGAGACCATGGACGACCTGGAAAACCGGTATGGCTCACGCAATGCCGCCGATGAAGAGTTCGCCGGCGACGACAGCTGAGTTCTTCCCGGTTCGAAACATAAGGAAGGCCCTCTTGCTACGGCGAGAGGGCTTTTTTTTGTGCCTCCATGCCAAGCCCGGTTAGGGGGTCAATGCACCGTCCGTGGCGCGCCCTCGTCACCTTCCAGCCGATCCACCGTCGCCGTCACCGCCACGTCCATGCTGACATTGCCCAGGGTGCGCATCAGGTCGGGCAGCATCTCCACCGCCACCAATAGCGCCAGAGGCTCCACCGGCACGCCCATCGCGATCGCCACGGGGCCGCAGGATGTGACGAAGCTGATCGCGCCCGGTAAGGATACCGCGCCCATCGTCGTCGCGAAGGCGGTCAGGATGCCGGACGCCAGCACCAGCGGCGTCAGCGTCACCCCGGTCAGGTGCGCGGCATAGATGGCGACGGCCATGTTCATCGCCGGGCCGGTGGGGCGGAACAGCGCGACCGCCAGCGGCAGCACGAATTCTCCGGTCCGCTCGCGCACGCCCAGATTGCGGCAGGAGACCAGCATCGCGGGCAGGCTGGCGAGCGAGGACTGGGTGGAGAACGCCACCGTCTGCGCCGGCAGCATCGCGCGGGCATAGGCAAGCGGGCTGCGCTTGGCACCGAATACCGCCAGCAGGTAGGCCCCGATAAGAATCACGCCGCCCACTGCCGCGACGATCGAGACATAATGCGCCAGCGCGCCGATCGCCGCGCCGCCGCTGCCGGCCGCCACGCTGAAGGCCAGCCCGAATACGCCGATCGGCGCAACCGCCAGCACCCAGCCGATCACCACCATCATCGCGCCTGCGATCCCCTCGAACAGGGAGGCCAGGGTCTGGCGTGGACCGTCCGCCAGACGCGTGGAGGCCAGCGCGAACAGCGCGAAGAACACGATCACCGGCAGCATCGCGTTGTCCCCGGCCGCCGACACGATGTTGGAGGGGATCAGGCCGGTCAGAAAATCGGCGATGCCGGGCACGGGGCCAGGGTCAGCGCTTTGTGCGCCGATCGCGCGCGCAGCATCTGCGGGTACGGGGAACAGGCCCAGCAGCAGCGGGGTCAGCAGGCCGCCCAGGATTGCGCTGAACGCCAGGATGCCGAAGATCAGCCCCAGCGTGCGCCGTGCCATCGGTCCGGCGCGTGCCGCTGCCACGGTATCGACCACGCCGTTGAACAGCAGCGCCGCCACAAGCGGCAGGATCGTCATCGTCAGGCCCTGCAGCCACAGCTTGCCCACCGGACCCGCCACGGCGAGCAGAGGCCCGGATATCGCGGTCCCACTCAGCAACCAGCCCAGGGCGATACCCAGCGCCAGGCCCAGAAAGGTCCAGCCGGCCGGAACCGTGATCGGGGGCATGCGTGTGGCGCTGTTGTCAGCGGTTTCTGGCGTCATAGCCCTCCTGAACGCACCAAACGGCCCCTATGCTGCCACCCACGTGCTGGCGTATCGCCAAAAACCGGTTCGCGTGATCCGGCACAATGCTTTAGCACCCGATGACGACATCGCAATTCCACGGCAATCGCATGGTAAGCATCGCCGGGTTAGGGACGAGGCATGAGCAAGCAATTCTTCGGCACTGACGGCATCCGTGGCCGCACCAACGCAGGCGTGATGACCGCCGCCACCGCGATGAAGGTCGGCCAGGCGGCGGGCACCCGCTTTCTGCGCGGCAGCCATCGCCACCGCGTGGTGATCGGCAAGGACACGCGCCTTTCCGGCTACATGCTGGAAAACGCGATGGTGGCAGGCTTCACCAGCGTGGGCATGGACGTGGTGCTGCTGGGGCCGATGCCCACCCCCGCAGTCGCGCTGCTGACACAGGAACTGCGCGCGGACGTGGGCGTGATGATCTCTGCCAGCCACAATCCGTATGAGGACAACGGCATCAAGCTGTTTGGCCCCGATGGCTTCAAGCTCTCCGATGCAGACGAACTGGCGATCGAGGCGATGCTTTCGCAGGATCTGGCGCTTGCCGCCTCGGATGAGATCGGCCGCGCCCGCCGGATCGAGGACGCGCGCGGGCGCTATATCCACGCGGTGAAAGGTTCGCTCGCCAAGGAGATCCGGCTCGATGGGCTGAAGATCGCCCTCGATTGCGCGAACGGCGCGGCCTATCAGGTGGCCCCGTCCGCCTTCTGGGAACTGGGCGCGGAAGTGGTGACGCTGGGCGTCAGCCCCAATGGCAAGAACATCAATCTCAATTGCGGCTCAACCCATGTCGGCGCCTTGCAGGAGACGGTGGTCTCCTCCGGCGCGGATATCGGCGTCGCGCTGGATGGCGATGCCGATCGCCTGATCGTGGTGGATGAAAAGGGCAAGATCGTCGATGGCGATCAGATCATGGCGCTGATCGGCAGCGAATGGGCGCGGCAGGGCCGGCTGGCCGGCGGCGGCGTGGTGGCCACCGTCATGTCGAACCTGGGGCTGGAGCGTTTCCTCAAGGGGCAGGGCCTGGACCTGATGCGCACCGCCGTGGGCGATCGCCATGTGCTGGAGGCGATGCGCAAGGGTGGATACAACGTCGGCGGCGAGCAGTCGGGCCATATGATCCTGCTCGATCACGCGACCACCGGAGACGGCACCGTGGCGGCGCTGCAAGTGCTAGCGGCGCTGGTCCAGTCCGGCAAGCGGGCGAGCGAGCTGCTGCATCTGTTCGACCCGGTGCCGCAGCTGCTGCGCAACGTGCGCTTTGGCGGCGGCAAGCCGCTGGAGGCGGACAGCGTGAAGGCGGTGATCGCCGATGCCGAGGCTTCGCTGAACGGCAAGGGCCGCCTGGTCATCCGGCCTTCTGGCACCGAGCCGGTGATCCGCGTGATGGCGGAGGGTGACGATGCCGGTGAGGTCGAGGCGGCGGTCGCCTCGATCTGCGCCGCGGTGGAAAAGGCGGCGGCCTGACATGCTGGAAATGCGTCCCGATTGCGAGCGTTGCGGCACCGACCTTCCCGCCCAGGCGCCCGGTGCGTTCATCTGCAGCTTCGAATGTACCTTCTGCGCCGAGTGTGCCGAAGCGCTGGACGACCTGTGTCCCAATTGCGGCGGCGAACTGGTCGACCGGCCGACGCGATCGAAGAAGGCACAGGTGAAGAGCCCACCTTCGAACGAGCGACAGTTTCGGGGCTAGGTCCCGAGCGCATTTCCCCGTTCGTGTTGAGCGAAGTCGAGACACCTTTTACGCCACATCAGCAGTCTCGACTTCGCTCGACACGAACGGGTAGGAGAGGCGCATGATCTCGCCCGCCAAGCCGCCCCGCGTCCTCTCCATTGCCGGCTCCGATAGCTCGGGCGGTGCGGGCATCCAGGCGGACATCAAGACGATCACCATGCTGGGCGGCTTCGCGATGACCGCGATCACCGCCATCACCGCGCAGAATTCGCTGGGCGTGACCGGCGTGGAAGCTCTTTCGCCCGAGATGGTGGGTGCGCAGATCGACGCCTGCGTGTCCGACATCGGCGTGGATGCGGTGAAGATCGGCATGCTCGGCTCGGCGGCGATCGCCCATGTCGTGGCGGACCGGCTGGAGGCGCTGGACGTGCCGGTGGTGTTCGATCCGGTGATGATCTCCACCAGCGGATCGGTACTAGCAGACGCAGCGACAGTCGCCGCGTTCGAGCGATTGATGAAGCTCGCCGCGCTGACCACGCCGAACGTGCCCGAACTCGCAGCGCTGGGCGGCGCTGATGCAATGGCGGCGCGCGGCGTCAGCTACCTCGCCAAAGGCGGCGATGCGCCAGGCGACATCGTCCACGATCGCCTGATCCGCCCGGGCCAGGAGACGCTCGCTTGGAGCGCGCCGCGCATCGAAACGCCTCACACCCACGGCACCGGCTGCACCCTGTCCAGCGCCATCGCGACGGAACTGGGCCGCGGCATATCGCTGGTGCCCGCCATCGAAAACAGCCGCGCCTTCGTGCGAGCCGCGCTGCAAGCCACCCCGGGCTTTGGCGCAGGCCATGGGCCGATGGGGCATCAGGCGGTTCGTTGAAGCGGGGTGAGGTCTGTTTGCGCCCACTTGTAGTCATTGCGTGGTGACATGGCACGGCGCTTACAGTTATAATATGGCATGCACGGATTGCCTGCGATTGCTTGGATATGGACCGCTGGCATTGTTGTCACTCTGGGTGTGTTTTTCTGCGGCTTGATATTGTGGACCAGAAAGCGGAACACCTTTGGTCTTCAAAGACGATCTGAAGTGGTCTTATTCTGGATCGTGGCGGTCACCATCGGAAGCTGGCTGCTCTTTTTACGTGCTGACGCGGAAGCCTCAGCTATCCACCGGCAGAATATAGGCATCCCGATCATCTACTTTTACTTTTGGCTGCTTGCAGTTGCACCTGCGCCATTGTTCGGGTTTGCCCTTTCTCGCGTATTTAAAAGAGAAGCGTCATAGGTCCGCTCTCCACCCAAGTCCCCCGCTCAATCCCGGATCAGGCCTTTCAGCGTTTCGATCCGGTCCGCTTCGTGGGCGGGTTTGTCGGTGCGGATGCGGTTGATGCGGGGGAAGCGCATGGCGACGCCGGACTTGTGGCGCTTGCTCAGGTGGATGGAATCGAAGGCGATTTCCAGCACCAGTGAGCGCTCTACTTCCCGGACCGGGCCGAACCGGTTGAGCGTGTGCTGGCGCACGAACTTGTCGAGCATTTTCAGCTCCTCGTCGGTGATGCCTGAGTAAGCCTTGCCCACCGGAAGCAGCTCCGCGCCCTGATCGGGATCGCCGTCCCAGCAGCCGAAGGTGTAATCTGAATAGAACGAGGACCGCCGCCCGCTGCCGCGCTGGGCGTACATCATCACGCAGTCGACCAGCAGCGGATCGCGCTTCCATTTGTACCATAGGCCCGTGCGCCGCCCGGCGATGTACGGCGAGTCGCGGCGCTTGAGCATGACGCCCTCGATCGCGTCGTCGCGGGTGCGTTCGCGAATGCGGGCGAGATCGTCGAGCGTCGCTGCCTCGATCACCTGGCTCAAGTCGAAATCGTCCGGATCGAGGCGCGGCATCAGTGCTTCCAGGCGTAAGCGCCGCTGCTCCCAGGAAAGTTCGCGCAAGTCCTCGCCATCGACGATCAGCGCGTCGTAGAGCCGCACGAAGGCCGGGTACTCCGCCAGCATCTTCTTGCTCACCACCTTGCGGCCCAGACGCTGCTGCAGCGCGTTGAAGCTGGCCGCACCGCCTTCTTCCCCGCCCTGATGCGAGCCGCGCACCAGCAGTTCGCCGTCCAGCACCGCCGCGAACGGCAGCGAGGCGGCGACTTCGGGGAACGTGGCCGAGATATCGTCGCCCGAACGCGAATAGACGCGCGTCTCACCCGTGCCGTCCGCCTTGTCGGCGCGGACCAGCTGCACGCGGATGCCGTCCCATTTCCACTCGGCCGCGTAATCGGCCATGTCGACGATCGTCTCTTCGAGCGGATGGGCCAGCATGAACGGGCGGAACAGCGGAATACCCTCGGACGAAGGCGCATCCTCGCCATGCGCGGCCCAGGCGAACAGCGGCTGATAGGGCGGGGTCTGGCCGTGCCAATGCTCCTCCACCTCTTCCACCGTGACGCCGAACGCCTGCGCGAACGCGGTCTTGGCGAGGCGAGAGGAGATGCCGATCCGCATCGCGCCGGTCGCCATCTTGAGCAAGGCGTAGCGGCCATCGGAATCGAGCCGGTCCAGCATGCGCGGCAGTTCGGTAACGACGGTGGCGCGGGTCATCGCGGCCAGTGCATCGACCGCCTCGGTCACGGTCGGCGGGGTGGGGGGCGTGTCCGGTTCGGGCCACAGCAGGCTGGCGGTTTCGGCACTGTCGCCAACGAAATCGCGGCTGAGCGCGTAGAGTACAGGGTCCACCCGCTCGCTCAACAGATTGCGGATGGTGGAGGACTTCACCGCCGGAAAGTCGATCCCGTCGGTCAGGGCGGCCAGCGCCCAGCCGCGATCGGGGTCCGGCGTATCGCGCAGGTAATCGGCCAGCAGCTTGAGCTTGGCGTTGCGGCTGCGGGTATAGACAAGCGCATCCAGGAGGGCGGCAAACTCCTCCATCAATCGTCCTCGTCCTCGTAGCCCACGAGGGCCAACGCCTTGGCGCGCCGTTGGTGTAGCTGGCACCAGCGCAGCATCGCCTCCTCACGGCCGTGGGTGATCCAGGTTTCGTAGGGGTTCACGTCCACCACCGTCTGCGTCAGCTCGTCCCAATCGGCATGGTCGGAGATGACCAGCGGCAGTTCCACCATCCGCTGGCGGGCGCGTTGGCGCACCCGCATCCAGCCGGACGCCATCGCGGTGATCGGATCGGGCAGGCGGCGGCTCCAGCGATCGTTGAGCGCGGACGGCGGGCTGACGACGATATGGCCGACGATGTCTTCCTTCTTCGCGTCGCTGACGAGGCGCAAGTCTCCTAGATCGACGCCGAACTCCTGATAGAGCCGGCACATCCGCTCCATCGCGCCATGCAGGTAGATCGGCGCGCTATGGCCGGCGCGGCGCACTTCCGCGATCAGGCGCTGCGCCTTACCCAAGGCGTAAGCGCCGACCAGCACGCAGCGATCAGGGTTCTCGGCCAGCGCCTTGAGCAGCTTGCCGACCTCGTGCTCGACCGGGGGATGCCGGAAGACGGGCAGACCGAACGTTGCCTCCGTCACCAGCACGTCGCACGGCGTCACCGCGAACGGTGGGCAGGTGGGGTCCGCGCGGCGCTTGTAATCGCCGGTGACGATGATCCGCTCGCCCGCGTGTTCCAGCAGGATCTGCGCGGAACCCAGGACATGCCCGGCCGGGAGCCAGGTCGCATCGACGCCGCCGCCCAGGCTGATCGTCTCGCCATAAGCAGTCGGCTGCGCGCCCGCGTCCGTCTGGTAGCGCAGCTTCATGATCGCCAGCGTTTCGGGCGTAGCCAGGGTCGCGCCATGGCCGCCGCGTGCGTGATCGGCATGGCCATGCGTCACCAACGCGCGATCGACCGGTCGGGCAGGGTCGATCCAGCTGTCCGCCGGGACGACGTGGATCCCCCAGGGTTCGGGTTTGATCCAAGAGAAATCACGCGCCATCATAACAGAATGGGGCGGAACCGGTGTGGTTCCACCCCATGCTTGTGGGCAGTGCCCGACCGGGAGTTACTCGTCCGAGCTGGCTTCCGATTCCGAACCGGCATCCGGCGCGGTCTTCTTGGCGGGGGCTTTCTTCTTCGCCTTGGTCAGCTTGGGCGCCGCCGGGGTCAGTTCGAACGAGAGTGCGTTCTCCTTGATGGAGACGTGCACTTCGCCACCCGTTGCCAGCTTGCCGAACAGCAGTTCCTCGGCGAGCGGCTGCTTGACCTTCTCCTGGATCAGGCGGCCCATCGGACGCGCTCCGTAGAGCTTGTCGTAGCCGCGCTCACCCAGCCATTCCCGCGCATCGCTGTCGAACTGGATGTGGACGTTCTGGTCCGCGAGCTGCAGTTCCAGCTGGAGGATGAACTTGTCGACCACGCGGCTGATGGTGTCCTTGCCCAGGTAGGCGAAGGGCACGATCGCATCCAAGCGGTTGCGGAATTCGGGGGTGAACATCAGCTTCACCGCCTCCTCGCCCGCGTCGGCCTTGGATACATCGCCAAAGCCGATGCCCGAACGCGCCATGTCCGAAGCGCCCGCATTGGTGGTCATGATCAGCACCACATTGCGGAAATCGACGGTCTTGCCGTGGTGATCGGTCAGGCGGCCGTTGTCCATCACCTGCAGCAGGATGTTGAACAAGTCGGGATGCGCCTTCTCGATCTCGTCGAGCAGCAGCACGCAATGCGGGTTCTGGTCGATCGCGTCGGTCAGCAGGCCGCCCTGGTCGAAACCGACATAGCCCGGAGGCGCGCCGATCAGGCGGCTGATCGAATGGCGCTCCATGTATTCCGACATGTCGAACCGCTTCAGCTCGATGCCCATGATGTTGGCCAGCTGGCGCGCGACTTCGGTCTTGCCGACGCCGGTGGGGCCGGAGAACAGGAACGAGCCGATCGGCTTGTCCGGATCGCGCAGGCCCGCGCGGCTGAGCTTCATCGCCGTGGACAGTACGCCGATCGCCTTGTCCTGACCGAACACCACCCGCTTCAGATCGCGATCGAGCGATTCCAGCGCCTTCTTGTCGTCACTGCTGACGGACTTGGGCGGGATGCGCGCCATCGTGGCGATCACCGCCTCGATCTCACGCGCGGTGATCGTCTTCTTGCGGCGGCTGGGCGGCACCAGCATCTGCATCGCGCCGACTTCGTCGATTACGTCGATCGCCTTGTCGGGCAGCTTGCGGTCGTTGATGTAGCGGGCCGACAGTTCGACCGCGGTCTTGATCGCGTCGGGCGTGTACTTGACCTTGTGGTGATCCTCGAACGCGGTGCGCAGACCCTTCAGGATCTTGATCGTGTCCTCGATCGTCGGCTCGTTCACGTCGATCTTCTGGAAGCGCCGCAGCAGCGCGCGGTCCTTTTCGAAGTGGTTACGGAACTCCTTGTACGTGGTCGAGCCGATGCAGCGGATCGTGCCGCCCGACAGGGCGGGCTTCAGCAGGTTGGACGCGTCCATCGCGCCGCCGCTGGTGGCGCCGGCACCGATCACCGTATGGATTTCGTCGATGAACAGCACCGCGTGCGGCATCTTTTCGAGTTCAGAGACGACCTGCTTCAGCCGCTCCTCGAAGTCACCGCGATAACGGGTGCCGGCCAGCAGCGAGCCCATGTCGAGCGAATAGATGACCGCTTCTTCCAGCACCTCGGGCACTTCGCCCTCGACGATCTTGCGCGCCAGGCCCTCGGCGATGGCGGTCTTGCCCACGCCCGGATCACCCACGTAGAGCGGGTTGTTCTTGGAGCGGCGGCACAGGATCTGGATCGTGCGATCCACTTCGGGGCCACGACCGATCAGTGGATCGACCTTGCCCGACAGCGCCTTGTCGTTGAGGTTGACGCAGAACTGGTCGAGCGCGGATTCCTTCTTGTTGCCGCCTTTGCTGTCGCTCTTTTCCTCGGAGGCCTGGGGGGCCTGCTCTTCGGAGCCCTTGGCGTTCTTGTCTTCGATGCGGCGGCCGCCCTTGCCGATGCCGT
Source organism: Novosphingobium fluoreni (assembly GCF_014196615.1). Lineage (GTDB taxonomy): Bacteria > Pseudomonadota > Alphaproteobacteria > Sphingomonadales > Sphingomonadaceae > Novosphingobium > Novosphingobium fluoreni. Next base: position 617,083 of record NZ_JACIDY010000001.1, read on the forward strand.
GGCTGATATAGCTGACGGCATCCAGGCGGCTCATATCCTGCTGCTGCAGGAAGTAGACCGCATAGCTATCCCGTTCGGAGAAGAGGGCGACCAGCACGTTGGCGCCGGTCACGGTGTCCTTGCCGCTGGACTGCACGTGCAGGATGGCGCGCTGGATCACGCGCTGGAAACCGGCGGTGGGGGCAGGATCGCCCTTTTCCTCAGTTTTCAGCGATTGGTATTCCTGGTCAAGGTACTGGCGCACCACTTCGCTGAGGTCTCCCAGGTCGACGCCGCACGCGGTCATCACTTGGGCGCCATCGGCGTCGTCGATCAACGCGAGCAGCAGATGCTCGAGCGTTGCGTATTCGTGGCTGCGGTCCGACGCATGGGACAGCGCGGCATGCAGCGTCTTTTCCAGGCTTTGCGCGAAACTAGGCATTAGGGTTCTTTCGTTGGAAGGCTGGCGCTCCTTGTCGGGCTGGGAAGGTAATGCCCGAAGGTAAGCGATCGATTGCGACCGATATAGGGAGCCGCTTTTCCCGTTTCGAGATAACGCTCGACGTTCAAGGCTGTTTCGGCCTGAACAGCGCCTGCGCCGCCGTCATGTGCGCCGAGGATTTGTCGCGGTGCGCCTTGATGCGCGCGATCTCGTCTTCCAGAAGAGCGATGCGTGCATCGAGTTCGTCCAGCGAGTAGCGCTCCAGGCTTTCGCTGGTGAGGAGGCTGGCGGCACCGAAGTCACCCTCGGTCGACCGTCGCCGCGGTCGTTCGTCATCGTCCATTGCAGTGCAGCATCCGACTTGAAACTGTCACTGTCAACTGTCCGCGCAGGCTTGCACGAATTTCGTTTCGTCGCGCCGCGCGGCTGTGGCAGCAAGCGCCATGGACAACGCCGACGAACCGCAAATCCCCGCGACAATGACCGCGATCGCCATCGAAAAGCCCGGCGGGCCTGAGGTTCTGGTGCCGCGCGACGTCGCGGTTCCGCAGCCGGGGCCGCGCGAAGTGCTGATCAAGGTGGCCTTCGCCGGGGTGAACCGGCCCGACGTCGCGCAACGGACCGGCGCCTATCCGCCGCCGCCGGATGCCTCACCACTGCCGGGGCTGGAGATTTCGGGCACGGTCGCCCGCCTGGGTGCCGGGGTCGATTCGCTGCTGATCGGCGAGCGGGTCTGCGCCTTGGTCGCGGGCGGGGGCTATGCGCAATACTGCATCGCCGATGCCGCGCTGTGCCTGCCGGTGCCCGATGCCATGCCGCTGGCAGAGGCCGCGGCGCTGCCCGAGGGGCTGTTCACCGTGTGGCACAACGTGTTCGAACGCGGCTGGGCGAGCGAGGGGGAGACGATCCTGGTCCATGGCGGCACCAGCGGCATCGGCACGATGGCGATCAAGCTGGGCAAGCTTTTCGGGCTGACGGTGATCGTCACTTGCGGATCGGCGGCCAAGTGCGACGAGGCCCGCCGGATCGGCGCGGATCATGCGATCGACTACAAGGCGGACGATTTCGTCAAAGAAGTGCTGCGCATCACCGAGGACCGCGGCGTGGACCTGGTGCTGGACATGATTTCGGGTGACTATGTGCCGCGCAACCTCAAGTGCCTGGCCATGGATGGCCGCCACGTCACCATCGCCGCGCTGGGCGGGCCCAAGGCAGAGCTGAACATGGGCGTGATCATGAGCCGGCGCTATACGCTGACCGGCTCCACGCTTCGCCCGCGTTCGATCGCATTCAAGCGATTGCTGGCGCAGGAAATCGCCGCGAACGTATGGCCGCTGGTGGAAAAGGGCGAACTACGCCCCGAGATGGACGCGCGCTTCGCCCTGAAGGACGCGGCGGACGCCCACCGCCGAATGGAGGCGGGCGATCACGTCGGCAAGATCGTGCTGGAAGTGTAAGGAAAGGCTATAGGCGCCCGGAGTTGCGCCGTTTGCCCTCGCTTTCTGACCCAGCGGGTCAGAAAACCCCTATGGACCTTGCCTACAGTTGCTCGAATGACGCCCTGCTTGATACCGGTCAGAGTGGCTGACCGGCGAACTCTCGGGCACTTGATAAACAAAAAAAGGCTTCGGTATCCTGAGTCGAACTCAGAATGCCGAAGCCGTGATTTTTTTAGGCTGAAGTGAGCGATAAAGCCCTTGACGCTTCAGCGAATAAACTATGATCAGCCCGGGCTGCCGTTGCTGCCACCCGAAACCGCCGCAACCAGACCGATAACTGCGATCAGGCCAATCAGCGGAACCCAGATGGGAAGCGTACCGAACGCTTCGTCATGCTTCGCGACGCTGGGAGTGGCAAATTGAGTTACCTGACCAGCCGGATTGGCCACGCCTGCCACTGCCTGAGGAGCCTTGAACGCGATGTAGTCGGGGCGCTTCGGCGCGGCAATCGCCGTGCTCGCCACAAGACTGGTCGCAATGGCTAGTCCTAATGCCAGCTTCTTCATGATCAATCCCCTGAATCGGTAAATGCGTAAGTGAAAATTCTTATACGCCTTCGCTATCTCAGTACCAGCCGTCTACGTCAACCCTTGCTGTAAAGAATCGACGCCGCTTTATAAGCATGCGTCATGTTCAGGATCGTCTATCACCGCCTTTGAGAGTCCATGCCGACACAAAACCCATCAAATTGCGATCCACTAGGCATGCCCATTCCGCTATCGGTACCGTGACGCTTGCCGAATCTGCCGCGATTGCCTAGATCAGCCCGGTACGGCCGCTCCGCAAAGGGGCGGCCCTTGTTGTTTTTGCGCCGGATGCTCTCTCGTTCGTCCGGCATCGATCGGGACCAAGAGACATGAGCCAGCCCACTCCGCTGATGCCGCACGCGACCGCTTCGTGGCTGGTCGACACCACGGGCCTCACTTTTGAGCAGATCGCCGAATTCTGCGGCCTGCACATCCTGGAAGTGCAGGCGATGGCGGATGATCTGGCCTCCAGCAAGTACACCGGCCGTGACCCCGTCCGCTCGGGCGAGTTGACGATGGAAGAGATCGAGAAGGGCCAGGCCGATCCCGCCTACAAGCTGAAGATGCAGAAGGCGCCGGTCACCGTCAGCCGCACCAAGGGCGCGCGCTACACGCCGGTTTCCAAGCGGCAGGACAAGCCGGACGGCATCGCCTGGATCCTGCGCAACCACGCCGAAGTGTCCGATGCGCAGATCGGCAAGCTGATCGGCACCACCCGCAACACCATCGCCGCGATCCGTGATCGCAGCCACTGGAACATCAGCAACATCACGCCGAAGGACCCGGTGACGCTGGGCCTGTGCTCGCAGCGCGAGCTGGACGCGATCGTCGCCAAGGCTGCCAAGAAGGCCGGCATCGAGGACGATGGCCGCGATGACGAGCGTCTCGGCGATGATCGCCAGGCTCTGTTGGAAGAGCTGCGCCAGGAGCGTGAAGATGCGCGCGTCGCCGCCAGCGAAGCCGCACAGGAAGCCGAAGCCGCCGCCTGGCTTGAAGCCAAGCGCGCCGCAGAAGCGGAAGAACGCCGGGGTTGAGTTCTACGAGCGAGGGGCGGGTTGGCTCGCCTCTCGTTTGTCCCAAGAATCCATAACGCCGTTTGTGTCGAGCGTATCCGAGACAGTTTTGCGTAGGATTACTGTGTCTCGACTTCGCTCGACACGAACGGGATGCGGGATCAAGTGACGGCGGTCTTCGAGATAGCGCGTCCATTTAGCGCCAGAAAGTAGAGACCCCGAAGCGCTTTCAGGTTGATGGGGGGAGCGCCAAAGTCGCGGACGCCCCAGCCCCTTGTATAAACTCAGCCTTCGGCTTCCACGGTGGGAGAGGCCAGCACCAGTCGCGCCAATTCCGATGGCTGCTCCACCACGGCGGCAGGGCGGGATACCGGCTGGGCCTGATTCGAACGCGGGGTCAGCCGGCCGTCCAGCTGCGCGCCTTGTTCGATCGTCAGTGCATCGTAGATGATGTCACCGCGAATGCGTGCGGACTTCATGATCACGACCTCGCGCGCCGTCACCGAACCATCGATCCGACCGGCGATGCGGGCCGATTCGGCCATGATCGCGCCGATCACTTCGCTGCCCTCGCCCTGGATCAGCGCGGTGCAGGTGATGTCCCCTTCGACGCGCCCCTCGACGTGCAGGTCCGCCGTGGCGCTGATATTGCCCGAGATCGCGGTGTCGCCCCCCAGAATACTGGTGGTGGAGCCGTGAAGCGGGCGATGGCTGCCGATGGGCTTGGACATTGAAGAGGGAGTCCTTGGGGTTATCATGAGCGTGCCTGCGCCTTTTGAGCGGCATCCAGGAAGGGCCGCGGGTTCACCGGTTGGTCATTGATGCGCACTTCGAAGTGCAGGTGCGGGCCGGTGGAACGTCCAGTGCTGCCCATGGCGGCGATGCGGGTGCCCGGCTCCACCATCTGCCCGACGCGCGCGCCGAAGCCCGACAAGTGGGCATAGCGGGTGACCAGGCCGCTGCCGTGGCTGATCTCGATGCAGTTGCCATAGCCCTGCTTCTGGCCGACGAAGGTCACGCGGCCCTTGGCGGCGGCGTAGATCGCCGAGCCCATCGGTCCGGGAAAATCGAGGCCCGCGTGGAACGCCGCGCCGCCGTTGAAGGGGTCGGCACGATAACCGAAGCTGGATGAGACGAACGGCACATGCGCGGGCTGCACTTGCGGCACGCTGGCGAGACTGGAAACCATCGCGTCCATGCGGGCCAGGCTGGCGCCCATTCGCCGGAAGCGGGGATCGACCGAGCCGTCGCGCGCGGTGGCGAGGCGCAGCAGCGGACCACCCTCGGCAGAACGACGGGCGATCATCGCACCGGGATTGAGGCCGAGCTTGCGGATCGAATCCGCCGCACGGGTGGAGCGACGGTCCGCATAGCGGGTCAACCGCTCGACAAAGGAAAGCTGCGCAGCCTCCAATTGCGCCAATTGCGCGGCCTCGGGCATCGCCATGCTGAGCTTCTTGACGGTGGTGGACGTCTCGTCCCGGTCGTCCGACGCAGCATCGCCGCCTTGGATATCGTCGGGCAGATCACCCAGGTGGGCCTCGACCATGCGCTGGATGAATTCCTGCCGCCGTTCCAGGTCTGCGGCCACTGCACGCACGTCCTGGCGATAGGCGTCGACACGGTTCTGGGCGGTGGCGATTCGGGCCTCGCGCGCCTGCAGGGCGGCTTGTTCCTGCATGGCCGACCATTGCGAGAGTGTAGCGCTCGCCATCGTGCCGACCCACACGGAGAGGAAGGATACCACGCCCACGGCGCCAAGCGTCTGAACTTTCGTGGAAACCTTGATAAATCGGACCTGGCCCTGAGAGCGCATGAAGAATTCACGCTCAGGGAAAAGGGTCCGCAGACGCGATCGAACCGCGTCGGCGGCTGGCATTTTCAAAACTGACCCCGCTATCGCAACTATACTGTCTTGAGGCGCGCCCTAGCCACGGACTGTCACAAACGCGAATCCGCCTGCCTTGCGCACATGCCAAACGAAGTTGAGCGGAGGGAGTCTTGCGGCAAGCTGAGGTTTCGGCGGGAACGCTGGGTCTGCCGTGACATCGTCGGGCTGCGATGATAGGTGGCGGGCATGAATATCCAGAGCCCCGTCATCGCCCACGAATCCGATCTTGCAGCAGCGGATGGGCAGAGCCCGGAGGCGCTGGTCGCAGGCCTGGCAACGGCGGGCCGCGCCGCGCAGCGACAAGTCGCGCTACTGTCCGATGCGCAGAAGACTGCCGCTTTGCGTGCGGTGGCCGAACAGTTGCGTGCCGATCAGGCCGCGATCCTGGAGGCCAATGCGCGCGATGTTACGGCCGGCGAGGAAAAGGGCCTGTCGGGCGCACTGCTCGATCGGTTGCGGCTCGATCCCAAGCGGCTGGCGGCGATGGCCGACGCGGTGGAGCAGGTGGCTTCGCTGCCCGATCCCGTGGGGCAGGTGATCGATCGCAGCGAGCGGCCCAACGGCCTGCAGCTCTCGCGCGTGCGGATCCCGATCGGACTGATTGGGATCATCTACGAAAGCCGCCCCAACGTCACCGCCGATGCCGCTGCGTTATGCCTGCGCTCTGGCAACGCGGTGCTGCTGCGCGGGGGCACGGAGGCGATTCACTCCAACCGGGCGATCCACGCCGCCTTCGCCAGCGGGCTGGCCTCTGCGGGCGTCCCGGCGGAAGCGGTGCAGCTGATGCCTTCGCAGGACCGCGCCCTGGTCGGCGCGATGCTGACGGCGGCGGGGCTGATCGACATGATCGTGCCGCGCGGTGGCAAAAGCCTGGTGGCGCGCGTGCAGGCGGATGCACGGGTGCCAGTGCTCGCCCATCTCGATGGCATCTGCCACACCTACATCGATGCGGGCGCCGATGCCGAGATGGCGCGCAAGGTGGCGCTCAACGCCAAGATGCGCCGCACCGGCATCTGCGGGGCGATGGAGACGCTGCTGCTCGACGTGCAGTTCGGCGATTCGATCGCACTGGTGGGTGACCTGATCGACGCGGGCTGCGAATTGCGCGGCGATGCCCGGGCCCAGGCTCTCGATCCGCGAATCGGCGCGGCGAGCGACGAGGATTGGGATACCGAATATCTCGACGCGATCCTTTCTGTGGCGGTGGTGGACGGGCTGGATGCGGCGCTGGCGCATATCGCCCGCCATTCCTCGCACCACACCGATGCGATCGTGACCGGCGACGATGCCCATGCCGAGCGGTTCCTGGCCGAAGTGGACAGCGCGATCGTTATGGTCAACGCCTCCAGCCAGTTCGCCGATGGCGGCGAGTTCGGCCTCGGCGCGGAGATCGGCATCGCGACCGGCCGCCTCCACGCTCGTGGGCCCGTCGCGCTGGAGGGGCTGACGACGTACAAGTGGCAGGTGCGTGGGACTGGCCAGATCCGGCCCTGACTTTGATTCACGCGATGACGTTTCACGCGGAGGCGCGGAGCCGCGGAGACAAGCAGAAGAAGATTAGCTCGCGCAGAGGCGCAGAGGCGCAGAGCGGCGATTTCTGCGGCGAAGCCGCCTTCTCCCTCAACGGTTCGATCAACCCCGTCGACGGAACGGCAAGGGGCCTGACGGCCCACGGCGACTCCTCTGCGCCTCTGCGCCTCTGCGCGAGGCATCTCTTTACTTTCTTGTCTTTTTTTACTCTCACTCTGCGTGAAGCCGCATGAGCATCCCCACCGGCCTGCTCGGCGGCAGTTTCAACCCGGCGCATGGCGCACACCGCAAGGTCTCTCTAGAAGTCATGCGCGCGCTGGGGCTGGAAGAGGTGTGGTGGCTGGTTTCCCCGGGCAATCCGCTCAAGCCCAAGGCGGGCATGGCCCCGCTGGCCGCACGGTATGCCTCGGCACGGGCGCAGGCCCGGCGCGCGCCGATCCGGGTCACCGCGATCGAGCGGGAATTCGGCACCGCTTACACCGCGCTCACCTTGCGGCGGCTGATCCGGCGGTACCCCAAACGGCGCTTCGTCTGGATTATGGGCGCGGACAATCTCGCCCAGTTCCACCGCTGGCGCGACTGGCGGAGCATCGCGCGATCGATGCCGATTGCCGTGGTGGCGCGTCCGGGCTATGATAGCGCCGCTGTCGCGAGCCCCGCGATGGCCTGGCTGGGACGAAACCGGAAGTCACCCGCCTGCTTGAAGTTCCGGGATTCGTGGAGCGCGCCTGCGCTGTTGACCTTGCGTTTTGATCCCGACCCGCGCTCGGCGACGGATATCCGTCGCGCCGATCCGGACTGGGCGCAGCAGTCGTCGCTCTTGCGGCACGGCTTGCGTGATCAGGTCACCCATCGCGCCATAACCGGACATTCTGCGTGAGCGGGCAACTTGCCCTCCCGCGCTTTCCGCACCATTTCATCATCATGCATCATTTTGTTTCTACTTACCGATCGCACGCACTTGCGGCGCGATCGTGCGTTTCATCAGCAGAGAGGAGCTGACTTTACTCAAGATGCCCCAGGCACATCTACAGCCGGTCTCGACCGGCACCGCGAACCCCGCCGGGCCTGCCATGCCCGCAGGGTCGGACGATCCGCTTCTGGCGCTCGTCCTGCAATCGCTCGATGACGATCAGGCCCAGGAGGTCGTGACCATCGATCTCGACGGCAAGTCCAGCATCGCCGATTACATGGTGATCGCATCGGGCCGGTCCAGCCGGCAGGTGGCTGCGATCGCCCAGAAGCTGGCGGAGCGCCTCAAGCACGGCGGCCACGGCCATGCCCGCATCGAAGGCCTGCCCGCGGCAGACTGGGTGCTGGTGGATGCCGGCGGCGTGGTGGTCCACTTGTTCCGCCCGGAAGTGCGCACGTTCTACAATCTGGAGCGCATGTGGGGCTTTGGCGAAGGCGGCGCCGGCGTGGCCTGATCGCGCGCGGCAGGACGCGTCCCATGGCTCCGGCACTCCCGCGATTGCGGGAGCCGCCGTCACATTGCCCTCGCCGTAGCGGGGCCGTGGCGCTACCACGGCGGCAATGCTCTTGCACATCATCGCCAGGGGAAAGATCGCCCGCTCGCCCGAAGCTGAGCTGGTGGACCGCTATGCCAAGCGGCTGACCTGGCCTTTTCGTCATACCGAATTGCCCGACGTGGGCGGCCGCGTGCCGCCTGTGGCGCATACGCCCGTGCGTGAGGTGCTGCTGGATGAGCGGGGCAAGCTGCTCTCGTCCGAAGCGTTCGCCGAACTGCTGGGCCGCTGGCGGGACGAAGGCGTGCGCGAGGCGCGCTTCCTGATCGGCGCGGCGGATGGCCATGGCGATGCCGCGCGGGGGCAGGCGGACCTGCTGCTGGGTTTCGGCGCGATGACGTGGCCGCACTTGATGGTCCGCGCGATGCTGGCCGAACAACTTTGGCGCGCGACCAGTATCCTCGCCGGTCATCCCTACCACCGGGCGGGGTGAGAGTGGCGACTCTGCCCTTCCTCGTTACACCCGCAGCAGCGGAAACTCCTTTCCAGAGGCTTGCTTCGGCGCAGCCTTGTCAGATGGCACCCCGCGTTTGCGCGGATGGCGGGAAAAAGGGCGGGCGGCGGCTATGGCTGCTCCTAGCCGCGCTTCTCGCCGTTGCCGGGATCGTGCTTACCGCCACCGCGCAGGACGCGCCTGTTCCCCCGCCCGCCGATGCCGCGCAGACCCGCCGCGAGCTTGCGACGGCCCAGGCCGAGGGTAACGCTGCCCGCCGCCGGGCCGAGACGCTGGAAGCGCAGGCCCGTGCCGTCACTCTGCAGGCGGACCGCACCGCGCGCGAGGCCGCTGCCCTGGCTGCGCGCGTGCAGGAAACCGAGGCGCAGATCGCGGCGCAGGAGGCGCGGGTCAAGCTGATCGCCGCCGCCCGCCAAGCCTTGCGCGCCCGCATGGCCGAGCGGCAGGCTCCGCTGGTGCGGCTAACCGCCTCGCTCCAGCGGCTTTCGCGCCGCCCCCCGGTGCTGGCGCTGCTGCGGCCCGGCTCGCTGCGCGATCTCGTCACCATGCGGGCGCTGTTGCAGACCATGCTGCCCGAAGTGGAGCGCCGCACCGCCGCCTTGCGCACCGAGATCTCCCGGGCGCAGGCGCTGGAGCGATCGGCGCGTGCCGCGTCGGACCAGTTGCGCGCCGGTGAGAACCAGTTGAACCAGAAGCGCCGCCAGCTGGCCGCGGTCGAGGCGCGGCAGCGGATCGCCAGCAGGCAGGTTTCGGGCATCGCCAGTCGCGAGGCGGAGCGCGCGCTGATGCTGGCGGAGCGGGCGCGCGACCTGGGCGATCTGGTGGGGGAGATCGGCCGTCAGGGCCAGCTGCGTGAGGCGCTGGCACGGCTGCCTGGCCCGATTATCCGTCCGCCACGCCCGGAGGATTCGCGGGTGATCGATCCGCCCGCGGCCATTCCCGCGCCGCAAGGGCTGGGCGCGTGGATGCTACCGCTGACCGGCCGCCTCGTCACCGGTTTTGGCGAGCAGGGCGCGGGGCAATCGCGGTCGCGCGGCGTGTTGCTGGCGGTGCGGCCCAACGCGCAGGCGGTGGCGCCCGCCTCGGGCCGGATCGCCTTTGCCGGGCGCTATCGCGGTTATGGCCAGATCGTGATCATCGAGCATGAGGGCGGCTGGGCCTCGCTCGTCACCGGCCTGGCGCGGCTGGACGTGGCGGTGGGGCAGCAGGTGGTGGCAGGCTCGCCCCTGGGCGTGGCCGGGCCGGGCCGCCCGCAAGTGGGTGTCGAGCTGCGGCGCAACGGCGAGCCGGTCAACCCGCTGCAATACCTGCGGGGGGCGTGAGGGCTCTTACGTCCCTCGCATGCAGCTATGCTTCGTTGTTTGCCCTCAAGACAGCCACTGGCCAACCCCCGCCGCCGTCACTAGAATGGGGGAACTTACGCGGAAGCCGGATGGGCTCTGCTGGAAAAGAGAGGCTCCCATTAGCCGATGAAATTCGCTCCTCTCCTGCGCGCCACCATGCTGGTCAGCGCCGTCGCCCTATTGCCCACCGCCACGGCGGGCCTTGCGGCGGTCGATGCGCGCAGCGGGCCGCAGTTCGGCAAGCTGCTGGCGATCTACCAGCTGGTGAAGGATAATTACGTCGATCAGGTGAGCGACGACAAGCTGCTGAAGGGCGCAATCGACGGGATGCTTGCCAGCCTCGATCCGCACTCGACCTATCTCGATGGCCCCTCGCTGCAGCGGATCGAGACCATGATCGACGGCAACTACACCGGCCTTGGCCTCTCCGTGGTGGAAGAAGACGGGGCGGTGAAGGTGGTCTCGCCGTTCAAGGGCTCCCCGGCGGAAAAGGCGGGAATCAAGGCGGGGGACTTCATCACCCATCTGGATGGCACGCTCTATTTCGAACGGGACCTGGACGAGGCGGTCGCCAAGATGCGCGGCCCCGCAGGCACGCCGATCCGGCTGACGATCTTCCGCACCGGCCGCGATGCGCCGTTCGACGTGACGGTAACGCGCGGCGTGATCGAGCTGGAGCCGGTCACGCATGAGCTGAAGGGCGATGTCGGCGTGATCTCGGTGAACGAATTTTCGCGCGATGTCGGCAAGGACGTGAACATCGCGATCAACGACCTGAAGGCGCAGGTGGCCAAGACGCCGCAGGGCAAGCTGGCGGGTCTGGTCCTCGATCTGCGCTCGAACCCCGGCGGTTCGCTGGACGAGGCGGTGGCGCTGTCCGACTTGTTCCTGGACAAGGGCGATATCGTTTCGCAGCGCGGCCGCGTCGCATCGGAAAACCAGTTCTATCGCGCCGAAACGATGTTCAAGGGCGATGCGATCAAGGGCATGCCGATGATCGTGCTGATCGACGCCGGTTCGGCCTCGGCATCCGAGATCGTGGCCGGGGCGCTGCAGGATCAGCATCGCGCCGTGATCATGGGTGAGCGCAGCTTCGGCAAGGGCAGCGTGCAGTCGCTGATCGGTCTGGACAAGACCAGCGCGGTGAAGCTGACGACGGCACGCTATTTCACGCCGTCCGGCCACTCCGTGCAGGAAGGCGGCATCGATCCCGACATCCGCGTGCCCCAGCTTTCCGATCCCGACGCCAAGGCGCGCGCGGATCGGGCGGTGCGCGAAAGCGACTTGCGCGGCCACCTGATCAACGAGGCCTCGCTGGACGACAAGGAACTGGAAACCGACAAGAAGGATGATCCGCGTTTCACCGCCACGCCGGAAGACCTGAAGAAGCAGGGCATCAAGGACTTCCAGCTGCACTACGCGATCCAGACGCTGGACCGCACGGCGGGCCGTCCCGCGCTGGCGGCGCGGAAGTAACTTTGGTCGTAAATGCATCCTCACTCCCGTTCGTGTCGAGCGAAGTCGAGACGCCTCGCGCACCGCCAGCGTGTCTCGACTTCGCTCGACACGAACGGGGAGGGGTGATCTATGCGTGGTGAAAAAGCCGCGCGCTGGCTGGCGCTGCTGACGCCGGCGCTTCTGCTGGCGGGTGCGTATATCAGCCAATACGGTTTCGGCCTGCCGCCTTGCGAGATGTGCTGGTGGCAGCGCTATGCCCATTTTGCGGCGCTCGCGCTGGGGTTCCTGGCCTTCGTGATCCCGAACCGCGTGCTGGTCTGGCTCGCCGCAGTGGCTATCGCGTTGGCCGGACTGATCGGCGGTTTTCATGCCGGGGTGGAGTATGGCTGGTGGCAGGGCGTCACCGCATGCACCGCCAGTCCCTTCGCCAGCGGGCAGGACCCCCTGGCCGCGATCCTGGCCGCGCCGGTGATCCGCTGCGACGTGGCGCCATGGTCGCTGTTCGGGATATCGCTGGCGGGATGGAACTTCCTGTTCTCGATCGCCGCCGCGCTGGCGATCGGCTTACTTCTGACGCGCGGCCGGAGAGTGGCTGATGGATAAGCGCAGCGAGCGCATGTTGCGGGTCGACCAGGCGGGCGAATTCGGCGCGACCCGCATCTATGCCGGGCAGCTGGCGGTGATGGGCAATCGCGCGCCCGGCGCCGCCGAGATCGCCGGTATGGCGACGCAGGAGGCCGCGCATCGCGAAGTGTTCGACAAGCTGCTGGCAGAGCGCGGCGTGCGGCCCACGCTGCTGCAGCCGGTATGGTCGGCGGCAGGCTTTGCGCTGGGCGCGGCGACGGCCTTGCTCGGCCCCGAGGCGGCGATGGCCTGCACCGCGGCGGTGGAGACCGAGATCGACCGCCACTATACCCAGCAGCTGGACGACCTGGGGGACGAAGACCCCGAATTGTCCGGCCACATCGCCAAGTTCCGCGACGAGGAGCGGGAGCATCACGATGCGGCGATCGCCGGCGGGGCGGAACGGGCACCGGCCTATCCGCTGCTGTCCGGCGTGATCCGGCTGGGCTGCCGCGTGGCGATCAAGCTTTCCGAACGCATCTGATCGTCAAAAGCGTGACGGGCGCGGGAACCAATCGCGCGGCCTTCAGCTATCATTCAAGGCACTCGCGGCTTATAGCGGCGGCGAGGCGCTTCGCCTGATGGGAGCTGAAATATGTTGCGTACCTGGACCGCCATCGCCTCAACCGCTGCTGTCCTGGCCTTTGCCGCGCCGGTGCTGGCGCAGGATGGCGCGGAAACGTCCGGCAGCGACAAGGTGAACCAGGTGATCGTCTATGGCGACGATCCCTGCCCGGCCTCGACCGGAGACGAGATCACCGTCTGCGCCCGCAAGCCCGAGGGTGAGCGTTATCGCATCCCCGCTCCGCTGCGCGGCGTGGACCGGCCGACTTCGGAAGCCTGGAGCAACAAGGTGCTGGCGTACGAGACGGTCGGCCGCTTCGGCACCAACAGCTGCTCCCCCGTGGGCGCCGGCGGCTTCACCGGCTGCACCCAGCAGATGATCAACAAGGCCCGCGCCGAGCGGGAGAACGGCACCGACGTCCGGTTCGGCGATCTGATCCAGAAGGAGCGCGAGAAGCGCCTCTCGACCATCGACGCCACGGCTGCCGAAGAGCAGGTCAGCGTAGAGGCCGAGGAACGCGCGTACGAAGCGCGCAAGAAGGCGGCGGATGCGGCTGCGGCGGGACAGGCGGCGGGTACGACAGCCCCCTGATAGAAGCAGCGTCCTCTGTGGTTCAACTGGGGGGTATGGCGCGGAGATTGCGCCGCGAAGAAGCGGGGTCCCGGATCAAGTCCGGGACGACGAACAACTGGTTATGCTTCCATCCGTTCGTGTCGAGCGTAGTCGAGATACGCTGACGCAGCGCTGGCGTGTCTCGACTACGCTCGACACGAACGGATATAGAGGGCGAACCGGATAGGACGCCCTGTTTTCCCTTAAAAAACGAAAGCGTGGATGGCATTGAGCTTGGCTGACTTTGGCTAAGCCTGGCCAATCCAGCCACCTCCTACCGCCTCAGGTCAGCGCGATGTCCGGCGCGTCTTCCTGCTTCATGCCGACCACGTGATAGCCCGCATCCACGTGATGCGTTTCGCCCGTCACGCCGGAGGACAAGTCCGACAGGAAGTACAGCCCGCTGCCGCCCACGTCGTCGATGGTGACATTGCGGCGCAGCGGCGCGTTCAATTCGTTCCACTTCAGGATGTAGCGGAAATCGCCGATGCCGCTGGCCGCCAGCGTCTTGATCGGCCCGGCGGAGATCGCGTTCACCCGCACGTTCTGCGGGCCGAGATCGTTGGCGAGGTACTTCACCGAGGTTTCCAGCGCCGCCTTGGCCACGCCCATCACGTTGTAATGCGGCACTACCTTTTCGGCGCCGTAATACGTCAGCGTCAGGATCGAGCCGCCGTTGGGCATCATCGCCACCGCCCGCTTGGTCACGGCGACGAGGCTGTAGGCCGAGATGTTCATGGTCATCAGGAAGTTTTCGAGGCTGGTGTCGACATACTTGCCGCGCAGCTCGTTCTTGTCGGAAAAGCCGATCGCGTGGACCACGAAGTCCAGGGTGTCCCAGCGTTCTTTAAGCGTGTCGAACGCGGTGTCCAGCGCAGCCATGTCGGAGACGTCGCATTCCAGCAGAAAGTCGCTCCCCAGGCTTTCGGCCAGCGGCTTCACGCGCTTGGCCAAGGCATCGCCCTGGTAGGAGAAGGCCAGCTCGGCCCCGTGCTCGGCCAGCTTCTTCGCGATGCCCCATGCCAGCGACTTGTCGTTCGCCAGACCCATGATGAGACCGCGCTTCCCCTGCATCAGACCTGTCATTCGTATTCTTCCTGTAATTCACCCGTGCCGGCTTCGGCTGGAGCGCCGGCGCGATTCATGGCCCGTTCCTCGGGCGATTCCGTAAGTGCCGCGTTGAGCTCGGCCCCGACGACCATTCCTAGTCCGACAAGCCAGAAAAAGAAAAGTGCGATCATCACGCCCGCCAGGCTGCCATAGGTCAGATCGTAGCGGAAAAACGTGGATAGAACGCGGGGCAGGGCGGCGGCGACCACCACCCACCACACCGTCACCAGTAACGCCCCGGGCCAGCGCGGATAGATCGGCTTCTGGTAAGCCGACGGCGTCAGCGCGTAGAACAGCGTGTAGATCGATCCGTAGAGGCCAAGGCCGGTGACAAGGTGGCTCATCGCCAGGCTGAAGCGCGGCGCGTCGATGCCGGGCAGCAGCGTAACTAGCACTTCCTCGATCGAGGCGATCAGCACTTGGCCGGATAGCGAGATCAGCATGATCAGCACCGCGGCCAGGATCAGCCCGGTGGATGTCAGGCGATAGCGCCAGAACGTGCGCGTCGGCTGGGTGCCGTAGGCGCGGTGGAGGATATCGCGGATCGTCTCGATCAGGCTGGCGGCGGACCACACGCCGAACAGGCCGCCGATCCACAGCAGCCAGCCTTGGCGCAGCGCCACCACGTCATGCGCCACCGGGGCCAGCACTTCCGCCACGCGCGGCGGCAGCGCGAGCAGGATGTTGTCGATCGAACCGTCCAGCTGCTCCTGCTCGCCGATGACAGAGAAGATCGCGCCCACCGCGATGAAGAAGGGGAACAGCGCCAGCAGCGTCACGTAGGCGAGATTGCCGGCGTGGATGAAGCCATCCTCCCACGCGCCGGTCACCACGCGCTTCGTCACGTTGAAGAAGCGGGAGCCCGGGCCGGTCTTTTCACGGATGCGCGTTTGCAAGCCGGAGTGGCGGCGCATGGCATCCTTGCGCCGCGCTTCGGGCGTAAGGTTGGATTTTGCGACTTCGGTCAACCGGCGGTCAGCCTCAGACGCCCAGCTTCGCGCGGACGTCGCGCGTGTCGCGCCAGCCATCGAGGCGCTGGACGAGATCGGCGTCCCCTTCTGGCAGCACGATCTGCAGCGTCAGCAGCTGGTCGCCGCGGGTGCCGTCCTTACGGGTGAAGCCGCGGCCCTTGATGCGCAGCACCTTGCCGGAAGAGGTGCCCGCCGGGACGGACAGCATCACCGCGCCGCTGACGGTGGGGGCGCGCACTTTCGCGCCGTTCACGGCTTCGTCCAGCGTCACCGGCAGGTCCAGCCGCACATCGTCCCCTTCGCGGCGGAAGCTGGGATGGGGCTGGATCTGGATCGTGACGATAGCATCGCCCGCGCCGCCGGGGCCGGCCTCTCCCTTGCCGGCGAGGCGCATCTGCGTGCCGTCTTCCACCCCGTTGGGCAGCTTGAGGTCGATCGTCTTGCCATCGCCCAAAGTTATGCGCTGCGGGGAAAGGCTGGCCGCATCGGCGAAGGGGACGGAAAGGCGATAGGATACGTTCGCGCCCTTGGGCGGGGCGCGGCGTTGCTGGCGGGCGCTGCCGAACGGATCGCCGCCCATGCCGCCGCGCGCGCCGCCGCCGCGTCCACCGAACATATCACCGAAGATATCGCCCAGATCGATGCCTTCGCTGGAGAACCCTTCGAAGCCGCCGCCCGGATTACCGCCGCCAAAACCACGATGCCCGCCGCCAAAGCCGCCGCCGCCGTACCCCCCTCCGAAACCCATCGGGTTGCCATCGGCGTCGATCTCGCCCCGGTCGAACTTGGCGCGCTTGTCCTTGTCGGACAGCAGATCGTAAGCCGCAGTCGCTTCGCTGAAGCGCTCGGTCGCCTTGGGATTGTCCTTGTTGGCGTCTGGGTGGAGTTCCTTGGCCAGCTTGCGATAAGCGGATTTGATCTCCTTCTCGCTTGCGCCACGGGACACGCCGAGTGTGGTGTAGGGGTCTGCTGCCATATCGGCAGCATAGCTAGGATCGTGTGGCGCTTCCGGCAAGCGGTGCATTCTTCTACAAGGTGCGTAATGCCCGGCGCCATATGCGTCGGCCGCCAAGGATGACCGCATGATCGATGCCGAAATCGCCGCCGAAAGTATTCCGCGTTCAGACCCCCTGGCCCTGTTCGACCAGTGGTATGCTCAAGCGCGCGAGTCAGAACCCAACGATTCCAACGCGATGGCACTGGCCACCGCCACGCCGGAGGGTGTGCCCTCGGTCCGAATGGTGCTGCTCAAAGGGCACGGCCCGGACGGTTTCGTGTTCTACACCAATGCCCACAGCCGCAAGGGCCGCGAGTTGCTGGCCAATCCCCATGCCGCGTTGCTGTTCCATTGGAAGAGCCTGCGCCGCCAGATCCGGATCGAGGGGCCGCTGAGCGAGGTCGATCCGCAGATGGCGGACGATTATTTTCACTCACGATCCCGCGATTCGCAGCTGGGTGCGGTGGCGTCCGACCAGTCGGCCCCGCTGGATTCGCGCGAGACGTTCGTATCCCGCTATCACGAGGTGGAGCGCCGGTTCGGCGATAGCGAGATCGAGCGGCCCGCGCACTGGACCGGGTTTCGCGTGAAGCCCACCGCGATCGAGTTCTGGGTCGACCGGCCGGGCCGCCTGCATGAGCGCCGTGTGTTCACGCGCGATCAGGCGGGCGGCTGGGCCAGCACGCTGCTCTATCCATGAGCGCCAGCTCCATGAGCGATAGCGGCACGCTGAACCGCAGCGCCGCGATGGCCAGCATCAGCGCGGCGCTGTTGCTGCTGGCGTTGAAGGGCTGGGCCGCCTGGTCCACCGGCTCCACCGCGATGCTGGGCAGCCTGGCGGATACCACGCTCGACCTTGTCGCCAGCTGCGCGACTTTGGCGGGCGTGTGGGTGGCGGCGATGCCCGCGGATGACAAGCACCGCTTCGGCCACGGCAAGGCGGAGGCGATCGCGGCGCTGTTCCAGATCGTGCTGATCTCGATCTCGGCGCTGGGCATCGCCGCGCGTGCGGTAGAGCAATTCGTGGCCGGCGGGCGGACGCAAGCCGCGGGTGACGGGATCGTGGTTTCATTGGTGGCGATCGGGGTCACGCTGGCGCTGCTGGCCTGGCAGCGGCACGTGATCCGGCGAACCGGTAGTCTGGCGATCCAGACCGACAACGTGCACTATCAGTCAGATCTGCTGCTAAACCTGGCGGTGATCGCCGCGCTGGTGCTGGACCAAGTGGCGGGCTGGCGTCACGCGGACCCGCTGTTCGGCCTGGGCATCGCGGCCTGGCTGGGGTGGAGCGCGTGGACCGCATCGCAGCAGGTGCTCATGCAATTGATGGATCATGAATGGCCGGCGGAGAAGAAAGACCGGCTGCTGGCCTTGCTGGCGCGCAACCCTGACATCACCGGCGTTCATGACATGCGCACCCGCACGTCCGGCAATCGGGACTTTGTGCAGTTCCACGTCTGGGTCGATCCCGAAATGAGCGTACGCCAGGCGCATCGCGTCATGGACGATATCGAGGCGCGGCTGCAGGCCGAATTTCCGGATGTGGAAATCCTGATCCACCCCGATCCCGAAGGGTTGGTGGATGAAGAGGGCCCCGCGTCCCGCGACGTGCTGCCCAATACTTGCGATGTCGCCGATTACCTGGCCGATCAACATAAGGGCGATGCCTGATGCCTAAGGTACCCTATTGGCATGTCGATGCGTTCGCCGATCGTCCGTTCGGCGGCAACCAGGCGGCGGTGATGATCCTCAAAGCCTGGCCGGATGACGCGGTGCTGCAGGCGATCGGCGCGGAGAACATGTTCGCCGAAACCGCCTTCGTGGTGCGCGATGATACCGGCGCGGCGGATTGGGAGCTGCGCTGGTTCACCCCGACGTGCGAAATCCGACTGTGCGGCCACGCCACGCTGGCGTCCGGGCACGTGTTGCTGGGCCTGGAGCCCCAGCGGGCGCACGTCACCTTTCGCACGCGCAAGGCCGGCATCCTGGAAGTGCGGCGCGATGGCGAAGTGCTGGCGCTGGGCTTGCCGTCGATCCCGACGCAGCGCGGCGAGCACGCAGGCGCCGTGGCGCTGCTGGGGGCGGAGCCGGTGGAAACCTGGCGTTCGCCGCTGGGCTACAACGTGTTTCTCTATCCTGACGAGGCGGCGGTGCGCGCGCTGATGCCCGATTTGCGGGGGCTGGCGGCGCTGTGCGATGACCAGTTCATCGTCACCGCGCCAAGCGTGGAGACCGATATCGTCAGCCGCGTGTTCGTGCCCGGTGGCGGCGTGGACGAGGATAGCGTGACCGGATCGGCCCACGCGGTGCTGACCCCGTTCTGGGCGGCCAAGCTGGGGCGGGAGGGCTTCACCGCCTACCAGGCCTCACAGCGGGGCGGCCTGCTGACGTGCCGTCTGCAAGGTGAGACAGCATGGCTGGGCGGCCCTTGCGTGACCGTGGTGGAGGGCCGCTTCACGTTTTGAGGGGGTGGGCTTACCGGTTTACCTCGTTCTCACGAACGGAGATGGTTCGAACTTCCATCACAAGAACGACCCTACCCCGGAAACAGCTCCAGCAGCGCGCCGATGTGATCGTGCAGCACCGCTTCCTGCTGGGGCGTCGAGTATCCCAGGCGCACGACGGTGAGCAGCTGTCCCGGCGAGCCGACGACATATTGCCCATACTCGCCCCGGCAGGCGAACAGGTCCTTGCGGCCTTGACCGGGCCAGAGGGGTGAGACGCCCTCGGGCGGTGTGCCGTTCAGCCAGACCCCTGCGCCATAGGCGGCGTTGCGCGGCGAGGGCTTGCGCATGAAGGTGACCCAGCGGTGCGGCAGCACTTGCGCGCCTTTGACCGAGCCGGTGTGCCTCAGGAACTCGCCCAGCATCGCCCAGCTGCGGGCGGGGGCCAGCAACATCGAAGAGCCGACCATCGTGCCCGTCCGGTCGAAGCTGACTTGCGTGCCTTTCATGCCTACCGGGTCCAGCACGCGGGTGCGCAAGTAGTCACTCACCCAGCGCCGTCGAATCGCCGGATCGCGGCTGTCGGTCAGCGCGCGGCCGGCCAAGTCGGCCAGGATCACGCCGGTGGCGGAGGACGGCTCGAACTTCTGCCCGGCGGGCGATTCCAGCGGCTGCGCCTCGGCATAGGCGGCCATGTCGTCCCGCCCATCGAGGAACAGCATGCGCGTCCGGTCGGACTTGCGCTCGGGCTCGCCGCTCCGCTGCGCCGTTTCGGCATGGCGCAGGCCGGAACGCATCTGGAGCAGCTGGCGCAGCGTGATCTCGCCACGCGGATCGCCAGGGCGCTGCCAATCGGGCACCGGGGCGGTCTCGTCCATGCGCAGGCGGCCATCGCTGACCAGCTGGCCGATCATCAGCGCAGTGACGCATTGCGCCATCGACCAGCCGTTCAGCGGCGTTTTCTCGCCGATGCCGGGGCCGTAGCGCTCCGCCACCACGGTGCCGCGCTTCATCACCAGCAAGGCCTGCGTGGTGCCCACCGATTCGGCATCGAACAGGGCATCGATCTGGCGCGCAAGCGGGATGCGCGCCGCGCCGCCGTCATCGCGAATGGCGGCCTGCGCCTCCGCGCTGGGCGGGGGCGGGCCCTCCTGTCCACCGCCGCATCCGGCCAGGAACGGCACGGAGACTGGCAGCAGGGCAAGGGCGAGGATAAGGGGCAGACGACGCGACTTCATTCGCGCGGGTGATGTGCGAGGCGTGAGACGATGGCAACAGGGCAGGTGAGCGAAATGCGGCAGCGCCAGCCAGCGCGCTGGGGAAGAAACCTGCTGCTGCTTGCCGTGCTGCTGGTCGTAGCGCTGACCGCGTGGTCGTGGACGCGCCTGCGCGTCACCGCCCGTACCAATACCGCCTTGGCCGCGCAGACCGGCTGCCTGTGCCGTTTCGCCGCCGGTCGCTCGCTGGCGTCGTGCGAGGCGGACCCTGCCGTCAAGCGCGACTGGGTGGGGCTGCACCAGGACGCCGCCGCGCGCTCGCTGACGGCCAGCGTGCCCTTGCTCGCCAGCCAGACCGCGCGCTGGTCGCCCGAAACGGGATGCGTGATGGACGGGTGGAAGGATTAGGCGAAAAAGGCCTCTGCCATTATCCAGCGGCGCGCTCACCGCTGTTTCTTGGTGATCGTCGCGGTGAAGTCCGGATCCTTCTTCGCCACCCAGTCCACGAACTTGCGCACGTTGGGGTTCAGCAGCAGGCCTTCCACGTCCATCCCGTGGCGCTGCAGTTCGGAGTTGGTGAAGTTGGCGATCAGGGTCTGCTGACAGATCGGGTGCATCGGCACGACATCGCGGCCGCCGCGGCTTTTGGGCACGGGATGGTGCCACACGATCGTCTGGCCGGTCGGCCTGCCGCAGAGCCAGCAGGGGACGGGCGGTGGTGCGGTTTCCTCTTCCTGCGTTTCGGAATCGTCGTAGCCGCCCTTGCGGTGCTTACGGGCCATGCGGGTTACTCCTGAATCGCCGAAGTGGTGCCGGCGATCCAGCCGCCGCCCACCACGCGCTCGCCCGCGTAGATCACTGCGGCTTGTCCGGGGGCTACGCCATATTCTGGTTCGGCGAAGCGGATGGTCGTCGCCGCGCCATCGCCCAGCGGACCGTCCACCATCACCGGCACCGGTTTTGCCAGCGAACGGACCTTGGCGGTCAACGGGCCATCGGGCACCGGCCCGATGCGGTTGGTTTCATCGATCCGCGCCGCGCTGACGCCCAGCATCACTCGCGGGCCGACGAGGACGCGGCGACTGTCCGCCTCAATGCCCACGACATAGAGCGGCTGGGCCTGTCCGCCGATCTCCAGCCCCCGGCGCTGGCCCACGGTGTAGTGGATCACCCCGCGATGCGTGCCCAGCACCTCCCCGGTGGCGGCGTGGACGATTTCGCCCGGCGCATCGGCTTCGGGGCGGATGGCGCGCACGATCTTGGCATAGTCACCATCGGGCACGAAGCAGATGTCCTGGCTGTCAGGCTTGGCGGCGTTGCGCAGACCTGCCGCTTCGGCCAGGCGGCGCACTTCGGGCTTGGGCAGGCCGCCCAGCGGAAAGCGCAGGAAATCCAGCTGCGCCTCGGTGGTGGCGTAGAGGAAATAGCTCTGGTCCCGCGCCGGATCGAGCGCGCGGTGCAATTCCGGGCCCGCCGCACCGATCACGCGGCGCACGTAGTGGCCGGTCGCCAGGCAATCCGCGCCCAGATCGCGCGCCATGGCGAACAAGTCGGTGAACTTGGGCCCCATGTTGCAGCGGATGCACGGGATCGGCGTGCGCCCGGCCATGTAATCGTCAGCGAAGCGCTCCACCACGTCCTCGCGAAAGGCGCTTTCGTGATCGAAGACATAATGCGCGATGCCCAGGCGATCGGCCACGGCCCGCGCATCGCGAATATCATCACCCGCGCAGCACGCGCCCTTGCGTCCGGTGGCGGCGCCATAGTCATACAATTGCAGGGTCACGCCGATCGTCTCGGCCCCGCTGGCGGCGGCGAGAGCGGCCACGACCGAGCTGTCCACCCCGCCGGACATGGCGACGACGATGCGCCGCGCACTCACCGGAGCGTGCATTTGGAACAGTTCGGCGAAATCCAGGCCGGCAATCTGGGATGCAGGAGTCATCCGCGCGCCATAGCCGGTCATGCCGCATTTGGCCAATCTACGCGATTTTGCGGATGCACCGGGCAAGCAATCGCGGCCCATGGCGCAAGTATCCTAAATAACGGGTAAATCCGGAGTTTACCGGCTCTTGACCATAGCGGGTGTAGAGCCGGTCGCATGGACATGTCGCTAAACCTTGACGGGATGGTCCCGGTTTTTGCCGGAGATCCGCCAGCCGTCCGCCCCGTGCATCCACGGTGGCCGGATCTGCTGGCTCGAATGGTCGCGTCGCGGGAGGCAAGTGCCTCTATCGCAAGGGAAACAAGGAGAGGCGCTGTTGTGATGCAGGGCAGTTTCGATGAATTCACGGCAGCCTGCCTGGCCAGCTTTCCGCGCTTTCGGCACCTTTCTGTTAACCCAATCAATTCAGCCAATCGCAAGTCCGGCGGGATCATAGCCTCACCCGTCGCCGGCGTAACCAGAACCGGTGGGCGAGGGTAACGATGATCGAAAACCAGAAAATCCGGCCGGCGCAAGTGATCGGCCCACTCGGTGAGCCGCTTACGCTGGACTCCCTGCCGCCGCCCAGCACCACGCGCTGGGTCGTGCGCCGCAAGGCCGAAGTGGTCGCCGCGGTGAACGGCGGGCTGCTGTCGATCGACGATGTGTGCGAGCGCTACCAGTTGACGCTGGAAGAGTTCGCTTCATGGCAACGCGCGGTCGATCGCTCGGGCATGCAGGGCCTGCGGGTCACCCGCATCCAGCACTATCGCGACCTTTACGAGCGTCAGCAGAAGTATTGATGCAGTCCTTGTCCCGTGATCGCGGGACAAGTGCAAGATGACGGAATGGCGGTTGCTGGCAAAGCGGGCCGCCATTTCTGATTCCAGAGTGCGATCGTGGCGAAAAAACCACGCTGCCATCGACGTTCGTCGATCGCAGAAGGCGTGTTTCGACTTCCTGTTTGCCACTGCAAGGCCCCGGGTCTATGCCGCCACGCATGGAATCTGCCGGTGCGGGCAGGGCTTGCGGCCGATCGTGGCGCGCCTTAGCAGCACTGGCTTGCAGCGGCGTCGGGATGGCTCGGCGCGGCCCGGGTAGCAAGCATGAACTACGACACGAAGATCGACACGCCCGGCAGCCTTGAAGCTGACGCTGATGCGCGTGTGATCGAGGTGCATCACCTGGATGACACGGCAGAGCGTCCGTCCCGTCGGCGGCTCTGGCTGATCGGCGGCGCGGTGGTGCTGGTGTTGCTGGTGGCATGGCTGCTGATGCGTTCGCGCGATGACAAGCCGGTCGATCCCAATGCCGGCGCGCAAGTGCCCGTGGTCAGCGTGTCCGCGCCTGGCCGAGCCTCGATCGCGGGTGAGATCACCGGCACCGGCTCGATCGCCGCCCGGCGGGAGATGCCCGTGGGTGCCGTGGGCGAAGGCGGCCAGGTCGTCAGCGTGCTGGTCGATGCCGGGGACTGGGTGCGCAAGGGCCAGCCGCTCGCGGTGATAGATCGTTCGGTGCAAGTGGAGCAGGCCGCCAGCTTGGCCGCGCAAGTCGATGTCGCCGCTGCCGACGCGCGGCTGGCGCAAGCCAACCTCGATCGCGCCTCGCAGCTGGTTTCGCGCGGGTTCATTTCCAAAGCCAACATTGATCAGCTGACCGCCACGCGCGATGCCGCCAATGCCCGCGTGAAAGTGGCGCGGGCGCAGCTGGCGGAAGCGCGGGCGCGCAACAATCGGCTCAACATCGTCGCGCCCGAGGCCGGCCTGGTGCTGACCCGCGCGGTCGAGGCGGGGCAAGTCGTCACCGGCGGCAGCGGCGTCCTGTTCCGCATCGCCAAGGGCGGCGAGATGGAAATGATCGCGCGCCTTTCCGAGGACGATCTGGCCAAGCTGTCGGTCGGCGTGCCCGCGCAAGTCACGCCGGTCGGCTCTGACCGCGCCTTCGCCGGGCAGGTCTGGCAATTGTCGCCCGTGGTGGACCAGCAGGACCGCCAGGGCGTGGCCCGCGTCTCGCTGAACTATTCGCCTGATCTGCGGCCCGGCGGCTTTGCCACCGCCCGCATCACCTCGGGCAACGTCGTCGCCCCGCGCCTGCCGGAATCCGCCATCCTCAGCGATGACAAGGGCGCGTTCGTCTATGTCGTCAACAAGGACAGCCGGGTGGAGCGCCGCGCGGTGCGCACCGGCGTCGTCACCGCCGAAGGCATCGCCATCGTCGATGGCTTGAGCGGTACCGAGCGCGTGGTGCTGCGCGCGGGCGGTTTCCTCAATCCCGGAGACAAGGTGAAGGCCCGCCGTGTCGGGCAGGGCGGTCAGGCGGACTGAGCCATGGGCATGCGCAACATATCGGCATGGTCGATCCGCAATCCGATCATCCCGATCGTGTTCTTCCTGGGCCTGTTGGTGGCCGGCATCGTCTCGTTCATGCGCATGGACGTGAACAACATGCCGGACGTCGAATTTCCCGGCGTGATCGTCCAGGTCTCGCAGCCCGGCGCCGCGCCGACCGAGATCGAGACGCAGATCACGCAGATCGTGGAAGGGGCGGTCCGCTCCATCCCCGGCATCGAATCCATCCAGTCCACCGCCTCCGAAGGCAGTTCGCAGACGCTGGTGTTCTTCAACGTCGGCACCAACCCCGATGTCGCCACCAATCAGGTGAAGAACGCGGTCGATCAGGTCCGCTCGCAGCTGCCTGAAGGCATTCTGGAGCCGCAGGTCACCAAGATCGAGGCGGGCGGCGGCGGTTCCATCGCCTACTTCGCGGTCAGTGCCGATGACATGACGATGGAGCAGCTCAGCTGGTTCATCGATGATACCGTGGCCAAGAGCCTGCTGGGCGTGCCTGGCCTGGCCAAAGTGGAGCGCAACGGCGGCGTCGATCGCGAAATCCGCGTGGTCATGGAGCCGGACCGCATGCAGTCGCTGGGCGTCACCGCGCGTGACGTGAACAACGTGCTGCGCGCCACCAACGTGGACGCGGCGGGCGGCAAGGCCGAAATCGCCGGATCGCGCCAGTCCGTGCGCGTGCTGGGCAATGCCAGCGATGCCTACGCCCTGTCGCAGACGCGCCTCAACCTGGGCAACGGCCGCTCGGTGAAGCTGGGCGATG
Source organism: Novosphingobium fluoreni (assembly GCF_014196615.1). Classification (GTDB taxonomy): domain Bacteria; phylum Pseudomonadota; class Alphaproteobacteria; order Sphingomonadales; family Sphingomonadaceae; genus Novosphingobium; species Novosphingobium fluoreni. The sequence continues at coordinate 642,320 of NZ_JACIDY010000001.1, forward strand.
TCGCCCATGTGAGCGACGGTTATTCCGAGCAGGTGCGCATCGCCAAGCTGAACGGGCGCGAAGTGGTGACCTTCGGGTTCGAGCGTGCGCTCGGCGCCTCCGAAGTCACCGTCTACGAAGGCGCGATGCAGAAGCTGGACGCCATCAAGAAGGAGAACCCGGAGGTTCACTTCACCCAGCTGTTCACCACCGTGGATTACACCAAGGACCAGTACACCAGCTCGATGGAAGCACTGGTGGAAGGCGCGGTGCTGGCGATCGTGATCGTCTATCTGTTCCTGCGCGATTGGCGCGCGACGATGATCTCCGCGCTGGCGATCCCACTTTCCGCGATCCCGACATTCTGGTTCATGGATCTGCTGGGCTTCACGCTCAACTTTCTGTCGCTTCTCGCGCTCAGCCTGGTGGCGGGGGTGCTGGTGGACGATGCCATCGTCGAGATCGAGAATATCGTGCGCCATATGCGCATGGGCAAATCGGCCTATCAGGCTTCGATCGACGCGGCGGACGAGATCGGGCTGGCGGTGGTCGCCACCACGTTCTCGATCGTGGCGGTGTTCCTGCCGGTGGGCCTGATGCCGGGCATTCCGGGACAGTTTTTCAAGGCTTTCGGCCTGACCGTGGTCGCCGCGGTGCTGATGAGCCTTGCCGTCGCACGCGTGATCACGCCGATGGTGGCGGCCTATTTCCTGAAAGCCCACGGCCACGCCGAGCATGGCGGCGGCAAGGCGATGGACTGGTATTTGCGCGTGCTGGGCTGGACGCTGGATTCGCGCGAGTCCCACCGCCTGCGCGCCCGGGTGCGGCGCGCGCCTTCACGGGTGTGGTTCTATCCGCTTGGCTTGCTGCTGCTGCTGGCGATTCTGGGCGCGGGCATCGGCGCGGCGCTGAGCGTGTTCCAGATCGTGGACAAGGGCCTGCGCGGCATCGGCTTCGATCGCACGGCCTTCATCCTCTCGGCGGTGATTGCGCCGATCGTGACGCCGCTGGTCGTGCTGCTGCTGGGCAAGCTGGCGCGCGCGATGGTCGGCGTGCTTGGCGCGTTCGGCCGCTGGTACAGCTATCTGACCGATCGCGTGGCCGCCCGGATGCGGGATCATCGCTTCTATGCGTTTTGTGCCGGGATCTACGCCCTGGTCGTCACCTTCGCGTTGCTGGCGGGCGCGCCACAGCAGTTCCAGCCCAACACCAACGAGGACACCAGCCGCGTCAACATCGAGATGGTGCCGGGCACGACGATCCAACAGACCTCCGCCGTGGCCACCCGCGTCACCCGCCTGATCGAGGCACAGCCCGAGGTGAAGCTGGTGATGCAGGCCGCGCGCGAAGGGGCAGGCACGCTCTACATCACCCTGAAGCCCGCCAATGAGCGCGAGGCGACGAGCATCCAGTTCGAGCGGCGGCTGGCCCCGCAGCTCCAGCAGATCCCGGACGCGCGGGTAAGCTTCGCCACGCAATCGGGCGGGTTCGGTTCGGGCCGGGATATCTCGGTCATGCTGTCGGGCAGCAATCCCGACCAGCTTCAGGCCGCGGCGCAGACGCTGGTGGAGCAGATGCGCGCCGTTCCGGGCGTGGTCGCCCCGCGCATCGCCGCGGACCTCAAGCGGCCGGAACTGGTCGTCGTGCCCCGGCTCGATCTGGCGGCGCAGCTGGGCGTCACCACCGCCTCGCTCAGCCAGACGATCCGTATCGCCACACTGGGTGAGATCGACCAGAACGCCGCCAAGTTCTCTCTGACCGACCGGCAAGTGCCGATCCGCGTGATCCTGCCCGCCAGTTCGCGCCGCGATCTTGCCACGATCGAGAACCTGCCGGTGCCCACCGCCACCGGCGGATCGGTGCCGCTCAGCCGCGTCGCCGAGATCCGCTTCGGCGCGGGGCCGACGCAGATCCAGCGCTACAACCAGGCACGGCGCATCTTCGTGGGCGCGGACCTTGGCCCCGGCCAAGTGAAGGGCCCGGTAATGGAAGCGATCCAGAAGCTGCCGATAATGCAGGACCTGCCCACCGGCGTATCCAACGCCCCCGTGGGTGAGGACAAGTGGCAGGGCGAGATGATCAACAGCTTCATCGTCGCCGTGGTCAGCGGTATCTTCCTGGTCTTCGCGGTGCTGGTGCTGCTGTACAAGCGGTTCGTCTCGCCGCTGGTCAACATGGCCTCGCTCCTGCTGGCGCCCTTGGGCGGATTGCTGGCGCTGACGATCCTGGGAGAGCCGGTCTCGATGCCGGTCTATATCGGCTTGCTGATGCTGCTGGGCATCGTCGCCAAGAACTCGATCCTGCTGATCGACTTCGCGCTGGAAGAGATGGAGCGCGGCGTGGACAAGACGGAGGCGATCATCGATGCGGGGCGCAAGCGCGCGCAGCCGATCGTGATGACCACCGTGGCGATGACCGCGGGCATGGTGCCCACCGCGCTCTCGATCTCGGGCGACGGCGCGTTCCGCCAGCCGATGGGCGTCACCGTGATCGGCGGCCTCGTGCTGTCCACGATCCTGACGCTGGTGATCGTGCCTGCCGCCTTCAGCCTGGCGGACGGCTTCGAGAAGCGCATCGGCCCCAAGCTGCGCCGCACCTTCCTGACGTTCGACCCCAAGCTGCACGGCGAATCGCGCCCGCTCGGGGCCGGGGGGACCCTTCCGGCCGAATAGGCGTTTAGCGGCGGATGACGGGGCTGTTTGGCAAAAGCGAGGAAGGTCGTTTCGCGCAGAGGCGTAGAGGCGCAGGGATGACGTATCCGGCCGTAAGGCCATTCGATACGCCAATAGCACGGCTTGCCGCGCCCGATGATCGAAAAGCCGGCTTTACCGCAAGCGCTGCATCTCTCCGCGCCTCCGCGCCTCTGCGCGAACCCGTCTTTTCTTCCATCATCGTCGACGTCCGCTGATGTCGGCCAACACAAACCGAACCGGGCCATCTCCCGATCGTGCCCGCGTGATGCGCCGCACCGCCACCGGGCTGCTGCTGTTGATGGCCGCCGCTTTCGTCGCCCTGCAGCTGCTGCGCGGAAGCCATCCGGCCTGGGGATACGCGATCGCCTTTACCGAGGCGGCGATGGTGGGCGGGTTGGCGGACTGGTTCGCCGTCACCGCGCTGTTCCGCCATCCGCTGGGCCTTCCGATCCCGCATACCGCGATCATCCCGACCAACAAGGACCGCATCGCCGATACCATGGCGGTGTTCCTGAAGGACAATTTCCTGACGCCGCAAGTCGTGGCGCGGCGGCTCGTCGGGTTCAACCTCGCCGCCGCGGCGGGCACATTCCTTGCCGACCCGGACCGGAGCGGGCAATCGCGGCTGCGCGCGGGCGCGGCCAACTTGCTGGCCGACGTGCTGGAATCGCTCGACCCCGAACGGCTCGGCACCCAGGTCCGCGCCGGGCTGGTGCATCAGCTGGAAAAGATCGAGCTGTCGCCGCTGCTGGGCCAGATGCTCAGCGCCGCGATCGCCGACCGGCGACACCTGCCCTTGCTGGAAGGGGCGATCCGCTGGGCGGGCAATGCGCTGGAAGCCAACGAAGACCTGGTGCGCGCGATGATCCGCGAGCGGGCCAATTCGCTGCTGCGCTTTGCCGGGCTCGACACCCGCCTCGCCAATGCGGTGCTGGACGGGCTGTACAAGCTGCTGGCGGAAATGGTGGTGCAGCCTGACCATCCGCTGAAGCTGAAGATCGAGACGATGATGGAGGAGCTGGCGCATAACCTGGTCCACGATCCCGCCACGCGCCTGAAGGTGGAGCGCGCCAAGCTGGACCTGCTGGCCAATCCCGCCGTCAGCGAATGGTGGCAAAGCGTGTGGGAGCGGCTGCGGCGATCCCTGATCGAGGCGGCGCGCAATCCCGATACCGCGCTGGGCACGCGCATCACCGGCATGTTGGGAGAGCTGGGGCAGGCCTTGCGGCAGGACCCGGCGCTGCAATTGCAGATCAACCGTTTCGCGCGCCGCACGCTGGTGGGCGTCGTCTCCCGCTATGGCGACGAGATCGTACGCATCGTGTCGGAAACGGTGAAGCGCTGGGACGCGCACACCGTCACCGCCCGGATCGAGGGTGCGGTGGGGCGCGACTTGCAGTTCATCCGCATCAACGGCACGCTGGTGGGGGGGCTGTTCGGCCTTGCCATTCATGCCGTGGAGCGCTTTTTGTGATCGATACGCCCTTGCTGCAGACTGAGCGGTTCGACTTGTGGCAACCGCGTGGGCCGCAGGACCTGGCCGCGCTGTGCAACCTGATCTCCGATGAAGAGACGCGTCGGTTCCTGGGGCATGCCCGCGCGGAATTACCGGCGCAGTGGGAACGCTTCATGCGCAATGCCGGATCGTGGGCGATCTATGGGTACGGCGTGTTCCAGGTCCGCCCGCGTGGTGACGAAGATCTGATCGCCAGCATCGGCGTGTTCCATTCGTGGCGTGGTTTCGATCCCAGCATGGACGACCAGCCCGAGGCCGGATGGATCGTCCGCCGGGACTGGTGGGGCCGGGGCGTCGCAGTGGAGGTGATGCGCGCGGTGCTGGCATGGTTCGATGCCACCCATGCCGCGCCCCGGATCGTCGCCATGATCGATCAGGGCAACACGGCTTCGGTAAAGGTGGCGGGCAAGCTGGGCTTCGCGCGCTATGGAGGATTTACCGATCCCGATGGCACGACACTGGATATGTTCGAGCGAGTGCGCTGACGCGTGATGATCGGGGGTAGAGTTGAGGGTTGAGGGTTGAGGCAGACAAGGCCTCCGCCCCCCCCTCCGTTCGTGTCGAGCGAAGTCGAGACACGATAGCGCCACCTCAGCGTGTCTCGACTTCGCTCGACACGAACGGGACAATACATGCGAACCAAAGGGGCTAACCCCCTAGTGCGATCTGCCCTAGCCCTTAGCCGCAATCCAGTTCGTAAAAGTCGACGATGTGCTTCCAGCCTTCCTCGGCGGTTTCGCACCAGCGAAACAGGTCGGTGTCGTTGGCGTTGATCACGCCTTCCTCCGCCAGCGCGTCGAAGTTCACCACGCGGTTCCAGTAGTCCTTGCCGTAAAGCAGGATCGGGATCGGCTTCATCTTGCCGGTCTGGATGAGGGTCAGCAGTTCGAAGAATTCGTCGAATGTGCCGAAGCCGCCCGGGAACACGGCTACCGCGCGGGCGCGCAGCAGGAAGTGCATCTTGCGCAGCGCGAAGTAGTGGAACTGGAACGAGAGGCTGGGCGTCACATATTCGTTGGGCGCCTGCTCATGCGGTAGCACGATGTTGAGACCGATGGACTCCGCCCCCGCCTCGGTCGCGCCGCGATTGGCCGCTTCCATGATCGAGGGCCCGCCGCCCGAGCAGACCACGAACTGGCGCATGTCCTTTTCCACGATGGCGCACTGGCTGGCGGTGAACGCCAGCTTGCGCGCTTCCTCGTAATAGTGGGACTTGGCGATCAGCCGTTCCACCACCTTGGTGCGCTCGGGCGTGGTGGCGGTGGCGCGCACCGCTTCGACGTGCTCGGGCGAAGGGATGCGGGCAGAGCCGTACATCACCAGGGTGGAGCCGATGCCCGCTTCTTCCAGCAGCATCTCGGGCTTCAGCAGCTCCAGCTGAAAACGCACGGGCCGCAGCTCGTCGCGGAGGAGAAATTCGGAATCGAGGAACGCCAGGCGATAGGCTGGGTCCTGCGTCTGGGGGGTGGTGCTGGCCTTGGCTTCGGCGAAGCCGGCTTCCTGCTGGGCCTTGTAGAAACGGCCTTTGGTGAGGTTCTTGTCGTCTGGTTCAGTCATATGTGCGCACATGGCAATTGCCTCGCGCCGCGTCGAGGGCAAAGCGACGGTGACCCCCTCCGTCATGCCCCTGCGGGTGATGGGGGAACCGGCATCGCCCCGCGCGCCTTACCTTCCTGAATGCATGACCCGATCGCCCGATTTTCCCGCAACCTGCTGTGCTATGGCCAGGACATCCACGCGGTGGCCGATGCGGCCGAGGCCGCGCCACGCGATGCGCAGCTGAACGCCTTCGCCGCCGCCACCGCGCTGTTCGGCATGACCCCGGCCTCGCACGAGGCGGCGGACCCGTACCTCGACCGGGCACAGAGCGCGGCGAACGGCAGGGCCGAACGGGCGCTGGTCGAGGCGGTGCAGGCCTGGCGCGCGAATGATCGGCCCGCCGCCATCGTGCACTTCCGCCGGCGGCTGGAACTGCGGCCCGATGATCTGGCCACCTCCAAGCTGTGCCAGCTGCTGCATCTGGACTTGGGTGACTTTGCCGGCATGGCCGATACGATCGAGACGATATTGCCGCACCATCGCGGCAATCACTACGTCATCGGCCAACTGGCGTTCGCGCTGGAGGAAGCCGGAGAGCCGCAACGCGCCGCAGACTTTGCCCGGCGCGCGGTGGACCAGGCGCAGGCGGCAGACGCGGACGATCCATGGTCGATCCACGCGTTGCTTCACGTACACCATCGCCGGGGCGAGCGGGCGGCGATCATCGCGCTGGTGCGCCGCCATGCCCCGCTGTGGGAGCGGTGCGGCACGTTCATGGCGCTCCATGCCTGGTGGCACGCCGCGCTGGCGATGCTCGATCTGGACGATCTGGATGGCGCTCTGGCGGTGTACGATGCGCATATCGGCACAAGCGATCCCGCGTGCGTGCAAAGCCTGGTCGCGCGCGTATCCCTGCTGGAGCGGCTCCGGCTGCGCGGCGTGGATGTGCGGGATCGCTGGCCGGCGTTGGAGACGGCACTGGGCCAGCGCGCGGCGGATGGTATCAACGGCTTTCTGGATGTGCATTACGCCTATGGCCTGGCGCGAACCGGAGCGGTGGCCGAGGCGCGGGCGGCGATCGAGGGGCTGGACGGTTTGGCATCGGCAGCAGCTCGGGCGCTGGTGGATCACGCCAGCGGCAATCATGACGCTGCGGCCTGCGCATTGGCGGCGCTACGCCCGCTGCTGGTTCGGCTGGGCGGCAGCCATGAGCAGCGCCAGCTTTACGAACTGATCGAGCTGGACGCCGCCTTGGCCGCCGGTCGATGCGAGCAGGCGCTGGCTCTTCTTCGCGATGGCGGCGCGGCGCGCCCTGCCTGGCAAGACCGGCTGGAAGCTGAACTCCTGACAGGGGAACGCCCGGCGCGGCGGGCCTGAAAACGGCAAAGGCCGCCCGAACCATGCCTGGTTCGCGACGGCCCTCATCCGGCTGAATTGCGCGTCACTTCAACTTACGCGTCGTCCGATGTCTTGACTCATTGGGGCGGTACGGCTCCGGCGGGCGGCGGTGGGGGCGGCACATCGCCCATGCCGGGAGCGGGCGCGCCCGGAGCGCCAGGAGCCGCACCCATACCCGGCGGCGGGGGCGGCACATCGCCCATGCCGGGAGCGGGCGCGCCCGGTGCGCCAGGAGCCGCACCCATACCCGGCGGCGGGGGAGGCGGCGGCGTCTGCCCGCAGGCTGCACCACCCGGTGGCGGCGGAGGGGGCGGCGGCGGTGCGAAACCGGGGCCCCGTCCATCCGGGCCAGGGCCGCGCCCATCGGGCCCAGGGCCACGTCCGTCTGGACCACGTCCATCGGGGCCGGGACCACCGGGGCCATGCGGACCGCGCGGGCCGGGGCCCACTTCCATCACGCGGCCTTGCGGATCGACCAGGTAGGAGGCGCGCAGCTGGCCCTCATCGTAGCGGCCCTGCACCATCAGGTCGCTGCCGGTGGTGAGGTTGCGGGCGGCGTCGCGCCCGGCGTCCACCATCGCCCGGCCGCTGGCATCCTGCAGCAGCACCCGATCGCCATAGACGCCCGCGATTTTGCCCTTCACCGTGACGATGCCCTGCTTGGCGGGCAGCTTGGCGATGTCGGTGCGGATCATCGGTGCCATCTCCACCGCCGGGCGCGTCATCGAGACGGCTCCGGCGCCGCCGGCAAAGCCCAGCGCGAGTAGTATCGCCGCACCGCTCGCCAGCCGGGTGCGGGTCGAAAGTTTAGGTAACCGCATGAAAAAACTCCTTCGTGTTCTGACGAGGATGTTTTTAGCCGATTCGTCCCCCACCACGCTGAACCGGGGCGTTCAGATTGCGTTTAACCCCGCGGAGTAGCCGCCGATCATGCGTATCCTGCTGATAGAAGACGATCCCGATCTCGGCCCCGCGATTGCCAAGGCGTTGCGGGCGGAGAATTGTGCTGTCGATCTGGTGGCCGATGGGATCGACGCGCAGCACCTGGGCGATACCGAGCGATACGATGCCGCCGTGCTCGATCTCGGCCTGCCGGGGCATGACGGCATCGCCATCCTGCGCGCATGGCGCGAAGGCGCGCGCGGGCTGCCTGTGCTGATCCTCACTGCGCGCGATGGCTGGTCGGACAAGGTGGCCGGCTTCAAGGCCGGGGCGGACGATTTCATGACCAAGCCGTTCCGGATCGAGGAGCTGATGATGCGCCTGCGCGCGCTGGTGCGCCGCGCCAGCGGCCACGCCGCGGCCCGGATCACGTGCGGCCCGCTGGTGTTCGATAGCCAGACCGGCCAGTTCGAGCTGGAGGGCCTGCCGCTGAAGCTGACGGCTCTGGAATGGCGCGTCCTGTCCACCCTGATGCTGTCTAAGGAGACGGTGATCGCGCGGCTCGATCTGCTGGAACGAGTCTACGAAGGCGATGCCGAGGTCGATTCCAACAGTCTGGAAGTGATCATCGGCCGCCTGCGGAAGAAGATCGGGGCGGACCTGATCGAGACGGTGCGGGGCCGCGGCTATCGCGTTACCGCAGCGACACCGGCCGCTTCGGAATGACGCTGATCCCGCAGTCTATCCTCCCCGCGTCGATACATGGCCGGATGCTGCTGATATCCGCGCTGGCGACGCTGGTGGCGCTGGCGGTGGCCGGGCTGGCGATCCTGGGCGTGCTGCAAGGCTTCGTCACGCGCGGGCTGGACCAAAGACTGGACGCGGAACTGTCCTTGCTGGCGACGGCGGTGCGGCCGGACGGCGCGATCGACAAGCCAAGGCTGGCGCAGGTCCGCGCCGCTCTAGCGGGGGAGCCGGGCTGGCGCTGGCGCATCGCGAGCCCCGGCGGGGTCGTATCTTCCGCAGATTTCCCCGAAGTAGAAGATGGCCCGCTGCTGCCGCCACCGCCACCGCTGGTGCCCGCAGCCGACCGCGCGCCGCCTCCCCCCGTCGGCGGTCCGCTGGAAGGCCCGCGCGCTCATGCTCCGCAGCCGGGCGAGGGGTATGACGCGGATGGACGCCGGGTTCACATGCGCAGCGTCTCGCTTCCCAGCACCGCCGGACCAGTGACGCTCACCGCCGCCGCGCCCTGGGCCATGGTGCAAAAGCCGGTGCGCGGTGCGCTGCTGCCGCTGCTGGCGATCCTGGCGATCCTGGGCGCGGTGCTGGGCGGCGCGGCTCTGGTGCAGCTGCGGCTGGGCCTGCGTCCCTTGCGCCGCCTGCGCGCCGATGTCGCCGCCGTGCGGGACGGCCGCGCGCAGACCGTGGCGGAAGATCAGCCCGAAGAACTGCGCCCGCTTGCCACGGAGCTGAACGCCTTGCTGCAGGACAATGCACGAACCCTGGCCACCGCGCGCGCCTCTGCCGCCAACCTCGCCCATGCGCTCAAGACGCCGGTCGCCGCGCTGGCGCTGGAATTGCGCGATGATCCACCGCGCGCCGCGCTGATCGATCGGCTCTACGGCACCATCCGCCACCATCTCGCCCGCGCGCGCAACGCGGTGACGGAACGCCGCGCCGCCGCGCCGCTCGCCGAAACGATTGCGGACTTGCTGGGCACCGTGGCGCAGCTCCACGCGGACCGCGCGCTGGTGTTTGACGATACCGCGCAAGCAAACGTCACCGTGGCGATCGAACGCTCCGATCTGGAAGAGCTGCTGGGCAACCTGCTGGACAACGCCGCGCGCCACGCCGCCAGCCGGGTCGCGATCGCCACCACGGCCCAGGACGGCACGGTGCGCATCACCGTCAGCGACGACGGGCCCGGCATCCCCGTGGCCGATCGCCTGCGCGCCACCGCGCCCGGTGTCCGTCTGGACGAGCGCGGCGATGGTGACGGCTTCGGCCTTGCGATCGTGCGCGATCTTGCCGAACTGAACGGCGGCCGGCTGCTGCTGGACGAAGCCCCCGGCGGCGGCCTGGCCGCCACGGTCGAACTGCCGCGCGCGGGAGGCGCATCGTGATGATCCTGGCCAACGCCGCCACTCTGGGCATCTGCGCCGCCGCGATCGCGGGGGTGATCGGCCGCCCGTTCCGCTGGCCCGAGGCGATCTGGGCGGTGCTGGGCGCGATCGTGCTCCTGCTGGTGGGCCTGCTGCCGTGGTCCGAAGCCCTCGTCGCGGTGGGCAAGGGCACGGACGTCTATCTGTTCCTGATCGGCATGATGCTGCTGAGCGAAACCGCGCGCCAGCAGGGCTTGTTCGACTGGGTCGCCGCCACGGCCGCCCGGCATGCGAAAGGGTCCGCCAGTCGGCTGTTCGTGCTGGTCTATCTGACGGGAATCGTCACCACCACGTTCCTTTCGAACGACGCCACCGCCGTGGTGCTGACGCCCGCCGTCTATGCCACCGCACGCCGGGCCCGCGTCGATCCGCTGCCGCTGCTGTTCGCCTGCGCGTTGATCGCCAACGCCGCCAGTTTCGTGCTGCCGATCTCCAATCCCGCCAACCTGGTGCTCTATGGCGGTACGATGCCGCCGCTGGGGCAATGGTTCGCCTCGTTCGCACTGCCTTCCGCAGCCTCGATCCTAGTGACGTTCCTCGCGCTGCGCTGGGTGGAGCGCGAGCGGATCGGGGGCACCTGCCACTCGGACGTGGAGCGCACCGCCTTGTCGCGCGGCGGCAGTATCGCGCTGGGCGGCATCGTGCTCACCGCCACCGTCTTGCTGGTCGCGTCGGCAATGGACGTGGAACTGGGCCTGCCTACCTGCATCGCGGGTGTCGCCTGCTCGCTCGCGGTATGCCTGCTGACGCGCAGCTCGCCACTGGGCATCGTGCGCGATGTTGCGTGGAGCGTGCTGCCGCTGGTGGCCGGGCTGTTCGTGCTGGTCGCCGCGCTGGACCATGCGGGCGTGACCCGCCAGATCGTCGCCGCGCTGAAAGATCTCGCGACCGATCCGGCCCACGGCGCGCTGGTCTCCGGCACGGTGCTGGCCTTTGCCTCCAACCTGATCAACAACTTGCCCGCCGGCCTGATCGCCAGCACCGCCGTCGCCCAGGCGCACCCGCCGCGCCTGATCGTCGATGCGCTGCTGATCGGCGTGGACCTTGGCCCCAACCTTTCGATCACCGGCTCTCTGGCGACGATCCTGTGGCTGCAGGCGATCCGCCGCGAAGGCGAGGACGTGACCTTCTGGCGCTTCCTGAAAGTGGGCGCGGCCACGATGATACCCGCCCTGGCCGCCGCGCTGGGCGCGAGGCTGTTGCTGGGGTGAACTATCGTTTCAGGGGAAGTGGATGCCCGACAAGGATTCGAACCTTGATTGACGGAGTCAGAGTCCGCTCTCTTACCGTTAGAGGATCGGGCAACGAGGCGGCCTCTCTAGCGGGTGAATTGGGTGGGTCAAGCTTGTTTTGCGGCCACTTGTGCGCCGGACGAGCCTTCCTGCGGCCTCATCTTCGTGATGCCGTCATACCGCCGTGCTGCGCCCTTGCCGAGCAGGCGCGGGCGCGTTAGCATCCAGTTCAGGTATTCGCCCCGCTGGGCGGAATGGTTTTTTGAAAGTTCATGTTTCCATGGCGGAATCACTTCCGCCGGCAGCGAAGGTCGAAATGTCGGGGCGTCGCGCCAGGCGGCGTCATGCGCGCAAGGGCAAGGCTCGCCCGGCCGCAGCCGATTCGCCCGATGCCCGCGGCGCGGGCGGCAGGGCGCATCCGACAAGCGTCACGCCGCGCGAGAACGACACGGGGCCGCGCCCCGCGCATGCGCCACCGGCCCAAACCGCCGAGGGTCTGGCTAAGCGTCCGGCAACAGGCCCGGCTGCGAGTCCGGCCGTGGCGACCGGGTCCTTTTCAGCGCCAGGCGCGTCCGCTCCGCTCGCCAAACCCGCGTTCACTTCGCGTGGTGAGGGTGCACCCACGTTCAGTCGCCCGCCGCTTTACCGCCAGTCCTACGCCGCGATCGATCTGGGCACGAACAACTGCCGCCTGCTGATCGCGCGCCCATCGGGCGAGCACTTCACCGTGATCGACGCGTTCAGCCGCGTGGTGCGGCTGGGTGAAGGGCTGGCGCAGACCGGCCGCTTGTCGGACGAGGCGATGGACCGCACGCTTGGCGCGTTGCGGGTCTGTGCCGAAAAACTGATGCGCCGCAATGTCTTCCTGGCGCGATCGGTCGCTACCGAAGCCTGCCGGCGCGCCGAAAACGGCAGCGCCTTTATCGAGCGCGTGCGGGAGGAGACGGGCATCGCCCTCGACATCATCAGCGCGCGCGAAGAGGCGCGGCTGGCGGTGCTGGGCTGCCACGTGCTGCTGGAGCAGGGGCTGGGCCCGGCCATGATCTTTGACATCGGCGGCGGCTCCACCGAACTGGTGCTGATCGAAAGCACGGACACGGTGCCGCGCATCCTGGATTGGCAGAGCGTGCCCTGGGGCGTCGTCTCGCTGAGCGAAAGCTGCGGCGATGAAGGCGCCACGCGTGAGGCGCGGGTGGAGCGCTATCGCCACATGCACGGCTTGGTCGCCGAAAGCTTCGCCGCGTTCGCCCGGCGCACGCAGCCTGCGCGCGAGTCTGCTTCGGAAGGTGGGCCGCTGCGCCTGCTGGGCACCAGCGGCACGGTGACGACGCTGGCCAGCCTGCATCTGGAATTGCCGCAATACGATCGCAGCGCCGTGGACGGCCTGATCGTGCCCTCACAGGCGATGCGCGCGATCAGCGAACGATTGTCGACCATGGCGATCGAGGAGCGGCGCGAACTGCCTTGCATCGGGCGCGAGCGGGCGGACCTGGTGGTTGCCGGTTGCGCGATCCTGGAGGCGATCCTGGACCTGTGGCCGGCCAGTCGGCTGGGCGTGGCCGATCGCGGCATTCGCGAAGGTATCCTGCGCAGCCTGATCTCGGGCCATGGCTCGGCACAAAACGCGGGCCGCCCCGCCACGGAGAATCGTCTATGAGCCGATCAGGACGCGATCCGGGCGAGCGGTTGAAGACCGCCAAGAAGCGCACGACCAGCTCGGCCCGCTGGCTGACGCGGCAGCTGAACGATCCTTACGTGAAAAAGGCCAAGGCGGACGGCTACCGCAGCCGCGCGGCCTACAAGCTGCTGGAATTGGACGAGAAATTCGCACTGCTCAAAGGGGTGGAGCGCGCCGTCGACCTGGGCATCGCGCCCGGCGGCTGGAGCCAGGTGGTGCGCCTGCGCAGCCCGAAGGCACGCGTCGTCGGCATCGATCTGCTGCCAACCGAACCGATCGAGGGCGTCACCATCTTCGAGATGGATTTCATGAGCGATGCCGCACCGGCTGCTCTGGAAGAGGCGCTGGAAGGCGCACCCGACCTCATCTTGTCGGACATGGCGGCCAACACCGTGGGCCACAAGCAGACCGACCACTTGCGCACCATGGGCCTGGTGGAAACCGCAGCGGATTTCGCCATCACCACGCTGGCGCCAGGTGGGACGTTCGTGGCCAAAGTGCTGGCGGGCGGCACCGATACCGCGCTGCTGGCGCTGCTGAAACGCCACTTCACCAGCGTGAAGCACGCCAAGCCCCCGGCCAGCCGCAAGGATTCGTCCGAGTGGTATGTGATCGCCAAGGGGTTCAAGGGGCAGCCATAAGCGCGGCGGATGCCTTCGCGCGCTGGTGGGACGCGTGGTTTGATGGCGCTGATCTGACAGTACCCATCCCCGTTCGTGTCGGGCGAAGTCGAGACAGCTGGGCTTCGCGCTATCGTGTCTCGACTTCGCTAGACACGAACAGGATGTAATTGTCCGACCGCAGTCGCGCCTTCAATCGAAAGGTAAGGTCGAGGGGAAGGGGGCGGTTTGTGGCCGGACTGACCCGCCTTGACAATGTGAACCATATAGGTTATACGCCGCAGCCATCGGAGAAATCCGACACGGCGGGTGCGGGTGGACGAAGGCCTCGTTCTAAACGTCCCGCGCCTTGCGGCCGGCGCTCAAGACGGGCGCCTGCACCGCGATGCAAGACTACAACCCGCCGGCACTAGCGCCGGAAATGGGGCCGGCGGGCTTTTGCGAGCTTTTCCCGCCGGTCGTCTTGCACGTTGAAAGCCGAGCGTGTGGTGCTGCTTTCGCGTTCCCCCACTCGCCGGTCGCACAATGGAATGCCGAGCCAAGCCTGTCGCGCCAGGCCAGCGCCGGCCGCACGCCTGCCGTCTGCTTCGGGCCTTATCGCCGCGCTGGCCTGCGGACGATGGCGCTTGCATGCCACTTTTTCCGCCCCCGCATCGCCGCACACGAAAAGCCCCGCCGATCCGAACGGGGACGGGCGGGGCCTTGGAAATCGGGTCCTGAGCGCAGGTCTTACGGGTTCTTCGAACCACCTTCTGCGCCACCGGCCTTATCGCCGCCTTCTTCCTTCGGGGCGGGGGCGGCCAGCGCGCCGGCGGCGGCTTGCGGGCCCGAGGGGGCAGGCTCGGCACCCTTGCCGGCAGGCGCCACGTCCGCGCCCGGAGCCGGAGCGGCGGGGAGTGGCAGGTTGGAGCCCTGCGTGTTCAGATATGCGATGATGTTGGCGCGGTCTTCCGCCTTGGACAGGCCGGCGAAGGTCATCTTGGTGCCGGGCGCGAAAGCCTTGGGGCTCTTGAGCCAGTCGTTCAGCAGGTCGAACGTCCAGTTGCCGCCCTTGCTCTTGAGAGCGTCGGAGAAGGCGAAGCCGCCTGCGCCCTGGCCGATCGCCTCACCCACCACGCCGTGCAGGTTGGGACCGATGCCGTTCGCGCCGCCCGCGTTGATGGTGTGGCACGACGTGCACTTGGCGAAGACCGCCTCACCCTTGGCCGGATCGGCGGTGGCGAGCAGCGTTGCGATCGGCACTTCGGCCGCCCCGCCGCCTTCGGCCTCCACGCCTTCGATGGCGTAGCCTTGCTTTTCAGGATGATGCGGCTTGTTCGCGCTGAAATAGTGCGAACTGATGCTGCTGAGGCCCAGAGCCACGACTCCGGAGAACAGCGTCCAGCCGGCGATGGTATTGAAGCGATCTTCCATTTAGAACAGGCCCCGGGTGTCTATCTTGTCTGTCGATTTGCCCTGCGCTCTAGTGTCGGCAAGGGGCGAGTGCAAGAGCCATTGCGGCTTACTTGTGCGGTCTGGCCATTGCGGTATCGCCGCACCGGGCCTAAGCGCCGCCCGGTTATGGAATCCTATCCGCAACCCGCTCGCGCCCTAGTGGCACAGATGGCAGAAGCTGCCGCCGCCGATCCCGCACGGGCCGTGGCGCTGCAAGGCGCACCGGGCTGCAACAGCCACCGCGCCGCGCTGGAGTACGATCCCGGCTGCCAGCCGCTGCCCTGCTTCGCCTTCGAAGATGCGCTGGACGCCTTGAAGGACGGCCGCGCCGATCGCGCGATCATCCCGATCGAGAATTCGCAGCATGGCCGCGTGGCCGACATCCACTTCCTGCTGCCCGAAAGCGGCCTGTCGATCGTGGGCGAGCATTTCATGGAGATCCACCACGCGCTGATGGCGCTGGGGCAGGGGCCGTTCACCGGGGCCTACAGCCACCCGCAGGCGCTGGGCCAATCGCGCCATTTCCTGCGCGAACACAACATGGTGCCGCTGTCCTACGCCGATACGGCGGGCGCCGCGGCCTATGTGAAGGAGCGCGGCGATACCGGTGTGGCGGCGATCGCCCCGGCGCTGGCGGCCGAGCTTTACGGGCTGGATATCGTGGCGAACAACGTGGAGGACGCGGCGGACAACATGACCCGCTTCGTCATTCTGGCGCGTGAACCGCTGGCACCCGCGGCGCTGGCGGGCGGACCGGCGATGACGACGTTCATCTTCGAGGTCCACAACCGGGCCGCCGCGCTTTACAAGGCGCTGGGCGGGTTCGCCACCAATGCCGTCAACATGACCAAGCTGGAAAGCTATCAGGTGGGCGCCAGCTTTGCGATGACCACCTTCTACGCCGATATCGAGGGCGCACCTGGCGATCCGCGGATCGATCGGGCGATGGAGGAGCTGGCTTTCCACTGCAAGTATGTGCGGCGGCTAGGCACTTACCCCCAGGCGCGCGCGCGGGGCTGACGCTTTCACGCGCGCAGTCGCTGCCCTTGGCGGTTGCGCCCGCTCGCTCGCCATGCCACCACCTGGGCCGTGAGCGCATCCGGGGCCCCAATCGCGAATTCGCCGACCGCTGCCGACGTCGCGCGTGATTGGGAAGCGGTGCGCGCCACCGCCGACATCCAGTTCGCGCCGCTGCCGCCGATGCCCGTCCCCAAGACGCCGGCCTGGATCGAGTGGCTGCAGGAGATGGTCGAAAAGGTGTTCGGCCCGCTCGCCCGCTATCTGATCGCGGCCTGGCCGATCCTGGAAAAGGTGATGATCGCGCTGGCCGTGGTGCTGGTGCTGTTCCTGCTGTGGCGCTTGCTGGGGCCGCTGCTGGGCTGGCGGCGCAAGCCTGAGGCCGAGGCGTGGACGCCCAGCCGGGAAGAAGCGCTGGCGTTGCTGGAGGATGCGGACAGGCTGGCCGCGCAAGGCCGCTATGGCGAAGCGGCGCACTTGCTGCTGCTGCGCAGTGTCGGCCAGATTCGCGCCGCCCGCCCTAACAGCGTGATCCCTGCCAGCACCGCGCGTGAGATCGCCGGCCTGCCGCAATTGCCGCCGCCCGCGCGCTCTGCCTTCGCGGTGATCGCGGGCGTGGTGGAGCGCTGCCTGTTCGCGCTACGCGATCTGGACGCGGGGGACTGGCAGGTGGCCCGCGCCGCCTATGCCGACTTCGCGCTGGCCGAGCTGCGCGCATGAGCGAGGCGGGCCCGACGCCGGTGGGTGGCAATCCCTTCACCGCGCGCACCGCGCTGGGGCTGGTCGTGTTCGGATCGCTGGCCTTCGTCGCCCTGCTATGGATGATCGGCAATGGCCTGGCCCAGGGCAGCGCCAACAACGGCGGCGCGCATGGCGAAGGGCGGGGGCTGAACGGCTATGCCGCCGTTGCGGACCTGCTGGAGCGGCAGGGCCATGCCGTGCGGACGTCCCGCTCCAGGGCGGGGTTCGACCAGCCGGGGCTGCTGGTGCTGACGCCGCAACCGACTGCCAACGGCAAGGACATCACCGAGGCGGTGGAGCGGCATCGCCGGGTCGGCCCGGTCCTGGTCATCACGCCCAAGTGGACGGCCTTTCCCCTGCCCAGTGGCGACTTGCGCGCCAAGAAGGGCTGGGTGCAGCTTGCCGGGCCCGGAGAAATCAACTGGCCGGGCTTCCTGGACCAGCTGACGCTCAACGCCAGTGAGGGCGCGAAAGGCGCGCAAGTGCGCTGGCGCTCGCGCATGGCGGCGGGCACGTTCCCGGATGCGCGCAGGACCCTGGCGGGTGTGGGGCCGGGGCTGCTGCCGCTGGTGGAAGGAGCGGACGGGCGGGTCTTTGCAGCCTATCTGGACGATGGCGTGTTCCCGGCGATGGCGCGCCAGGCGCTGCGCCCGGCGGACGCGGCCACGCGCTATCGCTCGCAGACCTATCCGCTGATCGTGGTGTTCGATGCCGATCTGCTGAGCAACTACGGCATGGCGCAAAGGCCCAGCGCCGAACTGGCGGTGCAGATGGTGAACGCCGCCGCCGGGCCCGATGCGCCGATCACGTTCGACCTGACGCTGGCGGGGCTGGAGTTCAAGCCCAACCTCCTGTCACTCGCCTTCACGCCGCCGTTCCTGGCCGCCACGCTGTGCCTGCTGCTGGCCGCGATGGCGATTGGCTGGCGCGCGTTCCTGCGCTTTGGCCCGCCGCTGGTGCCGGGCCGCGCCATCGCCTTTGGCAAGCGCGCGCTGGTGACGAACGCGGCGGGTCTGATCGTGCGTTCCCGCCGGTTGCATCTGCTGGGCCCGCCTTATGCCGACGCGGTGCGCGCCCGCCTGATTCGCGCGCTGGGCTTGTCCCGCGCGGGCGACGAGGCGGCGGACACGCTGGCCATCGATCGCGCCGCCGTTGCCCGGGGCGAGCCGAAGCACGCCTTTTCCCAAGCCGCCGCCCGTTTGCGCCAGGCCCGCTCCGAGCGGGAGCTGGTGAAGGCGGCGGCCGATCTCCACGCGCTCGAAAGGACGCTTACCCGATGACCACAATGACCCTTGCCGAAGTGGCGGACCTGGCCGCCGCCATCCGGGGGGAGATCGCCAAGGCGGTGGTTGGCCAGGCCGCGATCGTCGATCACTTGCTGATCGCGCTAATGGCGCGCGGGCATGTCCTGCTGGAAGGGCCTCCGGGCACTGCCAAGACATTCCTGGCGCAGTGCTTCGCCGCCAGCCTGGGGCTGGATTACGGTCGCATCCAGTTCACGCCGGACCTGATGCCGGGCGATATCCTGGGCTCCAACTTGTTCAACTTTCAGACCAGCACGTTCACGCTGACGCGCGGGCCGATCTTCCGAGACCTGCTGCTGGCGGACGAGATCAACCGCACCCCGCCCAAGACGCAGGCCGCCCTGCTGGAAGCCATGCAGGAGCGGCAGGTGACGCTGGACGGCACGGGGCACCCTTTGCCGGAGCAGTTCATGGTGGTGGCGACGCAGAACCCGATCGAGAGCCAAGGCGTCTATCCGCTGCCAGAGGCGCAGCTGGACCGCTTTCTGTTCAAGCTTTCGGTCCCCTATCCCAGCCATGACGAGGAGCGGGCCATCGTCACGCGCTATGCCCAGAACCGGGGCCTGCCCGATCCGGCGGAGCTGGGGGTGAGCGCGGTGGTCGATCCCGCGCGTCTCGCCGCCGCGACCACGGCGGTGGCGGGTGTCACCTTGTCCGAGCCGGTGGCCGATTACGTCGTGCGCCTGATGCGTGCCACTCGCGAAAGCCGCGACTTGTCGCTGGGCGCATCCCCGCGCGCGGCGGTGCTGCTGGCGGGCGCGGCACGCAGCCGGGCGGCGCTGGATGGGCGCGACTATGTGCTGCCCGATGACGTGAAGGCGCTGGCGGCAGGCGTGCTGCGGCACCGTCTGGCGCTCAGCCCTTCGGCCGAGATCGAAGGGCGGCAGGTGGAAGACCTGGTCGCCACGCTGGTCGCCAACACCGAAGCGCCGCGGTGAATGTTGCTGCGGTTGGCCTTGCGTGATCCTTCTTCCCCCCCCGCCGGGGAGGGGCCGGGGGTGGGGGAGCGTCGCCAAAGGCGGCGCGTAAACGCTCGCGTCCAGGCCCCCACCCAGCCTCCCCCGACTCGGAGGAGGGGTTCGGTTGCGTCCATCCGGGACACCGCGCCATGGCCCCACCCCCGTTCGTGTCGAGCGAAGTCGAGACACGCTGGTTCGGCGCTGCCGTGTCTCGACTTCGCTCGACACGAACGCAGTATTGAACCGCGGCTCCAGGCAACAGCGCGGGAGCAGGCAGCCTAAGTGTCGCCGCTTCTTCCCACCACGCGCACCGTCGCGATCCTGGCCGGCGCGGCGCCGGTGGCGGTGCTGGTCGCCGCCACGGCCCCCGGGGCTTGGCTGGCGGTGCTCGCCCTCGCCTTGCTGGTGCTGGGTCTCGCCATCGTGGACGGGCTGATCGCGGGCGGATTGGAACGCTTCACCGTCACCGTGCCCGAAGACGCAGAGGTGGGCGCGCGGCATCGCTTCGGCTTCCACGCGCAGTTCAAGTCGGGACGGCGCAGCCAGGTCGACGCGGCCTTGGCCTGCGATCCGCGCCTGGCCGAAGGTGGCCGGGCCGTGGCCGCGCTGGCGGGTGAGGGGGCACAGGCGCAGGGCGAGGCGATGTTCACGCCCGTCCGGCGCGGCACCGGCGTGGTCAGCACGGCATGGCTGCGCTGGACCGGGCCGCTGGGCCTGGGCGCGCGCCAGCACGCCCTCGCGGTGGGGCGCGAGGTGCGGGTATGGCCCAATCTCGCCGCCGTGCGCTCGCCCGGCTTGCAGACCTTCCTGCGTGATGCGCAATTCGGCCTGATCGCCCGGCGCATCCGGGGCGAGGGCACGCAGTTCGAGGCTTTGGCAGAGTACCAGCCCGGCATGGACCGCCGCCGGATCGACTGGAAAGCGTCGGCCCGCCACCGCCATCTCTACGCCAAGGAGATGGAGACAGAGCGCAACAATCAGATCGTCTTCGCTTTCGATTGCGGGCAGGCGATGTGCGAGCCGGTGGCCGGCATGGCCCGCATCGACCGTGCGATCAGCGCCGCGCTCACCACTGCCTACGTCGCGCTGAAGGGCGGGGACCGGGTGGCGCTGCTGGGCTTTGCCGCCCGGCCCGAGGCGCTGAGCCCGTTCGTGGCGGGATCGGCGCAGTTCCATCGCTTGCAACGGGCCGCCGCCGCGCTGGATTACCGGGCGGAGGAGCCCAACTTCACGCTGGCGATGGCGACGCTTTCGGCCCGGCTTACCCGCCGCTCGCTGGTGGTGGTGTTTTCCGATTTCACCGACCCCACCAGCGCGGAACTGATGCTGGAAAGCGTCGGCCGGCTGGTGGCGCATCATGTCGTCCTGTTCGTGACCTTGGCCGACAGCGAGCTCGAACACCTCGCCGCCGCCGCGCCGAATGAACTGGACGTGCTGGCGATGGCGGTTTCCGCCGACGGCCTGCTGCGCCAGCGTGCTGTTGTGCTGCAACGGCTGAGGCAGCTGGGAGTGGATGTGATCGAGGCCCCGCACGATCGCATCGGCACGCGGCTGCTGGACGCCTACTTCGCGATCAAGCGGAAGGGAGCAATCGGGTGACTATTCCCTCGATACGGGCAAGAGGGGAAGGCTGATGGAGCCAGGTTCCGACTTGCTCACCGCCGCATTGCTGCGTTCGGATCGTTTCCGCATCGAGCGGGAGGGGGACTGGCAGCGGCTCGATGCGATCGTCACCGCCATTGAGAAGGGCCGCCTGCGCCGGATCTCGGACGCGGACCTGCTGGCCCTGCCGCAGCTTTATCGCACCGTCGCCTCCAGCCTCTCGATCGCGCGGAGCATCTCGCTGGACACGGCGACGCTGGGTTATCTGGAGACGCTGGTGCAGCGCGCCTGGTTCGTGGTCTACGGTCCGCGTACCTCGCTGATCGGCTGGCTGCGCGGTTTCCTGGGCGGCGGCTGGAGCCGGTCGGTGCGCGGGCTGGGGATCGATCTGGCGGTCGCCTTCGCGGTGATGGTGGCGGGAACGATCGTGGGCTGGCTGCTCGTGGCCCATGATCCCGACTGGTACGGCGCGATCGTGCCCGGGCAGTTCGGCGATGGGCGCGTGCCGGGTGCGAGCGCGGAGACTCTGCGCGGCACGCTGTTCGGCAATTCGGGGCAGAACGGGCTGGGCGTGTTTGCCGCCTATCTGTTCAGCAACAACGCGGGCGTCTCGATCATGGCCTTCGCGCTGGGCTTTGCGTTCGGCATCCCGACGCTGCTGCTGCTGGTGCAGAACACCGCGATGCTGGGGGCGATGCTGTGGCTCTATCACGGCGCGGGCTTGACGATCGACCTGATCGGCTGGCTCTCCGTCCATGGCACCACCGAGCTGTTCGCGATCCTGCTGGCGGGCGGGGCGGGGCTGCACATCGGGCGGTCGATGGCGTTTCCCGGCAATCGCAGCGTGCTGACCGCCGCGTCAGAATCCGGCCGCCGCGCGGCGCAAGTCATGGCGGGCGTGGTGCTGATGCTGATCGTGGCCGCGGGGCTCGAAGGCTTCGCCCGCCAGCTGGTGGACAACACGCCCGGGCGGCTGGCCATCGGCGGGTTCATGCTGGCGGGATGGTGCGCCTATTTCTTCGCCTTCGGGCTGAGGCGCCGCTGATGGTTCGCACCGCCGCACTTCCCCGCCGCCTGGTCCGCACCAGCCAGCAGCGCACGCTGGTGACGCCAGAGGGCGTGGCGCTGCCGCTCTCCGTGGCCAGCCGGGGCTCGCGCGCCGGGGCGCTGATGCTGGATTTCATCTTCATCGGCACCGCCTTCACGCTGGTGACGATCGGGCTGGTGGCGCTGGCGGGCGGAGTCGCCAGTGTCGCCGGCCGGTTCGGCAGCGGCTCGCCCGGCGCGGCGGTGTTCCAGTTCCTGGTGGTGGCATGGATGATCGCGGCGTTCCTGGCCCGCCACGCCTATTTCCTGTGGTTCGAGCTGGGCGCGCGCGGGGCGACGCCGGGCAAGCGACTGATTGGCATCCGCATCGCCGCGCGCGATGGTGGGCGGCTGACGGCGGAGATGGTGATCGCCCGCAACATGCTGCGCGATATCGAGCTGTTCCTGCCGATCGGCTTCATCGCCACCGCCGGGGCGGACAGTCCGCCCGCCTGGCTGACGGCGGCGGCGTGGTTCGCGCTGTTCATGCTGCTGCCTTGCTTCAACCGCGATCGGCTGCGGGCGGGGGACATCGTGGCAGGCACCTGGGTGGTGGAGGCGCCGCGCCAGAAGCTGGAAGCGCCCATCGCCACCCCGCTGCCCACCGCGACCGAGGCGCCGCGCTATCGCTTCACCGAGGCGGAACTGGCGATCTACGGCGAGTACGAATTGCAGACGCTGGAGCGCATCCTGCGCGAGGATCGGGAGGCGGCGCTGGAATCGGTGCGTGCCGCCATCGCCGCCAAGATCGGGCGCGAGGACAACAACGGCTGGGAAGATCCGCGCGCGTTCCTGGAGGCCTACTACGCGCAACTACGCTCCCGCCTGGAGACGGGGATGCGCATGGGCCAGCGCAAGGCGGACAAGTTCGCGGGGTAGGGCGGCCGGTTCACGCCTGGGGCGATGTCAAAGCACCAGCCCGAACGGGCGACGGGGGGCTGCCGCAAGGGCCAGCCCCCCCTTCCCATCACTCGGCCGGAACGGCGGCCTTGTTTTCCTCGTAGCGGGCGATCGCTTCCAGCGTGATGCGGCGTGCTTCTTCAGCTCCGCCCCAAACGCCGATGCGCACCCACTTCTTCTTCTCCAAGTCCTTGTAGTGGGTGAAGAAGTGTTCGATCTGCTCCATCACGATGCCGGGCAGATCGTCCTTTTCGGTGACGTTGGAGTAGTAGGGGAACACGCTGTCAGCGGGAACGCAGACCAGCTTTTCGTCGCCGCCGGCTTCGTCTTCCAGGTTCAGCACCGCGATCGGGCGCGCCGCCACGACCGATCCGGGAACGAAGGGCGAGCGGGCGATCACCAGCGCGTCCAGCGGATCGCCGTCGGGCGAAAGGGTGTGCGGCACGAAACCGTAGTTCGCCGGGTAACGCATCGGCGTATGCAGGATGCGATCCACGAACAGCGCGCCCGAGGCTTTGTCGAACTCGTACTTAACGGGCTCGCCACCGATGGGCACTTCGATGATCACGTTCAGACTTTCAGGAGGATTGTCTCCAACGGGAATCATGTCGATGCGCATGGCCGTCCTTCTCTAGCGCCCACATGGGCGTATTGTGATTTACTGTGGGCGCGACTTAGCCGCCACGTTGCTGCACCGCAACGTGAATCCATGCTTGCCGATCGGCTAAGTGTTAGGCCGTTACTTGCGGGGGGCCAGCAGCCGGTCCAGCCCCGCCTCGCCGCCGCCGGTCCGTTCCAGCCAGGGGAAGCGCAGGCCGCCGTTCCAGGTGATCGGCACGGTCAGGTACTGGTCGCCCCGCTTCACCATCAGCTGGATCGGGCGATTGCCGCCCTTGGCCGCCGTCACCGCATCGCGGATCACGCCGTGCGAGAACGCGGTGCCGTTCACCGCCAGGATCTTGGCGCCCTTGACCAGGCCGGCATCGAAGGCCGGACCGTCCCACAAGGTAGAGGTGACTTCACCTTCGGTGTTGACCGCCATGCCTAGCGAATAGCTGAGATCCAGCGACTTGCGATCCTTGGATGCGCCCTCCTGGTACGGGTTGGGCTTGTCCTTCCAGACCAGCTTGTAGCCCGCCTTCTCGATCCCGGCGATGGGCGCGGCGCGGCCCGGCGTGTAGAGCCGATCCCGCAGGAAGGTGGCCCAATCGTAGGCATAGACACCGTTCAGCGTGCCGACGACATCGTCGAACGTATAGGTCAGTTCGCCCCAGTCGCCATCGCGCATGCCGAAGAATGCGCGGGCGAAATCGTCCAGCCCCTTCGCGCCGCGCGTGCCCTGCCGGATCACCTGGTCGGCCTCCAGCCAGACCAGCGCGCCTTCGTTATAATAGTCCTCTCCCCGAGTGACCGAATCGAAGGGGATCGGTTTGCGGCCGTTGATGATCGGATCGTAGGTGGTGTCCTCCACCGATCGCCAGCCGCGCCCCGGAACACCCTCGGCATAGCGGGCGGCGTTGCTGGCCAGTGCGCCCAGCACCACGTCCTTGGGCTGAACGCCCGAGCGGGCGGCCAGGACGAGGCCCCAGAACTGCGTCTGCCCTTCATAGACCCAAAGCAGCGAATTGCGCATCGGGTACTGGTATTCGGGCGTCCACAGTTCGGCCGGGCGGCGGTACTTGCCGTTCCAGCTGTGGACCAGTTCGTGCGGGATGACATTGCGATCCCAGGCCATCGCCTCCCATTCGGTCCAGGCGCTGGGCTCCATCTGGTTTTCGCTGGAGCGGTGATGCTCCAGCCCGATGCCGCCCATCCGGTCGGTCAGCGCCAGCAGCAGGTCATAGTGGTCGAAGTGCCGCGCGCCGAACAGCGCCGTCGCTTCGGAAACCAGCTTGCGATAGGTGTCGAGGTTCTCGGGCTTGATCGCCAGATCGCGCGGATCATCGGCGACGACATCGATCTTCACGTTCTGGCCCAGGTCCCAGCTCTTGGCGTGGAGCCCGGCGAAGATCGGCGAATCGACCAGCGTGGCGTAATCGGTGGTGGCCCAGCGAACGGTGTCGGCCTGGCGCGTCATGCCATCAAGCGCGGTGAACACCGTCCAGCCGGTCGGCACTTTCACTTGCGCCGCCACCGGGATGCGCCGGGCGTAGTAACCGGCGGGGTAGAGCGACATCTTCTCCCACTGCAGGTTCAGCATTTCCTGCGTCATGGTGATGCGCCCTTCCGCCGTCTGCAGCGGAGAGGTGTGGACGAAGCGCGCGGTGACGGTGCGGGTGCCGGCGGGCAGCACCAGGTGGAAGGCGTTCACCTGCACATCGTCACGCTGCCAGGCGATCGGCTTGCCATCCGCCTCGAAGCGGATGTTGGCGAACAGGGCCAGGCTGTTGCGGGGCGAGTGGCCGCCGGGAATCCACAGCGGCTCCAGCAGCGTCAGCTCGGTAGTGTTGGCGGCGACGGGGATCGTCTCCACCACCGAGTAGATGCCGCGCCGGGTGTCCGTGGCATCGATGGCAAGGCCGATGGTGCCGGGATAAGCCTCGTCGCGCGGGACCGAAAGCGGGGCGGGCAGTGGCGCCGCCATGGGGGCGCTGTTGCCCGGTGATTGCGCCCATGCCGGTTGGGCAAGGGCAAGAGCGAGCGCGGCGACCGAAAGCGTTGTTTTCATGGGAGCAAGTCTTGGCGCATTCGGCATATCGCTCGCAAGCCCCGTGATGGCGTAACGCACAGGCGCTTTGATCGAGGGCGAGCGCAGCAGAAACAGCTCCCCGCTTTGCTTCACCGCGCGCCTCGGCTAAGCGCGCGAACGATGAATACCACCCCCCAAGCCATTCGCGGCACCCAGGACATCTTCGGCGCAGAGGCGGAGGCTTTCGCCCGCGTCGTCCAGACGTTCGAGCGGGTGCGCCGCCTCTACCGCTTTCGCCGCGCCGAGATGCCGGTGTTCGAGAAGACGGCCGTATTCTCCCGCTCGCTGGGCGAGACCACCGATGTCGTCTCCAAGGAGATGTACTCCTTTGATGATCGCGGCGGCGAATCGCTGACGCTGCGGCCCGAATTCACCGCCGGGATCGCCCGCGCCTACATCACCAACGGCTGGCAGCAGCACGCGCCGCTGAAGCTGGCCACGCACGGGCCGCTGTTCCGCTACGAGCGGCCGCAGAAGGGCCGCTACCGCCAGTTCCACCAGATCGACGCCGAAGTGATCGGCGCGGGCGAACCGGCCGCCGATGTCGAACTGCTGGTGATGGCGGACCACTTGCTGAAGGAACTGGGCATCGCCGATGGCGTGACGCTGCAGCTCAACACGCTGGGCGATGCCGCCAGTCGCGATGCCTGGCGCGCGGCGCTGGTCGAGTATTTCCGCGCTCACGCCGCCGACTTGTCGGAAGATTCGCAGGACCGGCTGGAGCGTAATCCGTTGCGCATCCTGGACAGCAAGGATCCGCGCGATCGCCCCTTCGCCGACGCCGCGCCGCGTATCGACGATTACCTGTCGGCTGAGGCGCAGGACTTTTTCGGGGCGGTGACACAAGGGCTCGAAGCGGCGGCGGTGGCTCATACCCGCGCCCCGGCCCTTGTGCGTGGGCTGGACTACTATCGGCACACTGCTTTCGAATTCGTGACCGACCGCCTAGGCGCGCAAGGCACCGTGCTGGGCGGTGGCCGCTACGACGGCTTGATGGAGGCGCTGGGCGGCCCGGCGACTCCGGCGGTCGGCTGGGCTGCGGGGATCGAGCGGCTGGCGATGCTGGTGGCCGATGCCGGCGAAGTGGCCGAAGCCAAGGCGGACGTGGCGATCATCCCGCTGGGCCCCGCGGCGGACACTGCATGCCTGGGCCTGGCCGCCACGCTGCGCCGCTCCGGCCTCGCGGTCGACATGGGCTATCGCGGCAACATGAAGAAGCGCATGAGCCGCGCCAACGACAGCGGCGCGCGCTTTGCCCTGATCGTGGGCGACGAGGAACTCGCGGCGGGCGAGGCGATGGTGAAAGACCTCGTTTCCGGTGAGCAGGAGCGCCTGCCGCTCCACGCGATCCCGGCAAGGATCGGCGTCCGCTGATTCCATGAGCATCTCCGAACATCGTTTGCAGCAGCTGGCCGGTCGCCTGGCCGAGCTTGAGGCGCGTCTGGCGTCGGGCACGCTGGAAGGCGATGCCTTCGTCGCCGTCAGCCGCGATTACGCCGAGCTGGAGCCGGTGGCCCGCGTCGCTTCGGAAGTCCTGGCGATGCGCGCCGAGCTGGAAAGCCTGGCCGCGCTGTCCGATCCCGATCCGGAGATGCGGGCCCTGGCGGAAGAGGAAATCGCCCGCATCAAGGCCGAGCTTCCCGAGGCGGAGCGCCGCCTGTCGCTCGCGATGCTGCCGCGCGATGCCGCCGATCAGCGCCCGGCGATGCTGGAAATCCGCGCCGGAACCGGGGGTGACGAGGCCGGCCTGTTCGCCGCCGATCTCTACCGCATGTACGAACGCTACGCCGCAGAGCAGGGCTGGCGGGTAGAGATGATCAGCGCCAGCGCGAGCGATGTGGGCGGCTTCAAGGAAGTGGTGGCCAACGTCGCGGGCACCGGCGTCTTCGCCAAGCTGAAATTCGAAAGCGGCGTCCACCGCGTCCAGCGCGTACCCGTCACCGAAAGCGGCGGGCGCATCCATACTTCGGCGGCGACCGTGGCGGTGCTGCCCGAGCCGACCGAAGTGGACGTGCAGATCAACGATGGCGACCTCAAGATCGATATCTACCGGGCCAGCGGCGCGGGTGGCCAGCACGTCAACACCACCGATTCGGCGGTGCGCATCACCCACTTGCCCACCGGCCTGGTGGTGATCCAGCAGGACCAGCGCAGCCAGCACAAGAACAAGGACAAGGCGATGCAGGTCCTGCGCACCCGCCTTTACGAAAAGATGCGGGACGAGGCGCAAGGGGCCGAGGCGGAGGCGCGAAAGGCGATGGTTGGCTCGGGCGATCGCTCCGAACGCATCCGCACTTACAACTTCCCGCAAGGCCGCGTCACCGATCACCGCATCAACCTGACGCTGCACCGCTTGCCCGAAATCCTCGAAGGTCCGGGCCTGGCCGAGATGATCGACGCGCTGATCGCCGAGGATGAGGCCAAGCGCCTGGCGGCGATGGATGGATAGGGTGGGCCAAGTAACTGCGGTCAGGCCAACACCGAACGAAATGGCGTGATCGGGTGAGTGTCGCCCAGGCCATCCGCGCCGCCGCCACGCAGCTCGCCCCAACCAGCGACACCGCGCGCCTCGATGCTGAAGTGCTGATGGCCCATGCGCTCGGCGTGTCCCGGTCCGACCTGTTGCTCCGGCAGATGCACGCGGCGGCTCCCGAGGCTTTCGCGGCGCTGGTGGAGCGTCGCATGGCGCATGAGCCGGTGGCCTATATCACCGGCCATCAGGAGTTCTTCGGCCTGCCCCTGCACGTAACGCCCGACGTGCTGATTCCGCGTGCCGATAGCGAGGTGCTGGTGGAACGGGCGCTGGGTGCAGGTCCGCAGGCCCGCCGGGTGCTGGATTGCGGCACCGGCTCTGGCGCGCTGCTGCTGGCGGTGCTGGCGCATCTGCCCGAGGCCCAGGGCATCGGGATCGATCGCAGTCCGGCAGCCCTAGCCATTGCCGGTCGCAACGCCGCCGATCTGAACATCGCCCAACGCGCCTCGATGCGCCAAGCCGACTGGACGGAGGCGGGCTGGGCAGACGATCTGGGCCGCTTCGACCTGATCCTGGCCAATCCGCCCTATGTGGAGACGCAGGCCGCGCTTTCGCCATCGGTGCGCGCCTATGAGCCGGCAGGCGCGCTGTTTGCCGGGGCGGATGGGCTGGACGATTATCGCCGTTTGATCCCGCAGCTACCGGCGCTTTTGCATCCCCAGGGCATCGCCCTGATTGAGATCGGCGCGACGCAAGCCGCCGCAGTCAGCGCCATCGGTGAGGAAGCAGGGCTGGCCGCTCGAGTCCATCAGGACCTGGGCGGCCGCGATCGAGTCGTCGAATTCACGGGGATATCGTAAGATTTCGCTTGGAATTTGAGAGTACAGCACCTAGGTCAGAGTTCGAACCGGCTAATGGACGAAGTTTTCCCATACCCGGTTCGACTCCAGCATTTGCAATCGGTCGATCGCAGCGAAGCGACGGCAACGCAGATGAAGGGATCACGGGTTTCGGATAGCGAACCGTGATGGAGCGACATGACGGCTTCGCGAGCTTCCGGTGCATCTGCACGGGAGGGTCCCCGACAGCCCGGGGTTTTGAGGAAAGCAGTCCTTGAATAACAATCGAAATAACAACAATAACAACAACAATCGCCGTCGTGGCCGCGGTAACAACCGGCAGCAAGGCGGTCAGCAGCTGAACCGGATCGACAGCAGGGCGCGTGGCAATGCCCCGCAGATGCTGGAGAAGTACCGTAAGCTCGCGCATGATGCGCATCTCAATGGCGATCGCGTGACGGAGGAATACAACCTCCAGTTCGCCGATCACTATTTCCGCGTCATCGCCGATCAGCGCGCGCGCCAGGAAGAGCAGCGTCAGCAGCGTCCCAACGACCGTCCCGCCGAATTCGGCGACGAGTATGCCGAGGACGATTACTACGCGGAGAACAATTCGCCGTACGACCGCGCGGGTAACTATGCGCCGTCCAACCAGAACGTGACCGGCGGAAATGGCCAGCCTCAGGGCGGTCAGCCGCAAGGCGGCCAGGCCGGCAACAATGGTCAGTCGAACGGTGGCAACACCGGCAACGGCCAGTACCCGAACGGCGGCGCCCAGGCGGAAGCCGGTGGCCAGCGCGGTGGTTATGGCAACGACAACCGCGGCAACGACAATCGCCAGGATCGTGGCCGTCGCAACGATCGCTTCGAGCGGAACGACCGTCCGGAGCGTGGGGAGCGGCGCGATCGCCAGGACGCGCAGGGCCAGGGTTCGAACCAGGGCCAGGCCACCCCGGCAGCTCCGGTTGCGATGACCGAGGCCTCGGCCGCCGCACCTGATGCGTCGACCGAGCAGACCGTCTACGAGCCGAATGAGAACCCGTTCGTTCGCGAAGGCCGCCCCGCTCGCGCGCCGCGTGCCCGCAAGCCCCGTCGCGATGATATCGCCAGCGATGGCAACGTCGGCGCGAGCGTTGAGAATGCGGCGCAGCCGGCCGGGCTCGATCCCGCCAGCTTGCCGCCTGCGATCTCCACGACTTCTCGCGCCGAAGCGCCCCGCGCGGAAACCCCGCAGGGTGAAGTGGCGGAAGAGGCTCCGGCCAAGCCCAAGCGCCGTACCCGTCGCGCCGCTCCTCCGGCGGACGATGCCGCCGGTGCGCTGCCCGAAACGGTAGGCTGATACCCACGGGACGCGCGGCGCAGGCACTATCGCTTGCGCCGCGCCCGCCCATCGGCAATCCCCTGATCCATGGATTCGCCGCACCCCT
Source organism: Novosphingobium fluoreni (assembly GCF_014196615.1). Taxonomy (GTDB): domain Bacteria; phylum Pseudomonadota; class Alphaproteobacteria; order Sphingomonadales; family Sphingomonadaceae; genus Novosphingobium; species Novosphingobium fluoreni. The sequence continues at coordinate 672,490 of NZ_JACIDY010000001.1, forward strand.
CATCTAACGAACCTGCGCTGCGCAAGCCGCTGATCGCGGTATTGCGGCACCCGCATTTCGGCGCATTGATGGCCGGGGGATTGGCCGCCTGCGGATTTCAGCCGCTGGGCTGGTGGCCGCTGACCATCCTCGCCATCGCCTGGCTGATCGAACTGCTGCACCACGTCCACCGCGGGCGGCAGGCGTTCTTCCTGGGCTGGCTGTTCGGTCTTTCGCACTTCACCATCGGCAACAACTGGATCGCCACAGCCTTCACGTATCAAGCCGAGATGCCCGCCTGGCTGGGCGGCATCGCCGTGGTCCTGCTCTCGCTCTATCTCGCGATCTTCCCCGCCCTGGGCACGCTGGCGGCCTGGCTGATCGCCAAAGGCTGGCGGCGCGATCCTGCCCAGGCCCGCGCTTCGCTCGGCATCGCGTTCGCCGCGTGCTGGATCGTCACCGAATGGATGCGCGCCTGGGTGTTCACCGGCTTTGCCTGGAACCCGCTGGGCGTGTCGCTGCTGGGCGGTTTCGCCACGCAGGGGCTGGCGTTGCTCTCCCCCTGGATCGGCACGTATGGACTGTCCGGCGTGGTCGTGCTGCTAGGCGCGATGGTGCGGGCCCTGGTGTTGAAGGGGCGCTTGTCTACCGGATCGGCTCGCATCGCTTCCTACGCGGCGCTGCTGGCGCTGGCGGTGGGCCTTTCGCTGCTGATGCTGCTGCCCACCGGCTATCTCGACCGGCAGGAGGGTGAGATCCGCTACACCCTGATCCAGCCCGACTTGCGTCAGGAAACGCTGGACGATCCCCGCAATTTCGAACCGCACTTTATCAAGATGGCGCGGCTGACAATGCAGGCCGATCGCGGGCAGCGGCGGCTGGTGCTGTGGCCGGAGTCCGGACTGGCGGACTATCTGCGCGATGGCTACCCGGAATACTTCTATCGCCAGATGACTTACGAGGCCGATCCGGCGCTGGCCCGCCAGCGTCTGGGTCAGGTGATCGGGCCCTACAGCCTGCTGTTGACCGGCGCGGTCGATCTGGTGATGCGCGATGACAAGGTTCTGGCCGCGCGCAATTCGGTCACGGCGATCGATGGCAACGGCAGCATTCTGGCCGGTTACTCCAAGGCCCATCTGGTACCCTATGGTGAGTATCTGGCGTTGCGCTGGCTGCTGGAACCGCTGGGCGCGACGCGGCTGGTGCCCGGTGCGCTGGATTTCTGGCCGGGCCCCGGACCTCGCACTTCGGACTTCGGCGCGCTGGGCAAAGCCGGCATCCAGATCTGCTACGAGATCGTCTTTTCCGGCGAAGTGATCGATCGGACCGAGCGGCCGGACTATATCTTCAATCCCTCCAACGATGGCTGGTTCGGGGCCTGGGGGCCGCCCCAGCATCTGGCGCAAGCGCGGCTGCGGGCATTGGAGGAAGGGCTGCCGGTTCTGCGTTCCACCACCACCGGCATCAGCGCGGTGATCGATGCGGACGGGATCGTGCGCCAGTTCGCGCCGCCGCACGTGGCGACGCGGCTGGATGGCAGGATACCCCCGGCGGAGCGGCCCACGCTGTTTGCCCGCATGGGTAATGCCCTGCCGCTGGCCCTGGCGGCGGTGCTGATCGTCCTATCGCTGGTTGCACCGCGCCGCCGAAAAGCGTAATCGCACCCCATAAAGAATTCTTTATATCCCATTTCTCAAGACGGGTGCCTGATGCGTAGCGACTATGTCTTCACCTCCGAAAGCGTTGCCGAGGGTCATCCCGACAAGGTGGCGGACCAGATTTCCGACGCCATTGTGGACTTGTTCCTGAGCAAGGACCCGGAAGCCCGCATCGCCTGCGAAACGCTGACCACCACGCAAAAGGTCGTCCTGGCCGGCGAAATCCGCTGCAAGGGCGTGTTCGAAAACGGCGAATGGGCCGAGGGTGCCTTGCAGGAGATCGAGGATACGGTCCGCGCCGTGGTTCGCGACATCGGGTACGAGCAGGACGGTTTCCATTGGCAGACGTTCGATTTCTCGAACAATCTTCACGCCCAGTCCGCCCACATCGCGCAAGGCGTTGACGCCAGCGGCAACAAGGATGAGGGCGCTGGCGATCAGGGCATCATGTTCGGCTTCGCTTGCGACGAGACGCCCGATCTGATGCCCGCCACGCTGGATTACAGCCACAAGATCCTGCATCGCATGGCCGCCGATCGTCATTCCGGCGCGGCCCCGTTCTTGGAGCCTGACGCCAAGAGCCAGGTCACGCTGCGTTTCGTTGACGGGCGTCCGGTGTCGGCGGAGGCGATCGTCGTTTCCACCCAGCACAAGGAAGGCTACGACCAGGGCGAGCAGGAGGCCGAACTTAAGGCCTATGTGAAGAAGGTCGTGGCCGAAGTGCTGCCCGAGGGGCTGCTGTCGGACAAGACGGTCTATCACATCAACCCGACCGGCAGCTTCGTGATCGGCGGCCCTGACGGTGACGCGGGCCTGACCGGCCGAAAGATCATCGTGGATACCTATGGCGGCGCATCGCCCCACGGCGGCGGCGCATTCTCGGGCAAGGACCCGACCAAGGTCGATCGCTCGGCCGCGTATGTGACGCGATATCTGGCCAAGAACGTCGTCGCCGCCGGCCTAGCCGCGCGCTGCACGATCCAGGTGTCCTACGCGATCGGCGTGTCCCGCCCGCTTTCGCTCTATGTTGATACCCATGGCACCGGCACCGTTCCCGATGAGGTCTTGGAATCGGCGATCACGCAAGTCGCAGCGGACAAGCTGGGTGGGCTGACCCCGCGCGGCATCCGCGTCGGGCTGGGGCTCAACAAGGCGATCTACCGCCCGACCGCTGCCTATGGCCATTTCGGCCGCCAGCCTGAAGGCGATCTGTTCCCTTGGGAGCGCACCGATCTGGGTGAGGCGCTGAAGGCGGCTGTGGCCGCACAGACCAAGCTGGAGCCGGCGGAGTAAATTTCCCTCGCAGGAGGACCGATGTTCGAAACGATAATCCAGGTGGAAGACGTCCAGGCGCTGCTATCCAGTGGCGCGGACTTGCTCATCCTGGATTGCGAATTCGACCTGGGGGATCCCGACAAGGGGCAGGCGTTGTATCGCGCGGGGCACCTACCCGGTGCGCGCTACGTCGATCTCGAACGCGATCTCTCTGGCCCTGTCACCGGCGTCAACGGCCGGCATCCGCTTCCCGCCCGCACCGCCTTCGCGGCCAGTGTGCGGACGTGGGGTCTGAAGCCTGATCAGCAGGTCATCGCTTACGACGGCAACGGCGGCATATATGCCGCGCGGCTGTGGTGGATGCTGCGCTGGCTGGGCCATGCGCCCGTCGCGTTGCTGGATGGCGGGCGGCAAGCCTGGATCGCGACAGGGCTTCCGATGGAAAGCGGCTTGCCGCCACCGACGCGCGAAAGCGATTTTGCGGTGAGCGAGCCGCTGGTCGGCACTCCGGTTACAACCCGCGATCTCCTGGCGAACCTGGATCGCGGCGAACTGCAAGTGATCGACGCGCGCGATGCGCAGCGCTTTGCCGGTCAACCCCACCCGCTGGATAGGGCACCAGGCCATATCCCGGGCGCCCGCAATCGCTTCTATCGCGATAATCTGGACGAGCAGGGCCGTTTCAAGCCTTCCGAGGCGCTGGCGCAGGAGTTCGGCGCGGTGCTGGGCGGCAGGGGGCCGCACGATACGGTGATGCAATGCGGGTCGGGCGTCACCGCTTGCCACAACGCGCTGGCCATGGAAATCGCAGGCCTGAAAGGTACGCGCCTCTACGCCGGATCGTGGAGCGAATGGACCGCCGATCCCGCCAGGCCGATCGCCCGGGGGACATCGGAATAGGCCTTTCCTCATCGGGGGAAGGAGGCCGGGAGGTAGGGCGGCCATCCGCTCCCGCAGTCTCAACCCTCGGATCAAAACACCGCCCTCCCGCTCGACACGAACGGGTCAGAACGAAGCGAAGGAGAGGTCTGAGACCGACCTATTTCGCCAGTTCGGCCTCGATCGCCGCCACCAGATCCGGGTCCTCCGGCGTCATGGCGGGGGCGAAGCGGCCTGCCACGGAGCCATCCTTGCCGATCAGGAATTTCTCGAAATTCCACAGCACTTCGGGATCGTCGTTCGGCGTCATGCCATAGCCCTTGAAACGCTCTTTCATGCCCGCGACGTCACCTTGCTTGGTGGGCACGGCCTGAACCAGCGCGGCGTAGAGCGGTTGCTTGTCCGTGCCGCTGACCGGGGCCTTTTCGTATAGGGGAAACGAGACGCCATAGTTCAGCTTGCAGAACTCCAAGATCTCGTCCGCGGTGCCAGGCTCTTGCGCACCGAAATCGTTCGCTGGGAAGCCCAGGATTTCGAGGCCACGGTCCTTGTATGTCTGATAGAGTTTTTCCAGCCCTTCGTACTGCGGCGTCAGGCCACATTTGGAAGCGACGTTGACGACCAGCAGTACCTTACCCTGATGCTGCGCCAGACTGTCTGGCGCGCCATCGATGCGCTTGAGCGGGATTTGAGCGAGATCGGCCATCGTGTCTGTCTCCAGGTCTGGCGCAATATCTATGGTGCTAGAACTCGCGGATCAATCGCAATCCGCCGACCGGGCGAGCGCGTGCGCCGCGTTGCTTGTCCAGACCAGTGCCCAGTTGCAGGCTGACCTTTTTCGCCAGCGCGGTGTGGAATTGGGGCATCGCCAGCAAGCCCCCGTCCGGCCCGGACTTGAAATTCAGTTCCAGCGCGGCGATCTGCTTTTCGTTGAGGTTGTAGAAGGTCGTGTGGTTGATTAGCAGCCCGGCCACCTTTTCGGACTGGCCGACCCGCACATCGCCCACCCCTATCATCGACATCGTGCTCCACCGCTCGCTGTGGCGGCGCCCCAGCAGATAGAGCAGCGCGTGGGACGTGCTTTTGTCATGCCGATCGTAGATGCCCAGGTATTGTAGCCCGTGGATCATCCGGCCGCCATCCATGGTGCCCAGCGTGCCTTGCACACCAAGCTTCAGCTCGGTCAGCCGCCGGTTCTCGAACGGCAATTCGAATTCCAGAGCCAGGCCATCGGCGACGGCATATTCGATCTCGGGCGCCCATTCAACCACGCGATCCTGGCCGGAAAACGGCGAGGTGGCCAGGGCGTTGATTTCCAGTTCGCCCGCGCTTGCGCCAAGCCCGCGCACCATATCGAACACCATCGGTTCGGGTATCTCGGGTATCGCGGCGGCAGGGGCTGCCCATACGGCGATACAACTCGCCAAGGCGGCACTCAGCAGGCGTTTCATGATCATGGCGGTGTCCCCTTCGCGCCTTGGAAATAGTCCTCGCCCGCCGCCTAACCCCTCGTGGCGAAGGGAAAAGGCAAAGGCGGCAGGACGAGGCACCTTAGGGTTTGGGGGAGCGATCAGGCCAGGTAGTGCGCCGTGGTCTTTGCCGCGACATCTTCCGCCGTCACTCCGGGCGCGAGTTCGACCAGCTTGAACGGGCTGGCGTGGTCGGGGCGGGCGAAGACGCACAAGTCGGTCACGATCATGTCCACCACGTTGCGGCCGGTCAGCGGCAAGGTGCATTCCGGGATGAACTTGGGATCGCCGTTCTTGGCGGTGTGTTCCATGACGACGATGATCTTCTTCACGCCGGCGACAAGATCCATCGCGCCGCCCATGCCCTTGATCATCTTGCCCGGGATCATCCAGTTGGCGATGTCCCCATTCTCGGCGATCTCCATGGCGCCCAGCACCGCCAGGTCGATGTGGCCGCCGCGGATCATCGCGAAGCTGGTGCTGCTATCAAAGTAGGTGGTTTGCGGCAGTTCGCTGACGGTCTGCTTACCGGCGTTGATCAGATCGGCATCAACCTCATCGGCATAAGGGAAAGGGCCGATGCCCAGCATCCCGTTCTCGGACTGCAGCGTCACGGTCATTCCGGCAGGGACGTGATTGGCCACCAGCGTGGGAATGCCGATGCCCAGGTTCACATAGAACCCGTCCTGCAATTCCTGAGCGGCACGAGCGGCCATCTGGTCACGAGTCCAGCTCATCAGACGGTCTCCCTTTCGCGCGTCGTGGTGAATTCGATCCGCTTGTCATAAGGCGCGCCCACGATCACGCGTTGCACGTAGATGCCGGGCAAGTGGATCGCATCGGGATCGAGGCTGCCGGTAGGCACGATTTCCTCCACCTCGACCACGCAGACCTTGCCGCAGGTGGCGGCGGGCACATTGAAATTGCGCGCGGTCTTGCGGAATACCACGTTGCCGCTCTCGTCTGACTTCCAGGCTTTCACCAAGCTAAGATCGGCGAAGATGCCGCGTTCCAGCACATAGTCTTCGCCATCGAAGGCCTTGGTTTCCTTGCCCTCGGCGATCAGGGTGCCAACACCGGTCTTTGTGTAAAAGCCGGGGATGCCCGCACCGCCCGCGCGCATCCGTTCGGCCAGCGTACCTTGGGGAGAGAACTCCACCTCCAGCTCGCCCGCAAGATACTGGCGCTCGAATTCCTTGTTCTCACCCACGTAAGAGGCGATCATCTTCTTCACCTGGCGCGTGCGCAGCAGCTTGCCGATGCCTTCGTTGTCGATACCGGCATTATTGCTGGCGAACGTCAGATCCTTCACGCCGCTATCGCGCACCGCATCCAGCAGTCGCTCGGGGATGCCGCAAAGACCGAAGCCGCCGCTGGCGATCAGCAGGCCATCGCGCAGCAGCCCATCCAAGGCGGCGCTTGCCGAGGGGTAGAGTTTCTTCATCAGCTGTCTTCGCTCCTGTGGGACGAACGGCGCAGCGGAGGTAACAGGCCCGTTCGCCCTGTAAAGGTTTCGTCGATCCTGCCGCATGCTTACCGGCGCGCCGGGTTCGTGTCATGCAAATGCGCTGCATTGCAGCGAAGACTGCAGGTGTCGCGGTGCTCTCATGCGTTCGGCGCATCGCGGGATGGTTTCTGTTACAAAGCTGAACGCGCGAGGATGGCCAAAACGCGAGGGCCAAGATCACCATATCGATAAAACGCAATTCACAGTTGCAAGGTTTGCAACCCGAGATAATCTTTTCGCACTTGCACAAAAGTCAGGTTGGCGGCAAAACGACCCTGCCTTTCAGGCATCCTCTCCCAAAACTTCCAAAGCCCGGTCGCTCGATCGGGCTTTTTTTTGTCCTGGGAAGGAGCGCTCAGCGTGGCGGGGGTGACAGCCGCTCCAGGTCGGCGGGGGTATTCACGTTGGCGGGGTTGGTTTCCATCTCCACCCGGCGCGCGCCGATGATCTCGGCGAAACGATACATGGAATGCGGCTCCGGACCGTGGAGCAGCTCTTCAAGCGCTCTGGCCGAAGATGCGGGCCACAATCCTATCACCGGCTGAGCAGCCAGGCAGGCCGGCGCGGGTGCGAGGCGGGAAAGCAGGTCTTCGGGCAGGCCGACCGAATCCACCCCGCAACTGAGCACGCTCTCGTACCCTTCGTCCTGCGCCAGTCGCAGTGCGGCAGCAAGGCCACCTAGCGGTCCCATGCCGGCGCGCGGCCAATCGGGCAGAGTCGGGGCGGGGGCCGTCGCACGGCCGACCACGACGACATGATCACACCATCCGGACAAGGAATCCACCGCCAGCGAGAGCAGGGAATGCCCCTCGACCTCGGCCAGAGCCTTGTCGCTGCCGAAGCGAGTGGAAAGCCCTCCGGCCAGAACAACGCCCAGGATCATCACAGGTCTCCTCATCAGGACCTATCCAAAGCGAGGAGACGCGCAGAAGTTTCGCGGTTCGATGCGTCGGATATCCGGACGCAAAGAAAAAGGCGCCCCGGATGGTCCGGCGCACCTTTTCCTACTCTCGGTGGCGAAGAAAAGAAGCTTACTTCTTCAGTTCGGCCTCAGCGTCGGCAGCAGCGCTGGAAGCGGCAGCAGCGGCGTCGCCAGCAGCGTCAGCAGCCTTGGCACCGGCGTCCTTGGCAGCGCCCTTGGCGTCGACAGCGGCTTCCGAAGCGGAGGCAGCAGCGTCGCTGGCAGCGTCGGCAGCGTCGCTGGCCGAAGCGGACAGGTCTTCAGCGGCCGAGCTGGCGGTCACTTCAGCAGCGTCCTGCGTCTTTTCCGAGCAAGCGGCCATCGACAGCAGGCCAATGCCGGCTGCGGCGGCGAGAACGATCTTGCGCATCTTCTAGTACCCTTGAATTGTTTTTCCGGACCTTGCGGTGCAAAAGCCTACCACAGGGATAGACTTCGACCGCTTCGATAATCGGCTTGCCGTATCTATGCAAGCGTCGGTCGCATTGTCCCGCGGCAACTCGTCGCAACCTGCCGCCCGCGGCTGTGGATGATTTGCCTCGACATCGCGCGCTGGAACCGCGCTCTGGCTGAGTGGTACCGGCGCTGCTACGACCCGGTTCATGGAATCCAAGCAGCATCTCTATCTGGTCGACGGATCGGCCTATATCTTCCGCGCCTATCACCGGCTGCCGCCGCTGACGAACCCGGGGGGGACCCCGGTGGGCGCGGTCTACGGCTATACGACGATGCTGTGGAAGCTGGCGGAAGACCTCAACAAGGCTGATGGGCCGACGCATCTGGCGGTCATCCTGGACAAGGCAAGTACCTCTTTCCGCAACGATTTGTACGATCAGTACAAGGCCCATCGCCCGCCGCCGCCCGAAGATCTGGTCCCGCAGTTCCCGCTGATCCGCGATGCGACACGGGCATTCAGCCTGGCCTGCATCGAAGAGGAAGGCGTGGAAGCGGATGACATCATCGCCAGCTACGCGCGCGCCGCCACGCGCCGGGGCTGGGACGTGACGATCGTCTCCTCCGACAAGGACCTGATGCAGCTGGTCGGCAAGTGTGGGCAAGGGGACGACGGTGTGGAGGGCGGTTGCATCGACATGCTCGACACGATGAAGAACCAGCGCATCGACGTACCCGAAGTGATCGAGAAGTTCGGCGTGCCGCCCGAGAAGGTGGGCGACGTATTGGCGCTGATGGGCGATTCGGTGGACAACGTGCCGGGCGTATTCGGTGTGGGCCCCAAAACCGCCAGCAAGCTGATCCAGGACTACGGCGATCTGGAGGCGGCGCTTGCCGCCGCCCCGTCGATGAAGAAGGGCAAGCTGCAGGAACGGCTGATCGAGCAGGCTGACATGGCGCGCCTCTCCAAGGAATTGGTGACGCTGAAGGAAGATTGCCCGCTGCCGATCGAGATGGAGGAGTTCCGGCTCATCGCCATCCCGCCCGAGCCGCTGGCCGCGTTCCTGACGCAACATGGCTTCACCAGCCTGCTCAAGCGCCTGGACGGTGGCCACGGCAGCCCTGAGCGCGCGACGCAACTGCACCCTTCCAAGCCGGTGACGGCAGGGGTCAATCCGATCGAAGGCGCGGCGCGGCAGGACCTGCCCGAATGGCCCAAGATCGATCTGGATGCCTACACCTGCGTGACCCAGACCGCCGACCTGGAGGCATGGATCGCCCGCGCCTATGACAAGCGGCTGGTGGCGATCGATACCGAGACATCCGCGCTGGACGCCATGCGCGCCGACCTGGCGGGGATCAGCATGGCGCTGGGCCCGAACGAGGCTTGCTACATCCCGCTGGCCCATGGCGGCAGCGACATGTTTGCCGAGCGGCCGGAGCAGATACCGTTGGAGACGGCGATCGCGCTGCTCAAGCCGCTGCTGGAGGACGATGCGGTCCTGAAAGTCGGCCAGAACATCAAATACGATCTCAACGTGCTGGCGCGGCACGGCATTCATGTCGCGCCGATCGATGATACCATGATCATGTCGTTCTGCCTCGATGCCGGCCGCCAGATCGAGGGTATCGGCGGCGGTCACGGCATGGACGAGCTGGCCGAGCGGCACCTTGGCCACAAGACCCTGACCTTCAAGGACATCTGCGGCACCGGCAAGAAGGCGATCCCCTTCGGCGAAGTGCCGCTGGACCGGGCCACGCGCTATGCGGCCGAGGATGCCGACGTCACCTGGCGGCTTCACCAGATGCTGAAACCCCGCCTCAGCCATGAGGGCGGCACCCGCATCTACGAGCGTGTCGATCGGCCGCTGATCCCGGTGGTGGCGCAGATGGAGCGGCACGGCATCAAGGTCGACCGCGAGAAGCTGGCCGGCCTATCCAAGCAATTCGCCGAGGCGGTGGCGGCGCTGGAATGCGAAATCTTTGCCATGTGCGGTTTCGAGTTCACCATCGGCAGCCCCAAGCAACTGGGCGACGTGCTGTTCGACAAGCTGGGGTACAAAGGCGGGCGCAAGGGCAAGTCGGGCATGTACTCGACCGACCAGGCGATCCTGGAAGGCCTGGCAGGGCAGGGTGCCGAAGTCGCCACCAAGGTGCTGGAATGGCGGCAGCTGACCAAGCTGCGCTCCACTTACACAGAGGCGCTGCAGGCCGCGATCAACCCTGATACCGGGCGGGTGCACACCAGTTACTCGCTGGTGGGCGCGCAGACGGGGCGACTTTCGTCCACGGACCCGAACCTGCAGAACATCCCGATCCGCACGGAGATCGGCCGCCAGATTCGTGAGTGCTTTGTGGCCGAGCCGGGTCATGTGCTGCTCAGCGCCGACTACTCGCAGATCGAGCTGCGCCTGGCCGCGCACATGGCGGACGTGCCGCCTTTGAAGGAAGCCTTCGAACAGGGCGAGGACATCCACAGCCGCACGGCGATGGAGATGTTCGGCACGGTCGATCGCGACACGCGGGGGCGGGCCAAGACGATCAACTTCGCGATCCTGTACGGCATCTCGCGCTGGGGCCTGGCGGGGCGGCTCGGCACCGAATCGGATGAGGCGCAAGCCATGATCGACCGTTATTTCGAGCGGTTTCCCGGCATCCAGCGCTATATCGTCTCCACGCTGGAGACGGTGCGGGAGCGCGGCTATTCCGAGACGCTGTTCGGCCGCAAGACCTGGTTTCCGCGCATCACTTCCAAGGCGCAGGCGGAGCGCGCCGGGTCGGAGCGCGCCGCGATCAACGCGCCGATCCAAGGCACCAGCGCCGACATCATCAAACGCGCGATGGCGCGGATGCAGCCGGCGCTGACCGAGGCGGGGCTGAGCCATGTGCGGATGCTGCTGCAAGTGCATGACGAGCTGGTGTTCGAACTGCCCGAGGGAGACGTCGCTGCAGCTCGCCCGGTGATCGAGCGCGTGATGGCAGAGGCTGCGCTGCCCGCGGTCACGCTGGACGTGCCGCTGGGCGTTGAGATCGGCTCCGGTCACAGCTGGGGTGCTGCGCACTGAGGGGAACGATTTCCTGAGTCTCCTTCATGTCTTTTCCGTTGTCGAGCGAAGTCGAGACGCGCTGGTATGGCGCTGAGGTGTCTCGACTTCGCTCGACACGAACGGCAGAGGTTTGGTGGCGCCGCCGGTCGAAGCCATTTGGTGCAGGGTCAGGTAAGTCGGCGGGCCGGGGACGTTTCTCTCCGGCCCGCATATCCTCAGTTGTCGTGTTTGCGCTCGCGGCGTGGCTCGACCATGCCGGGGGCGATGAAGCCGATCGGCTCCACGGCCATTGCACGCTTTTTCAGTTCGCCCTTCATCCGCGCGTACTCTTCCTCCATCTCGACGGTTACGGTGGCACGGCTGTCTTCCAGCGCTTCGTCGAAATCGGCGCGGCTGACTTGCGTTACCGCCGCGCCGTTCTTGCGGATGGCGATCAGGCCGGCGCGGCGGACCACGTCTTCCAGATCGGCGCCGGTGAAGCGCTCCGTCTCCCGCGCGATACGGCCTAGATCGACATCATCGGCCAGCGGCATCTTGGCGGTGTGAATGCCCAGGATATGCTCGCGCCCGGCTTCGTCAGGCGTGCCGACATAGACCAGTTCGTCAAAGCGGCCCGGGCGCAGCAGCGCCGGATCGATCAGGGCAGGGCGGTTCGTCGCGCCGATCAGCACCACTGATTGCAGCTCTTCCAGTCCATCCATCTCCGCCAGGATTGTGTTGACCACGCGGCCGGTGACTTGGGGCTCACCCATCGAGCCACCGCTGCCACGCGCCGGCACCAGGCTGTCGATCTCGTCGATGAAGATCACGCACGGCGCAACCTGCCGAGCGCGGGCGAAGAGCCGGGCGATCTGCTGCTCGCTCTCCCCATACCACTTGCTCAGCAAGTCGGACGACTTGATCGAGATAAAGTTCGCCTCCGCCTCTTTCGCCACGGCTTTCGCCAGCAGTGTCTTGCCGGTGCCCGGCGGCCCATAAAGGAGGAACCCCTTGGCCGGGCGGATGCCCAGGCGATGGAAGCTCTCCGGGTTCTTGAGCGGCAACTCCACCCCTTCGCGAAGCTTCAGCTGCGCGTCGTCCAGTCCGCCGATGTCGGACCAGCCGATGTTGGGCACCTGCACCATGACCTCGCGCATCGCCGAAGGATTCACGCGCTTCAGCGCCGCCAGGAAATCGTCCCGCTCCACCGTCAGGCTTTCCAGTACTTCGGGCGGGATCGTGCGCGCTTCCAGGTCCAGCTTGGGCATGATCCGGCGCACTGCCTCGATCGCGGCCTCGCGGGCGAGCGCGGCAAGGTCGGCGCCGACGAAGCCGTGCGTGGTGCGCGCGATCTCGTTCAGGTCAACGCCCTGCAGCGGCATGCCCCGGGTGTGGATGCCCAGGATTTCACGACGGCCGCTTTCGTCGGGCACACCGATCACGATCTCGCGATCGAAGCGACCGGGCCGGCGCAGCGCCTCGTCGATCGCATCCGGCCGATTGGTGGCGGCGATGACGACGACGTTGGCGCGCGCGTTGAGCCCGTCCATCAGTGTCAGCAACTGCGCGACCAGGCGCTTCTCTGCCTCGCCATGAACCTGGCTACGCTTGGGTGCGATCGAATCGATCTCGTCGATGAAGATGATCGCGGGGCTGGCCTTGGCCGCCTCCTCGAACACTTCACGCAGCGCCTTTTCGCTTTCGCCATAGCCGGAGCCCATGATTTCGGGCCCGTTGATCGAGTGGAACGTGGCGTCGCTTTCATTGGCTACCGCCTGCGCCAGGCGCGTCTTGCCCGTTCCTGGCGGGCCATGCAGCAACACGCCCTTGGGCGGATCGACGCCCAGGCGAGTGAACAGTTCGGGATAGCGCAGCGGCAGTTCCACCATCTCGCGCAATTGGCGGATGGTATCGGCCATGCCGCCGACATCGTCATAGTTGATGTCGCCGCGCGGGCTCTGCGCCTCTTCGTAGACCTCGCGCAGTTCCACCTCGGTGTTTTCGTCGATGTGGACGATGCCCTTTGGCACGGTCGACACGACGTTGAGGCGGATCTGGGTCAGCGAATAGGCCGGGGCGTTGAACATGCGGCGCAACTGCGGCGGCAGGTCCGCCACTTGCTGCTGGCCGGTGGTGGCGACGAGATCGCCCTGCATCATCGGGCGGCCGAAGAAATTGCGCTTCAGCGCCTGCCCCGGTCCCTGCAACCGCATTTCCTTGTGCGCCGGGGCAAAGACCACGCGCTGCGCCGGGCGGGACTCGGTCTTGCTGACCTTCACGTACTCGCCCGAGCCGACTTCGGCATTGCCGCGCTGCAGACCATCTAGGCGGATGACCTGAAGTTCCTCGTCCTCGGTATAGCCCAGCACGGCGCGCGCCACGGTGGTGGACTTGCCGGTGATCTCCAGCGTGTCACCCTCCATCGCGCCGATCGCTGAAAGCGACGCGCGTGACAGGCGCGCGATGCCGTGCCCGCTTTCATCCTGGCGAGCGGCGGCAACCTGCAGCTTGATCGTCCTGTCTTCCGCCTGGATCGCAGCATCCGCCATTGAAGCACCTTCCCGAAATGACCAGCCCCTGCCGGGCCGATCCCCGAGCTAGGAACGGGCGGGTTCGATTGCAAACGGTCGAGCGCGATGGATGATCGACCGGGGCGGAATAGGTGGGCGGCTAGGCCGGAGCTGGGACGCTGAGAAGGCGATAGCCGCCTGCGATCGTCTCGATCATCTTGGGTAGCCCGCTCGCTTTCAGTTTGGCGCGCAGACGCGAAAGCTGCACGGCCTTGGTATTGGCAGAGGGTTTATGCCTTGCCGGCCAGATGGCGTCGGCCAAGGCCTGCCCGGAGACACATTCGTCCGGCGTTTCCGCCAGGCGCCACAGCATGGCGAATTCCAGCGGAAACAGACCGACAGCCTTGCCCTCTACATAAGCATCGCGGCTGAGCAGATCGATGATGAGCGGCCCGACGATCCGTTGTGGCGGCAGCAGGCGTGACACGGCTGCGAGCCGTTTCGCTCGCGCTTCCAGTTCGCCGGAGGTAATGTTGTCATCCACCGCATCGCCGAACCCGTCGCTCAGCAGTCGCGCGCGATCGTCCGGCTGGTTTACGCCGCTCACGATGGTCTGGGATTTCAGTTTCCGCCAGGTCTCGTTCAGCGATCCATCGGGGTCGATGTCCTGCAAGGCGCTGACGTGTGCAATCAGAACGCATGGGTCAACCGACTGATTGGCCATGATCCAGCCATGAGGTCGCAGGTCGTTGTGAGCAGGGATGATATTCCCTGCCGACAGCCATCGAAATGTCGCCAAAACTGCCCCCCGCGGACGTTACCCGGCGGGGGTTCTCCTCATATAGGACGCCCCGCATCGGCAGCGTCGATGCAGGGGCGTAGGATTTCGACCTAGGTAAAAAGTCTTATAAATTAGGTTAATGCGTCTTAACTAAGAAAAAATTAGGCGGCGCTGGCGTTCACGCCCTTGGAGGTTAGGTACCGGCGAATATTGCGAGCCGCCTGCCGCAGGCGCTGCTCGTTTTCGACCATGGCGATCCGAACGAAACCCTCGCCGTCCTCGCCGTAACCGACCCCTGGTGCCACCGCCACGTCCGCGTGAGTGAGCAATTGCTTGGAGAACTCCAGGCTGCCCATTTCCCGCAAGGCGGGGGGCAGCGGAGCCCAAGCGAACATCGAGGCCTTGGGAGCGGGAATATCCCAACCGGCGCGGCCGAATGCTTCCACCATCACGTCACGACGCTTTTGATAAAGCTGGCGGTTCTTCTCCACGATGTCCTGCGGGCCGTTCAACGCGGCGCAGGCTGCCGCCTGGATCGGCGTGAACGCGCCGTAGTCCAGATAGCTTTTCACCCGCGTCATCGCGGCGATCAGCTTCTGGTTGCCAACCGCGAATCCCATGCGCCACCCGGCCATGGAATAGGTCTTGCTCATAGAGGTAAACTCGATCGCGATGTCCTTCGCGCCCGGCACTTCCAGGATCGAACGCGTGGGATTGCCGTCGAAATACAACTCGGAATAGGCAAGGTCGGACAGGACCCAGACCTTGTTCTCCTTCGCCCAGGCGACCAGCCTTTCGTAGAAGGCGAGGTCCACCGTCTCCGCAGTCGGGTTCGAGGGGTAGTTCACCACCAGGATCGAGGGGCGCGGCACGGTGAAGGCCATCGCCTTGTCCAGGCTGCGCCAATAATTCTCGTCAGGCGTCGTCGGCACCGAGCGGATCGTCGCTCCGGCGATGATGAAGCCGAAAGTGTGGATCGGATAGCTGGGGTTAGGCGCCAGCACCACGTCGCCAGGCGCGGTGATCGCGGTGGCAAGGCTGGCCAGTCCCTCCTTGGAACCCATGGTGACGACCACCTCACGCTCGGGGTCGATCTCAACGCCGAAGCGGTTGGCATAGTACTTGGCCTGGGCGCGGCGCAGGCCGGGAATGCCCTTGGACTGCGAATAGCCGTGGGCGTCTGGCTTCTGTGCCACTTCCACCAATTTGTCGATCACGTGCGCGGGCGGGGGCAGGTCCGGGTTGCCCATGCCAAGATCGATGATGT
Source organism: Novosphingobium fluoreni (assembly GCF_014196615.1). Taxonomy (GTDB): domain Bacteria; phylum Pseudomonadota; class Alphaproteobacteria; order Sphingomonadales; family Sphingomonadaceae; genus Novosphingobium; species Novosphingobium fluoreni. The sequence goes on from NZ_JACIDY010000001.1 coordinate 688,195, forward strand.
CCTTACCGGCCTGGCGTGCTGCGTGCCTCATCGCATTCACTTCGGCGATAACATAAGGCGGCAGTCGCTTGATGCGGTAGAACTCGTCTTCCATGACCTCTGGGCTTTCATGAAGGCGGCCGGATCGCCGCCGCTGCCCCTGTAGGATGTGAAGGGCCCGCGCGTAAATGCCTGATCGTCGCTTCAGGGGGACTCGACAGACCGCCCCCAGACAAGCACTTAGCGCCAAGAAGGAGACCGTGCGCCGATGTCCACCGAACCCCGCCCCCCCGCTCACCCGATGGCCTTTTGGGGCGAGCTGATGATGGCGCAGGCGCAAGGGACGCTCGCGCTGCTGGGGCAGGCCATGCCGTCGTCGGCCGGGACGACGCCTCCGGAAGAATCGCCGACCAAAGGTTTGACCCAGGATGCGATGCAATGGGCCGAGGCGGCGACGCGGCTGCAAACCATGTGGGCAGATTTCCAGGTGGAGCAGCTGGCCAAGGCCGGCGTGTCTCCGCCCGCGCTCCTCGATCCGATGGCTTGGTTGACCCGCGCAAGCTCCACGCTGAGCCAGCTGCCGCTGGCAAACCCCGAAGTCCAGAACAAGCTCTGGGCCGATGCCGCTGCGCTTTCCGATACGGTTCTGGCGCAATTCGGATTGGTGGGGGCAGCGGGTTCCGGCTCGTCATCGGCGACTGCGGGCCTGCCGCGCAGCGATCCGCGTTTCACCGATCCGCGCTGGCGGGAACAGCCGTTCTTCGCGCTGGTCCACCAGATGTACCTCATGGTGTCGGACCAGTTGATGGCCTTGGCCGAGAATGTCGAAGGGCTCGATCCTGCACGCAAGCGGCAGCTGACTTTCGCGATCAAGGCGTTGGTGGACGGTCTGAGCCCCGCGAATTTCGCGCTGACCAATCCCGTCGCGCTGGAAAAGGCGATCGAAACGCGCGGAGAAAGCCTCGTAAAGGGCATGGAGAACCTGCTGGGCGATCTGCGCCGCGGGCAGCTGACCCACACTGCGGCGGACGCTTTTCGCCTGGGAGAGAATCTGGCCGCCACGCCTGGCAAGGTGGTTCACGAAACCCCGCTATTCCAGCTGATCCAGTATACGCCGACGACCGAAAAAGTCGCGGCGGTGCCGTTGCTGATTTTCCCGCCCTGGATCAACCGCTTCTACATCCTGGACCTGACCGCGAAGAAAAGCTTCGTGAAATGGGCGGTGGACCAGGGGCTCACCGTGTTCATGGTGTCCTGGAAGTCAGCCGATGCCTCGATGGCGGACCTGACGTGGGACGATTACATCACCGCGCAGATCCAGGCGATCGATCTTGTGCGGGCCCGGCTGGATGTGCCCAAGGTCCACACCATCGGCTATTGCGTTGCCGGCACCACGCTGGCCGCCATGCTGGCGGTGCTCGCTCGCAAGGGGGAGGACGCGAAAGTCGCCAGCGCCACGTTCTTCACCGCCCAGGTCGACTTTTCGGAAGCCGGGGACCTCAAGACGTTCATCGACGACCAGCAGATCGATGCTCTTAGCCATCTGACACCCGAAGGCTATCTCGATGGCCGTTACCTGGCCGCAGCGTTCAATCTGCTGCGGGGCAATGACCTCATCTGGAACTACGTCGAGCGCAATTACTTGCGCGGCGAAGATCATGGTGCGTTCGATTTGCTGTACTGGAACGGCGACGTCACCAACCTTCCGGCCCGATGGCACCGCGATTACCTGCGCGATCTCTATCGTGACAATCGACTGGTCATGCCCGATTCGCTGGAATCGTGTGGGGTGCCGCTCGACCTGCGCAAGATTTCCACGCCTTCCTACATCCAGGCCGGCCGCGAAGATCATATTGCGCCGCCACAAAGCGTGTGGAAGCTCACGCGCCACCTGTCCGGCCCCTGGACGTTCATGCTGGCCGGATCAGGACACATCGCCGGCGTGGTCAACCACCCCGCGCAGGGCAAATATCAATATTGGACCAATTCGTGCGCGCACGATTCGCTCGATCAGTTTATCGCCGGAGCCGATGAGCATCCGGGCAGCTGGTGGCCACATTGGCGCCAATGGCTAAATGATCTCGATACCGATCGCGTGTCCGCTACCGGCAAACGCAAGCCGGGCAGCCGGGGCGACAAGGTCCTGGAGGACGCGCCAGGACGCTATGTGCGAACGCGATGACGCCCTCGTGCCAATAACCCGCTGTGACAACACTGATAAGTTATGTTGCGCTGCAACATAATTGATTGACAGGCTCGCTTTCCCGTCATACTGTTGCAACGCAGCATGGCTATGAATGTTCATCGTCATGAGGTTGAGGGTTCGGATCCGCCGTGCCTTCATCAAGGTTCAGGCAAAAGCGGGACCCGCATACTGATGGCCGACAACGGTAAGCCGAGGAAAAGTTCTTCGTTCGCGAAAGCGGGCGTTGGCGTTCCGTCCTCGCCGGCAAAGCCGGTTGCAGCGCTGGGCAAGGCGAAAGCCGCTCAGGCCAAGCCAGCTCCGGCAACCACGGCATTCGTGCCAGTGGCGGCCAAGGCCAAGCCGGAATCCGCGGTGGCGGTTTCGCCTCCGTTGGCTTCCACGGCTCCGGCTGTTTCAAAGCCTGCCATCAAGGTGCCCGAAGTTGCCGTACCCCCGGTTCCGCAGATAACCGCGCCGATCGACAAGTTGGCCATCGGTGCAACGCCGCCCCTCAAGGCGGCTCTTGCCGAGCCCAGCTTGCCTATCGCCGCCCCTGTCGTGGCCGGGCTGATGGATGCCGCCAGCAAGGCGTCCGAAGCCCCGTCGGCCCAGGCCGACACCAAGGATTCGGCCGTTGCGCCCCAGCAGCCATCACAGAACCTCGAAGCAAAATCCGAACCTACCCCAACCGTATCCAGCACCAAGGACAGTATCATGGACATGAGCGCCAACATCAGCAGCTTCCAGACCGCCATGGGCGAGGCTCAGACCAAGGCCCAGAAGGCCCTGGAAAAGAGCCAGGCCGTATTCGGTGAAGTCAGCGAATTCACCAAGGGCAACGTCGAGGCGGTGATCGCTTCCGGCAAGATCCTCGCCAACGGCATGCAGGATCTGGGCAGCTCCTTGGTCGCGGAAGGCCGCACCTCGTTCGAGAGCATGACAGCCGACATGAAGGAACTGGCCGCTGCCAAGTCGCCGACCGATTTCCTGAAGGTCCAGAGCGAGATGGCGCGCAAGAATTTCGACACCATCGTCGCCCAGAGCTCGAAGAACACCGAAGCTTTCCTGAAGCTCATGAGCGACGTGTACGCGCCGATCACCGGTCGCGTCAGCCTCGCGGTTGAGAAGGTCCGCCAGAGCGCGCCCACCAGCGTCGCGGCTTGATCGCCAGACAGACGGCAGACATTTGGAAGGGCTGGGCTTCGAAAGCTCGGCCCTTTCGTGCGTCAGTCGCGACGATGCCCGTTCGTGCCATCTTGAAGATGGGCACGGGCATACGATATTCTGCCACGATGACCTCCCCGTACTACCGGACCGATTCCTTAAGCCAGACCGCGCTCGCGCGGCACGCCGAGGCGCGCCTTGAGCGATGCTCCGACGATGATGACGGCGGCAACGGCACCAACCGCCCCGGGGACGATGGCCAGGTCGGCGTCGCCACCAAGACCCGCGCCAAGCCGAAGAAGCCGAGCCAGTTCAAGGTACTGATGCTCAACGACGATTATACGCCGATGGAATTCGTCGTCCTGGTCCTCAAACGGTTCTTCCATATGGACATGGAACAGGCGACCCGCGTGATGCTCCACGTCCACCAGAAGGGCGTCGGCGTATGCGGCATCTTCCCCTACGAAATCGCCGAGACCAAGGTGAACCAGGTGATGGACTTCGCCCGGCAGAACCAGCACCCCCTACAATGCACGCTGGAAAAGGCCTGAGTGTCTGCTTCCATGGCCAGAGCATGATCGGCAATTTTCAACACTGAACGACCGGCGGGCAGGGCTTGGATCTCGCCCACTTACAGTATTGTAAATTGAGCCGCCGCAAAAAACATGGTTGCTACTTCGTTAAGAGGGCAACCCATTTCTTCCGCATGACCGTGAGCCGCCGCCCGTCAGATGCTGCTGACAGCGCCTGAGGCAGTTCGCGTTCGTGATCGAAGATCAGGTGCGCCCGCCACTTTAGCGGGGTGAGCATGTCTATTGATGTCGCGTTCGTCGCCCGCCTTCCGGGTCGCAGCCGTGCCCACAGACCCGCAGTGTGACATGAGCGCCATCGCGCCTGGTACAAGCTCGTACGCTTCCTCCGCGATGACCCGGCGGCGTGAACAAGCCGCAAAGTTCTTATTTTGTTCTTTCCTACAGAAGGCGGTCGGGCATAGTTCTCCTGCTCCACGAGGCGCGGATGGTCCGCGTCAGGAGGAGCATGTCATGACCATTCCGATCACCGCGCCTGCCGCGTATGTGCCGCAGACCGCCATCGCCTTTGCCGCGCCGGAGGGCGCCGCGCTTGTTTCGGCCACTTCGCCGCTCCCGATCAGCGAGCCGTCCTATGCCTCCGCTACCGCGATCGTGGTGGATACGCCTTTCGCTCCGCCGCGCGCCGTGGCCGTGATCGCGCAGGCGGCTGGCAATGTCGCGTTTCGCTTCGCCGATGCCAGCACTTTGACCGTCCCGGTGAGCGAGGGGTTGAGCATCCTGCCGTTCGCGGCCGCGCGCATCCAGGCCAGCGGCACCACCGCCGCCGCCAGCTTCTACGCGCTGCTCTGAGGGGGGCTCGCACCATGCTCGCTCTCATGCGCCCCGCCGCCAGCCCTCGGGCCCTTGCCAACCAGCGACTGCTAGGCCGCCTGCGCCGTGCTGCATCACGCGCGGCCCTATCCAATCCGCGCTACGCCGGCCTTCATCCCGCGCCGCCCACGATCACCGACAACGGCGCCACCAACCCGGCGGTTACCGCCGCCACCGCCTACCCTTGTAACGCCACGACCCGCGGCGTCTGGCATGTCATCGGCGGGCGCTACGGCAGTGGCGGGCGGATCAGCGCCGGTGTGCAGGATGCCGTGCCCACCGACATCAACACCTACGCCCGCTGGGAGGTGATGGTGGACAGTCGCTACTTCACCGCGCGCGTCGGGCCGACCACGGTGCCGTACCGCTTCCTCATCGACGGCCGGTACGTATCGCTTGTGGGGACCGTGACCGGCACGACCACCGGCAATACCGACCAATACCTGACGCTGGATTTCGGCAGCCGCGCCGTCCGCCGCATAGTGGTGGAGGCGATGCGCACCGGGCGGCTGAACGGGGGCTTCGTGGAAGACGGCGCGGCGCTGTGGCCCGCCGACCAGACCGAGGCGCCACACGCGGTTTTCCTGGGTGACAGCTATGTGTTCGGTTCGGGGCCGGACATCACCGCTGACGGCGTGGCGGTACAGATGGCGGATCGGCTCGGCCTGTCGCTGCAGGCCAGCGGATCGGGCGGCACCGGCTGGAACCAGTCGGCTACCAGCGTCTATCGTTTCGACCAGCGCATCGCCAATGGAGACTTGGCGCTGGGCTACCAAGCGCCCGAAGTGATCTTCCTCCACGCTTCGGTAAACGACGCCTATGCGGGGCAGAACGCGGCCACGCTCCAGGCCAATGCCTTGAGCGGATTGCGCAGCGCGCGAGCGCAATTCCCCGGCGTACCGATCGTCGTCTTCGGCTGCATCGCCGCGCCCAATCGCATGGCGGCGACCATCACCACGGCCGAAGCCGCCGTCTCGGCCGCCGTGGCCGCGCTGGGCGATCCATTGTGCCGCTTCGTGCCGGTGGATGGCGATCCGGGCGGCAGGTGGGTGACGGGACTGGGCTCGGAACTTCGCTTCACCGCGCCGCTCAACGCCGCGACGAGCGCCACGCTCGCGACCGCGTGGCCCGCAGGCACGTCCGCCGCCAGCTACACCATCCTGTTCTCGGACGGATCGAGCCGGGTGGCCAGCCTGACGCAGGGCAGCACCGCCGTCACCTGGTCGGGCGCGGTCACGGCCGGGGCGACGGCGATGATCCGCCAGACCGAGGGCAACGCGCGCTTCACCATGAGCGGGGACTGGATTCATCCCAGCAACTACGGCGCCGCCTACCTGGGCGAACGCTATGCCCGCAGCGCTCTGGCGGCGCTGGAGGCGATGCTCGGATGAGCCAGGCGGGCGGCCGGAACGAGGTAGGAGCGGTGCGTCTGCAGGCGGCCGTGATCTATCATTTCTGGCCGCACTACCGCGAGCCTGTGATGCAGGCGATGGATCGGGACGGGTCCATCGCCTACCATTTCGTTGGCAGTGGAGAGGCGCTGGAGGGCGTTCTTCACGCCGATCCCAAAGCAGTCTCCCGTTTCGTCGAAGCGCCGTTTCGCAAGCTGGGAGCGCTGCTGTGGCAGCCCGGCGCGGTGCGGGCGGCGACGGACCGGCGCTATCAAGCCTTGATTCTGCTGGCCGACCCGCATTTCCTTTCGACCTGGGTGGCGGCCCTGATCGGCAAGCTGCGCCGCGTGCCGGTCGTATTCTGGGGCCATGGCTGGCTGAAGGCTGAAGGATCGCGCAGAGGTTTGCTGCGGCGCGTTTTCTTCCGCCTTTCCGATCGCTTGCTGGTTTATGGCGAGCGTGGTCGGGCCCTTGGCATTGCCGCTGGCTTCCCGGCAGAGCGGATCGGCGTGGTGTTCAACAGCCTGGATGTCGCGCATGCGGATCGGCTGATCGCGGCCTTGCGCAATGGCCAGATCGCCCCGCGCCGCCCGCAGGATTTCTTTGCCGATCCAGAGCGGCCGCTGCTCATTTGCACGGCCCGGCTTACCGCGAAGTGCCGGTTCGATCTGTTGTTCCAGGCGGCTGCTTCACTGGCCCAGCAGGGACGACCGGTGAACGTGCTGTTGATCGGTGACGGGCCTGAGCGCGCGGCGCTGGAGGGGTTGGCGCGGCATTTGCGGATCGCGGCCCATTTCCATGGCGCCTGCCATCTTGAGGATGTGGTGGGCCCGATGATTTATCATGCTGACCTCACCGTTTCGCCGGGCAAGATCGGCCTGACCGCCATGCACAGTCTGATGTATGGCACGCCCGCGATCACGCACGGCGACTTCGATGCCCAGATGCCCGAGGTGGAGGCGATCACGCCCGGAGTGACCGGGGCGTTCTTCCGGCGTGACGATGCCGCGGATCTGGCGCGTGTCATTGCCGAATGGCTCCAGACCGCGCCGCCGCGCGATGTCATTTGCAAGGCCGCGCGAGCGACGATCGCCGCAAATTGGACGCCGGAAGGGCAGGCGCGGATCATCGGCGAAACCGTGCAAGCGCTGGTCGGCCATGCCTGAGCGGCCTCTGATCGGCGAATTGCCCGCGCCGGAACGGGTGGCGGAACCGATGATCGCCCGCTGCCGTGCCGAGGTGGAAGGCCGCGCTAAAGCTCTGGCACGAACGCTGCTGCTGCCTGTGCTGCGACGACGCTTCGGCTTGGCGGAATTGGGAGAAGGCTTCCAATGGGGCCGCAGCATGGTGATCGCGCGGGGCAGCCGGATTGGCCGCTACGCCTACCTTGGCCCCGATTTCTGCAGCCATGGCCCAATCGTGGTAGGCGATTTGTGCATGATCGCCGCCGGTTGCCGCGTGGTCGGCGCGGATCACGCGTTTAATCGCGCCGGTACGCCCACCCGCCTAGGTTGGCCCGACGCGCCGCGCGCGGTGACCGTCTTCGGGGCGGATTGCTGGATCGGGGAGCGGGTGACGATCCGCGAAGGGGTGACGATCGGGGCCGGGGCCGTGGTCGGCTCCGCCGCGACGGTGGTGAGCGACGTGCCGCCTTACGCGATCGTCGCTGGCACCCCCGCCCGCATCGTACGGCAGCGGTTCGAGGGACGCGAACGCGCCATGCATGAGCGCGCGCTGCTCGCCAACGTGGCGGACGCGGCATGATCCGCCGCCCGGTGCCGGCAAAGGCGAATATCACGTCGCCCAGATCGGTGAGGCCCGGCTATCTGCCCGGCGTCACTACCGTGATCCTGACGCTGAATGAGGAGCTGCATATCGCGCGCGCGATCGCCAGCGCGCAGGCCTTTTCGCGCGAAGTGCTGGTGATCGACTCTCACTCCACGGATCGCACGGTGGAGATCGCCCGCGCCCTGGGGGCCAGAGTGATCCAGAACCGTTGGATCAACTACGCCCGCCAGTTCCGCTTCGCGCTGGAACACGGCGCGATCCGCACCGAGTGGATATTGCGATTGGACGCGGACGAGCTGATCGGCGACGATCTTGCCGCGCGCTTGCGGCACGATCTGCCGCTGATGCCGGCGGATGTCACCGGCATCGTCCTCAAGCGTCGTCATGTCTTCATGGGCCGCTGGGTCCGCCACGGAGGGCGCTATCCGCTGCACCTCCTGCGGCTCTGGCGCAACGGCCTGGGCGAGGTGGAGGACCGCTGGATGGATGAACACGTGCGCATCCGCAGCGGTCGCGCCATCACGCTGCCCGGTTGCTTTTCCGACGCGTGCGAGCGGGACATCGCCTTCTTCGTCAGCAAGCATAACGGCTATGCCGCGCGCGAGGCGGTGGATGTGCTGGCCCACCGCTACGCCTTGTTCGATCACTGCGAAACGCTGACGGTGCGTGGCAGCGGCTGGCAGGCGCGCGCCAAGCGCTGGATGAAGGAGCGGGTGTATAATCGCCTGCCGTTCGGCATGGGGCCGCTGCTCTATTTCCTTTACCGCTACATCGCGCAGCTGGGTTTCCTGGATGGCCGCGCGGGCCTGATCTACCACGCGATGCAGGGCTTCTGGTACCGCTTCCTGGTGGATGTGCGCGTGCTGGAGCTGGAACGCGCCATGCGAACCTGCGCCACGCGCGAAGAGCGGCTGGCGGTGTTGCGCGAACACACCGGGCTGCAATTGTGACGCACTTTGGCCAGCATGATGCGCCGCTTGATGCGGCCAGCACGCAGCCGCGCACGGGCGGCGCCAGCTTCACGCTGCGCCATCGCCTGGTGCGTGTGCTGTTCGCGCTGGCCTGGCTGTTGCTGGCGGCATGGACACCGCCGCAGATGCGGGGGTGGCGGCGAATGGTTCTGCGCGCTTTCGGCGCCCGCCTCGGCCAAGGGGCGAACGTCTACGCCAGCGCGCGGATTTGGTATCCGCCTAACCTGGTGATGGGGGACCATGCCACGCTGGGCCGCCGCGTGCGCTGCTACAACCAGGCATGCGTGACGCTGGGCCCATTCGCGGTCGTGTCTCAAGATGCGACCTTGTGCGCTGGGACGCACGACTATGACGATCCGCATTTCCAGTTGCGCACCCGGCCGATCGTGCTGGGTGCGAACAGCTGGATCGCGGCGGAGGCGTTCGTCGGCCCCGGCGTGACAGTGGGCCCGCAAGCCGTGTTGGGCGCACGGGCCGTTGCCATGAAGGACCTGGCGGCGGACACGATCTATGCCGGAAACCCGGCGGTCGCGATCAAGCGGCGCAAGCCGCCCGTGGCGAACCGCCACGCCTTCACCGTGCTGCCGGGCGGCAGGCCGCAACGATGATCCAAGCGTTCGTCTGGCTGTTTTTCCTGACGGGGGTTGGGATCAATCTAGCGGTCCTGACCCGGCTCGACATCGCCCGGCTCGACTTTCTGGACGGCCTGCTGATCGGCCATGCCTATTACATCGTGGTGCCGCTGGGCGTGTTTCTGGTGCGGGGCGAAAGTCAGGTTCCGGATCTTGGCTTGGCCTTTCGGCCATACGAGAACCTTGGCACCACGGCGGTGCTGCTGGGCGGCATGTACTTGTTTCCGATATTGCGCATCCTGTTCGCGCGGTTGCCTGCAGGCGCGCCCGACCATAGCGATCCGCGCATGGTGCCCGGCGTGATCGCGCTGTTCCTGGTGACCAGCTTGGCTTCCTTCGCGCTGACGGGCTTGGCCAGCGGCGGCCACTGGCAGGACAATGTCGACGGCGCCTTTGCCAATCCAGCATTCCTGCCGATCAAATATGCCGCGAATGTCGCGCGCAATGCGGTGTTCGCGGTGTTGCTCTATCGTGTGACTACCGGGGCGATGCGCGTACGGGGGGCGCTACTGGCGGGGGCGGCACTGGCCGTGCTCGACCTGTTCACCACCTTCAACCGGATCACCGCCGTCTATCTGCTGCTGATGAGCCTGTTGCTGCTGAAGGACAGGCCATGGCGGTTGATGCTGGCGGGCGTGGGTAGTCTGTTCCTGCTTCCGACCTTCAGCACCTTGTGGCCCATTTTCAGGGGCTTGGCGACGGCACAGGGCTATACGTTGCAGTCCTTCGCCTTGGCCTGGGAGGCGGCACGGCGGGTGGGGCAAACCGATGCGGGCTCGATAGATGCTGGGCTGAACAGCGTGTTCGAATCCTCCAACATCGTGGTCCTCAACTGGATCGTGCAAAATCTGGGTTCGACCGAGCGCCCCTATCTGGCCTTCGCGATGTTCGCCCGGCCGGTGACGCTGCTGTTGCCCGGCGCGCTTTGGCCCGGTCGGCCTGAGAACTTCGGCTTGTCGCTGGGGGAGGCGATTGCCCATATCCCGTCACTGGCGCTCAATTCCACGCTCTATGGCGAAAGCTATGCCAACTTCGGCTGGTTCTGGCCGCTGGGGCTGAGCGCTTTTGTCTTGCTGTGGCATGGCGTCTATCGTCTGATCGCACCGCAATCGCGCGTGGTGCAGATGATGGGGGCCTTCGCCGCCATCGCGATGTGGCGGTTCGACGCTTCCTTCATCGGCTGCGCGGCCCTGCTGACCGGGGGAATGGTGGTGTCCCTGCGCTTGCTGCGCATCAGCCGGATCAAGCCCTCCGGCCGTTTCTATTGGGCGGAGCGGCGGGCATGACCGAGCAGTTTCGTAGGCCACTTCAATGATCCGCCGCGTCGCCGCCGGGATCAGCATGACCGCGTTCGACAAGCTGGTGATCGCGGCGACGCAGCTTGCGCTGGTGCCGATCCTGGCCGCGCACTGGGGACTTGCGCTTTATGGCCAGTGGCTGATTCTGGCGACCGTGCCGCAGTTCCTGAGCATGAGCGACTTCGGCTTCGCCACCGTTGCAGGCACGCGCATGACGATGGCGGTCGCGCGCGGGGAGCCAAGGGAGGCCGTGCGGATATTCCAAAGTGCGTGGCGCGCGGTGCTGGCAAGCGCCGCGGTGCTGATCGTCGCGCTGACCGGGATCGTATGGCTCTTGCCGGATGGCGTGTTTGGTGCCCGACCGTCGGCAGCAGTATTCGATCTTCGCCTGACCCTGTCGATCCTGGTGATTTACGGCGTTATGGCGGTGCAGGGCAGCATCTTCTTCGCCGGCTTCCGCTGTGCACAACAGTTCAGCGTGGGCGCGTTTTGGAACGCCATGACGATGCTGATCGAGAATGCCGCGCTGGTGCTGACGGTGTGGTGCGGGGGCGGGATCGTCGCGGCGGCCATGGCGTGGCTGCTTGGCCGGATGTTCGCTCTCGCGATCCAGAACTTGCTGTTGCGCCGGCGCGTACCGTGGCTGGAAATCGGCGTCCGGCGTGGTTCATGGGAAGAGGCGCGAGCGTTGCTGCGGCCTGCAGGCGCGGTGATGCTGATGCCGCTGGCGCAGGCGCTGGTTTTGCAAGGGACCGCCCTGATGATTGGCGCGGCGGCGGGCCAGGCGGCGGTGCCGGTCTTTGCCGCAACGCGCACGCTATCGCGCGTGGGGATGCAATTGTGCTGGGTGGTGAGCACGCCCCTGATGCCGGAGTTTTCCGCCGCCATCGCCCGCAGGGACCGGGGCGGCATGGCCGCGATGGTGTTGGCGACGCTGCTGTTCTCGGCGCTGCTGGTCGTTCCCTATGGCCTGGCCTTCATGGGTTGGGGGCAAACCGCGATCGCCCTGTGGACCCACGGCGCGATCACGCCTCCGCCGATGCTGGTGCTCGCCATGGGGGCGACGATCGTGTTCGGCGGCGTGTGGTATCCGCTGTCCAACCTGCTGCTGGCGAGCGACCGACAGGCGGCATACACCGGGTGGTACGTGGCGCTGGCGCTGGCCAGCTTGCCGATAACATATGGCCTGGCTCGGCTGATCGGCGTCAGCGCCGGCGGTGTGGCGATGGTGGTTCTGGACCTGGCGATGCTGATAGTGGTGGGGCGGCTGGTCAGCCGTCATCTTGCGACAGGGAACGATCTTTGGAGGGCAGTGTCGACGTTGAACGCCGTGACCAAAAGCAAGCTACGGAACAACCGCAAAATTCGCGCCCCGTTCGTGTCGAGCGAAGTCGAGACACTCTGACCCAGCGCTACCGTATCTCGACTTCGCTCGACACGAACGGGAGCGGGGGCGATACTTCCTTTGGACTTCCCCGCCCTCAGTCCAGCAACAGGATCGAGATCCGGCGGTTGCGCGGGTCTGAGGGATCGCCCGGGATCAGCAGTTCGCGGTCCGCCACGCCTTCGATGCGGTTGAAGCGGTCCTCGCCGATCCCGGCGCGCAGCAGCGCCTGGCGCGTCGCTTCGGCGCGGCCGGCGGAAAGCGACCAGTTGTTGCCCGGCACGCCATCGCGCCACGGCGTGGCGTCGGTATGACCGCGTATCGTCAGCGAGCCCTTGTCCGAGCCGACGGCCTGCGCGATCGCCTGCACCAGTTCGCTGGCGTCCGAGGTCAGGATCGTGGTGCCCAGCCGGAACATCGAGAAGTTGGCATCGTCCACCAGGTCGATCCGCACGCCTTCGGTCGTGTCCACCATCCGCACTTGCTTGGCGAGGCGGCGCAGCTCTTGCGTGGATTGTAGCTTCTGCTCCAGCGCTTGCTTGGCGCGGGTGGTGCGCTTGATCTTGCTGCCGCCTTCCTTGGGGCCGCCCACCGTGTCGCGCGGGATCGTCAGCGTCTTGGTACCGGTCTGACCTGCGCGGTGTGGATACTTGTCGGCATCGGTCAGCGATGAACCGCCGAGCAGTCCCTCTGCCGAACCGGCGCTGCCCTGGCTGGTCTTGACCAGCGTGGGCGAGAAATAGTCGGCGATGCCCTTGCGTTGCTTCTCGGTCGTCGCGCCCAGGATCCACAGCAGCAGGAAGAATGCCATCATCGCCGTCACGAAGTCCGCATAAGCGACCTTCCACGCGCCGCCGTGGTGGCCCCCGGCGACGATGGTGACTTTCTTGACGATGATCGGCGCGGGAAGTTCGTTCTTGCCGCGCTTGGCTGCGGGCGCGCTGGCCACGTCAGCGGCCCCTCATCGCGTCGAGCAGTTCGGACAAGCCGGGGCGGAAGGCGTGGCCCAGCCCGGAGCGCGCGCTTTCCACCACCAGCGGCTGGGGATAACCATGCAGACTGGCGATCACGACCTGCTTCACCGCGTGGAAGATCATTTCGTCCTGCTCGATGATCTGTTTGAGGCGGCCGGCCATCGGCGCGACGATACCATAGGCGAGCAAAACGCCCATGAAGGTGCCGACCAGCGCCGAACCGATCATCGCGCCCAGGATCGAGGGCGGCTTGTCGATCGAGCCCATGGTCTTCACCACGCCGAGCACGGCGGCGACGATGCCGAGCGCGGGGAGGGCGTCCGCCAGGCTGGAAAGCGCGTGCTGCGGCTCATGCATCTCGTGGAAAGTGGTCTTCAGCGCGTTGTCCATCACTTCCTCGACCGCGTGGGTTTCCAGCGTGCCGGAAGAGACGACGATCAGGGTGAGGGTGTCGCAGATCAGCGCGACCAGCGGCTTGTTGGCCAGCAGGCGCGGGAATTCGGCGAAGAGCGAGGAGGATTGCGGATCGGAGACGTGCGATTCCAGTGCCACGGGGCCTTCGGAACGCAGCAGCTTCATCAACCGGCTGGTCAGCACGATGGCGTCCACATGGTCCTGCTTGTTGTGCTTGGGCCCCTTGAAGATTTTGGCGAACGAGGCGCCAAGGCCCTTCAGTTCGTGCATCGAGTTGCCGGTCACGATGGCGCCGATGGCCGCGCCGCCGATGATGAGCATCTCGTGCGGGATCGCTTCCATGACGGGGCCGAGCGCGCCGCCGGTCAGGGCGAACCCGCCGAACACCATCACCAGCAGGATGACGACGCCGATTGCAGCAAACATGGTTCAGTATCCTTCGAGGATGACGGGCGAAGTCATCAGCGCAGCTGGTTGAAAAGCGAGAGTTGAGAAAGCTTGGTGAAGCTGGCCTGACTGGCTTCCAGCACGGTCATCATCTGCTGCAGTCGGGCGACGGAGTTGGCGAAGTCCGCGCCGCCCACGTCCTGTTCTTCGCTGGCGCGGGTTTCGGCCATCCTGGTGGCGCGCTCGGTCGTCATGTCGAGCCAGGCGAGCCGCGATCCCACCACCGTCTGCGCGGTTGTCACCGAGTCCAGGCCGGCGGAGAGCGCATCCAGCGAGCCGCGCGCCGCGCCGGCGAGATCGCCGGTGCCCGCGTTCAGCGCATCGGCCAGGGTCTTGACCGTGGCCATCAGGTTGGTGTCGACGCCGCCGACCTTGAAGTTCAGGAATTCCGGCCCGGTGAGCGAGCGGGTGACGGTCTGGCCCTGGCCCAGCGACACCTCGGCGCTGCGCGCGGTGCCGGTGTAGGTGGCGTTGCCAGAGGCATCGAGCGTGTAGGCGCTGGTGGCATCGTCACCGCCGAACAGCGGCTTGCCATTGCTGTCCTGCGTGTTTGCGAGGCTGAACAGAGTGTCATGGATCGCCGCCATTTCCTTGCCGATGCTGGCGCGCTGCGTATCGCTGAGAGTGCCGTTCGCCGCCTGCGTGGCCAGTTCCTTGGCGCGCGAGATGGCGGTGGTGATGTCCGACATCGTGGCGTCCGCGATGTTAAGATCGGCGGTGGCGCGATTGGCGTTGGCGGTATCGATTTTCGACAGCGTATCGGCACGGGCGAGCGACCGCAGGCGCGATGCCGCCACCGGATCGTCCGACGAACGGGTCAGGCGATTGCCGCTGCTGATCTGCGCCTGCAGCGCCTCGGTCTGCTTGCGCAGGGAGGTCATGTCGCCACGGGCCCGGTCGTAAAAGGCGCTGGTGCTGTTGGTGGAGAAGATGGTCATGGCGGCGGCCTCAGCGGATACCCAGGAGCGTATCGAACAGATCGTTCGCGACCTGCATCACGCGGCCTGAAGCCTGGAATGCCTGCTGGTAGCGCACGAGGTTGACCGCTTCCTGGTCGAGATCGACACCTGCCTGGCTCTGGAGCGAAAGGCTGGCATTGTCGGCGATGGCGGTCAGCGCGTCACGAGTCACCTTGCGGCCTGATACGGCGCTGGAGACGTCGAAGATCGCGCCGTCGATGTCGCCGGACGGATTGGCGGTGCTGAGCGCGGTGCGCAAAGCGGAAAGGTTGGTGGCGTCCCGGCTTTTGGCCGCGGCCCCGGCCGGTGCGGTGGCGATCTTGCTGCCGTTGGTGGCGACGACCTGGATATCGGCGGCGGTGGCGCCGGAAAAGATCGGCTGCCCGCTCGCGCCATCCAGATCTACGCCATTGGCCTGCGCCGCGTTGACGGTGGCCGCGACTTTCGCCGCGATCGCATCGATGCCCTTGCTGGTCTGCGCGAGCTGCACCAGCGCCTGATTCTTGCCCGCGATCGCGCCGGACGCGGGGGTGACGGCGGTGCCGTCCAGCTTGAACGACAAAGTGCCGTCCGCCGCCGTGTTCATGGCCAGCGTCCCGGCCTTGTTGCCTGAGACGAGCTGTGGGCCGGTGCTGCCGCCCAGGCGCACTTCGACCGTCTTGTCGGACGAGAATACCGTCGTCACGTCCACTTGCGCGCTCAGCTTGGTCAGCAGATCGTCGCGCTGGTCCAGCAGCATGGTCTGGTCGCTGGACGCGTCGGCGGAGCGCGAGAGGCGGGCGTTCACCTTGGCCAGTTCCCCGGCCAGGGTGTTGACCTGGCTGACCCCGGCGTCGGCTTCGAAGCGCAGGCCGTCTCCGGCCGACTTCAGGCTGCCGGCGGTAACGTTGAAGGTCTTGGCAAGGGTGCGCGCGCTTTCGAGCGTAGAGGCGCGCAGGGCGCTGTCGGTCGGGTCGGACGCCAGCTTCTGCAGAGAACCTTCGAACGCCACCGAGGCGTCATAAAGGCCGCTCTGCTCGACCGAGGATTCGATATTCTCCAGGCCCTGCACTTCGGCGCTGGCGCGCGCGGCGTCACTGCCGGTGCGGCGTACTTCCGCCTGGCGAAAGGCGTCGGCATTGCGAGCGACGCCGCTGACGCGAACGCCCGAGAGGCTGATGTTGCCCGCCGCGCCGTTGCTGGTGCCCGAAACCTCGCTCAGCGACACCGACCGCCGCACATAGCCTTCGGTAGAGGCATTGGCGATGTTCTGCGCGGTCACGTCCAGCGCGGCGCGGGCCGCACGGGTGCCGCTGCGGGCGATGGCGATGAGATCGGAAGCCATGGTTTACTTTGCTCCCTTCGGCGTTGCCGGAGAGTTCGCCTCGTGCGGCAGCAGGCGCGCGACTTGCGCCTCGATCTTGGCGGCGAAGCCCAGCGATCCGGTCTGCGCGGCGATATCGGCGAACTGGTTGTCCTGCATCTCGCGGAAGGTATCGAGCGCCTGACCGCCGAACAGATCGTCCCCGCCGAAGTCGGCCTTGCGTGCGGCGCTGAGCATCTGGCGCACGAAGATCGCCTCAAACTGCTTGGCCGAGGCCGAGAGCTTCTCACGCTGGGTGGCGTTGCCCGCCACCAGTTTCGTGCTCGCCAGGTTTGGGGCCGAAATGCTCGTCATATCACCACCATCTCCGCCTTGAGGGCACCGGCCTGCTTCAGCGCTTCCAGGATCGCCACGAGATCCGACGGGGTGACGCCCAGCATGTTGAGCGCGTCCACGATCTTCGACAGAGACGCGCCGGGCTGGAACATCATGACCTTGCGGTCTTCCTCCTCGACCCGGATGCGCGAGCTTTGCTCCACGGCGGTGCGGCCGCCGCTGAACGGTGCGGGCTGCACCACGGTGGGCTTCTCGTCCACGCGGACCACCAGTTTGCCGTGGCTGATCGCGGCAGGGGCCACGCGCACCGCGCTGTTGATGACGACGGTGCCGGTGCGGCTGTTGACGATGACGCGGGCCGGGGTCTCCGCCGGGCTGACGTCGATCATCTCGATCGCGGCCATCAGGCTGGCGCGGGTGTCGGCATTGGGTGGCAGGCGCAGCGCCAGCGAGACGCCATCGGTAACCGTGGCGGTGCCGGGCAGCTTGCGGTTGATCGCATCGCGCACGCGGCTGGCGGTCATGAAGTCGGCCGTGAACAGGTTCCAGCTGAGATCGCCGCCGTTGTCGAAGCCAGTGGCGACGGCGCGCTCTACCGAAGCGCCGTCGGCGATGCGGCCGACGGTGGGGATATTGATGGTGACGTTCGAGCCATCGCGGCCGCCGACATCCAGGCCGCCGACCGCCAGGTTGCCCTGCGCCATCGCGTAGATCTGGCCATCCGCGCCGTAGAGCGGGGTCATGATGAGAGCGCCACCGCGCAGGCTCTTGGCCTTGCCGATGGTGCTGACGGTCACGTCGATGCGTTGGCCGGGCTTGCTGAAGGCGGGCAGGTCTGCCGTGATCATCACGGCGGCCGCGTTCTTGAGGCCGGGGGCTACGCCGGGCGGCAGGGTCAGGCCCATGCGGCCAGAAACGCCCTTCATCGCCTGGGTCAGGTAGGCAAGGTTATCGTCACCCGTGCCGGGCAGGCCGACGACGATACCGTAGCCGGTCAGCTGGTTGGAGCGCACGCCCTGGAATTGGCCAAGATCGCGGACGCGTTCGGCGTTGGCGGGCGCAGCAAAAGCCAGCAGCGCGCTGAACGCCAAAGCGAGAGTGGCGAAAAGCTTGCGCATCAGAACGGCGAGATCACGTTGAAGAACCGGCCGAGCCAGCCCTGCTTGCTCGCACGCTGCAGCGCGCCCTTGCCGGAATATTCCATCTTGGCGTCGGCGATTCGCGTGGAGAGGATCACGTTGTCGATGTCGATGTCGGCCAGCCGAACAATGCCGGAGAACCGCACCCATTCATCGCCCTGGCTCAGCAACATCTGCTTCTCACCTCTGACCAGCGCGGTGCCGTTCTCGCGCACTTCGGCAATCGTGACCGCGACGGTGGTCGAGAGATTGCTCGTCTGCCCCGCGTTGCCCTGTCCGTTGAACGTCGAGGACGAAGACGCATTAAGGGCATTAGGGTTAAGAAAGGATAACGGTCCGGCTGTGGGTGGCGTGATGGAGGCACCTCCGCCTTTGTTACTTTTCGAATTTACCGCCTTGGATGCGGTGGTGCTTTCCACCAGCCGGATGGTTAACGGATCGCCCACGCGGCGCGCACGATTTCCTTCATAGAGGGCGGCATAACCCAGCGCGGGTTGAAAGATCGAACCGTTGGCGGGCGGCAGCGGCGCGGCGACGGGCAGGGTCGGTTCGAAGCCCGAGGGCTTGGGCGCCTTCCTGGCCGCGGCGGGATCGGGCAAGGCGGCGCTGATCGCGGCGGCGACCCCGATGGCGCCCGCAGCGCGCAGCAAGTTGCGCAAAGGCGCGGGCATCGGCGGGCGATCCGCTGGCCCGGTCGCCTTTTCCGAGTCGCGAAGCCAAGGCAGCGGGGCCCCGGTGTTTGCGGGAGAGGCGAAATCGTGATTGGTCGCGTTGGTCATCGTCACAGCGTCTGGTTCGCGTTGCGCAGCATCTCGTCGACCGAGGAGATCATCTTGGAATTGATCTCATAGGCGCGCTGGGTTTCGATCATGTCCACCATCTCTTCGACGATGTTGACGTTGGAGCCTTCGAGCATGCCCTGGCGGATGTGGCCGCGGCCTTCCTCGCCGGCGATACCGATCTGTGCCGGGCCGGACGCGCTGGTCTCCATCAGGAAGTTGTCCGATGCGGCCTGCAATCCCGCCGGGTTGGTGAAGCTGGCGATGGTGATCTGGCCCAGCTGCTGCGCCTCGTTCTGGCCGGTGACCTGCGCCGAGACGGTGCCGTCCTGGCTGATCGTGACCGAGGTGGTGCCCTGGGGCACGTTGATCGGCGGCTGCAGCGCATAGCCCTGCGTCGTCACGACCTGACCGTCCTGCGTCAGGGAGAAATTACCCGCACGGGTGTAGCCAAGTTGGCCACCCGGCAGCTGCACCTGGAAGTAGCCGTCACCATCCAAAGCGAGGTCATAAGAGCGGTCGGTCGTCTCCAGCGTGCCTTGCGTCTCGATCCGCGTGGTGGACTGGATGCTGACGCCGGTGCCCAGGTTCAGGCCCGTGGCGTAAGCTGTCTCGCCCGAGGACTGTGCCCCGGCGACGCGGGCGTTCTGATAGGCCAGCGTCGCGAAGTTGGCGCGGTCACGCTTGAAGCCGGTGGTGGAAACGTTCGCCAGGTTGTTGGCGATCACGCGCATCCGCTGATCCTGGGCCTCAAGGCCGGTGCGGGCGACGTGCAGGGCGCTGGTGGGCATGGGTCTGGTTCCTTGGGATTAGTCGAGGCGCATGAGGCGCGAGGAGCCTTCGTCGAGCTCCTTGGCGGTGGAAACGAGCTTGGTGCGCAGATCGAACAGGCGCTGCGCCTCGATCATGTCCACCAGGACCTCGGATGAATTGACGTTCGATTGCTCGACCGATTCAGGGATGACGCGGGCGTTCTCGTCCACCGGCAGCACGCCGCCACCGGGCACACGGAACACACCCGCCAGATCCTTTTCCAACGGCGAGCCCTTGGTGCTGACAAGCTTGAGTTGGTCGATCTTCTGCGGCTGCTGATCGGGTTGGGCGGGATCGGTGACGAGCAGCGAGCCGTCCTGCGCGATCGAGACGTTGGCGCCGGGCGGCACCATCAGCGGGCCGCTTTGGCCCAGCACCGGCAGGCCTTCACCGTTCTGCACGACGCCGGTGATCGAGACCGACAAGTCGCCGCGCCGGGTGTAGCCTTCCTGGCCGTCGATCGATTGGACCGCCAGCATGGTGTCCCCGGTCATGGCGACGTCGAGCGGGCGGCCGGTCTGGACGACCGCGCCTTCCTTCATCGACGCGCCCTTGACCTCGGACCGGTTCATCGAGCGCACGTCCAGCTGTGGCCCGTCCAGCGTGACGGACTGCGCCTGCAGCACTTCGGCCTTGAAGCCGATGGTCTGCGCGTTCGCCATGTTGCTCGCGATCATGCGCTCGCGCACCATCGAGGCGTTCATGCCGGAAACGGCGGTGTAGATGAGCCGGTCCATGGGTCAGGCCTTAGGTCCGCAGGCCGATGATGGTCTGCGAGATCTGCGTGGCGGTGTCGATCGCCTTGGCGTTCGCCTGGAAATAGCGCTGTGCGGTGATCAGGTTCACCAGTTCCTCGGCGACGTCGACGTTCGAGTGCTCGATCGAGCCCGACAGCAGCGCGCCGTTGCCTGCGGTGTCGGGCGCGCCAAACGTCGCGGCACCGGAAAGGCCGGTCTGCGTCCAGTTCGAGCTGCCGACCTGCTTCAGGCCCGTAGGGGCGATGAAGGTGGCGAGGGCGACGGTGCCCACGGTGTCGTTCGAACCGTCCGAGTACGACGCGTTGATCACACCCTTGGGGCTGATGGTCACGCCGGTGAAGGTGGCCGTACCCTTGCTGGCCGGGATCTTCACATCGCCGGGGGTGCCGGTGGTGGCGGTGCCGGCGAAAGCCTGCAGCCGGTTGCCGGTGCCATCGTTGATATAGCCTTGCTCATCCACCGCGAACGAGCCGTTGCGGGTGAACATGGTCTGGCCGGTGGGGGACTTGATCGAGAAGAAGCCGTCGCCGGTGATGGCCACGTCCAGCGCCGAGCCGGTCTGCTCCACCGGGCCGATCGAGAAGTTCTGCGTGATCGAGTCTACGGCGGAGCCGATGCCCTGCTGCTGCTTGGGATTGGTGAACGACGAACCGGCCACGATGTCGGCAAATTCGACGCGGGACTTCTTGAAGCCGTTGGTCTCCGCGTTGGCGATGTTGTGGCTGATGACGTTCAGGTCTGTCTGGGCGTTCTTCAGCCCACTGATCGAGGTGTAATAGGACATGAAAGACGCTCCTTAGGAAGCCGTGGGCGTGGTGGTGGTTGTGGGCTGGTTGGTGATCAGCACGTCCAGCTTGGAAGCGATCGCCTTCAGCGTGCTGCCCATCTCGGTGCTGTTCGCCAGCGTAGAGAACTGCGCCATCTGCGCCAGCATCTGCTTCTGGTCGACCGGGTCGGTCGGGTCCTGCTGCTTCATCTGCGCCGTCATCAGCTTGATGAAATCGTTGGAGCCCAGCGAGGCCAGGCCGGTCTTGCCATTGCTGGTTTCGACTTTGCCCGCGCCGGATGTGGTCGCGTAATTCTGAAAGACTGAGCTTACGGTCATTTGAGCCTCATCGTATCGAGCATGAGTTGCTTGGCGGTGGAGAGGGCCTCCACCATGTTCTGGTACTGGCGCGAGCTTTCGAGCATCTCGACCATCTCGGCGTTTTCATCGACCGGCGCGGTCCAGACATCGCCGTTGGCATCGGCCAGCGGATGGTCGGGCTCGTGCTGGCGGATCGCGGCGGCATTCTCGCGCACCAAGCCTTGGACCCGGACCGATGCCATGCCGGTCGCGCGGTCGAGGTCTTCGGCGAAGACGGCGCGGATCGGGCGATAGGCTTCCGCCTCGCTGCCGGTCACCGTGCCCGCGTTCGCCAGGTTGGAGGCCGCCGCGTTCATGCGGACGAGCTGGGCGGACATGCCGCGCTGGGCGACGTCGAAGATGGAGCCGGGCATCGCTTATTCGCCCCGCATCGCGCGCGTCAGCGTTTCGACGCGGCCACGGATGAATTCCAGCGTGGTGGAATAGCCCACCGCGTTTTCCGAAAAGGCGATCTGCTCGTTCTGCAGCTCCACGGTGTTGCCGTCCATTGATGGCATCACCGGCACGCGATAGAGCGTGGCGCCCTTGGCCGCGCCGTCGGCATCGCCGCTGCCATTCTTCTGGCTGGCGGCGAGCGCGGCCCGGAAGTCGATATCCTTGGCCCTGTAGCCGGGGGTCGCCGCATTGGCGATGTTGCCGGCGATCATCCCCATGCGCTGAGAGCGCAGTTCGAGAGCGGCGGCATGGATGCCGAACAGGCTCTGGCTCATCGCTTCGTTTCCTTTCCGATGGACTGGCTCAAGGCTCGTCCGGGTGTTCGCGGGATATCTCAGCAAACACCGTGCCAAATGCTTTGCAGGCCTACGAAAAGTCGCATTGGGGCCGTGAGCGGCAGCCGGGCGGCAAAGGTTTGCCGTTTTCCGGCAAATGTCGGCCAAGTGCGAAAAGGACTGAAATGCCCGCCGTTCTGCTGTGGTGAAGGAGTGCAATCCGCATGCAAGTCGCACTGAACGTCCAGAGCCTGCTCGATCCGCTATCCGCCCTCGTCGTGGTGGGCGGAACACTGGTGGCGACGTTCCTGCGCTGTGGCTGGGCGGATTGCCGCACCGCGATCGGCGCGCTGTTCGCGCTGCGCAAGGGGCGCTTCAACGCCGAGCGTGCGCGCGGGGAACTGGCCACGCACGTCCAGGCGATCCGCCGCGACGGGCTGGTACGCGCGCAGTCCCACCACTTCGGCGACGAAGAGTTCGACGATGCGTGTGACGCAATGGCCCAGACCCACTCGCTGACCGCCTTGCGCGATGCGCATCGCAATCACCGCCTGAAACGGCAGGAGCGTGCGCGCCACGCGGTGGAGACGTTCGCGCAGGCGGCTGAGCTTGCTCCGGTGTTCGGAATGGCGGGCACGCTGATCTCGCTTACTCAGCTGCCTTCGGGCGGGGCGGCCCATGCGGACTTCACCGGCGCGATCGCCATGGCGGTGCTGACGACGCTGTATGGCCTGTTGCTGGGCAATATCGTGTTCGCGCCGCTCGCCCGCGTGATCGAGCGTGCGGCGCAGGCCGAAGAGCGTGAGCGGCAAGTCGTGGTGGATTGGCTGGAGGCGCAGATCGCGCCGGCCGTGCCCAAACTGCACGAGGCTTCGGCCGCAACGGCTTCCGCTGGTTCGCACCGGCAGGCGCGCGCATGATGAGCATCAAGGTCGGCACCGGCTGGCAGACGATCATCGCCGACTTGTCGATGATCCTGTTTATGCTGACCGCCAGCGCCGTCGCCCGGCAGGACCCCAAGGCCCAGGCCGCTCCGGCGATCACGCGCGCCACGACTTCTATACCTCAGCTGGCGCCACGCAGTGAACCGGTGGCGGTCTGGATCGCGGGCGAAGGCGCGCCGCCGCTGAAGGAGTGGCTGGCCCAGCAGCCGCGCGATCCCCGCCAGCAGGTGACGATCACCGCCAGCTACGCGCCGGGGGCGATGAATGAAGCCCTGGCACGCGCGCAGGCTCTCGCGCGGGAAGCCGGCGATGCCCGCGTCGTGGTGGAACCGGGTAGCCCGGGATTGCGCGTGGTCATCAGTTATGATGCGCCCGAAGCGCGGCTGGCACGTAATTTGCGTAGTTCTGCGCAAACGCTTCCATCCAAGGATCGACCATGAGCATCGTTCTCGCCATCCTCGCCGCCGCATCGACCGGCTATGCCGACCTTGCCGCGATCGACCGGGAAGTCGCAGGCTTCACCGGCGCGGAAATCGGCCAGAGCGGCGGCGCGATGACGCCGGTCGACCGCCGCTTGCGACTTGCGCCCTGCGCCAGCCCGCTCGCCTTGTCGTGGCGCACGCAGAATCATGAAAGCGTGATCGTCCAGTGCGGCGATCCGGGCAGCTGGCGGTTGTTCGTGCCGATCAAGCGCGACCTGCAAGGCCCGGGCGGAGCGCCCGCGATCAATCGCGGCGATGGCATCTCGATCGCGGTGAACGGCGATGGCTTCAGCGTGGCGCAGCCGGGCGAGGCCATGGAGTCCGGCGCGGTCGGCAGTTGGATCAGGGTCCGCCCGATCAACGCCAAGCCCAACGCCGAACCCATGCGTGCCCAAGTGGTTCGCCCGGGGCTGGTTTCGCTGCCGCTGGACTGACGCGCGTTAACACTTCGCCGTCGCCATCTCGGCGCAAAAATCTGGCGTGCCTGCGCTAAGTATATACGCGTAAGCATTATTTTGCCGGACCCGCGGCACGAATTTGCCGCCACACCCCTTAAACCTTCCGCGCCGCTACCGTTCTTCCCTTCAAGAAGAGTTCAAGGAGCGGCCATTATGCCACCCATCGAAGTGGGTGCTCCCCGCGCGATCGGCGCGGTGAGTGCCGAGATAGCCCGCCGAGCGGGCACCGAAAACGCCGCCGCTGTCCCCAGCGGCAAGGCCTCCGCCAAGACGGCCGCGCCCGGTGTCGCCACCAGCGTGGCGGTGGACGCGGGGGAAGCCCCGGTCGATACCGATCGCGTCTCGCAAATCCGCAAGGCGGTGGAAAGCGGCAAGTATCCGCTGGTCCCCGCCCGGATCGCGGATGCCATGATCGCAGCCGGCATCATCCTGAGGAGCGGTCATCCGTGAGCCAAGTCCAGTCTTCATTCCCGGCAATGCTGCGTGATCAGTTGCGGCAGATGCTTGCCGTCCTGGAAGAAGAACGGCAGGCGCTTGCCGGCCTGGATATCGACGCGCTCATGGGTGCGGCGAATGACAAGAACCGCTTGTGCGGATCGCTGGAAGACGCCGCCGGCGTGGTTCTGGACGAGGAATGCCGCGGAATGCTGGAAGCGGCCAAGCGTCTGAACGAGGTAAACCGCCAGGTCCGCAACCTGGTGGCCGCCAACGTCACCGCGCGGTTGAACGCGATGACCGGTTCGCCGCAGCTCTATCATGCCGGCCCGCGCTATGCCTACGCCGGAGCGCGCTGAAAACTCAGATTTCCAGCCAGCCTCCTTTCGTGTCGAGGTAGGCTGACGGACATGCCTGTCGGGTTTTAAGACCCGCTCATAAAAAATTGGCACGGCTCTTGCTAAATAGCCACCGGTACTTTCACCGGGAGCCAGCGTTGCCTGATACCCCATATGTCGGCGGGTCGTCCGCCACCCCAGCTTCAGTCGCACCAGGCGGCGCGCCCGTTCGGGCGGCGATCGCGCGTGCGGCGCAGGCTACGGGGATGGACTTCAATTATCTGCTGGCCCAGGCGAAGATCGAATCCAGCCTGAACCCTTCGGCCAAGGCGCCGACCTCAAGCGCCGCCGGGCTCTATCAGTTCACCAACGGAACCTGGTTGCAGACGCTCGACCGCCATGGCGCGGAGCACGGGCTGGGCTGGGCCGGCGATGCGATCTCCGGCGGGCGGATCACCGATCCCGCCATGCGCGCGCAGATCATGGCGCTGCGCTACGATCCCCAGGCTTCGGCCTTGATGGCGGGCGAACTGGCGTCGGACAACCGCGCCGAACTCGCCACCGCGCTCGGCCGCGAGCCGGACGCCGCCGAGCTGTACCTCGGCCACTTCCTGGGCATCGGCGGTGCGACCACTTTCCTGTCCGCCTTGTCCGCAAACCCCGGTGCGATCGCCGCCGGCATCCTGCCGCAAGCCGCCGCGGCGAACCGCTCGATCTTCTACGGCCCCGGCGGCCCGCGCACCGTGGGCGGGGTGATGGACTTGATCCGTGGCCGGGTAGCGAATGCGATGGAGACCGGCGGGGCGCAGCTTTGGGCATCTGCCGCCGGCTACGACGCGTCCAATCCCGCCACCCCCGGCTTCACGCTGCCGGTCGGCGGCCCGATCGCGCAGGAATTCCACTCCGCGCAGGCGCAGATGCCCGCGCCCACCGCCACCCCAAGCCGCTCGATGGCGGATACCCTTAACGATTCCTTCGGCGGCAGCGCTGCGGGTGCCCCGGCGCACATTCGTGACGCCTATGCCAAGCTGGCGAGGTTCGGCCTGTGAGTTTCCTCAATCGTCTATCCGGCGGCGCTTCGCTGGCGTTGCCTGCGGGCATCCTGGTCCTGATCGTGCTGATGATCGTGCCGGTCCCCGCGATCGTGCTCGACGTGTCATTCGTGCTCAATATCGCGCTGTCCGTCGCCATCCTGATGGCCGCGATGAACGCGACCAAGCCGCTCGATTTCTCCTCCTTCCCCTCCGTCCTGCTGTTCGCCACCTTGCTGCGCCTCGCGCTGAACGTCGCCTCCACCCGCGTGGTGCTGGTCCACGGCCACGAGGGTGAAAGCGCGGCGGGCATGGTGATCGAGAGCTTCGGCGCCTTCCTGATCGGCGGCAACTTCGCGGTCGGCATCTTCGTGTTCCTGATCCTGATGATCATCAACATGGTCGTCGTCACCAAGGGCGCGGGCCGCGTGTCCGAAGTGTCCGCGCGCTTCACCCTAGACGCCTTGCCCGGCAAGCAGATGGCGATCGACGCCGACCTTGCCGCCGGACTGATGACTGCCGACGAAGCCAAGGCCCGCCGCCGCGAAGTGGCGACCGAGGCGGACTTCTACGGCTCGATGGACGGTGCCAGCAAGTTCGTGAAGGGCGATGCCGTCGCCGCGCTGCTGATCCTGGGCGTCAACATCATCGCCGGTTTCTGCCTGGGCATGATCAGCCACGGCCTTTCCGCCGGGGAAGCCGCGCAGCACTATATCACGCTTGCCATCGGCGACGCGCTGGTGGCGCAGGTGCCTTCGCTGCTGCTCTCGATCGCTGCCGCCGTCATCGTCACGCGCGTTTCCGACAGCCGCGACCTTGCCGGTCAGATCGGCGGCCAGTTCGCCACGCCCAGCACCTGGTTGCCGGTTGCGGTGGTGCTGGCCGCGATCGGCTGCATCCCGGCGATGCCGCAAGTGATCTTCCTGCCGGCCGCCGGTATCGCCGCGTGGATCTGGCACGCCTTGCGCAAGCGCGCGAACCGCCCGGTCGTGGTGGTGGAGCCGATCGTCGCCGAAGCACCCGATCCCGGCCGCATCGTGCTAGAGGACGTGTCGGACCACACTCTCGTCACCATCGAGCTTGGCTATGGCCTGGTGCAGCTGGTGGACGAGCGCAAGGGCTCCCCCCTGGTCGCGCGCATCACCGGCGTGCGCAAGCAGCTGTCTCAGACGTTCGGCTTCATCGTGCCGCAGTTCCGCGTGCGCGACGCGCTGGACATGGCCCCCAACGATTATCGCATCGTGCTGGGCGGCGTGATCCTGGGCGGCGCCACCATCCGGGCCGACCGCATCCTGGCGATCGACGCCGGAGAGGCGCGGCACACCCATACCCTGACCGGCGAGGCCACGCGCGATCCCAGCTTCGGCTGCCCGGCCCTCTGGATCGATCCCGCCGCGCGCGATCATGCGGTGGCCGAAGGCTTTCTGACCGTGGACGCCGGTACCGTGATCGCCACTCACCTTAACCAGCTGCTGGCCGAACGCCCGCAGGACCTGCTGGGTCCGGACGAGGTGAAGGCGCTGATCGACGGCGTGAAGGAGCATTCGGCGGGCCTGATCGAGACGATCCATCCCGCACCGCTCAGCCTGGCCGCGATCACCCGCGTCATGCGCGCCCTGCTGGAGGATGGCATTCCCGTCGGCCATCCGCTGCCGATCTTCGCGTCGCTCAGCCGTGGGGTAATGCAGACCGCAGACCACGATCGCCTGGTCGAACTGGTGCGCGCCGATCTCGGTTCGCTGATCGTCGGTCGCATCTGCCCCCCGCATGAGCGCCTGCCGGTGCTGACCCTCGATGCCTCGCTGGAGCAGTCGATCGTGCAGGGCATGCACGATCCGGTGACCGGCCAGCCGGTGATCGAACCTGATCTTGCCCGCATGATCGGCGAGCATGTCGCCATGCTGGGCGCCTCGCGCGGGCCCAACGCCTCGCCGCTGGCGCTGGTGGTGCAGCCCCGTGCCCGCAAGGTGCTGGCCGCGCTGCTGCGCCTGCGCGCGCCCTCCTGCCTCGTCATCTCGATCTCCGAGCTGCCGCCCACGCAACCCATCGAAGTGGTGGACGTCATCGGCGCGCCCGCGCCTGCGCCCCACGCTCTCCCCGATCCCCAAATCATCGAACCTTTGGACATGGCCGCATGAAGCTAGACCAATCGCCTTTCGCCTCCCCGCGCAAGATTGCTGGCGCCTATCAAGGCGAAGTCGCCGACCGGGTCCGCCGTTTCCTGCCGATGGTCCGCCGCCTGGCGTGGCACGTCAACGGCACGGGCCGTCCCGGCATCGAACTGGAGGATCTGGTTCAGGCCGGGCTCGTCGCGCTGACCGAATGCGCGCAAAAGCATGCCGGACCCAGCGAGGATGGCTTTGCCGCCTATGCCAAGATGCGCGTGCGCGGGGCGATGGTGGACCTCATCCGTCGCACCGTGCCGATGTCTCGCGGGGCGACCGAACGCGCGCGCCTGTTGCGCGAAAAGGAAGCCGAATTGCGCGGCAAGCTGGGCCGGGAGCCCGCCGGCCACGAACTCGCCGCCGCGATGGGAATCGAGGAAGCGCATCTCGCCCTGCTGCGCGATACCAGCCAGCCATTGCGCTTCGATTCCATCGACGAGGTCTATTCCGACCAGGACAGCGCCTTCGCCGATCAGAACCCGGACAGCCTGACGCTGCTGCAGGATGAGGAAACGCGCGGAGCGGTGGTCGCCGCGATCGGCGCGCTACCCGAACGACTGCGGCTGATCGTCTCGCTCTACTTCGTGGAAGAACTGAATCTCGCCGAGATCGCGCAAGTGCTGAACGTCTCCATTCCGCGCGTCCACCAGTTAAAGGCCCAAGCCCTCGCCAAGCTGAAGGACGCGCTGGAGGGCGTGGCGGACATAATCTGATCGGCTTGCCTGGCCGCGCTCAAGATTGCGCAGGCAGGCAGTACAGCTGGATCGCCAGAACTTCGCGCGATCTGAAGCGGATCGCCGCCTGGCAACCCTGCTGACGCGCGGCGTTCAGATAGGCGCGCTCGTTGTCGTTGGACAACCGGGTCGCGGCTACGATCGCCGGACCCTTACCCGCGGCATGCCTCACCAGCCAGCGCGCGTACTCGGGATAGAAGTCATAGGTGTATAGCTGCTCCCACAGATGTTGGGGGATCTGCCGGTCGCGATTGCGCAGCATCGCCACAAGACGCTGCGGTGGCTCCATCGGTCGCGACGTGGAGGCCAGCAGACCCGCCACCTGCGCAGGCGGATTTGAGTCTTGCGCCATGTACAGACGCAGCGTCGGCTCGAAGAAGACGTCGGGCAGCACCAGCGCTTCAGGCTGGCGCTTAAGGTAGGCATATAGCCCGAGCGTATCCTGAAAATCGGTTCGCTTCGTCCACTCGCGCGACAATGTGATTGCGCCGCTCGGGATCAAGGTCAGGGCGAGAGCGATACATGTCGCCCATACTCTCCTTGGCTTTCCCGGAACGCAGACGGCAAAAAATATCTCTGACATCGCCAACGCAGTGATCGGCATAGTGAAGAGGAACTGTTTGTTCGAGGATATAGGATACAGCCTGGCCAGCCACAGCAGTAGGGTAAGCGCGATCAGGCCAAGGAGAACCCGCAACGGTTGCCAGGTTTCGTGCCGGATAGCAGGGATCGACAAGCGCGGGAGACCGCGTCGGGCCAATAGCAGACCGATTATAGCGACACTGGCGCAAAGCAAAACGACGCCGGCTTGCGCACGGGGAATCACTTCCAGCTGCGCCTCCAGCCGCATCGGATCATGCAGATAGGCGCTTAGCGATAAACGTTGGTATGCCGTCGGATAATTCCGGCTCTGCAACGCCGTCGCCGGAGAGAACAGAAGCAGGTAACAGGCAACCCAGCCGAGCGAATAGATGATCAGAGCTTTCAGCCACCTTATTCCCACTGCCGTTCGAAATCGAAAGAGGACGGCGTCGAGTACGGATACGCCGACCACCAGCATCATCGAGTAAGAGAAGAGGGACAGGCAGCCCGCTGCGACCATCACCGCCACCGGGCGGGCCGGAAACCACCGCAACGCGACTATGAACACGAAAGCAGCCTGTAGTTCGAAGCCGTATTGCTTGAATTCCACGGTATAGCGAACGAACAGGGGCGTTACCGCCATCATGGCTATTGCCAGCAGGACGGGCTCGTCTCGACGGTTAAACGCCTGCCAGGCGATCCCGGCCATGATCACGACATGAAAGCTCAGCAACAGGGTGCGGGTGCCGATGATGGATCCGCCGGTGGCGAGCCATGCCCCATTCAACGTTAGTAAGGCCGCCGGCGGTCCTGCTTGATCGTAGAATGGCAGGCTGTGGAAGTATGCGGTCCATGGCAAGCCAAAGTTTGCGAGCAAGGTGGCTTCATCCTGCCACAGCCCACGGGATGCTTGCATGGCACCGGCGGCCACAAGAACCACCACCGCGAAAAGTGCTGCAAGACTTGTCGCGGTTAGAGTGGGGGCGTCATCATGTCGGGTCGGAGACGCCGCGATGCCGCCCCCGTCCTTACGCGTCAGCGGCAGGGCGCGGCCAATAGGCAAAGGCCGGAACTGGCGAAGGCCACGTCGTCCAGGCTATCCGCCAGAGCGCAACTGCCGGGTGCGATTTCCCGACCGGCGACATGCACCGGGCCTTCACGCGGGATCACCAGAAGCGCGCCTTTATAGCGATTGACGGTGGCGTTATCCGGCCTGCCGTAAACCTGATCCAGCGTGAATAGAGGTCCAGGCACCAGATTGACCGAAGTGCCCTCGGGCGCACGGGCCTTCCACTTGTCGGCATAGGGCTCGCCCTTGGCGATGGCCACGCTTTCTTCCAGATGCAGCTCGCGTGGGCGGCCGTAGTCGTACAGGCGATAGGTAATGTCGGAATTCTGCTGAACTTCGATCAAGCTGATGCCCGCACCGATGGCATGCACGGTGTTGGCCGGGATGTAGAAGAAGTCACCCGGCGATACCGTGTGCCACTCCATCAAGTCCTCGATAGAGCCATCGAGCGCGGCGGCGCGCATGGCGTCGGCATCGAGCGGCTGCTTGAACCCGATGCCCAGCTTGGCGCCAGGTTCGGCATCTAGGATCACCCAGCACTCTTCCTTGCCCCGGCGGCCCATGCCCTTGTCGATCGTCTGCGCATCGCTCGGGTGGACCTGGACGGACAGCGCCTCGCTGGTGAAGATGTATTTCACCAGCAGCTGCGACAGTTCCGGCGGCGGTTCGAACCAGATTTCGCCGATCCGCTTACCCGACGGGGCGACGAACGGCGCGGGCAGGGTGTCCTTGCCCCAGGGCTTCTCGACCTGCTTGGTGGGGAGCGCGCCGCTCATTGGTTTGCCGCGCCAAACAGTTTGCCGACTTTTTGCGCGCCGGCGGCGGTGGTGATCATGATGTCGTTACCGTCCACCACGATATAAACATCCTGCAATCCAATCACCGACACGCGCGGACCATCGCTATCGACCAGGACGTTCTGGCAATCGACCAACTCCACATCGCCGCGCGTAGCGTTGCCCTGCTCGTCGCGATCGCGCGCAACGTGGAGCGCGGGCCAGTTGCCGATATCGGACCAAGCCATGTCAGCCGGCACCATCGCGGCGCGGCTGGTGTTTTCCATCACCGCATAGTCTACCGATTCGCTTTCCACCGTCGCAAAGGTCTGCGGATCGGGGTGGAAGCGATTGCCGTCCTCGTGCCCCTTGGCGACGGCATCACGCACCGCAGCCAGGATCTGCGGGCGGTGGCTTTCCAGTTCCTTCAGGAAGTCTCCCACCTTGAAGGCGAAGATGCCGCCGTTCCAAGCGTAGATACCTTCCGAGAGGAACGAGATGGCGCGTTCCAGGTCAGGCTTTTCCACGAATTGCGCGGTGCGGAAGGCTTGGTCTCCGATCGCCTCGCCGCGCTTTAGATAGCCAAAACCGGTTTCCGGCGCAGTCGCCTCGATGCCGAAGCTGACCAACCAGCCGTCCTGTGCCAGTTCCGCGGCGGTGCAGGCGGCTTCGGCAAAAGCTTTGGTATCGCCGATGTGGTGGTCGCTGGGGCACACCAGCATAATGGCGTCCTCCGGCAGACGCAGAGCGGCAAGCGCGATCGCGGCGGCAGTGTTGCGGGCGCTGGGCTCGACGATGATCTGCGAGCCGGCGGTGTTACCTAGCTGCTCTTCCACATGCGCCAAATGTGCGGCCCCTGTCACGACCAAGGGCGGATCGAACCCATCGGTCGCCGGGCAACGCGCAATCGTCGCCTGAAACAGCGTTGTGTTTCCTATCAGCGGCAGGAATGGCTTGGGCTTGCTTGCCCGACTGCGGGGCCAAAGACGCGTGCCGCTACCGCCACACAGAATTACCGGAACAAGCTTGCTCATCAGTCCCCTTTTATCGCGGCACATGCGAATTACCATGCCGCAATGCGCCAGTCGTCTTGTGGTTGCGTAGGGATTTTGAGCTAACGCGGATTGAGCCTGCCGCTGGCGGCAGACAGCAGTTGCTTTATGACGCCCCACTTAGCGCCCGCGCCGGTGATCTTGGTGGGCACCGCTTCTCCCACGGGATAACTGCGCCGCACGCCGATCTCGCACACGCGATAGCCCAGCTGGCCGGCACGCGCAGTAAGGTAGAACAGCAATTCGTAGGCGGAAAACACCTCGCGAAAAGGCTGCACGCGAGGATCGACCAGATAGCGGCGGGAGTAGGCGCGAAAGCCATTGGTGGTATCGGTAAACCAGCGACGCCCCGCCAAGCTGAGGATCGGCGCGTGGATCAGGCGATTGCCGATGGTGCGCTCCAGCGGTGTATTCTCCGCCTTTCCGCCGCGGGCGTAGCGCGAGCCTTGAACATAATCGTACCCCTCGCGCAGCTTGGTGACGAACTGTGCCACCGCCTCGACATTGTCCTTGCCGTTGCCATCGATGGTGATGATGCCCTCGTAGCCCTCATCCAGGCACCAGGCGTAAGCCATGCGCAACTGGGCGCTGAGCTTGCCGGGGCCGGTCTTGGTCAGCAGCGCGCGCACGCCCTGTTCCTGCAGATAAGGCAGGTCGAGCGAGCCGTCGGTGGAGCCGCCATCTGCCACGATCACGTCCACCGGCAGACTAGCGGCCGCAACGCGGGCCAGCTGGGCGCGGATACGCCCGCCTTCGTTGATCACCGGGATCACCAGCGCGTGATCGTGGCGGCGTTCCGAGAGCAGGTCGACGCGGTGCGCCGGGATCTGGCGTGGCGGGTCGGCGGTCAAAGTAAGCTCTCCGGAGCGGGGCGGAAGACGAGAAAGCGGCTGAGGACATAGTTGACGATGAAGGACACCCCCGTCGCCAGGATCAGCACGCCTAGGTCAGGCAGGCCGTAGCGTTCCAGCAGCGCGACCGCGCCCAGGCGGGTGGCCAGCGTCGCCAGCAGGGCCAGCAGATAGAGTGAGCCGCGCTTGGCCGAAGCGGCTTTGGTGCCGAAGGTCCAGCGCTCGTGCAGCAGGTAATTGAAGATCGCGCCGGCGACAAAGCCCAGGAACGCGGCCAGAGTCAGCGGGATCGTCGTCAAGCTGCGCAGCGCCCAGGCGGTGCCGAGATCGACGCAGAGCCCGGCCACGGCGACCAGGCCGAACCGGACGAGCGAGGAGGCGAAAAGCCGCTGGATCATGTCAGGCTCATCGCGCGGCCATGAACGAAGCGGTCGTCCGCCTCTGCCCATTCCGGCTCGGACTGGCGCAGGATGTCGAACAAGTCGTAGATGTTGTCGATCTTGCCGCCCATGATCGAGATGACCGGCGATCGCGCGGGTTGGCGCTGGAACAGGATAGGGCGGCCATCGTCTCGCTCGTTCTTGGCCAGCACCGTCTTCACCTCGAACAAAGAGCGATCGTAGCGGGCCTGCGCCAGTGCGGGCACGTAGCGGGCGGCGTCCAGGATCATATGCCGCTGGCGGGTTTCCCGTGGCAGATCATCGAACACGGCATAGGCCCCTTTGCCTGCGGTGGCATCGGTCCAATGGCGGTGCGGCGTGTACCGCACATGCGTCAGCGAATGAAGCCCGGCGCTGGGGTAGGGCATGCAGGAAAAGAATGGCCCGTCCATGATGGTGAAGCCATAAGCGGCAAGCTCGTCCGGGACCTCGACCAGCGCGATTTCGGTCTGCTCGTGCTTCAAAGCGGCTTGGGGCAGGGCAGCATCGCGCAGCAGGCCGTTGGTCTGCGCATAAGTGACGTTGAAGACAAAACGCGCGGTGAGGGCGGTGCCACTCGACAGATGGACGGTGGCGCGATCGGGCGCGATCTCCAGAGCATCGGCACGCGTGTTCAGCCGCACGGCGATACCCAGCGCGTCGAGGCGGTTGCCCATGTGCCTTGCAAGGACCGACCAATCGAAGGCGAACTCGTCACACGCGAAGGCCGTCTCGATCGTATCACCGGCAAAAAGCGCGGCCTGTGATGGCGTGGCCCGCGCGATCGGCGCGCCCATCTCGGCAAACATGCGTTGGAAGCGTAAGCCCGACACTTTGGAGCGATGCCGCGCGATCGCGTAGAGCATCTGAAAATCCTCTACGATCGCTTCGGGAAAGTCGGCGGCGAAACGGCGATGGAGCACCATCGACTTGACGGCGGTAAGGGCGCTGCGTGGATAGTGGAAACCGGTATGCACCCGTGCCTGATTCACGCGGGACGCGCGTCCCAGCAGTCGGTCCCCGGCCTCTACAAGCACGATCCGCTTGCCCAGTGAGCGAAGGAATAGCGCCAGCGCGCAGCCATAGAAGCCGCCGCCGACGATGACGTAATCCGCTTCGGTACTGCCGCGCCCCGTCATTCGGCGGCCGAGCGGACCTGAGGTTGCGCTGTTTGGTGCTGGGCCTGATGCTGGGTGGCGATCTCCACGTTGAATTCGTCCATCACCTTGCCGAACAAGTCGATCGGGGCGGCCTCGTCGATCACCAGATCCTCGTCCGATGCGGTCAAGGCTTCCAGCACGCGGCGCAGGCCGATCGAGAGGCCGAAGATCGCAAAGCCGAGGAACACCGCGGTCAGGCTCAGCGCCAGCGACGTGGTGAACCAGCCGGGCTGCACATGCGCCAGCGTCAGCCAGACTACTACGCTGTAGATTGCGAACAGCACGCCCCCACCCGTCGCCATCAGCGCCGCCACCGCCACCAGCGTCAGCACGCGCGGTGCGGAACTGATCGTCAGGCGATGCAGAATTTCGGTGCGCCTGAACAGCAGTGGCCCTGTCTCGGACCCGGCACGGAAGCGTGGCAGCTGCGGGTTCGCGGCGATGTCCTGCCGTACGATCGGGAGGCGCTGGTCCACAGGGGGGAACCGCGTTGCCAGCAGGCGGTCGGGATGCGCCAGGACGATGCCGAGCAGCGCGCGGGGCAGGGCCATCGTCAGCATATCGTGCGGGCCGATCGTCAGCCCCGCTCCGCGTCCCATGGCCATCGCCAGCGAGCCCAGCGGATTGGCCGAGACATGGCGACCCATGACCAGAACCTGACGCGCCTCGGCCTGCTCGATCATCGCGGGCACATCGAGATAGCCCAGTTCCGAAGCAGCCGTCAGCAGCACGACATCGCCGATCGCCTCTGACGCTACCGCCAGCCGGCGATGATAGAAGCTTGCGCCCGGGCGCAGATGCAGCAGCCGCAGGTTTGGAATGGCTGCTTGTAACAAACTGGCCGCGCCGTCCCGTTCCGGATCGAAGGAGATCAGCATTTCCCAGTAGCGGAATCGGGAATCCAGGGACCGCGCCAGCGCGGACAGTTGTGCCAGCTGACCGGCATCGCGCGGGGCGGCGGATAGTGCGATGGAGATCAGCAGATCGTCGCGCTGGCGGCCGGTTGGTGCGGAGGGGCTCACGGTGTGGGCACCGGATCGGCGAGGGTGATCGCCTGGCGCAGCCGACCAAGCGCGGCGGACAGATCCGCCAGCGGTGTCTTGGTGGCAGCCATCTCGATCGAATGCCAGCCGGTCCAGCCCGCCTTGCGCAAGGCCCGGATCGCGCGGGCCGCCTGCGCCGGGTCGGCGGGCGCGGGGGCCAGTTGTGGCTCGCTGATATGGACATGACCGATCGTGTCGATCGCGGCGGTGGCGATGGCTTCGATCGCGTCGAAATCGCCCTCCATGTGCAGTGTTCCAATATCAAAATTCAACACGATGCCGGGGTGATCCACCGCCCGCACGAACGCCTCGGCCTCTGCCACGCGGTTGAGGAAGTTGGTGCCGTAGGCGCGTCCGTTGGGCTCCATGGCGATGCGGGTGCGGGCGCGGACCGCGCTGTCGCCAAGGCGGCGAAATACCGCGACCGCTTGTTCCCGTGCTTCCCTAGCGGACAGGTTATCCGGGTAGGCGCGCTGTCTTGGCGAGCCGAACACTAGATTGGGAATGCCCAGCCGTCCGGTCAAGGCGATCGCACGCTCCAACGCCGCGATCAGATTGCCGCGTGCCTCTTCCCCTTCGAACAATGCCGCGCCGGTGACGCCGAACAGCAGCGACTGCATGGAAACCAATTCCAACCCCGCAGCCTGCATCCGCTTCATCGCGGTGGCCACCTCGCCGTCGGTGGGCACGAAAGGGTCGCTGGATTCGCTCAGGAAAAGCGCGGGCGCGATCTCCAGCCCGGTGACGCCATGATCGCGCAGGATCGCATAGGCCGCGTCCCGTTCCGTCGCTGGCCACGCGATGTTGGAGACGGCGAGCTTCACGCCGTGATCCGTTCCGCCTGCGCGAACGATCGCAGCGCCGCCAATACTTCGTCTTCAGAATGCTTGTAGGGGCCATTCCTGCCCCACAACGAAGCATGACCCGTGCGCATATCCTCGTTGTGGATGCGCGCAGCCGTCTCCGGCATCGTCTTTCCGGTGATCGCCAGGTGCACCGCGCCGGCCGACAGGGGCGGGGGGGAGAGGTGCAGCACGTCCAGCCCGTGGTCCAGGCCCAGGCCGATATCGCGCCACAAGTCTCGCATGTCGTAGAACTGAAAGCGGCTTTCCGGATGCGTGAACCGCAAGGCACCAAGCCCCGCCGCGGTAACCGCCTGCTCCAACGCACCTCGCCGCCCGGATGCATCCAGCGCATCCCGGTCAACGACATGCATGCCCAGCTCATCGTCCAGCGGGTACAGAGTTTCCAGCAGCGCGGCATCCGCCCTGGCCGCCTCACCCAGCGCCTCCAGCCCGGCGGGCGGCACCATCGAGGGCATCGGGTTCATCAGATCGAACAGGAAGTTTTTCCGCAACCCCGGCCCGAACAACGCGGGCAGGCGCACCACCAGCGCACCTGGAAACCGCTCCGCCACGAAAGTCTCAAGCCGCCTGCGATGGACGCCATAGGCCGTCGCCGTTTCGAACGCGGTGGTGCTTTCGTTCTCGGCGGTGAAGCCGGCCAGTACCGCCACGGTGGAGATCAACACGAAGCGCCGGGCCAAGCCCACCGCATCGAGTTGGCCGATCAAGGCGTCGATGCGGCTGGCATCCCGCTCGGGAAAGCGATTGGCCTCGAACATGGATCCGGGCGCAGCCGCGCAGACCAACGTGTTGAAATCGGCGTCGACCAGGTCCGCCACGTTGGCACGGGTGAACAGACCGTCGAACGCATGCTGACGCTTCAGATTCCCGCCGACAAAGCCGGTATGTCCGATCAATCCGTCCAACGTCGATCCTTCTCGATCGTGACCGCGCATCCAAGGCTCTCTTGCCCGGTCTTTCGCGTGTGCAAACACAACTAGATGATCCGTAGATGCCCGCATAGATGGCAATTTCGGGACGGCATTCCGCGCGTTTCCCGTGCCGCGCGCACGGTTTCATAATCGTGGCATCTTCGCATTGCAGCAGGGCCGGGATTGGGCCATGTCGACGGCCGACTTCAGGGAGTTACCAACGCAATGCGCATAACGATGATCGGGTCGGGATATGTCGGCCTCGTATCGGGGGCATGCTTTGCCGATTTTGGCCATACCGTCGTCTGCGTCGACAAGGATGAGCGCAAGATCGAGGCGCTGCTGCAGGGTTCCATCCCGATCTTCGAGCCTGGGCTGGACACGCTCGTCGCCAACAACGTGAAGGCGGGTCGGCTTTCCTTCACAACCGAGCTTTCGGCGGCCGTCGCGGAAGCGGATGCGGTGTTCATCGCGGTCGGCACGCCATCGCGCCGTGGCGATGGCCATGCGGACCTGTCGTATGTGTTCGCCGCCTCGCAAGAGATCGCGCGTTCGTTGCAGGGCTATACCGTCATCGTCGACAAGTCGACGGTCCCGGTCGGTACCGGTGACGAGGTGGAGCGGATCATTCGTGAAGCTGCGCCGGATGCGGACTTCGCCGTTGTGTCGAACCCGGAATTCCTGCGCGAAGGTGCCGCGATTGAGGATTTCAAGCGGCCGGATCGCGTCGTCATCGGCAGCGAGGACCCGCGCGCGCTGCAGCTGATGCGCGACATCTACCGCCCGCTTGCGATCGGCCGCTCGCCGTTGGTCGAGATGGGCCGCCGCGCGGCGGAGCTGACGAAGTATGCGGGTAATGCCTTTCTGGCCACCAAGATCACTTTCATCAATGAAATCGCCGACTTGTGCGAAAAGGTCGGCGCCAACGTTCAGGACGTGGCGCGCGGCATCGGGCTTGATAAGCGCATCGGCTCCAAATTCCTGCACGCCGGTCCAGGCTATGGCGGGTCGTGCTTCCCCAAGGATACGCTGGCCCTGTTGAAGACCGCGCAGGACTATGAAGCGCCGCAACGCATCGTCGAGGCGGTGGTCGCGGTGAACGACAACCGCAAGCGTGCCATGGGGCGCAAGGTGATCGCGGCATGTGGCGGCGACGTGCGTGACAAGACGATCTGCGTGTTGGGCCTGACCTTCAAGCCCAACACTGACGACATGCGCGATTCCCCTGCCATCGCCGTCATTCAGACACTGCAGGATGCAGGCGCGAAGATTCACGCTCACGATCCTGAAGGTACCGAGCAGGCGAAGAAGGTGCTGGAAAACGTCACCTACTGCGATGACCCCTATGTCGCCATGGAGGGCGCGGCGGCGCTGGTGATCGTGACGGAATGGGACCAGTTCCGCGCTCTTGATCTCGCCCGCGCCCGTGACCTGCTGGACGCGCCGGTTCTCGTGGACCTGCGCAACATCTATCCGCGCGAACGCTGCGAGGAACTGGGCTTCACCTATTGCGCGATTGGGCGGTAACAGGCCTGCCCGCGCCATTCCCGCTCAGTTACATTGACTTTGCGGCGTCTATCGGGTAGCCGCTCGCCTTTAATATCTCCCGCAGTTTACCTCTGGAGTGCCCATGGCGCGCGTTACCGTCGAAGATTGTGTCGACAAGATTCCCAACCGTTTCGACCTTGTACTGCTGGCAGCCCAGCGTGCGCGTGAGATTTCGGGCGGTGCGGAGCTGACTGTCGACCGCGATCGTGACAAGAACCCGGTCGTCGCTCTGCGTGAAATCGCGGAAACCAATGTCCGTCCCGATACTCTCAAGGAAACGCTCGTCACTTCGCTGCAGCGTGTGCTTCCTGAAGACGATGACGAGATGGATGAGATCGGCTCGCTCAGCCAGTCGGCCGAGGCACTGCGCATCACGGCCGCCGCGCCCACGCGCAACACGTCCATCGGCTCGGATTACGACGGCTGATTCTGAAACGCTAAGGGGGCAGGGTAGGTGGCGAAGCGCGATCGTACCCTTCCCCGGATTGCAGGCAGCGTAATCGCCAACCGTTTGCGCGCCGCGCCGACTCCTGGCCCCACCGCAGCGACGATCGCGGTTTATTCGGTGAAGGGCGGCGTCGGTAAGACGACGATCGCCGCCAACCTTGCGTGGTGTGCGGCAGAGCTATCGGGCCATCGGACCTTGCTCTGGGATTTGGATGCCGCGGGCGGCTCGGGCTTCCTGTATGGCCTGGAGCCACACGCCTCGCGCCAAGCCACCGATATGTTCTCGCGCGAGGAAGCGCCGGACAAGCTGATCCGCCGAACCGACTTCGAGGGCCTGGATATCCTTCCGGCTGACGAATCCATCCGCACCATCGATGCCACGCTCACTGCAATCGGCAAGCGCAAGCGTCTGGCACGGCTGGCGGAATCGCTGGGTCAGCAATACCAGCGCATCGTGCTGGATTGCCCGCCGGTGATGAACGAACTGAGTGCACAAGTCGTGCGCGCGGCGGACCTGATCATCGTGCCGTTGCCGCCCTCGCCGCTATCCGCCCGTGCGCTGGAACTGGTGGTGCGCGAAGTAGCCGATCATTCCAAGCGCCATCCGCCGATCCTGCCCGTGCTGTCGATGCTCGACATGCGCCGGGCCTTGCACAAGGCCGCGCGCGAGGAGAACCCGGCCTGGCCGATGATCCCCTATGCCAGCGTCGTGGAGCAGTGCGCCGTGCAACAGCGACCGGTGGGCGCGATCGCGCCGCAAAGTCCGTCGGCCCAGCGCTTCATAAGCTTGTGGAAGGCTATCGAACACAAGCTGGCGGAACGCCGCAGCTGATCGCCCCGACCTTCAGCATCACCGAAATGGACTGACGGCTAAGTCCGTCCCCCGCACGGCTACTCCATTACGCGGCGCAGTCGCACTCCGAAGCGGAGCCACTTGGCGTCGGCAAATGGTTATCAAAAGGTTAACGATCTCCTGAGGGCCGCACGAGGGATTCTGGCTCATCAGGAACGGGGGATCGGGCGAATGCTGCGACGTGTTTTGAGCGTTATCGGAGCGTTCGGCCTGCTTGCGGCCACGCCCGCGAATGCCGAAGTTGAGACGACCACGACGCTGACCTTCAATTCTCTGGGAACCCTGGTTGATTCCTTCGCCACCGTTTTCGGATATACCCCAGGCACAGAGACGACACCGGCGTTCAGCCTCTACGGCGGGCCCGACATCACGCCTGGGGAAACCACCTTCGGCGCGATCAGCACCCCCGACTTCGTCCTGGATAGCTATTTCTACATGGGCGTGACCGGGCCATTTTCCGGAGAGACGAGCGGCGCCCGTCACTTGGTTCTTGGCGTAAACCAGTCCCTTGCCGGGCAGGATTTCGCGTCCCTCTTTCCCGGCTATGACGAGGCAGCGCTGATCGACGCCATCGTTGCATTGAACGCGGATACCGCGCCCGCATTTGGCGCGGAATATCAGTTGCTGTCCGGCTTCCAGTCAGCGCTCGGATCGCAATACGCCTTCAACCTCGACGGCACCGGCTACCTGACGGCGTTTTCGTCCGGCACAAATTTCGGAACGATCGTGACCAAGCAGACGATCGAGAATATTCCCGGTGCCGTGCCAGAGACAGCGACATGGATCATGCTGATTGTGGGCGTGGGCGTGACGGGCGCCACGCTGCGGCGGCGATCGTACCAGTTGCAATAAAGCGATTTCCGGCTCGGAAAAGTAGGGGCTGCGCCTGGGCTTCGGCCCCCATAAAAAAGGCCGAGATCGCTCCCGGCCTTTTCGTTGTCGTACTATCTGGTGTCGGAGCCTCAGGCCCCCTGAGGAGCGGCCCCGCCAGAGTAGCGCTTACCGGTCTTGGGGATCGATGAGCCGCGCACCGGGGCGGAGCGGCTCTGGCCCTTGGGCTCATTGGGGCGATCGATCTCACCGGTCTCCATAAGCTGCTTGATCTCGTCACCGGTCAGCGTTTCATATTCCAGCATGGCGTTGGCCAAAAGGTGCAGCTTCTCGGCCTGCGTCTGAAGGATATCCGTCGCACGCTTGTGGGCGGTATCCACCAGCAGGCGGATTTCAGAGTCGATCAGCTTGTTGGTCTCATCCGAACCCATCAGGCGGTGCGATCCGCCCATGCCGAGGTAGCCTTCCTGTTGCTCCTCGTACTGGAGCGGGCCCAGCTTGTCGGACATGCCCCACTTGGTGACCATGTTACGCGCCAGGCTGGTGGCGTACTGGATGTCCGACGAAGCGCCCGAGCTGACCTTGTCGTGCCCGAAGATGATCTCTTCCGCCACGCGGCCGCCCATCGCGACCGACAGGTTCGCCAGCATCTTGTCCCGATGGTAGGAATAGCTGTCCCGTTCCGGCAGACGCATCACCATGCCCAGCGCGCGACCGCGCGGAATGATGGTGGCCTTG
This sequence comes from Novosphingobium fluoreni, assembly GCF_014196615.1. Taxonomy (GTDB): domain Bacteria; phylum Pseudomonadota; class Alphaproteobacteria; order Sphingomonadales; family Sphingomonadaceae; genus Novosphingobium; species Novosphingobium fluoreni. Next base: position 729,902 of record NZ_JACIDY010000001.1, read on the forward strand.
TGGATCGGATCGGACGCGGCCTCGTTCACAGAGACGATAGCGTGGCCCGCCTCATGATAGGCGGTCATCTTCTTCTCGTCGTCGGTCATAACCATGGAGCGACGTTCCGCGCCCATCATCACCTTGTCCTTGGCGTCCTCGAACTCCTGCATGGCGACCAGACGCTTGTTACGGCGCGCGGCGAGCAGGGCGGCTTCGTTGACGAGGTTGGCAAGGTCAGCACCGGAAAAGCCCGGCGTGCCGCGCGCGATCACGCGCGGGTTGACGTCCGGCGCCAGCGGCACCTTCTTCATGTGGACGGCCAGGATCTTCTCGCGACCTTCGATGTCCGGCACCGGCACCACGACCTGGCGATCGAAACGGCCCGGGCGCAGCAGCGCAGGGTCGAGAACGTCAGGGCGGTTGGTCGCCGCGATGATGATGATGCCTTCGTTGGCTTCGAAACCGTCCATCTCGACCAGCAACTGGTTGAGCGTCTGCTCCCGCTCATCGTTGGAGTTGCCCAAGCCATGGCCACGATGGCGGCCCACGGCGTCGATTTCGTCGATGAAGACGATGCAGGGCGCGTTCTTCTTGGCTTGCTCGAACATGTCACGCACGCGGCTGGCGCCGACGCCGACGAACATCTCGACGAAGTCCGAACCGGAGATGGTGAAGAACGGCACGCCCGCTTCACCCGCGATGGCGCGGGCCAGCAGCGTCTTGCCGGTGCCGGGCGAGCCGACCAGCAGCGCGCCCTTGGGGATCTGGCCGCCCAGCTTGGAGAAGCGGGTGGGATCGCGCAGGAACTCGACGATTTCCTCCAGCTCTTCACGCGCTTCATCAATGCCGGCGACGTCGTCAAAGGTGACGCGGCCCGAACGCTCCGTCAGCATCTTGGCCTTCGATTTGCCAAAGCCCATCGCGCCCGATCCGCCGCCCTTCTGCACCTGACGCAGCGCGAAGAACGCGACGCCCAGGATCAGGACGAAAGGCAGGGCCTGCACCAGGATGTACAGCAGCAGGTTGGGCTCTTCAGCCGCCTTGCCCGCATAGCTCACGTCATTCTGCTGGAGCAGTTGCGGCAGCGTGGTGTCGTTCGGGATGGGGATCGTACTGAACGAATCGCCATTCTTGTACTTGCCGACAATCCGATCGGTGCCGATCTGCACTTCAGCTACCGTGCCTCCCGCCACTTTGGAGCGGAAATCGGAGTAGCGGATTGCCTGCCCGGCATCGCTGCGCGAGCCAAACATCGAAACCACCATCAGGAGCGCGAGGAAGATGCCGCCCCATACAAGGAGGCTCTTCACCCAGGGATTGCCGTTGGGTTGATCGTCGTTCATGGGTTCTTTCGGAGTCCTTTTGCCCCACTAATGTAGGCCGACCGCGCTGAATGACAAGTTAGCGCAATCGTTCACTGTGATCGAACTGGCGCGCCTTTGGAGGTGTTAGTCCCGGCATTGCCGCAGGAGGGGGCTCGCCCAAGGCCACTCAGCCCGAATCGGTGGTATGTCACCTGTGCCGAAGCGCTATTTCCCATCCGGCGGAACGTCAGACGATCCAATCGCGAAACCGGCTGACTGGATCGTGTCGGAATGGCTATGCGCGGATGCATCATGTCGATCTCGCACCACATTCACCCTTTGTATGCCGCCATGGGCACCACCGTATTCGAACGGATGAGCGCGCTTTCGCGAGAGCTTGGGGCGATCAACCTGGGGCAGGGGTTTCCAGAAGGCGGTGGCCCTCTGCCCTTGCAGCAGGCGGCGGTCCGTGCCCTGCAGGACCGTTCCGCACAGTATCCCCCCAGCGGAGGCTTGCCGGAGCTGCGCGAGGCGATCTGCGCGTTCTACGCGGCGCGCCAGGGCTTGTCCCTGCAGCCGGACGAGGTGATCGTGACGTCGGGGGCGACCGAGGCGATCGCGTCGGCAATCCTTGCGCTGGTGCAGCCGGGCGACGAGGTGATCGTGTTCGAACCGGCTTACGATGCCTACGCGCCGCTGGTTCGCCGCGTCGGAGGCGTGCCGGTGTTCGTGCCGCTCGCGCCGCCGCGCTTTGCTTATCCGCTGGACTTGCTGGCGCAGGCGATCGGCCCGCGAACGCGCATGCTGATCGTGAACGACCCGTTCAATCCCGCCGGTACCGCCGCAACCGAGGCCGAGCTGGCGGAGTTGGCACGCCTCTGCGTTGCCCACGATCTGGTGGTTTTGAGCGACGAGGTGTGGGAGGGCGTGCGCTTCGACGGCCAGCCCCATCGCTCGATCCTGGCGATGCCGGGCATGCGGGAGCGAGGCGTGAAGGTCGGCTCGGCGGGCAAGTTATTCGGGATGACCGGATGGAAGATCGGCTGGATGGTGGCCTCCGGCGCGATCGGGCAGGCGCTTGGCCGGGCGCACCAGTTCCTGACCTTCACCAGCGCCGTGCCGCTGCAATGGGCCGTGGCGGAAGGGCTGGGGATGGATGATGTCCTCGATGGACAGCACGAAGGCTGGGCCATGTCGCGCGCGCGGCTGCGCCAGGGGCTGGAGCAAGCCGGGTTCACGGTACTGCCGAACGCCGCCACATGGTTTCTATGCGTCGATCTGGCCGCTTCGGGCATCGCGATGACGGACGCTGCGTTCAGTGAGCGCGCGGTGCGTGAAGCCGGAGTGGCGACGATCCCGATCTCGGCGCTTTACGAGGAAAACCGGGGCCCCAGCCATCTGCTGCGCCTGTGCTTCACCAAGCCGGATGATGCGTTGGACGACGCCGTGGAAAGACTGGCGCGGTTCCGGATGAGCCTTCGCTGATCCGGTCCGGTCAGGTCAGGTCAGGCCAGGTCAGGTCAGGCGATCGGGCACGGCCTGGGCTTCATCCAGCAGAACATCGCGTGCGCTGACGGATTCCCAGGGGAACACGAACCAGCGCTTGTCCTCCGCGCGGTCGATGCTGTCTGTGTGATAATCCACGCTCGAGCGCGATGCGGTGTTGTTGATCAGCACTGCGAATCGCAAGTTGCCGCGCGCGCCGCCGCTGCCTTCCAGAAGCTGGCGGATATATTCGATCGTGCTGCCGCTATCGTTGATATCGTCCACGAACAGGAGCCGGTTGCCCGCCGCGCTCATCGTCGCGACCTTTTCCAGCAATTCGTCCGCAAACCCCGGTACGCGCGACGAATGGTCGATCGAGAGCATCGGCAGGCCCAGCTGGTGCGAGATATAGACCGCGGGCACCAAGCCGCCTCGGCCTACGCCGATTACGAATTCCGGGTTCCAGCCGTCACCCTGGATCATGCGGGAGAGCTGGCGTACCTTGGCGAGGAATTCCTCGTAGTATTCCAGATAGTACAGCTCGGGCGCAGCGCTCTGGGTCATCGCGATCCTGTGGTGGTGAAAAGGGCAGAGGGAAAAACAGGCGGTGCGGCATTGCTAAACGCAGTGCGCGGGCAGGGCAATCGCGCTCAGCGAGCGCGCCAGCGCAGCCGGCACAAGACGCCGTAGTGGTCCGATCCGCCCGCCGCAGTGCGCCTGCACCCCATGCGGGACCAATGCCCGTTGGCATAGATATGGTCGATCCCGGTGAATGCGGGCAGCGGGCGGTTTGCGGGGTAGGTGGGTACGAAGCCGTCCTGCCTGCGCAAGCCGCTCGCCTGGGCGAACCGGGCCAGGCCGAACGTGGCGGTGGCGGCGTTGAAGTCTCCCCCCAGGATCAGCGGGCCGCCGCTGTTGGCGCGGGCGATCGCCGCTGTCGCCATCAGCACGTCCTGCGCGCCCTTCGCGTAGGGTCGCTTCAGGTGGACATCGCCCACGCGCAGGGTGCCGAAGGGCGCGGCCACGTCCGCCATCACCAGATCGGGATGCGCGCTGTGCTTCGGCAGGTCGACCTTCACCTTGCGCAAGGGCCAGCGCGACAGGATCGTGAGCGAACACGGCATGCCGGTGCACGACGGCAGGCGATAATGACGGGGCAGCAGCAGCCCCACGATCATTGATGGCGTGCCGTTCGTTTCCTGCAGCAGAGCGATATCGGGATCGAGGTCGTTCACCACTTTGACCAGATCGAGCGGCCGGGGATTGGCGTGGAACGTACTGAGCGTCATCACCTTGATCATCGGGCCATCGCCGCGCGTATCGCGGGCCGCCCCGCTCAGCGTCGCGCCGCCCAGCTGGAAGCCGCCCACCGCCAGCCCGATCGCCGCCACCGCCATGCCGGCGCGATCACGCAGGCGCAGGCATATGGCGAAGGCTAGAGCCAGGACCGGCAGCAGCAAGGGAATGAAGACGTTGAACTGGTCCAGCGTGTGGTGCGTTCGCCCAAGCTGCCCGACCAGGATCAGGCTGGTCGCGGCGGCACCCGCCATGCCCGCCAATGCCCGCAAGACCATGCGCTTGCGCATCATCAGACTGCACCGCGCGACGACTGGGGGAAAGGCGCTCGCAACGGGGAAGGGGGCATGAAGGTCCTTGTATCCACCAGGCAGCTGATCCCCACGCGTCCGTCGCGCCAGGCATCGTGCTGCAAGTGCGAGACGTAGCCGCGCCGTTTCGCGGTCGCAAGCAGCGATGCCGGCAAGCTTGCGCGGCGTGGCGCAAACGCTCATGCAGCAAGGATGAGACAGGCCAGCACGACCTTGACGATCGCCACCAGCGGTCGCGGGTTGACGGAGATCACGCGCGATGTCGCGGCGTGGCTGACCGAGGGCGGCATTCAGGAGGGCCTGCTGACGCTGCTGTGCCGGCACACTTCCGCTTCGCTGTTGATCCAGGAGAACGCCGCGCGGGAAGTGCGCACCGATCTGATGGCGTGGCTGGAACGCCTCGCGCCCGAGGGCGACGGCTATCTGCACGATGACGAAGGCCCCGATGACATGCCCGCGCATTTGCGTGCGACGCTGACCGGGGTGACGTTGCAGATCCCCGTGCTGGACGGGCAGATGCGGCTGGGCACCTGGCAGGGCATCTACCTTGCCGAACATCGCCGCCGTCCGCACCGCAGGGAAGTGGCCATGCACTGGATAGGGGAGTAAGGTCTGGCAATGGCGACCATGCGGCACGATGAGCGACAGGGCGAAGCAAGCGAGGCCGCCCCGCAAGCGCCGCGCGGCGGCGAGGTGGTGCGCCGCCATCGCCTTTCCACCCGCATCTGGCACTGGGTGAACGCGCTGGCGTTGCTGGTCCTGCTGATGAGCGGGCTGATGATCTTCAACGCCCATCCCCGGCTCTACTGGGGCGAATTCGGCGCGAACTTCGATTACGCGTGGCTTGAGATCGGCCAGCGCGGCAATGCCGGAATGCTGCGGATCGGCACATGGCAAATCGACACGACCGGATGGCTGGGCATCTGGACGGACCAGGACGGCGTCGTGCGCCGCCGCGCGATCCCGTATTGGGCTACCCTGCCTTCGCGCTACAGCCTGGCCGACGGCCGGATCTGGCACCTGGCCTTTGCCTGGGTCCTGGCGCTCAGCTTGCTGGGCTATCTGCTATGGTCGCTGGTGAACGGCCACTTGCGCCGCGATGTTCACATCACCCGCGAGGAGTGGCGCCCGGCGCATATCTGGCGCGATATGAAGGACCATGCGCGGCTGCGCTTCCCCACTGGCGCGGCGGCATTGCGGTATAACGTGTTGCAGAAGCTGGCTTATGCGTCTATCTTGTTCGTGCTGCTGCCGCTGATGATCGTGACCGGCCTGGCCATGTCCCCCGGCACCGACGCCTGGGCCCCGATCGTCACCGAACTGTTCGGCGGGCGGCAGACCGCCCGTTCCATCCATTTCCTGTGCGCCTGGGGACTGGTCGGTTTCTTCGTAATCCACATCGCGATGGTCGTGCTGGCCGGACCGTTTAACGAGATACGCTCGATCATCACCGGCAAGTACCGCCTGCCCCGGGAACGTCTATCCAAGGAGCGCGACGCGTGAGCAAGCTGATCCTCTCACGCCGCAGCCTGATCCGCACCGGGGCGCTGGGCGGCGGGTTGCTGCTTTCCGGCTGCGACAAGCTGTATCAGCAGCCGGGCTTCCGCTCCGTGCTGGAAAGCGGCGAGAACCTGCACCGCGCTACCCAGCGTGCGTTGGGCGGCCAGGCCCTGGCGCGCGAGTTTCGCGTGTCAGACATGTCGCCCAATTTCCGCGCTAACGGCAGCAAGGAAGGCGCGGGAGACGAGTACCGGCGGCACCTGGCCCAAGGCTTCGCGCAATGGGCGCTGCGCGTGGATGGCATGGTCGGTCGGCCACTGAACCTGCCGCTGACCGCCTTGCAGAGCCTGCCCCAGCGCAAGCAGATCACGCGCCACGATTGTGTGGAGGGGTGGAGCGCGATCGGGCAGTGGCAAGGGCCGCAGCTATCGCATGTGCTCGATCTGGCGCGGGTCAGCCCGGCCGCGAAATACCTGATCTTCCACTGCGCCGATATCTATGGCGGCAAGCCGTATTACGAATCGATCGACATGGTGGACGCCTTCCATCCGCAGACGATCCTGGCCTGGCAGATGAATGGCCGCCCCCTGCCGCAGGAACACGGCGCGCCGCTGCGGCTGCGGGTGGAGCGGCAGCTGGGGTACAAGCACGCCAAGTTCGTCACTCGAATAGAAGCGCGCGATACGCTGGCCGGGGTCTATGGCGGCAAGGGCGGGTACTGGGAGGATAACGGCGGCTACGCCTGGTACGCCGGAATTTGATGGTTCAGCGGGATCTGATGGTGTGGCGGACCGGGGTCAGGCCCGACTGACCCGCCCCGCCCGGCCGCGATCAGCTCAGCTGGCCAATCGTACCAGGTCCGGCTCTTCACGCACCAGCTTGGGCTGATCGGGCCATATACCGCGCGTGTCGTACACCAGCTTGTCCGCCCGCTCGGCCAGAGGCACGACGCGGAACACGTCATGGTCGACCAGCACGATCAGGATGTCGCAAGTCTCCAGCGCCTCGTCCACGTCGATCTGCACGGCGCCGGTATCGGTGAACTCGATCGGCAGTTCGCTGGCGTAAGGTTCGACGATATGCACCCGCTCACCGTATTTGCGGGCCAACCGGGCGGCGACGAAACGGGCCGGGCTTTCGCGGAAATCGTCGATGTTGGCCTTGAACGCCAGGCCCAGGCAGGCGATCTTCGCGCCCGGATGCGCGGCGACCAGCGCGTCGGCCTTGCGGATCACGTGATGCATCTTGCCGTCGTTCACGCCACGCGCGGTGCGGATCAGCGGGGTCTCCTCCGGCGCGCCATGGACGATGAACCAGGGATCGACCGCGATGCAGTGGCCGCCCACGCCGGGTCCGGGCGAGAGGATGTTCACGCGGGGGTGCCGGTTGGCGAGGCGTATCACTTCCCATACGTCCAGGCCCATCCGGTCCGCCACCATCGACAATTCATTGGCAAAGGCGATGTTGACGTCGCGATAGGCGTTCTCGACCAGCTTTGTCATCTCGGCAGAGCGGGCGTCCGTGGTAACGCATTCGCCGCGCACGAACCGCTTGTAGAACGCCAGCGCCTTGCGCGCGCAGCGGGGCGTGATGCCGCCGATCGAGCGGTCGTTGTTGGTCAGCTCTTCCAGGATGCGGCCGGGCAGCACCCGCTCCGGGCAATAGGCGATGGCGATATCGGGCGTCTCGCGCGTGCAGCCCGGTACCTTCAGATCGGGGCGCATCTGCGCGATCATGTCCCGCAACTGCTCGGTCGTGCCGACCGGTGAGGTCGATTCGAGAATCACCACGTCACCAACCTTCAGCACCGGCGCGATGGTCTTGCCCGCTGCCAGGACGTAGGAAATGTCCGGGGCATGATCCTTGTCGAACGGCGTCGGCACGGCAATCACGAATACGTCGGCTGGCGCCACGGTGATCGAGGCCGAAAGAAGTCCGCGCGAAACCACACCGTGCACCAGCCCATCGAGGTCGACCTCCTCGATGTGGATTTCGCCGCGATTGATAGTGTCGACCACTCGCTGCGACACGTCGAGGCCCAACACCTTGCAGCCCGCGCGGGCGATCACCGCAGCGGTGGGAAGGCCGATATACCCGAGGCCTACAACACAAACGTCAGGCTTGGTGTCCGATTTCATTGGCGAGCAGCTCCACGATTCGGGCCGAGCTGTGCCCATCCCCGAACGGATTGTGGGCGCGAGCCATGGCCTCGTAGGCTTCCGTATCGTCCAGCAGGGTTGAAATTTCGGTAACGATGGTGGCTGCATCGGTGCCGACCAGTTTGGCGGTGCCGGCCTCGACGCCTTCGGGCCGCTCGGTCGTCTCACGCATGACCAGGACTGGCTTGCCCAGCGCGGGGGCTTCCTCCTGCACGCCGCCACTGTCGGTCAGCATGATCTCGGCGATGTTGATGAGGCGGGCGAAGTGGGGATAATCCAGCGGCTCGATCAAGGCGACATTGTCCAGACCGGCCAGGCCCTCGTTCATCACCTTGCGCACGTTGGGGTTGAGGTGGACGGGGAAAATCACCGCCACATCGGGGCGCTGCGCGATCTGGCGGATGGCGCTGGCAATGCCTTCCATGCCGCCGCCGAAATTTTCGCGCCGATGGCTGGTGACGCCGATGATCCGTTTGCCGGCGAATCGCGCTTCGAGGTCCGCCAGACCGCTGGCCAGCACCGGTTCGGCTTCGATTCGGGCGGACACCCAATGCAGCGCGTCGATCACGGTGTTGCCGGTGACGTGGACGCGCGCGGGGTCGGCGTTCTCGCGTAGGAGAGCCGCGGCGGCGGTGGCGGTAGGCGCGAAGTGCAAGCTGGCCATAGCGCCGATGATCTTGCGGTTCACCTCTTCGGGCCATGGGTGATAGATATTAAAACTGCGCAGCCCCGCCTCGACATGATCGACCGGCAGCTTGCGATAATAAGCGGCCAGCGCGCCCGCCATGGCGGTGGCGGTATCGCCCTGTACGATCACGCGATGGGGCTGCACCTGGTCCATCACCTTGCCCAAGCCGGTGAGCAGATTGGCGGTGAGGGCATCCAGCGTCTGGTCCGGCTGCATGACGTCCAGATCGTGATCCGGCACGATCCCGGCGATCTCCAGCACTTGGTCCAGCATCTGGCGGTGTTGGGCCGAAACGCAGACCACGCATTCGAAGCGAGGATCGGCGCGCAACGCGTGAACGACGGGGAACAGCTTGATCGCTTCAGGACGAGTACCGAAGACGACGAGGATGCGAGTTGGCTGGGTCATGGCCATGGCGGATACCAGCGCAATGTTAAGCATGAAATAATCTGATCGCAGCAACCGGCGACAGGGCAGGGCCGTTCGCGGGCACGCACGCAAACGGCGCGTGACGGCGCCTTTTAAGCCCTGCCCAGGCCACGGTATTTTTTCACCCAAACCACCGTATTTCAGGACTTTTCGAAGGTTAAAAGGGAATTGTTAAGCACTTCCGGGGAATGACGGACCGGCGGGTGAAAGGCCCGTCGCCTCGGAGTCGCCCCCTAAATGCGTGTCGTCACTTGTTTGCTCTACGAGCATGATCCCTGGATCGTGCTCCTGGCTGCGCTGATGTGTCTGTGCGGGTCGATCGTCTCCGTCACCCTGTTTCGCCGCACGCTGAACGAGGCGGGCACGTCTCGCCTGCACTGGTGCTTCCTGTCCGCCGTCACCGCGGGCGCGGCCATCTGGGCAACGCACTTCATCGCGATGCTGGGTTATCGGGCGGAAGTTCCGGTGGAGTTCGATGGACCTTTGACCATCGGCTCGGCGCTGATTGCTGTAGGCGGTATCGCCATCGGCCTGATCGCGGCGACGGCGAAGTCACGCGGGATCGCGGTCGTTATCGGCGGCGGGGTGATCGGCCTTTCGATCGCGGCCATGCACTATACCGGCATGTTCGCCTATCGGGCGGAGGGCATCGTGGAATGGCGGCCAAGCTATGTGATATCTTCGCTGTTCGTGGCGTCCGGTCTGTCGATGGCGCTGATCTACAGCCTGCGTATGGAAACCGCGCCGAAGCAGATCTTGCCGTGCGTCCTGATGGTGCTGGCGATCGTCGGCCTGCACTTTACCGGCATGGCGGGTTTTTCGGTCGCGCCGATCCCGGGCGTCTCCCACGGTGCCGACAGCGCGACCTTCACCGCAGTCGCGCTGGCAATCGCAATGGTGGCGCTGCTGATCGTCGGCACGGGTATCTCCACCTACCTGGTTGAAGGTCGCACCCAGTCCAATTCGCGGGACCAGCTTGCACATATCGCCATGCACGATGCGCTGACCGGGCTGGGCAATCGCCACAACTTTTCGCAAACGCTGGAATCAGAGTGCGGCAAGCTACAACGCTACGGCCGTCCTTTCGCCTTGCTGATGATCGACCTCGATCGCTTCAAGCCGATCAACGATACGCTGGGCCACCCGACGGGCGACCTAGTGTTACAGCGCGTCGCCGCGCGGTTGCGCCATGCCGTACGCGAAGGGGATCTGGTTGCGCGGATCGGCGGGGACGAGTTTGCCATCATCGCCTTCGGCATCGCCAATGGCCAAGAAGCAGCTGCAATTGCCGCGCGAGTGGTCGAGCTTCTGGCGCGACCGTTCATCGTTGCAGGCAGCGTCGCCGACCTGGGCGGCAGCGTAGGCGTGGCGCTGGCGCCGCAGCATGGCGTTTCCGGCGAAGAACTGATCCAGCGCGCCGATGTCGCCCTCTATTCCGCCAAGCGCGACGGCAAAAATCGCTTTTGCCAGTTCGAGCCCGCAATGATGGATGCCATGCAACGGCGCCGGTATCTGGAGATCGACTTGCGGCGCGCCTGCGCGCGTGACGAGTTCGAGGTTTTCTATCAGCCGATCATCGATTCCCAGTCCGGCGAGATAACCGGGGCCGAGGCCCTGTTGCGCTGGAACTCGTCGGAACGAGGCGATGTCTCTCCGGCTGAGTTCATTCCGATCGCGGAAGAACTCGGGCTGGTATCCCGCATCGGCGCGAACGTGCTGCAACAGGCCTGCAGGGACGCCACGACCTGGCCCGATCATTTCGACGTCGCGGTGAACGTATCCCCGGTCCAGCTACTCGATCCGCGCTTGCCGCAAATCGTGGCGCAGGCCTTGCGCGAATCGGGCCTGCGCGCCGACCGCCTGGAACTGGAAATCACCGAAACCGCGCTTCTGGGCGACGACGAGGCGGCGTTGCGTACGCTGACCAGCCTGCATGAGCTGGGCGTGCGCATTTCGCTCGATGATTTCGGCACCGGTTATTCCTCGCTCAGCTACCTCCATCGCTTTCCGATCAGCCGTATCAAGATCGATCGTTCGTTCATCTGCAAGCTGCCGGAAGACCCGGGCAGCGCCTCGATCGTGCGCGCGATCGCACAGCTGGGAGAAAGCCTGGATATGAAAGTGACCGCCGAAGGCATCGAAACGTCTGAGCAACTGTCGTTTATCGCCCAGCAGGGTTGCGACCATGTGCAGGGCTTCCTTATCAGCCGCCCGATCCCGGTCGCGGATTTCCTGGCTCTGGTGAGGGCGCGCATAGGCGCGGTGGCAGCGTGACCGGCGATATCAGGATCACACCGCTCAGCCGGCTGCTGTATGTCAGCCGGTGCACGCTGGAAGAAACCGGCGCAGCGCGCGATTATCTCGTTGCCGAGCTGACCGAACGCTCTGCACGGCGCAATGCCGCGGTACAGCTGACAGGGACGTTGCTGTGCGTGGGGGATGCCTTCATCCAGGTCCTGGAAGGACCGCCCGCCGCCATCGAGCGCACCTTCGAGGCGATCTGCTGCGACTTTCGGCATGAGGACGTCAAACTGATCGACCTCGTGCCGGTGCGCGAACGCATCTTCCCCGAGTGGAGCATGGTTCGCATCGGCGCGGACGCGGAAGCATCCGTGGCGCTGGAAGGCGACCTGGAGGATATTCGCTTCCTAGTCGGCATCAACGCGCGTGAGGCGATCAGCCAGATGCGGCGATTGCTGGATAGTCAAAGGCCGACGGCGGAGGCGGCCTGACCGCATCGGCGTAACTTGCGGGCGGGCGGGCTTGCTGTTCGCGCTTGCTCCGGGGGCCGGCTTCGGGAATGTCGCGACCATGGCAATTTTGAGCGACAAATGGATTCGCGAGCAGGCGCTGGCGAACGGAATGATCGAACCCTTCGTGGAGGCGCAGCGGAGAGACGGCTGCATATCCTATGGCTTGTCGTCCTACGGGTATGACGCGCGCGTGGCGGAAGACTTCAAGATCTTCACGAATGTCGATTCCGCCGTGGTCGACCCGAAGAACTTCGATGCCAACTCGTTCGTCGATCGCCGGACCGAATGCTGCGTGATCCCGCCCAACTCGTTCGCGCTGGCCCGCACCGTGGAATACTTCCGCGTGCCGCGCGATGTGCTGGTGATCTGCCTTGGCAAATCGACTTATGCGCGCTGCGGCATCATCGTGAACGTCACGCCGCTGGAGCCCGGCTGGGAAGGGCACGTCACGCTGGAATTTTCCAACACCACGCCATTGCCCGCCAAGGTCTACGCCAACGAAGGCGCGTGCCAGTTCCTGTTTCTGCAGGGCAATGAGCCTTGCGAGATCAGCTATGCCGACCGTGCCGGCAAGTACATGGGCCAGCGCGGCGTGACTTTGCCCCGCCTCTGATTTCGCCTTAGATCCCATCTGTGGTGACAGCCGTGGTCGCGGTGGGCGGGAACAAACCTGCCTGATGCCGCTTCCATGGAAACAATCACAACAGGGAAGAGGCTGGTCATGTCAAAGATCGCCGCGATTATAGGCCGTTTGCTGATCGGCCTTCTTTTCATCGCCAGTGGTATCGGCAAGCTGATGGACATAGGCGGCACCGCGGCCATGATGGCCAAGACAGGTCTGCCAGGTAATCTGGCTCTGGTAGTCGGGCTATTCGAACTGGTTGGCGGTCTGTGCCTTGCGGCCGGTTTCGCTGTCCGCCTGGTGTCCGTCCTGCTGGCCGTCTTCACGGCGGGGACGATCCTGTTCTTCCACAACCGTTTCACCGACCCGGTGCAAGCGATCGCAGCCTTGAAGAACCTGGCGATTATCGGCGGCCTCGCGCTCGCCTTCGCGCACAGCCAGATGTGGAGCCACTACTACACGCTGCGCACCACGCGCCGCAGTGAGGCGGCCACCTTGGAGGCAGAGCGCCGCGTTCATGAAGCCGAACTCCGCGCCGCTCGCGCCGAAGCCACGGCGGACGCGGTTCGGACCGGGCCTGCTGCAACCCGCGCGGTCGATCTTGATGGCGACGGCATTGCAGATACGACCGTCCGCCGCCGCAACCGCTGGTTTGACTGGTAGTCAGTTCGTAATCGGGGCAGCCCAAAGCTGCCCCATTTTTCAGTATTGCAAATCATTATCATCAAAGGCATGGGGCCCTCGCAGCTGACCGCATGAACGGACAGCGCAAATCAGGGGGTTCTCATGCCGTTTTCGCGCGCGCAACGCGTTGCCGTTTCCACCGCCATCCTGGCGAGCACAGCTTTCCTGCCAGTCCTGGCGCAGGCCCAATCCCGTAATGAGGATGCCGGCGCGGATGACATCATCGTTTCGGCACGAAGGCTCAACCAGACGCAGGTCAGCGGCAGCGGCGATATCGGCGTTTTGGGCAACAAGGCGGCGGAGGACATCCCCTTCAACGTCCGCTCCTATAACGAAGCGTTGATCCGCAACCAGCAGCCCGACAGTCTGGGCGAAGTGCTGGAGAATGATCCCACCGTGCGCACCACGCTGGGCTTCGGCACCGCCGCCGAAGTTTTCGTGATCCGCGGGTTCGAGCTGAATTCGGACGATGTCGGTTTCGACGGTCTATACGGCATCACGCCCCGCCAGCTGGTCGCGCCGGAATTGTTCTCGTCCGTCCAGATCATCAACGGTGCCAGCGCCTTCCTGAACGGTGCTGCGCCTGGCGGCAGCGGCATCGGCGGCAGCGTGAACCTGCTGCCCAAAATGGCGGACGGCAACCGCACGCGCGCCACGGTCGGCTATGTCTCGGACTCGCATTTCACCGGTGCGGTGGATGTCTCCCGTCGGTTTGGCGCGAACCAGGAGTGGGGCCTGCGCCTCAACGGTTCGGCACGCCGTGGCGATATCGCCATCAACGATGAATTCCACTCAAGCTATGTCGTCGGCGGCACGCTGGACTTCAACAACGGACCGGTTCGCGCTTCGTTGAACGTCAACTTCCAGCGCCTGCGCCAATCGTACTGGCGGCCCAAGGTGGCAATCGGCGGCGCGATCCCGCGCGTACCGGATGCCGACACCAACTATTCGCAGCCCTGGAGCCACATCCAGACGCGCGACATCTTCGGCACCTTCAATCTGGAATGGGATCTGGATGAGCACGCGATGCTCTACTTCAAGGCCGGCGCGCGCGGCGGGAAGGAAGATCAGGTCACGGCTAGTGTAACCCTGGTCAATGCGGCCAATGGCGACGCCACGGGCAGCGCGTCCTACGTGCCGCGCACCGACAACAACGAAGCCGGTACCCTGGGCATGCGGGTCAAGCTGGCGGCGGGCGGCGTGACGCAGGAAGTGAACTTCGGCACGTCCGTCGCTTGGCAGACCAACCGCAACGCCTACGACTTCTCAGTGACGCCTTACGCCACGAACATCTACCGGCCCGTCGTCGTGGCCCGTCCGGCGGGAGGTTTCGCCGGTGGCGATCTGGACGATCCGTTCCCGATCGGCCGCACGCGCGTGGCCAGCGTGTTCGCATCGGACACCATCGGCTTGTGGGACGATCGCATCCTGATCACGGGCGGCCTGCGCCTGCAGGAGATCAAGGCCACCTCCTATTCGTATCAGGACGGCGCTTTGCAGTCATTTTACAAGGAAAGCGCGGTAACCCCGGTCGTTGGCTTGGTGATCAAGCCGGTGCCCGGTCTGTCGTTCTACGCCAATCGCATCGAAGGCCTGGTTCGCGGTGAGCAGGCTCAGCCGACAGTCACGATCAACGGGTTGCCGGTGCCGGTCAGCAATTCCGGTCGCTTTCTGCCGCCCATCAAATCCAAGCAGTACGAGGTAGGCGGCAAGCTGACGTTCGGCCGCTTCGATGCCGGGCTGGCACTGTTCCAGATCGATAAGCCCGGCGCATTTTATCGCCCCGATACCGACCGGCTGGGCTTCTTCGAGTATGGAAATTTCGCGGTCCAGCGCAATCGCGGGATCGAGTTCACGCTGAACGGTGAGCCGGTGGACGGCCTGCGCGTGATCGGCGGCCTGACGATCCTGGACGCCAAGCTGCGCCGCACCGAGGGCGGCTTGAACCAGGGCAATGACGCGGTCGGCGTGCCCGAGTTGCTGGGCAACGCCAACGTGGAGTGGGACCTGCCGTTCCTGCCCGCGCTGACCTTGACCGGCCGGGTAGTCTACACCGGCAAGCAGGCGGCAGACCTGACGAACACGCTGCGCCTGAATGACTGGACCCGCGTCGATCTGGGCGCACGTTACCTGGTACCGGTGGGGCAAAGCGCGATGACCCTGCGCTTCAGCGTCGATAACGTCGCCAACAAGCGTTACTGGGCGTCGGCCTTCACCGCATTCACGGCCTTTGGATCGCAACTGCTGCAAGGCACGCCGCGCACCTTCAAGGCTTCTGCCTCCATCGAGTTCTGATCGGATCGCGGGGCGTCGCTTTTGTCGGCGATGTCCCGCATCTATCAACTTCAGCTGGGCGTAACGCCAGCGAGCCATCATGATCCGTGTGTTTGATCCATGACAAGAAATGCGGCTTGTCTCGACTTTGCTATTACATTGGAGATGCTTACATTTGATCGGTTGTTGCACCGAGATCTTCAGAACATAATCCCGGTCAGATAAGCAGGCGCCGCGCAGAAAAAGCGCGGGCGGCGGTACCGGAGAGACCCTGATGCACAGCAGCGTCGCGCTTGCGAGCGCAACCCGTTCAATCGAAAGCCTGGACCCCGCTCTCAAGCCGGACCCTGATCTTGCCGCGTTACTGCGCCAGCCTGAGGCCGCGCTTGCGCAAATGACCCTCGCGGTTTTCAAGGCGTACCGAGATCGCCCAGCTATGGCTTGGCGGAAAGTGCAGGGCGGTCGCCTTGAAAATGATTACACGATCATCGACTATGCCGAATTGGAAAGCCGTGTTCTTCATACGGCTTCCGCGTTCCGCCATGATCGCGCCCTTGGCCTTGTGCCAGGAGATCCCGTGGCGATCATGGCCTTCGCCAATGTGGATTTCGCCACGCTGAATCTAGCGCTGGGGCTTTGCGGGCTACCAATCGTCCCGCTGCAGACCACTGCCGCGACCGAACTTTTGGCGGGTATGATGCAAGAGGTGAAGCCTCCCTGCATCGCCACGGCTCTCGAACATCTTGAGACATCCGTAACCCTGGCGATAGGATGCACACAAACCCGTTGCGTGATCGTTTTTGATCATGACGGATTGGACGAGTACAACCAGACCAGGATTGCGGAGCAACAGGCGCGATTGGCTAAGGAACGCCCGGGACTTCAGATACTGCCGTTCAGCGCCCTGCGCGCGCGGGGCGCTAACCTCCCGCAGGCACAGCCTTACCAGCCTGCTCCCGGCGAAGATCCGCTGGTGATCGTGTATTATACCTCTGGAAGCACTGGCACGCCAAAGGGGGCCATGCACAACCAGCGGCTAGTCAAAGCCGCCTGGGCTCAAGTGAGAGACCCTGCGCCGATCGTTCTCAATTACCAGCCGCTCAACCATGTCTTTGGCATGTTCTATCTCTGGCTGACCTTCGCCAACGGAGGGGTCACCTGCTTTACCGGCCGCAGCGATCTGAGCACGTTGATGGAGGACATTGCAAAGGTCAGGCCGACTACGATGGCGCTGGTTCCGCGCATCTGCGAACTGATCCAGCAGCGTTTCATGGCGCAGCATCCGGATCTTCCTGATGGTGAGCTAGATTGGGCGCTGGCGCGGTTTCGCCAGACGGCATTGGGTGGCCGCATGACGGATGCGGTGGTTGGTTCAGCCCCGCTCGATCCCGCGCTTCGTGTCTTCACCGAGCGGCTGTTGGGGCGTCCGATCGTCGACGGCTATGGCTCGACTGAGTCTGGTAGCATCACGCTCGACCAGAAAGTCACGCGCCCGCCAATCATCGACTACAAGCTTATCGACGTTCCTGAACTTGGCTATTTCATTACAGACAAGCCTCATCCGCGCGGCGAGTTGTGTATCAAATCGCAGAACATCTTCGCAGGCTATTTCGGCCGCCCGGACCTCACCGCAGCAGCCTTTGACGACGAGGGCTTCTACCGGACCGGTGATATCGTGGCCGAAGTGGAGCCCGACCGACTAGCCTACCTCGATCGTCGCAACAACGTGATGAAACTGGCGCAAGGTGAATTTGTCGCGATAGCGCCGCTGGAATCGTTGTATTCCCGCGGCGATCCGGCGATTTCTCAAGTCTATCTCTACGGCAACAGCGCGCGCGCATACCTGCTTGGCGTCGTCGTGCCGAACCTTGATGCTCTTCCGCATGACCTCGACGAAGTGGCCATCAAAGAGCGATTGCTCTCGGCGATCCGGCGCGTCGGCATCGAAGCCGGCCTGAACGCTTACGAGATTCCGCGCGATATCATCGTTGAGCTTGAGCCTTTCTCGGTTGCGAATGGCTTGCAGTCAGCGCTGGCCAAACATCTGCGGCCGGCGTTTCGCATGCGTTATGGCGAACGGCTGGAGGCGATCTACGCCGCGCACGCCGACGACCAAGCAACCGAGATCGACAATCTGCGCCGCAATGGCCGTGATCGGCCAATGGAGGAAACGCTCCGTCGGGCTGCCGCCTCTGTGCTTGGCCTGGATGCGGGCAAGATCGCCGAACGGGATTCCTTTGCCGCACTTGGCGGAGATTCCCTGGCTGGCCTGTCCTATGCCCTGCTGCTGGAGGATATCTACGGCTTGCCCATCGATGTCAGCACGATCATGCATCCGGCCGGATCGTTCGTTCAGCTGAAGGACGATTTGACGCGGCAGATCTCCGGGGCGGACGAGGGAGTCACGGCAGCCGACGTTCACGGCGCCGACCAGAGCCAGCTTCGCGCTGCTGACCTCCAGCTGGAAAAATTCATTCCCGCCGCCGTGCTGGCCGCAGTTAGTACGATCGCACCCGCCAGCGAAACCGATGCCGCCTGCGTGCTGCTCACCGGGGCTAACGGCTTCCTGGGTCGCTTCCTGGCGCTGGAGCAGCTCAAGCGCCTCAGCGTGAACGGTGGCAAGCTGATCTGCATCGCGCGGGGTGCCGACGATGCTTCGGCCCGTTCGCGCTTATTGGAGAGCTTCGCGGGTGGTGACGATGCTCTGCTGCGCGATATCGAGCGCCTGGCTGAGGGGCGGCTTGAGGTACTCGCAGGTGATCTTGCGAAGCCCCACCTTGGCTTGCCGGAAAAAATATGGTTGCGTTTGGCCGACGAGGTTGACCTTGTAGTCCACCCTGCGGCGCTGGTGAACCATAAGTTGCCGTACTCCCAGCTTTTCCGGCCCAATGTCGCAGGAACCGCGACCCTGATTGAATTGGCTGTGACCACACGGCTAAAGCGAGTGCTGCATATCTCGACCGTGGCGGCTGCCATGAACGTCGGCGCACCCGCGACCGAGGAGGCGGATATCCGCGACGCCATCGCTTCGTGGCAAACATCCGAAGGCTACGCCGACGGCTATGGTGCCAGCAAATGGGCGGCCGAGGTCTTATTGCGCGAAGCGAACACTAGGCTGGGGCTTCCGGTCTGCGTATTTCGCTCTGGAATGATCATGGCACCGAAGAGCTATTCCGGCCATCTCAATATTCCGGACATCTTCACCCGATTGATCCTTAGTCTCGCCGTAACACGCCTCGCCCCTGACAGCTTTTACACGGGTGAGGGGCAGGCCCATTACGATGGTCTGCCGGTGGATTTCATCGCCGCAGCTGTCAGTGCCATCGGAGAACGGCGTCGGACCGGTTTCCATACCTTCCATGTACTAAACCCCCACGATGACGGCATCTCGCAGGACACCTTCGTTCAATGGCTTGAGGAACTCGGCTACTCCATGACGCGCGCGCCATTCACGGCCTGGCTCGCGCGCTTCGAGGGTGCGATGCGAGCGCTTCCCGATGACGCGCGACGGGCATCTATGCTACCGCTGATGGAAGCATTGTCGGGGCAGCAGCCCGTGCGGACTGGTCCGACCTTGCCGTGTGCGCAGTTCGTGGCCGCCACCGCCCAGGCGAACATTACTGCTGATGGGCGGGTGCCACATCTCGAACGCAAGATCATTGCTCGCTATGTCAAAGATCTAAAAGCTGAAGGTTTATTGCGTAAATCTGAAGCCTGAAACCTAGGCATGTTCCACTTTCGCAATAGCGCGGGTAGACCTTGCCCAGCATTCGTTGGTGCTCGCCATTATCTCAAATCTGATAGCAGTGGGCCTACGTGATTTTCAGTCGAACGGGCCGTGCGCTTCCCATAAATAGGGAAGTTACCAAACCAGCGCATCTACGTGTTGGATAAAGAAAAAACAAAAGGGAGAGAGTTGCGTGACCTTTAAGTGTAAGCACCTTGTAACGGTTTCCGCTGTGTCGCTTTCGATGGTGGCTTTTATAGTACCTGCTATTGCGCAGGATGCTGCTACATCTGATACGTCGGCCAGCGACAGTCAGCTTGCCGATATTGTTGTGACTGCTCGTAAGTTTGGTGAGTCTGCGCAGTCTTTGCCGATTGCCGTCGCCGCTTTCAGTGGTGCCGAACTTCAAAATCGGGTCGTCCTGAACGTTCAGGACCTTCAGACAGTAACGCCGGGTCTCACGATTTCAAATAGTTCCACGGGTGGTTCTCCCGTTTTTGCGATTCGCGGCACGGCGACGGAACTGGGCATAGACGGCGGCGTTGCAGTCTATCAGAACGACGTGCCAGTGATCTCGACCTTCGGCATTGTGAATGCATTTTACGATATCTCTGCGATCGAAGTTCTGAAGGGGCCGCAAGGAACGCAGTTTGGTACAAATACCACGGGAGGCACCATCACGGTGCGAACAAACCTTCCGACTAAGAACTTTGAGGGTTATATCAAGGCAGGCTACGGGAATTACAATCGCCGTGAACTTGAAGGTATGATCAATCTGCCGGTGAACGATGTCCTCGCTTTTCGTTTTGCCGGCAACTACGTTAAACGCGATGGTTACGTAAGGAATCTGGCCGCTGCTGATGGCATTCCCAACCGGTTCTCGAATGAAGATCACTATTCTCTCCGTGGGACGATGTCCCTGGATAGCGGGCCGATCCGCAGTGATTTGATTCTTGACTATTATAATCGTGACGAAGCACCCACGGCCCAGGTGCCGCTTGCGCTTTTTCCCAGTGCAGGCGGCGTAGATCTCGCCAAGTTCGGCGCCAGGACCGGCACGCGCAAAACAATCTACGTCGGCCCCGACCTTTCCGGCGTTCGTAAACCGTTTATCGGCAGGGCCAAGCTGTTCGGTCTTGAACATCTTCTTCAAATGGAGCTTTCCGACAATCTCTCGATACGCAACGTCCTTGGTTTTCGGCATGATTCCCTGCTCACGTCAGAGGAAAGCAGTGGCACCACCATTACTCAAGTGCACACCCGCAACGTGACGACCACCGATCAATGGACGGACGACATAACACTTCAGTACAAAGGCATGGACGGTCGCTTGCGGGCAAACCTCGGTGGTTACTTTTCCATGCTAAACCGTGATCAGGGTCTTAATTCGCCTGTAGTCCAAGGCACATTCCTAACTTTGCTACAGCTGCCGCTGGTCGCCAACCTGAACAGCTACGAACAGAAGGACACAAATTCCAAGGCGGTCTACAGCAATGCTGATTTTGATTTAACGGAAAGCCTAAATATTTCTGGCGGTGTGCGGTATAACTGGGATCGCGTCTCATCGATCGTGACACAATCCCAGGGGATCGGCCTTCCCGATTTTGGGGAGCGATTCTTTCTGGCCCCGGATCGTGTCTGCAACTTTCCTGCTCTTGCTGGTTACGTAGACAAGGATCTGACAACATGCTTTGGTCGGCGTTCCGCAAAGTTCAAGGCACCCAGCTGGAACGTCACCGTAAGCAACAAGTTTGGACCCGGTGTTCTTGGGTACGCCAAAGTAAGTCATGGCTATTTAGCTGGCGGAACCAATTTCACGATCCGCGAAGTGCCGTTTTACAATCCCGAAAAGACAACAATGTTCGAGGGTGGTCTAAAGGCCGATTGGCGTGCTGCCGGTCGTCCGATCCGGACAAATATTGCTCTCTATTATGGGAGGACCAGCAACAAGCAGGTCTTCTACAACTACAATTATGATGACGGTGGCGCCGGTTTCGGTGTTTTCAATGCGGCGAAGCTGGAAGTGTATGGCCTGGACTTTGAAATGCGGTATTCTCCTTTCGAGGGCTTCACGCTGGATGGGAGCTACAACTATATCCATTCGAAGTTCAAAGAGTTCGGCTTCCCGGCTGTCGGTGGTAACGGCGATGGAAAGACGGGAACGACACTGGTTCCCCCCGTTGATCTGAGCGGTGCCACGCCGGCGCAAACGCCCAAGCACCAATTCAATATCGCCGCAAGCTATGACCTGCCGCTGGATGAAAATGTTGGCAAAGTGACTGCCACCGTCTCGGGTTATTACACGAGCAAAATCACGCAAACGAACGTCTTTACCCCATACAACGCATCCTTCGGAGCCGACTTCAATGTGATTAAGAGCTATTTTTTGGCCAACGCGTCACTGAATTGGAAGAATGCCTTGGGATCGCCGGTCAGCGGCCAGCTGTGGATCCGCAATATCTTCGACCGGAATTATCTCACGGCGCGCAGCACCCAGTTCCAGGCGTTCGGCTATGCCACCGGCATCTTCGGCGCGCCTCGGACCTATGGCGGCAGCCTTACGGTTACATTCTAAGAAGCACGGTCGAGTTGGTGGGCGTTCTGCCCACCAGCTTTTGGTGGGCGTTCTGCCCACCAGCTTTTTCGTAAACACTCGACCCGTAAGGCGACTAAACGCTGAGGCTATTATGGGTTAGGCCAGCACGAAGTCCGATTTGTGGCGCCCAGCTTGGCCGTCGTTCCTCTCGCCCGGAGCGGAGTGTCAGCCAACGCGTCATCGCGTGGGTCGTATGCCGAACGGGAAGCGTCGAAGGCCCGCAGACAAAAACAGCAGCCCTGCGGACATGCCTTGACATCGCTGGAGGCTGTTATGGAGGCCCGAGCCGGAATCGAACCGGCGTGCAAGGATTTGCAGTCCTCTGCGTAACCACTCCGCCATCGGGCCATCCGACGCATTCTTGCGGGTTCCGGGCTGCTAGCGGGTTAAGGTTCGCAGCGCAATCCCATGTCTTGGCAAATCTGCGCATCACACGCTGCCGCGAGCGGGCATTCTGCATATGCTGATTTTGCCCGGCTCCGAAGACGCGTAGTGGTGCCGGTCATATTTAGATGTAGTGCCTGGACAACGAAACCGATAAACACGCGGCGGCCTCCTTTGCTGCGGTATGATGGCTTGACGCGCTTCGTCGGCCTGCCTAGGAGCGCCTCGCAAATCCGGGTGGCCTTGCGCCTTCCGATCGAACCATCCCGATCGCCGAGTCCTGTCGAAGGGCGTTCCGTGGATCCACCCTGGCAGGTGGAGGCAGTGTACCTGTGGCCAACGTAACCGTTATCGGCGCTCAATGGGGCGATGAGGGCAAAGGCAAGATCGTGGACTGGCTGGCCAGCCGGGCCGATGCCGTCGTCCGTTTTCAAGGCGGGCATAATGCCGGTCATACGCTGGTAGTGGGCGAGCAGGTCTACAAGCTGAGCCTGCTGCCTTCGGGCATCGTCACCGGCACGCTTTCGATCATCGGCAACGGCGTGGTCCTCGATCCCTGGGCGCTGAAGGCCGAGATTGAGAAGCTCGAAGGCCAGGGCGTCGTCATCAACACCGAGAATTTCGCCATTGCGGACAATTGCCCGCTGATCCTGCCGATCCACGGCGAACTGGACATGATGCGCGAGGCCGCCGCTGGCGCAGGCAAGATCGGCACGACCGGGCGGGGGATCGGCCCGGCTTATGAGGACAAGGTGGGCCGCCGCGCGATTCGCGTGTGCGACCTTGCCCATCTCGATCATCTGGAACCCCAGCTCGACCGTCTGTGCGCGCATCACGACGCCCTTCGCGCCGGCTTTGGCGAGCCCATGGTGGACCGGGCCAAGCTGATCGCGGCGCTAAAGGAAATCGCACCGTTCGTGCTGCAATATGCCCAGCCGGTGTGGAAGCGGCTGAAGAAGGTGCGCAAGGCCGGTGCGCGCATCCTGTTCGAAGGCGCGCAGGGCGTGCTGCTGGATGTCGATCACGGGACTTATCCCTTCGTCACCAGTTCCAACACGGTGAGCGGCACTGCGGCCAGCGGCTCTGGTCTTGGCCCCTCCGCCACCGGGTTCGTGCTGGGCATCGTCAAGGCCTACACCACGCGGGTCGGCTCGGGTCCGTTCCCGACCGAGTTGGAGGACGCCACCGGCCAGCGCCTGGGCGAACGCGGCCATGAGTTCGGCACCGTTACCGGTCGCAAGCGCCGCTGCGGTTGGTTCGATGCGGTGCTGGTGCGCCAGTCCTGCGCGATCTCGGGCGTGACCGGCATCGCGCTGACCAAGGTCGACGTGCTGGACGGTTTCGACACGGTGAAGATCTGCACCGGCTATCGCCTGAACGGCAAGGTGCTGGACTATTTTCCCAGCCATGCCGCCGATCAGGCCAATGTCGAACCGATCTATGAGGAAATGGACGGCTGGCCCGGCACGACTGCCGGGGCGCGGTCTTGGGCGGATCTGCCGGCGCAGGCGATCAAGTATATCCAGCGCGTGCAGGAATTGATCGAGACGCCGGTCGCGCTGGTTTCCACCAGTCCCGAGCGCGAAGACACGATCCTGGTGCGCGACCCCTTCCAGGATTGATGCTAAGGCAGGGGGCGATGCGAAGGCTCGTTCCCCTGCTGGTGCTGCTGACGGCCGCTTGCACCACCGCGCCGCCGACGCCGGTGGAAACCGTCACGACCGCGCCTCTTCCAGCTCTGCTCCCTCCTCGGCATGAAGCCCGCGCAGACCTGGTTCGCGTCCACAAGGCGGCGCGGGTGCTGGAAGTTTGGTCGGGCGAGACACGCTTGCTCAGCCTGGGCAGCGTACAATTGGGTCGCACGCCTGTCGGTCCCAAGCGGTTCGAGGGGGATGGACGCACGCCGGAAGGGCGCTATCGGATCGATTGGCGTAATCCTAATAGCGCCTATCACTTGTCGCTCCACGTCTCCTATCCAGACGAGGCGCAATCCGCCTATGCCCGGGCGATGGGGCGCAGCGCGGGTGGTCTGATCATGATTCATGGCCAGCCCAATGGGCTCGGGTGGCGAATGGCCGGGGATTGGACCGATGGCTGCATCGCCGTTTCGGATGCCGAGATGGAGACGCTGTGGGCCCTCGTTCCCGATGGCGCTACGGTCGAGATTCTGCCCTGAAACTCGGTTCATCTCTTAGGGTGTGACCGAAAGCCCGATGTTGGCAAAATCTTAACGCTCAACTCTATAACCTCGTTAACACTTCGCCGGGGGCATGGCCAACAAGGCCGTTCGCAAACACTGGAATACCTATGTACCGAAGCCCGGATTTGACAGACGAGCCAGCACGGTTGGCCGCTCTTCAGCGTCTCGCGGTGATGGATACCGCGCCCGAAGAGCCGTTCGAAAATGTCGTCGCGCTTGTGCGAACGGTGTTGAGCGTGCCGATCGCGGCGGTTTCGTTGCTGGATGCGGACCGGCAGTGGTTCAAGGCGCGCAGTGGCGTCGACGCCAGTCAGACACCCCGCGATATCTCATTCTGTACGCATGCTATCGCCCAACGCGATCCGTTGATCGTCCCCGACGCCACGAAAGACTTGCGTTTCGCGGACAATCCCTTCGTTATTGGTGATCCCAGCATCCGCAGTTACGCCGGAGTGCCGCTGCGCACGCCCGATGGCTACAACATCGGCTCGCTCTGCGCGATCGATACGCAGGCGCGGGATTTCTCCCCCGCCGAGATCGCGATCCTCGACAAGTTCGCGCGGATCGTGGTCGACGAACTGGAATTGCGCCGCATTGCCGGACGTGATCAACTGACCGGTGTGCTGACGCGGCGTGGCTTCATCCAGAGCGCCGAGCATGAGATCGAGCGCTTTCGCCGTTACGATCGCCCGGCCAGTCTCGCGATGCTGGATATCGATCGCTTCAAGTCGATCAACGACACGTACGGCCACCCGAGCGGCGATGTGGTGCTGCGGCAAGTGGCGATGGTGCTGGATACCGTGAAGCGCCCCAATGACGTGCTGGGCAGGCTGGGCGGTGAAGAGTTCGCCATGCTGATGCCCGAAACGGATCAGGATGCCGCTCTGGCCGCGTCTGACCGTTTCCGCGAAGCCATCGCATCGGCCCGGATCGAATCGCTATGCGGCGCACAGCTTGATGTTACGGCAAGCTTTGGGGTGGCCTCGCTCGGTCCGGCGACCGTGGATGCCGAAGCATGGCTGGCGAGTGCCGATGCGCCGCTCTATGCCGCAAAACGCGGCGGACGGAACCGCTGCATGGCAGCAGGCTTCAACGCCACCGCATAGGGCGACGGCTTAGAAATCTATCGCGATGCCCTTGTGCACCCAGTCGCCATAGCGCGTGGGGGAGAGGCCGTCGGGGTCCTGCTGGTCTTTTGGGGCCTCAGGCTTGGGCGGCGGCGCGTCAGACCAGTGCGCGGGCTTGCGGAAGGTCTCTGGCCGTTTGGTGGCTCGCTGTGTCATGGATTTGCATGTGGGGCGGGTGGCGCCGCTTGGCAATCGGGCTTAGGGGCCACCCATGGACATTCCCGGCCTTCCGGCGCGCCGCGCCGCCCTCAACCTAATCGATGCGGTGCTACGGCGTGGAGAAACGCTGGAGCAGGCGGGCGGCTCTGCCTTGGCGCGCGTGCGGGGCGATGCCGATCGAGCGCTGGCCCGCGCCATCGCCACCGAAGTGTTGCGCTGGCGAACCGATCTGGACGCGCTGATCGACAGCGCGACTCAGCAACCTTTGCCCGACGATGCCAAGCCGCGCGCGGTGCTGGAGATCATGCTGGTGCAGGCCCTGCGGTTGGAGACGCCGCCGCATGCCGCGATCGCCACCGGGCTGCCGTTGCTGATGGGCGGACCGCGCCGGCTGGCGCATGGCGTATTCTCTACACTGATGAAGCAAGGTGTGGCTCTGCCCGAAGCGCCCACGCTGCCGCCGCAGGTGCAGGAACGCTGGGGCGCACGAGCCGCGTCGATCGCCCGAGGCCTGGCTGAACCGCCGCCGCTGGACCTCAGCCTGCGCGATCCTGCCGAGACGGCGCACTGGGTCGAGCGACTGGGCGGGCTTTCGCTCGCGCCCGGCCATGTCCGCCTGCCACGCGGCGCGGCGATCGACAGCTTGCCTGGTTATCGCGAAGGTGCGTGGTGGGTGCAGGATTTCGCGGCCAGTCTTCCCGTGCGCCTGCTGGGGACGGGCGAGGGTCGCCGTGCCTTGGATCTTTGCGCTGCGCCGGGCGGAAAGACGCTGCAGCTTGCCGCCGCCGGTTGGGACGTTACCGCTCTGGACGTCAGCAAGCGCAGGCTGGAGCGGCTGCGCGACAATCAGGATCGCACCGGCTTGTCAGCCACGATCGTCACGGCCGATGCCCGCACGTGGGAGCCGGAAGCGCAGTTCGACGCGATCCTGCTGGACGCGCCGTGCACCGCCACGGGCACGTGCCGTCGCAACCCGGACGTCCTTCACCGTGTCGGATCTAGGCAGATCGGCGAGATGGCGGAGTTGCAGGCTGCATTGGCCGAACGCGCCTCGACCTGGCTCGCGCCGGGTGGAAGGCTGATCTACGCCGTCTGCTCGCTGGAACCGGAAGAGGGCGAGGATCAGGCGGCGCGGATCGGTCTGACACGCGATCCGATCGCGGCGGGCGAGGTGCCGGAGTTGCTCACGCCGGATGACAGCGGCTGGTTGCGGACCGACCCCGGAATGCTGGCGGAGCAGGGCGGGCTGGACGGGTTCTTTATCGGGCGCTGGCGCAAGGAGTGATTGGCTAGGGAGCTAAGATTTCGACTTCCCCGTTCGTGTCGAGCTTAGCCGAGACACGGCAGTGCGGGGATCACGTGTCTCGACTACGCTCGACATGAACGGAGCGGAGGGTGTGTCCCAATGTTATTCCGAAACCAACTCGGGGTGACACCGGGCTCCCATAAAGTGGGGCGGGAAAAGCCGAACCCGCCCCGCAATTCTCAGGCTTTTACTTTTGCCTGAAAGCTCTTGCGCAGCTTCATCAGCTTGGGCGGGATCACCGCCAGGCAATAGGGGTTGCGCTGACCTTCGCCGTCCCAATACTCCTGGTGATAGTCCTCGGCCGGATACCACTGCGCCGGCCCTTCGATGGTGGTCACAACCCGGCCGCCATGCTCTTCGTTGGCGCGGGCGATCGCCGCTTCCGCCTCGGCACGCTGATCATCGTCCAGGGGAAAGATCGCGGAGCGATACTGCGTGCCTACGTCGTTGCCCTGGCGGTTCAACTGCGTCGGGTCATGCGTGCCCAGGAATACGTCGAAAATCTCGGCGAGGGAGATCGCTGCCGGATCGAACACCACCTTGATCGCCTCGGCATGGCCGGTCGTCCCCGAGCAAACCTGCTTGTAGGTGGGATCGGGCACGCTACCCCCGATGTAGCCGCTTTCCACCGACTGCACGCCCACCACGTCACGAAAAACCGCTTCTGTGCACCAGAAGCACCCGCCTGCCACTATTGCCGTTTCCATGTGGTCTATCATCCCGTCATAAATCTTTGTGGATCGCTAGATAGGCATCGCGGTGGTGCTTGCCATCTCCCCTTGGGCCAGTAGGTTCGCGCCATTCAATACGAGGAGATTTGCCGATGCGCCGCTTCCTGCTTTCGCTTGCGACCGGCATGGGTCTTCTGGCCGTTCCTGCCGGCGGCAAGCCTGCACCAAGCCCGGCTGCGACTTGCAACGGCTGTGAGGCGCTGCTGGAACTTGCCGCCGCCAATCCGAAGCGGGAGAAGGATCGCGCTCGCGACGCGGCCCGTCATCCGGTGGAGACAATGGCGTTCTTCGGGGTGCGCCCGGATATGAAAGTGGGCGAATATGCCCCGGGCGGAGAGTGGTACTCGCGCTTCCTGGGGCTGTATCTTGGCAAGCAGGGCAAGCTGGTGGGCCTGTTCTTCAACCCTGACGCGCCGGCCTACGATGCGAAGATGCGTTCCGGCATTGCCGCCGGCGTCGCAAAATATCCGCAGGACGTGGCGGGCTTCACCGGCTTTCCCGCCGGCAACTTTTCGGCGATGACGTTGAAGGATGTGCCGGCAGACCAAAAGGGCACCTTCGATCGCATCCTGATCCCGCGCATGCTGCACAACATGCTGCAATGGAACAATGCGGACAGCGAACTGAAGGCGATGCGCGAATTGCTGAAGCACGATGGCATGATCGGCATCGAACAGCATCGCGCCAAGGCTGATGCGCCCTTTGCCTATGCCGATGGATCGAACGGGTATCTGCGGCAGGCGGACGTGATCCGCTTGATGGAGCTGAACGGCTTCGAACTTGTCCGCGCGTCAGAGATCAACGCCAATCCCAAGGATAGCGCCAATTGGCCCGAAGGCGTCTGGACCCTCCCGCCCACTCTGGCGTTGAAGGATCAGGATCGCGCAAAGTACCAGGCGATTGGCGAAAGCGATCGGATGACCTTGCTGTTTCGCAAACGCCCCTAATATCAGCGCGCCATGACCAATATCACCGTCGCCACCCTGCAGCTCGCCCTCAATTCCACCGATGAGGGCCAAAATATCGCCGCCGTTTCCGCCTTGGTGGAAGAGGCGGCGGGGCAGGGCGCGCAGATCATCCTGCCGCCCGAGCTGTTCTCCGGCCCCTACTTCTGCAAGGTGGAAGAAGAGGAGCTGTTCGCGCTCGCCCGGCCGACGGCGCAGCATCCCTCGGTCATGGCGATGCAAAAGGTGGCGGCGAAGCTGAAGGTGGCGATCCCAACCAGCTTCTTCGAACGCGACGGGCACCATTATTACAATACGCTGGCGATGATCGACCCGCACGGCGAGATCATGGGCACCTATCGCAAGAGCCATATTCCTGACGGGCCGGGTTACGAGGAGAAGTATTACTTCCGCCCCGGCAACGATGGTTTCAAGGTTTGGGATCTGTTCGGCACCCGGATCGGCGTGGGCATCTGCTGGGACCAATGGTATCCCGAATGCGCGCGGGTGATGGCGCTGATGGGTGCGGAACTGCTGTTCTACCCCACGGCGATCGGTTCCGAGCCTTACGATGTCAGCCTTGATACCAGCCGCATGTGGCGCCGCGCGATGCTGGGCCATGCGGTTTCAAACTGCATGCCGGTGATCGCCGCCAACCGCATCGGCGTGGAGGATGGCCAGGCGTTCTACGGCCATTCCTTCATTACCGACGAATGGGGCGATTTCCTGGGCGAATTCGGGCGCGATGAAACCGGCGTGCTGACCGCTGAGATCGATCTGGCACGCGCTGCCAAGCACCGGGCGGGCATGGGCTTTTTTCGCGATCGGCGGCCGCAGCTTTACACCCGTATCGCGCAGGACATCTGAGGCGGCGATGGCCCGGCATCGCTACCTGATCGCGCTGGGCTCCAACATGCGCCACCCGCGCCACGGTGCGCCCGAGGCTGTCCTGCGCGCCGCATTCAAGGCCCTCGATCGCAAGCGACTGACGTTGGAGGCCGCCTCACGCATCATCGCGTCGGCCCCCCATGGCCCTTCGCGGCGCCGCTATGCCAATGCGGTCGCCATTGTCCACACCCGTCTGCGGCCACCGCGCCTGCTGCGCCGCCTGCAACGACTGGAGGCACGCTTCGGCCGCCGCCCGGGCGGTATGGCCTGGGGTGCGCGCGTGCTCGACCTTGATATCGTGCTGTGGAGCGGCGGAGCTTTCGCCCAGGAAGATCTGGTTATCCCCCACCCGTTGTTCCGCACGCGGGACTTTGTGCTGCGGCCTGCTGTCCAAATTGCAGGCAAGTGGCGCGATCCGTTGAGCGGCCTGACCCTAAACCACCTCAACGCCCGCTTGACCCGACCGCGCCCCGCCCTTAGGGCACACCCATCCCGCACCCAGCCGCGGCACGGGGGCCCATAGCTCAGTCGGTAGAGCAACTGACTTTTAATCAGTAGGTCGCTGGTTCGAACCCAGCTGGGCTCACCATATTGTTTTCATTCCGAAAAATGCGTTTCGGCATGAGCCAGTTTAGCTGGGCTAAAGCTTGGCCAGTAAGCACCGGGTAACAACGTGAGCGTTTTCAGTGGCGGTCAGCCATCGGGCTCAATCCTTCCGGCCTGGGAGCTAAAGACCCGCAAAAACCGATAGCGTATAGATGGCGATGATGATTCATTGATGTGGCGCGATCACGGAGGCCAGTCATGGATTCCAAGTCCCTGTTCAGTTTGACCGATCACCTTGAGGAATTGAGCAAGGAGGGCGATCCGCTTGAGGCTTTGCAGGAGACGGTGGATTTTGAGTATTTCCGGGCATGGCTGGTCGAAGGGCTTGGTTATGGCGACGGAGCCAAAGGCGGGCGCCCACCCTTCGATCCGGTGATGATGTTCAAGGCCCTGATCCTGCAGGCGCAGCATAATCTGTCAGACGCCCGGATGGAGTTCATGATCCGCGATCGGCTGAGTTGGCTGCGGTTTCTGGGACTGTCGCTTGGAGACCGGACGCCGGATGAGAACACGATCCGGCATTTTCGCAATCGCCTGACTGAGACGGGAACGCTCAAGCGGGTGATGAAGGCCTTTGATTGGCAACTCCAGAAGAAGGGCTACATTCCAATGTCCGGGCAACGAACGCCGGGAATGCAGGGGCTGACTCTGTCGGCAAGCCGGCCAAACCGGCGAAATCAACGCCCGGCATCATGGAAATCGGTCCGAACGATGCCTTTGATGCGTCCCGAAGCCTCGACGTCATCAAACCAGCCCGCTTCGCCAGAAACTACCCGGTTTTTGCGGGTCTCCAGCTGGCGCATGGGTGAGGTCAGCCACTCCCCAAGACCAGACGTATCGATCGCTGATTCTCGTTGACTGTGCTGCAATCACTTGAAAAGAGTAGCGAAGTTGAAAGCGTGGCCTCGAAGCCAGCTTCACCTCCACGGATCA
This sequence comes from Novosphingobium fluoreni, assembly GCF_014196615.1. GTDB lineage: Bacteria > Pseudomonadota > Alphaproteobacteria > Sphingomonadales > Sphingomonadaceae > Novosphingobium > Novosphingobium fluoreni. The sequence continues at coordinate 760,990 of NZ_JACIDY010000001.1, forward strand.
CACGAGTGAATTGGGGAATGATCAATCTGAGGGGTAATTAGGTGTACGGATCCGATGCAAACGCGATTTCAGGAAAGTATTTTCCTGCAGACTATCTTTATACACCTTTCTTCTTTAGCTCCGAGTCGGCGACTGTAGATGGCGAAACGACATACACCGGTTCAATTGGAGGGGTTCACACAGCGTTCTTCAAGGAGGGCTCCTTTACCATCATCGATGCGGACAAAGGCTTGGTCCAACTCAATGGGGAAAACTACCACATCATGGGGTCGTCTTCGGATGGCCAAAACCTGGTAATGGGAACGGAACGGACTGAGACGATCGGGTCGATCACATCCACCACTGTGTATCCGTCATTAGTAATTTCGAACAGCGGGCTGTTTCCTCCAGAACCAACCAACTTCGCAACTTCCAATCCCTACAACACGCCTAATCCGGTGTGCTATGCAGAGGGCACGCTCCTAAGCACCGAAGGAGGCTATGTTGCGATCGAGAGCCTAGCGGTTGGCGACAAAATCGAGCTTGTTGATGGCTCGTTCCGTCCAATAAAGTGGATCGGCAGCCAAACAGTTCAGTGCAATACACCATTCGCTCAGAGCACCAAGCCCATCCGAATACGTGCGCACGCTTTTGGTGAAGGGCGTCCATTCATAGACTTGGTAGTCTCCCCTGGCCACCGCCTGATGGTAAGCTGCATTGAGGACCATCTCGTTCGCGCAGAGCTAATTGTTAATGGTTCGTCGATCCTCATCGAAGAAGTCGATCAAGTGAACTATTGGCACGTTGAGCTAGAACAGCACGCCGTTGTTCTGGCAAATGGCTTGGCTGCGGAAACATACTACGACACAGGCAATCGTGCGTTCTTTACCGCTGATGGTACCATGGGACATGACGCCGATGCTGAGGCGCACGCCCCTGAGTGTCTGCCTTCGATTACGGGTGGCCATGTCCTGGCAGCAATACGCGCAGTGACGATGGACCGCGCAGCCCGGATTGAGGCGAAGCCCCCGCTCGACAAAATCGAGGTTGCACTGGCGGTGGGTGACTTGATGGTCCAACCTATCGTCGCTGGGGACCATTGCCTGACCTTCCATGTGTCGGAGCTAGCGAATGATCTTCGTCTGATATCTGGCGTGGAGACGCCTATGTGGATGGATCCTGCATCCACAGATGCGCGTTCGTTAGGCGTACTTCTCACAGGCTTGGATGTGGTGGATGGCGATGGAACCGCGCGTTCGATCCAGCTTTCTGCCCTTAATCACGAGCATGGCTTCCATTCCTTGGAGAGCGACGGTACCAATGAGTGGAGGTGGACAAACGGAAACGCGACGCTTCCTTTGGCGTTATTTGAAGGCCTAGTAGGGTCACTCACCTTATGTTTCAGCTACGGCCGGATTGCAGCAGGCACTATGCGACGCGAGGGTTTTGTTAGGCACAACATCGCCGCCTGACGTCCAAAATCTGAAGAGCGGCGTCATCGGATCTTTCAAGCGATGACGCCGCTCTTGCTTAGCTTTTCTTCTAGGCTAAGCGCTAAAGTGCGGCTTCAACGAAACTCACGCAAAGTACTTGCCTCGGGCCAACGGGTCCATGTTCGCTCTCCCATCTGGCTTGGCAATCATCACTGCTCTCACCCTTGTCGCGCAGCAGGACTAGTGGCCTGCTGCGGGTTGGGTGGACACCGAGATAGGATGTTTCCACCTGTCGGAGGTCCGCAATGCAACGAAGGAAATTCAGCCGCGAGTTCAAGC
>NZ_JACIDY010000002.1 GCF_014196615.1 Novosphingobium fluoreni
CTTAGAGTCGTGATAGACCATCACGTTGATAGGCCGGGTGTAGAAGCAGGGTAACTTGTGGAGCTAACCGGTCCTAATCACTCTGTTCATGCTTGCGAAGTCCCACCATCAATGACAAACCTGCCCAAAAGCAGGCACGCTCATCGACTGGACGACAAGCCAGCCAGACACATCATCTGCAAAAAATACCGCACGGGAAAACATCGATTGAAAACCCTCGTGAGCCATGCGCTCGCTCCATTGCTTGGTGACCATAGCGTCAGTGACCCACCCGATCCCATCTCGAACTCGGCCGTGAAACCTGACAGCGCCAATGGTACTAACGCTCAAGCGTTGGAAGAGTAGGACGTCGCCAGGCATTGAAGCCAGCGCACAGCTCACGAGAACAAAAACCCATTCACAAGTCAGGGCAATCCGCCCACTCAAAGAGGGCCCTCACAGGCCCTCTTCGCGTTTCAACAAAACGCACTAACACCTTCGCGGGGCAAAGCAGCCCGCAAGTCCAAGGTCGACACCGTCTCCTCGGACAACACAAAACTGCTGCAAAAGGGCTGACACACTCAGCCCATGGTGACGCGGGGTGGAGCAGCCCGGTAGCTCGTCAGGCTCATAACCTGAAGGTCGTAGGTTCAAATCCTACCCCCGCAACCATACATCTCAATCCCACAACCGCTCTAGTGAACTCAGAGCGGTTTTTTTGTGCCTGTTTTCTACAGCTTAAGCCCGAGTCGCAAGGCTCCAGATCGTCTCAAAGCAGCCCCCTAAATGCCAGGACGGCGATTTGCATCTGGGGGTATTTTGTGGGGTACTGCCCGGCAGCACCGCAGGAGTACCCCCACATGGCCCTCAAGGAACTGGAAGTGCGCTACGCCACCAAGCGCCAAAAGGACTACAAGCTTGCTGATGGTGAGGGCCTCTACGTCCTCGTCCGTCCCAACGGCTCCAAGCTCTGGCGGCTCAAGTACCGCTTTGCCGGCAAGGAAAAGCTGCTCTCGATCGGCTCCTATCCGAAAGTGAGCCTGGCAGATGCGCGGCTTCGCCGCGCGGAAGCCAAGGTGGCATTGGGGCAGGGGAGGGATCCTGGCGCTCAAGACACGCCGGTACACGGCACGACCTTCGAGGAGGCCGCGCGAGCCTGGCATGCAAATCGTCTTTCCTCACTCGAGCCCAGCCACGCCGAGCGCCTGATGACGCGGCTCGAGCGCGACGCCTTTCCTCCGCTTGGCGCGAAGCAGCTTAAGGAGATCACCAGCGCGGACGTGTTGGCGATGGTGCGCGCTGTCGAAGCGCGCGGTGCCTTGGACGTCAGCCGCCGTCTCAAGCAGCATGTCAGCCAGATTTACCGCTTTGCCATTCCGCAGGGCTGGGCGGATCAGGATCCTGCCGCTCACATCACCGATCTGCTCAAGCCCAAGCCGCGGGTGCGGCACATGGCACGAGTTGGCGTGCGTGAGCTGCCGGAGCTCGTCCGTGCGATCGACCAGTACGATGGCGAGGAGAACCCGCGCAGGCGGGCGATCACGCGTGCGGCAATGCTGTTTACGCTGCTGACTTGGGCTCGCACCAACGAGACCCGGCTTGCAACCTGGGATGAGTTTGAGGGTCTGGATACGCCGGAGCCGCTGTGGCGAGTGCCAGCAGAGCGCATGAAGATGGAACGCGAGCATCTCGTACCCCTTTCTCGGGAGGTTGTGGCCTTGTTGAAGCGTCTGCCCAGCTATGGGGGGCGCGGCTTTGTCTTTCCTGGCGATAAGCCGGAACAGCCGCTGTCGCAGAACACCATGATTTATGCCTGCTACCGCATGGGTTACCGTGGCCGGCAGACGGTCCATGGCTTTCGGGGGCTTGCCTCGACCTGGGCGAACGAGGCCGAGGACTATCGATCCGACTGGATCGAGTTGGCCCTGGCCCATGCCGAGCAGGACGAGGTGCGCGGTGCCTACAACAGTGCGCTTTACCTGACGCCGCGGCGACGGATGCTACAGGACTGGGGAATTTTCATCGCTGGCATGCTGGAAGGCGAGGGCAAGCCCGCTAGAAGCGCTGCTCCACAACTGGAGAGTACCACATGAACAATGCCGAGCTCGCAGAGCGAATTGCTGAGACCAACGAGCTGACCAAGGCTGACGCTCGCAAGATCGTCGACGCCGTCTTCGCCGCCATCGCTGACGCAGTTGCTGCCGGCGACGAGGTCGCGCTGAATGGCTTTGGCAAATTCAAGGTGAAGGACAGCGCTGCGCGTGAGGGCCGCAACCCGTCGACTGGCGAAACCATCCAGATTGCCGCTTCCAAGAAGCTTGGCTTCACGCCAGCCAAGGCGGTGAAGGATCGCCTGAACGGTTGATTGAACAGGCCTCGCGTAAATATGTGCGCGGGGCCTTTTGGCTGCTTCATTACCGCGGCGCCAGACGCATCGCGAAGAGTTGCAGACGGCTGAGTGCATATCGACTACACTGCCTGGTAGTGATTTGTTGATCAGATGACGGGAAAAGCTGCCGTCAGATCCGCTTGCGTGAAGGAAAAGCTGAATGTCGGAGATCGAGTCCACCAATGATGTTGCGGCGCTGACAGTGCAACTGCTGAGCGCATACCTTGCGAACAATACGGTGGCGTCGCAGGACATTGCTGGCTTGATCCGCACGACCAGAGAAGCGCTCACCGGCGAGCAGGTCGAAACGCAGCCGGAGCCGGAGACTTTCACACCCGCAGTCTCGGTGCGCAAGAGCCTGGCCTCGCCCGAGCACATCATCAGCCTTATCGATGGCAGGCCCTACAAAACCCTGAAGCGGCATCTTGCGTCGCATGGACTGACGCCTGATGCCTATCGGTCGCGGTACAATCTCCCGGCCAGCTATCCCACGGTCGCTCCGGCCTATGCTGACAAGCGCCGCGAAGTTGCACAGCAGCTTGGGCTGGGCCGCAAGAAGCCGGAGGAGACTGCTACAGCGACATTGACCGTGCCTCAAAGCACGCAGACTGAGGCGCCTTCGGCGTCGGAGCAGCGGGCAACGCCAGTAGCCAAGAAGCGCGCGGGCACGTCTGCCCCAACCAAGGCCGCTGCCGCTCGTCGTGTTAAATCAAAGACGAAGGCAGCGGGAGCTGCTGACTCCACGGCTGAACTTCCCGCCGCCATGCAGGACAGTGCTGCTGTTGAACAGTCTGTAGAGGCAGCGCAGAAGCCAAAGCGCCGCGCAAAGCTGGGAGTGTTCAAGAAGTCGGATGATGAACGGGCGAGCGCGCCTGCCGCGCAAGCAGAGGCTTCGCCGCCGCCGCAGGGCTCGATTGAAGACGTTGCTGCCGCCGCAGAGCCGGCAAAGCGCAAGAGCCCCAAGCGCATGGCGCGTGGCACCGCCTCCACCCAGACCGATCAACCCGGCGCTCGGGCGCCTATCGAGGGCGAGAAGAGCGAGTAACGCAGCCTCAGGCGAGGCGCGGTAGCGCGCCCCTCGCTGGCCTGGCAGGCTTTGTGTCAGGCCCGGCGGATGCGGTTTGGGTGCTGTGTCGAAGCTGGCTTACTTGCGTGCCAGTGGCCATTGCTTGCAAGGGTAAGCGGCACACCGCAGTCCTCACATAGTGCGAGGCGCTGGTCGTTTACGCCTCGGTGGATCGAGACTGTCGAAGGCTGGTGCCGGCCAAGTATGCACAGGAGAGACACTCAGCCTGGATAGATCCGGGTGTAACGATCCTCAATTCGGTGACGCCGCGTTCTAAACAGAAGCTGTGGACACGGTGTGGACTACGCAGGCAGAGGACGGAGGCTTGAGGCTTGCTCAATCAGCGCTTTCGTACCGCCGGCAATGATAGCGGCGAGGCTGCACCCCAGGCTAGGCTGGCGCATGCAGGCCTGACCGCTCTGGAGCGCCAAGATGAAATAAGCCGACGTTTGTTCAGGTGGCTAAGGCAATGGCGGCTGCCGCCGACAAAGCCGTCGTTCCGAGGCTCGATACGACCCCCTGAAACCTGCCTTCTGTTCATATCTCGAGGCCGAGCTGCGAAGGGCAGATTATAGGGCCCGAGCCGGCCAGCCTTTGCGACGGATAAGTCGTGGTAAGCTGCCATAAATTCGTAAGCTTGCGGCTGTGGACGTTCTCGCCTTCTTTGTTCTTCCGTTCAGCGGTCTTGTAGCTTTTGGGGCGGTTCTTTGGTGCGCGATCGTCAGAGATCATGCACCGCGCCTCATTTGGCCATGCGCCTTCTGCACTCTCGTAGCGGCTACGGCTGTCGTGGGACTGCCTACGACCTACCCGACGCTCGCATGGGTCTTCTTCCTTGCAGCTATGGCGTTTCAAGCGGCAATCGGAACTATGATCGGAGCAGCAGCAGCAAGGCTTGCCATGGCTCTGTTCCGCAAACTGAGGAGAAAGCCGAACTGAGACGGTGCCCGTGCCAGCTCTGGCCGTCCAATATTGGGCGTGTCCGGAACGGCGGCTTCTGACGTTAGAAGCGAGAAGCCGTCATTCCAGATCAGACTTTCGAGCAAGGCCGCTGCCGCTGACATAGCGGACGGCAACCCAGGAAAATTGGTCTCCTGAAACTTGCCGTCTGTTCATCGCATCGGAAATTGGCCGACTTTGGTTCGCTTCAGGCCACCCTCAACGGCATCGCGAACTGTGGATTTCCACCTCGGGAATTCCCGGAATTTTCCTGATGGTCCCAAGCAAGAAGTATGGATCGGCTCCCAGCGCGATCTGAGCCAATCAGTCGGAGTTCACAACCCGCGGCACCGTTGTGCCTTTCAAGCGTTTCGCCGGCATGAAAATGCAAAGAAAACGTCATGCCCCGCGGAGACAAGTCGAGCTATTCCGACAAGCAGAAGCGCAAGGCCGAGCATATCGAAAAGGGATATGAAGATCGCGGGGTTAGCAGCAAGGAAGCTGAACGACGCGCCTGGGCGACGGTGAACAAGGAATCAGGCGGTGGAAACAAGTCCGGCTCGGGACGCGGCAAGGCAGAGAGCCGAGCCTCTTCGCGCAAGGGCGGCAAGATCAGTGGGTCGAGCCAGAGCCATGAGAAGCGATCGGCGGCGGCCAAGAAGGGCTGGGAGACGCGCCGCAAGCGAGCGGGGTAGGACATGCCGGCGATCAAGGCTTTGCCTCTCAACTGCACGTTGAAGAGCGACCCCAGTGAGACCTCGTCCACCGATGCGATGATCACAGTGCTGGCCGATGCCTTTCGCGACCGGGATGTCGCTGTAAGCGAGACCATCCGCGTGGCGGCGCTCAACATCAGGCCGGGCGTCACTTCGGACGAGGGCGAAGGCGACGACTGGCCGGCGCTGCGCAAGAAAATCCTTGCCCATGATATATTGATCCTCGGGGGACCGATCTGGATGGGACAGGTCAGCAGTATCGCCAAGCGCGTGCTGGAGCGCATGGACGCCTTCCTCGAAGAAACCGACGATCACGGACGCATGCCGAGCTACGGGAAGGTCGCGGTCGCCGCCATCGTCGGCAATGAGGATGGCGCACATTTCTGCTCGGCGCAGATTTTTCAGGCGCTCAACGATGTCGGCTGGACGATCCCGGCTGTGGCTGCCTGTTATTGGGTCGGCGAGGCAATGGGATCGACCGATTTCAAGGATCTCAACGCAACCCCGGAAATGGTCGCTAAGACGGCGAAGATGGTGGCCAGCAACGCCACGCATCTCGCCGGCCTGCTTAGCCAGCAGAATTATCCCGGATGAGGCTGTTCGCGATCGGCGCCGCTGTTGAACTGCCAATGGCCCGATGACACTCACCGAATGCCGCGACCTGCGCACCGGGGATGTTCCCTGGCAGGAAACGGACTGGCCGTCGCGGCCGTCCGATCCATTTCCAGCCGAGCCTGTCGACGTCGCCATCGTCGGATCGGGAATCGTCGGCGCGCTCATCGCTCAGCGGCTGGCGGATAGCGGGCGGCGCATCGCCCTGTTCGACCGCCGTCCGCCTGGTTGCGGCAGCACGGCGGCCTCCACCGCCGAGATCATGTGGGCCATGGATGTGCCGATGAGCCATCTTGCGACTGAGATCGGCGAAGCGGAGGCAGCGCGACGGTGGACGCGTGTGCTCACCGCCGTGCGTGATCTCGGGAAACACATCGATGCGCTGGGGCTGAATGGTGGAAGGGTTGCCCGCCCCACACTCTATCTTACCGGCTCTGTCCTCGATGAGGCCGGGCTGGTCAGGGAAGCGGATATCCATCGTCGCAACGGCTTGCCCTCCGTCTTTCTGCGAGCGGAGGAGGTGGCGGAGCGCTTCGATATCGCGGCCCGCGCGGCAATCGCGTCGCAGGGCGGCTTCGAGATCGAGCCGGTTCGCCTGTGCCATGCCCTGCTGGATCGCGCGCGCAGAGAGGGCGCGAACTTGCACTGGCCTGTTGATGTGACCGGACTCCACCCTGACGATAGCGGAATCGTTCTGGAGATGGCCGATGGAAGAAGCTGCCGAGCCGAAAACGTGATCCTCGCCACGGGATATGAGCGCGCGTCGCTGTTCCTGCCGCCCGCGTTCGGCCTGCACTCCACCTTCGCGATCGCCACGCCGCCGGGCGGCGCACCGCTCTGGCGTGAGCGGGCGATGATCTGGGAAGCGTCCGACCCGTATCTCTATGTCCGCACTGACCGTATCGGACGCATCATCGCGGGCGGAGAAGATATAGAGTCCGCCGATGAGGCCGTGCGAAACGCGCTGCTGGGCTCGAAAGCGGGTGCCATTGCCGCCAAGCTTGAGACCTTGCTTGGCGCCCGCCCGATCACCATCGACCGGAAGTGGGCGGCAACCTTTGGCGCCTCGCCCGATGGCTTGCCGGCGATCGGCCCCGTCGCGACGATGCCGAACGTTTGGATGGCGGCGGGTTTCGGCGGCAACGGCATCGCTTTCGCCAGCCTCGCCGCTCAAATGCTCGAGCGGGAATTGGGCGGCGAGCCCGATCCGGATCGCGATTGTTTCAGTCCTTACCGTTTTGAGTGACCGAGCGGCGCGGTCCTCGCGAGCCGGTCACGGGTTCTTCTCGGTCAGCGGCTCGCCCCCTTTCTCCTCCTCGAGCAGCACCGCCGCCGACCCGGCTGCGGACAACCGCACCTGATCACCTTCCACGGCAGCCACAAGGCCGCCCGAGAAATAATGATGATGATCGCCATGCGATCCACTGTCGGCCTTGGTCATCTTGATCCGATCGCCTTCGACCTTATCGACAGTGCCGATATGGACACCGTCGGCGCCGATGATTTCCATATGCTCCCTGATCTGGCTGAGGTCGGCCATGTGCATCACTCCTTGCTGTTCGTCACTGCTGGGACGGGTAATCTTCCGGTTTGACGGTGCCGACCATGGGCCGGTCCTCGACCTTTTCCACCGGCCGGCCCCCGCCCGTTCGCGTATCGTTGTCGGTGCTATCCGGACGGGCATCGCCCAGAGGGCCACGCGAGGTCTGGTCGCGCTCCCTGCCTTTCTCAGCCATGGGCTTTCTCCTTGTGCGTGTCCTTCGGCTCACTGTCGAATGCTTCACGCAGTTCATCCTTGGCTTTCTCCAGCACCTGCCGCTGGCCCTTGCCGAGATTGTCTCCCGCGCGATTGATATAGAAGTTGAGCATGCCCATCGCCGATTGCAGCGGCGTGCCCTTGCGGCGCTTGCTGCGTTCAGCCGAGCACTTGAGCGACGCAGCGATCTTGACGGGATCGTCCTGCTTGAAAACGCCGTCCTCGAGATCGAGCGCGTCCGAATGCTCGGTCACGTCCTGCGACCATTTCTTGCCGGCCATAGCTCAATCCTTCCCGCTGCCCGGCTCGGCCATGCCGCGATGCAGCTGCGCCGGCACGGATTGTGGCAGCACACCCGACGCGGCGACCTGGAGCTTGTTCTTCCAGCCCGAGATTATCGTGTCCTTGCCGGCCATCAGCGCGTCCCAGCCGTCCTTCGCGACATCCGCAGGATCGGATTTCTTGTCATTCTGGCCGACCTTGGTGTCATCCATGCCGGCACGGTGGAAGAACTCGGTCTCGACCGGTCCAGGTTCGAGGGTGGTGATTGTGATCCCGGCATGCTCCTTGAGCTCATTGCGGATCGCGGCGGTGAAATTGTCGATGAACGCCTTCGTGCCGTTATAGACCGCCGAGAAGCTGCCCGGCATCCAGCCCGCGATTGAGCCGGTCACGAGAACCTTGCCTTCGCCCTGCGCCACCATCTTCGCGAGTACCTTCTGCAACAGGTAAACGGTGCCCGTCACATTGGTGTCGATGACATGGCGCCAGTCACTGACGGCGTGGTCGAGAAACGGTCCGCCGAGGCCATGCCCAGCATTCGCGCACAGCAGATCGATACGCCGGCCACCGGCGGCGTCGAGCAGTCGATCGACCCCTTCGAGCGTCGCGAGATCGACTTCGAGCGTCCGGGCATTGGCATTCCCGACTGACGGATCGACAAAGGGCGTGTCGGCAACCAGCAGCAGGTCATATCCGTCCGCAACCGCCAGTCTGGCAAGCTCGGCGCCGATGCCGGTCGAAGCGCCGGTGATGATTGCGAATTTGTCAGCCATGTCGGTTTCTCCTTACGCGGCGACCCGGTCGAGGCCCGGTTTCAGGACCACCTTGGTCACGTCGTTCTGGTGATCGTGGAAGATCTTGTAGCCCTCAGGCGCCTCGCTCAGCGCCATGCGGTGGCTGATCAGGAAGGTCGTATCGATCTTCCCTTCCATGATCGCAGCGAGCAGCCCGGGCAGATAATGCTGCACATGGGTCTGGCCCGTCTTTAGGGTCAGTCCCTTCTCCATGAAGGCGCCGAGCGGAAATTTGTCGACAAAGCCGCCATAGACCGCAGGCATCGACACGCGACCGCCCTTGCGGCAGGCGATGATCGCCTGGCGGATCGAATGGGTGCGGTCGGTGCCGGTGAAGGTCGAGACCTTGATCTGGTCCCAGACATTGTCGACGAACAGGCCGTGCGCCTCAAGGCCGACCGCGTCGATGCAGGCATCCGGGCCGATGCCGCCAGTCATCTCCATCAGCGCCTCGTAGGTCTTACTTTCCTCGAAGTTGAGGGTTTCGGCGCCGAACTTGGCCGCCAGTTCGAGCCGGCGCGGGAAATGGTCGATCGCGATGACGCGCTCAGCGCCCATCAGGAAGGCGGACTGCACGCAGAACAGGCCAACGGGACCGCAGCCCCAGACCGCGACCGTATCGCCCGGCTCGATCTGTGCGAATTCCGCCGCCTGCCAACCGGTCGGCAGGATGTCCGACAGGAACAGCACCTTGTCATCATCGATTCCGTCGGGAATGACGATCGGACCCACGTCGCTGAACGGCACGCGGACATATTCGGCTTGGCCCCCCGCATAGCCGCCGGTCATGTGGCTGTAGCCGAACAGCCCCGACATCGGCTGGCCGTAGAGCGTCTGAGCGATGTCCTGATTGTCCGCCGGATTGGCGTTGTCGCAGGCGGAATATTGATGCTTGCCGCAATGATAGCAACTGCCGCAGGCGATCGTGAACGGCACCACCACGCGCTGGCCCTTTTTGAGCGTTGATTTGGGGCCGGTCTCGACCACCTCGCCCATGAACTCATGGCCGAGGATGTCACCCGCCTGCATCGTCGGGATGTAGCCGTCGTACAGATGGAGGTCCGACCCGCAGATCGCCGTCGAAGTGACCTTGATGATCGCATCGCGCGGGTTGAGGATTTCTGGATCATCGACAGTGTCGACGCGGACGTCATGCTTGCCGTGCCAGGTGAGCGCGCGCATCAGGCGGTCTCCTCTTTCAATTGCTTGTGTGTCCGCGCTGCCGTGGCGATTTCGCCGGTCTCCATGAGCTGTTTGAAGCGCCGCAGGTCACGGCGCGCCTGAATCGCCGGCTCGCGCTGGAACATCTTGGCGATGACCTTGCCGATGAAGCCGGCGGGTGGATCGTAGAGAATGGTCGCGGTGACCACCGTGCCGCGATCGCCTGCGTCCCTGAAGTCGATGCGTCCGCTATTGGGGACATCCGCGCCTTCCGTCGATGCCCAGGCGATCAGTTCGTCAGGCCGTTCCTCAGTGATGACGGCATCCCACTCGACGGTCTTGCCGCCGGGTGCCTTCACGACCCAATGGCTGGTGGTATCGTCGATCAAATCGACACGCTCGACATTGTCCATGAAGCTGGGAAGTTTCGTGAAGTCGCGCCAATAGGCGTAGAGTTCGGCGCGTGGCCGGTTGATCGTCACGGAGCGGCCGACAAGACTATGGCCTTTGGCCTCGAGCAGATTCTCTGTCGCATCGATAATTCCGTCGCTGCGCTTCGACGTCGTGATCGGTGCATCGTCACGCAAATCGGCCATTGCACTTCTCCTGCAGAGTGGGGTCTTCGGCGCTCGGGGGCTCGAATTGCAGAACGGGCATCATGGCCGCATCGTTCCGGCAGGAAGCACAGCCTGTCACGGCCACGGCTCGGCCTGCGTCAATATCCGGCTGGCCGATGAGTCTTCGTGCCGAACCGATGGCCCGTGGTTTGTTCCCAGGGGTGGAATCTGCTATCGTGCGGACTAGCCGACGGCCAACGCACTGTCGGAGCTCAGCTGCGGACCTTCCGCGGACGCCATGCTATTCCTTCAATGCGCCGCCGCAAGGAAGGATCGAACATGTCACCGGTAAGTCTGCATTCCCTGTCCGATCCGCACTTTTCCGCCGACACGACAGCCTGGCTTGCGGCGATCGTCGAGGATTCAACCGATGCCATCCTCAGCAAGACACTCGATGGCACTATCACCAGCTGGAACGCGGGTGCTGAGCGCCTGTTCGGCTATTCGCGCGAGGAAGCCGTCGGAAGGCCGATCAGCCTGATCATACCGGAGGAGCGCCTACACGAGGAGGCCGATATCGTGGCCCGTTTGCGCCTGGGCGAACGCATCGGCCGGTTCGAGACGGTCCGGTGCACCCGAGAGGCCGTACCCGTTCATGTCGAAGTGGCAATCTCGCCGCTTCGCAACGCCGACGGGACGATCATCGGCGCCTCCACGATTGCGCGCGATATCAGTGAACGGCTGCGACATGCGAATGAGCAGGCGCTGCTGCTGAGCGAGATGAAGCATCGGGTGAAGAACCTGCTGTCGATCGTTCAGGGCCTGATCAGCATCGGCGGTCGCCGCGCCGATGATGTCCAGACGTTCACCGAGGAATTGAACGCCCGTATCACATCGCTCGCTGCCGCGCAGTCGCTGGTGCTGCACAGCGAGGACAGGGCCGACGACCCTAGGCGAGATCCTCGCGGCGGTGATGGCACCCTATGGAGATGACGGCATCGCGGTTGTGGATTGCGATACAGTGGTCGGCCAGCATGCGATGACGTCGCTTGCGCTGCTGTTCCACGAACTCGCCACCAATGCGGTCAAATATGGTGCGCTCTCCAATCCAGACGGTTCGCTCAGCGTCGACATCGCCACCGATGCCGCAGCGGTCTCCGTGTTCTGGCGGGAAGAGGGCGGCCAGTGGTCGGAAAAGCCTCAGGCGGGGTTCGGCACGAGCCTGCTCGACGCGACCCTCAGGGGACTTCAGGGAACGATTGTCCGGGAATGGCGCGACGGCGTCTTTGAGACTGTCCTGAAGCTCCCGCGGGATGCCCTGGCGCGCTGAGGAAAAGCCACTGCCGCATTTCCAAGGGAACGGTATCGGCAGGACAGAGGTTTCTTACCAGCCGATGGCGCCGACAGAGAGAAGGAAGATGTCCTCGCAGCACAAAGCCATGCCGACACCGGACGCCGAGACGCTGTCGCCGGTTTTACCTGACGACATTATCGAGGCGGCAATGGTCCTGCTCGAAACCGCGAGCAAGGCCAAGATCGGGATCGCGACCGCGGAAAGCTGCACCGGCGGGCTGCTTGCTTCGCTGCTTACGGATATCGAGGGCGCCAGCAACGCCTTCGACCGTGGCTTCGTTGTCTACAGTAACAAGGCCAAATGCGACCTGCTCGGGCTCAGCCATCAGATGATCGACGATTGCGGCGCGGTCAGCGAGCCGGTGGCGCGCGCCATGGCCGAAGGCGCCTTGCGCCGGTCGGACGCCCGGCTGGCGATTGCGATCACCGGCTTTGCCGGCCCCGGCGAACCCGGCGACGAACCCGGGCTGGTGCATTTCGCCTGCGCCGCGCATGGGGTGGAGACACGCCATATCGTCTGCCATTTCGGTGACATCGGGCGCGGTGCGACACGGATCGAGAGCCTGCGGGTCGCGCTCGACATGCTGCCCGACATGCTATCGGCTGTGGCGGGTCGACCGCAGCGGGCGGCCTGAGCTCTGGCCATGGCAGCGCAGGCGCCGGACGGCATCACGCAAGAGCATGAAAGCAACAGCCGGAGGGCCAACCCCTGGCCGCTCCTCCTTCTCATCGTGTTGCTGGGCGCCGGACTGGCCGGCCTGTTCGGTGGCCAGCCGGCCATCGTTCGGCACTCGTCGAACGATATGGTCGCCATGAGCGTGCGAACGCCGGAAACGCTGCGCAACGGCATGGCGTTCGAGACGATCGTCGAGGTCACGCCGCAACGGCCGATCGGTGATCTCGTCATTGCCGTCTCGGATGTTCTGTGGCGGGAAATGACCATCAACACGATGATCCCGGCCGCAGGTGATGAAAGCCACAGGAGCGGCTTTCATCGCTTTTCCTTCGGTGACGCCAAGCCGGGCGAGACTTTCCGCTTCAAGATCGATGGCCAGATCAATCCACCGCTGTTCGCGGGAACGAGCGGCGAGGTCGTGGCGCTTGACGGCGAGCGTCGGCTGGCCGCTGTGCCGGTCACGATCAAGGTGCTGCCCTGATGGACATCATCCTGCGCGCCAGCGTGATGTTCTTCGTCATGTATCTGTTGCTCCGGCTGTTGGGCAAGCGGGAGCTGAGCCAGGTCACGCCGTTCGAACTGGTGCTGCTCGTCGTGATGGGCGACCTGGTCCAGCAGGGCATTACCCATAATGATCTCAGCATGACGGGCGCCGCCCTCGCCATTGGCACCATCGCCTTCTGGGCACTGGCGCTGAGCTGGGCCACCTATCTCTCCCCACGCGCCGAAAGGTTGCTGGAAGGCGTGCCACGCGTGTTGGTCAAGAACGGTGAACTGATCATGGCTAATATGCGCCGCGATCGCATCACCCGTGCTGAAGTGGAAATCGAGATGCGTCTCGCGGGCATCGCCCATATTGCCGAGGTTGCGTGGGCCATCCTCGAGCCCAATGGCAAGATCAGCTTCATCGCGAAGAAGGAAGAAGAGACATCCAAACAGGAAGATGATGACAAGACGGTGTGAAGGTGATCGCATTCAACTGCTTCACGCTTCGTCGTGCTGCGAGTCGCTTGCAGGGAACGGATGCCATGATCCGCTCATTTTCCGGGTAGCACTCCAAAGGAGGATATCATGCCCCGCGAAACCTTCACCGACGCCATCGCCTTGCTCAAGGCCGACCACCGCAAGGTCGAGGATCTGTTCGAGCAGTTCGAGAAAGCCACATCATCGAGCAGCAAACAGAAGCTCGCCCACGCGATATGCACGGAACTCAAGATCCACACGCTGATCGAGGAAGAAATCTTCTATCCCGCCTTTCGCGGGAAGATTGAGAGCGACACGCTCGACGAAGCCTATGTCGAGCATGACGGCGCCAAGGTGCTGGTGAACGACATCGAGGCCGGCAGCCCCCAGGACGATTTCTACGACGCCAAGGTCAAGGTCCTCTCCGAGGAGATCAAGCACCACGTCCATGAAGAAGAAATGCCGTCCGAAGGCATGTTCGCCCAATGCCGGAAGACCGATGTCGATCTGGTCGTGCTGCGCGACCAGATGCTGGCCCGCAAGGAGGAACTATTGGCGCAGGCGAAATCGGCTGGCCTGCCGCTGGCACAGCCGACCGCCGTGCATCTGATCGCGGCCTAACGCTCTAACTGCGAAGGATGTGGCCATGACCGGCGATCCCCGTCCGCCTTACCCCGAGCAGCAGCAGCCGATGCCGGGCAGGACCGATGCAATGGACCCGCGGCCCGACCACGGCGAGGAGAGCTATGCCGGCTCCGGCCGGCTGGCGGGCAAGCGCGCGATCATCACCGGCGGCGACAGCGGCATCGGGCGGGCGGTGGCGATCGCCTATGCGCGCGAAGGCGCCGACCTTCTCATCTCCTATCTCGACGAGCATGAAGATGCTCGCGAAACCCAAAAATGGATTGAAAAGGCGGGGCGGAAGGCGGTTCTGGTGCCCGGAGACATCAGTGACGCCGGGCATTGCGGGGCGATTGTCGAGAAGGCGATCGCGAAGCTGGGCGGTATCGATATTCTCGTCAACAATGCGGCCCATCAGGCGAGCTTCGAGGATATCGAGGACATTTCCGATGACGAGTGGCAGTTGACCTTCGCTGTCAACATCCACGCGATGTTCTACCTTTCCAAGGCTGCGGTCCCGCATCTGATGAAGGGTGGCGTGATCATCAACACGACCTCTATCAACGCCGATCAGCCCAATGCCAGCCTGCTCGCCTATGCGACCACCAAGGGCGCGATCCAGAATTTCACGATGGGCCTCGCGCAGATGCTTGCGGACAAGGGCATCCGCGTGAACTGCGTCGCGCCCGGCCCGGTGTGGACGCCGCTGATCCCTTCGACCATGCCGCCCGAGGCGGTGAAGACATTCGGCGAAAACACACCGCTTGGCCGCGCCGCGCAGCCGCGCGAACTTGCACCTCCCTATGTGATGCTTGCCAGCGATGAGGCGAGCTACATCACCGGCGCGACCGTGCCGGTGACGGGTGGCCGCCCATTTATCTAGGCCGTAGCGATCTCAAGTGGCAGGCACAGCGACGGAGGCTATTCGAGGTCTTCGATTCCGCAACCGCTGCCACCTCAACCTTGCAATGAGCCGCCCAATTCCGCCGCCGGTTCGATCCTGTTGAAATGGTGCGCCCGGAATGATCGACTATCTGTCGGTCATGACACTACCTGAGTGAGTTTCATCCGCTTTTTGGTGCTATCGCTTCGCCCTTGACGGTTCAAGTTGGGGCATGAAGCTGACACGCCCCCCGGGACGTCACCAGAGAGTGCTTTTGCCAGGTAAGGTGAAGACAAGATCTGGCGTCTCAGTGCGTCGCACTGATCGCGCTCTACCTCCGCTTCGCTCCGGCCGAGTCGCCTGATCGGCGTCTCGTCGGCTTGGCCGTCACGATCGCCTGACGCGTGTCCCGCCTGCTGTGGGCAGGCCGGTGTGAGCTGCCTTGCAGCTCGTCAGTTGTCGCCCGCGCTGGTGCGCGCGGCGGCGTAGGCCTTTGGCGGCATCAAGGTGACGGGGGGCGTCGCTGCCCGTTAGCCCCGCCTCGCCGGGGCGCAACCCCGCCTCGCTGCACTTGCAGGTCCTCCACTTCGTTGCAGCCTTGTCAGGTGCGCCCCGCCTTGGCCGGCGGGGCTGTTGGTCCGCTCCTGCCGCCCCCCGCCACCCTGGCGCCGGTCAATGGCGGTTTGAGGAGTGAAGGACATGAAGGACCATCGTCAGAGCCTCTACGCCGAGGTAACGCAGCGGATCATCGCGGAGCTGGAAGCAGGCAGGTTGCCGTGGGTGCAGCCTTGGGATGCAAGCCAGTGTGCGTGCACGATGCCGAGCAACGCGATGTCGGGACGAAGCTATTCTGGGATCAACGTGCTGATCCTGTGGGGGGCCGGCGTGGAGCAGGGCTTCACCTCCCAGCGCTGGCTGACCTACCGGCAGGCCGAACAGGCAGGCGGACATGTGCGGCGCGGCGAGAAGGGCACGGTCATCTGCTATGCCGATCGCTTCACCCTCAGGGACGGGGCGGACAAGGCCCAGAGCGAGGATCGCGAGGCGAGGACGGTTGCATTCCTCAATCGGTTCACCGTCTTCAACGTGGATCAATGCGAAGGGCTGCCAGAGGCGCTGAAAAGCCTGCAGGTCTCGGCGGATCCGATCGTTGCGGTTGAGGCCGTCGACGCGATCATCCGTGCCAGTGGTGCCGACGTCCGGATCGGTGGTGGCGAGGCCTACTACTCGCCGGTGCAGGACTATGTGGCAGTGCCACCGCAAGCTGCCTTCCACGAGCCGATCAACTGGTACCGCACGGCACTGCATGAGCTGGGGCACTGGACCGGGCACACGAGCCGATTGGGACGCGATCAGTCGGGCAAGTTTGGATCAGCCGCTTATGCCCGGGAAGAACTTGTCGCCGAGATGGCGAGCGCGTTTGCCTGTGCCTCGCTCGGCATCGTGCCGACAGTGCGCCATGCCGACTACGTGGGTGCCTGGCTCCCGGTGCTGCGTGCCGACGAGAAGGCGATCTTTCGGGCCGCGAGTGCAGCCAGCAAGGCAGCGGACTTTCTCCTGAGCTGTGGGGAGGCGCAAGCATGAGCGAGCAGCGTCCCTCGCGTGCCTTCGTGAGGAAGGCACGCCGCAGCCTGCGGCGCATGACCAATCTGCAGCGTGAGGTGTTCCTGGCCATGCGCTTTGAAGAGGGTGTGACTTACGCCCAGCTGGCTAAACGCTATGGCCTGACCGAGAGCGAGGTGCAGCACGCGTTCGCATGCGCGCTATTCATCTTCGCCAAGAGCATACGCAAGCCTGAGTCCTGGTGGTGGCGCTTGTGGCCATGGTGACCAGCCACACCCGTCAAGCGATGGCTTGCCATCGCTCGGCTGCCGCGACAGGGTAGCCGTGTTATGCGCATCGATCTCGATCATCTACCACCCGCCAAGCAGCGTGAGCTGGAACGTGTGGTGCAGATCATCTTTGAGGAGTTCGGAGCCGCGCACGAGAACGCGACTGCGCGGCGCAAGCGTGGTCGCATTCTCAAGGTGATCCTCTATGGCAGCCACGCGCGTGGCGGCTGGGTCGACGAGCCGCATACCGCCAAGGGCTACGTCTCCGACTTCGACCTGCTGATCATCGTCAACCAGAAGGAGCTGACCGACCGCGCAGCCTATTGGACCGCGGCCGAGCAGCGCCTGATCGAAGAGAAGCTAGCCGGCCGCCTGCGCACACCCGTCAACTTCGTGGTGCACTCCTGGCAGGAGGTCGGCGACGGGCTTGCGCACGGGCGCTTCTTCTTCCTCGACATCGCACGTGATGGGATTGTGCTGCAGGAGGTGGACGACAGGCCACTGCCCGAGCCCAAGCCGAAGACCCCGCAGCAGGCGCTGGCGATGGCAAAGGAGTACTTCGAGGAGTGGATAGCCAGCGCCTCAGATTTTTCAGACAGCGCCAAGCATCTCATGGAGAAGGGCCGATCAAAGCGGGCAGCTTTTATGCTGCATCAAACCGCCGAAAGCCTCTATCATTGCGTGCTTTTAGTCAGCACCTTCTACACGCCGCACAACCACAACCTTGCATTCCTGCGCACGCAGGCCGAGCGGCTCGACATGCGACTGGTCTATGCATGGCCGCGCGAGACACGGCGTGAGCGTGCGATGTTCGAGAAGCTCAAGGACGCCTACGTGAAGGCGCGCTACTCGAAGCACTACAAGATCACCTCCGAGGAGCTCATGTGGCTTGGCGAACAGGTCGAGGAACTCGGCCGGGTCGTGCACGCGATCTGCACTGAGCGGATCGCGCAATTGGAAGCCACTGCTCGCAACGCTGGCTGAAGGTTCAAGGGTGTGTTTTCGCGGAGCCGCTAGGACTTTTATTGGGAGGCCGTTCTTCGTAAGAGCGTCCGCAACTTAGGTTCATTCGACCGTTGCCAAGCCGGAATGACTTGCTCAGCTTTGCGAGCAGGTCATTTTCTCTCCTGCGGATCAGCGAGAAAGGCGCGCTTGCCACGTCGGCGCCATAGCGTCAGCATAGCCTCACGGTCCTCGCCGCGCAGTCGCGCTGCTGCTTCAGTCAGCAGACCGAGTATCACCGCCCGATCGTCGTCAACGAGCTCGACCAGCCCGGCCTTTGCGATCAGACCACCAAGCTCGATCAGATGGCGGGTAAGCGGTGTTCTGGCGGCACCTTGCGTGGCCTCGGGGTGGTGGTTGAAGTGCGGGGATGGACGAGCACCGCGTTACGACCGCATTGGACACGCACATTGGAGTGCCTCTGAAGCCTCCTGGGCGGGTCGAGGTCCTTGGCCGACTGTCAGGTCGGCGCCGCGTCTGGACGGTTGAGCAGAAGCTGGAGCTAGTCGCCGAGATGGAGCGCTGCGATAACGTCGCGGCCTTTGCTCGCGAGCGGGAGATCAGCACGGCGCTGTTGTACACGTGGCGCAGGGAGCTGCGTTACGCGATGGAGGCCGCCAAGCTTCCGCCACGCGACGAGCCGATGTTTGTGCCGGTCGTGGGTGGCTCACCACCGAGCTCGGGCGATAGCATTGAGGTCGAAGTTGGTGGTGCCGTGGTCCGGATAGGACAGGCCGTCAGGACCGATCTGGCCGTGGCCATCATTCAAGCCCTGCAAGCGGGGGCCAGCTGATGATTGGGATCGGTCCAGGTGCGAAGGTCATGGTCGCCACGCGTCCGGTGGATTTCCGCAAAGGCCCGGATGCGCTGGCTGCGCTGGTCGGCGCGGAGTACGGCGGCGATCCCTATTCCGGCGTGATCTATGTGTTCCGGGCCAAGCGCAGCGACCGGATCAAGCTCGTCTGGTGGGATGGCACCGGGCTGTGCCTGATGGCCAAGAGGCTGGAGTCCGGCGGGTTCAAGTGGCCGGCGATCCGGGACGGCGTGATGCGGCTGACGGCGGCGCAGTTGGGCGCCTTGCTCGAGGGTCTGGACTGGCGCCGGGTGCACGGCGGACGCCGCCCGATCGCCCCGCAGATTGCCGGTTGACGGGGGTTCTCACTGCTGATTCACTCCATCCATGCTCATGGAGGCGGACCTGCCAGAAGACGTTGAAGCGCTCCGTGCGTTCGCCCTCGAGCAGTCTCGCAAGCTGGCCGATGTGATGGTCGCCAAGGGTGAGTCCGACGCAGAGATCGAGCGGCTTCAGTCGATCATTGATGCGTTCGTGCGGCACCGGTTTGGCCGCAAGTCCGAGCAACTCGATCCCGACCAACTCGAACTCTGCCTGGAAGATATCGAGACAGCGCTCGGCAAGGCCCGCGCCGTCAGCGAGGCGGTGGTCACGAAGGCCGGCGGTGAGCGGCCCCGCAAGGCCAACCGCGGCTCGCTGCCAGCGCATCTGGATCGGATCGAGCAGGTCATCGACGTCGAGGATAAGTCCTGCACCTGCTGTGGCGGCGCGCTCCACCAGATCGGTGAGGACGTGGCCGAGCGTCTCGACGTCGTGCCGACCACCTTCCGCGTGCTGGTCACCCGCCGTCCGCGCTATGGCTGCCGCTCGTGCGAGAGCGCGATCGTCCAGGCACCGGCCCCGGCGCGAATCGTCGAGGGCGGCATCCCCACCGAGGCGCTGATCGCGCAGGTCCTGGTCGCCAAGTATGCCGATCACCTGCCCTTATACCGCCAGGCCCAGATCTACGCGCGGGAAGGCATCCAACTCGACCGATCCACCCTGGCGGACTGGGTTGGCCGGGCCGCCTGGTACCTGCGCCCCTTGCGCGATCACATCCTCGAGCGATTGCGACGATCCGAGCGGCTGTTCGCCGACGAGACCACGGCGCCGGTGCTCGATCCCGGCCGCGGGCGGACGAAGACGGGCCAGCTCTGGGCCTATGCCCGGGACGATCGACCGTGGGGCAGCGAAGATCCGCCGATGGTGGCCTATGTCTATGCCGCTGACCGCAAAGGTGAGCGGGCCGAAGCCCATCTCGGTGACTTCGCCGGCATCCTGCAGGTCGATGGCTTTGGCGGCTATGCCGCTCTGGCCAGGCGCCGGCAGCAGGTGAGCCTGGCCTTCTGCTGGTCGCACGTGCGGCGTAAATTCTACGAGCTGGCCGACAACTCGCCGGTCGCGGCCGAGGTGCTACGCCGGATCGCCATGCTCTACGCGATCGAGGACGAGGTTCGCGGCACCTCGGCGGAGCAGCGCCGCGCCGTGCGCGCCGAACGGGCCCGCGCCATCGTCGATGACCTGCACGTCTATCTTGAGGCGCGGCTCCGGCAGGTCAGTGCCAAGAGCAAGCTCGCCGATGCCATCCGCTACGCGCTGACCCGCTGGGCCGGGCTGTCACTGTTCCTCGACGACGGCCGCGTCGAGCTGGATTCCAACACCGTCGAGCGGTCGATCAGGCCGCTGGCCCTCAATCGCAAGAATGCCCTGTTCGCAGGTTCAGACGAAGGCGGCGACAACTGGGCGGTCATCGCCACGCTGATCGAGAACTGCAAGATCTCCGGCATCAACCCGCACGCCTGGCTGACAGACACCTTGGCCAAGCTGGCCAGCGGTCATCCAGCGAACGCCGTCGGCGAACTTATGCCATGGACGGCCGTGGCCTGAGGACACCGCTTACGATGGCGGGTCCGCTCGCGTCGTTTCACCTGCCAATCTCGGGTGTCATGCCGCGCCTGGCTCGCTGCTAGCCGGTGGCGTGCTGCTGTCACCCGGCCGAGCGCTTGCCGGCTCGCTGGTAGCGCGCTCGCCAGTGCCCTGCCGCTCGCCTGAAAAGAAGGCGGCACCGCGCCTGCGCCACACCTCTTTCGTCGCGCGATCGCTGGTACCGGCAGCCGCAAGAAGCGCGCCGGCGAGTTCTTCTGATGCGAGGCTGTCGGCACCTGTCGCGATGACCAGCTCGCCGAGCTGGCTCTGCCGGCGCGATTTGAGTTGCCGCGCTTTCTGCTCGAGTGCCTTGAGCTCCGAATCGTAGTCACGGGGTTTGCGCATCTGTCCGGCTCCTTGTAGTGGGTGGCGGACTGACCAGTTATCGTCGCTCTCGATCAGCGGCAATGTCGTGAAATCTCCTGAGATTTCGTATTCCCGAGGTTGATGAAATCTTTCGAGGGCGCGCTTATACGTCGTGCCGACGTCGCTTTTGAAGTGTAAGTGGATGGCCGTCATGGCGATCTACCACTTCTCGGCCAAAGTCATTTCCCGCGCTTCCGGCTCGTCCGCCGTGGCCGCGGCCGCCTACCGCTCGGCCTCAAGGCTGCACGACCAGCGCCTCGACCGTGCCCACAATTTCTCCAACAAAGCGGGCGTCGTGCACTCCGAAGTCATGCTGCCCGACGGCGCGCCTGAGCGCTGGCAGGATCGCGAGCAGCTATGGAACGATATCGAGGCCGTCGAAGTGCGCAAGGACGCGCAGCTGGCGCGCGAGATCGAGTTCGCGCTTCCGCGCGAGCTGGACCAGACCCAAGGCATCCGCCTGGCGCGCAACTTCGCGGCTCGTGAGTTCGTGGCGCGCGGCATGGTCGCCGATCTCAACGTGCACTGGGATATCGGCGAGGATGGGCTCCCCAAACCCCACGCGCATGTGATGCTGGGACTGCGGCAAGTCACCGACGAGGGCTTCGGCCCCAAAGTGCGCGAGTGGAACAAGACCGAGCTGCTCACCCACTGGCGCGAGGCCTGGGCCGAACACGTCAACGCGCGCCTGGCCGAGCTCGACATTGATGCCCGGGTCGATCACCGATCCTTGGAAGCGCAGGGCATCGAACTCGAGCCGCAGCACAAGATCGGCCCGGCGGCTGCGCGCATGGCGGGGCAAGGGCTGGAGAGCGAGCGGCTCGAAGAGCATCTCGCGATCGCCCGCGCCAACGGCGAGCGGATCCTCGCCAAGCCTACGATCGCACTGGATGCGATCACCCAGCAGCAAGCGACTTTCACCACCCGTGATCTTGCCAGGTTTGTGCATCGGCACAGCGAGGGCAAGGATCAGTTCGATCAGGTTCTGGCAGCTGTCCGAGCCTCACCCGAGCTGGTCTCGCTGGGCAAGGATGGCAGAGGCGAAGACCGCTTCACCTCGCGCGGCATGATCGAAACCGAGCGGCGGCTGGAGAGTGCGACCATACGGCTCGATGCCGCGCGCAACCATGGTGTCGACGAGCGCCACATCGAGCGCGCGCTGGCGCGCGCTCAATCCAGAGATATGGTACTTTCGCCCGAGCAGCGCGGTGCCTTGGAGCATGTCACCAGCAGCCGCGGTCTCACCAGCGTCGTCGGCTACGCCGGCACCGGTAAGAGCGCGATGCTGGGCATCGCGCGCGAGGCCTGGGAGCAGGCCGGCTACGACGTGCGGGGGCTCGCGTTGTCTGGCATCGCTGCCGAGAACCTCGAGAGCGGTTCGGGCATCGTCAGTCGCACGATCGCCAGCATGGAGCATCAGTGGGGGCAGCAGCGTGAGCTGCTGACCGACAAAAGCGTGCTCGTTATCGACGAGGCAGGCATGATCGGCACGCGCCAGATGGAGCGCGTGCTCGCCGAAGCCGAGAAGCGGCACGCCAAGGTGGTGCTGGTCGGTGATCCCGAGCAGTTGCAGGCGATCGAAGCGGGCGCAGCCTTCCGCTCGATCGCCGAGCGCCATGGCGCCATCGAGATCACCCAAGTGCGCCGTCAGCGTGAGGACTGGCAGCGCGATGCAACGCGGCACCTGGCGACAGGACGCACCGGCGAGGCGCTGGCTGCGTATGAGCAGGCGGGGCATGTCCATGCGGCAGGCACCCGAGACGCTGCACGCACCAATCTGATCGCGCGCTGGGACACGGACCGTCAGGCAAACCCCAATGCAAGCCGCATCATCCTCACCCATACCAACGACGAAGTGCAGGCGCTGAATGGGGCGGCGCGAGCGCGGCTGCGTGCCGCCAATCAGCTGGGCAAGGAGGTGACGCTCGGCGTCGAACGTGGCAGTCGCGACTTTGCTGCGGGCGACAGGGTCATGTTCCTGAAGAACGAGCGCAGCCTGGGTGTGAAGAACGGCTCGCTGGGTACCATCCGCTCCGTCAGTCCGATCAGCATGGCGGTGATGCTCGACGATGGCCGCGCCGTCGCCTTCGATCTCAAGGACTACAATCAGATTGACCACGGCTACGCCGCGACGATCCACAAGGCGCAAGGCATGACCGTCGACAAGGTCCATGTGCTCGCCACGCCCGGCCTCGATCGGCATGGCGCTTACGTAGTGCTCTCGCGTCATCGTGACAGCGTCGACCTGCACTACGGTGCCGACGACTTTGCCGACCGCGACCGGCTCGTGCGCACCCTCGGCCGCGACCGCGGCAAGGACATGGTGGCGGACTACACACAGGACAGTGCAGATCGCCGGCAGGTCCAGACGCCGGCAATGGCGGCAGAACGGACGAGGCCTGTTGCGACACGCGATCCGTTCGCCGGCCTCGACCTGCGGCCCGTGCACCCGCCGCCGGCGCGAGACAGGGCTGTCGCACCAACCCGGCCCCTGTCGCCGGGACCACGCGCCGCAGAGCCGGTCAGCTTGAGCACAGCCGTCCAGCGGTTTGCACGCGCCACTGCCGACATCATGCGCATGCGCAAGGATGGCTATACCGAGCTTGCCCACCAGACCATCGCCTTCCAGAAGGCGGCTGCGCAACTCGATGCCGCTCGCCCCGATGCCGCCCGCGATCTTCGCGCAGCGTTCGCACGCGATGGCGAGCTGGTCTCCGAGGCAGCCGCAGGCCGGACCAGCGCCGCCATCCGCGCCATGGCGCTGGAAGCGGAACTACGCGCCACTCCAGAAAAGCGCGCCGACCGCTTCGTCAAGGACTGGCAGAAGCTGGAAAGAGCGCACCAGGCGATGCGTAATGCCGGTGATCACAAAGGCCAAAGCGTGATCGAGAAGCAGATGACGGGCATGGCCAAGAGCATCGAGCGCGATGCTCAGGCCGAGTCGCTGGTCAGGAAGCGGCTTCCGCGTCTCGGGATCGAGGTCGGTACCGGCGTATCGTTGTCTCAGGATATCCAGCGATGGATCGGCCTCTCGCGTGGGCGTGGGATAGGACTGTAACATCGCGTCTATGGCACCTGACACCGCGCCACCCGTCGACACCAGCCTTGCCGCCCATGCTTTCAGCGAGCTGCGCGGCGAAGTCAGCTTGCTGCGCCGCGCCGTCGAGCGCACGTCGCAGCCCGACTATGCACCGAGCCTGGAAGCCATCAGCATACGTCTCGAGCACGTCGTCACCTGGGCCCAAAAGGTTTCCGAGCGCCCCGGGATCAAGCTGTCGCCCAAGGATCTGGAGCGCGAAATCGCGGAGGCAGCGGCAAGCCGGCACGATTCGGATCGGCAGGCGCTGGAGCTCGCGCGTAGCGCCATGAAGGCAACCAGCGACAGGATAGACGCGATCGTCGCACGATCGCGATCTGCCAGCGAGCAGGACGAGGAGTTGCGCTACAACCGCATAGCCTTCGCGGTCGCAGGTATGGTGCTGTGGGCGATCCTGCCTGGTGCACTTGCGCGATCGCTTCCGGTCAGCTGGGCCGCGCCCGAGCGGATCGCCGCAAGAATGCTAGGCACGAACATGTGGGATGCCGGCCAGAACATGATGGCCAAGGCTGACCCGCAGCGATGGAACCGGATCGTCGCGCACGAGCGGGAGAGGGCAGGCAGGATCAAGCGGTAAGTCTCCGCGCATCATTCCACTTCGTCTGGGTCCATCAAAATGACCCTTGCCGAGTGCACCTACTGGTGGATCCGAATGACCGGGTTGTTGGACGATCCGGAAGGGCCGCTTACGAGCGCCGGCGGGCGAAAGCAGCCCTTCGTTCATCCGGGCGGGTGAACGTCGGCTAATGCGGACGAACCGGAACGTCTCCTTTCAAGAGTGCCAATTGGGATAGCGGACGTTTCGACCGGCGAGCCGGCGTCTCAGCAACGCGCCCCCATCCCGGTCATTCGAGCCGCCCTGGCCAATTCCAAGAGCGGACACTCGGTCGGAGCGCCCACTACGGCTACAATGTTGGTCGGCGATTGAAATAAGCGCATCTTCATTCGGCTGCCTAAAAACCTAGGCTAGTCGGGTGCTGAGCGCATCTCGTTGGGGCAGTGATTATGCAAACGCTTTCATACTGGAAACGGCTTTTTAGCAATTCTTACACGCTGGAGTGCAGCGATATCCTGCTGGTTGGCAGGGATTTTGAAGGCTCCATTGTCTCCGGCCCTGGCCGGATTGAAAACGACGGTTCCTCAAGCATCCGTTTCTCAATGTACGGGACCGCGGCTGACGGCGGCGCGGCTTGGCGTAAGATGATTTCGGCGCGCGAGAATCCCTATGATGCGCTTGAACAGTTCGGCCTCTTTGCCACCGACTACGAAGGCAATGAATGGGCTGGCGGTTATACTGCCGTCGATTTCTTCACCGACCACAAGCATGGCTGGCCGCTCGCCGGAGAATTGCAGGGGCTAAGCACGAAAGTCACCGGCCCCTGGGTGGCGAAGGACAGCAGCGTAGAGTTGCTGTTCTTGCCCCCTTTCCATTTGCCCATGAACGAATGGATGATGACGACAACGACTCGCGGCGATGAAGAGCTTGGCGGGAGCCGGGGACCGGGACGGCAGGTGATCGACGTCCTCGGCACCCGGGTCGTCTTCGCCAATGACCTGTCCGAGGATGGATTGTGGCTGACCGCCGATACAAGCGATCAGCTCCGCCACCCCGATGCCGAAGGCTGGCTGTCAGAGCCGCTGCGTATCCTGATGGGCGCAATCGTTTATCCCCGGCTCACCGCGCGGAACTTCGGCGACGGTTCGGCCTTCGTAACCCTGCTGCCCGCGCCACGGCAGGTGACGCCTTCGCCGTTCGGCCTGATGCAGCCAATGGGCCTCGACCGCACGCACGATGAGCGTTTTTGGCAGCTCTATGCCGACATCCTGTCGATGGTGGCCGCCGGGGACGATACGGCAGACATGCAAAATCACGAGGTGACGCGGCTTTATGAAGAACTCTGGCAGGCACAACGCGGCTCGCGGTGGGGCATCCTGCTCACACTCGCCAGCACGGTCGAGGCACTGGCAAAATCGCTTATGAGCGAGGGCGACAGGCGCTCGGAGTTTTCTGATGATACCCTGAAAGCCATGGAAAAGCACCTTCGCGCCTGGGACGGTGACGCTGCGCTTCGCGGGCGCATGTTATCCAATCTGGGGTTTGTAAAACAGCACAGCCCACTCGCATTCCTCCGTACTCTGGCCAAAGCCGGAACGGTCAATCCGGCCCATGTAGATACGTGGCAGAAGCTCCGCAACTCGGTCATGCACGGCGAAATGGCTGCGCCGTGGTCCACGGCGGAAGGCGACCAGCACGTGCATGAACTGATCGCCCTTGTGCATGACCTGACCAGGGCGCGGATTGCTAGGGGCTGAGCGCCCGCCGCTGCGCGCGCACAAGAAGCGCAGGTTTACGCGGAAATGCCCAAGTTTATGGGAAAACTGACGTGTTCAGGTTTTTTCGCATGCACTTCGAAGTGCTATATCAGCGTGTATCGCCATCGTTTAGTAAATGAAGAGATTTGAGCACCTGCCTTGGCAAGAAACAGAGACGATTTTTCACAGAAGACAGTTCTCCAGATCGCGAAACGCGCGGGCTGGCTTTGTTCGTATCCGACGTGCCGCACGCTAACAGTTGGCGCGACGGCGGATGGCGACGGTGAAATCAATATCGGCACAGCAGCCCATATTTGCGCCGCTGCGCCCGGTGGCCCCCGCTATGACGAGAAGATGACGCCCGAACAGCGTTCGTCGGCGAAAAACGGCATCTGGATGTGCCGAGACCACGGCAAGGCCATTGATTCAGACGTGAGGGCATTCACCGTTGACCTCCTGCGTCAATGGAAAAGGCAGGCGGAAGAGGACTCCTGGCGGCGCGTATTGCGGAATGAAGCGCCGCCCGCCTCAGCAGCGCAACCCGATGGCGATCTGTATGTGCGTCTACGGGACGCCGCCGCAACCGATCTCGCCGTGTTCCGCAATACGGCAAAATGGCCTGCCACACCGGTTCCGCTCAGGCTCGAAGTGGATGGGCTCGGCGAACCTGCAACGACAAACGCAATCGCGCGTGCGGTCGTGTCATTGGACGATTTAGTCCTCGTCGCGCCACCCGGCATGGGAAAAACGACGACACTCTTCCAGATCGCCGACGCCATGCTGGCGGACGGCAGCGGTACGCCGCTCATCGTGCCGCTCGGGGATTGGGCGACGGAAGACGCAACCGTTCTCAGCTCGATCCTTAAACGTCCTGCATTCAAAGGCATTTCGGAAGACGATTTCCGCGCGGCGGCAAGCCAGCCCGGCATCGTAGTGTTGCTGGATGGCTGGAACGAACTGGACGCGGAGGCACGCAAGCGCGCGCGCGTGCAGGTCGAGACCCTCAAGGCGGAATTGCCGGAACTCGGGCTCATCGTCTCGACGCGTAGGCAAGCGCTTGACGTGCCGTTCGCTGGAACGCGCGTCGATCTCTTGCCGCTCAGCGAGGAACAGCAAATGCAGATCGCCGTCGCCCTGCGCGGCGATGCGGGGGCTAAGATCGTGGATCAGGCTTGGCGCACAACGGGCGTGCGCGAACTTGTCACGATACCGCTTTACCTGTCGGCCTTGCTTTCGCTTCCCGAGAATGTGTCGTTTCCGACGACGAAAGAGGAAGTATTGCGGCATTTCGTGACCGCTCATGAGAAGGAAGCCAGCCGTGCAGAGGCGTTGCATGGCGTGGCGAAAGGTTTTCAGGAAGACTTTCTCGACAGCCTTGCTGTTTTTGCCTCGCAAACGGCAAATACTGCCATTGCGGACAGCAACGCGCGGCGGTCGATCTCTGAAACGGGCGCGCTGCTCGTCCAGAACGGGCAATTGACTTTGAGTTCTCAGCCCGATCCCGGTGACGTGCTGGAAGTGCTGGTCAACAGCCATGTGCTCATGCGGGCCGGTGATACGCCCGGCGTTTCATTCCAGCACCAGCAGTTGCAGGAATGGTATGCCTCGCATGCGGTTGAACGCCGGATCATCAGCGAAGTGGATGATCCCAAGGGTCGCGAAGCGCTGAAATCGGAAATCTTCAATCTCCCGGCATGGGAGGAATCTATCCTCTTTGCGGTGGAGCGCATGGCGCGGGGAACAGAACCCGGGAACGCTGCCTGTGGAAAGGCAATCCTCGCCGCTTTCGAGGTCGATCCGATGCTCGCCGCCGAAATGATCTACCGCGCGACGGATGAAGTCTGGGACTCCATCGCGGCGACGATCCAGGAACGTGTCAGCCATTGGCACACACCCGGCAAATGCGACCGCGCCTTCCGCTTCATGATGAATTCAGGGCGTCCGGAATTCCTTGATCGCATCTGGCCGCTCATCACGCATGAAAACGATCAGGTAAGCCTCAAGGCGCTCCGCAATTGCAGGCGCTTTCGACCCTCCTTGCTGGTGCCAGATGCGGAAAAGCGCATCAAGGCTTTGCCGCCGCAGGCGCGCGCGGTTCTCCTGCATGAAATGGCGTTTCACAGCGGCATGGACGGCCTCGACCTCGCAACGGCGGTTGCGAAGGACGATCCCGATCCGGAGGTACAGGCTTCCGTCGTTGACGCGCTTTCATTCCGCCGCGCCGACCGCCACATCGCCGAACTGCTGCAAGGCGCAAAAGACGCAACCTTCAACTTGGTAGCGCGAAAAAGCCTTGTGGACGAAGTGGACGACGAGGCTGTGCAGCAGGGGATCACCGCTGCGCGCAAGCGGTACGAAGAAAGCGGCATGTCAACTTATGATCGGCTGCACTCGATCATTTTCGCCAGTGATATCCAAGACAGGAGCGCCGAACTCGCCACTATTATCAGCGATATGGAGATCAAGGACAGGCAAGATGCGGCGGTACGCCTCATTTATGAGGCGCGGAACCGGTATCCGCAGGCCGTAGTCGAGGGCTTGCTGGCGCGGGTGCGCGCGAACCGCGAGCTATTCTATGGGGCGGATGATATTCTCGCCAGCGCCGGTTTCGGCCTTGAAAACGATGATCTCCTCCGGCTCGCGCTGGCGGAATCCCCCCGTCTGGATGACCAGGCGGAAGCTGCTGCCTCCGTTCTCGGCCGCCAATCTGTGGGGCGCATGATCGATACGCTCTTGGATGCGGCGACACGGCTGCGCGATGCGGACGGCAAGTATAATCAGACGGCTGCGGACCGGTATCACTGCATCCAATCGCGTATTGCGCACGTGCCGGGCGCAAGCCTAGTCGCAGCCGCGCAGGCGCGTTCCGCAGAAGCAGACAATGCGCAGATAGAGCGACTAGCCGAATTGCTGTCACGTCATCCCGACGAGGCCGACCGGGGTCGTCCTTTCGATGCGGAAAGCCTTGCTGCTATCCGTGCGCTCATCGAAAACTGGGGCAATCGCCTTTTGGCGTCCGGCGATGCGGAGCGGCGGCATATTGCGAGCGTCGCTACGCTTGCACGCCGTGCGCCCCATGTAAGTTTGCTTCCTCTCTTAAAGCGGATGCTGGATGAAAATCTCCGCCGCTACCGCGCTTTCCGGGAAGAAGCCGCTGCCGAAGGCTGGCAACAAGGCAAAGCAAGAGACGAGGCGAGTTGGCCCATGATGCACGAATATATGCGTGCGTTCATGGCCATAAAGTCGCCGGAAACGACCGCGTTGATGTGTGAATATCTCGCCGATCCGCACTTCGGCGAACTCGCGGCATGCGTTCTCGCGGAGCATTGGAAGGCCGTAAACGAACCGCCGCCGGACAAACGCGTCTTTGGCGGACATGATTTTAGCGGCGTGGCGGAAAAGCGTGCGGCCCAAGCCGTTGATCCCGCTGCGACATCGGACGCGGCGGAAGCCATTTTCTCTGTCATAGAAACGCTTATCGCGGATGGCGCAACAGATGACCAGAAGCAGCTTGCGGCCGAACTCGGTATCGTGGCTGTACGTTTGCCGCACGGCCAGCGCGACGCCATCATTGAGAAGCTTATCTCTCTGACACCCCGTCGCACGCGTTCCAAATTGCTGTTCAATTTGGTTCTGTCCGGCGCGGAAATCGACAGCAAGCTCGTCATCGATGGTATCGCCGAAACACTTGAGGCTGCAAGAATCCATCCATGGATGCTCATGGACAACCAAGACTATGAATTGCGGGAATGGTTGAGATTATTACCCTTTACCAATCAACCCGCTGTAGCACTCGATATTGTACAGGACATGCCGGCCGCACAGCGGGAGCCGCGCTTTCTAGAGGGAATGATTGACGCCTTCGCCGTGACGCCTTCGGCGGGTGGCGAAGAAGCCTTGTTTGAACTCGCCGAAAAAGATCCACGATTCTACGAAAACTATCAATGGCGGGCGGCCGCGCTCAAGCTGGGCACCGCCTCATCCGCGCATCGTTTCGTTGAACTGACAGCGAAGGGCGCTTTCGACACCAAGTCAGTCGATGGCTGGCGGTTGTCGCGTGAACTCGGCGCACTGATCGCCAAACATCCGGATGTGCGCAAGCAGGTCTATGATTTACTGAAGGATAATGCCTGCTCCCCCGCCCATGCACTTCTGGCAAGGGCCGTTTCTGAAAACCCCGACTGCGAAGGCTTGCTGCTCCTGGTCGATGTTGGAGGGCAAACGCAGCGGCCCATGTTAGATTGGCACACGATTGAAACCGTTGTCACGAAACGCGTGCCGGTGGAGAGCTGGAGCAACGCCTACAACGTGGTGCCGGTGCCCGCCGCCGAACTGCGACAAGCATTGCTCGCACGAACGGTCGATAGCGGGCCTGCGGATGCCGCCGCGCGTTGCCTTACTGCCATTGACACCATACGGGATGAGCGCGGCGTACCCGTTTCGGAGCCGCGTCATCCCGATCTTGAGTCCGGTAAATCGTGGCCAATTATGACGCCCGATCCTGACGCAACGGCAGATTAGAGTTCACGCCCCTTTTGAGATCAGCGTGGCCGCGCGCAGCACTTGCAATCGGACCACGATAAAATAGCCCAATCTGATCTGAGGTATGGCCCGAATCGCATGCTTAACGAACGGCCGCATCCGACGAGCCGATTTGAAGGTTTGTATGGCAGTTATGTCGGCGGGATCAGGTGGCAGTTCCACGCGGCAAGATCACCTGTCGCAGCGACTGCAACGTCGGCGTGCTACCTCGAATGCGCTAGTAATTTGGCAACGGCGCGATCCCGAGAAAGTGGAGCATGCGGTCGGGCGCGACGAAATTAATCCCTGTCCCCCGGTTGCGATTGGCCGAGCCGACGAGGCGGTCAAAAGCGACCGCTTTGTCACCTTGCCGGGACGCACCGCTCCACACGACGTCTTGAACATATCGCGTGCAAAAACCAGCGAGGATGTCGGCGATCTGGATTCCAATCGACTCATGGGAGCGCAGGAATTTCAGCTCCGCCGCCTCCCAAAATTCGAAGTCGGCGGTTTTCAAGGGGAGCTTCAGACCGAGTTCGGCAAAGGATTCGGCAATCTGCTTGTTTTGCTGGAAAATGTCTCCGAACTGCAGCTGCTCGTCATGGAAGAGGGTCACGCCCGACATGCGTTTAGCCCTGTGGTGGTTGATGCGGGCATAGATGTTGGTGAAGGATGTCAGATTGGGAAGCACCCATAGCAGCTTGCCGACCGGGTTGGCGTCGGGGACTGGCAGCGCTCGCTCCACAGCCCTCGCCTTGGGCAATTTGCGATAGTCTTTCAGGCTGTCCTGGGCAAAGCGGACGATCCCTTGCGCGACCTCTTGAGGCGGATAAGGACTTTCCTGAGCCCATCGGATGATCGCTTTGTAGAGCTCCCTGATCGCTGCGTGGTCCCGGCTTTGGCAGCAGGCGGTGAAGGCATGCGCCAGATCGGGAGGCGCATAGAGGGCCATGTAATCCGCCATGACGCCCTTTATCCAAAGCGTTTTGGGCTCTACATCGCACTCTCCCACGTAGGGTACGACCATCCGCTCGATGATGTTCGCGACGACGAAATAATGCTTGTCCACTAGCTCGATAAAGATCGGGCAACTGCGTGCCATCAGCAGGTCTAGGAGCTCGAGCATGAAGGGCGGCTTGTCATAGGCGTGCTTGGCCTTGACCTCCGGTGCCTGGATGCGGTGCGCGGCCTTGATGGCTCCAAACTGACGGATGAGATCGTCATCGAGATCGGTTCCGAACGCTGCCAGGCCGAACATGCGCTGCTCAACGAAATAGGAGTCAATCTTGACGTTGCTCAAGTCGCCCGTGTTGCCACTTTCATCGAGATAATAGTCTGATGGGGGTTGCATCGGTCTTAAGTCAGTCCTCTTTTGCTCATCGGCAATCTGTATGCAGACGGTCGCCTAACTCCAATATTGGTTCCATTTAGGGGCTCGCGAATTGAAATGAACGATCGGTAGGCTTCAAGGAGCACTTTGGGCCCTTTGAACGACCGCAATGTTGGCGGCAGTGGACATGGCGTCGGTGCATGCCGGAAGTGGCGGCTCCCGACCGAGGCTGTGTAAAAACGCGTGGATGTGCTACGGTCTTGCCTGATTTTCGGGAGGCTTTGGATGGGCCGTTTCGTTCAAGGGGAAGACCGCCGGCTGGCCTTTCTGCTGCCTGCCTCACTTGATGATTACGTGTCCGAGGACAACCCGGTCCAAGTGGTCGAGGCCTTTATCGATGAGCTCGATTTCCATGGGTCGGGTTTTGCCGGAGCGACGCCTGCCGAGACTGGCCGCCCGGCGTATCATCCTTCGACGATGCTCAAGATCTACCTTTACGGCTACCTAAACAGGATCCAGTCGAGCAGGCGGCTGGAGCGCGAGGCCCAGCGCAATATCGAATTGATGTGGCTGACCGGACGATTGGCGCCGGACTTCAAGACGATCGCCAACTTTCGACGGGACAATGGTGACGCAATCCGGGCGGTCTGCAGCCAGTTTGTGGTGCTGTGCCGACAGCTAAGTCTTTTCGGACAGGCGACCGTTGCAGTCGACGGAAGCAAATTCAAAGCGGTGAACAACCGGGATCGGAATTACACACAACACAAAGCGGCCAAGCGGATCGAGCAGGTCGAGGGCAGCATCGAACGCTACCTTGCGGCCCTCGATCGTGCCGATCGCGAAGCCAGCGACGTACCGCAAGCGCGAGTTGACCAGATCAGGGAAAAGATCGCGGGCTTGCGCGGTCAGATGCAGTTCCTCAAGGACATGGCCGCACAGGTCGAAGCCGCGCCCGATCATCAGGTTTCGCTGACCGATCCAGATGCCAGGTCCATGAACAGCAGTGGTCGCGGCACTGGGATCGTCGGCTACAACCTGCAGGCAGCGGTGGATGCTGAACACCACCTCATCGTCGCGCATGAGGTGGTGAATGAGGGCAATGACCGAGCCCAGCTCGCGCCGATGGGGCGGCAGGCGCTAGCGGCCATCGATGCACCCGAGATCACCGTCCTGGCAGATCGCGGCTACATGAACGGCGAACAGGTGCTGGAATGCGAAGGCACCGGGATTTTGCCCTGCGTGCCCAGAACCGACACGTCCGGCAAAGCCCAGCGCGGTTTATTCACCAAGGCCGACTTCGTATACGACGCCGACCAGGACCGATATACCTGCCCAGCCGGGGAATATCTGACCAAGGCAACCCGCGTTCGGACCACCATGGCGACATCGACAACTATCGCAACCTGAGCGCATGTCAGAGCTGCGTTTTGCGATCTCGCTGTACCACTGAATACGTGAAGCGCGTCAAACGATGGAAGCATGAGGGGGTCATCGATGCGATGCAAAAGCGGCTGGACCTGTTACCCAACGCCATGGGCATCCGTCGCCGGACAGTCGAGCATGTCTTTGGCACGCTCAAATCCTGGATGGGCAGTACCCACTTCCTGACCAAGACGCTCGAAAATGTCAGAACCGAGATGAGTTTGTGCGTGCTGGCCTATAATATGAAGCGGATGATCCAGATCATGGGTATTCAGCCACTCATTGCCGCGATCCGCACCTGATCGAAAGGCGCCCCTTAAACGACAATCGTCCACAGCCTGTAGCCCCGCTAAGATCCGGCCCCCCCCTTTTGCGCGTTTTTACACAGCCTCGACCAGAAGACGCCGTTCGCAGGTCGGGTTTTCAACGGCACCTTCTGCCAGAACCTCCCGCTCGGCCGGCGTGAAACCGTCTGATAGCGATGACCTATCACAACTCCTCACGGGCGCGGATCGAAGTCGAAGGTGAAAAACCAAGGCCGCGCTTGCTCGACGTGCTGGCGGTCTAACCTCTCTCCACCGCGCCTTGCGGACGCTCAAGGGTGCGGCGCAGCACGCGGTTAGCGCTGGTGGCTGATACCCTTCCGCTGACGCATGACCCGAAGGCGCGTGCCTAAGGTAATCTCGCTCAAATATGCCCACCTGCCCGCGCTTCCTTGCTTTGGTCAGTTCTTTTTCGCCTTGAAGACCTCCAACAAGGTGGATGGCGGAATCGACCCGCGCGGCAAACGCCTGCGCAACCGGCGCGCGACCTCGCCAATGGCGTCGCTGCGCGCAAGGGTACGTTCTACCAGCCAGGCTGCCGTCTGTCGGTCTGCGACCTTCTGCTTGCGATCGCCAGTTGGCGCATGTTGGGCAGCGTCCTCGCCGCGAAGCGCGGCTGTCCAGCCAGCCTCGGCTCCTGCCGGGTCCATTGCTGCCAAGATCCGTTCGAAAGAAATTGGCGCGAACTGCCAGACGATCCGAAGGAACGGGAGCGGTTCACCGAAAAACGGTTGGGTCTTGCGCGACAATTGCTTGGCCGCGATCGCTACATGCGGCGCGATCATCGCATCGAGCAGGTCGGCATGAGCCTCTGCCAATTGCGCGAGCAGTGCAGCGCTCATCCGCCAGCTGAAATGGTCGTGGCTGGACAGCGCAACCTGACGCCGCGCCTTGAGTTGCGCGACGGCGGCATCTGGCGCCAGCATTGCGAGCCGCACCGAAAGCGCCTTGGTTTTGTCGAGGTTGCGCAGGATCATCGCCTGGATCGGCGCCTTGGCGGCGGCCGCGGAGAAGCAGATATGGAGGAGCACCTCCGTGTCATGGTTCATGCGGGCCCAGCTTTCGCGGAGGGTCCGATCCAATTGGTCCCAGTCGATCAACGCGACGGTCTCATTGAACTGCCTGCGCGAAACCTCACCGATGAACATCAGCAGCCATCCAGCCGGCTGGACTTGGCGTGGTGAGACGAAGGCGACTTGCTTCGCCAGATCCGCGGGCGCCCAGACCGCGGCCAACCTCTTCCCGATCGCGCCCATGCGGGCAGTCGGTCCCTTGGCACCCCGATAGAGGCCCAGCGAGTCGGTCAGCCGCAGGCCGTGCCAGACGACATCATGGACCTCATGGAATTCGCGGAAAGGCTGGGCGCGCAAACGCTCTGCGATCGCGGGGACGAAGGCCTCGACGAGGTCGAGGCCGAACTCCCGGTCGTCCCAGATCATGAGGCGTAGGAGCTCGTCGGCACCCGACAGATATTGGTCGCTAGGCCAACCGCTGATCGTGGCAAGGCATGCGGGCCGATCGACCGCGGCACTAAAGCGTCTGGTCCAGTCCTCGGAGCGATAGCCCATGCAGGAATAGATCATTCCGCCAGCTTCGCCCGCCAGCGCGGAATCACGTCGGCTGATGGCGGCGGCGGCTTTGAGAGGATCGGCACGGTCGATCAGCGCGGTTGTCAGCGCGGGGTCTTTCATCCCAAACTGTCCGAATAGATGGCCGACCGCATAGCCGGTTCCGGGCAAGCATTCGTCGAACCAGCGAGCGGCGGTGTCCTCATGACCAGTCGTCACCTTCGTGACCCAGTCGTTGAGATAGCTTTGCAGTTCGGAAAGCAGCCAAGCGGCTCCCCGCCGATCCACAACTTCCTCGGCGCGCCAGCAACGTTCGACGAGCGCCATCAGCAGCGGTCGGTCGATCAGATAGGTCCAGCGGGTGGGCCATTCGCCCATCATCCGCCATTCGGTCAGCAGCAGCGAGAGGCCGGCGAGCGGGAACGTCGAGCCCGTGATGACATGGTTGACCATCGCGCCGATGCGCTTGCGTCCAGCCTCATCCTGTCCTTCCAGGATGCGCGCGATCAGCACGACCGACAGGCGCTGGTGCGGGCATCGCAGGTCGTCCGCACCGAGCAGTAGCCGCTGGCGGACCAGCCAGTCGATCGCAGCCGGGCGGTCTTCGGGCGCTATTTCCGCCGCATCGAGCAATGAGCCCAGCTCGGCGAGCGTAGCGCGCGCATCGCGCGATGCCAGCTGGCGGATAGCAGCGGCCGCTAGGACTAGATCCGTGCTTGAGGCCTTCGCATCCTCGGCGGACTGGCGTGCCCGGCGCCAGCCGCCGCCCAGGATGAAGCAGAATTGCCAGGGGCGCTCAGCTTTCTCCGCCTCGTCGAGCCGGTCCTCGATCCACTCGCTTCCGACCGACAGTCCGATCCGGTCATCGATTCGCTGCACGACACGCCGGGTTGCGTCCATATCCGAACGCAGACCCGCAGCAATGACGGCCACAGCCTGTTCGGGATTGATCCGGATCGTGCCTGAGGGAGCGGCTTTGTCGTCGGCCAGGGTGTGGGCGCTTAGCAGCCAGCATGTCGGGGAGCATCGCTGCTCCGCACGCTGGAGCAGTGCGGGATCAGTCAGATGGGCGTCGTCGATGATATGCAGCGTCGGCGGATCGCCGGCCGCAAAATCGAGAGTGGGGGCCGCGGGATCGCGCAGCCGCACGACACGCCATCCGCGGTCGTGCGCGCGTTTTGCGACCTGCAGGGCGCAGACCGACTTTCCCGCGCCCGCCGTCGCTCCGAGCCGGGCGCTGTAGCCGACCTCGAGCTCGCGCCACAGCCGCTCGACCTGCGGCAATTCGGGGCAAGCGCTGACATCGGCCGGCCCAAGCGGCCTGCCAAGTAAGGCGGGCCCGAGGTCGCGGGCAGTCTCGAAGCGCTCCTCGACCCAGTCCGGAGCTTTTAATGCCAGGACTTGGCCATGCGGCGTGATGCTCTCGATCACCGCTCGAAGCTGGTCGGGGAGTGCGGTGAGCTTTCTGATCAACGTTGGCAACTGAGCGCCCAGCTCGGGATAAAATTGCTCGATGACTTCAGGATGCTGCGCCAGCAAAGCCTGAAACGTTCCCCAACCAAAGGCAGCCACCGGGAACTTACCGCCCGCGACCCGCGCTTCCGAGACCGCGCGGGCATGTGCTTGGAGAACGGCGTCGTCGGGATGCGTAGTCGTGAAGGTCCAGTGGCCGAGGGACGGCGTGAACTTCTCGGCCTTCAATAGCTCAGTATCGAATTCGGCAGTCGTCGCGGGCTTGCCGTAATGCTGGTCCTTGCCCTTGCACTGGACACCATAGGTCTTGCCCGGCACGGAAGCGGGGCAGCCATGGACATCGACGCCGTACTGCTTCTGGCCGGTGCGGCCATGTCGGCACGCACATGGATCCTTCCAGATCGCAGAGAACAAGGCGCGACTAAGCTCCTCGAACTTATCCCAGGATTTCGGAGGATGGATCTGCTGGTCGAGGAATTCCATGCCTCCCCGGATAGCCGATCGGCCCGACAGAGTCAGT
Source organism: Novosphingobium fluoreni (assembly GCF_014196615.1). Lineage (GTDB taxonomy): Bacteria > Pseudomonadota > Alphaproteobacteria > Sphingomonadales > Sphingomonadaceae > Novosphingobium > Novosphingobium fluoreni. The sequence continues at coordinate 37,273 of NZ_JACIDY010000002.1, forward strand.
GGCCCAAACCACGGTAAGCCGAGGGCGTTGCGGAGTCAGCGCACCCGCCGTTCACCCAAACCCCGCCTTGCCAAGGCTGTGGGCGCCATGGCAGCTATCCTCGGTTAGACTGCTGAAACTGCGAGCCCACTGCCTGCCCAGTTTCCGCCGCCAGCCCGCACCTGAACAAGTGGCAGCTTTTGGAGCGCTCGTTCAGTGCGCAGAATGTCCGGAATAGAGGCGACATCAGTCCGGAAGATTGCCGGTATATTGGGCGCGGGGCCTGATCAGCTTGTCTTGGCCAAATTGCTCAATGGCATGAGCAACCCAGCCGATGCTGCGTCCTAGAGCGAAGAGCCGGAAAGACGCGTCGTCGGGCAGATGGCCGAGCCGAGTCAGAACGGCGAGCGCGAAATCGATGTTGGGGCGAAGTCCGGAGACCTCCTCAACTTCTGCGCGGAGGTCATCGGCCAAGCCAAATTTCGGCAAGATCTCGAAAAGCGCTGCAGCCCGCGGATCACCCATCGGATAGAGCGGGTGGCCGAAGCCCGGCAGGTGCCGCTGTGCGGCGAGCGTCTGGCGAACCGCGATGCAAGGTCCGCGTCGTTGGGCTTCGTCCAGCAAAGCCAGGGCGGCAGCGCCCGCGCCGCCGTGTCGCGGTCCGGTCAGGGCTGAAAGCCCAGCGAGCAGGCAAGCCGCGACTGGCGCGCCCGTCGACGCGGCGACACGGACGGAAAAGGTCGACGCGTTAAGCTCGTGGTCCGCCAGGAGGACAAGCGCGCACCGCAGCGCCTCGGCAAAGTCGCCGTCCAGCGACCAGCCTCTGGCGAGCCGCCGATCCAGCGCACCTTCGATTGGCGCCGCACCGAATGCTTCGGCCAGCCTCGAGATCGCAGCTTCCCCATCGGCAAAGAGCCTGCCCGGGCTCCGCCCGAGCCCCGGGTAGCTTTCCTGAATAAGGGCTGCGAGCGCCGCAAAAGGCTGCTCATTCGCTCCGTCAGGGGAGAACGTGAGCGAGACCATGCGCCCAGCCTGCCAGAGGCTTTCCGCAGCATCCTCCCAGGTGGCCGATCGGGCGAGTAAGGTCGCGTCGCTTCCCCGATAGATCAACCTTCCCTGATGGACCGTAGAAATGGCCGTTTCGAGCGATGGTTCTCCCCAGGACATGGCGCTGCTCGCCACGGCAGCCCGACCGCGACCGCGCGACCGACGTGCCCGCAAGTCTTCGATGTCGCCCGCGCTGTAGAGGCTTCGGCGGGAGTCCTCTGGATCGGAGCGAACGCTGACCCGGCCACGACTGACATAGGCGTAGAGCGTTTGCTGCCGCACACCGAGGCGAGCGAGCGCCGCCGCGCGATCGATCCAATTTTCCATATTGATTTAATTGATCAAGATTGATGATCTTGCAACCGGAGATCATGTCTGTTCGCACCGCAACCGATGGAGGATCGAATGGCGAATGGTTTGGATGGTGTGATCGCGGCAGACACCGTGCTGTCGCATGTGGACGGGGTTGCGGGCCGGCTGATCATCAGAGGTAAAGCCCTCGCCGAGATATCCGGGCGCTGGTCGTTCGAAGACGTCGTCATCCTCCTCTTCGATGGATTCTTCACCGGCCTGCCGGCGGGCGAGGATTTAGTCAGTGCGATCGGTGGAGCCCGGTGCGAGGTATTCGAACGGATCAACTCCTCCCTAGAGAGGCTCGCGCAGCTTCCGATCTACGACGGCGTGCGCGCAGGGCTGGCCATGATCCCCGACGGCGAAGGCCTAAATGATGCTCTGTGCCTGCTCGCGGCACCGGCGGTGCTCACTGCGGCGCTGCTGCGGCACCGGGCTGGCAGCGCTCCGATTGCGCCCGATGCCGCAGCCGCGCATGCCGCGGACATGCTACGGATGACGGGGCACACCGATACCGACGGCCTCATTGCCCGCGCGCTCGATTCCTATCTGGTGACCGTCAGCGACCACGGCCTGAACGCCTCCACTTTCGCGGCCAGGGTCGTCGCATCGACCCATGCCGGCCTAACTTCGTCAGTCCTCGCTGGGATGAGCGCGCTCAAGGGGCCGCTGCACGGCGGAGCACCTGGCCCCGTCGTCGAGATGCTCGACGAGATCGCGCGCGAGGGCTCGGCACGGCCGTGGCTTGAGCGCGAAGTGCGCGCAGGCGGCCGCCTCATGGGATTTGGCCATCGCATCTACAAGACGCGCGATCCCCGCGCTGATGCGCTCAAGGCGGCTGTTGAACGTTTGCGCGCGCTGCCAGCGATTGTGGAACGTCTAGCCTTCGCCGAGCAGGTCGAAAACGAGGCCTTGGCCGTGCTACGCCGCGAAAAGCCAGGCCGGCGGCTAGATACGAATGTTGAGTTCTTCACCGCGCTTCTGCTTGAGGCCGCGGGCTTCCCGCCCGAAGCCTTCACCTGCCTGTTCGCAGCAGGACGGGTCGTCGGTTGGATCGCTCATGCGCGCGAGCAACGTGAGGGCGGCAGGCTGATCCGGCCCCAGTCCCGCTACATAGGCCCGATCGAGAACATCGCTGCATAAGCGCTCCCTACGGGCAGCAAGCGATAAGGATCGCCGCACGCTAGCTGAACGAACGTCAGCTATTAGGGCGCCGATCTGAGCGGCTAAACTTCCGCTATGTCAGCGAAGCCAGATGCGGGGCTGGCTTTCGCCAGCCCCGGCAAGATCAGTCTCGCCAATAATCATGGCGTTCTACGCCATCGAAAGCAGCCCGTCTCAAGACAGCATCGCTTGAAATCTGAGGCCCGAGCCACACGGGCAAGGATCGTTGCGTCCGAGCTTCTCGACCAGCTCCTTGTCACCATGGACAAAGCGCAAGCCGCGCTTCACGCTCGTTTCGGACGGATAGCCCTTGCGGCGCTTAGACGTGCGCTCGAAAGCAGGGCAGGTCGAATGGGTCGCGATTGTTTACTATCGTGGCCTCCTGTCATTGTGGGGGATGTTCGATAACACGACCGCCATCAGCGATCGAGGATCATGTAACCCCCAACCATGCGAGGCCTTCCGGCAGTTCTTGAGTGCTGAAATCGATCTGCAGCACACGCCGCCGCTTAGGCGTGACGGCAGCCTCAGATGCATGGAGGATTGGCGTGGAATAGGCCCAGATATCGCCAGCCAAGGCGGTGCATGCGATCGTGCCACAGAGACGGGCTGCTCTCTCTACAGCGTCGGCGGGCACGCGCCCCATTTTGTGCGAACCCGGTGCGATCAGCAGCGGCGCATTCGTGGAGGGCACATCGTCGAGATGCACGCGCAGCGTGACCATTCTCGCCAAGAGGTCGTATGGCGGTGCCACATGATGCAGCCCGGCCTTGATCGACCATGGGCCATACCCTTCCACATCTGCCTGGTGCCGGACGCAAATCGTCCGATCTTGATGCCACGCGAGGGACCAGTTCGTGCTCTCTGTCTTGTCGAACAGGACGGCGCGGACTGCCTTGCCCATGCCCCCTAAAGCCTGCCGTGCCACGAATCCAATCGGTCCACCTGGTCCAACGTAGGCTTCCAGAGCCGAAAGCCCACTGATCCTCACACCTGCTTGCTCTGCCGGGAGTGAAGCTAGGATGGCCTCCAAGTTTTTCAGATGGGGCAGAACCGCGCCCCTGAACAACGCGACACCATGTTCCTCGAGGGTGAGATGATCGAAACCGGTATCCGTCAGCATGGTCTTGGCTAGGCTGCCCGAGCCTGCTTTTGCAATGGCGGAAGCTCTGACTTTGGGGATGAATGAGCGACTGCTTTCGACGAGACCATGGGATGCCTTGAACGACCGGAAAGTCGGCGGTTTCATAAGCTTGCGAGGCCTGACAGCTACCTAGCGTTGATCAGCATCGTGGCGCGCTTCAACTAATTCGTCCACCGCTTCCGAAGGGACCGCCGCAAGTTTGGTTTCCAGTGCAGATGAAGCGTCGTTATAGCCGGCCAATGCATTCTTTACATCGGTATAGACTACGCGGTATTGTTCAATATCGACTTCCTCAGGCGGCCACTGTTTTTCATTGTTCATAGCTTCATTTAGCGCGCTGAGCCCAGTTCGCGCTGCACCGAACCGCGACACCAACTCGATTGGAAGGTCGCTTACTTTGAAGTCTTCAAGTGTTGCTAGTGCTCCGTCGGATCTAAATTGCCGCATCTTTCGTCCGCTTCGCGCGTACGAAGGTGGATCAAAACGAATCTCGAGCCTGTCCCAGATGCGCGCTGCAGCCTCGGCAAGCGCATCAGCGGCAGCGTTCGCGTAGGCAAGTCGATCCAGGCGCTTCTGGTGTCGCGGAATGAAAATGGCCGCCATCACAGAGATGAAAATGCCGAACGCTGTGATGGCAGGTGCAATCCAAAGTCGTAACTCCGGCCAGTCGACAGCACACAACATTTGAACGCTTTCTTTAATGAAACGCCTGTTACGAAGCGAGAAGCCGCAATGGAACGGCACCTGCTCGTGGCTGAATGTAAGGCAGCTTTCATGGCTGTCGACAGATTACCGCAACGTCCTGAATGTTGGCGACAGCTGCGCTAATCTAGCAATTGCAGGTCAGTATGGTTGATCGACTAACTGGCGCCTACGATTGCTCCCGGCGTAAGTGCTAGGGCGAGCAGGACGAGCGCGGTGCAGACGTAGGCCCAGGCGCCCATTCCCGTCCACGCGACCTTGAGGTTGCGCTCGACCGCCTGCCCTTCCTTGGCGAGGCGCAGGGTGTAGATTGTCGCGCCGGTTACGGCGAGGGCGGTCAAGAGGGCGCCGAAGACGAACCAGATGATCTTGGTCGCTATACCGCCCAAAGTGCCGAAGTGGAGGGGGTCCGCCATCTCGGAGATTCGCTGGTGTACACTGAGGTCGCGGCCGTCGAGTGACATGGTCACGCGGCCGGTGGACGGATCGATCGCAACGCCATTGGCGCGGTCACGCACCAGCCAGGCTTGGTCCTGACCCAGGAAGATCAAGCCATTGTCCTGAGTGAAGCGAATTTCGCGGATTTGGAGGGTCGGGCGTTCGCGGCGCACCAGTTCCACCATCCGATCTAGCGCAGGTTTGGTGGGAAGTGGCACCAAGGTCGTAACCTGCGGCAGCTTGGGCACCGGGGCGTTGCCGCCGAGCGTCTCGACCAGATACCATATGCCCGTTACCGCGATCAGCGCCACGAACCACAGGCTCCACACGCCGCCGAGCCGGTGGAGATCGCCCGTCAGTCGGCGCGCATCGCCCCCGCGCGGCCGTCGCAGGAAGCCGCGCCACCACTTCTTGTAGGTCACGATGCCGGTCACCAGCGAGATCACCAGCAGCAGGGCCAGCGAGCAGACGATGGGAATGCCGATCTTGGTCGGCAGCATGAGGTGGCGGTGCACTTGGCGCAGGAAGCGATGCGCATTGGCCCACCCGTGGGTTCCGGTGACCTGCGCCGTCCAGGGATCGATGTAGACACGCGAAGGGGCGCCCTTGCCGTGATCCATCCAGGCTTCGGCGGCGAACCAGGGATCGAGCGGCGCGTAGAGCGTCTGCAGCCGAGCGCTGGGATCGGTCCGGGCGGCCGCCTCCGCCAGCTTGCCCCATGAGGCTTGCGGGGCATCCTGCGGCGTGACCCGCATCGCCGGGGTCACCAGCCAATCGATCTCGTGCGCGAAGACCGCCAGCGTACCGGTCAGCAGGATGAAGCTGAGGAAGATCGAGAGCTTCAGCCCGAGCCAGCTATGCACGATCCACCAGAACGAGCGGCCCTTCTTCCGCTTCACCGAAAGATCCGCCTGCCCGGTTGCATCACCTGCCCGCGCCATCGTCAGAAGCCGAAGCGCAGCTCGGCTAGGAAGGTCCGCGGCTCGCCGGGGAAGTGGCCGCTCTGCGCGGAAAAGCCGGAGGCGGCATAGACCTTGTCGAAGATGTTATCGACGCGCAGCAGCAGTTCGGCAAAGCCCAGCCCTTTGGTCAGCGATGCATCGAAGATCGTGTAGGGCTTCACCTGCTGGCCCGAGAGGCTGATCCGGCGTGAGACATGCTCGCCACCAAAGCCGATCGCGGTGCCGGTCGCCGGGAATTGGTAGCGTGTCCAGAAGCCCACCTTGTGCTTGGGCGCGTTGGCGAAGCGGTTGCCTACCGCGTTCGTCACTGCCTGCCCGGCCACGGTGTCGGTGATCTTGGTGTCATTGTAGGCGTAGTTCGCCAGCAGCAGCCAGTCGGGCGTGATGTCGGTGGCGAGGTCCAGCTCGAGGCCCTTGCTGGTCACCTCGCCGATCGGACGCAGCTGGTCCTGGCCATTCACTGGGGGCAGCGTGACATCGGCCTGGAGGATGTTGCGGCGCACGATCCGGTAGACTGCAAGGTTCGCCTGCAGGCGGCCCGCGAACAGGTTCGACTTGATGCCGGTCTCAATCTGCTTGCCGGTGACGGGCGCGAAGGGCCCGCCCACGTCCGTGCTCTGGCTGGCGGCGGCCTGCGGCTCGAAGCTGCCGGACCAGCTGACGTAGAGCGAGGCATCGGGGCGGGGTTTGAACACCGCGCCGGCGCGATAGGTCACGTCGCTATCGCTGTAGGAAGATTGCGCGCCAACCCGGCCGCCGGTGCTGGTGGTCACGCCATCGTCGAACTTGTCGTAGCGCACGCCGCCCACGAGCAGCAGCGCCTTGGTGAGGGTGATCTGATCTTGCAGATAGGCGCCATTGCGCTTGGTGCGGGTGTCGGTGGTGGTGAACGGCAAGTCAGCGGCGCGCGCCACGTCGCGAGCCGACGTGACGTAGACCGGATTGCTTAGGCTCAGCGGGGTGACCCCTGCGCGCAGGATGCGCGAGTCCAGCACGTTGGTCTCGTCATACCAGTCGCCGCCGGCCTGGAACTTGTGCTCCATGCCGAAGAGGCCGACTTTCGCGCTCAGGTTTGCCATGAACGACAGGCCGTCGACATCGCGAATCTGGTCGCGGAACTCGCGGGCGACGAGGTCGGGGTTGCCGGCCACGAGCCCGCGCGGTTCGTGATACTGCTGCGTCTCCTTTGACTTGAAGTAGCGCGCGCCCGCATCGAAGGTCACCGCCTCACCGATGGTCGTGGCATAGCGGGCCTGGATGGCCTTAGATTCCAGGCGGAGGAAATCGGTCGGCTCGTTGGCGTTCCAGCGGATGTCGGTCAGGAAGTTGCCGGCATCGTCGGTCAGCACGCCGCGCAGGCGATTGCCGGGCAAGTCGTTGTCGTAGATCGTGGCCTGCAGCGTCAGCTTGCCGCCGGGATTGGTCTTGATCGACAGGCCGCCGTCGCCGATCAGCGACTTGCTCTTGGTGTTGGTACGATAGGGCGCCATGGACTCGTAGAAGCCGCCGACCCGGTAGGTGACGACCCCGTCGGCATCGACCGGCCCGGTTGCCTCGGCGGACATGCCGGCGCGGTTATAGTTGCCCAGCGTGCCCACCAGGCGCAGCGAGGATCTGTCCTCCGGCACCTTCGAGACGTAGTTGATGATGCCCCCAGGCGATCCTGGACCGAAGAACAGCCCGGCCGGTCCTTTGAGCACTTCCACCCGGCTAATGTTGAACAGCTGCGGCACCGAGAAGCCGATGAAGGGATTGCCGCGCTGGCCGTCATAAAACGACTGATCCTGGCGGAAGCCGCGAAAGGTGACCCCGGCATAGCTGAAGAAGCTGACCCCGGAAATGTTGCGATACAGGTCGGTCGCGTCGCGCGCGCCCTGGTCGCGGAACAGCTCGGCATTGATGACTTGGAGCGCCTGCGGGATGTTGAGCGGGTCCTCGGCCACTTTGCCCACGGTCGTGGTATCAACGCGGTATAGCCTTTGCGCTCGACCGTTGACGATGATCTCGTCGGTTGGTTCGTTTGCGTCTCGCGCGAACGCAGGATTTGTACCTGAAGCTAGCGTAAGCCCCGTAGCGAATGCCGCTTGCAAACCCAATCTCATGACGACCCCTGCTACTGCGATGCAGTCGCAACTAGACAAGTGTTAAATCAGGCGCAAGAGGTCGTTCATAGCCGTCGAGCGAAGCCTGCTCTTACCCGACTCAGCCGTGATCGCGGCGTTGGGCCCTGCAGGAAAGCGAACCGTCGTTCACCCGGCGGCGGGGAGATAACGAAAGACCGTTCTTCGAATAAGCGCATACCAATGTCCGGATCGAGGCCGACAGCTGCTGCGATGAAGGGGCCTTAGGTGGGCGTAAAGTCGACTCCATCATCGATCGGATCGAGCTTGCCCGCGTTTCTTTCGTGGCCCTCACGGCCGATGGAGAAACATCATGGGACACTCAGATCTTGATCCTGCTGTTCACGAGCGGCGCCCCTGGAATGCGGGCCGGCACGTCGGTCCCAAGCGGGCCCTAAAAGCTCGCGACATTTGGGCCATCCGCTTCTTCCTCGATGAACATAAACGTCTGCGGGATCGCGCGTTGTTCGATCTTGCGATCGACAGCAAGTTGCGCGGCTGTGACCTTGTGAAAATCAAAATCGGCGACGTCGTGAGCGGCGGTCATGTTCGAAACCGCTCCACTGTGATCCAACAGAAGACCGGCAGGCCGGTGCAGTTCGAAATCATGACCGAAGCTCGAAAGAGTCTTGAAGCGTGGTTTGCGCGTCGCGGCGGAACGATCCTTGATTTCGTTTTCCCCAGCCGGATCGATTATCTCGGTCATCTCAGCACGCGACAATACGCGCGCCTGGTTGACGAATGGGTCTCGATCGTCGGCCTCGACAAGCGGGAATACGGAACGCACTCGATGCGCAGAACCAAGGCCTCAATGATTTACAAGGCTACCGGCAATCTGCGGGCAGTGCAGATATTACTAGGGCACACCAACATCGAGAACACAGTGCGGTACCTTGGTGTAGATGTGGACGATGCTCTCACGTTGTCGGAACGTACGGAGATATGACTTTAGCCAGCCCTGCGATCCAACGCAGGGCTGGCAAACCGGCTCATGAATGATCGGCAGCTTTCAAGAACCAAGCTCGCGCCTTGTAACGTCGGCCATGTCGGCGGCAGCAGTCACTTCGTCCATTGGCTTTGCGACCCATCCACCACTTGAAACGCGCAGCTCGATTTCCGCTATTGGCGCTTGGAGCATCTGCGCCGCGAGGGATATTTGGTGACTTTGATGCTTACTACCAAGCAGACGGAGCAGGGCGCTTCAACTTGGCGCCGACGCGCCTCGTTTTACCGCAATCTAGCTTCGTAGGGGTATTGGTGGGGGTACTTAAAGCGCCTAGCGAAGACTTATGGCGTGTTTTCAACATATTATCGAACAGGCAAGGTTCTGTGAGGTCCTACCCCCGCAACCAATATAAATCAGCTTAATCGACACATAACGACACCAGGAATGAACTCGTGTCCGGATGGCGTACGCACCATCGCATCGATATGACGATGACCCATCAACGTATGCGCGAGGCTCGCTGAGCTTACGCTCTTGGTGATCTCTCCTTAAAGCAGGCAATCTGCTCACGACCAAACTCTGCCATGCACCCAAAGCCTGCCCTTCGCTCAGATCATCCAGGGCATCACTTTTGGGCGAAGCGCGCCTCCTTTCGTACCTAAACCAACGAGACGCGCGCCATCGCCGTGAAGCGACCTTAGCGGGCGGCGGTGCGGCCGTAGACGGCGGGTTGGGCCGCGTAGCCGTGGTACAGTGCGCTGGCGATGCTGGCGATGCGGGTTTCGCGGGCGAGGCGGGTGCCTTGTCCGGTCACGTAGATCGCGATGGCATAGGCCCGGCCATCGGGTGTCTGGATGATGCCTACATCGCTGGATGTATTGTTCAGCGAACCTGTCTTGTGCAGAACGGTCGTGCCGCTGGGGAGCAGGGCCGGAATGCGACGCTTGCCGGTGAGGCAACGGCCCATTGCGCCCAGGAGGACGTCGCGACTTGCGGGGCTGAGCATCTGGCCGCTGTAAATCTGTGAGAGGAGCCGAACCATCGCCAGCGGCGTCGCGCTGTCCCGCGTATCGATCGTGGTGGCCGGATTGACCGCGCCGTCGTCGCGCACCAGCGTGGCGATGTCCCGATCGATATGCCAGTCATTCACGCCGGCGCGGCGGACCCAGTCGTTCACGGCGCGCGGACCGCCCACGACCTTCAGCAAGGCGTCCGTGGCGTAGTTGTTGGAGCGGGTGATCATCGCCTCAATCAGGCTGCGTGCGCTCATGTATGTGCCGGGGCGCACGGGGGCCACCGCGGTGGAGAAGGGCCTGGAAGGCACCGGCATCATCATCGGGAATTCGCTGCTGAGGCTGAAGCGCCCCTGGTCCACGCCTTCGAGGAAGGTGGCGGCGATGGCGATCTTGCTGGTGCTGGCCATTGGAAAGCGCTGATCCCCCAGCACGTCAACGGTGCGACCGGAGGTGAGATCGAGCGCGGCCACGCCGATCCGTCCGCGCGAGGCTTCGGCCAGACTGGCGAGCTGCTGTTCCAGTCCCGAAGAATATGTGCGCGGCGCACGTTGGCTGGTGCCCAGCATATTATCGAACGCGCTTTGAACCTCGTCGATGCCGGCGCCATCGAGGCTGCCAGCGTAGGACGGCGCCACTGGCGCCACCACTGCGGCTAAGGCTGCCGCGATCTGAAAGAATCGCTTCATAATTGTCCTGCCTGCCCCCGACAGGGCCACCCTAGATCATCCTACCTTGGCAAAGACTTAACTGCCGATCGCACAAACGCCACAACCCAGCGATGAGTTGCAGCCTGCTTGCGACATGCTTCGGAACGAAAGAGGACTGTGGCAGAAGGGCTACGTCAGATCGCGTACTGGGCGCCCAGTTCGATCACGCGGTTGTGGGGAATCCGGTAATAATCCGTCGGGTCGGCAGCGTTGCGGTACAACGCCAGGAACAGCATATCCTGCCACAGCGGCATGCCGACCTCGGCAGACATCGCGTAATTGTTGCGGCCGATGAAGAAGCTGGCCTTCTTGGCCTCGGGGATGCGATCCCCCGCGGCGATCAGATCATCGCGCACGGATGGCGTTTCCATGAAGCCGTAGCGCAAGACCAGTCGGCAAAAATTCTCGTCGACCGGAATGATCTCCAGCCGATCAGCCTCGTCGCAAGTCGGACGGCGCAGCGTCTTGACCGTGGTGATGTAGTTATGCCGATGCAGCACGTGGTTGTGTTTGATGTTATGCAGCAGGGCATGGGGCGTCAGATCGTTGCGGGCGGTGAGATAAATAGCCACGCCGTCGACGCGAGTCGGCGGGCGGGCGGCCAGACTGCGCGCCATGTCGGCTAGGGGAATCGCGCCGTCGCTTTCCATCGCGGCGATATAGCGCCGGCCACGGTTCCAGGTGAGGATGACGATCAGCACCAGCAGCCCGACCAGCAGCGGCACCCAGCCGCCCTCTATCACGCGCAGGATGTTCGCGCCGAAGAACAGCGAATCGATCACGAAGAACGGCGTCACCAGCGCCAGCGCCGCCGGAACGCCCCAGCCCCAGCGGCGGCGCAGTACGAGGTAAGCGAGGCAGCAGGTGACGACCATCGTGCCCGTCACCGCGATGCCGTAGGCGGCGGCCATGGCGGAGGAGTTGCGGAAGCCCAGCGCCAGGATGACGACGCCGATCAAAAGCGCCCAGTTCACCGCGCCGATGTAGATCTGGCCGGAGTGCCCGGCGGAGGTCTGACGGATGTTGAGGCGGGGCAGCAGGCCCAGCTGAATGGCCTGTTGGGTCAGCGAAAAGGCTCCGGTGATCACGGCCTGGCTGGCGATGATCGTCGCCGCCGTGGCCAGCAGCACCATGGGCAGGCGCATCGTCGGGGGGATCATCAGGAAGAACCAGTCCTGATTGGTGAAGACCTTGCCGCTCGCTTCCGCCAGCTCAAGCGAATGGATGGCGAAGGCGCCCTGGCCCAGGTAATTGAGCGTGAGAGCCGGGAACACCAGCAGGAACCAGCCCACGCGGATAGGCAGCTTGCCGAAGTGGCCCATGTCCGCCGTCAGCGCTTCCGCTCCGGTCACGGTCAGGAACACCGCCCCGAGCACGAACAAGCCCAGGACACCGTGATCGGCCACGAACATCACGCCATGCCAGGGCAATGCCGCGGCAAGGATGCCGGGGCCGTCGGCGATATGCATCGCGCCCAAGGCTCCCAAGGCGATGAACCAGACGATACAGACCGGGCCGAACAGCTTGGCGACAGAGGCGGTGCCGCGTGATTGCACCAGGAACAGCCCCACCAGGATGATCAGGCTGATCATCAGGATGCGTTGCTCTGTAAAGAACGAGCCGACCCCATGCAGGGAGCGCATCCCCTCTACCGCCGAGAGTACGGACAAGGCGGGCGTGATGATGGCATCGCCATAGAACAGCGCCGCGCCGATCGATCCCAGAACCAGAACCGTGCCGCCGATCCGGGCGGACTTGCCGCTCGCCAAGGCCAGCAGCGCCAGCACGCCGCCTTCGCCTTCGTTGTCCGCACGCATCAGGAACAGGACGTATTTCACCGTCACGATCAGGATCAGAGCCCACAGCATCAGGCTGATGACGCCGACGATCTCCTCCCGCACCAGACCGTCGGAGGCGGCCTGGCCCAGCGCTTCGCGAAAGGCATAGAGCGGGCTGGTCCCGATATCCCCGAAGACTACGCCGATCGCGCCGACCGTCAGCGAAACCAGGCCGCCGTGCGAGGTGTGGCCGGAAGGCGCATCGTCGCCGGAGGGGGCATGCTCGGTTAAAGACGCACTCGACATCGTGACACGCCCCTGAAAGACACCGCGAGAGGCGGGCGGCGCGCTTTACCCGCATGGGGGCGGGGCGCAAGGGGGATGTTAGGGCGAGTGAAGCAGGCGGGCAACTTAGCGTGATATGAATGCGGGTGACATGGTGTGCCGTCGCGGCTATGGGCCGCCGCGATGAGGGGGCTCCGTCAGATCCTGTTGCGCAACCGGCGACTGGCCTTGTGGCTGGTGGCGCTGGCGTTCGCCATGAAGGCTCTGGTCCCCGGCGGATACATGCTGCGTGATGTCGGCCAGGTGATGACCATCGCCATCTGTGGCGATGCCGCGGGTTCGCATCTGACCAAGCAGGTGATTGTCCCGCAGCGCGAAACTCCGCAGGAGCGGGCGACCCAGCACGCCAAGAACCAGACGTGTCCGTTCAGCGCTCTGGACATGGCGGGCACGGCCGGCGCCGATCCGTTCCTGCTCGCGCTTGCGCTTGCCTTCATCATCGCGGTGGGCCTTGCGCCGCTGGTTGCGCAAAGGCTTACCCGCCACGCGTTCCTGCGGCCGCCGCTGCGCGGGCCACCACTTCTCACCTGAACTTTCGAGGCTCCATCGGGAGCCGACTCGCATGACACAGATCCGGCCCGCGCCAGAGGCGCGCAGGCCGGTGGTTCAGGAATTCTACGATGAAAAGCTCTTTCACGGCGCTCGCTTTCGCGAGCCTGCTAACCACGCCTGCCTTCGCCCACGAGGCGGAGGAACCCACGATCATCGTCACCGCGCGCGCCGATAGCGATGCGGCGGAGGCCCGCGTTCGCCAGACGCCCGGCGGCGCGGACGTGGTCGCGTATCAGGACTATGCCGACAAGACGGTGGTTTCCCTGCGCGATACGCTGGCGTTCTCGCCCGGCGTCTACACTCAACCCCGCTTCGGCCAGGAGGTGCGCATCTCGATCCGCGGCTCCGGCTTGTCACGCGGGTTCCACATGCGCGGCCTGACGCTGCTGCAGGATGGCGTGCCGATCAATCTGGCGGACGACAACGGCGATTTCCAGGAACTCGAGCCGATTTTCTTCGACCATCTGGAAGTCTATCGCGGTGCCAACGCCTTGCGCTTCGGCTCAGGCACGCTGGGCGGCGCGATCAACGGCGTCACCCCAACCGGCGATAGCGCGAGGGGCGTCTATGCCCGGCTTGACGGCGGCTCCTACGATTTCCTGCGCGGACTGGTTTCGGCCGGATTTGGCGATGACCGGGCAAGCGCCTGGGGTGCGATCAGCGCTGACACCGGCGATGGCGATCGCGATCATGCCAAGCGCAGTTCGGTGCGTGCCAACGGCAATGTGAAGCTGAAACTGTCCGATCAGGTGACCACTCGTTTCTATGTCAGCACCAACCGCATTCGCCAGGAATTGCCCGGCGCGCTGACCGAGCAGGTTGCGCTGACGCGGCCCAGGACCGGCAATTTCGCCAACGACCAGCAGCGCGATATCGATTCGATTCGCCTGCAGAACCGCACCATGATCGACATGGGCGACACCCGTTTGCTGGTGGGCGCATTCCTAAATTCCAAGGACCTGTTTCACCCGATCTTCCAGGTGATCGACCAGAAATCCACCGACTTCGGCGGCTTCGCGCGACTGGAGCATGAGGCTGGGCCGTTCGCGTTCACGCTGGGCGGCGAAATCCGGCGCGGCACCACGCGGGCGCGGCAATATGTGAACGTCAACGGACGCCGGGGCCGCCTGACCCTGGATGCCGATCAGCAGGCGCGCACCGCGAACATCTATGGCGAGGTGCGCTTCCGCCCTGTCGAGCGTCTGTCCCTGATCGTGGGCGGGATCTACGCCGATGGCTTTCGCAAGCGCCGCGTTGGCTTCTCCGCCACGCCGACGCAGGACGGCCGTATCAGTTTCGACCAGTTCTCGCCCAAGTTCGGCCTGCTGTTTGAGCCTTCGCGCGATGTCCAGGTCTATGCCAATTACAGCCGATCGGCGGAATTCCCCGGCTTTGGTGAGGTTTTCCAGACGGTAGGCACGACCAGCACGTTCATCGGCGCGATCCGGCCGCAGCGGGCGTGGACGGCGGAGATCGGCACGCGCGGCGTGAAGGGACCGCTTAGCTGGGACATCTCGCTCTATCGCGCCACGTTGAAGGGCGAACTGCTGCAGTACAACATGAACGTGAACGGCGGCATTCCTGCGGCGACGTTCAACGCCGATCGCACGCTGCATCAGGGCGTGGAGGCCGGTCTGGCGCTGGAGCCGACCGACTGGCTGCGGCTGCGGCAGATGTGGCAATATTCGGACTTCCGTTTCCGCGACGATGCGGTTTCCCGTAATAACCGCCTGCCGGTGGTGCCGCGTCATGTGCTGCGCAGCGAGGTGCGGTTGGGCACCGATGCGATGCATCTCTCGCCCAATCTGGAGTGGGTGCCGCAAGGCGCCTTCGCCGATTATCGCAACACCAAGCGCACGCGCGGCTATGCACTGCTGGGCATCACTGCGGCCGCCAGCCTGACGAAAGGCATCGACGTGTTCGTGGATGCGCGCAATCTGACGGGCAAGAAGGCCGTGGGCGACATCTCGGCCGTCATCCAGGCGGCGGCGAATTCCGCGATCTACTATCCGGTGGAGCGCCGGGCGATCTACGGCGGCGTGCGCGCCCGGTTCTGATCCTTCCCCTGCCCTTGGGGGCGGGGGAACTCTCGGGCATTCCGCTTCGTTTTGCCATGGAACACATGACGAACAAAGGAAGCGGACATGTCCGAGCAGTTGCACAATCCCAAGCTGGAAGAACATCCCGGCTCCAACGCGGAGAAGGACCCGGATAACTGGGTCTCCGGCGATGATCCGATGACCGGCGCGCAGGCCTCGTACCTCACCACTTTGTGCGAGGAGGCCAAGGTTGAGCCGCCGGCGGAGGGCCTGAACAAGGCTGAAGCGTCAAAAATGATTGACGAGTTGAAGCAGAAGCTCGGGCACTGACGGGAAAGTGGGGTAGCGCCCCCTTATACCCAGAACCCCGGGTCTATTTTTGCGCCGCTTTGCTGGCGAGCAGGGAAGGTGTCAGGACCTGGGGCAGCTTTTCCGGCGTTGCCCTGCCAGCCGGATACCACAAGTAAAGCGGTACCCCGGCTGCACCCTGCTTCGTCAAGAAAGCCGTGATCGCCGGATCGCGCCGGGTCCAATCTCCGCGCAGCACCACTACACCGCCCTTTTCGAAGGCGGCGCGAGTCTCTTCATGCTCGATAGCGACCTCTTCGTTGACCTTGCAGGTAAGGCACCAGTCGGCGGTGAACCAAGCGAACACGGGCTTTCCCGATGCCTGCGCTTTCGCCAGCGCCGCTTCGCTGAACGGCTGTGGCTTCAGGATGCTTTGCGTCTGCGCAACGGGGTCGCGCTCGCTCAGGGGCAGCAGGATCACGGCGGCCACTGCGATCGCGGCGAGCCCGGCGGCGGTGGGCCGGATCGCGGCGCGGCCTTGCCGTTGCCGCTTGCCCGCGAAAGCGAGCAGGGCGACCAGCAACACGGTCAGCGCCACCGCGATCATTCCGAAAGCAGGACCGGCTGCCCGGCTCGCCAGCCACGCCAGCGCCAGCGCGGTCAGCCCCATCGGCAGAGCCATCCAGCGCCGGAAGGTGTTCATCCAGGCACCGGGGCGGGGCATCCGGCGGCGCAGCGCCGGGATGAAGGCGATCGCCAGGAACGGCAGGGCGATTCCCAGCCCCAGCGTGGCGAACAGCGCCAGCGCGGCGATTGTCGGCAGCAGCAGCGCCGCGCCCATCGCCGTCGCCATGAACGGCCCGGTGCACGGCGTCGCCACGAAGGCGGCGAGCAAGCCGGTGCCGAAGGCGCTTTGCGTCGATCCGTCGATGGCCGCGCCGCCGCGCGCGAAACCGGGCACGATAAATTCGTAAAGCCCCAGCAGGTTTGCCGTGATCGCGCTGGCCAGCAGCAGCAACGCGGCGATGACGGCCGGTTCCTGCAACTGGAAGGCCCAGCCCACTTGCTCACCCGACGCGCGCAACCCAAGCAGGAGCGCGCCAAGGCCGAGACAGGCCACCACCACTCCGGCGGTATAAGCCACGCCCTCGCGCCGGGCATGCGCCTCGCTCTCCCCCGCCCGCGCCAGGCTGATCGCTTTCAGGCTGAGTATAGGAAAGACGCAGGGCATCACGTTCAACAGGAGTCCGCCAGCCAGTGCCCCCAGCAGCAGCCATGGCACGGCGGGAAGATCGGCCCCGCCGCCGCCGCCCAGTGGCTCGCCAGTCGCGGGCACCGGGCCGAGGCTGGCATTGAAGGCGATGCCGTTGCCTTGGGTATCCAGTCGCAGCACGGCGTCGACGGTGCCGGGTGAGGCCGGGGCGAACTTGGCGCGCGGGATCGTCACGATCAGCGTGTCGCCGTCCCGCGCGAATTGCTGGGGCGCGGCATAATCGACCAGCTTGTCGGCCACGATGAACAGATGCGGTGCTACCAGCGGAGCCGCCGCCGGAAGCGGGATGGCGAAGCGTACCGCCTTTTCGTCCAGCGCGAACTTCGCGGGGGAGCCGAGTGGGGCGGGCAGGCGCTGGGTCCAGCCCGCGAATCGGGGGTCCTGCGCCGCATCACCGATGGTGACGGTGGTGGCGAGCGTGGCGCTTTCGGGCACGCAGAGCTGATCGGTGCAAGCCAGCCACCGGGCCTTCACCGTTACCGGCAGGCGCTGCCCCATCCGGGCCCAGGCAGGCGGGGTAAACGGCACGAGCACGGCATATTCCTGCTCGTATACATGATTCATCAAGCCGGAGATCAACAGCGTCTGGGGCACGGGATAGCGTGGCTCCCCGGCCTTTGCCCCCTGGGGCAGGGACCACGCCAGCTGCATGCCAAGGCCCGCGTCACCGGGGTTGAGCCAATAGCCGTGCCAGCCTTTTTCCGGCTGCATCAGGATGGCGAGCTGCCCCTCTTTCCCCGCCGCCATCGACGGTCCGGCCACGAGTTGCGCGGTGATGTGGGTGGGGGCCGCATGGGCGACGCCGGCGCCGAGCAACAGCGCACAAGCCTGCCATAAGGCCGCAATAAGGATACGATAGCGGCGCATCATCTTCGATCCGGTCATCGGCTTTCGCTGGTCCATCGCGGACGATGCGGCTTGCGCGTCGGCGGCATTGCGATCATCGACGCCTCTGCTCCTTTCGGCAGGACAATTCAAGGAATCCTCCCCATGCGTGCCGCGCGTTTCGCTCTCGCCTCATTCCTGACCCCTCTCGCGCTGTCGCTCAGCGCGCCCTCGATCGCGCAGGATGGTGCGCCGACGGCACCTCCGGCACCGGTACCGGCAGCCGCCGCCGCGCCGATGCCAAAGCCCAAGCTGATCCTGGCAATTTCGATCGACCAGTTCTCTGCCGACCTGTTCGCCCAGTATCGTGAGCATTTCACCGGTGGTTTCACCCGGCTGCTGGGCGGCGCGGTCTATCCGCAAGGCTTCCAATCCCACGCCGCGACGGAGACGTGCCCCGGCCATTCCACGCTGCTGACCGGCGTCCATCCAGCGCGCACCGGGATCATCGCCAACAACTGGTACGATGCCAGGATCGGTCGCGAAGTCTATTGCGCCGAGGATGAGCGCGATCCCGCCAGCAGCGCCAAGCGTCCGGTCGTCTCCAACTGGCATCTCAAGGCCCCGACTCTGGGAGACCTGATGAAGCGCGCCGATCCCGCGTCTCGCAATGTCGCCGTCTCGGCCAAGGACCGGGCGGCGGTGATGATGAGCGGGCATACCGCGGACGCTGCCTACTGGTGGCTGGACAACGGCTTCACCAGCTTCAAGGATCGGCAGCTTTCCGCCGCCGCACAGGCGCAGAACGTGGCGACCGCCAAGCTGATCGACGCTGGCGCGCCCGCGCTGCCCGCACCGGCATGGTGCGGCAAGGTGGATCGCGCGGTGCCGGTGAAGGACTTCACCATCGGCACATTTCGCTTTCCGATGAAGCCTGGCGATTACAAGACCTTCAACCGCACCCCCCGCGTGGATGCCGCCACCGGCGAACTCGCCGTGCGCCTGGTGGACGAGATGAGCCTGGGCAAGGGAACCGCGCCGGACCTCCTCTCGGTCAGCTTCTCGGCCACGGACTACGTCGGCCATGCCTATGGCACCGAGGGTGTGGAGATGTGCATCCAGCTCGCGCAGCTGGACCAGACGCTGGGCAAGCTGTTCGCCGCGCTCGACCAGCGGGGCATCGATTACGTCGCGGTGCTGAGCGCGGACCATGGCGGCATCGACGCGCCCGAGCGTCTGCAGGTGGACGGCTACGCCACGGCCCAGCGCATCGATCCGGCGCTGACGGCGGAGGAATTGTCCAAGACGATCGCGCAGGACACCCGCATCAAGCCGCGCACCAAGCAACTGCTTTACGGCGCGGGCGCTTCGGGGGACATCTGGTTCGAACCTGGCCTATCCGCCTCGCAGCAGCGCAAGGTCACCGCCGCGCTGATCAAGCGCTTGTCCGCGCACCCGCAGATCGCGGCGGTCTATGATGCGAAGGCTTTGGCTAAAGTGCCGGTGCCGCAAGGCAATCCGCAGGACTGGACGATCGAGCAGCGCACCCGCGCCTCGTTCGATCCGCAGCGGTCCGGCCAGGTGCTGATGATGACGCAGCGCGGCGTGGTGCCCGGCGATCCGAACCCAAGCTACACCACCACGCACGGCAGCCCATGGGACTATGACCGCCGCGTACCTATGCTGTTCTGGCGCAAGGGCGTGCTCGGGTTCGAGCAGCCGCGGCCGGTGGAAACGGTGGACATTGCCCCCACGCTTGCAGCGCTGATCGGGCTGAGTGAACCTGCGGGCACATGGGACGGCCAATGTCTCGACATCGATGGCTCCGCAGCCGATACATGCCGGTGATGAACGCAGAATCGAATTTACCGCAAACCACGGCGGTCTCCACCGATCGTCGTGACCTGGTGATCCTGGGCGGCGGCCTTGTCGGCATGACGCTGGCGCTGGCGGCGGCGAAGCAAGGCCTGACCAGCCATGTGATAGACCGCGCCGATCCGTCCGCGCTGACGGCGGAAGGGGCGGACGCGCGCGCCTCGGCGATTTCCACCGCCAGCTGGAACCTGTTCACCAACATCGGCATCGCGCCCGCGCTGAACAAATTGGGCTGCCCGATCGAGGCGATCGCGGTGACGGACGGGATGAAGCCGGGCCGCATCGATTTTCGCCCCACGGCGGAAGAAGGCACGCTGGGCCGGATGTTCTCCAATCGCGACTTGCGGCTGGCCCTGTTCGAAGCGGCGCGCAACGAGCCGAACATCGCCTGGCACACCGGCGTGGAAGTGGCCGCGCGGCACCGCGATGCCTACGGTGTCAGCGTCACCCTGGCCGATGGCACGTCGTTGTCCGGCAGCCTGTTGGTCGCCGCCGAAGGCCGCCAGTCGCCCACGCGGGACGAGGCGGGCTTGAGCTATGCCAAGTGGGATTACCAGCATCGCGCGATCGTGACCGCGCTGACGCATAAGAAACCGCACGAGGGCGTGGCCTGGGAAATCTTTTACCCTGAAGGTCCTTTCGCATTGCTGCCCTTGCTGGACTTGCCCGATGGCCGGCATCGGTCGGCCCTGGTGTGGACCGTGGCGAAAAGGGACGGCGCGGCGATCACCAAGCTGCCTGAGGCGATCTTTCGCAGCGAAGTGGTGAAGCGGATGCACGGCGTGTTCGGCGCGATCGAGATCGCCGCGCCCCGCATGTCATACCCCTTGCGCTTCCACCACGCGGCGAATGTCGTCGACCAGCGCCTGGTGGTGATCGGCGATGCCGCGCACGGCATGCATCCGATCGCCGGGCAGGGCCTGAACCTGGGGCTGCGCGATGTCGGCGCCTTGGTGGAGGTGCTGATGGACGGCGCAAGGCTGGGCCTGGACCTGGGCGATGCACAATTGCTCGCCCGCTATGAGAAGTGGCGCAGTCTGGATGCGTTCATGGTGATGTCGGTGACAGACGGGTTGAACCGCTTGTTCGGCATCCCCGGCCGCCTGCCCTCCGCCGCGCGGCGGCTGGGCATGGGCGCGGTGCAGCGCCTGCCGGTGCTCAAGAACTTCTTCATGGACGAGGCACGAGGCCTATCAGGCAAGCTGCCCGAGCTGCTGCAGGGCTAGGTTCTTATAGACCTCGCGGCCTACTCGCCCCCGCTTCCTGCTGCCGTGCGCTCCCTACTCCCGTTCGTGTCGAGCGAAGTCGAGACACGGTAGCGCCAGCCCCTTGTGTCTCGACTTCGCTCGACACGAACGAAAAGATTCAGGGCTGAAGGCGCCATGCTTTCCCGCTCTCCGGCCGGGGAGGGGAGCCAAGCTACACTAGCTTCGAAGCGTCAGGCCCCCGGAACCGTCACCACGGCGCTGGTGCTGGGCGTGGGGCTGGGATCGGGTGTGGAGAGCGGGCTCGGCTGGTCCACTTCCTGCCCTGATCCATCCCGCAGCCGGCGCGGCTCCAGCATCGCCGTCGTCTCGATCAGATCCAGCGCTCGTTCCGCTTCGTCGAAGCGGCGGGCATCGGCGATCCACGTCTGCGCCGCATCCGCGCCGGGCAGGCGTTCGACTTCATCGATGGCGTTGTCGATCCGCCGCGCCGTCAGCATCAGGCGGGCACGGTCGATCCGGGCGGCGGGTTGCAGCAGCGTGGGGGAATCGCTGTGGACGGTGAACAGCGCCCGCAATTCCTCCCGCGCGCGCGCCAACAGGTTGCCCTGCGCGGTGTTGGTGAGGTTGGGGGCCAGCGCTTCGAGACGCGCGCCGAGTTCGTCCAGAGTGACCGGATTGCGGGAGAACGCAATGATCGTATCTACCGCCTTGGGCTGCGCATCGGCGAAGCGCAGCTTGAGCTGGTCGCTGACGTAGCCCAGCTGCTCGCCCCGCTCGATGATGCGGCGGGCGGACAAGGCGATCAGCAGGCTTTCCGCGCGCGCGGCATTGCCAGATGCGGCGTTGGCTTCAAAATCCAGGCGGGAGAAACGATCCTCCAGCATCGCCATGCGGGATTCCAGCGATACCACTTGCGCTTGCTGGGGGGTGATGGCTTGCACCGGCGCTGCGCCCTGGCGCGAACCAGCAGTCGCGGATCGGTCTCCGCCGGTCGCGGAGGACTGGCCGAATGCGGAACGGGCTGGCAGGTAGCGTGACAAGTCACCGTGCCACGCAAGATAGGCTACGCCGCCCGCGCCGATCAGGAACGCGATCAGCATAGCCAGCAGCACCTTCCCGGCAGAGCCACGTCGGCGCTTGGGCTCCGGGTAAAAAGGGTTGGCTGGCGCCGGGTCTGCCATGGGTGAGCCCACTATCCGGGGCGTCGTTAAATCGTCCTGCATCGGGCCTTTCAGCGGGGTTTTTCGGCTTCCCAGCGAGTGTCTTGGCACATCTGCGAGGCCAAGGCCAGCAGGGCCGCGTCACTGGGTGCATCGGCGCTGCGCACCAACGCCCAGCCGCTTCCGGCCAAGGCGTCCACGCGCGGGCCGATCGTCGCCAGGGCGATCCGCGTGCGATCGATGGCAGCGGCGGTGCAAAGCGCCTCGAAGTGCCGCGCCGCCTCCCCGGAATGGAGCATAACCACGGCCTGGTTGCCCAGCGCCCGCGCGAGATCAGGCGTCATCGGCAAGGCGTGGCTGGCGTAGACCGCGCGGGTTTGCATGATGATGCCCGGCGGCAGCGCCAGCGGGACATGGCTCACCCCCGTCAGGCGCAGCAGGCGGCGATGGCCTGGGGCGAGCCGGTTGACAACCGATTGCAACCCGCCGCTGCCGATGAATGCCACCGTAAATCCGCGCGCTTTCGCTGCTTTCGCGGTGGTTTCGCCCACGCAATAGGCCGGCAGGCCGCGCAAGGTGTCCAGCGCCGTGCCGCCATGGCGCAAGGCGTTGGCGCTGCCCAGGATCAGAGCGTCGGCCTGGTCACGGGGCACCGGCTCCCACGGCTCTGGCCGGATCGCAAAGATCGGGTGCGCTTGCGCCGCCAGTCCCAATGCCTGCGCCGCTTGTATCGTTGCGCTCGCCCCCGGCTCTGGCCGGACGACGATCAGCGGGATCACGCCGCCGGGCCGGTGAAGTGCACGGCGATGGCGGGAACGGCACGGGTGAGCAGATCGGAGGCGAGCTTCGCGGGTGCCTCTCTGTCATCGGCGGCGAACCGGGCCTCGCCCTCGACTCGCTCTGCTCCGTCAGGGCTGTAGAGCGCGGCGCGCATCGCCAGCGTGTCGCCCACCCTTTGGGTGAGGACGGCGATCGGGCTGTGGCAATTGCCGCCCAGCGCCGCCAGCAGCGCGCGTTCCGCCAGCACCGCCTCGCGGCTGGGGGCATCGTCGATAGCGGCCAGGAAGCCTTGCGTACGCGTGTCATCCGCGCGGCATTCGATCAGGATCGCGGCCTGTCCCGGGGCAGGGAGCCAATCCTCGGCATCGAGAGGGTGGCCGGTACCGGTCTCTCCCAGCCGATTGAGCCCGGCGAGCGCCAGGAAGGTGGCATCCGCCTCGCCAGCCGCCAACTTGGCGAGCCGCGTGGCGACGTTGCCGCGAAAGGTGATCACCTGGCAATCGGGCCGCGCGTGGAGCAACTGCGCCGCCCGGCGCGGCGCGCTGGTGCCGACCACGGCGTTTCGCGGCAGTGCGGCGATCGTGGCCGCACCCACCAGCACATCGCGCACATCCTCACGCGGCAGCACGGCGCCGATCGCGATTTCGGGGGGGCGGATCGTCTCCACGTCCTTGGCCGAGTGGACCGCGAAATCGATCTCTCCGGCGGTCAGCCAGGCGTCCAGCTCCTTTGTCCACAGCGCCTTGCCGCCGATATCGGCCAGAGCGCGGTCCTGGATGCGATCGCCGCTGGCGGTGACCGGTACGATCTCTATATGCGCGGCATCGATGCCGTGCGCTGCCGCCAGCCGTGCCCGCGCTTCTTCCGCCTGCGCCATGGCAAGGGGGGAGCGGCGGGTGCCGAGGCGGAAGCGCGGTGTGTTGGATGGGTTCATGGGCGAAGTGTGCTACCCGGCATTTTCGTTCAGGAAAAGGTGGGTCAGATCTGTTTACGGGGCTGGCCGGTTTGCACGGCCGGGCGGGGAGTGTGAAGCGGATGGCGACGGTACTGGGGATCGAAAGCTCTTGCGATGAAACGGCGGCGGCGCTCGTCACCGACGGGCGCGTGATCTTGGCGCAACGGATCGCCTCGCAGGATGAGGCGCACCGGCCCTATGGCGGCGTCGTGCCCGAAATCGCCGCGCGTGCCCATGCCGAGCGCCTGACGCCTCTGATCGAGGCGACTCTGGCGGACGCTGGGATGACCCTGGCGGACGTGGATGCGATCGCCGCCACCGCCGGGCCGGGGCTGATCGGCGGCGTGATGGTCGGCCTCGTCACCGCTAAGGCGCTGGCGATGGCGAGCGACAAGCCGCTGATCGCGATCAACCATCTGGAAGGGCACGCCTTGTCGCCTCGCCTGGCCGACGAATCGTTGGGCTTTCCCTATCTTCTGTTGCTCGTCTCTGGCGGGCATTGCCAGTTGCTGCTGGTGGAGGGCGTCGGGCGCTATCGCCGGCTCGGCACCACGATCGACGATGCGCTGGGCGAAGCGTTCGACAAGACGGCCAAGCTGCTCGGCCTGGGCTATCCCGGCGGTCCTGCGGTGGAGCGGCTGGCGCGTGAAGGCAATGCGAAGCGGGTTCCCTTGCCCCGCCCGCTGGTGGGCAGCGCCGAGCCGCACTTCTCGTTTGCCGGGCTGAAAAGCGCGGTGATGCGTGCCAAAGTATCCGGCCATCACGATGATGCCGATATCGCCGCCGCCTTCCAGCAAGCCGCGATCGATTGCCTGATAGACCGCAGCCGCCGCGCTTTGCACGGCGCGGGGCCGGTCAGCGCGCTGGTGGTGGCGGGGGGCGTGGCCGCCAATCAAGCGATCCGGTCCGCGTTGGAAGCCTTGGCTGCCGAGCATGGCCTGCCTTTCGTTGCCCCGCCGTTGGGTTTGTGCACCGATAATGCCGCGATGATCGCTTGGGCGGGTATCGAGCGGCTGGGCCAGTCCGATCCGCTGGACACGCCGGCCCGCCCGCGCTGGCCGCTGGACCCCACGGCAGAGGCTGTGCGCGGGGCGGGAGTGAAGGCATGACGGCGCAAGTGGGCGTGATCGGCGCGGGGGCCTGGGGCACCGCCCTGGCGCAAGCGCTGGCCAGCGACGGCAGCGAGGTTTCGCTCTGGGCGCGTGAGAGCGATCTTGTCCGTGAAATCAATCAGGAGCGGCGCAACAGCCTGTACCTGCCCAGCGCCATGCTGGCCCCGACGATCCGCGCGACGTCTGATTTGGCCGAACTGGCGACGCTTCAGGTGTTGCTGGTGGTGGTGCCGGCGCAATTCCTGGCCTCCGTGGTCGGCCAACTGCCGCCCGGCACGCGTGACCTAGTGCTCTGCGCCAAGGGGATCGAGGCCGGAACGGGCCGCCTGATGGCCGATGTCGCCGCCGATGCCGATCCCCAGGCGCGGCTGGCAGTGCTGTCCGGCCCGACCTTCGCACACGAGGTGGCGGCAGGCCTCCCCACGGCGGTGACGCTCGCCTGTTCGGGCGGGCGTGAGCAATGGGCGCGCCTGGCACCGCTGCTGGCGCGTCCAGCCCTGCGACCATATTATTCCGCCGACGTGACCGGCGCGGAGATCGGCGGCGCGGTGAAGAACGTGCTGGCGATCGCATGCGGCGTGGTTGAGGGCATGAACCTGGGGCAGAACGCCCGCGCCGCCGTGATCGCGCGCGGTTATGCCGAGATGCTGCGCTTCGGCTTGGCGCGCGGCGCGGAAGCCGAGACGCTGGCCGGGCTGTGCGGGCTGGGCGATCTGGTGCTGACGTGTTCCTCCACTTCCAGCCGCAACTTCTCGCTCGGCCTGGCGCTAGGCCAGGGGCTGACCGCGGCTGAGGCGCTTTCGGGCAAGAGCAGTGTCGCCGAAGGGGCCGCCACCGCGCCGGTCCTGGCCGAACTGGCCACGCGTGACGGGATCGCCATGCCGATCGTGGAGGGTGTGTGCCGCCTGTTGAGCGGGGTCAGCCCCGCCAGCGCGGTCGTCGCCGATATCCTCTCACGCCCGCTCAAGGCCGAGCGTGAGGAACCTGCCGCTTGAGCGAGCCTGAGCCTCCCAGGTCCGAACAGTCCCAGAAAGATCTGGCCGCCATCGCCAAGGGCGGGCGGACCAATCTGCTCGGCTTTTTCATGCGACTGGCCGCGCGCATCCCGTTCCTGTTCATCGCCGGCCGCGCGCCGGGTTATGGCGCGGCGGCGCTCGGGGTCTTCGCTTCCGCGCTGGTGCTGATCGAGCTGACTGCGATGCTGTGCACGCTGGGCGAGAAGCGCGGCCTGGCGCAGCGCCTTTCCGAATCGGACGAGCATCCCGCAAATCTGATCGCCGATGGCTCGCTGGTGGCGCTGTTGGCGTCGAGCGCGGTGGCGCTGGGATTCTGGCTGTTTCCCGCGCCTTTGTTTCCGGGCGGTGAGTTCACCTGGATCGACCGGCTGATGGTGCTGGCGATCCCGCCGTTGGCGCTGACGGAAATCTGGCTGGCCGCACTCGCCTATCGCTTCGATGTCGCCGCGACGGTGCGTGCAAGAGCGGTGGTGGAGCCCTGGACGATCTCGATCGTGGCGGGCGTGATGGCCCTGGTCGCGCCCCGGAGCGGGCTGGCGGTGGCTTATCTGGCGTCAGTCTACGCGGCGGCGGTGGCGGCGTTCGTGCCGTTTCTAAAGGCTTATGGCTGGCCGCGCGATTGGCGGCCTTCGCTCAGCAACATGGGCAAGCTGACCTGGCGCAGCCTGCCTATCGCCACGGCCGATGCCATCGAATGGGGCACGCGGCGGCTGGACATCTTCATCCTGGGCCTGTTCGCCGCGCCCAGCGCGGTCGGCGTCTATTATGTCGCCCAGCAGATCGCCAGCTTGCCGCAAAAGCTGAAGACCAGTTTCGAGCCTATCCTGGGCCCCGTGATCACCCGCAACCTCAAGCTGCGCGACTATGCGGCGATTGGGCGGCAAGTGCGGCAAGTAGGCTTCTGGATTCTGGCGGCGCAGCTGGGCATCGCCCTGGCGCTGGGCATACCCGGCGAAGGCGTGATGGGGCTGATCGGCCCACAATTCGTCGGCGGCACCGGCGCGCTGGCCTTCCTGCTGGCGGCCGAGGCGGTGGCGGCGACAGCTGTGGTGAGCGAGGCTGCGCTGATCTACATGGCGCGCAAGCGCAACTTGATCGTGTCGGTGCTGACCGTGGTCCTGCAGGGACTGCTGACGGTGGCGGGCATCAAGCTGACGCAGGCCGCCGGCTACAACGAGCTGTTCCAGGCCGCCGCCGCCGCGCTGGGCCTGGCGCTGGCGCTGCTTTTTGCCTCGATCGTGAAGTCTCACATCCTGGGCCGCATCCTGGAAACACCGACCAACAACTGGCGCTGGGCGCTGGTCTGGGCCGTCGCGCCGACCGTGCTGGTCGGCTGGGCGGTGACGTGGTTCCTGCCGGAATGGGCGGAGCTGGTGTTCGGCATCCCGGCGATGCTGGCGGTCTATTTCGGCATGTTGTGGAAGCGTGCCTTCGCAGCCGAAGACCGCCTGCTGTTTCGCAAGGCGTCACCCGAAGCGGCGGTGGCTTGACGGGAAAGCCCGCGCGGTCAAGGAGTACCGCTATTGAGCGAATGGAAGGAATGACACCGTGGTGCCCATGATCCAGGCCAATTGGCCGATCCTCGCCTTCCTGGTGGTGGTGCTGGTCCTGCTGGTGCTGTGGCTGGTCAATCGTTCGCGCCAGCCGCGCGATCGCAGCCACCGCCCCGATGTGCTGGACGAAGGTGCGGCCCCGGCGCAGCGCAACCAGGCGCTGATAGACGCGCCGCCGATCGCTGCGGTCGCCGCGCCCACGATCGTGTCGCCCCCCGCCGCGGGGACCTTTGCTGGGGTCGGGGAGGCCGTGGCCCATGGTGCGCGCGAGGAAGTTCAGGCCGCCAAGCCGGTCCCGCAAGCCGAGCCAACCTCGCACACCAAAGATGTGCCGTCACCGCAGCCAGCCCCGGAACTCTCCCCGCAATCCGCGCCTGTAGTAGCGCCCACGGTGGCGGGTGAGGGTGATGACTTGCGCCGCATCAAGGGTGTCGGCCCCAAGCTGGTCGCGACTTTGCACGCGCTGGGCGTTACCCGATACGCGCAGATCGCCGCCTGGACCGATGCCGACCTCGATGCCCTGGACGCCAAGCTGGGCGCGTTCGCCGGTCGTCCGCGCCGTGATTCCTGGGTGGAGCAGGCGCAACTGCTCTCAGGCGGAGACACGGCGGCGTACGAGGCCAAGTTCGGCAAGCTCTGAGCGCTTGGGCCCCGGTTGGCCAACGCCTTTCGTATAGAGCGCAGTCGAGAAAAAAGGGGGCCGGGGTAAGCGCGTCGCTAATCGGCTGCGCGCTCCTATCGGGCGCTCAGCAGCACTTGCCCCCGCCGCCCTTGCCGTAGCGCGCGTCCTGGCGATTGCGAAAGAACTGCGCCTCGCTCATCAGCGCGCGCTCCGGATGGTGCCGGGCCATATGCTCGCGATAGAGGCGGTACGAGGGCACGCCCAGGATCACCTTGGCGTTCTCGGCCCACAGCGACAGCTGATCACGCAGTGCCATCGCTTCAGGCTGCCAAGGCGGTTTCGGGGATTTCGTGAACGCTGGGCGCGGGCAGCCGTCGAGCGGCGAGGCAGGTCCGTACCGCGAAGAACAGGATCGCCAGTACCACGAACAGGAACACCGCGCACAAGGCCGCGTCGATCCGGTCATTGAAGACGATGCTGGCCATCTCCGCCGCCGACTTGGCCGGAGCGATCAACTCACCCCGTGCCAGTGCATCCGAATACCCTTGGGCGTGGGCCAGGAAGCCCACGCGCGGATCGGCGGAGAACAGCTTCATCAGGCTGGCGGTGATCGTGCACAGCAGCAGCCAGGCCGTGGGAATCAGCGTGACCCAGGCGAAGCGCTCATGCTTCATGCGGAACAGCACCACGGTGCCTAGCATCAGCGCCACGGCGGCCAGCATCTGGTTGGAAATGCCGAACAGCGGCCACAGCGTATTCACGCCGCCCAGCGGATCGGTGACGCCTTGATAGAGGAAGAACCCCCAGGCCGAGACGCATAGGATCGTGCCCACGACCGAGGGGACCAGCGACGATGAGTTGCGAAAGCTGGGCACTGCCAGCCCGATCAGGTCCTGCAGCATGAAGCGGCCCGAGCGGGTGCCCGCATCCACGGCGGTAAGGATGAACAGCGCCTCGAACAGGATGGCGAAGTGATACCAGAAGGCCATCATCGCCTTGCCGCCGATCAGCTGGCTGAAGATATGGGCCATGCCCACGGCCAGGGTCGGCGCTCCGCCTGCGCGCGAGATGATCGTGGTTTCGCCCACGTCCCGCGCGGTTTGCGCGATGGTTTCGGGCGAGATCGCGAAGCCCATGGCGGAAACCGCCGCCGCCGCGCTGGCCGGGTCGGTGCCGACCACGGCGGCGGGGCTGTTCATCGCGAAGTAGATACCCGGCTCGATGATGGAGGCGGCGACGAGCGCCATCACCGCCACGAAGCTTTCCATCAGCATCGCCCCATAGCCGATGAAGCGGGCGTCACCTTCGCTTGCGATCAGCTTGGGCGTGGTCCCGCTGGCGATCAGTGCGTGAAAGCCCGAGACCGCGCCGCAAGCGATGGTGATGAACAGGAACGGAAACAGCGATCCCGACCAGACCGGGCCGGAACCGTCCACGAATTTGGTCAGCGCGGGCATCTGCAGCGGCGGCGCGGTAACGACGATGCCGATGGCCAGCGCCGCGATCGCGCCGATCTTCAGGAAGGTGGACAGATAATCGCGCGGCGCCAGCAGCAGCCACACCGGCAGCATCGAGGCGACGGCGCCATAGCCGATCAGGATCCAGCACAGCTGCACCGGGGTGAAGGTGAACAGCGGGCCCCACGTGGCGCTTTCCGCCACCTCGCGTCCGTAGACGATCGCCAGGAACAGGCCGATTAAGCCGATGATAGAGGCTTCGCCCACGCGCCCCGGCCTGATCCAGCGCATGTAGACGCCCATCACGATCGCCAGCGGGATCGTTGCGGCGACGGTGAACATGCCCCAAGGGCTGCCGGTGAGGGCGCGAACCACGATCAGCGATAGCACGGCCAGGATGATGACCATGATGGTGAAGGCACCGAACAGCGCGATCGTGCCGGCTACTTGACCCATCTCCATCCGGATCAGCTCGCCCAGCGAGCGCCCGTCGCGCCGCATCGAGATGAACAGTATGATGAAGTCCTGCACCGCGCCCGCCACGACGACGCCGGCCAGGATCCACAGCAGTCCGGGCAGATAGCCCATCTGCGCGGCCAGCACCGGTCCGACCAGGGGGCCGGCTCCGGCAATCGCGGCGAAATGGTGGCCGAACAGGACGTTGCGGTTGGTCGGCACGAAGTCCAGCCCATCGGCATGGCGCGCCGCCGGCGTGGGGCGGGCGGGATCGAGCCGCAGCACTTTGTCCGAGATGTAGCGGGCGTAGAAGCGGTAGGCGATCAGGTAGACCGAGACGGCGGCGGCCACGATCCAGATCGCATTCACCGGCTCACCCCGGGCAGTGGCGATCACGCCCAGCGCCATCGCGCCCAGCAGCGCCAGCACGATCCAGCCCAGGTTCCTGATGTTGGTCAAGTGCTTGCCCTCTCGCCCGGACCTTAGCAGGCCCATCCAGCCGGTACCTGAGCAGGCGGGGCCGGTAATGGCAAGTCCGAGCCGTGCGGAAGATTAGGAAACCTGAGTTCCGTTCGTGCCGAGCGAAGTCGAGACGCGGCAGCGCAAGGGCATCATGTCTTGACAGCGCTCGATACGAACGGAAATTGGAGGCGCAGGCCAGCGTGTTTCGACCTTTAGGGCTGAAGGCCGATGGGCTTTACGCCCCCAGCAGGCGTTTGCGGAACTGGGCCTTGATCAATCGATCCTCCAGAAACCGGCCGATCAGGTAGAGCACCGCGAAGATGCCCGCGAAAACGTAGGCCGATGTCGGCTTGGTCTTTTTGTCATCCTTCTTGTTCGCATCGTCCGCCTTCTTCTTCAGGCTTTCCGGAGCCGGCGCGCCCAGCCATTTGTCGATCACGCTTTGCGGCGGCTGCACGTCTTTCTTTTCCGGCTTTTTCTTCGCCGCCTCTTCCTTTGCGGGCGTGTCCATCTTGCCCACCGCGATGGTGATCGCGGCGAAGCTCAGGAACATCAGCGGCGCCAGAAAACACAGCAACAGCGCGCGACTGACGAGGTGATAACGCAGCGCCGGGGCAGGGCCGTTGCGATCTACCGTCAGCGTGCCGCGATCGAACACCGCCATCTTGTCCTGCGCGTCGGGGTCCTTCTTGTCGAAGGTCAGCGTGTCGCCCATGCGGCGGTGGCTGGTGCCGCGCGCATCGAACAGGGGCGCGACACGGTCAAACGCATCCTCACTCGTCTGTCCAGGCGCAAGGGGGATTTCGCCCCGGATATGCCAGATCCAATCGAACAGTCCGGGTTTGGGCGCGTCGTCGATGGGGGTGCTGGACATCGGGTGGCCGGCAAAGCTCAGTGGCGCGCTCACTCGGCCGGTACCGCGCTGGTCTGGCCGTAGCGGGTGCGATCGATGCGCTCCTTGATCGATTTCCAGCCTTCGGTGAACGGATAGGTCATTTGCTCGCGGATCGACATGCGGCGGCCGCCTTCCATGCCCAGCAGTTCGGCTTCCCCATCCACGCAAGTGCCGAAGAAGCGGTCGATGATGATCCAGGTGTTGCAGAAGTTGCTGCGGCTGGCCTCGAAATCCTGAGAGTGGTGCAGGCTGTGGTGCTCGGTGGTGTTGAAGGTGAAGCGCCACCAGCGCGGCGTGTTGAACCGCACGTTGATGTGCTGGTATGTTCCCACGGCCAGGCCTAGCGCACCGGCCAGCAGCGCGGCGCGCGGCAGGAAGTCGAAGAAGCCGCCAACGCCCAGCCCGATCAGGAACAGCTCCACCGGATTGCCGACCGCGCCTTTGTTGATGTTCAGCTGGGTGATGTAGTGGTGGACCGAGTGGGGCAGCCACAGCGGGTACCAGTTGTGCATGCCGCGATGCATCCAGTACTGGCCGAAGTCGAAGATGAACGAGATCAGGAACGCCTGCAGCAGCAGCGGCAAGCCGGTGAACCAGTGGAACTTCTCCCAGTCGGCGCTGTGCTGCACCGCCTCGATGATCGCGCCGGCACCGATGAAATCCTCGACCACGTTGAGGATCGTATAGCCCAGGCCGACATAGAACAGGTCGGTCGCCAGTTCCTTCCAGGTCAGCCGCCAGCTTTCATAGCGGGGGAAGAAGTGCTCCATCGTCAGCATCAGCACACGGAAGCCGATACCGATGCCGATCGCCGTGGAAGCCTTCGCGATGGAATTGGGGGCGTAATACCAGAACAGGATCAAACCGAAGAGCACGGCGGGCTGGAACCACGTGAAGAACGCCTGCTTGAACGGCCCGCCTTCCACGCGGGGGATATTCTCCCACCCGATAGTGACCGGCGCCTGCGTGCCGATCATCCGCTTACCGACGCGAACTCCTTCCATGGCTCAAACCCCGTACAGTTTCGTCCGCCTTTTCCGCAGCTTGGCCGTGAGGACCACGAGGCTGGAAAAGAATGAAAATCTGACGGCTGAATCCCCGAGGCGGGGTCATAGCGCTAGCCGGCAATCTGATATGCCGGGCATAGGTTTGACCTATGGGCAGTAGAAATCCTTAGGCGCGGAGTTGTTTGAAGCTATAGGCTGAATTACGTAGAGCCGTCGGGGTGCGCGGAACGTGACTTACGCATGATGACGATCGCCATTTCCCTCGCGCGTCGCCGCAGTATCACCTCAGCGATTCTAATAACGGCTGTCATTTTGATCGGTGTGTCCGCTATCCGGTTCAGCCAACCCGCATTCGTCGGCGTACCCAAGGTTCTGACCGATTTTGACGCCTTTCACATCGCCGGCCGCCTTGCGGCAGCCGGTCGCCTCGATGATGCGTACGATGCCGATACATTCCTGATCGAGCAGCTAAAAGTATCGGGTATCGAAAGTTTTATGCCCTGGACTTATCCGCCACCGTTCGTGGCGGTTGTGCAGGCCCTGTCATACCTTCCGATTGGTCTTTCCTATGCTTTGTTTACAGGGCTTTCGTTCGCATTCTATCTGCTGGTGTTACGGCGCATAGCAGGGGACTATTTGCCGGGTGTGCTGATCGCGATCGCGCCCATTCTCGTCATCAATCTAAGAACTGGGCAGAACGGATTTCTGATCGCGGGGCTGATAGGGGCTTTCCTATTGGCTCTCATGTCCGCTCGCGAGAAAAGGGCGGGCGCTCTGCTGGGGATGCTGATGATCAAGCCGCACCTTGCGGTGTCGATGGGTCTGATGGCGCTTTGGCAGCGCTCGGTCGAATTGCTGGCAATAGCGGTAGCGGTCGTGGTTGCCCTGATTGGCGCGGCGAGTTGGCTCTACGGGTTTGCGGTTTGGACCGCGTTTGCGACGGCCTTGCGGCAGGCGACCGGCTTTTTGGAGTTAGGATACTACCCGTTGTTTCGCATGTCTTCCGTGTATGCGACTCTCTTCAGTCTAGGAGCCGGGCCCCGGATTGCGATAGTCGGGCAAGCCCTTTGTGCGATCGCGGCGCTGGCCGTGTTCGTGCTCGCCTTGGTGAAAGGTACGACCGCGCGCTACCGCTCGGCACTGGCTTGCGCCGTGGCGGTGATGGTCAGCCCTTATTGCTACGATTATGATCTGACGATCTTGGGCTTGGCCTTGGCCTTCATCATCCCGGATATTCTGTCGCGTTCGGCGGATCGAGAGGTTGGAATGGTGATGGCGCTGAGCTGGTTCGTTGGCGGCTATGGCCTGGTAGCGAAGATACTCATGGAAAATGTGCTTCACTTGGGGGAAAATGGTGCGGTCCTGCCGGCGCAGGCTATGGCACCGGCCTTGATAGCTCCGGCATTGCTGATCTTATGCTGTTGGATGGCTTTGATTCTGCTCCGCAATCCGCTGAACGTTTCAACGCGATAGCGGCGGTTGAATCGCAAAGATTCGGTAGTCGCTATTGCGGTCCTGGCCCCCTAAGCTTGTCGCGGTCCATCCGGCGCGGACGAGATTGGAGCCCACGCAATCCCAAAGCGGCTTTTGCAGGACGATCATGTAGCGTGTCCCGAAATGACGGGCGGTGTCGTCAAGAGCACGGTCCCAGCGGCATACGGTTTTGGTGAAACGTTTGTGGGCGGCCGCCGCATAGGCGGTTTTCAAACCCACGGCATCGATCAGATGCAACCGGGGGGCGATCCAGGCGATCATACCTGCGTCATGAATCAAAACTGTTGCGTCACGCGGCACCAACGCCGCGTTATGTCGCAATAGTCGCAGCTCCCTTTCCGTATGCGCTCGGCTCTGCTGCAATAGATCAAGGCTTGTCGGCAGAAATGCCATGGCGCATGCGGACAATCCCAGCATCAGCACCGGATAACGCAGGTCTTGCCCCAGTGCCATGCAGCAAACCAGCAGAACCGGAACCAGCGTCATCAGGTAACGATATTCGTTCCATACCAGCGCACCCGGCTGGGTTGCAGTCGCGACAAGCAATAACACAATCGTGAATACGCTACAGGCTCGTGTCAGATCGTTTTTTTTCAAAGCGATCAAACCCGCCATCAGCAGCAGAACATGAGAAAGGGTCAGAACTCCCAGCAGCATCCTGAACCGCTCAAGCGGATCAGAGCTTTCCTCGACGAAGAATGCCAGCTTCGCGCTGACGGTGTTTGGCAAGATGTGGCCGGTCTCCAGCACACTCCAGATGGCAAATGGCAGGGCGGTCAGCAGGCCGTATGCGACCATGGTGGCCTTGCCGCGCGCGGGTGCTTTCAGGAACGGGTGGGCCAGCAGCAATGCCGCCAGTAATCCCAGCTCCGGGCGGACAAAAGGCGCTATCCCCGCCAGCAAGGGGAGAAAACGGGAGCGGGCGAGGACCAGCAACCACGTCGCGACTGCCAGCGCCATCCCGCTTTCCAGGCCATTGCATAGTTGGATCGGAACGGAGCCGATTGTCAGGCCGATGATCGTATAGATAGCCACCTGCCAACCGGCCACGCCGCAGTTTCGCGCCAGCTTGTCGAGGCCCGCGGCATAAGCGCCGGCGGCGAGGATGTTCAGCAGACATGATGCTGTAACCAGGGGTAGGACGTGGCCCAGCAGCGCCAGCAGTGCGAGGTGTACGAGGCTCGTCGCGCCCACCAGCGGGCTGCCGCCATATGTCGTGTCTGCGCCTGCCAGCAGGGCGCGTGCATTGTGGAGCGTTATGTAGGCGTCGTCGAGCGGGAAGGTGCCGATCCAGCCGATCCAGCCGGTGAGGATGCACGCGGCATACGCAAGTGCGCGTACCCATGGTTGTCCCACCGCTTCGGCCAGCGTGGTGACGAACGCAGGCACTGCCTTTGTGCGAGGCAAATCCCCAGCACACACCGTTCTGATCGTCACCGTCCACGTTCCCTGCAAATTCAGAAGCGAGCTGCTTCCATGAACGGGTTTGGTTAAGAACCAGTGAGGCCTATGCGCGATGCGGGATCGTGCAGGCCTCCGCCGGAACGGGGTCAACCCAGCTTTACGTAAAGCCGGGTGATGCGTGAGGTCAGGATGCGCCAGGCCCCGTTCTCGTGGCGATAGGTCTCGTAATAATGGCCGCTGCCGTGAAGGATCGGCGTGCCATCGGCCAGATCCCAGACCTTGTCCTCCATGGCGATGACGCCTTGCGCCTCGGTTTCGGACAGGATTTCGATTTCGTGGCAATGGCCGTGGTGGACGGTGCGCCTAGTGGAGACGGCATCGCGCACGAACTGTGTGATGCCATCGCCGCCGTGATAGACCCAATCGTTGCTCTCGGCCCCGGGGCCATCGCCGGCGCCATCCAGATTCAGCGAAGCACGCGCATCGAACATGGCGTCATCGCAGAACACTTCTCGTAGTCCTGCCCAATCCTTCGTGTCCATGCAGCGAAAGTAGCGGGCCTTCAGCTGCTTGATCTGCTCGATCGCGAGCAGTCTTTCGGTTGTGTCCATCATCTCCCTCCCTTGTTTCTTCAGCTTACCCGCACGACAACCTTGCCGATGTTGGCCCCGGTGAAGAGGCGGGCATAGGCGGACAGCACATTTTCCAGTCCTGCGGTTTCGTCGAACGGGGTCACGAGCTTGCCCGCATCCGTCCAGCCTCGCAGTCGTGCGGTCAGTTCGGGGCCGCGATGGGCGAAATCGGGGGAGAAGAAGCCAGTTACTTGCAATCGACGGGCCAGGATCTGATCGAAGCGCTGCGGTCCGGGCTGTGCCTGGGCGTAGTTTGCCATCAGTCCGCAAATGGCAATGCGTCCGTAGTGCGCCATGTTCGACAGCACGGCGTCCAACAGGGGGCCGCCGACGTTTTCGAAATAGACGTTGATCCCGTCTGGCGCGGCGCGGGCGATCGCGGCTTCCACATCGGGATCACGATGGTCGATGGCGGCGTCCAGCCCAAGTTCGTCGATCAGGAAAGCGCATTTCGTGGGCCCGCCCGCGATCCCGATCACGCGCGCGCCCAGCACACGCGCGATCTGCGCAGCCAGCATGCCGGTGGCGCCGGCGGCGGCGGAGACAAGCACCGTCTCGCCCGGCTGGGTGCGCGCCATTTCCTCGATCCCGACGAGCGCGGTCCAGCCATTCATGCCCAGGGGGCCCAGGTGCAGGCGGGGATCGGTCACGGTCGCGTCCAGCTTGGTCAATCCGGACGTAAGCGGATCGACGCAGGAGACATCGGCCCATTGGCCGAACGCGCGCACCAGATCACCAGGAGCAAATCCAGGCGCACGGGATTCCAGCACGCGGCCCAGAACTTGCCCCGGCACGGCGCTGCCCAGCGGGATCGGCGGCTGGTAGCTGTCCGTGCGCGGCGTCATCCACATCCTGGTCCCCGCATCGAGCGAGAGCCAGTCGGCCGCGATCGTGACCTGCCCCTCGGCGGGGACGGGCATGGCTTGCCGATCGAGAAAGATGGCGGAGGGGAAATCCAGGCCTTCAGGATAGGCGCGCAAAGTCCACACGCGATTATCGGACATGTTCAGCCTTTCCTGCAGGGCATTACTGGATCGACGACAACCCGGATCGGGGCAACCTGATGTCTTCGCTAGGTGACGCCAATCGACGGTCGCGTAATTCGGATGCAACAGACGGCGAAAATCCACGGGAAGAACCGTGGAAACAATGAAGGCCGGATTTTCTGGGAGTGGTTAATTCGATGACATATCATCGCGCTTTTTCTCGCATATCGATACTTCTTGCCGGGACAATGTTTTCCGCTCCGGTTATGGCGCAAGAGGCCGCTGCCTCTGCCACGCTTCCGTCCGCTTCGGCCAGCACGGCT
This sequence comes from Novosphingobium fluoreni, assembly GCF_014196615.1. GTDB lineage: Bacteria > Pseudomonadota > Alphaproteobacteria > Sphingomonadales > Sphingomonadaceae > Novosphingobium > Novosphingobium fluoreni. Next base: position 74,346 of record NZ_JACIDY010000002.1, read on the forward strand.
GAGAACGCGGCGAGCCAGGGCGGTTTGGAAGATATCATCGTGACCGCGCGCAAGCGGCAGGAAAGCGTGCAGGACGTGCCGGTCGCCGTGACCGCGATCTCGCCTGTCACGATCCGCCAGCAGGATATCACCAGCATCGAGAAGATCGCTGCGCGTACGCCGAACTTCACCGTAGGCCGCGCATCCAACGGGTCGGGCGCACAGTTGACGATGCGCGGTATCGGTTCTTCCTCCACTTCGATCGGTATCGAGCAGTCAGTCGCCACGGTTGTCGACGGCGTTTATTACGGTCAGGGCCGCGTCATCAACGAGGGGTTCTTCGATCTTGGCCGGATCGAAATCCTGAAGGGCCCGCAAGCACTGTTCTTTGGCAAGAACGCGACCGCGGGCGTGATCTCGATCACTACCGCCGATCCGGGCAAGGAGGCTGAATACTACGGCCGCATCGGTTACGAATTCCGTTCGCAGCAAGTTGTGGGTGAGTTCGTTGCATCCAATCCGTTGACCGATACGCTGGGCATTCGCGTCGCGCTGCGTGCATCCAAGATGTACGATGGTTATTTCAAGAACGTGGCAGAGCCATTCGATTACCCCACCATCGATGTCGCGACGGGACGGACCGGCAGCCTTGTCGCCAACCCCGCAGCCCGCAATCAGCCGGGCGAAAAGGAACTGCTGGGCCGCGTCACCTTGAAGTGGGAGCCGACTGACCGCCTGACCGCGACGGTCAAGGCTTCAGGCAGCTACAACAAGACGAACAACAGCAGCTGGAACTACGTGGCGTTCAATTGCCCGGGCGGCGTCAGCCAGCTTACCGGCTACGCCTGCGGCGATCGCTTCGTCACGCATCAGAACAAGATCCCAGAAGTCATCTCGCAAGCGACGCCGTACGGCAAGGACGATGGCAGCTTGTATAACCGCTACAAGTCGTGGGCGGTCACCGGCAATATCGCGTACACGCTGCCCGATGTCACCATCACGTCGGTCACCAATTATCAGTGGAACAACAACCGCTGGGCCTGCGCGTGTGACTTCCAATCGAGTACTGGTGCTAACTGGGCGACCGAGAATTCGACCTGGCATGCGTTCTCTTCCGAACTTCGCGCCCTGACGACGTTCGATGGTCCGTTCAACGTGATGGTCGGCGGGCTTTACCAGAAGACGAAGCGTGATTTCGACCAGTACATCATCCTCTCGGGGCTGGAAGACAGCACGGCCGCGCCCGCGGACCGCTATCTTGCCACGCGCAAGACCAGCTTCACCGATGGCGAGACACTCGCCTTGTTCGGGCAGGCGACGTGGAAGATCGTCGACACCCTCGAACTGGCGGGCGGCGTGCGCTACACGCATGAAACGAAGGGCAGCTACTTCACCCAGCCCTACAACAACGTGGCGGTGACATCGATCTTCCGTCCGCAGAATTCTGCCGATGGCCTGGGTGTGATTACCGCCAACCAGACTTTCAACAACTGGTCCCCGGAAGCGACGTTGACCTGGAAGCCCACACGCGACCTGCTGGTCTATGCGGCATACAAGACGGCCTACAAGTCTGGCGGCTTTTCCAACGGCGGCGTCAATTCGGCCTTGTCGCCTGATCCGCTGGGCGATTTGACGTTCGAGCCCGAGCGGGCATCCGGCTTCGAGGGCGGCATCAAGTCCACGCTGATGGACAACCAGCTGCGCCTCAACCTGAACGTGTACAGCTACAAGTACCGCGATCTGCAGGTAGACTTCTTCAACTCGCCGATCTTCGCATTCCAGACCTTGACTGCCGACGCGCGTACCAAGGGTGCCGAGTTCGAGTTCGAATTCGCCCCGCGTTCGCTCGACGGGTTCAGCGTGCATGGATCGATCAACTACAATCGCGCGCGTTACACCAACTTCCCGCTCGCGCCTTGCTATGCGGGCCAGAGGCCGGGTGAGGGCTGTAATCTTGCGCTGAACGCCGCCACCAACAACTTTACGCGCCAGAACCTGAACGGTGCACCGCTGTCGGTGGCCCCGGAATGGACCGGCACGCTGGGCGCCAATTACGATGCGGAGATCGGCAATGGTCTGAAGTTTGGCATGTCCGCCGATGCCCGCTACAGCGATAGCTACATCGCCTCGGGCTTCGGCAATCCGGACTCCCGCCAGGGAAGCTACGTCAACCTAGATGCCTCGGTCCGCTTCGGCGCCAGCGATGACAAGTGGCAGATTGCTCTGATCGGCAAGAACCTGACCAATCGCTTCTACGTAACGGGTGTGGTCGATGGTCCTTCGACCGGCAGCGGCACCGGCACGCCGGCCGGCATCCACGCCGATCAGCTAGGCTTCGCCACGTTGCCCCGCACGGTGGTGCTGCAGGTTTCCACGCGCTTCTGATCGGGCGCACTGCCGCCGATATTTTGGACATAAGAAAACCGGGTCGACGCAATGTCGGCCCGGTTTTGTCTTGCGTACGTGCTTCCGGCTGAGGCCGGGAGCAACGGGGATCAGGCCAGGGCGGCCTTGGCCTTCACAGCGGCCCAGAACGGTGCGGCGTCGTAGTAGAACGGCTTGATCTCGCAGCATTTGCCATCCCGGAAGCGGAAGACCTCGCACAGCTCCGCCGGGGCCAGTGCAGGATCGGCGAAGCGGAACGAGAGCAGGGTGACCGCATGGTCCTTGCCCGCGGTCGTCTCGATCCGGTCCAGCCCGGCCACATCGCAAAGGCCCATGACCTTGGTGAACAGATCGCGAAATCCGTCCATGCCATGATACGTACCGGCCATGGGCAGATCATCGGCCTCGGTGATGAAGAAATCGTCCGTCACCATCGCTGACGCCGCGTTCCAATCGCCGGTTCCCGTCGCCTGGTACAGGCGGTCCACAAAGGCGATCATCTCGTCAGGCGTCATGGTCATGATAATACTCCTCTTCCGTCCAGCAATCTGACGCAGGCATGGCTGGCGGAAACCTAGCGTTTCGGCCAGCATATCGCAGGGGCGCGCCTGCCTAAGCTGCGGGGTATGGGAAGAGTGAGACAGATCGTGTTGGCGCGGCGGCCCGTGGGCGTGCCCGTGGTAGAGGATTTCCGCCTGGAGGAGACGGCGATGCCGGAACTCGGCGATGGGGAGCTGCTCGTCAGGATGCGGGTGGGTTCGGTCGATCCGGCGATCCGTGGCTTTCTGGACGATCGGCCCAGCTATATCGAGCCCGTCGCGATCGATGCCCCGATCAAGGGCATGTCGCTGGGCGAAGTCGTGGCCTCGCGGAACGCCGACTACCCGGAAGGCACCCTGGTGCGCGCCTTCGCGACATGGTCCGATCACTACGTCCTTTCGGACCAGAGCTGGGGGATCGAGAAGGTCCAGCCACAACCCGGCGCTGACTTGCATCATTACATGGGGGCGCTTGGCCCGGTGGGTCTCACCGCCTGGGTCGGCCTGTTTACCATCGGCGAAGCGAAGCCGGGCGAAACCGTCGTCGTCAGCGCGGCGGCCGGGGCTACCGGCTCCACCGTGGGGCAGATCGCCAAGGCGGTCGGCTGCAATGTGATCGGCCTGGTCGGCTCTGAAGAGAAAGCGCAGGTCATCCGCGATCTCGGCTTCGATGCCGCGATCGATTACCGCGCCACGCCTGATATCGCTGCAGAGATTGCCAAGGCCGCGCCCGACGGCGTGGACGTATTCTTCGACAATGTCGGCGGCGAGACGCTGGAGGCGGTGCTGCCCTTGATGCGCCTGCATGGCCGCGTGGCGGTGTGCGGCATGATCGGGCAATACAACGATGCCGACCACCCATTCGGCGTGAAGACGCTGTGGCAGCTGGTGGTCAATCGCATCAAGATGCAGGGCTTCATCACCTTCGACTATCCCGAAGTGCTGGCGCAGGCGCAGGCCGAGCTGGATGGTTGGGTGGCCGAGGGCAAGCTGCGCCCGCTGGCCAACTTGCGCGATGGGTTCGAGAGCTTGCCCGAAGCGTTCATCGATCTCATGTCTGGCCGCACGATTGGCAAGACATTGGTCAGGATCTGAACGCATGGAAGAGGTTTGGCATAGCATCGCGTCTGAAAGCGAGTTTCCCGAGGACGGTAAGCTGGCCGTGACGCTGGGAGGGTGGAGCGTGCTGATCGTGCGCACCGACGACGGCTTCCACGCTTTCAACGATCGTTGCACGCATCAAGCTGCGTTGCTCTCGTCCGGTCGCGTACGGCGCGGGGCGATCATGTGCCCGTTGCACGGCGCGCGCTTCGATGTGGCGACCGGGCAATGCATCGGCGGGGCATACGCGGACTTGCGGACGTTCCCCCTGCGCAGCGAAGCCGGGAAGCTGGAAGTGGCGGTGCCCGCGGTTCCGCCGGGCCCTCAGGAGCGACCCGTGGCTGGCTGATCCCCTGCAAACGATAACAACGACGGAGACGAGGATGCCTTTCACCGGACCTTTCGAGGATCGCCTGGCCATTCGGGAATTGCTGGAGGCGTACGCCGACGCGGTGACGCGTAACGATGCCGAAGCTTGGAGCGCCACCTTCGCCGAGGATGCGGAGTGGGCCTTGCCCGACTATCCCGAGATCGGGACGACGCATGGCAAGGCTGCGATCGTGGCGATGTGGAAAGAGGCGATGAAGCAGTACCCCGGCATCATGTTCGAAGCCTGGCCCGGCTCGATCAAAGTGCAGGGCGATCATGCGACGATGCGCAGCTATACTGCCGAAGTGTACGACCAGGGCGAGATGACGGTGCGCGATCGCGGCGTGTACGAGGATACGTGCGTCAAGCAGGACGGGCGCTGGCTGTTCAAGAGCCGCTCGTTCCGCAAGCTCCATCGCCAGCAAGGCCCGAGGGGATAATCATGCCAGGGCGACCTCGTGCGGGCCCGATCAGGTCCGCACGAGGCCGCCGCGCTGATCGTCACATGGCGGTGGTGCCGCCGTCCACCACAAACTCGCAACCGGTGATGTAGCCTGCCTCGTCGCTGGCCAGGAACAGGTTCATGTTGGCGATGTCCAGCGGGCTGCCCATGCGCTGCATCGGAATTGCCGATACGATCTGCTTGAAGCCTTCCGGGTTGTCCCGGCGCGCCACGTCCTGCATCGCCGTCTCGATCATGCCGGGATGCACCGAATTGCAGCGGATGTTATCAGCCGCGCATTCCAACGCCACGACCTTGGAGAACAGCCGTACCCCGCCCTTCGCGGCGGCATAGGCCCCGCACATCGGCACACCGATCAATCCCGCCACCGATGACAGGTTCACGATCGAGCCGCCTTGACCGACCTTGCGCATCAGTTCCACGGCGCGCTGGGTGCCGAAGAACACGCTATCGAGATTGACCTTGTTCTGCCGCTCCCAATCTGCGGCGGTCAGCTTGTCCAAGGGCTTGAGGACGGCGATCCCGGCATTGTTGACCAGCACGTCCAGGCGGCCGTGGGTCTGTTCTATCGTGCCGATGACTTCGTCCCATGAAGCCTCACTGGTCACGTCCTGCTGCAGCGCCTGGGCATGCCCGCCCGCTTGCTCGATCTGTGCGACGACTTCATCGGCGCCTGCCTTGTCGAGATCGGTGACGTAGACGAACGCGCCTTCCTCGGCAAAGCGCTGTGCCGTGGCCGCACCCAATCCTCGCATTCCGCCTGCGCCTGTCACCAAGGCGATCTTGTCTTCCAGCCGACCCGTCATGGTATGTCCTTTCCCTCAAACGCGAAAATGCGTGCAGGCTGAGGGAAACCTGCACGCATCTCCGAAAGCATCCGGCTATCCCGGATGCATCAATACTTGATGCCCAGCGTCAGGCCATAGCTGCGCGGTTCGCGGGCATTGCCGAAGGAGAACAGGCCGCCGACGGTGAAGCCGTGCGTGGGGCCACGGTCGTCCAGCAGGTTGCGGCCGAAGGCGGTCAAGTGCGCTTCGGCACCCGCCAGGTTGAAGCGCGTCGTCAGGCTGGCATCCAGCAGGTTCTGCTTGTCCGTGCGCACGCGGGGATCGTTGCCGGTAACGATGGCGGGGCCGGTCGTAGTGTTGCCCGTCAGCCCGGCGATCGAAATCTGCTGATCGTAACGGTCGATGAAGCGGTAGCCGATGTTGCCGACGATCTCACCGAACGATGTCGGCACGGTATAGTTTGCGCCGAATGAAGCGGTGATCTTTGGATTGTAGATCAGATCGTTGTTGGAGAAGTCGAACGGGATGACCGCGCCAGTTACGGGCGAAATACCACCGACGATGAAGTCCTTGAACTTGGACTTCAACAGGCCGACCGCGCCGGTGATCGCCAGGCCTTGCGCCGGCTTTAGCGTGAAGTCCCCTTCGATGCCCTTGATCGTGGCCGAACCGACGTTGGACGTGACGGTTTCGTTCTGGGTGGCGCAGGATGAGCAGAAGATGTTGTTGTTCTGCTGCAGGTCCTTGTACTTGGAGACGAACCCGGCGAGATTGACCTGGAGCATCCCGTCGATCAGGTCGAACTTGCCGCCCACTTCGTAGCTGTCAACCGTTTCGGGGCCGTAGGCGCGGCTGGCGCTGGCGGCCGATCCGGCGCGCGGGCTGAAGCCACCCGAGCGATATCCGCGAGACCATGACGCATAGAGCATTACGTCCTTATTGGGCCGATAATCGACGCCGATCTTGGGCGTGAACTTCTTGAAGCTATCGGAACCCTGACCGATCAGGACACCGCCGAACGCGTTGCTGAGGGACTTCTTGTCCCGCGTGAAGCGGCCCCCGAACGAAAGGCGGAGCTTGTCGGCAAAGGCCCAGTTGAAATCGCCGAACACGGCGACGGAGCGCGTCTTGCCTTCCACGTGCTGCGGGTTCTTGTCGAACGCGCGCGGATCGACACCGGGGCTGAACCCGAAGATTCGGGTGAACTGGTCCAGTTCGTAGTTGGAGCGGAAGTAATATCCGCCGACGACGTAGTCGAACGAGGATGACAGGTTGCCCGCGGCACGCAATTCCTGGCTGAACTGGTTATACTTCTGCCCGCGGAATACGTAGTAGAGGTCGGTAGAGCTTCCGTCGAAATCCTGGGTCTGCGCTTCCTTCGATTTCCGATATCCGGTAACCGAAGTCAACTTCACGTCACCTGCGTTGAGGTTCATTTCCAGCGTGGCCGCAGGCGCGCTGTAGCGGCCGGTATTGGGCTCGCCGAATACGGTGTAGAGATCGTCCGTATTGTTGCGGTTGCATTGTTCGGCAGGAGCGAGGCCGCAGAACAATTCGCTGGAATTGGTCAGGACCGATACAACAGGGTCAAACTTCTGGACCTGCTTTTCCAACGTCAGCAGAGCTTCGAAATTGTCGGTGGGGGTGGCCAGCACGCTGACGCCGAAGTTCTCGTTGTTCGATCCGCCCCGGCGGCGTCCGTCTTGTCCTTGACGATACCAGCCATCGGACTCGTTGTGGAAATAGAACCCCTTCACCGCCAACTTGTCGCCCAGCGGGACGTTGACCACGGCCCGCGTGGCAAGCGTATTGAACTTGCCGTAAGAGACTTCGGCCTTCACGCCGAACTTGCCGGTGGGCCTGCTGCGGCGGATGCTGATGACGCCGCCGATCGTGTTGCGCCCGAACAGTGTTCCCTGCGGACCGCGCAGAACTTCGATCTGGTCGATATCGAAGAAGTCGAAGTATTGGCCGGTGCTGGTACCGATGAAAACCCCGTCCACCACGACGCCGACGGTCGGTTCGGCGGACTTTTCAACGTCTGCGTAAGTAAGGCCACGTATCGAAAGGTTGGCTGCCGCCGCGCCCGATGCCTGGTTGGTGATGATGAGGTTGGGGGCGGTGCCCATCAGGTCGCCGATGTTGACGGCCGCCTTGTCCTCGATCATCGCCGCGTTCACGGCAGTGATGGCGACGGGCGTGTCCTGCAGCGTTTCCGAACGCCGGCGAGCAGACACGATGATCTCGTTCGGATCCACCGTGGATGGGGCTGCCGTGGTCGCGGTATCCTGCGCCAGGGCCGGAGCCGAGACGCCAGTCAGCGCGCTGGTGGACAGTGCAATCTTTATGAGCGCAGAAGACCACGCTCCGCGATTGGATGCGGATGCCATCAGTTTATCCTCCCTGGCGAGGTGCTGTGTTATTCAGCCCCTTCGCGTCATCGTTACTATGCATCCGATCATCGCTGCTCCTAACTGACGAATTGCATAGGTGCAGGCAAGCGGCGAAGCAGAGATCAGTCGACAACTTGCCAGGAGATGGATGCCATGGATCAGAACCGCCGCTTTCTGCTTGCCCGCAGACCCGATGGAGAGCCGGTGCCGGAGGATTTTTCCCTCGTCACGCAAGCGATCCCCACGCCGCCGCCGGGCGGATTGGTGGTGCGCAATCATTACGCCTCGCTCGATCCCGCACAGCGCGGCTGGATGGACGATACCGAAAGCTACATGCCGCCGATCCCGCTGGGCGATCCTGTACGCGCGACGACGGTGGGCGTGGTTCATGCCTCGGACAATCCGGACTTCGCGGTGGGGCAGTGGGTCATGGGCCTCAACGCGCTGGAGGATTACTCGGTGGCGGTCCCAGGCGGTTTTACCATGCCGATCGCGGTGGATGCGGTGGCATCGCCATCGAATTACTTGTCGGCGCTGGGTGCGGTAGGGCTGACCGCGTACTTCGGCCTCAAGGAAGTCGCCAAGCCGCAGCCGGGAGAGACGTTGCTGGTCTCAGGCGCGGCCGGTGCGGTCGGCTCGGCAGTCGGCCAGATCGGCAAGATCATGGGTTGTCGCGTCATCGGGATCGCAGGCGGGCCCGATAAGTGCCGCCGCTTGCTGGACGATTACGGGTTCGATGCCGCGATCGACTACAGGGGCAAGGATCACGCAGCATTGGTGACAGAGATCACTGCCGCCGCGCCTGATGGCGTGAACGTGGTGTTCGAGAATGTCGGCGGAGCCGTGCTGGAGGCGGAAGTCTACACGCTGGCGCGCAACGCGCGGATCGTGCTGTGCGGGCTGATCAGCGAGTACAACGCGACTGAAAAGCATGGCTTGCAAAACTTGTGGCAGATCCTGGCGCGCCGGGCGACCATCCACGGCTTCCTGATCGCCGACTATGCCCATCGTTTTGCGGAGGGTGGGGCGCAGATGGCGCAGTGGCTGTCAGAAGGAAAGTTGCGCGCCGATGAGGATGTGCAGCAGGGCCTGGAGAACGCCTACGATGCCTTCATGCGGCTGTTTTCAGGCGCGAACACGGGCAAGCTGGTGCTCAAGATCGCATAACGAAACGGCGGCCCTTTGAAGGGGCCGCCGCTCAATGTACTCATGCAGGAACGCGCTTCAGAACTGAATGCGCTTGGTATATCCGCCGTCGACGATAACGTTGGTGCCGGTGGTGTAGGACGAGGCGGAGCTGGCCAGGAAGACGATCGTCTTGGCCACTTCCGCCGCGCCGCCCCAGCGGCCAAGGGCGAACGCAGCCTCGGTAGCATCGTGAAGCTCTGGCGCGAGCTGTTGCAGGGCCTCCCAATTGCCGCCGGGGAACTTGATCGGGCCAGGCGAGACGCAGTTCACGCGAATCCCTTGCGGACCCACTTGCTGGCCGAGCTGGCCCGAGTACGCGATCAGCGCCGCCTTCAGGGCGTTGAAGGCCTGGGGGACGATGAAAGTCTCGGTGCCGGCGGTGGATCCCATGATAACGATCGCGCCTTCTCCCGACTTCTCAAGGTAGGGCACCAGTGTCTCGCAGCCCAGGACCGTGCCCTTGATGTCCGCGTTGAAGCATGCCTCCCAGTCCCCGGTCGCGCCCGAGCCCGAGGCACTGGCGCCGGGCACGAATATATCGCAACCGCCCAGGCGATCCGCCGCCGATTTCAGCCATGCCACATAGGCCTCGTGATCCAGCATATCCAAGGGCTCGCCGATGACCTTGCCACCATGGCGGGACAGCACCTCAACGGTTTCAGCAACCTGATCGGCATTGCGCGAGAAGAACGCGACATCGCAGCCTTCTTCGGCGAAGATTTCTACCGCAGCGCGGCCGATCCCGCGGCTGCCTCCTGTCAGAATGACTTTCTTGCCCTTCAGTCCAAGATCCATAGCGCCTCTCCATAGTTGTCGCATGATCGATTGCGGGGCATGTTCGGCCCTGCCGTGGTTTGCCACCACTCCTACTTTGGTCAGGACGCTACCGCCAAGGGCCATGCTAGCTCAAAGGCACGATAACGGAGAGAGCGATGGGCAAGCTGGACGGCAAACGCGCGGTGATTGTCGGGGCGAGCAGTGTGGACAATATGGGCCAGCACATCGCCCGGCGCTTTCTGGCAGAGGGTGCGAAGGTGCTGGTTTCCGGGCGCAAGGAGTCCGTCCTGGCGGACTTCGCCCAAGCGCACGGCTGCGGTTTCGCAACCTGCGACCTTACCGACGAACGCAGCCTGGCCGATCTTGGCCAAGCCGCCGTGGACCAAATGGGCGGTATCGACATCGCGATCAACGCCACGGGATGGGGCCTGCTGAAGCCGTTTCTGGAAACGACGCACGACGAGCTGATGGACGTGACCATGCTGCAGTATGTCGGGCCGTTTCACTTCTTCCAGGCAATGCTGCGCCGCATGGCGCGCAGCCATGGCGGCACCGGCGGCTCGCTCATCCAGATCAGTTCGGCCACCGCCACGATCATGCTGAACGACCATGCCGCCTACATGGGCACCAAGGCGGGCACCGATCACGTGGTGCGCTGTATCGCCCATGAGTTTGGGAGCGAGGGCGTGCGGGCCAACTCGATCTCACCGGGGCTCACCGACACCCCGATGACGGCGGAGGCCATGCAGGTGCCGGGCCTGGCGGATGCGTTCCTGGCGGGCTATCCGCTGGGACGCATCGGCACTTCGGACGATATCGCCGCCGCAGCCGTATGGCTTGCCAGCGATGAGTGCTTCATGACGGGTGAGAACCTGCAGGTGAACGGCGGCCTCACGCTGCGTCGCAATCCGATGAACAGCGAGCTTGCCGCCGCCATCGCCGCCGCATCAGGCTGAACTCAGCGGGGCAGGGCCTCCACAAGCGCCTTCACTTCGGTACGAAGCAGGTCCTTGCGGACCTTGCCCGATGCGGTGCGGGGCAGATCGTCGCGAAATTCGAAGCGCTCGGGGATCTTTTGACGGGCCAGGCCGCTGTTTGCCACATGTTCGGTCAGCATGGCGGCGGACAGGGTATCGCTTTTTGTGACCACGTAAGCGCACACGCCTTCGCCCAGCCGTTCATGCGGCATGGCGACGACAGCGGCTTCGCGCACCTCGGGGTGTGCGTGCAGTACGTCTTCGATCTCCTTGGCGGAGATGTTCTCACCGCCCCGGATGATCAGGTCCTTCTTGCGCCCGGTCACGGTGATCGCGCCATCTGCCGTGCGGATGCCCAGATCACCAGTGCGGAAGAAGCCGTCCGCCGTGATCGCCTCATGGGTCTGTGCTTCGTCTGCGTAGCCCAGCATCATCGCAGGGCCGCGCGCCAGTATCTCGCCTTCCGCACCGTCTGGCACGTCGCGATCTTGCGCATCGACGATCCGCACATCGTAATCGATAATCGCGCCATCGGTGGTGGCGGCAAGATGCTCGTCATGCGGCCAACCGTAGGTAACCAGCGGCACCTCTGATGCGCCGAATACGCGGAAGGCGCGGCATCGCGCAAAAGCCGCATTGGCAGCAGGGATCAGGTCGCCAGGCACCGCCGCACCGCCGCACGCGAAGAAGCGGAAGGACGGCAATGTCTCGCCGCTATCGCGCGCGGCGGCGGCCAGTTCGACCAGGAACGGTGTCGCCGCCACTGTGCCGACCAGGCTATGCTCATTGATCAAGCCTATCGCTGCGCGGGCGTCCCAGCCATCCATCAGCACCGTGCGCGTGCCGTAGATGAAGGGTGCCTCCAGGCCGTTGGCATAGCCTGAAACGTGCGTCACGGGAGAGGGCATCAGCGTCGCCTCTCCCGCATTCAGGCTCCAGAACCGCCCGCTTTCACGCAGGACGCGCGCAATCGCGACATGGCTGTGCAGCACGCCCTTGGGGCGCCCGGTCGTGCCCGAAGTGTAGAGCACCATCTTCACGCCCAGCGGGTCCACGCGGGGCCGGGCGAAGGCGGCGTCGCGACCTTCGGCAAGAAGTGCGGCAAGATCGTTGTCCCCCTCGCCGCGTACGGTGAAGACATGGCGCAGCGCGGGCAGGTCCACCGCAACCCGCTGGGCCATCGCGGTGTAGTCGAACTTGCGGAAGCTGCCCGGCACGAACAGCGCACTCGCACCGCAATCGGCCAGCATCTGCGAAACTTCGTGATCGCGGTAGATCGGCACGATGGGATTGACGATCAGGCCGGACATCGCCGCAGCCAGATTGATGATTAGCGCTTCATGCCAGTTGGGCACCTGGAACGCGATCACGTCCCCCATGCGCAAGCCACGTGCGTACAAGGCCGCGGAGAGGGCGTGGGCATCCGCCAGCGCCTGCGCACGGGTGATCTTGGCCGATCCATCGACCATCAGCACAAAGTTCGGATCGTCTTGCGCCAGGGCTTCGGCATGGTCGGCGATCGTGCGCTCGTCCCACACGCCTGCCGTGGCATAGCGCTGCAGGTGCGCAGGCGGGGTGGCAAGCCACGCCCATGGCTTTGGTGTCCTCTCCATCATCATGTCGGACTGCCCCGGCTCATGCCCGTGGCCAACTGGCCAAAGTGCCAAGGCCCCGGGGATCGTCCGCCCGCGCAAAAACCTAACACCTTGGGCAGCTTGCGATCCGGCACGGTCATGGACAACTTGACGCCATACAATACGTGGTGAGAGGACTGCATTTGGACCGGGTACAGCAGATTGGCGATGCCGCCGAGGTCATGCTCGATTATGTCGAGAACAAAAAGACCTTCCAGACCGAACGCACTCTCAAGGTCCCGACCCAAAGCTATACCAACCCCGATCAGTTCAAGGCCGAGATGGAGCTGGTGTTCAAGCGCGTACCGCTGATGCTGGCTTTCACCGCGGAGCTGCCCAACCCCGGGGACTACAAGGCGATGGAAGCGGTCGGCCAGCCTGTGCTGATCTCACGCGACAAGCAGGGCACGGTGCGCGCTTTCCTCAACGTCTGCTCGCATCGCGGCGCGCCTGTCGCGGCAGAGGGCCACGGCAATTGCGCGCGTTTCACCTGCAAGTACCACTCGTGGACGTATGGGCAGGACGGGCGGCTGATCGGCATTTCCGAGCCCGGCACCTTTGGCGAGGTGGACAAAAGCGTGATGGGCCTGCGCGAACTGCCTTGCGAGGAGCGCAGCGGCATGATCTTCGTGTGCCTCACCCCCAACGCACCGATCGATCTGGACAATCACTTTCGCGGCTTCCTGGAGGATTTCGACGCGCTCGATTTCGCCAAGTGGACGTATCTCGGCAGTCGCACGATCGAAGGGGCCAACTGGAAGGTAGCGTTTGACGGCTATCTGGAAGGGTATCACTTCAAGTCGCTGCATCCTGAGACCATCTTTCCGCGCACGCCATCCAACTGCACGCATTACGAAGGCTTTGGCCCGAACATCCGCATCGGCTTTCCCCAGCACTCGATCGCCGATCAGCTGAAGGGCGTGCCGCGACAGGAATGGGGCACGCGGGAGAACTACGGCTACGATTTCGTGCGCATCTTCTTCCCGAACGTGTCGATCTTCATCGCGCCGGAGATCACGCAGGTGGCGCAGTTGTTCCCGGGGCCGACACCCGATCGCAACCGCACCGTGCTGAACTATCTGCGGCGCGAGCCGGTGAAGGACGATGCCGATCGCCAGGGCGTGGAAGCGGCGATGAACTTCTTCCGCGATGTGACCTATAACGAGGATTACCTGATCGGCCTGGAAATCCAGCGTGGTCTGGAATCGGGCGCGCATGACGAGATCGTCTTTGGCCGCAATGAGCGTGGCAACCAGTATTTCCACGAATGGCTGAACTGGTATCTGGAAGATGACGCCTCGCAGCCGGAACCGCGCATGTAGGCACCTGTCCGTTGTCGCAGGTGAGCAGCCGGGCAGCAGACCACATAATCCCAACCAGAGACAAGAACGTGGGCGGACTGGCCCGAGAGGAATCGCGATGAACGTACAAGGCACGGTTTCCCGCTATTCGCAGGAGTTCGACCTGCCGGTGCGGGGAGATACCATCACGGCGGAACGCTACATCTCCAAGGACTGGATGGACCAGGAGATGAAGAACGTCTGGCCCAAGGTGTGGCACCTGGGCGGCGTGCTGGCGGACCTGGAAGAGCCAGGCGACATCATCCGCCATAACTTCGCCAAGGAATCGGTGATCATGGTCCGGCAGGAGGACGGCTCCATCCGGGCGTTCTACAATTCTTGCCCCCATCGCGGAAATCGACTGGTGCTGGGCGAGGCAGCCAGCGTGCCGCGCATCGTGTGCAGTTATCACAACTGGACATTCGATCTGGACGGCACTCTGGCCAAGGTCCAGGACCCGGATGACTTCTCCGGCGGCAATCCTTGCGGGCACGTCCACTTGTCGGAATTGCGCTGCGACACCTGGGGACCGTTCGTATTCTGGTGCATGGACGATGATGTCGCGCCGCTGCAGGAATGGCTCGCGCCTTTCCCGGAGCGCCTGGCCGGCTATGGCCTGGACAACTGGGTGCGCGTGTTGAATCTGTCAGTCGATTGCGAGTTCAACTGGAAGATCATCCGCGACAATTTCAACGAGAGCTATCACCTCCCCACGATCCACCCGGAGCTGGCGACCTTCATCAACGACGGCCTGCCCGATACCTTGTTCGAGATGTACACGTCGGGTCACAATGCGATGTGGATGAAGGGGCACCAGGCCACCACGCGGACCGATTACCACACCACGGAGGTGCCCGCGCCGCTGGACCAGATCGCTCGGGCCTGGGACATCGATCCCGCCGAGTATCACGGCCGCACCGGCGATCTGCGCGCCGCCGTGATCGAGGCCAAGCGCCGGCTAGGGCCTTCGCGCGGGTTCACCAATTACGACAGCATGACCGACCAGCAGCTCGTGGACTATTTCCACTGCACGCTGTTCCCGAACCTGACGCTGACGATGAGCCCGGAACAGATGCAGGTTCTGCGCACCGAGCCTCACCCCACCGATCCGGAAAAGTGCGTGTTCCAGCACTGGTGCCTCTATCCGCCGGTGGCAGGCATGCGCGAGGTGGAGACGCCGATCGGCACCGCCCCACTGCGGCATGATGCCGTGGTGCGCCACTCGACTTATGGTGATGGGGTATCGGTTGGGTTCGTTGCCGATCAGGACTTGTCGATCGGCACCAGCCAGCAGCAGGGCCTGAACTCACGCGGGTTCAAGGGCTGCATCCTGCCCGATCAGGAAAAGCGCGTGCAGCGGTTCCACGAACTGCTGAACGATATGGTCAAGCCGCGGGGTTGAAGATTAGGGGGGCGGAAGGCCCCCCTGACGCACGCGTCCCCTGTAGCGCAATCAGACCTGGCTGAATCCCCCGTCCATCACGAGCTCGTCACAGGTCATGAAGCTGGACGCATCGGAGGCGAGGAACACGACGCCGCCGGCCATCTCTTCCGGGCGTCCCAAGCGGCCGATCGGGTGCGATGCGTACATGCCGGCCAGCGCGGCATCCATCGACGGGGCGGCCCCCAGCTCCACATAGCGCGCCATGATCGAATTCAGCATCGGCGTGTCGATGCCGCCCGGATGCACGGAATTCACCCGGATATTGTAGCCCAGCGCCGCAAACTCCGCGCCCAGGCACTTGCTCAGCATCTTGATCGCCGCCTTGCTGACGCAATAGACCGCGTTGAACGGTGCCCCTCGCAGACCGCCGACACTGGAGAAGTTGATGATCGAGGCGCCGCCGCCACGCGCCTGACCACCCTGCTTCAGCAGGTCGAGCAGAACTTGCGTGCCGATGATGGCGGAATCCACATTGATTGCGTTGATCCGGTGGAACTCAGCCAGCGGGGTCTCTTCGAACTTGGTGACGACGGAGAACCCGGCGTTGTTCACCAGCACGTCGAGCCGGCCATATGTGTCGCGGACCAATCGCTCCACGCCGCGCCAGTCCGCTTCGCTGGTGACGTCGTGGCGCAGGTAATGGTCCGCCCCGTCGATCTGGGCATCGTCCTTGAGGTCGGTGGCGATGACCACCGCTCCGGCGGCTTTCATGGCCTTTACGATCTCGCGGCCGATGCCACCGGCCGCGCCGGTGACGACGGCGACCACGTTGGGAAGGGCGATGGTCATGGTAGCATGTTCTCCGATAAGGTCATTGCGCGGTCCAGCCGCCGTCGATCACCAGCTCTGCGCCGGTCATGTACGAGCTGTCGCTGGAGGCCAGGAAGAAGGCGGCGCCGGCCAGTTCTGCGGGATCGGCCAGGCGACCGATCGGGGTCTTGCTGGCCATCATGTCTACCAGGTCCTGCGTCTTCTCCGCCACGCCCTTGTCCACCCAGCGTTGAAAGCCCTCTTTCAGCAGCGGCGTGACGACGAAGCCGGGATGCAGCGAGTTGGCGCGGATCGGCATTTTCTTTTCCGCGAACTCCAGCGCGATCGACTTCGTGAAAAGCCGGACCGCGCCCTTGCTGGCGTTGTAGCCGGACACTTCGCTCAGCCCGACCAGCCCCATGATAGAGCTGACGTTGATGATCGAGGCGCCGCCTTTCACATCCGCGCCGCTGCGCTCCATCAGCGGCACGAACGTGCGCACGCCCAGGAACACGCCGTCGACGTTGATGCCCATGATCTTGCGCCAGTCTTCCAGCGATGTCGTGGCGACCGGGCCGGTCAGGTCTATCCCGGCGTTGTTGACCAGGACATGCAGCTTGCCATGGCGCTGGGTTACCGTGTCCAGCACCCGTTGCCAGTCTTCCTCGCTGGTGACGTTTGCCTGCACGTAGCTGGCTGCCTGGCCCAAGCGGCCAAGCGTATTGACCACATCGTCGCCGTCGGGCGCGGTCAGGTCGGTAAGGACCACTTCGGCCCCTTCGGCCAGGAAGCGCTCCACGCACGCAAGGCCGATGCCGCGCAATCCGCCGGACACAAGCGCGACGCGGCCCGTCAGGCGCTGCGAACCAAGGTCTGTCATACGCCGTTCATTCCTGCGGTGGTGGCCCCGTCCATGGTGAATTCGCTGCCGGAGCAGAACCGGGCCTCGTCGCTGGCCAGCCAGGCCACCATGCCCGCAACTTCCTCCGTCGCGGCCATGCGGCCCAGCGGCGACATGCCTTCATAGGCGGCGCGGGCGGCGGCGGGATCGGCGGACTTGTCGATCAGGTTCACGATCAGCGCTGTCTCGACAACGCCGGGCAAGATGGCGTTGACGCGGATCTTGTACTTCTTGTTGCCGGCATGGACCGCCGCCGATTTGACCAGTGCCACGACCGCCGACTTGGATACCGAGTAGGCGCAGAAATTGCCCATCGCCCGATGTGCGTTCATCGAGGAGTTGACGATGATCGAGCCGGTCGGCCCATCCGGATTGCGCGCCATCAGCCTCATGGCGTGCTGCACGGTCAACATCACGCCAGTCAGGTTGACGCCGATGACGGTATTCCAACCCTCGATCGTTATGTCCTCTACACTGGCGTCTCCAGCCTCCGTGCCGGCATTGGCAAAGGCGATGTCCAGCCGGCCGTGCCGATCGGCGATCTGCTGCATCAGACCGTCCCACGCCGCGGCATCGGTCACATCGTGCCGGATGAAGTCTGCGCCAGTTTCGGCGCAAATCGCGTCGGCCGCGCTTTGGTTCGATCCGGTGAAGATTACCGCAGCGCCTTCCGCGCTCAGCCGCTTTACCGTTTCGGCTCCGATGCCCGAGGTTCCCCCCGTCACCAGCGCCACCTTGCCTTCAAGCCGCACGCCACTCTCCCAAGTGATATTGTCGCACCGATATTGTCGCAACTGGAGCATGACCTATCCCTGCGCGCCGACAACCTATGATTTTGAGCAAGGTGACCTTTTCCCCGCGATCAGGCAGACAGTCACCCAAACAGATTACAATTTTGAGAGGAAGTACACTGTGGCTGAACGCGATCCCGAACTCGCCGTCGAAGCGTCGCCCGAGGTGCTGGGCGCGGACCGCAGTAAGGGCGTCACCTGGGCTGAGTTGATGGCGCAGGATTCGGTGCCGCCGCCATCCTTCCTGCGCGAAGAAAGCTATACCTATCGCGGCTCCGAGCCGATCCCGGTGGAGCGGTACATCAGCGAAGACTTCGCCCGGCTGGAGCGCGAGCGGATGTGGCCATACGTCTGGCAATTCGCCGCGCGGGAAGAGGATCTGCCTGAACCGGGTGATTTCATCGTCTATGAAAATGCCGGGCGGTCCTACCTGGTCAGCCGGCAGGACGATGGCTCGATCCGCGCCATGCACAACGTCTGCCTGCATCGCGGGCGCAAGCTGCGGACCGAGGAGGGCACTGCCGACAAGTTTGTGTGCCCGTTCCATGGCTTTGCCTGGAACAAGGACGGCAGCTTCAATTCGATGCCGTGCCAGTGGGACTTTCCGCACCTCAGCGAGCAGAAGCTTGATCTACCCGATGCCGAAGTGGCGCGCTGGCAGGGCTATGTCTTCATCCGCGAGGAAAAGGGCGGCCCCAGCCTGGAGGAGTTCCTGGCGCCGCTGCCAGACCATTTCAAGCGCTGGCGGCATGAAGAGTGCGCAACGGTCATGCGCGTGGCGAAGGAAGTTCCGGCCAACTGGAAAGTGGTGATGGAGGCCTTCATGGAAGCATGGCACACCATCGTCACGCATCCGCAACTGCTACCCTTCACCGGGGATTCCAACGCCGCTTACTGGACCTGGGGCGACAACGTGAACGTCAACCTGGTGCCGTTTGGCGTGATGAGCCCGCACATCGAGGAGGGCCAGGGCGAGCAGTGGATCGTTGATCAGTTCATCAGGTTCAACGGTCGCTCGGCCGACAATTACGAGGAAGCCGCGCGCGACAATCCCATGGCGATCAAGGTGCCGGAGGGCGTGAAGGCTCGCGCGGCACTCGGCGCGGCGATGCGCAGCGCCTATACCCAGTCCACCGGATACGATCACGCCGACGCTACCGATGCCGAGCTGCTGGATGCGCTGGTCTATAACGTCTTCCCCAACTTCTCGCCCTGGGGCGGGTTCATGCCCAACATCGTGTACAACTGGCGCACCGGCAAGACGCCGGACACCTGCATCATGGAAGTGCGCATCCTCTCGCGCATTCCCAAGGGCCAGCCCATCCCGCGCGGCGCTCCGCTCAAGTTCCTGCGGCTGGACCAGAAGTGGACCGAGGCAGCGGAGCTGGGCATCCTGGGCGATGTATTCGAGCAGGATATGGACAACCTGCCGTTCGTGCAGGAAGGTCTTCACGTATCGAAGACCGGCAAGATCAACCTGGGCAATTATCAGGAAATCCGCATCCGCCAGTTCCAGGACACGTTGATGAAGTACATTGGCGGTGAGCTTGGCGGATGGAAGCAGGATTAAGCCATGGCGGATCAAGCCGAAAATATCAGCCATCCGCCGCGCATCAATTGCGTCCTGGTGTGTGGCGGCGTCTGGCACAACATGGATTTTGCACGGCTGGAACTGCTCAAGCTGCTGAGTGAAGACCCGTCAGTTCGCACCCGCGTGTTCGAGGATTACGAGAACATCGACGCGCTGCGGCAGGCTGATATCCTGATCACCTACACCTGCGATGTAACGCCCTCGCTGGTGGCGCAGGAAGTCTTGCGGGACTGGTTGACGGCGGGCGGGCGCTGGTATGCCTTGCATGGCACCAACTCGATCCTGCGCCTGCTGGCGGAGGGGCCTGATGCGGGCCTGTGGGATGCGCCGCGCTGGGCGCCGTTGTTTATCGACATGTTGGGCTCTCAGTTCATCTCGCATCCCCCGATCGCGCCTTACACCGTCACCGTAGCAGATCCCGGCCATCCGCTTGTGGCGGGGGTGGAGCCGTTCGAGACCACGGACGAATTGTATCATCTGGAAACGCACGGTGATTTGCATGTGCTGCTGGAAACCGAATGCACGCAGGAAGGCACCGGCTTCGTCGAAGCGGCGGATGCGCCGGGCATGCACCCGGTGATGTACCTGAAGGATCACGGGCAGGGCGCGGTGCTGTACAACACGCTGGGGCATTGCCGGGGGCACTATGATCTGCAGCCGATGCTGGATTGGTGGCCTACTGTAGACCGGTGTGCCTGGGACTTGCCCGTCTTCTACGAACTGCTGCGCCGCGGCATTGCCTGGCTGAAGCAACGCCCATCCGCCGCGGCGGCGGATAACTGACGTCCTGGCGATAGCGGGACGTAATCAGAGCCTGTCGGGTCGCACCGGAAGCAGGATCAAAAGAGGGGGCAGCCTTGCATGACGAGGCTGCCCCTAATTTTTCTTCAGTCCAAGACCTGAGCATAGCGATCAAGCGTGGCAAGCGGGGTTTCCGGCCAGCGCGACAGGACCAGCAACCTCTTGTGGCCCGCGCCGATCGCCAATTCGTCGGTAATGCCCATGCCGCCGTGGAACTGGATCATCTCATGCCCCAGATCGAGCGAGACTTTCGCGATGAAAGCGCGCGCGCCTTGCACGGCTTTTCCGAAGCCTTCCTCGCCATAGGATACCAATGCGAGATTGAGCAGGGCGCGGCTTTGCTCGATCACCGCATATTGCGCCACCATCCGGTGCTGGATCGCCTGGAACGAGCCGATCGCCGCACCGAACTGGCTGCGGGTGCGAACATAGTCCAGCGTATCCGCGAACAGCCGCTCCATGATGCCGAGCGCCTCCGCGCTGCGCCCAAGGCTCGCCATTTGATCGGCAGCTTCGATCGCGATCAGGGCTTCGGGACCCATCCGGTCCAGCTTGTGATCATCGTCGACCACGACATCTTCCAGCGTCAGCGCCACGGCGACACTGCCATCGGCCATGCGCCACTCTCGTTGCGAGACGCCCGGATGCGTGGCCGGAACCAGGAACAGCGCCAGGCCCTGGCCATCACCCGGCTCTCCGGCAACGCGGGCCAGCACGATGAACCCGTCGGCGCCGGCGCCCGCGGCACAGAACGGCTTGACCCCGCTCAAACGCCAGCGTCCTCCTTCGGCAAAAGCGCGTGTCTCCACCCATGACAGATCATCATGCGCGGCTTTTTCCATGCCAGCGAAGGCCAGGCGCTTTTCGCCGGACACCAGATCCGCCGCCCAGGCATCGCGGGCTGTGTCTGGCGCAGTCATCGCAAACAACCGCCCGGCCATCACCACCGATTCCACTATCGGTTCCACAACCAGGCCACGGCCCAGCGCTTCGCAGACTATGGCCACGCCCGTCGCATCTAGGCCCAATCCGCCCACCTCTTCGGGGAAAGGTGCTGCGATCAATCCCATGTCGCCCAGCAGCTGCCAGTTTTCAGGCGAAAACCCGCAAGGTTCGGTCAGAAACTTGCGGCGACTGTCATGATCGTAACGATCGGCGACGAACCGATCGGCCAGCGCCTTCAACATTTCCTCGTCTTCGTTAAGATCGAAGTTCACGTTCCACTCCCGGTATCCAACGTCCGTAGTATCACCCTGAGGAACGCCATCGCTGCTGAGCAAAAGGCTAGTCACATGCGGCGCTAATCCGGCTGCGCGCGATTGTGCCGCCGCGCCGTGCGGGCTAAGACGATGGGGGAGAAGGATCACAATGGCGCTGCTATCACAGGATCATATCGAGGCCGTGCGGGTGAAGTCGCCCGCCGGAGTGCGATCGGCGGCGGAGGCGCTGCATGCCATCGCCCTGAGTGTCGGCATGCGGGCGGCGCCTGCGCACGACATTGCCGACAAGCGCACGCCCGTCGATGCGGATGGCGCCATTCTCGCCACGGAAGTATTCGGGTGGGACGCCGATGAGCGGGTCTGGTGGCGCAATTCGCGTATCGCGCTGGATAGTCCGCTGACCACCGCCTGTCGTTTCGAAAGCCAGCCTTTCTGGGTCAATGCCGAGGGTTTTCGCACGCGTGAAGCGAACGCCTACCTGACATCCATCGATCTCTCCAACTTCGAACACCGCGCGATGACGTGGGCGGCGATCGGGGTGCCGGTGCATTTGCCGTTCGGCCAGATCGGCGCGGTCAGCTTCAACCCGCTCGATCGTGAAAAGACCGATCTTACCGAAGAATTCGAACTCTATTCCGACGCACTCGGGCTCTATGCGCGCACCTTCATCGCCACTTACGTGCAGGTAATGGGTTCGGAGCAGGCGCTGCCTTCGGGAACCCGCTTGTCAAAGCGCGAAGTGGAATGCCTGCGCTGGGCGGCGATCGGCAAGACCGACATGGAGATCAGCATGATCATGTCTCGCAGCCGCGCCACGGTGCGTTTCCATATTCACAATGCTGCCACCAAGTTGAATGCGGTAAACCGCAGCCAGACCGTCTTCAAGGCGGCCCAGCTGGGCTACATCTCGCTTCAGAAGTGAGGCTCCAGCGTCCGGCTTGATCGGGCGTTTGCCGGTTCGTCCCGATCCTCCAGTATCAGCCGCGCGCCACGCAGGCCGACCGCCATCGCCGGTGCGTTGGTATTACCGGTGACATGCCCCGGCATGACCGAGCAATCCGCCACCCGCACCCCCTGCACGCCGTTCACGCGCAAGCGTGGATCGACCACCGCCTGCGGATCGCTGCCCATCCGGCAAGAGCGGATGGCGTGCAGCCCGCAACTTGAAAGGCGGCGGAACATGGCGAGCACGTCCTCGTCGCTCTCCACCTCGGCGCCCGGCACCAGTTCTGCGCCGATCATCCGATCGAGCGGCGGCGCATCCATGTAGGCGCGCATCTTGCGCACCAGGGCAATGGCCGACGTGCGATCATGCTGCGTGCTGAGGAAATTGTGCAGAATGTCGGGCGCAGCATCGCTGGTCGGCCCGGTGGCGCGCACGCTGCTTTCGCTGGTGAGGCGCAGCAGCTGGCCATAGATGGTGACACCGGGCTTGGGATCGATCTTGTCCAGTGGCACCGGGTCCTTATCGTCCCCGACCTTGAAGGTATAGCCGCCCAGATAGAATTGCGCGTCGGTGCGCCCGTCCGGATGCGCGACGTTGCAGAACGCGCCGACCTCGAAAGGTCCCGTCGCCAGCACGCCGTCGCCGCGCAGCAAATAGCGCAGCATGGCGAGTGCCGCACCCAGGCCGAAGAAGCTCTTGTTGGTGCCCTTGCCGCGATCCAGCCTGAACGGCATCGACAAGGATAAATGCTCGATCATGCGCTCTCCCACATCGGGTGAGTGGGCGACCAGCGGGATACCGGCCAATTGCAGCCGTGCTGCATCCCCGATGCCCGAACGTTGCAGCAGCAGCGGGCTTTCCATGGCCCCGGCGCTCACTACGATCTCACCCGCACAGGCAAGATGCCGGGGCTGTCCGTCGATCACCACGTCCAGACCGATCGCGCGCGTTCCGTCAAATACGATCCGCTCTGCCATGACGCCGGTCATCACGGTGACGTTGGGCCGTTTGCGCGCTGCGGCCAGATAGGTGCGGGCAGAGGAATCGCGCCGACCGTTGCGGATGTTGTGGCTGTAGTATCCAACACGCGGACCTGCCGTGGCGTTGAGATCATCCACACGCCGCAGCCCCAGCGCCTCGCCCGCCGCGATCATGCTCTCGGCAAGGGGGTAGGTGTAGCAAGCCGGATCCACACGCACTAGGCCGCCGCTGCCACGCATGTCCGAGGCGCCTGCCTTGTGGTCTTCCAGCTCCAGGAACGCCCGCGTCATGCTCGCGCCGTTCCAGCCGGTCGCACCGCATTCGTTTTCCCACGCATCGTAATCGGCGGGTTCGCCCCGGCTCCAGATCATGCCGTTGATCGAGGACGATCCGCCCAGGCCCTTGCCACGAATCCACACCTCGCCCGCGCCGGGATCGTTCGCGCCTTCCTCGCGCGGCTGGGCGACATGATAGGCCCACATATGTTCGGGCTTCTTGACCAGCTTGGCGACGCCCTTGGGCAGCGTGACCCAGAAGCTGTCGTTCTCACCCCCGGCTTCCAGCACCAGCACTTGCGACCGGCCGTCGGCGCTCAACCGTTCGGCCATGACGCAGCCGGCGCTGCCTGCCCCGACGATGATATAGTCCCATTGCTTGGTCATGGCTGTCGATCTCCCGCCAGCATGGGTCGCATGAACTAGCCGATTGGCTACCCTAGCGTTTTGGTGAGTCAAAATGCGGGCGAGGGCAGGCGTAAACAGATGTCATGACCGGAGACATCAACCGGGGCGGGAGAGATATGCGCGCCATAGCCCAAGGCCTGTTCACCGACGAGACGCCTCCGCGTCTGATCGGCGGCAAGGATCGGCAAACCGGCCGCATCGTGTTTCCATGCCCGTCGACCATGACCCACGAACCCGTCGCACTGTCGCGGGAGGGCACGTTGTGGTCCTACACCGTGCAGCGCTTTCGGCCAAAAAGCCCGCCTTATGCCGGGCCTGAGGCTTTCGCGCCGTGGGTGGTCGCCTATGTCGAACTGCCCGGCGAAGTCATCGTCGAGGCGCGGCTGGATGATGTCGCGTTCGAGGATGTGATGGTGGGAATGCCGGTGCTGTTCCAGCCAGGGCTGCTTGATTTCAGCGATCCGGCCAGTGCGCTTGTGCCTGCCTTCGTGCCCGTCCGTGTTTCAGCGGAGCTTGTCGCATGAGTGACGTTTGCATCGTCGGTATCGGCATTCACAAGTTCGGACGCACGGATGGCCTTTCCGGCCTGGATCAAGGCGTCCACGCGGTGCGCGAGGCCATGGCCGACGCCGGGATCGACTGGCCGCAGGTTCAGTTCGCCTATGGCAGTTCCGATGCTGCCGGAAACCCGGACACCATGGTCGATCGCCTGGGCCTGACCGGTGTCCAGTTCATCAATGTGCGCAATGGCTGTGCCGCCGGTGGCTCGGCACTGTTCAGCGCGCAGATGGCGATCAAATCGGGAGAGTTCGACCTGGGTCTGGCGGTTGGGTTCGACAAGCACCCGCGCGGGGCGTTCAATGCCCTGCCGGCGGAATACAACCTGCCGGATTGGTATGGCGAAGTGGGCCAGATGGTCACCACACAGTTCTTCGCCGCCAAGATCATGCGGTATATGAGCCTGTTCGGCATCTCGCAAAAATCGCTTGGGTTGGTCGCGGAAAAGGCGTTCCGTAACGCGGTGCACGCGCCGCATGCCTGGCGGCGACAGCCGGTGGCTCTGGAGGAAATTCTGGAAGCGCCCTTGGTCAGCGATCCGTACACCAAGTATATGTTCTGCTCTCCGGCAGAGGGTGGTGTCGCGCTGATCCTGGCCAGCGAGAAAAAGGCGCGCGAACTGGGCAAACCTCTGATCCGGCTCAAGGCCGCGACCATGCGAACGCGCCCGCCGCACAGCTTCGAGGTTTTCGCGCCGTCCGTGGACGTGGTGGCGGACGACACGCGCCCCCGCCCCACCGCATCGCGGATCGCCTCCGCGGACGCTTTCACGGCATCCGGCATTGGCCCTGGCGACATCGATGTCGCTCAATTGCAGGACACCGAAGCCGGGGCCGAGATCATGCACATGGCCGAGAATGGCTTTTGCGCCGATGGCGAGCAGGAGCAGTGGCTGGCAGAGGGCCGCACCGAGATCGGTGGCGCATTGCCGGTGAATACCGACGGCGGTTGCCTCGCTTGCGGGGAGCCGATCGGCGCATCCGGCTTGCGCCAGGTGTACGAGAACGTGGTGCAGTTGCGCGGTGATGGTGGCGGTCGCCAAGTGCCGGGCGATCCGCGCACCGCCTACAGCCACGTCTATGGCGCGCCCGGCGTGTCCGCCGTCACGATACTGGAACGCTAAGGCCCATGGACATCGAACTTTCCCCCCAGGATGCGGCCTTTCGGGACGAGGTGCGCGCCTTTTTGCAAGACCACCTGCCGGAAGAGGTGAAAGCCGGGGGAGCGGCCACGCCTTCCGTCTTCGTGGAGCCGGAGATCGGCCAGGCGTGGAACGCGGTGCTGCACAAGCAAGGCTGGCTCGGATATCAATGGCCCGCCGCGCATGGCGGCACCGGCTGGACGCCGATCCAGCGTTATCTCTTTGAAAAGGAATGCGCGCGGGCCGGCGCGCCCAACCTGACGGTGCTGGGCCTGAAGTTGCTGGCCCCGGTAATCTATACCTTTGGAACCGAGCAGCAGAAGAGCCACTACCTCCCCCGTATCCTCAGCGGCGAGGACTATTGGTGCCAGGGTTTCTCGGAGCCGGGCTCCGGATCGGACCTTGCCAGCCTGAAGACCCGCGCGGTGCGCCAGGGCGATCACTACGTCGTCAACGGGTCCAAAATCTGGACAACTCATGCCCATCACGCCACCGGCATGTTCACCCTGGTGCGCACCAATGCCGAGGTGAAGAAGCAGGCGGGCATCTCTTTCCTGCTGATCGACCTCGCCAGCCCCGGCGTCTCGGTTCGACCGATCCTGACGACGGCGGGCGATCACGAGGTCAATCAGGTGTTCCTGGAAGACGTGATCGTTCCGGTCGAGAACCTGGTCGGCGAGGAAGGGCAGGGGTGGACCATCGCCAAGTTCTTGCTTGAAAACGAGCGTGGCGGATCCTGCCATGCGCCCAAGCTCAGCTACGATCTTGACCAGATCGAGCAAGCCGCCGCGCATGAAAGCGATGGCCGGGGCGGCAAGCTTGCCGCTCAGAAGGACTGGAAGCGCCGGGTGGCGACGACGCGTTTGTCGGTGAATGCGCTGGAGATGATCGAACTGAAGATCATCTCGGAAATCGCCAAGGGCCGCGCGCCGGGGCCGCAGACTTCGCTGACCAAGCTGCTCGCGTCAAACCTGCGGCAGGAAATCGATCTGCTGGCGGTGGATCTTTACGGCCCCGCCGGCTTGCAACTGGAAACAGACCGCCCGCTTTATGGGGATAACGCGCCATCCGCCGTGCATTCGAAGGGCGCGCAAGTCGCGTCCGCGCGCTATCTCAACAGCAGGGCGTGGACGATCTTTGGCGGGACCAACGAAGTCCAGAGCACCATCATAGCCAAGTCGGTGCTGGGTCTTTGAAGGCCCCTCACGATAACGATGGGCGCGATAACGAGAGGAATGCCCGATGCAACTGAACCGCGAAGCGTTGACCCGCGCTTACCGGCAGATGAAGCTGATCCGCGAGTTCGAGGAACGGCTTCATGAAGAAATCCAGACCGGCGAGATCGCGGGTTTCACCCACCTTTACTGCGGCCAGGAAGCCGTCGCGGTAGGCGTGTGCGAACACCTGACCGACCGTGACAAGATCGTCTCCACCCATCGCGGCCATGGCCACTGCCTGGCCAAGGGCTGCGATGTCGAAGGCATGATGAAGGAAATCTGGGGCAGCCAGGAAGGCCTGTGCAACGGCAAGGGCGGTTCGATGCACATCGCCGATATCGACAAGGGCATGCTGGGCGCCAACGGCATCGTCGGCGCCGGCGCGCCGATTGCGGTGGGCGCGGCACTTTCCAACAAGATCGACGGTCCGGATGCCGAGGGCAAGCTGGCGGTGGCCATCGCTTTCTCCGGAGATGGCGCCTGCAATCAGGGCACCACATTCGAGGCGATGAACCTGGCGGTGGTCACCAAGGCCCCCGCGATCTTCGTGTTCGAGAACAACCACTATTCCGAGCATACCGGCGTCGACTACGCCGTCGGCACCACCCGCGATATCGCCAGTCGCGCCGAAGCGTTCGGCATGAAGGTCTGGCGTGCCGACGGTACCGACTTCTTCGCGGTGTACGATACCTTCCGCGACGTGCTGGAATATGTGCGTACCCCCGGCAATGGCCCGGCGGCCGTTGAGTTCGACACCGAGCGCTTCTTCGGCCACTTCGAAGGCGATCCGCAGCGCTATCGCGGCGAGGGTGAACTCGATCGCCTGCGCGCCGAGCGGGATTGCATCAAGATCTTCCGTGCCAAGGTGAGCGGCGCTGCGCTGCTGGATGAGGCCGATCTGGACAGCCTCGACGCCGATGCCCTTTCCGCCATCGAAAACGCCGTCACCGCGTCTCGCGCCGCGGCTCGCCCGCAGCCTGAGAACGTGCTCGACAACGTTTACATCAGCTACTGATTGCAGGACCCAAACCCATGGCAAAGATGATGTATCGCGATGCGATCCGCAACACGATCTTCCAGGAGATGCAGCGCGACGAACGCGTGGTGGTCCTGGGTGAGGACGTGGTGGGCGGCAATGGCACCGCCGGTGGTCCCGAGGCGATCGGCGGCATCTGGTCGACTTCGGTCGGTCTTTACGACGCTTTCGGCCCCGATCGCGTGATCGACACGCCGATCAGCGAAAGTGCGATCATGGGCGCGGCTGGCGGTCTGGCGCTGGCCGGCAAGCGCCCGGTGGCGGAGATCATGTTCGCGGACTTCATCGGCGTGTGCATGGACCAGTTGTGGAACCAGATCGCCAAATTCCGCTACATGTTCGGCGGCAAGTCGATCTGCCCGGCGGTGATCCGCATGCCGTGTGGCGCGGGATATAACGCCGCTGCGCAGCACAGCCAGATGATCAGCCAGTTCGTCACCAACATGCCGGGCATCAAAGTTCTCATGCCGGCCACCCCCGCCGATGCCTGCGGCCTTCTGCGCCAGGCGATCCGTGACGATGATCCCGTGGTCTTCCTGGAGCACAAGTTCCTCTACGCCATGAGCGGCGAGGTGCCCGATGATCCTGATTTCGTGATCCCCTTTGGCCACGCGCGTCTCGCGCGGGCGGGTCAGGATGCAACCATCGTCGCTTCGGGCATGATGGTCAGCTATGCCGAGACCGCGGCAGACGACCTCGCGCAGGACGGTATCGGCTGCGATGTGATCGATTTACGCACCACCTCGCCCATCGACGAGGAGGCCATCCTGGACTCGGTCGAGGTGACCGGTCGCATGGTGGTGGTGGACGAGGCGCCGCCGCGCTGCTCGCTGGCGACGGACATTTCCGCGCTGGTGGCCCAGAAGGCCTTCGCCAGCCTCAAGGCCCCGATCGAGATGGTCACGCCGCCGCACACGCCGGTGCCTTTCGCTCGTGAGCTTGAGAGCGCCTACTTGCCCAGCCCCGCGAAGATCGCGGCGGCTGTGCGCAAGTCGCTCGAATACCGGTGAGGAGGCCGCTGTCATGAGCCGCATCCGCGCATTCACCATGCCCAAGTGGGGCATAGAGATGACTGAAGGCACCATTGCCGATTGGACCGTGAAGGAAGGTGACAGCTTCAAACGCGGCCAGACCCTGTGCCTGATCGAGACCGCCAAGATCACCAACGAGGTTGACGCCGAATACGACGCCACCGTGCGCCGGATCATCGTCGGCGGCGGCAGCGAGGCCGAGCCGGTCGGCGCGCTGCTGGCGGTCTTTGACGAGGGCGATCACTCGGAGGAAGAGATCGACGCGTTCGTTGCCTCGTTCAAACCGGCCGAGGGCGGCATCGCAAAGGGAGCCGCCAGCGCCAAGGCCGCTGCACAGGAAGACGCTCAAAGCGCGCCTGCTCCCGCCGCTGAGAAGCCGCGCATCCGGATCGAGACGAACCGCCCGATCAGCCCTGAAGCCCTGCGTCTGGCAGAGGATGAGGGCGTCGATATCGCGGACATCGAAGGCTCCGGGCGGCAGGGCCGCATCACCCATCAGGACGTGGTCAAGGCTCTGCGAGGCCCATCCGGCAGTGCGCCCAGGGGTGCGCTGACGCTGGATGCGGAAGACTTCCAGGTCTTCGCCTCGCCGCTGGCCCGTCGCCTTGCTGCGATCCACGGCATTGCTCTGGCGGGATTGACGGGCACCGGGCCACGCGGGCGCATCTCAAAGGCGGATGTGCTCGCGATTGCTCCCCAGCCCGCCAGCGCGACGGCCCCCGCGATGGCGGCATTCGTCGCGGGTGACAACCGGCCCGATATCGTCCCGTTCGATCGCGTGCGAAAGGTTGTCGCGCAGCGGCTGACCCAGGCCAAGCAGGATATCCCGCACTTTTACCTGCGCACATCGGCCCGCGCCGATGCCCTGCTGGAAATGCGCAAGACCGCTAATCTTGTGCTAGGCAGCAAGGCATCGGTGAACGACTGGATAGTCAAGGCCAGCGCCATGGCGCTAGCCCGGCATCCGGACGTCAACGTGCAGGTGCATGGCCAGGAGATCCACCGCTTTCCTCACGCCGACGTGTCGATCGCGGTGGCCAGCCCAAAGGGTTTGGTGACGCCAGTGGTGCGCCAGGCCAACTTGATGCGCATCGACCAGCTCGCCGCCGAGACCCGTCGCCTGATCGACAAGGCCCAGGGCAAGGGGCTCAGCATGACGGATATGGAGGGCGGCACCTTTTCAGTGTCCAACCTCGGCATGTTCGGGATCGAGAATTTCGATGCCATCATCAATCCGCCGCAAGGTGCGATCCTGGCGGTGGGTGCCGCATTGCGCCAACCGGTCGAGACGGCAGGGGGCGGCATCGGCTTTGAAACCCGCATCTCGTTCACGCTCTCGGTCGATCACCGCGCGATCGACGGCGCGGCCGGGGCGCAGTTCCTGCAAACGTTGAAGTCACTCATCGAAGAACCCGCCGGCCTCTTCGCCTAAGGAAACGCCATGACCAATCAACCCGCCAGCGCTGTACGACCCGGCCCCCTCAAACGGCTGGGCGAGGTCATCCAACTCGCCTTCTTCCCGACCGACTTCGACGCGACGATGAAGTACTGGATCGAGACCGTCGGCGTCGGCCCGTTCTTTGTCCTGAACGATGTCCGGCTGGACGACATGAAGTACAAGGGCCAGCCCACCGATGCCACGTTCACCATGGCGATCGGATACTGGGGCGACATCCAGATAGAGCTGATCAAGACCGATAGCGATGCGCCTTCGCTCTACAGCGGCGAATACGCCGTGCGTGATCGCTTGCATCACGTCTGCGTGTTCGTGGAATCCATCGCCGAAGCCCGAGCCGCCTGCGCCGCAGTCGGTGCCGAGATCATTGTCGAAGGCAAAGTCGGCCCCGACGGCGCGGTGATCTACGTCGATCCCGGCCAGGGCCCGGGGCATGTCATCGAATATCTCCAGCCCATGGCCGGATCAGAAGGCCTGTTCCAGATGATGAAGGATGCCGCCCGCGATTGGGACGGCTCCGACCCGGTACGCGTGTTGCAGTAAAGGGGTATATCACTCCCAGCCGCTATTCCTTCGGCGCGGAGGTATCGATCCGCACTTTGGGATTGCCTGCCCCGCGGCGCAGTTCGTTGATGAAGCGGAATAGTGGGGCGGGGGGGCGCACGGGTTCTTCCGAGTGATCAACCCCGTCCCAGAATTCCGCCCAGGTCGGGAAAGCGGAGTGAAAGCCGCCTGTTTGCCATTCCATGCCTTCCCAGCGCAGCTTGGCTTCGCCCCCGCCGATGGGTGGATTCAGCGCGTCGCACTGGAACCAATAGAGCGGTGTCCGCCGCTGGAAATACCATATGCCATCCCGGCGTTCGTACCGATCCAGATAGCACATGATCTCATGCATCCAGACGTTGGGATGCTCAAGGTCGTTGCGCGAATAGACCAGGCCGGTAGCGAGGTCCGGGCTTTCGAAATCGATGACATGGCCGTTGATGCCATGCGCGCTGCCGATGAGTGATCCACGCAGCACGTTGGCATACCACTTCTTCAACGCCGCACGGCCGCTCTCGGTCTTCGAGACGCGGTAATCCTCGGTGAAGAGATTCACGAGGGAATCGAAATCCCGCATATCGACACACAGCGCATATTTGGCTGGGAGCTGACGGATCTGGTCAAGGGACTCCAATCGATCGACGCGTTCGTAAAGGCGTTGCATTTCTTCTGACATTTCAAATCTCCCTAGAGTTGAGGGATATCCGCGCAACGTCTGAGAAGGCAACCGCACGCACTTAGCAATCACGGGTTGGATAGCGGAATGGCGATCGCCGAATACGCAAAAGCGCTTGGCGCCAAGCCGGCTGTTGTTCGACGTGATCAAGCGGCGCGCCTGCGTATTATAACTCTGCGTAGGACAGGGATATCGAACATAATGGAGCGGGAGATGCGAAAAAGCCGCGCTTTTTCTTTGGCGTAAGCCGCACTTTCTAATGTTTTGCGTATACGCAAACTGATGTGACTTGCGCATATGCGATTCCCTGAGATGAAAGGCATCGTCGTGAAGAATGTCTGGGAAGTATGGTCTTCCGCACTGTCCGATACGGAATGCGACACGATCATCGAGCGCGCCCGCACCTATAGCGAGGAAGATGCGACAGTCGGCTTTTCGGATACATTGCGGAGTGATCTGGCCTATCGCACTTCCAGCATTCGTTGGCTGAGTACGCATCAAGAGGGCGCGATTGTCGAGCGCATCATGCAGCTTGTCAGCGCCTCAAACCGAAATAACTTCGGCGTCGATATTGCGGGGCTGCATGAACTACAGTTCACCGAATATCATGAGACTAACAGCGGACATTACGACTGGCACCATGACGTCTGGTTGGAGTCCGCCCGGCCTTACGCGCGCCAATTATCAGTCGTCGTCCAGCTGTCATCGCCCGTGGATTATGAGGGCGGGGCTTTCGAGTTCTTCGGCATAGAGAACCCGGCCGCGCAGTTCGCGCCGCGTGGAAGCGTTCTAATCTTCCCCTCATTCTTGCAGCATCGGGTCTTGCCGGTTTCCAAGGGAACCCGGCGCAGCCTTGTTACCTGGGTTGAGGGGCCGAACTGGCGGTGATCAAAGTCGACGATCTCTCTGCTGCTGGTGCAGTGTATCCCGGCCTCACGCTCGCGGCGGCGCTTGCCATGCTGCTGCTATGTGGGGCGATCGTCTATTCCGATTTCGCTCACAGGCGCATTCCGAACGGATATTGTGCGGCGATTGCCGTGCTTTCGGTTCCCTGGTGGGTGGGACTGGGCGGTATTTCCGGCCTAGTCGGCCTGGCCTATCAACTCGCCGTGCCCTTGCTGGCCGCAATCCCCCTACTGGCATTGTTCGCGGCCCGCGTTCTGGCTGGTGGTGACGTCAAGTTGCTGCTGTCGCTACTGCTGTGGACCCCAGCCGCACTGGTACTGCCGATGCTGATCGTTATCATCCTTGGGGGTGGCGCGTTAGGACTGGTGCTCAAATTGCTGAAACGCCTTTTTTGCGCCGTCAACGCCGACACTGTGCCTTATGGCGTTCCGATCATCGCAGGTGCACTGCTTGTGCTGATACCGGAATTTCGAATGGCGATGAGCGCGCTTCAGGCCTCCTGGGCCTGACCTTGGCCGGCCGGTACCACCGGATCGGCACTGAGTGTTCCTGACAAACAATCGGTGCGAACATTGTTTGCCGATACGCAATTCGCCTTTTCGATAAGTAGTAACCACAGGCACTTTTTGTGGAAGGCGGATATGGCAAACTTCGTCAGGGATATCCTCACGACCCTTTCCTACGAACCGGAACCGGCGGAAGCGCTGAAGGCCGAAGGGGAGGAACTGGTGCGGCTCGATCAGCGGCTCGCGGGCTTCAACCAGGGGGCGGCTCGGCGTGTCGCCTTGTCGATCCGTCCTTCCGATTGCTCGGTATGGGATGGCAATCCCCGTGATGTGCCGGGACTGTCGTATGAAAGTTGCCGATCGCTGATCGATTCGATCGCGCAGGAGGACGGCAATCGTATCCCCGTGCTGGTGCGCCGGTCTGCCCCCGGTGCCGATCAGCCCTATGAACTGCTGGTAGGCAGCCGTCGGCGGTTTTCAGTCAATTGGCTCAATCACAATGGTCGGCCTGAGGTCCGCCTGAACGCTCTCGTCGTCGAAATGTCGGATGAAGAGGCGTTTCGCCTCGCCGATATCGAAAACCGGGAGCGGGAGGATATCACCGAGCTTGACCGGGCGCGCAGCTATCAGCGCGCGGTGGACAGGTTTTATGGCGGTGTGCAATCGCGCATGGCGGAAGCGCTCAGTCTATCGAACAGCCAGCTCAGCCGCTTGCTGTCACTGGCGCTGATGCCCGATGACGTGGTGAATGCCTTTGCAACCAAGGCAGAGTTGCGCGTGCGCCATTCCGAAGTTCTGACGCCGCTGCTGCGGCGCCCGGAACAGCGATTGCAGGTTCTCGCCGCCGCAAGCCAGATCGCGGAAGAGCAACAGCGCCTGGCGGCTTCCGGTGAGCGCATGATCACGGCGGCGACGGTGCTGACCCGCTTGCGCAGCGCCACGCGCACCGATCAACCCGCTGGTGCTGAGACCCCGATCGTGGTGGGCGGCGTCCAGGTGGGCAAGGTACGGCTGGCTAAAGATGGCATCGCTCTCGACGTTCAAGTCGCGGATGATCAGAACTTGGATGAGATGCTCACGGCGCTGGGCCGCGTCATCACCGAGACGCGCGCCTTGTCCGCTGCCGCGTAACCTCTCAAAGTCGTAACTCAATAATCTTACAAATGATACGAAGGGCGGGGCGTCGCCACTATGGCAAAGCGATCAAAAGCTGGCTGGGGCGAACGACTTTTTTAAGACTTAGCCGTCATTTAAGCTTTATTACTAGTGCGCCATCTCCCGCATCATCACAGGCTTTGTCGGCCCGCGTTGCGCATTTCGAATGATATTTTCCGGGTCGGCTGTCGCACCGGCTCCGCCAAAGCGGCTTTGGCGCCCACGGTTGGCCAGATTACCCGGGCGGTGACAGGCTCTGCCGACGGCGCGGGTCCGAAGATCGATCCTGTGACCTATGTGGCCGGGTCAGTAGTCAACGGCATGGCGGACAAACCGGCTGAGCGACCGGCAGTTCGGGCAGGGCAAACCCCGGCTCGCCGATCGCGCCGGTAACAGGCGTGCTGGGCGGTCTTCTGGGGCGCCTTCGTCGATAAGCGACAGCGTGCCCGATTGCCCCAGGTCCCAAGATCGGGCACGAAGCCCCGCTGGCAACAGGGCGGGGCTGAGCGGGCGGCCGCAGCAATCCGGCTGCCCCGCCTGGACAAGCGACCTAGAAAGAGTTGGCTTCGAGCGACTGAGGCCAGTCTTTTCCGGGCGACAAAAATTCCAGACCGGCGATCTAAAATAATTGACTTGGAGTGTTATTATCGCAAAATTCTCATTACCAGCTGAGGCAACAAGCTAAAAAACGCAGCCTCTTGGATCAAGTGATCCGGTCTGGAGGGAGAGACAGGATGTTCATGCGATGCATGATGCGAACGTATTGGTCGTTGATGATATCGGCGCGATCGTCGAAGAGCTGGTCACGCTGATGGCGCTTCATGGCATTCGCGCAGTGGGCGCGGCCGACCTTACCGAAGCGATCGATAAACTGGAAAACGGCCCGGAACTGCGGGTGATTTCTTGCGATGTTCGCCTTGATCGAGAGTGCGGGCTGGACATCATCGACAAGGTGGCGTCGCACCCTACGCTACACGCGCGCAAGTTCTCTTATCTGTTCGTAAGCGGGGATCAGACGCAGATCGAGAGTCTGGAAACGCAATCCGACATCGCTATTCTCAGCAAACCGGTACAGCCAGGGTTGCTGATCGATACGCTCAAGCGCGTGCTTTTAGCGACCAATGGGTAGCTCCAAGTACAACCCTAAGCGCCCTCAGCAGTTAGGCGTAACGACAATAAAATTTGTTATGGAGCCGCTTTCCGCGCGCCCATATCCATCGGGAGAGGCAGTCGTGGATCCGGCCAGCGTGATCGCTCCGGCAGTACCCGCCCCACCGCCTTCAGGTACCGGCGGGGATGACCCCCTGGCGATCCTGGCGCATGAGCTGCGGCAGCCCCTTTATACCATTGCCATGGCCACCGAAAACGCGCGGCTCTTGATGGAGCAGGGGGCCCCCGATCGTGAACGGGTGCGGGATGCTTTGGAACGCATCGCCGAGCAGGTCGACCGCACTCAGGCGCTGATCACCGCCACGCTGACATCCGCCAATCCGCGACAGCACGCCGTCGTCAGCACGGATCTGGTCGAGGCGGCGCGTAACGCGGTGACGCTGGCCAAGTTGCTGCCGATCGCGGCGCATGTCGATATCGCGTGGCAGCTACCGGAAGAAAGCATGTGCGTGGGCCTGACGATGCTGCAGTTGGAGCAAGTCTTCATCAACATCCTGCGCAACGGGATGGAAAGCATCGCGGACCGGCGCAAGCAGGGCTGGCAGGAGCGTGGGCTGATCCGCATCACCATCCAGCCGTCCGCGCGCGATGTGCGCTGCACCGTCATCGATAACGGCGTGGGGATCAGTTCGGCCGATACAAAGGACCTGTTTGAGCCCTATTTCACCACCAAGGGGGCGAACGGCAACGGGCTGGGTTTGCACATCTGCCGCCTTATCCTCGGCAAGGCAGATGGCGGCATTCGCCTGTCGCCCGGGGAGGTCGAAGGCGCCAGAGTCGAGCTATGGATGCCGCGCGTGCCTCACGAGGCCGCGTCCTAGATATCGTCACGCCCCAGGCGAATGACGAAGCGCTCTGGCTGATTGCGGCGGCTGATGGATTGGAAGTCTCCATCAGCCTCTTGCGCGACCTGTTCGATCAGCCAAGTGGTGGCATAGTCCATCGAGCGACCTGAAACTGCGGCACCTTCCATATCCACGCAATGCACGCTGATTGTGATATGCGCGGGCGTCTGCGTGGCGTGCAACAGGACCCTGCCGCGTCTGCGCGTGCCATCGGGCGCGGTGAAGCTGGCGAAGGCGCAAAGCAGCGCAGCGACGGCGATCAGCTCCAGGCAGCCATGGCGGGATGGCAGCAGGTAATCCAGGCCATTGCCGTGCAGTTCCACCGCCACGTCGTGATGGCGAACGTTGGACCGCGTGGCTGTTGTCGCCCTTTCCAGTGCGCTGCGGACGGTCAGGTCGGCGGGTTGGTCGCTACCGTCGCAGCCGAACCAGCGGAATACGCTGAGGATCGCGGCAGCGGTCTGGGTGTGTTCGGCGATGCGATCCGTGCGATCCACCAACTGGCGGCGGGTATCCTCGTCGATCGGAAGGTGTTCGGCGATGTAGCCCAGATTGCCGTTCGCCATCGAAATCACGTTCAGCGGCTGCGCCAGATCATGCAGCATGCCGCTGGTTATCCTGCCCAGCAGCAAGTCACGAGTCACGCCGACGAGGCCGTCATCGCCCCAGGCCAGTAACCGGGCATCCGCCATCGCCAGCTTACGCGATAATGCAGCGCCGATATAGAACCCGGAAAGCAGGGCTGCCACCGTCGCGATCACGCTGTTGGTTATCAGCATGGCGGAGATGCAGGCCGCCGTCAGGACGCCCAGGATATGCAGCGCCCACCGTGGAGCTCGCAAGAGGCGCGAGCTGAAATAGCGCGGCGCGAACGCCGCTCCGGTCGTGAGGGCAAGGATCAGAATATAGGAAGCGCTTGAAAGCGTGCGCGGTTCGATGAGCAGAAAAGCCAGCAAAGCCATCATCAGTATGCGCAGCTGGAGCTGTGCCGAGACGGCGAACAACGATCCGATCGAAAATACGGCGAACACGCCGGCTATTTCCGCGTCAGGAGTAAAGGCGCTTAAGGCGGCGGCGCAAAGAAGGGCCGGCCAAGGCTGTGGCCGTGTCCCATGCCTTGGGCCGTCCAAGTCAGACCAAAGCCAGGACGTGCCCATCTTTGCCCATCAACGTGGTGCCCCGGCGCATTTCACTTTTCCAATCCGGCTTATCAACAGCCCGTTCCATAACCCAATACGAGCGCTAAGGCAGCCGAAGTGATCGCCAGATGAATAAGTATATTTGCGGATAAGTCTTTCGGTGCCCGGCTATTCGCGGGCGAGCCAATTCCGAAACGCCGATAGCAAGCGAGGCGCCGTGTCTGGAAGGGTTGAAAAGAACCGTATCGAGCATTTGGATTTTAACACCATCCATCGCCTATTTTTGCGACCTTGCTAGGTATTTTGCGCAGCGGCAGGTTTCCTGCGCGAACAGCGCGAAGGCTCCCCGTTAACACTTGGCCAGAGCTGGATGGCACAATGTGGCCAGTTTGGTTGCTTCTGCGTGCCGAATTGCTCGAAATCCGATGTTACCCCCCAACTTGCAGTCCATTCCGGAGCGATCCGCAATTCGGTTGGTCTGTCGGATGCTTGGGCAAGCGGTCCGATTGTAGTGCGCAAATGTCGAGGGGAGTGACATGCGCCTTGGTGCGAGAGCCAAATTGACGATGGGAGTCGGTCTTTGTGCCGCTGCGGCGTTCGCAGTGCTTGGGGTGCGCGATCTGATGCGCTCTGACGCTGAGGTCGACCCGGCGGCCGCGAACGATACATCGCGGATGGCGGCACCGGCGGCCACGATGGTTCTGGCCGCCACGGCGCGCGGCATCCGGACGGGTGAAACCATCACCGCAGACATGATCCGCAACGCCTCCGTCGCCCCCGGTTCGAACCCCGGCGTCGCCATTCCTTCAGAGGTGATCGGCAAAGTCGCCATTCGTGATATTCCGGCCAACACCCTGATCCCGCGCAGCCTGTTGGGCGGCGAGGCCAACCTTGCGATCCGCGTGCCGGTGGGCATGCGCGCGATCAGCATCGATACGACGGCGGAGATCGCGGTGGCCGGTCTGGTGCGGCCAGGCGATCGCGTGGACGTGCAAGTGGTCTATCCCGGAGAAGATGCGATCTCCGGCGCGCGGGGCAATGGCGGCAGCCGGGCGCGGACTTTGTTGCAGCTCGTGCCGGTGCTGGCCGTGGGTGATCTGGTAGTGGGCACGCTTGCGCCGCAAAATGCGTCCGCCACGGTTGGCCAGACGAGCGGGCAGGCCGCGACACCGCCCCCGGCAATGGCCACGCAAGCGGCCCGCACCGTCACCCTGGCGCTGACACCGCCGCAGGTGGCCGAACTGTCGCTCGCCAAGAATGTGGGCTCCTTGACGCTTTCACTCCGCAACCCGGATGATCGGGATCAAGTGGAGATCGCGCAGATTTCTTCCTCGCCGATCCGCGCGGCGGCGCAGCCTCAGATCATGGCGCCAGCCCCGATGCCCATGCCGATGCAGATGGCGGTGCAACAAGCCCCACCGCGACCCGCGCGCCGCGCGCCGCAGCCGCACGCGATCGAACTGGTGGTGGGTGGCAACCGCGAAGTCATCTATTCGGGGGGCGGGGTGCAATGAGGGCGCTGCTTGGAGCATGTGCCCTCGTGGCCCTGACGGTCGCTTCCGCGTCCCCGGCGCTGGCCGCCGTGGCGGACCAGACATTGCTGGTGGATGATGCACGCACACTGAACTTCGCCACTGCGATCGGCCGGATCGAGGTGAGCGCGGAGAATGTGATCGATGTGACCGCGCCCACCGCGCGATCGTTGCGGATCACCGGCATCGGCACGGGCGAAACCACCCTGAGCGTCTACAGCGCAGACGGCCGCATCCTGCGCCAGGCGCTGATCGCGGTGTCGCCGCGTGTCAGTTCCAGCAACGGCGGCGTTGCCGGAGTTATGCGCCCGGGTGAGAAAGTCGTTGCGGTGGACGTGCAGTTCGCGGCGGTGAACTCCTCCACGCTGAAGGCACTGGGCTTCAATTTCAGCAAACTATCCGGCGATATCCAGGGCGCCGTCGTCTCTCCCAGCAGCCTGACCGACTATGCGTTCGGCGGCGGCGGCCTTGCGCTTAAGACCAGCGCGCCGCTGTCTAGTGCGTTCAACCTGTTCCTTTCGGCTCGCAACCGGGGCATCGGCGCGGTGCTCAGCGCCTTGTCAAGCAATGGCCTGTCTCAGTTGCTGGCGCAGCCGACGTTGCTGGTACGGTCTGGAGATAGCGCGGAATTCAACGCCGGCGGCCGCTTCCCCATTCCAGTGCCGCAGTCCAGCGGGTTCGGATCGTCCACGATCACCATTCAGTACGAGAAATTCGGGATCAACCTCAAGGTCACGCCCTATGTCCTGGGCAACGATCACATCGTCATGCGGATCAGGCCCGAGGTCAGCGAGCTGGACTATGGCAGCGGCGTGCAGCTGCAGGGATACACCGTCCCCGGCATACGCGAGCGGTTTGCCGATACTACCGTGGAGCTGGGCAGCGGCCAAAGCTTCGTGATCGCCGGGCTGAATTACACGAACAGCCAGGTCACCAAGGACAAGGTGCCCTTTCTGGGTGACATCCCGGTGCTGGGCGCATTCTTCAAGCGCCAGCAGAACCAGAAGGAACGCCAGGAGCTGATCATCGTCGCCACGCCGCGACTGGTGGAGCCCGGTGAGAAGCCGCCTTTGAGTGATCCGGCGGCGCTCGATCCCAGCGTGGCGCAAATGATCTCCGGCAAGGACGGTGTCGAGAAAGCCGTTGCGGACTTCGGTGTGGTGAGGCGCTGACATGGCACGCATCTATCTCCTCTCCGTCGATCGCACCTTGTGCAAGCGGATCGCTGAAGCGATGGGCGATCACATTCCGGTCGAGATGGTGCAATCGCTGGCCGATGCGGAACTTGTCGGGCCCGGCGTCATCGTGCTCGATCATGCATCGATCCCGGCGGATCGGATGCTGTCCAGCGTATTGGGCGAGGTGGCGCAGGCGGCGCAGGGGCGTGCCATCGTGGTGGCAACCGAGGACTGGTATGCCGGCCCCGTGCTGCAAGCGATCCGCTCCGGCGCGTCCGACGTGCTGCCGCGCGGTGCCAGTGCCGGGGAAATCGCCAGCGTCCTCACCCGCGTACTCAATTCCGCGCTCGCCACGCAGGGACGCTTGGCGCGGCTGACCTTGGTGCTGGGCACGGACGAGGAGGCGACCGCGCTGCTCGCCACCGATATCGCGCTGGCCCACGCCATGGCGCCGGCTTCCACGCTGCTGATCGATTGCACGCTGCCGTCCAGCACTGCCGAGGCCTATCTGGACCTCAAGGTGGATTATGGCATCGCTTCCGCCGTTGCCGATCTGGACCGGCTGGATGCCAGCCTGCTGGCGGACGCCCTGGCGCGGCACGAGTCCAGCGGCCTTGCGCTTTTGACGCTGGACGGCGGCACCGGCGGCGAGCCGGTCGGCGTTGGTCCCACCGACATTGTCGGCCTGGTGCAGATCCTGCGCGCCAGTTGCGCCCATATCGTGCTGTGCGCAGGGTCCTTGCGCAATGGCGGGCTGCTGCGGGAACTGGCATCCCAAGCGGGCGCGATAGAGATCGTCTGCGCCCAGTCGATTCGCGAGCTGGACGCTTGCCGCCGCTTGCTGGACCGGATCGCGTTGGACACCGCTAGTGCCGAGCGGCTGCGCCTGGTGGTGTGGGATCATGACGTGCGCGTCCTGCTGGATGGCCGGCGCATGGCAGATGTCCTGGGGATCGAACATGTGATCGGCGTCCCGGTGGACCGCGTCCGCCTGCGCAATGCCTTGAACGCTGGCCGCCCGATGATGATCGAGCGTGACGGCGGGGCCTATGCCCACGCGGTGCGGCGCGCGATCGGCCGCGATGGCCCCTCTCGTGGCGCTGTCGCCAGCTTTGAACGGGTGAAGCGAAAGATCATGCGCACGGTGGAGCGCAGCGCATGAGCCTGCTCACCAGCGATGCCTCGCAGGCGACGGCGCTTTCCGCGCCCCGGCGGATGACGGTGTCGCAGCCGTCCGCCCAGCGGATGAGCGACAGCTACCAGTCGGTGAAGGCGCTGACCTGCGCGCAAGTGATCGAACATCTCGAAGCGCAGGGGATGACCACTGAGCAGCTGGAAGAGCGGGGGCTGCGCTACGAGATCGAGCAGGTCATCAACAGCCGCAGCCGGCGCGGCCAGTTGGCGCTGAACAGTGCGGAACGCCTGCTGCTGATCGAAGACGTGATCGACGAGGTGATCGGCCTGGGCCCGCTGGCTCCCCTTTTGCGCGATCCCACGGTGGACGATATCATCGTCAACGGCGCCAACACCATCTACGCCGAGCGCGGTGGCATCCTGGAGCGGGTGGACACGCGTTTTCGCGATGATGCGCACCTGATGAACATCATCCAGCGCATCGTCGGCCCGATCGGCCGCCGCGTGGATGAGGCGACGCCGTTCGTCGATGCCCGACTGGCGGATGGCAGCCGCGTCAACATCGTCATCCCGCCGATCGCGCTGGATGGCCCGCTGGTCTCGATCCGCAAGTTCCGCCTGCAGAAGCTAAGCGTGGAGGACTACCTTACCGCCGGATCGATGAGCGCGACGATGGCGGCCTATCTTGCCAGCGCCGTGAAATCGCGTCTGAACGTGTTGATCTGCGGCGGCACCGGCTCCGGCAAGACGACGCTGCTGAACGTGCTGTCCGGCTTCATCAGCAACAAGGAACGCCTCGTCACCATCGAGGACGCCGCGGAGCTGCAACTGCGGCAGGATCACGTTGTCCGCCTGGA
Organism: Novosphingobium fluoreni; assembly: GCF_014196615.1. Classification (GTDB taxonomy): domain Bacteria; phylum Pseudomonadota; class Alphaproteobacteria; order Sphingomonadales; family Sphingomonadaceae; genus Novosphingobium; species Novosphingobium fluoreni. The sequence continues at coordinate 116,467 of NZ_JACIDY010000002.1, forward strand.
AACGCGGCCCCCCAATGTCGATGGCAGCCGCGAAGTCGGCGCGCGCGACTTGCTGCGCAACGCCCTGCGAATGCGGCCCGATCGCATCATCCTGGGCGAGGTGCGTGGGGTGGAGGCGGTGGAGATGCTGCAGGCGATGTCCACCGGGCACGACGGCTCGATGGCGACGCTGCATGGCAACAGCCCGCGCGATGCCTTGTCGCGATTGGAGATGTTGCTGGGCTTTGCCGGCCAGCAGAACGACGTGCGCGCGGTGCGCCGCTTCGTCGCCAACTCGATCCACGTGATCGTCAATATCCAACGGTTGTCCAACGGGTCGCGCCGCGTGACGTCCGTCGCCGAAGTCACCGGCGTCGAGGGTGAGGCTTTCTCGCTCAACGAATTGTTCCGTTTCGAGGAGCAGGTGCCGGGATCGGGCGAGGGCGTATTCAAAACGATGTCGCCGCGCCCGTACCACGCCGCCCGGCTGCGTGATTACGTCAGCCCGGTGCTGACCGCCGGTGAGGAAGGGGTGGGGGCATGGTAAAGGGAGCCGCCTATCTGCTGCTGGCCGCGCTGATCCTGGGCGGGTTGGTGGTCCACTGGTTCGGTGAGCGCGGGCGCGAACTGGCGATGATCGATCGCCGCCTGGGCGCCATCGGCCCGATCAACGTCCCCCCGCCAGCCACGCGCCCGCTCGTGGCGATCTCCGTGCCGGATCGGATGGCCCCGCTGCTGGCCCAGGCCCAGCTGGAGCTGACCAACACGACGCTGCGCATCTTTGTGATGAGCGTGCTGCTGGCCGCCTGGATCCTGCTGCTGGTCGCCGGCCCGGAAGCGACGGTGCTGTTGCTGATCGGACTGCCGCTGGTCGCGCACTCATGGCTCAGCGGCAGGGCGCGCAAGCGGGTGGACGCCTTGTCGGAAGCGCTGCCGCTTTACTTGGATAACGTGCGCCAGTTGCAGGGGATCGGCAGTTCGCTGTCGCAGGCGCTGGAGCGGGCGCTGGCCGATGCGCCTGAGGCGCTGAAAAGCTATTTCGCGCCCACCGCCCGGAAGCTGGCGATGGGCGCGCCGGTGGGCGAGACGATGCAGCAGATGGCCGATCGGCTGCAGGTGCCCGAAGTCTCGATGCTGGCCGCAGCGATCCGCACCAACTTGCGCTATGGCGGCTCCATCTCCGGCGTATTCCACAACCTGGCGCATATCCTGCGCGAAAGGGTGCGCATCCGCCGCGAACTGGTGGCCGCCACGTCCGAGGCGAAAGTCAGCTCGCGCGTGCTGATCACCATGCCGCTGCTGGCGATGCTGCTGCTGGTATTCCTGAACCCCGCTTACCTTGAGTTCTTCGCGTCCGACCATCGCGGCAAGACGTTGACGACCGCCGCCCTGGTGCTGGAAGGATCGGGCATCCTGGTGATCCGGCGCATGTTGCGGTTGCAGTTCTGATGACCGGGGGCGCTCTTCTCCTGTTCACGCTGTGCGCGTGCAGCGTCGGCATCGCGATAGCCGGACTGCGGTGGCTGGAGATGGACACCGTTCTGCGCGAGAGGATCGAAGGCCAGGCCTTGGTGGGGGCAGGTGGAGGCGGACGCCGCCGCCGTCTGCGCCTGCCCCCGGTGTTGCTGGCGCGCGGCAAGGACCTAAGCGAGATCGAGAAGGGCCTGCGCCACGCAGGCTATTACACTCCGCGCGCGGTGGAGGTGTTCATCTGGCTGCGGCTGGCGGCGGCCATGTGCGCCGCATTGGCGACGCTGCTGGCCGTCCTGTCGATGGGATCGAGCCCGATGAAGGCCGGCCTTTCCGCGCTCGCATTGTTCGGGCTGACGTGGATCGCCGCGAAGTACGTGCTGATCATGAAGGCCACCGCACGAGAGCGGAGGCTGACGATCGAGTTTCCCTTCCTGCTCGACCTGATGCTGATGATGCTGGAAAGCGGCGTCTCGCTCGACCAGGTCATCCGGGGCATCGCGCGTGATGAACAAGCGACGGTGCCCAGCCATGCCCGTCTGATGGCGATGCTGGTGGAAGACCTGGATCGCGGACAGGATTATCAGGTGGCCTTCGAACGCTGGGCGGCGCGGGTCAATGTCAGCGGCGCCAAGGAACTGGCGGCGCTATTCCGGCAGTCGATGTTCCAGGGCATGGAACTGGTGCCGGCGCTGCGCGAGTTCATCCGCGAGTTCTCGCAGCGCCGGGTCATGCGGGCCAAGGAAGCGATCGGCAAGGTCACCGTGCGCATGGTGATCCTAATGCTGATCTTCTTCATGCCGGCGCTGTTCATCGTGCTGGCAGGGCCGCCGGTAGCGGCGATCCTCGACACTCTCAACGGCGTGGGAGGATAGAGATGCGCGCACCTCTGATCGCTGCGTTGATCTTGCCGCTGGCGTTGCTCGCTTCGCAAGTCGCGGCGCGGCAGGAGGAGCAGGCTTCTGAAACCTCGACGCGCACGCTCTATCTTGGGTTGATCGGGCAGGCTCGGGCGGACGGCAAGCCGCGGGCGGCGCTGGCCTATCTGGATGACTTCGAACGCCAGCACCCTGATGATCGCGAGGCGCGCATCCTGCGAGTCAATTGCCTGCTGGACCTGAACCAGATCGACGGAGCGCGTCAGGCCCTGGCGCGCATCCCGGCAGACGATCGCAGCGCGGGTGCGTTGGCGGTGCGAGGGCACGTCTTCACCGCGCAAGGCCAGTGGGGCGATGCCGCCCAGGCCTACGCAGCGGCTCAGGCGGCGAGCCCGGCGGACCCCTTCATCGCCAATGCGCACGGCTATGCGCAACTGCGTGCAGGTGCAGGCGTGCAAGCGGTGGAGACGCTTCGCCGGGCGCTGGACCTCGTGCCCGATGGCGCGCCGGCCAATGCGGTGGTGCGCAACAACCTGGCGCTGGCACTGACGGCGACAGGCCGCTCAGCCGAAGCCGCCGCCTTGCTCTCCCGCATCCGGGACACGACCGAGCGATCGCGCGTGCAGCAGGAACTGGGTCGTGAGGCGCTCAGGATCGCGCAAGCGGGGGGCGGCATCGTGCCGATGGCGCAATGAGCCGAGTGTGCGCCACGCTCCAACGTCTGCGCCGGGACGATCGCGGTGTCGTCGGCCCGGCGGTGGCGGTGCTCGCGATCTCCTTGCTGGCGGCGGCGGGGGTCTCGATGGACCTCGGGCTATACTACATGGACAGTCGGGAATTGCGCTCGGCGACGGAGGCGGCAGCGCTTTCGGCGGCGTTGAACCCGGCGCAGGCGCAGCAGCGCGCCACCGATTATCTGGTGAAGAACGGCTACCCGGTCTCTGTGCTGAAATCTACGCAGGTCGGCTACTACTGTGCGAACGTCGACGCCCGATATCCGGCGGGCGCGCGCTTCGTGGCTGCGGCCAATCTGGCGGATTGCCCCGGCAGCACCGTCCAGAACGCGGTCAGGCTGACGACGGGAAAGAGCAGCCGTCGGTTCATAACCGGTATTCTGGGAGAAGCCAGCCCGATCCCGGAACTGGCCGCCACCGCCAGCGCCGCGCGCATTGATGAGGCGGGCATCGCGGTCACTTCCGGCCATCTCACCGTCACCAACACATTGCTCAATTCGGTGAACAACCTGTTGGGCGCGCTGATCGGCATAAAGCTGCGCCTCTCCACCGCCGAGATCGAGGCGCTGATGGGCGGCAATGTCGATGCCGGGAAGTTCTTCGACGCGCTGGCCAGTCGCACCGGCCAAAGCGGCACCTATGATCAGCTGACAAGGGGGACTTACGGCATCGGCGATATCGCCAGCGCTGCTTCGACGGCCGCTGGAGATGCCGCGACCGCTGCCGCCTTGCGCAGCTTCGCAACGGCCACCGGCAATGGCTATCAAGTGCCGCTGGCCGGGATGTTCGGGCTGGGCGTTTGGAAGAACATGCCGGTGGGCGGGGCCGACGGCCAGCCTTCGCTGCGGGCCGGGCTCAACGCCTACCAGTTGATCACTTATGCCGCGCAGGCCGGGCCGGGCGTGGTCGATGCGTCGGACCTTGTAAACCTGCTGGTGCCGACCAGTCCCGGCAGCAGTGTGCGCGTCGTGGCCGTCGCCAACAATCCCTCGGCCCGCGCCCGCTTCGCTTTCGGCCCGGCGGGGGAGACCGGGGCGGGAACCTCGATGATCCGCCTGCAACTGGATGTCAGCCCGGCGGGCGTGGCGACCTTGCCAATGATCGTCGACGTGGCCGCCGCCAGCGCCACGGTGACCGGCATCGATTGCGCCAACCAGGTCGAGCAGAACACCCAGACCCGCGTCACCATGACCGCGAATTCCGGCCTGGTGAACATCTACCTTGGGCGACTGAACAAGGCGGACGGCATGTCGAAGCTAACGCCGACGCTGACCAAGAACGATTTCGATTTCACCCCGCTAGTCGATCTACGCCCGGTGTTGTGGATCAACGCCAAAGCGGTGGTGAAACCCGCCGTTGGTGAGAGCGCGCGCACCGCCGTGTTCGGGCCGGGCGGTGCCGGAACGATCGGCAGTCCGCAGGCGCCCGGCCGCCCTGTGATCGTAGGCAATACCTCTCAGGTGGGCAATACGCTGGGGACCCTCGGCAGCTTTCTGGGTGGCCGCAACGGTGGCCTGCAAGTGTGCGCGATCCTTACCGGCTGCGTGATCGACACCTCGGACAGCGCGCTGTTGGGGTCTGTCGGCAATGTCGTGAACGCGCTGGGTGGAGTCCTCAACAACAGTGCCGATCCCTTGTTGGACAATGTCTTGGCAGCACTGGGCGTTGAACTGGGTCACGCCAGCGTATGGATAAATGGTTCTAGATGTGGAGTGCCAGTACTGATTTGAATGTATTCAATTGTACTATAATTTATACAGTATTTTAAATAGGATGGTTTATTGATAATAAATAAAATAGTGAGTCTCTTCGGATACAAGTCTCGCCTGAAATATCCTCCAGTGGCGTGGTATATTGTTTTGGAGGAAGGAGAATTATCATGACTGATGCGTTCTACAAATTTTTCGCCCGTCTCGCCGCCGATGATCGTGGCCTAACCGCTGTTGAATACGCAGTCCTCGGCGCGATCGTCGTCGCTGCGATCGTGGCGGTAGGTACTCAATTTCAGACTGGCCTCGGCACGGCCTTTGGAAAGCTGTTTACCAAGGGCGTTTGAATTCATCTGCCGCTGCTCGCGGTCGTCAGTGGCCGCCTTTTTGCGACACGCACATCAAGGGGGAAGCGATGATGCCTCGTTCTATCCTTAGCCTGATCCGCCGACTGCGAGACGACGAAGGCGGCCTAACCGCAGTTGAGTACGCCGTGCTTGGTGCCATCGTCGTGGCGGCGATCGTCGCGGTGGGTGCATCGTTCCAGAGCGGTCTCGGCACCGCCTTTGGCAAGATCTTCACCGGCGCGTGACCGGGCGGTCGGCATCACGCGTGTTGCCGCATCACCTGCGCCGCTTCCGGCGCGAGCGTCGGGGGCTGGCCGCGCTGGAGTTTGCACTCCTGGCGCCAGCCTTGCTGATGCTGGCTTTCGGAGTGATCGTCTATTCAATCTATTTCACTGCTGTTCTGGGCGTGCGCCAGGCAGCGGCGGAAGGCGCGCGCGCGGCGATGGCGGGCTTGTCCACGGTCGAGCGTGCGGGGCTGGCGCAGACCCGCGCTTTGCAAGTTCTGAGCGGCTATGACGATCTGCTGGGTGGCAGCACGCCACAAGTGACCGCCTTGCCGGACGGGACCGGCGTGTTCCGCGTGACGGTCAGTTATGACATGAGTTCCAGTCCGATCATGCGTTACGGGAACTTCGTGCCACTGCCGACCAGCGATGTCCGCGCCAGCGTGATGGTGACGAACGGGGGATATTGAGATGGGGGCAGGGGGATACTTTGCCTTGGCCGGTTTGGTCGTGTTGCTGCTGCCGGTGGTGATCCTGCCATGGGAGGGGCGGCGTACGCCCAGTCTGTTCCTGGCATCGCTGGGAGCGTGCGGATTGCTTGTGCAGTTCCTGGGCGGTGGCCTCGGCGCGCTGATGGGCGGTGCGGTGACGGCGCTCGCGGTGCTGGTGCTACTGGGTCTGGTGACGACGCTGTTGCGCGGACGGATGCGGCTGCGCATCCTGACGGGCGGGCAAATCAAACTGATGGCGGCCGGGGCGGCCTGGTTAGGGCCGATTAATGTGATTTATATGTTAATTTTAGTCGTGTTGATGACTTTTACGGTTGCTGCGGTCGGGCAACTTCGCCAAACTCATTGCCATCCGCAGTCGGCAGTCATCATCGCTACAGCGATCGTGCTTGCTGCCACTCAGCAATATGCGTGGTCGCTCTATCCGGTTCCCATAGCAGTTGCGTAAGTTAAGTCAGATGGGGATCATGACTTCGAATTGGCGAAACAAGATCGGCTCTTTCTTGAATGCACCGGCACCAGCATCCCGAACGGACTCAGGTCATTCCGATAGCGCTCGAGAAAATGGCATATCGGGCGATGAATCTTTCGAGCCAATAGATGAACCTTCATCCATTTTGGCAAAGCCTTTGCCGCTTCCCCCGGAAAAGTCGCACGTCGCCTCCGAGCCGGGTGAGCCGGTACTGATCGTTGACGACGATCGAGACTGGTGTCTGGAATGCGCATTCGCGGTGGAGCGGCTGGGTTATGAGGCGCTGATCGCCAACGGCACCGAAGATGCGATGGCGATTTTTATTCAGAACGACGTTTCCGTCGCCATCGTCGATTACAATTTGCCCGAGCGGGACGGCCTTTCGCTGATCCAGTCCCTGACGCAGACGGCAGAGCAGCAAGGCCGGCACTTAAGCTTCATCATGGCGACGGGTTATGCCACCAAGGATGTGGCGATTGGCGCGATGCGGGCGTCAGTGTCCGACTTTCTGGAAAAGCCGATCACCCAGGACCAGTTGCGCCAGGCCCTGCAGCGGATCAAGGGGCAGCGTCCTTCCGCTCCCGCGCGCGACATGCTGCTGGACAAGATCACCGGCCTTGGTGCCGAGCTGCAGCGGCTGGCCCAGCTGATTGACACGCCGGGCAGCGCCCCGACGCCCCAAGTCGCCCCCCAATCCACGCCGCCGCCAGCACCCTCCGAAGCGGCAGAGCCGGTCGAAAGCGATCCGGCGCGGCTTAACCAATACATTCGCGAGCAGCTTCGGCGCGAGGCCAAGCGGCGTGAAATCGGTGGTGGCGAATTGTTCGGCGATCCGACCTGGGCGATGCTGCTCGATCTCCTGCTGGCCAAGATCGAAGGGCGGCGCATTTCCGTTTCCAGCGCCTGCATCGCCTCGGGCGCACCGATGAGCACCGCGCTGCGCCTGGTACGCCGGCTCGTGGGGGAGGAAGTCCTTTGTCGCATCCCTGATGAACATGATCGCCGTCGCCATTTCCTGATTATCAATCCGAAATTCGAGCAGCCGTTGATGGACTATATAAACGATCAACTGCGCCAGCCCGGTCGGCGTGGCTGACCGTTCCGGCGATTGTCGGCAGTTCCGCTTCCAGCAGCCTCAACAAACTATCCAGTGTGGTCGCCTGATGGCGCATGGGGTGAAAGCCCCGTGGAAGAAACGCGAAACTGCCCAGTTGTTTGACGATCCGGCCCATCGGCCTGCCTTTGACGCTTACGATCAGGGCGTGCGGCGCTGCTTCGAATGAAAAGACGGGATGGTCGGGAGGCGGAGTCACGGCTTTCTCGTGGGACTGACGTTTCATCCTGAATTTGCGCGGCGGCCATTCTGAAGACAATGACAAGCGGAACCAGAGCGGTTCTTTGAAACGGGAATTAGCGCCATCCGATCTCCGGTGAGGATTACGAGAGCGACGACCGTGAGTGATACGCCCGTGGACAATCGCGGCGGTTCGGGCCACTCAGGCCGCGATTGAAGACAAGGCGGATATGATGACGTTCACGGCGAAGATCCTACTTCTGGGCTCGGGCGAACTGGGGCGCGAATTTGCGATTTCGGCCAAGCGCCTCGGCTGCGAAGTGATCGCGTGCGACAGCTACGATGGGGCGCCCGCCATGCAGGTCGCCGATGCGCGCGAGGTGTTCTCGATGCTGGATGGCGACAAGTTGCGCGAGGCCGTGGAGAGGCACCGCCCCGATTTCGTGGTGCCTGAAGTAGAAGCGATCCGCACCGAAGTGTTGGCCGAACTGGAAGGTGAGGGCGTGACGGTGGTTCCTTCCGCCCGCGCCACCGTGATGACAATGAACCGGGATGGCATCCGCGAAGTCGCCGCCGTGGAACTGGGCCTGCGTACTTCGCGCTACCGCTACGCCGAAACCTTGGAGGACGTGCGCGCTGGGGCCGAGCATACGGGGCTGCCATGCGTGATCAAACCGGTCATGTCGTCCTCGGGCAAGGGGCAGAGCACCGTCCGCAGCGCCGATGAATTGGAGACCGCCTGGAATTACGCCGTCGCCAATATGCGTGGCGACCGCGCGCGCGTGATCGTCGAGGAGTTCATCGCATTCGATTACGAGATCACGCTGTTGACGGTTCGCACGCGTGAAGGCGTGGTGTTCTGCCCGCCGATCGGGCACCGGCAGGAACGCGGTGATTACCAGGAAAGCTGGCAGCCTGCCGCGATGTCGGACACGGCGATCGCCGCCGCGCAGGACATGGCCCGCAAGGTGGTGGACGATCTGGGCGGATACGGCCTGTTTGGTGTAGAATTCTTCGTCAAGGGTGACGATGTCATCTTCTCCGAACTGTCGCCACGCCCGCACGATACCGGCATGGTGACGCTGATCTCGCAAGGGCTGACCGAGTTCGACCTGCATCTGCGCGCCATCCTGGGCCTGCCGATCCCGAACGTGCCTTTCCACGGTCCCTCCGCCTCTGCGGTGATCCTGGCAGACCGCAATTCGGACAGCCTGCGGTATGCCGGTCTTGCCGAGGCGCTGGCGACGCCCGGCGCCGAGGTGGACTTGCGCATTTTCGCCAAGCCCACCTCGCGGCCCTATCGTCGCATGGGCGTGGCTCTGGCGCGTGCGGATAGCACGGATACCGCCCGCGCCACCGCGGCCCAAGCCGCATCGCGTGTTCGGATCGACTACGGCGATTGACACCGCCGCGCATGGGATAGCGCGATGACAAACTGTTGCGGCGTTGCGATTTTTTTTGACCTTTGCAGCCGCGCGGTGTGAGCCTTTCCCCAGGCTCGCGCGGCATGGCGCGGGTGATGGAGAGGCATTCGTAATGGCAGGCATGAAATCCCTGCGCCTGTCTGCCTATGCCGCCGTTCTGGTGGTGGCGATCGGCCTTGTGCAGGCGATCGCCAGCGTCTCTTTCTACCGCTCGATCGATGCGCACACCCTGCGGGAGGATCACGCAAGGCGCGTGGCCGAATTGCTGGTGGTGAGCGAACGGGTGTTCCAGTCGCAGCCGGAGGCCACGGCGCGAGTGATGACATCCAACCATTTGCAGGTGGCGGTGGCGACGCGGCCCTCGGTATCCCGACAAGCCGCCAGTGACGAGTTGACGGATCTCGATGCCCAGATCCTGCGGTGGGAGCCGTCGCTCGCGGACAAGGCGATCCACCTTGCGATCGTGCGCACGCAGGCCGATCGGCGGGATTTTATCGGGTCGATGCAATTGGCCGATGGGCGCTGGCTGAACTTCCAGTCGCAGGATATTTCATCGATGTGGCCGATCGCGCTGCGGGCCACGTGGATGACGGTGGTGACCGCAGCGGTGTGCCTGGCCCTTGCCTTGGTGGCGTTGCGCGTACTGACGCTGCCGCTGCGGCGGATGACCCAGGCGACGCGGATGATCGGCAGTGGCCAGCGCGTGGCGATCCGCGAAACCGGCCCCACGGACTTGCGCAATCTGGCGCATTCGATGAACGAGATGCAGGATCGCATCGCGCACCTGGTGGAGGATCAGGCCCGTTCGTTCGAGGCGATCGGGCACGATCTGCGCACGCCCCTGGCGCGCCATAAGGTCGCGGCCGAACTCGTCGAGGATGCGGAGCTTGGGGCTTTACTGCTGGGTAGCGTGGCGGAGATGGAGGCGCTGCTGGATTCGCTGCAGTCTTTCCTGCGCGCCCAGCACTTGCGTTCCGATCCCGAGCGTGTCGATCTGGCGGAATTGCTGCAAGCGTTAACGACGCCGATGGGCGATTGTGCGCGGCTGGATTGTCCGTATGAGGCTGTGGTTCGAACCTATCGTGAGCCGGTGCAACTAGCCTTGTCGGCACTGGTGGAGAACGCGTGTCGCTATGGGCAGCAGGCCCATATCACGGTTCATAACAGGGCAGGCGCGTGGACGGTGATCATCGCGGACGATGGGCCCGGAATACCCGATCGCCACTTCGAGGACGTTCTCGAGCCGTTCTTCCGGCTCGACGAAGCCCGCGGACGGACGACCAGGGGCTTTGGCCTCGGTATTCCCACGGCACACCGGCTGCTGGCGCGGTTCGGTGGCGGGCTTTCGTTCAGCCGCGGTGAGAACGGTGGCCTGATCGTTACCGTGAGGCTGCCGGTCGCGAATTGAACGGCCTGTCTCTGCTGACGCTCGTTTGGTGGCACAACGTAACACGTTCATCCCCGAAACAGGAATGCTGCGACACATTGGCACATCGACTTTGGAGATGTGTTATCATGAAAATCAAGACGATAGTGGCCGCCGGCCTGCTGGCGATCCTGGGCACTTCGGCTACCGCAGAGGCACATGACTGGCGGCGGGACCGTGATCATCATGGCCGGCATGATCGGCGTGACTGGCGCGGGGATCACCGCGATTGGCGAGGGAGCCATCGGGATTGGCGAGGCGATCGGCGCGATTGGCGCGGAAATCGCGATTACTGGCGGGGCGATCGGCGCTGGGGTTACAACGATGGCCGCCGCTGGGATCGGCGCGGCAACCGCTGCTGGACCGAATGGCGGCACCATCGCCAGATCCGTGTCTGTCGCTAAGACCGCAATAGCGCGCGGTTAGCGCGTGAAACGAGTAGGGCGCCCGGATCACTCCGGACGCCCCCTCGGCGAACGTCGCCGCTCTGATTAGAGCGAGTAGTACATGTCGAATTCGACGGCCGAAGGCGTGGTTTCCCAACGCAGCACTTCGGGCCACTTCAATTCGAGGTAGGCTTCGATCTGGTCGACGGTGAAGACGCCGCCTTCCAGCAGGAACGCGTGATCGGCCTGGAGCGATTCCAGCGCTTCACGCAGCGAGCCGCAGACGGTCGGCACTTCGGCCAGCTCGGCCGGGGGCAGATCGTACAGGTTCTTGTCCATGGCTTCGCCCGGGTGGATCTTGTTCTTGATCCCGTCCAGACCGGCCATCAGCAACGAAGCATAGCACAGGTAAGGGTTGGCCATCGCGTCGGGGAAACGGAATTCCACGCGCTTTGCCTTGGTGCCCGAGCCGTAGGGGATGCGGCACGATGCCGAGCGGTTGCGGGCCGAGTAGGCCAGCAGCACCGGCGCCTCGTAGCCCGGCACCAGACGCTTGTAGCTGTTGGTGGTCGGGTTGGTGAAGGCGTTCAGCGCCTTGGCGTGCTTGATGACGCCGCCGATGAAGTACAGGCAGGTGTCCGAAAGACCGGCGTAGCCGTTGCCGGCGAAGGTGTTTTCGCCGTTGTTCCAGATCGAGATATGCGTGTGCATGCCCGATCCGTTGTCCTTCATGATCGGCTTGGGCATGAACGTGGCCGTCTTGCCATAGGCCTGCGCGACCATCTGCACGACATACTTGTAGATCTGCATGCGGTCCGCGGTGGTGACCAGCTTGCCGAAGGTCAGGCCCAGCTCATGCTGCGCGGCGGCCACTTCGTGGTGGTGCTTGTCGCAAGGCAGGCCCATTTCGAGCATGGTGGTGACCATCTCGCCACGGATGTCGGTGCAAGGATCGACCGGAGCGACGGGGAAGTAGCCGCCCTTGGCGCGCGGGCGGTGGCCCAGGTTGCCGCCTTCGTATTCCTTGGCGGTGTTGGTCGGCAGCTCGATATCGTCGATCTTGAAGCCGTTGCCGTCGTAACCGTCGTAGAACTTCACGTCGTCGAACATGAAGAATTCGGCCTCGGGGCCGACGTACACGGTGTCACCGAAGCCGGCCGACTTCACGAACGATTCCGCGCGCTTGGCGGTCGAGCGCGGGTCACGGCTGTAGAGATCGCCGGTCGAAGGCTCGACGATGTCGCAGAACAGGATCAGCATCGGGGTGGCGCTGAACGGATCGACATAGACCGCATCGAGGTCGGGCTTGAGGATCATGTCGGACTCGTTGATGGCCTTCCAGCCCTCGATCGACGAACCGTCAAACATCAGGCCGTCTTCCAGCTCATCCTCGCCGAGGACGGTGGAGACCATCGTCAGGTGCTGCCACTTGCCCTTGGGATCGGTGAAGCGAAGGTCGACCCACTCGATCTCTTCGTCCTTGATCCGCTTGAGGACGTCCTTTGCACTTGCCATGAGCACTTATCTCCGAGGTTATTCTTCGGCTTCCCGATCCATGGGCCCGAAAGAAGCTGGGGGTCAGTTGGGATAATCCGGGACTTTCCCGGCCCCCCGGCCGGTATGGTCCCGATCCGGACGGGCCGGATGGAATGGGTCAGAACGCCGGCCTGGATACGCCGGCGGCTGAATCAAAGCGCGGCGTCATCCCGCTCGCCAGTGCGGATGCGCACGACGGTTTCGATGGGGACGACGAAGATCTTGCCGTCGCCGATCCGCCCGGTCTGCGCGGCTTCGGCGATGGCCTCCACCGTGCGTTCGGCCAAGCTGTCCGGCACGACGACTTCCAGCTTCACCTTGGGCAGGAAGTCCACCACATACTCCGCGCCGCGATAAAGCTCGGTATGGCCTTTCTGGCGGCCAAAACCCTTGGCCTCGGTAACGGTGATGCCAGAGACCCCGACTTCGTGCAGCGCTTCTTTCACTTCGTCCAACTTGAACGGCTTGATGATGGCTTCGATCTTTTTCACGCTGCCTCGTTCCTTGCATCTGGCCGAACCGCATCCCCGCGATACGGGCTCAACCTTATGCCTTGCGCGCGATCTCATCAAGAATCGTGCCAGGCGGATGCCAGCGTCCTAGGCTCTTTACGCCCATGCGAAAAGACCGGAAACACGCGTTTTCTTGCGCAGAATTATCGTGAAACGCTTCGTCGGGTGCGGGATGCGGGTCGGCTGTGATCAATAATGAGGCAGCGTTGCCTGATTGTTAGGCAGTCAGGGGTTCGGCCCGCCATCCCTGACACGCCATTCCCTTGACGCTTGGTAAACCGACAGCGCCGGTGACGGGTTCCCGCCTGCGCGGAAATGAAGAAGGAATGAGGGAAGCGGCGGCGTGGCTGATTAGCGCCCAAGGCTCGGCTTAAAGCCGCAGGCCTGCTGTCTCGTCCAAGCCGGCCATGAGATTAAGGTTCTGCACCGCCGCGCCGCTTGCCCCCTTGCCGAGGTTGTCGAGCCGAGCGATCAGCCGCGCCTGCGAGCCGTCGCGCGCGCCGAACACCATCAGTTCCAGCGTGTCGACCGGCTCCATCGAGCCCCGCAGCAACAGTTCGCCCTCTTCGGCTTCCAGCACGCGAACGATCGGGCTGCCGCGATAGGCCTCGGTCAGACTGGCCAGCATGGCATCGGGAGCCGCCGCCAAAGGCATGGCCGCCAACTGTAGTGGAACTTCCACCAGCATGCCGCGATGGGCGGGCACCACGGCCGGGGCGAACAGCGGTGCGTGGGCCAAGCCGACGTGCCGCTGCATCTCGGGCACATGCTTGTGATCCATCGCCAGGCCGTAGGCGCGATAGGCAATGTCGGTATCGTCTTCGAAACGCGCGATCATCGCCTTGCCGCCGCCCGAATAGCCAGACACGGCATGGCAGATATAAGGCCAGTCCTTGGGCAGCAGCCCGGCGCTGACCAGCGGGGCAAGCAAGCCGATGAAGCCTGTGGGGTAGCAACCCGGATTGCTGACGCGCCGCGCCGATGCCACGGCCTCCCGCCCGATCACTTCGGGGAAGCCATAAGTCCAGCCGATCGCCGTACGATGTGCGCTGGAGGCGTCGATCACGCGGGTCTTGTCATTGCGGATCATCGCCACCGCGTCACGCGCGGCGTCATCCGGCAGACACAGGATTACGAAGTCCGCATCGTTCAAGGCTTCGGCGCGGGCGGCGTCATCCTTGCGGCGTGCCTCGTCCAGCGTGATCAGCGCGAACTCGGAACGGCCCGCCAGTCGCTCGGCGATTTCCAGACCAGTGGTGCCCACGGCGCCGTCGATGAAGACAGAAGCGGTCATGCGGCATGCTCCAGATCGGCGATGGCCACGTAACCGACCAAGCCATCGTGCTCCACTTGCCCCCAGGCCCAGGCACCGGCAATATCCAGCACTTCGAACAGGGTACCGTGCGCCAGCGTGGCGATCAGGTCCGCCGTGTCGCGGGGTTGGCTGCGCAACACGGTCTCCGCCTTGGCACGATGCGGCATCGGCACGGCATAGTGCGGCACGAAGCATTGCCCGGCCAGCTTGATATGCGCCAAGTCACCGCGCACGGCGAGATGGCCGGGATCACCCGCGCGGCTGGGTCCGCTGAGCGCCAGAAACCGCTCGGCGATATCCGGATGCGTGGGAGATGGCTCGAGCGGCAACGGGCAGATAACTCCGAAAAAGCGAAGGGGCGCGCTTAGACGGGTCGTGCCCGCTCCGCAAGTTGGCGCGGATCAGGCGCTGTAGCGTTTGCGCAACATATGCCAGGCCGCACGCAGGCCCAAAGCATCTCCCCCCTTGGGTCGGCCCGGCTTTGCCGATGGACGCCAGGCGAACGTATCGAAGTGGGCCCAGTCGATCCCTTCGGGCACGAAGCGGTCGAGGAACAGTGCGGCGGTGGTCGCTCCGGCAAAGCCACCGGTGCCCGCATTGTTGATATCGGCGATGTCCGATTTCAGGAATTCGCGATAGCCATCGTAGAGCGGCAGGCGCCAGCAGGGATCGTCCACCGCGGTGCCGGCGTCGATCAGGGCGTGCGCCGTATCGTCCAAGCGAGCGAAAAGGGCGGGCAGGTCTGGTCCAAGCGCCACTCGTGCGGCTCCGGTCAACGTAGCGAAGTCGATCATCAGTTCCGGCTTGTCTTCGCCTGCGCGAGTCAGGGCGTCACCCAGCACCAGACGGCCTTCTGCATCGGTGTTGCCGATCTCGACCGAGATGCCCGCGCGCGATCGCAGCACGTCTCCAGGGCGGAAGGCGTTGCCCGCGATCGCGTTTTCTACCGCCGGGACCAGCACGTGCAGCCGCACCGGCAGGTTGGCGTCCATCACCAGTTGCGCCAGCGCCAGGGCATGCGCCGCGCCGCCCATGTCCTTCTTCATCAGCAACATGCCCGAGGACGGCTTGATATCCAGCCCGCCGGAATCGAAGCATACGCCTTTGCCGACCACGGCCACGCGCGGGTGCGCGGGATCGCCCCACTCGATCTCGATCAGGCGCGGCGCGTGGCTGCGCGCGGCGGCACGACCGACCGCATGGATCATCGGAAACTCGGTCTGCAGCGCATCGCCGCGAGTCACGCGCACGACCGCGCCGTGCGGTTTGGCGATCGCCTCGGCGTGAGCCTCCAGATCGGTGGGGCCCATGTCCTCGGCGGGCGTGTTGACCAAATCGCGGACCAGGGCGGTGGCGGCGGCTTCGGCCAGGATGCCGTCGATCGCCTTTGGCTGGCCGGTCAGCAACGTCCGTGGCCCTTCGGGCTTGGGGTCGGACAAGTATCGTTCGAACCGGTACTGCGCGCTCACCCAGCCCAGCAGCGCGGCGCCGGGCTCTGCGGAGGCCAGGCGATAGGTGCCGGCGGGCAACGCCTGCGGCAGCTTGGCGAGGCACCAGGTGGACAGCGCGTCGGCCTTGGCGACGCCGGTTACGACCGACCAGCCATCACCTTCCGGCAGGATCGCATGGCTGCCTGCCTCACCGGCAAACCGCTGTGCTTCCAGCGCCGCGCGCTGGGGAACCGTGCGGCCCTTTAGGAATTCCTCAAGTCCATCCTTCGTGATCAGGTGGATGGCGATAGCCTGCTGGCCCTTGTCGGCCTGGATCAGCGTTTCTTTGTCGTTCATCAATCTGATCTTAGACCGCCCTTTGTCATCAGCGCGAGTGGAAAACGATGCAGCGCAAACTCCTTCCCACCCTGACCCTCATGACGCTGGCGGCGATTCCCCTGGCCGCTTGCGACGCAACGCCCACCGCGCAGCAGGCCGGCGCCAGCCCCGCCGCTACCGCCACGGCAAGCGCGCAGCCTGCGCCCACCGCATCCGCCACCGCCGTCGCGGTTTCCGCTGCAGGCCGGGCGGAGAAGGTCGATAACGATCTATACGAATTCGAATACAGCTACCCCGGCAAGGCTGCGGCGATTCCGGACCTCAAATCCTTGCTCGACAAGAAGCTCGCCACCGCCCGCGCTGAGTTGGAGGCCGGTTCCAAGGCGGATCAGGTGGAAGCGAAGAAGAGCGACTATCCTTATCGCCAGCACAGCAGCAGCGCCGAGTGGAAAGTGGTTACGGACCTGCCGAACTGGCTGTCTCTGTCCGCCGAGGGCTATGAATACAGCGGCGGTGCGCATGGCCAGACGTTCTACCAAAGCCTGCTGTGGGATCGGCGGCAGAACATGGCGCGTGATCCGTCCGACCTGTTCTACAGCAAGGCGGCGCTGGGCAGCGTGATCCGCGATGCCTTCTGCGACGCGCTCGACAAGGATCGCGCCAAGCGGCGGGGCCAGCCGGTGAACCGCAACAGCGGTGATGAGTTCGACAAGTGCATCGATCCTTCGGAAAACACGATCATCCTGGGCTCTACCAACGGCAAGACGTTCGACCGGATCGGCATCCTGGTCGGGCCTTATGCCGCCGGTTCCTACGCCGAGGGGACGTACGAGATCACCTTGCCGGTGACGGCGCGTGTGATGGGCTCGGTCAAGCCGGTGTACCAGGCCGATTTCAGCGTGCGGAAGTAACGGCCCGCACCCGCTCGCATTTTAGGGCGAATGGGGCTATATCCCCGGCATGACCGAATACCAGTTGATCGAAGCCGACGATACCGTCCTGCGGGATGGCACTATCAAGCTCCATGGACCCGACGGGTTCGAAGGCATGCGCCGCGCCGGGCGGCTGGCCGCCGAAATCCTGGATGAGATCGCGCCGATGGTGCAGCCGGGCGTCAGCACCGCCGCCATCGATGACAAAGTGCGGGAAATGACCCTGGCGGGCGGCGCGGTGCCGGCAACCATGGGCTATCGCGGCTATGCGCATTCCTGCTGCATCTCGATCAACCACGTCGTGTGCCACGGTATCCCGTCGGAAAAGACGCTGAAAGACGGGGATATCGTCAACATCGACGTTACCCCGCTGCTGGACGGATGGCATGGCGATTCCAGCCGCATGTATCTAGTCGGTGATGTGCCGCTGAAGGCGCGGCGGCTGGTGGACGTCACCTACGAGTGTCTGATGATCGGTATCGACAAGGCCAAGCCCGGCGCGCGGTTGGGCGATATCGGCGCGGCGATCCAGGCTTATGCTGAGCAGAACCGGTACGGCGTGGTGCGCGAATTCTGCGGTCACGGCGTCGGACGCCTGTTCCACGATGCGCCCGAAGTGGTCCACGCCGGACGGGAGGGCACCGGGCCCGAACTGAGGCCGGGGATGTTCTTCACCATCGAGCCGATGATCAACCTGGGCAAGCCGCCTGTGAAGATGCTGGCCGATGGCTGGACGGCGGTGACGCGCGACAAGTCTTTGTCAGCGCAGTTCGAGCACTCGATCGGCATCACCGAGGATGGGTGCGAGATTTTCACGCTGAGCCCCAAGGGCCTGCACAAGCCGCCTTACGCCTGATATCGATCCTGGGTCGTTGTCTTTAGGCGGAGGCGGGCACCCGTCCCGCCCGAGCGTTTAAGGGCGAAGTGGGTGCGGCCTTTAAAGCTGCTTTTCGTCGTGGCGGAAATGACGAAAAAGGCAGCGCGCTATCGGGCGGTGCAATACAGCCGACCAGCCTGATTAACGCCCTGTCGTCACTCCACCGGGCGGCGTCGATCGCCCCCGCGGGCGGCTTCCAGCGCCAGTCTGCGCCCTGTCACCAGGGTCTGCACTACGAACAGCGTCATCAGGATCGCGCCGATCGCGCCGACGAACAAGTCAAAGCCGGAAATCGCGCCGAACAGTCCCGGTCCGGAGCCCAGAACCAGCATCGCCACGGTCAGGCCGATCAGCAGGAAGCGCAGTTCCGTGGGCCCGGCGGCGAGGTAGGACAGCTTGAATTCGCCCAGCACGCGGGCCGAAAGATAGGCGTGGATCGAGAGCAGCAGGTACCCCACCAGCGCCACCATCACCACGTCCATGGTGACATAGGGGGTGGTGCCGATGCCCCAGACGATCAACGCGGTGGTCAGACCGTCGCAGCTGTGATCGATGAAATAACCGTAGGAGGGCCGCTCGATCTTGCGCCAACGGGCAAGACTGCCATCCATGGAATCGCCGAACCACTGGATCACGTAACCCGCGATCGCCAGCCACAGCCATTGTTCGGATAAATTGCTGGCCGCATAGCCGCCAAACGTCAGCATCGCGCCGAACACGCCCAGCGCGGTCAGCCGATCCGGAGTGACCCAAGCCGGCATCCGCGCACAAAGCCAATTCAGCAATTGCCGTTCGCGCCGCGCCAGGATGTTTTCCTGGATGCGCACGGTTTTCATCTCGTCAGTGGGGCGTGGAGGACTGGGCATCGGTCTGGCAGGGGCCTGCTCGATTGCGGAGGGCAGTGCATGTGTTGCGGGGTCGAGCATGCCGCCGCTATGCCGCAAGTCTTCGAGTTATTACAGTTTTGTTTCGTGGTCCGCGCCCAAGTGAGCCGGGCACGGGTCAGTCACCCTGTCCGGTAGCCCACATCGGATACTGAGCCACGCCCATCGAACGACGCAGCCGTGCGATCCGGCGTTCGTAATGGCCGACCAGATCGAACATCGATGCACCGAAGGGCGCGCGATCAGGGGTGCGCATTACCGCGACCTGATGCTGGAATAGCAGCTGATTGAGATCCATGACGATGCTCCATATTTGCGGGAGCGCGTAGTCTCTCAGTCGCCGAAGTGCAGTGTGAGGGCAGCGATGAAATGGCTATACACGAATGTCTGAAAAACGCCACCTCTAACCGGAACGCCCTCTAGAACGAGATCACCGCCTCACCGATGGCATCGTGGATTTTCGTCAATTGATCGGGCGTGATGCAATAGGGCGGCATCACATAGATCGTATTGCCCAGCGGCCGCAGCAGCACGTCGCGCTCACGGAAAAACGCCATGAGGCGGGGGGCCAGGCTGTTCATGTAGCCGCCGCCCTCCTGCGTGCGCATATCCAGCGCGGCGATCGTGCCCAACTGCCGGGCGTTGTCGAAGTGGCAATAGGTGCCGAGGGCCGCCAGCCGCTCTGCCTGCATCGCCGCAAGTGTGGCGATCCGGTCGGCCACCGGCTCGTCACGCCAGATCGCCAGGTTGGCATTGGCTGCGGCGCAGGCGATCGGATTGGCGGTGTAGCTGGACGAGTGGAAGAACATCTTCGCGCGATCGTCTGACCAATGCGCCTGGAAGATCGCCTCGTTGGCCATGGTCACCGCCAGCGGTAGCGAGCCGCCGGTCAAGCCTTTGGAAAGGCAAAGGATATCGGGCACGACGCCGGCTTGCTCGCAGGCGAGCAGGGTGCCGGTGCGGCCCCAGGCGGTCATCACTTCATCCGCGATGAACAATACATCGTGGGCCGTGCAGATGGCGCGCATCTGGGCCAGGACGTGCGCGGGGTAGAACAGCATGCCCCCCGATCCCAGCACCAGCGGCTCCAGGATTAGCGCGGCGATATCGCCTTCACGGCACAGCGCCTCCAGCGCATCGAGCGTTGCCTGTTCCGCCCCGGCCGCGGGGTAGGGAATGGCCGAAACGTCGAACAACAGCGGGGCGTAAGTCTGGTTGAACACGCCGCGCGCGCCGACCGACATCGCGCCGATCGTGTCCCCGTGATACGAATGCTCCATCACCACGATGCGGTGGCGGGCCTCCCCGCGCGCGGCCCAATAGCCCAGCGCCATCTTCAGTGCGACTTCTACGCTGGTGGAGCCAGAGTCCGAAAAGAACACCCGCGTCAGGCTTTCTGGCATGATCTGCGTCAGGCCCAGGGCCACGGCTTCGGCCGGTTCGTGAGTCCAGCCCGCGAAGATCAACTGGTCCAGCCGCTGCGTCTGTTCGGCGATGGCGGCCATGATACGCGGGTGACAATGGCCGTGCGTGGTCACCCACCAGGACGAGATCGCATCGATTACCACCCGGCCATCGCGAGTGTGCAGCACTGCGCCCTCGGCCCGCTCCACCAGCGGGATCGGCTCGCGCAGGCCGTGCTGGGTGAAGGGATGCCAGACGGGCGAGGTCATGCGCCGAAATCCTCCACCCGAAAGTTCGCGGCGAAGGCGGCGGACAAGGCAGCCTGGTCGAGGGTGGCCAAGCGGGGCAGGCGGCCCAGGCGCTTGATCCTGCCCATCTCGGCGATGGTGCGTTCGGTATCTTCGTTGGCGTCACCGACAAAGGCGATGCCGATCAGGCTGACCCCGCGCGCCCGCAGCGCCTCGATGCTCAGCAAGGAGTGGTTGATCGTACCCAGTTCCGTGCGGGCGACCAACACCGCCGGGTAACCCCAGACGGCGAACTGGTCGGCGTAGGTGTGGCTGCGGGTGATCGGCACCAGAGCACCGCCGGCACCCTCGATCACCAGCGGACCGTCCACATCGGGCACCGCGAGCGCGGCGAGGTCGATCGTGATGCCGTCGATCTCTGCCGCGCGGTGGGGCGAGCAAGGCGTGTTGAGGCGATAGGCTTCGGGCAGCACGCGCGCGGGATCGATACCGCACAAGCGCGCCACGGCATCGGCATCGCCGGTACCGTCCGGCTCCAGCCCCGCCTGCACCGGCTTCCAGTAAAACGCGTTGAGCGCGCCGGTGAGCGCGGAAGCGAATACGGTCTTGCCGATACCGGTGTCCGTGCCGGTGACGATGATGCGGGAATGGCTCATATCGGCGTGCTAGCGCGGGTGAGGTGGCACGTCATCACCTCATAGCTCGCCACCGCGCCCGCTTTCTCGAATTGCCGCATCACCCGGCGCAAGGCCCCGGCGGAGAGCGGATGATGATCGGGATCGGCTGTGGTTGCGCCGATGCCCCGCAATGCGCGCAGGAAGGCAGGAGCACTGTCATGATGCTCGCGATGATGTTCGACGATAGCCGGCTCGGCCAAGTCGAGCGCGGCAAAAGCGCTGGGCGGGGTGAAGCGCGGCGTCCCGGCTTCCACGCCCAGCATCACGTGCGCAGCGCGCCATTCGGCAAATGTACCAGCGCCCAGGGTCGCCACCATGATATGGCCACCGGGGGCGAGCCAGGCCGGCCAGCGCGCCAGGGCCGCGGGTTCATCCGTAAACCACTGTGTCGCCAGGCTGGCACAAATCAGATCATAGGGCAGACCGTCAGGCGTGCCGTTTTCGCCGTCCAGCACCGCGTAGGTCATCCCGTCGCCCAGCCGTTGGCGCGCGCGGGCGAGCATTTGCGGGGCGATATCGGTAAGGTGCCAGGTGCCGGTGACGCCCAGGTTCTGCAGTTCCAGACACAGAAAGCCGGTGCCGCAGCCAATCTCCAGGATACGGGGCGCAGCGGGCAGATCGAGCGCGGCGATGCGCTGGGCCAGATCTCGCGCGATGCGGCGTTGCACGGTGGCATAGCGATCGTAGTCGGTTGCGCCACCGAAAGCGCGGCTGATCAGCGCTTTCTCCGGCGCGGTCATGGCAGCGTGGCGATGAAGCTGCGGATCGCGTCGGCGCACCACGCCGGCTCCTCGCGCGGCAGCAAATGGCCCGCGCCGGGATGGTTTCTCCGCATGACGCCAGTGGTGGCGGCGAACACGGTCTCTCGCATCGGCATCGGCAGCAGCGGATCGCGATCGCCCTGGAGCGAGAGGACCGGCACGTCCAGCGCCCCGGCCACGAACCGGAAATCACCATCCCGCATGATCTGCAGGTCGGCCAGAAGCCGGTCCACGTTGACGTCTGCGGTAGGCGCGGTGCTGCCCAGCGTGGTGTGGAAATCGGCCAGCACCGTCTCCGGCGCTTGTGCCATCGCGCCGATCATCCGGCTGACGACACGATCGGCCACGCCCGGGCAATCCTCTGCGCGGGTGAACCGGTCGAAGCCGGATATCGCGACAATCCCCATAAGACCTGGCGGCGGTGCGGCAAGCAGGCGCATCGTGCCAAAGCTGTGCGTGATGGCAAGGCACGGCCCGGTGACTGCGGGGGCGATGGTTGCCCCGAAATAGCCGGCATCATCCACGGCTTGCGGCATGTCCGACAGGATTTGCGTCAAAGGGGTCCAGAAGCTGGCATCGAAGCCCCAGCCGTGATGGAACAGCAGTGTCAACGACATGCAGAGATGCCTTCCAAAAGCGCGTCTATGTCCGCTGCGGAGTGCGCGGCGCGCAGCGCGATGCGCAGGCGGCTGGTGCCGGGCGGCACCGTCGGCGGGCGGATGGCGGCGGCCAGGAAGCCGCGCGCCTCCAGCTTGCTCGCCAGCGCCATCGCCTGATCCTCGGGGCCGATGATGGCCGGGACGATCTGGCTGGCCGATGCGCCGTGATCAAGGCCCAGTTCGCCCAGGCCCCGCCGCAAGCGGTCGGCCAATGAAGTGAGGTGCGCGCGTTCGCTATCCAGATCGGGCAGCAAGTCCAACGCTGCGTCCACCGCGCCCAGCACGCCCGGCGGCAAGGCGGTGGAGAAGACGAAGCCGCTGGCCGCGTTGCTGAACCAGTCGATCAAGGCGCGTGACCCGGCAAGGTAGGCGCCGAAGCTGCCGATCGCCTTGCTGAACGTGCCCATGATCACGTCGACCCCGCCGGGAGCCGTCGCCGAAAGTCCCGCGCCGCGCGGGCCCAGCACTCCGGTGGCGTGTGCTTCGTCCACATAGAGGATGGCGTCATGCTCCCGCGCCAGAGCGGCGAGGGCGGGCATGTCTGCAACATCGCCGTCCATGCTGAACACGCTTTCGGTCAGGATTACGCGCGCCGGCGCTTCTCGGCCCTTGCTGGCCAACAGGTGCGCCAAGTGGTCCAGGTCGTTGTGCCGGAAGCGATGCTGTCGCGTGCCAGAGATCGCGAGCCCCGCGTGCATGCTGGCGTGGATCAGCCGGTCAGTGAACACCGCCGCACCGGGCAGCGCCGCCAGCAGGGCCGGGATCGCCGCAGCGTTCGCTTGCCAGCCTGAGCCGAATATTAGCGCCGCCTCGGTGCCCTTGAACGCGGCGATCCGGTGTTCCAGCGCTATGACTTCGGCGCTGGTGCCGGTGACCAGGCGGGACGCGCCGCTGCCCGTGCCATGGCGCTGCGTCCATTCCCGTGCTCGCTCGGTCAGCAGGGGATGCGTGGCAAGGCCCAGATAATCGTTGCTGGAGAAGTCTATCAGGCTGGCCGTATCTCGCACCAGCCGGCCTTGGGGTGCAATCGCAGCGGGACGCAGCACGCGGCGGCGACCGGCTTGCTCGATCTTGGTCAATGCGGCTTGGAGATGCGCGTCCAGGTTCGCCATGGCCGCTGCCGGTACGGCAAGACGATTGCCGAGACAACGCCTGTGCCAAGACAATACCGGCGCGAGGCGATTGCGCTCAGCTATCCAGGTCCAGGTAGGCGATCACATCGTTGTCCGTGGCGATCCACAGGCCGTCTTGCGTGGCCTCGTCCTGCGCCTCCGCGATGGCCAGGGCTTCGGACAGGGGGCCGTAGAACAGCGTGGTGGCCGCGCCACCTTCGCCCGCATCGTCCAGGTGATAGAGGCGGACGCTGGCCTCCTCGAACGTGGTGCGCATCAGCTATCCTCGCGCCGGGCATGGTCAAGCGTGCGGGCGGTGCGATCGGCTTCGTCCTGCGCCAGCTTGCGCTCCGCCTTGGTCGCGCCGTGCCGCGCGCGATTGGCGTTGGCTTGTGCCGCCTGGGCATCGCGCGCGCGGGCCTTGCGGGCCTGCCTCAGGTTGATGATTTCAGCCATGACCGCGCCAGTCTTACGCCTCGACGGCGGCGGTGGCGAGCCCCAGATGCGGCAGGCCGACCGAACGCTTGCCCGAAAAATCGGTGCGGACCACGATCAGGCCGTCTTTCTCCAGATAGTCCAGTAGCCGCTGGATGCGGCGGGGAGAACTGGTGCCGTAGATGCGGGCAAGCTCTGCATCATCTGGGCAGGGCCGCCCTTCGGTGGCGGCGCGGCCGATCAGCAGGAACGGCGCAAGCAGATCGTCAGGCACGCCGGCAGCCAGATCCAGCAGGCCGGTCCAGCGCGGGTCGGACGGATCGGCGATGCCCGCCACCGCCATCGCGAAGCCCCGGCGAAACCGCACCGCGTCGAACGATCGGGTCGGCACGCCGCGCATCCGGCAGCGCAGGGTAAAGTCCTGGAACAGCGTGGCCGCCGGCTGGAAGGTACACTCCGCCTCTTGCGCCATTTGCGAGAGGATCTCGGCAATGGCAGCCTCGGTCTCGGCCGCGTCGAACTCGGGCAAGTCGGGGCGGCGGGGCGCGGGAGCGGCCTGCGATGCGGCGATCCGCTCAACCAACTCGTCCGGATCGGCGCGGACCGGGGCGGGGCGATAGACCTCGCGCACCGGCTCGGCCAGATTGTCATGCAGCAGCGCGTGCAGTTCCTCGGGCGAGGCGGTGGGCGGCGGGGCGTAGCTTTGCACCACCGCGCGGCTGCCGGTGCGCACTTCGCCGATGCTGACCGCGACCGGTCGGCGGCTGATCGCCGGGCCCAGTCCCAGGAACTGCCCGCGCGACAAATCGCGGATGGCTTCGGCCTGGCGGCGCTCCATACCCAAAAGGTCGGCGGCGCGGATCATGTCGATATCGAGGAAAGTGCGGCCCATCAGGAAGTTGCTGGCTTCCGCCGCCACGTTCTTGGCCAGCTTGGCAAGCCGCTGCGTGGCGATCACGCCAGCGAGGCCGCGCTTGCGGCCGCGGCACATCAGGTTGGTCATCGCCGCCAGGCTGATGCGGCGCGCCTCCTCGCTCACTTCACCCGCAGCGGCGGGGGCGAACATCTGGGCTTCATCCACCACCACCAGCGCGGGGAACCACTCCTCTCGCGGGGCATCGAACAGGGCGGAAAGAAATTGCCCGGCGCATTTCATCTGCTGGTCGATCTCCAGCTCGTCGAGCGCCAGGACGACCGAGGCACGATGCTTGCGGATGCGCGCGGCGAGGCGGCCAATCTCCGCCTCGGCATATGCGGAGCCATCGATCACCACGTGGCCGAACGTTTCCCCCAGCGTCACGAAATCGCCTTCAGGGTCGATCACCACCTGTTGCACCAGTGGCGCGCTTTCTTCCAGCAGACGGCGCAAGAGGTGCGACTTGCCCGAGCCGGAATTGCCCTGGACCAGCAAGCGCGTGGCCAGAAGCTCGCCCACGTCGATCTCGACCGGGGCGCCATGGGTATCCTGGCCGATGACGATGGTTGCGCTCACCGGAGCCGCCATAAGCGTGCGCCGGGGCGATTCGGAACCGAGGGCGGCGGGTTTTCCAGAGCTTTGCGGTGAGCGTGCCCACAACGCCTACGATCAGGGCAGCGCATTCTCCGCCGCGCGAACGTCGCGCGCCGCCTCCCGAGCGCGCTGGGCGGCTAGAGCTGCGGCATCCTGGCCCGGGTCCGCGGCGCTGCCTGGTGGATTTGCGCGCGGCTCTTGAGCGCGCGGGGCAAGCCGCTGGGTGAAAGCTTCCGACGTGGAGTAAGCCGGTTCCTCGGGAGGTGGAAACCAACGGCCGTAGCCGTAATCCCGTTCTCCATCCGAGCCGTAGAAATCACGCGGATCGTCACGCTGGACGTAGCCATAGGGTTCCTGGCGCTGCCGCCAACGCTCGCGATAGCCGTAGCCTTGCTCCAACCGCCGTTCCTCGCGAAATTCGGGGCGCCGATCGTCGGACTGGTCGTACGCCTGTGGCTCTTCGCCACGGCCGGTCCAGGAACGCCACTCGTCCATGGCGCGGCGGCCCATGTCCATCAGCGCCAGGGGGCGGCCAGTCCATTCGGGAAGATCTATCGCGAGGCTGCCGTCGACCGGGCCGGGGCGAATGCCAAAGCCGTCATCGGGCGCCGATTCAGGTCGCGTGGCAAGCTGGCCCACGCTGTTTTCCGGCCCCGCGACGATGATGGGAGCGGGGCGGCGCTCTTGAAGGTAGGGCGCGATCGCCGGGATCGTCGCGACTGCCAGGTACGCACCCACAGCCACGCCCATCGCCGCTAGAGACACCATTACTCTTGCCGCACCCATTGTCGTTCCGTCGCTCGCAAAAAGGTCACGGCTATGGTTGGCAAGCTGTCGACGCGATGAACGCCGTCCCTCTGCGACACTGTCGCGACGACGCTCAGCCGGAAACGATGGCGGGCGCGGGTGTGTCCGACGATGCCGGTGCGGCTGGTTCGGCCACGGCACTCTCGATCGTGCGCACGTCGGCCGCTGCCTCGCTGGCCGCGTTGGCCGAAGCAGCGGCGGCATCGTCAGAATCATAGACGACGATCTTGCGATCGGCATCACGCGTCGCGATCAGCGCGGTCGGCAGCGGTTCGGCGGAAGCGATGGCACCATCGTCATCCAGGTCGAGATCGGCGCTGCTGTCATACAGGGTGGCGCTGTCGGGACTGTAGGTGGCAGGGATCGGTTGCGGATACTCCTGCTGCGCCGTCATCCAGCTGACCGGGGTGAGATCCTGCGGGGGCGCTTCGAAGGCGATCGCGGGCATTTCGTCAGCCTTGACCTCTTTCACGCCGATCAGCGTGCGCCAGTCATCCGCCTTTTGCTGCATGGTCGTGGGAACGGCCATGGCAGTGAGAAACCCGGCGGCGAGCCCGCCCAGAACGACGCCGCCGATAAGCTTGCCGACCATCGCCTTGCGTTCGTGTTTCATGACGCTTTTTCCTGAAAGTTCTGATGCGTTTGGCGTTTTGAACGCGGATCGCGGTGCCAGGTTCCGCAAAGTTCTTGGCGGAACCACCGGCGGCTTGTTACGCTGAGGCATCATGACGAACCCGCCGGACCCTTCCGCAATCGTACTACGTCGAACGCCGTTCACACAGGGCGGCAGGGCATGAGCCTTGGCGCGATCCGTGCGGGAACCGGCGGCTGGGTCTATGATCCGTGGCGCGAGACGTTCTATCCCGAGGGCCTGGCGAAGGCGAAGCAGCTGGAATACCTGGCCACGCATCTCACTGCCGCAGAGGTCAACGCCACGTTTTACAGCCGGCAAGCCCCCGCGACTTTCGCCAAATGGCGCAAGACCGCGCCGCCGCACTTTCGCTTCGCGTTGAAGGGGTCGCGCTACTGCACCAACCGCAAGAACCTGGCCGAGGCGGGGGAATCGGTTGCGAACTTTATCGACCAGGGGCTGGTGGAGCTGGAAGATCGGTTGGGTCCGATCAACTGGCAGCTGAACGACAAGAAGCGGTTCGATCCAGAAGAGATCGCGGCTTTCCTGGCTCTCCTGCCATCAAGCCATGCGGGCGTACCGCTGCGCCACGCGATCGAGGCACGGCATGAAAGTTTCGACGATCCCGCGTTCTACGCTTTGCTGCAGGATGCCGGAGCAGCGCTGGTGGTGACGCGGAGCGAGGATTATCCGGACTTCACGCGTACGGACGGGCCCTTCGTGTATGCGCGGCTGCAAGGCTGCCGCGCGGACGAGCCGACCGGGTATTCCGCCGACGAGATCGCTGCTCAGGCCGCCGAGGCGGTGAAATGGGCGGCCGATGGGCGCGAGACGTTCGTGTTTTATATCGCCGGCGCGAAGGAGCGGGCCCCGGCGGCGGCGCTGGCGTTGATCGAGGCGTTGGGAGAGGATGCGGTCCGCCCCGCAAGCTGCTAGGCGCCGCACCATGACCTTGCATCGCGTCGCGCTCGTTTCCGCCCTTGGGCTGGCCCTTATCGCCGTGAGCGGCTGCGGCCCACGGCGTGGCGAGGACAACGGCGGCGTGCCGGGCGACACCGACTCGTCCAAGCCGTTCAGCGCGATCTCGCCGCGAGAGACATTGCATTTCGGCGGGACAGAGCCGTTCTGGAACGGCACCGTGATCGGCGAAACGCTGACTTATGCGACCCCCGCCCAGCCGGACGGTACCCGCATCACCGTCAAAAGGTTTGGCGGCCGCAACGGGCTAGGGCTCAGCGGCACGCTGGAGGGCAAAAGCTTCGACATGACGGTGACGCCGGGGACTTGCAGCGACGGCATGTCGGACCGCAGCTTTCCTTTTTCCGTCCTGCTGAAGCTGGGAGAGGAAACGCGTCAGGGCTGCGGCTGGACAGACAGCCGGCGCTTTACGGAAGCGAAGGAGCTTGCGGGAAAGCCACAATAAGCAGCCTTCCCGCAAGATGCGCCTCGATCAGTTCTGGAACGAGGTGGTCAGCGTGATCTCGCAGTTCAGGAGCTTCGAGATCGGGCAACCGGCCTTGGCTTCGGCGGCAATCTTTTCGAACTCGGCCTGATCCAGGCCTGGCACCTTGGCGGTCAGCGCCAGTTCGGACTTCGTCACCTGAAAGCCGCCGTCTGCCGAGACGAGCGTGACCTTGCACTCTGTCTCCAACGACCCGTCGGTGTGGCCTGCCTTGGCCAGCGCGAAGCTGGTGGCCATCGTGAAGCAGCTGGCGTGAGCGGCGGCGATCATTTCCTCCGGGTTGGTGCCGGGGGCATCTTCGAAGCGGGTGGTGAAGCCATAATCCGCATCGATCGCGCCGGACTTGGCGGTGACGTGGCCTTTGCCTTCCTTGCCCAGACCTTCGTATCGGGCGGTGGCGGTATTGACTGTCATGGGGAGGGTGTCCTTTGGCTGAAGAGACGTCCCGCTTTGGCGCGGGCCGGGCGTGGGCGAAACGGCCGAAGCCGGGTGCGGTTGCGCCCTGATTGCCCTGGAGAACACCTAGCCGATATCTGGACCTTTTTGAACGCAGATGGCATTAGGAAGCGGGTCGTTTGCGTCCCGGTTGGTGGAACTCTTCCCAGTTGCACGCATTGTTGAATTCACGTTACAGGCACTTCGGATAAATTTCAGGGGCGATCGATGTCGCACGACAAGACAGTGGCATCGGGTGTCCCTCTAGGTTGGGATGACACCCAGACCTATTTCAATTCCAGCGGCGATACGCCCGGCGTAAGCAGGCCGGAGGACCAGTTCGTCGGTGCATCCGGCGTTCTGTTCGAACAGGCTATGGCACAGACCCGAATGGCCGTGTGCCTGTGCGATCCACACGTCACGGACATGCCGATCGTATTCGCCAATCGAGCGTTCAGGCGTCTGACCGGTTACGAAGAGCACGAAATCATCGGCCGGAATTGCCGGTTCCTCCAGGGCCCGGAGACCAACCAGCGGGAGCTGGACAAGCTGCGGTCCGCGCTCGCTAACGAAGACGTGGCGGTGGTGGAACTGCTCAATTATCGCAAGGATGGCTCCACTTTCTGGAACGCGCTGCACCTGGGGCCGATCTATCGGTCCGATGGGTCGTTGGCATATTTCTTCGGCAGCCAGTGGGACGTCTCGGAAGTCCGCGCGGTGCGCGCTGAGGAAGAACATGCCCGCAGCATGGCGCGCGAGCTTTCGCACCGCATGAAAAACATGTTCGCGGTGATTTCAGGGATCGTGAACATCACGGGCCGCGTTCGCGGCATCCCGAGGGAAGCGGATGAGATTAACGGCCGCATCCAGGCGCTGGGTCGCGCGTATGAGACCACGTTGGACGAGGCGTCCAGCGGCACGATCGAGATCGGTCCGGCAATCCGCGCGATCCTCGGCCCCTACGATGCTGACACGCAGCGACTGTTATTTCTGGGTAACGGTCAGCGCGTCCATTTCGCCACTGTATCCGTCGTCGGACTGGTGCTGCATGAACTGGCCGCCAACGCGACCAAGCACGGCGCCTGGGCCAATAATGACGGTCGGGTGGAGTTGAACTGGTACGAGGGCAAGGGCCGTGGCCCCAGCAATCTTGTGGTCCACTGGCGCGAATACGGCGGCCCCGGTATCCGCATGTCTCCGGATAGCCGCGGCACTGGTACGCAGATCGTCGATCGAATGCTGCGCCATGGTGGCGGTTCTATCGAACGTCGCTGGCACGATGATGGTCTGGAAGCCACCATCGTAATTCCCGCATGACCCAAGCTGCCTTATTGCAGGAATTTCCCGCACCGATGAATATCCTGATGCTTGAGGACGAGCCTTTGATCCTGATGGACCTTGAGTTCGCGGCGGAGGATCTCGGCTGTCGCGCCATGTGCGCCTCCAGCGTGGATGAAGCGATGGAGATCCTGGATCACGAAACGGTCGATTGCGCGATCCTCGACGTGACATTGAAGGACGGCGAGACGTGCGTTCCCGTTGCGGAGGCCTTGGCACAGCGCGGCATTCCCTACCTGCTCCATTCCGGCGATCTGGACCGTCACGACGAAACGGTTCGCGGTCTCGGCGCCGAACTGGTCGCCAAGCCGGCCAGCGCCAGCCGCGTGATCGCTCGCGCCGTCAGCTTTGCGCAGGACAAGCCTGGCGAGACTGCGGTTCCGCAATGAGCCGCCCGAGTGGTAGCGTTGGGCTGGGCCTGCCGGGTCTGGCCTTTCAAGCCTGCGAGCTGGGCATCGATTCCAGCTGGGTGATCTGGATGCGGTGCATGCGCATGGCGGCCGGCGGGCCGGGCAGCCAGAAAGAGGTACACCGCATGGTTGCCGAAAAGTGGCAGGCGCAAGTCGAGCTGACGATGGCACTGGCGACCGGGCAGCTGGGTGCGGACCCCATCGAGGTGGCGGGGCAGGCGATCGATCATTATCATTCCCGCGTTCGCGCCAACCGCAAGCGTCTCTCGCGCTGACAGCTGGCGCGGCGAGCCCTAGCTGACTTCCACGCCCTTCCAGAAGGCGATGCGATCGCGGATCTGGCTGGCTGCGTCCTTGGGCTCGGGATAATACCAGGCCGCGTCCTGATTGGTCGAACCGTCCACCGTGATCGAATGATAGCGCGCGTCGCCCTTCCACGGGCAATGGCTGGTCGTTTCGCTGGGTTGAAGGACGGCGGGGTCCACCGCATCGCGCGGGAAGTAGTGGTTGCCTTCCACCACCACCGTATCATCACTATCGGCTATTATGCTGCCGTTCCATCGTGCCTGCACCATGATCGTCTCTCCACTTACGATAAGCCGCGCGCTGCCTGAAGCGTCAACACACGCGCCGCCACATGGTGCCTGAACGATCCGGTTCATGCCCGGATCGCGTCGATTTTCTCCGCTAGTCAGTGCCGGAAGAACAGAGATACCGACGCGACATGGTTCACCCGCGTCCGCCCGCGGGTCTGGTCGATCACCTGATTGAGATAGCCGATCTCCGCCGTGCTCGTCCCGGGAAGGCCGACCTCCACGCCCACGAAGCTGCGCAACTGGTCAAAGCCGCTGCGCGCGCCCCAGTCGGTATCGTTGAATGCCACGAACGCTTCGGCATAGACCAAGGCGCTCACCGCGTCACTGGCGGGCCGCAGCGGCTTCTCATAGCGCAGCATCTCGCGCACACGCCAGCCCACGTCGCCGCCGTCATTGCGCCAGCGCTGCTCTAGCCTGGTTCGGGAAGAAAGCTCTCCGCCCCATGGCTTGCCGAGCGCAAGGTTCAGTTGCTGAAAGCTGCGTTCCTCGTTGATATCGCGCCCACCGCGCTGGGGCGTCTCGACATGGGCGAACCCCTGGTAGAGCGTGACCGTGGAGGACAATTTCCAGCCGATCGCACCGCGCAGCAGCAATTGATCCACCCGCGAAACGCCGTCGCCGAAGCGCGGCTGCAACTCGGCGAAGTAGACCACCTTTCCCGCTATCGGACCCATCGCGGTCAGGTTCAGCCAAGCCTGCTCGTCCTGAATAGTTTCAGCAGCCGCGGGGAAAGCCATGGTGAAGAGGGATACGGCCAGCGCACGCGCGGCGATCCGGGGGCGGGTACGCATAGCGGTACGCGACTAACCAGGCTGCGTGTCTCGAACATTGCTAGGCTGTCTCTCAGCCTTGCCGGTCACCGGCAGAAATCGGCCCCGTCTGCTTCCAGGTGGAAGTGATTGCGATGCGCCGCGTTGTATTGCGGGCCCAAGGTGGTGCCAAAGCGCTTGCAGGCGCTGGCGTGGACAGTGCGCAGGAAGCGGCGTTCGGCCGGGGTGCCGCCGTCCCAGTCTTCCAGTACGGTGATCCGCCGTCCATCTTCGAGCACGAAACCGGACACGTCGATCGCGTTGGCGGTGGCATGGCCCGACATGCGACGGGTGCCCGCGATCGTGCGGCAGGAATAGCTGCCGAAGGTCTCGATCCGGCTGACTCGCGCGCCCAGGATCTGTTGCGCCGCGCGGTCCACGCCAAAGCGCGCCCATCCGGCGAACTGGGTGGCGACGTTGCAGGTCACCGGCCCCAAGTTCGCCAGGGCCAGCTGCGCGGAATCGCTGCGCAGGCTATCCAGCCGCACCGTGCCGACATTGCGGCAACCGCCAGAAAAGTAGCGATCGGGCAGTGAGGCGAATCGTGCTTGCGCCAGCCCTAGCTGACTCAGGCACTGCCGCAATTCGGGCCGCGGCGGCGGCGTGCGCGCCGGGCCGGAGCGCCTGGGCGGGTCCCGCCGCGACCCCTTGGGAATGTCGATACAGCCGTGGAGCGTGGCCACGAGCGGCAGGAGCAGCAGGATCCGTCGCATCGCTACGGGTATCCCTCCATCGCGTTTATCCAACGTGAACTGACAGTTGGCACCCGGTCTAGGGCAGGGTGGGCCGAGGGGCGAGGCCAGTCGGATCGCTTTCGGCTTCAGAGCGGGGGATATCTTCCTTGACTTGGGTCACCCACGAACTAGACGCAGCGCCGGGCCACGCGGTCCCAACGCCGCGCGTGCTCTCTGTAAGGAGAGACTACATGACTGCACCTACCAAGCCGTTGGCTAAGCCGGCGCGCCCGTTCTTCTCTTCCGGTCCCTGCGCCAAGCCGCCCGGATATTCTCTCGAAAAACTCGCGACCGAATCGCTAGGCCGTTCACACCGAGCGAAGATCGGCAAGTCGCGCCTGTCGTACAGCATCGACCTGATGCGCGAAGTGCTGCGCCTGCCCGATACGCACCGCATCGGCATCGTTCCGGGTTCGGACACCGGCGCGTTCGAGATGGCGATGTGGACGATGCTGGGTGCCCGCCCCGTCACCACGATGGCCTGGGAAAGCTTTGGCGAAGGCTGGGTGACGGATGCGGTCAAGCAGCTCAAGATCGATCCCACCGTGATCCGCGCCGACTATGGCCAGCTGCCCGATCTGGGCCAGGTCGATTGGTCGAACGACGTGTTGTTCACTTGGAACGGCACCACCTCGGGCGTGCGCGTGCCGAATGCCGACTGGATTGCCGCCGATCGTGAAGGCCTGTCCTTCGCCGACGCCACCAGCGCGGTTTTCGCTTACGACATCGACTGGGCGAAGATCGACGTCGCCACGTTCTCCTGGCAGAAGGTGCTGGGCGGCGAGGGCGGTCACGGCGTGATCATCCTCGGTCCCCGTGCGGTCGAGCGGCTGGAAAGCTACACGCCCGCATGGCCGTTGCCCAAGGTGTTCCGCCTCGTCTCCAAGGGCAAGCTGGCCGAAGGCGTTTTCAAGGGCGAGACCATCAACACCCCCTCGATGCTCGCCGTGGAAGATGCGATCTTCGCGCTGGAATGGGCGAAGGGCCTGGGCGGTCTGGAAGGCCTTAAGGCCCGCTCCGACGCAAACGCCGCCGCGCTCGACAAGATCGTCGCCGAGCGTGACTGGCTGGCCCATCTGGCCGCCGATCCCGCCAGCCGGTCGAAGACTTCGGTGTGCCTGACCGTCGAAGGTGCGGACGCTGACTTCATCAAGCAGTTCGCGGCCTTGCTGGAAAAGGAAGGCGCGGCCTACGACGTCGCCGGATATCGCGATGCCCCCCCGGGCCTGCGCATCTGGTGCGGCGCAACGGTGGAAACCGCTGATATCGAAGCACTCGGTCCGTGGCTCGACTGGGCCTACTCCACGGCGAAGGCCGGCTAACCACTGCTATTTGCCGTCGCCCCGGGCTTTACCCGGGGCCCCGCTTCCTTCTCCCCGCCCGAAAAGAACAAGCGGGATCCCGGATCAAGTCCGGGATGACGAGGGAAGGGTTACAGACTTCAGGAACACACCTCATGACCAAGCCCAAAGTTCTCATCTCCGACAAGATGGACCCCAATGCCGCGCGTATCTTCGAAGAGCGCGGTTGCGATGTTGACGTCATCACCGGCGAGACGCCGGAACAACTGATCGCCCGCATCGGCGAATATGATGGCCTGGCCATCCGCTCTTCGACCAAGGTGACCAAGGAAATCCTGGCCGCCGCGGGGAACCTCAAGGTCATCGGCCGCGCCGGCATCGGCGTCGACAACGTCGATATCCCAGCCGCTTCCGCGCAGGGCGTGGTGGTGATGAACACGCCGTTCGGCAACTCGATCACCACCGCCGAACATGCCATCGCGCTGATGTTCGCGCTCGCCCGTCAACTTCCAGAGGCGAATGCGCAGACCCAGGCCGGCCTGTGGCCGAAGAACGGCTTCATGGGCGTGGAAGTCACCGGCAAGACGCTGGGCCTGATCGGCGCGGGCAACATCGGTTCGATCGTCGCCAGCCGTGCGCTGGGCCTGCGGATGAAGGTTGTTGCGTTCGATCCGTTCCTGACGCCGGAACGTGCGGTGGAGATGGGCGTGGAGAAGGTCGACCTGGACGGCCTGCTGTCGCGCGCGGACTTCATTACCCTGCACACGCCGCTGACCGACCAGACCCGCAACATCCTCTCGGCCGAGAACCTGGCCAAGACCAAGAAGGGCGTTCGCATCATCAACTGCGCGCGCGGCGGTCTGGTGGACGAAGCTGCGCTGAAGGCCGGGCTGGACTCGGGCCACATCGCGGGTGCCGCGCTCGACGTGTTCCAGACCGAACCGGCCAAGGAATCGCCGCTATTCGGCACGCCCGGCTTCATCTGCACCCCGCACCTGGGTGCCTCGACCAACGAAGCGCAAGTCAACGTCGCGCTGCAAGTGGCAGAGCAGATGGCTGACTTCCTTGTGAACGGCGGCGTGACCAACGCGCTCAACATGCCCTCGCTCAGCGCGGAGGAAGCGCCCAAGTTGAAGCCCTACATGGCGCTGGCCGAAAAGCTGGGTTCGCTGGTGGGCCAGCTGACGCGCGATTCCGTGCCGCGGATTTCGATCCACACCGAGGGCGCCGCGACCGAGCTGAACCAAAAGCCGATCGTCGCCGCCGTTCTGGCTGGCTTCATGCGCGTCCAGTCGGACACGGTGAACATGGTCAACGCGCCGTTCCTGGCCAAGGATCGCGGGCTTGAGGTGCGTGAGGTCAAGACCGAGCGTGAGGGCGATTACCACACGCTGATCCGCGTTTCGGTGAAGACCGAGGCGGGCGAGCGTTCGGTGGCAGGCACGCTGTTCAACAACGTCGAGCCGCGCCTGGTCGAGATGTTCGGCATCAAGGTAGAGGCCGATCTGAACGGCCACATGATGTATATCGTCAACGAAGACGCCCCCGGCTTCATCGGTCGCATCGGCACGCTGCTGGGTGAGAACGGCATCAATATCGGTACCTTCAATCTGGGCCGTCGCAACGCCGGCGGCGAAGCGGTGCTGCTGCTTTCGATCGACAGCCCGGTGTCGGAGGACCTGTTGAAGCAGGCCTGCGCTTTGCCAGGCGTGAAGCTGGTGAAGGCGCTTTCGTTCTAAAGGGTTCGCCGCCCCTGCCGCGGCAGCCTTCAAGTCCCCCTCCCGCGTGCGGGAGGGGCTAGGGGAGGGCCTGTTTTTAAGCTACAGGCCCTTCCGATCACCTCCTCACGCAGGGGGACGGGGATCGTCGACAGCCACCTGCGGGGCAGATTTCCAGTGCACCACGATACCGATCGCGATCTTTTGCCCGAGGGACTGGGTGATCGTCTCCCCGCTCAAGCCGCCGCTGCCGGCCGCGTGCGGCGGGCGATGACCGATGCGTTCGCCAGCCACGGCTATGCCCGCGTCGAAACGCCGACGATCGAATTCGAAAAGTCGATGGCCAGCCGCATGGTCGGCGTGAAGCCACGGCGTATGTTCCGGCTGGTCGATCCGATCTCGCTGCGCACGCTGTCGCTGCGGTCCGACATTACCGTGCAGATCGGGCGCATCGCCGCCACCAGCCTTGCGGCGCGGCCACGCCCGTTGCGGCTGTGTTATTGCGGTCAGGTCCTGACCATCAAGGGCGATGGCCTGGACCCCACGCGTGAACGGCTGCAACTGGGCGCCGAACTGATCGGTAACGACAGCGTCGCCGCCGCCGCCGAGATCGTCGCGCTGGCGATCGAGGCGCTGGAGGCAGCCGGGGCGACCGGGATCTCGATCGATTTCACCTTGCCCGATCTGGTCGACACTCTGGCGGCGGAGGCCCTTCCGCTGCCCCCCAGTCAGATCGAGGCTGTCCGCCGCGAACTGGATGCCAAGGATGCGGGTGGCCTCGTCGATGCCGGTGGCCAGGCGTATCTCCCATTGCTCTATGCCATTGGGCCGTTCGAGGATGCGATCGCCCGCCTGGCGGCGTTTGATGCCGGTGGCGCGTTAGCCAGCCGCATTGCCGCCTTGCGTGAGATCGCCGGACGGATCGGCGGTCGCGCCCGCGTCACGCTCGATCCATCGGAGCGGCATGGTTTCGAATACCAGTCATGGCTGGGCTTCACGATCTACGCCGCTGGCGTCCAGGGCGCGCTGGGCCGGGGCGGTACCTATCGCATCCTGGGTGAGGCGGCAGAGGGTGAGGTTGCCACCGGGTTCTCGCTCTATCCGGACCGTCTGATCGATCTTCTATCGGAAACGACCGACGAGGGGGCCAGCCTGTTTCTGCCGTGGGGTCACGACACGGAGACGGCCGCTCGCCTGCGCGCGATCGGCTGGCGCACCGTGGCGGCACTCTCGCCCGAAGACGATGCGCTGACGCTCGGTTGTAGCCATCAGCTGACGGGCGCAGAGGCCGTTCCGCTATAAGGCAGCCTCCCGCCCGCTTGCTCGTTATCGGCTCGAGTTTCAAGCAACAGGCGGTACGGCAATGCGAACGGCAATCGTCACGGGTGGCGCGCAGGGGATCGGCAAGGGCATCGTCGAACACTTGCTGGCCGATGGCTGGCGAGTGGTCGCGATAGACAGCGACGCGGAGGCGATTAGCGACCTTGCCGGCGAGCTACCGGTCACAGAGTTGCTGGCGGTTCGAGCGGATGTCGGCAGTGAGAGCCAGGTCGCCAAGGCCTTCGATCGCCTGAAAGCGTGGAACGAAAAGGCCGGGGAGCCGGCTGGAATCGATCTGCTCGTCTCCAACGCCGGGCTGGCCGATCCGGTAAGCGGCCCGATCGAGGAACTGGACCTGAAGCGGTGGCGACAGTGGCAGGATAGCCACGTCACTGGCGCATTTTTGATGGTGCGCGCGGCCGTGCCGCTGCTGCGGATGCGCAAGGGGGCGATCGTGCTGATGGCCTCTACCCGGGCCTTGCAGTCCGAACCGGAATGCGAGGCCTATGCCACGGCCAAGGGCGGCCTTTGCGCCATGGCGCATGCGCTGGCGATCAGCCTGGGCCCCGACATTCGCGTGAACGCCATCCTGCCGGGCTGGATCGAAACCGGACCCTGGCAAAAGGCGGCGAAGCGGATCGAGGCAAAGCATCGCCCGATCGATCGGAAACAGCACCCCGCCGGCCGGGTCGGCACCCCCCGCGATATTGCCGCCACCGTCGCCTTCCTCGCCTCCGAGGGCGCGGGCTTCATCACCGGCCAGCAATTCGTGGTCGATGGCGGCATGACCCGCAAGATGATCTACGCCGATTAACGACCTATTGCCGCTTCTCTGCGAGCTGGCGTCTTGCCGAAGATGTTTTGTCGCGAATGGCCTTGAACTCGGAACCGGGCTTCCATTCGGGCCACTTTGATGAAGTTGCCAGATCTTGAGCCAGGGTGCCCACCAGTTCGATGTCCTGGACGGCACCTGTGATGTCCCAAGCTGGTTCCCAAGCATCGCAGGCCTGATGGTAGCAGTTGCCCGTGTAATTATCGATCCAAGCCTGTCCGGCGGTCCGGCCCCCCTGCTTCAGGTCAGATGCGCCAGCGATGCCCATTTGCAGCAATACCGGGACGCCTCGCTTGGCAAATGAGAAATGGTCGGCGCGATAGAACAGTCCGCGCTCGGGCAGGCTTTCGGGTGTGACTGTGCGCCCCTGATCCTTGGCAATGCGCGCCATGTCGTTCTCAAGCGTATTTTGACCTTGCCCGACGAGCACGACATCTTTTGCCGCACCCGCGGTTTGCAGAATGTCCAAGGTCAGGTTGGCGACGGTTTTCTCGATCGGATAGACCGGGGTTGCTGCGTAGAACTCACTACCAAGAAGGCCACGCTCTTCCGCCGTCCAGAACGCGAACATGACGCTGCGATCCGGCACCGGCCCTGTCTTCATGGCCCGCGCGATTTCCAGTAGGCCTGCAACCCCCAGGGCATCGTCATTGGCACCTGCTCGAAATACGCGGCCCTTCGCATCTGGCTCACCCTTGCCGTAAGCGTCCCAGTGAGCTCCAAGAAACACCACTTCTTCGGGGTGCCTGGCGCCGGGGATGCGGCCAAGCACGTTGTGGCTGATCACATCTTCGTGGGTAACGGGGAGGGCGGCGCTGAATGTCAGACCGCTGAGTGGCACGGGCCGAAAATCGGCTTTGCGAGCCGCGATACGCAACTGGCCCAGATCAAGCCCCGCCTGCTGGAACATGTCTGTGGCCGCCGTCCCCTCGATCCAGCCTTGCACGCGCAGACTGATCAGGTTTTCGGGCTTGCGCAGGATGTCGTAGTTTTCGCCTCGCGGGCTGGTTACGACATTCCAGCCATACCCCGCTCCCGGCGTGTCATGAACGATAAGCGCGCCGATCGCGCCGCGCCTTGCCGCTTCCTCAAACTTATAGGTCCAGCGCCCGTAGTAGGTCATCTTGCGACCGCCGAAATTCCCGGAAACCGCCTCATCCGGAGCGGCAGAGAAATCCGGATCGTTGATCAGGAAGACAGCGACTTTGCCCGTCAGGTCGACGCCCTTGAAGTCATCCCATTGTCGCTCGGGGGCATTCACGCCATAACCAACAAAGACCATCGGTGCCTTTTCGACGCGAGCCGTATCATCGGGGCGTAGCGTCGAAAGGTAGATTTCCCGCCCCTGAGACACGGGCGTTGAGCCAAGGCTCACCGGTCCTTGACCCAAGGTGGTGTGCAACAGGGGTACCGCCTGAACCCACTGCCCCGCTGGACCGCCAGGTTCCAAGCCCGACTGCCGGAGGCGCTCAATGAGGTATTCGATCGTTCGTGTCTCGCCCGTCGTGCCCGGTGCCCGCCCCTCGAACGCGTCAGAGGCAAGAGTTTTGACATCGCGCGTAATGCTTGCCGGGTCGACTTTGATTTCCGCGAGCGCCGGGGCGCAAACAGCAAGAGTGAACGCGGCGGATAAGGTCGCCAGAAGATGGGATTTTGTCATTCCGGCGATCTTAGACATCCAAACGATCCTCGCCTAGACCACGTTGGCGATTGCCTCCGACGGCCGGCAAACGCGAAGATATCCGCTGCGTTGCATCGCAGATGCCCCGTCATTCCTTTACCATAATATTCGCAGCTATTTCGGGCTTCTTTTGTATTTAGTCGCGCTTGGCCTTTTCGACTGACTCGTTTTGAGCATCGGCCTCAACGCGGGCCCGGGCATTCTCAGCCTTTCCTCCGAATTCATCCGCCTCGGCAGCTGCTTTATCGGCGGCCTTCGAAACAGCGTGTCCTGCATCTGACACGGCATCTCCGGCGGCGTTGACGCTCTTCTTAACGGCGTGTCCTGCGGCGTCTCCGGCGGCCTCAACATCGTCACCGGCCGACTTCGCTGCTTCAGCTGCCGTATCCTGCGTTTTTTCAGAGCACGCAGATACACCGATCGCCATGGCCGCGCTTGCCGCGACAATCATCAATTTACGCATGTTCTGATCGTCCTATTCTGGTGAGACACTTTCAATGATGAGCTCAAGATTGCAGCCGCCACGCCAAGTTCGCCACCCTGGGTGGGCTTGCATGCGCACAACGCGGCGGCTGCAATCTCGTTTTCGGGCGGTGCCTTAACGCACCGAACCGCGCTTGAAGAAGTTCACGATGGCCAGCAGGATGACGGCACCAACAAACGCGATGATCAGTCCGACGAGCGAAAATTCCTGCACGCTTCCACGCACGCCCAGCAGGGGGCCGGCAAGAGCGTTGCCAATGAGGGAGCCGATACAACCGACGACGATGTTCAGCACCACGCCCATCGATGCATCCCGATTCATAACCAGGCTTGCAAGCCAACCGGCGACACCACCAACGATCAAAGCAATAATCCAGCCCATGTGCTAATCCTCCTCCAGGCGCATGTGTGCGTATTTGCGCATGATAAGAATTTGCGTGGGGTAGGATTGTTCCGGCTTTTGAGCGCATCAGCTTTTACGCCATCGTGTTTCCCATCCTCCCGTGAGTTTATTAGTTTGCCGATTCCTGCTGTGGAGCGGCGCTTGCACTTACGGGCCATGCCAACCTCAGCAGTCCTGCGGCGGGGCCGACTGTTGCCTGGCCGTCTCTGTCCTGAATACCGCGAGCGACGGCTTCGCGCTGCGCCAGCGTGCCGCCTGAGACCGCGAGCGGAAGGCCACGTCGGGCGGAGGCCCAGGCGGACAGGCGCAATGCCTCATCATCGATGACGCCGGATGCTATGCGCAGCGCGGGCAGGGTGGCTTCGTCGGGTGGCACCAAGTTGACGGTCCATTGCGGCAAAGCCTGGTTTGCCCGGTCTTCGAGGGCGCGATAGCCCGCCATCGGCAGGCCTGGCAGGGGCGAGGCCGTTACCTTCAGTGTCCGGGCGGCGGCATCCGCTGCCACGGACTGGGGCGTAACACCCGCGATCAGCGCAAGATCGGCAACGGCTCTTTGCTGGCGTTCGTTGTCCCGGACCGTCGTACTGTTCGCTCGCGCGATCTGCGCGGCTTCCACGCTCGTATTCTCAGGAGCGACGCGCAGCTGATCGACATGGACGTCGATCGGGCGCGCGAGCCGCTGCCGCAGGTCTGCCGCCAGGACGCGATCCGCGCTGGGATCCAGCCGGGGCGTCAACACCACAGCGCGTATCCGGATCGGCCGCGCGCTGTAATCGATGTCCAGCTGGCCCAGCCGTGACGCATCGGAGAAGCGCGCGCTGATTGTTTCACGCACCTGGCGCTGCGCCACCGCTTCGAACGCGATCTGCCGCAACGCTGCTCCCAGCGGAATCGACAGCAATCCCAGCCCCACGAAAAACAGGATCAGCTGCCACCCGGTATGCTGGGGCGACAAATGACTGCCAAAACCATAGCAGCGCGCCACCAGGGCCGCCGTCAACGCGATGGTGATGGCGTTGGTCACGAATAGCAGCAGCGAGCCGGCAAAGACCGTCCAGTTCAGCGTGGCGATGCCAAAGCCGACCACGACCAGCGGCGGCATCAGGGCAATGGCGATCGCCACGCCCACCACCGTGCCCCCACGCCCCCGGATCAGCGCGTAGGCACCCGCAACCGCCGAGAGCAGGGCGACGAGCAGGTCGAACAGCGTAGGGCGGGTGCGGCCCGCGATCTCGCTGGTGATCGTCTGGATCGGCGATAGCGTGACGCATACAACCGACAGCGCCACCGCGATCAGCGCTCCGGCGACAAGGGCCGTTGCCGCGCGGCGCATCTCGCTCGTGTCGACCGTGGCGATGCCAAAGCCCAGACCGATGATCGGCATCATCAATGGCGATAGCAGCATCGCGCCGATCAGAACCGCCACCGATGGCATCAGCAGCCCGAGCAGGGATATCGCGGCAGAGATAACGATCAGGAACGCATAACGCCCGCTCCAGCCGGAATCCTCCGTGATCTGGCGCAGGACAGCGTCGTGGTCGACGCCGCCGACAACCCAGATAGACCACCACCGCCGCAACCTGCCTCGTCCTTCTGCTACTTCAACCACCATCGTCTGCGTTCACCTGCTGCTGGAGATCAGGCTTGGTAGGGGAGTTGCTCGCCCATGGCGACCCGCGCTGGCATTCTTGGCCCGGGTTGATAGAGCGGCGCAATGATAGACAGGCGATCGCCCCGATCGGGCTCCCGCAAGTGGACCGCTGGCCGCTATCGCGCCCTGCTGCGCAGCCGTGGCCCACAATCGGTGCGTTTCCGCACGCGATTGGCCATCCTTTTGGGGGCGGTCGTCATTGGGTTGGCCGCGACAGTCTTCGCGCTGGCGGCTGATGCGGCAGGTGCCTTGTTCGAGCGATATGTGGCCCGCTACCCATACGTGCCGCTGGTCTCCACACCGTTGATCTTCGCCGGGCTGGTCTGGATCACGCGCCGCTATGTGCCGCTGGCGCGCGGGTCCGGTATCCCGCAAGTCATCGCCGCGCAGTCCGATCCCGAGGCGGCCACGCAATCCCTGGTGTCGATCCGCACGGTAGTCGGCAAAGCGCTGCTGACGCTGGTGGCGGTGCTGGGTGGAGCCTCGGTCGGGCGCGAGGGGCCGACGGTGCAGATCGCTGCGGCAGTGATGGGGCTCAGCCATCGTGTGCTGCGCGTTCCATTGCGCGGGGCGGTGCTGATCGCGGGCGGCGCCGCCGGGGTGGCGGCGGCGTTCAATACGCCGCTCGCCGGGTTGCTCTTCGCGATTGAGGAACTGGCGTCAGCATACGAACAGCGCGTGACGCTGTTGGTGATCGCGGCGATCGTGATCGCCGGCATGGTCGCCCAATCGGTGCAAGGCGATTACGTCTACTTCGGGCTGATAGGGGCGCACATGGGGCTGGGATCGGCGCTGTTCGTGGTGCCCGTAGCCGGATTGGTCGGCGGTGTGACCGGCGGCTTGTTCTCACGCCTGATGCTGGCGTTGGCGACCGGCCCGCATGCAATCACGCGCTGGTCGAAGGCAAGACCGGTGCAGTTCGCGGCGCTGTGCGGCCTGGTGGTCGGAGGCCTGGGCTGCCTGACCGGGCTGACCTGGGGAACCGGCTATGGCGCCGCCCGTGCGATGATCACCGGCGTGGATGCGCCGCTGTGGTTCGGCCCGGCCAAGTTCGTATCCACTCTCGCCACGGCGGTCGCGGGCCTGCCCGGCGGCATTTTTGCGCCGTCACTGTCGGTGGGAGCTGGGATCGGCAATATCCTGCGCGGCGTCTTCCCCGACTCGCCTTCATCGGCGGTCGTGATTTTGGGCATGGTCGGCTATTTCGCGGGCGTAGTCCGGGCGCCGTTGACCGCCGTCATCATCCTGTCCGAAACGACTGCGAGCCGGGGCCTGATGCTGCCGATGTTCGCCACGGCGTTTCTCGCGGATGGGGCCAGCACTTTGGTCTGCCGGGAAAAGCTGTACCATGGCCTTTCCAAGACCTTCGCCATGCGATCATCGGCCTGATCGAAAGGGCTCATCGGCACTGCTGAAACGCCAATCCGCGTTTCAGAACCGACTTGCGCGACCAATGCGGTACGGGCCGGCGCGGGTGGAGAGCGGCTTGCCTTTCCAACTGAGCCGGACGCGCCCCTCCTGCACCAGGCGATCGACGGCGGCATGAACCAGCGGCATCGCCTCTCGCCAGGCGCCATCCAGCGCGATCGCTCTGGCGACTTCGCTCGGGCACACAGTCGCCTCCGGTGCGCGGGCTGACAGAAGCCTGAGCGTCGTATCGGAGGCGCAAGCCGTCAATCGTCACCAGCGATCGGCGGCGAGGGAAGAGCGGCGGAGGTCGCCTTCTGAATGCGCTGCTGCAAGTTGCGTAGCAGCCCGCCCAGCATTTCGACCTCCGTGCCATCCATCGTGGCAAGGGCCCGCGTGTGGGCAGCGTCCAGGCCGTTCTCGCTTGAGCGTAGAACCGCCAGCCCGGCGGGTGACAGGCGAACCATCTGGCTTCCGCGACCGGGCGCGTGTGTCGTTCGCTCGATATAGCCCAGATCGGCCAGCTTGGTGATCCTCTTGCCGATCCCCGCAAAGGAGATGAAGAACTGCTTGCGCAGTCGCACAGGCGTTGTCTCGAACGGCGGGCCAAGCCGGTGAAGGGCATCCAGAACCAGCATCTCTCCGGTGTTCATTCCGTGCGACTGTGCCTGGGCGCCAAAGCTCTGCTCGATCAAGGTGGCGACATAGAGGATGCGGGTGCTGACGGCGTAGATGCGTGCGTTGTAGGCAGAAGTATCGGTGGTCCAGGCCCGCTCCGCCTCGTCGATCAGATCGGGCGGTGCGGATTCGCTTGGCGCGCTGTGTCTGGTATCCGCTTTCTTCAAGACA
This sequence comes from Novosphingobium fluoreni, assembly GCF_014196615.1. Taxonomy (GTDB): domain Bacteria; phylum Pseudomonadota; class Alphaproteobacteria; order Sphingomonadales; family Sphingomonadaceae; genus Novosphingobium; species Novosphingobium fluoreni. The sequence continues at coordinate 160,817 of NZ_JACIDY010000002.1, forward strand.
GTTCGCCAAGCCTGAAATTGTGGGAAGCCGGGATAAGCGCCTGGGCTGGCCGTCGCAATAGAGCGTTGCGGAACGGCGCATTGGCGATCGGCAAGACTGCTTGGCCATCGTCGGGACCGCCCTTTCGGGAAACACTCTGTTACAAAGCCGATCGTGAGACGTTTCTGGCTGCAGAGGAGATGACATCGATGACCACGCCGGGCCGTTCCGATCGTCAAGCCATATTGGAAGCCAGTCGCACGCGGAAGATGGCGCGGTCGGCTCATGCCTATGTCAGGGGGAATACCGCCGCTTTCTATGATTGGTTGCAGGCTGGGCCGCACGCTCCGCGTGTGCCGGATGGGCCGGCAATCTGGATTTGCGGCGATGCCCACCTTGGTAATCTGGGGCCGCTGGCGGCGGGAGACGGCCGTATCGAGATTCAGGTTCGAGACCTGGATCAGGCGGTCATCGGCAATCCCGCGCATGATCTCATCCGGCTGGGGCTTTCTCTGGCCACCGCTGCCCGGGGTTCGGACCTTCCGGGCGTGATCACGGCGCGGATGATGGAGGAAATGGTCCAGGGCTATGCGGCTGCGATCGCCGATCCCACCAGCGGCAATCCCGGCGTGGAGCCCGATGTGGTGCGCAGCGTCAAGCGGCAGGCGCTGGGCCGTCGTTGGAAGCATTTGGCGAAGGAACGGTTGGATGCCGTCGAACCGACGTTGCCCATCGGCAAGAAATTCTGGGCGCTTAGCAAGGAAGAGCGCGATGCCCTTGAAGGGGTGTTCGCCGATCCGTCCGTGGCCCAGCTTATCCTCTCGCTCGATCACAAGGACAAGGATCGGCGCGTCCGCGTGGTGGATGCGGCCTATTGGATGAAGGGTTGCAGTTCGCTCGGGCTGCTTCGCTATGCCGTCATCGTCGGGCTGGAGAATGCGCGGGGACGTTCGGACTACGCGTTGGTAGATATCAAGGAAGCCGTCGCACCGGTCGCTCCGGCTTACCCCGGCGTCACCATGCCGTCCGATAATGCCCACCGGGTGGCAGCCGCGGCCCGTGCGTTGTCACCCCATCTTGGTTCCCGGATGATCCCGGTCAGCATGCTCGATCGCACCTTGTTCATTCGCGAATTGGCGCCGCAAGACCTCAAGCTGGAGGTGGAGCAATTCAGCCAGGGAGAAGCGATCAAGGCTGCGCGCTACCTAGCGTTCGTGATCGGCAAGGCTCACGGTCGCCAGCTTAACATCGGGCAGCGTGCGGAATGGGGCAGCATGTTGGATGCAGACCGGCGCGGCAAGATCGATGCGCCATCCTGGCTGTGGGAAAGCGTCGTGTCCCTGGCGGGCAGGCACGAGGCGGGCTATCTTGAGCATTGTCGGCGGTACGCTCTGGCTGCCTAGCCTGCCAGACGAAGCCTGGGCGCTACCCTTTGCGCCCGGTTATCCGCCGCCCTCAGGTCTTCTCCGTCAAAGTATGCGCGACGATAGCGTTGGCATGGCCATGGCCCATGCCATGTTCGGTTTTCAGCATGGTCACCAATTCCGGTGAAGACGCGCAAGACCGATCGGCGGGCGGCAGCGATGTATGCTGCGCTAGGTTCCGCTGGTCTCGGGCCGGGGCGCGCTCAGCCGGCGGTGCGGATGATCGCCGTGCCGGCTTGCATCAGCCGCCGCTCGACGGCTTCTCCCGCAACGGCGGCGCCGAACAGGTAGCCCTGGCCAAAGCCGCATCCATGCTCGATCAGGTAATCCGCTTCGCTTTGCGTCTCGATCCCCTCGGCGATGACGTCCATGCCAAGCCGTCCCGCCAGCCCGATGATCGCATCGACGATCGCGGCGTTGGTGGACCCGTGCGACAAGTTGGTGACGAAGCTGCGGTCGATCTTGATCACGTCCACCGGGAACGCCTGCAAGTGCGTCAGCGAGGCGTAGCCGGTACCGAAATCGTCCAGTGCCAGGGACAATCCCTCGTCATGGAACTTGCGCAGCACGTCCGCCACGGTTTCCGCGCCGCGTCCCAGGAAGACCGTTTCCGTCACTTCCAATTCCAGCAGCGAAGGCGGAACCCGATGGCGATGGAGCTGCGACATCACGCGATCGAACAAATCCTCCCGCCGGAATTCGGCAGGTGACAGGTTGATGGCAACGCGGCCGAACGGCAGGCCCTGGTTGAGCCAATGGGCCATATCTCGGCAGATCGCTTCCAGCATCCGTTCGCCCAGGACCGGGGCCAGGCTCAAATCCTCGAACGCGGCGCTCAGGCTATCTGGACCGCGGATGGCGCCATCCGCATCTTGCCAGCGCAGCAGCGCCTCGAACCCGGCCACGTGCCCACCCGCCAGCGATACCTTGGGCTGATAGAACGGGCGCACCCGCGCTTCGTTGATCACGCGCCGGGCGGTGGCCAGCATCGCGGCGCGATGCTGGATGCTCGCGCGCATATCCGGCCGGAACACCGTCAGCATCCCCCGATGCGAAGCCTTGCCGGCATAAAGGGCCACATCCGCCGTCTTCAGCAAGTCTTCGCCCGTATCGCCGTGGTCCGGGAAGAAAGCGGCCCCGGCCGTGGCGTTGCAGTCCAACCCGATGCCGTCATGATAGACCCCGCCGTCATCCTGCAGCGCGGGTGATAACAGGGCGACCAGTTCGTCCGCGCGGCAACGGGGCAGGAACGCTGCGAACTCATCGCCGCCAAAGCGCGCCACGAATCCCCGGTCGCCGATGCACCGCTCCAGCCGCTTGGCGAAACCGCAAAGCAGCAGGTCACCGGCATCATGGCCGATCGTATCGTTCGCCTCCTTGAACCCGTCGATGTCGAACATCACCAGGGCCAGGCTCTCATTGTTTTCGCGGGCCTGTGCGATCGCAGCTTCCAGTGCGTCGTTCAGGCTCCCGCGATTGGGCAGCCCGGTCAGTGCATCGTGACTGGCCATCCAGTGCATGCGGGCGCTGCTGTTGTGCTGTTCGGTCACATCGCTCAGGGTCACAAGCACGCGCTGGACGCGTCCGTGGGTTTCCTGAATGCGCCAGCCGTTGATTTGCAGGCAGCGAATTGCGTCATCATCGGCGCGGTGGATGCGGAGGAACGCTTCGAAGCGGTGATCGCTGGCGTTGGCCTCCACGGTGCGGATCAGATGGGACAAGGCAGGCCGATCCTCCGCGACGATCAGCGTCATCGCCAAGCGAAGGTCTGGCTGAACCTCATTCGGCAGGCCCAGCATCTGCTTGAATTCGGCGGACCATTCCCACCTGTTCTGCACCGTATCGAAGTCCCAGATGCCGATCCCGGCGGCCTGGGCGGCCAGGCGGAAGCGTTCCTCGCTTTCGCGCAGGGCCTGCTCCGCGCGCTTGCGATCGTCGATATCCTCGACCGCGCCATACCAGCGCACGACATTGCCCTGTTCGTCCAGTCGCGGCGCGCCGCGGGATCGGAACCAGCGATAGCCTTCGCCGACGTTGGCCCGGTATTCCACGTCGATCGGCTGGCCGTCTATCTGCGCGCGGGCCCAGGCTTCGCGAATGTCCGAAAGATTGTCGGGGTGCACGGTGGAGCGCCAGACATCGCCCAGGTAGGTCCCCGGTTTTGCTCCGACCTTCTCCAGCCATCGTGAGCTGATGGCCGACATCTTGCCATCAAGGCCGGTCGTCCAGGCATATTGTGGGCTCAATTCCACGGTATTGCGGTAGTGCTCCTCACTCTCCCGCAAGTCCGCCTCGGCCTGACGGCGAATGGTCTCGTCCAGGACGATACCGATCGAGGAACCGTCCTGCAGGAAACTTACATGGACCGTGCCCCAGCGTTCGGTGCCGTCAGACCGCACATAGCGCCGATTCATTTGGTAGGATTGACGCGTCACCGCATTTTCGCGGTAGCGGTGAAGGATGTTTTCCGCTTCCTCGGGATGGGCGTGATCCTGGATGTTGATATGGGCGAAGTCCTCGTCCTCTCGCCCGATCAGCTCTTGATAAAAGGCGTTGACCGCCAGGACCGTCCCCTTGGACGAGCGATGAATGACGCCGACTTGCGACTTGCTCAGCGTTTCCATGAACTCCGCCGACGCGACCCAGCTCACCCCGTTCAAATTGGACGTGGCGGCCTGAAATTTGCGCTGAAGCCCGGCCAGATGCAGCGCGTCGAGCGCCGATGCGGCCTGGCTTTCGCAAGGAGGAGCGGCTTGCCGCACGAAGGTCACCTCTCTCAAAACGGCCCATCGCCCGCCCCCGAAGGGGCAAAGCGTCCCGGTATGGTCTGACCGTTACTATTGAGAGGCTTAACAAGGTGTTCAGCCTGGGCAGGTGATCTCCTTAATTACAGGCGATGCGGTCCTTTCTCCCGTTCCTTCAGGCACTATCCCCCACGTCAACGCCGTGCGGACTTTGCCAGCCAGGCTGCCAACTGCGCGCGCTGCGTGGGACGCGTGGCCACGCGCTGGCGCAACGCGGTCTGCGCCTGCACCACCGGCTTGGCCTCGTCCGCAGGCAAGGTGGCGGCAAAGGTCTTCAGTTTGCCCTCCATCTTCGGGTCGGTGCTGGCGGCAACGATCCGGGCGATAAAGCGGGGGCGTCCGGCGCGTTCCACCAGTTTGTACACCGCAGCCTGGTTGGCGCGCACGAAATCGAACGCAAGCTCGGGATGCACGCTGCCGACCGAGGCGATCATCTGCGAAGCGCTGGTGGCGTCTGGCGTGCCGGAAATGGCGAGCGCGAGGGTTTCCTTGGCCAAGGCCTGGTCGTCTGCTCGACCCAGGCTGCTGAGATAAAGCTGGCGCTCCACCACGCCCGACGCCTTGCCCGCTTGCTGGCGCAACAGATCCCAATCGGCCCGCGTGGCATTGCGAGCGGCAACATCGAGCCAAGTGCGCTTCAGCGGCCCGTCGAGCGCGGCGGGGTTCGTGGCCAGGGCCTGCAGCTTGCGGCGCGCTTCGGTGACGACGGCGGTATCGCCGGCAACGCCCAGGGTGGCGATCAATTGCGCGCGCAGCTTGGTGTCGGTCAGCGCCTCTCCGGCTTTCGGCTCGAAGCCCAACTGCTGCAGGCGCGTCGACCATGTGCGAGAGATCAGCGCGCCCATGCGATCGCGCACCGGGCCCTTTTCCAGCAGGCCGTAGGTCATCTGCCAAAGCGCGGCGGTATCGGCTGCCAGGGTGGCGCTGGCGTTGGCCGGCATGGCCGACAGCAGGTTCATCCCCGCCGCCATGTCCTGGTAGCCCGCCATCGAGAGCGAGAGATTGTCCCGCACCAGTCCATACTGGTCGATCGGCTTCAACGACCCGAACGTCTGCGTCAGCTTGGTGAGCGAAGGGGCATCGTAGAGCGTGCGATAATAGCCAAGCTGGCCGCTGTTCACCAGCACCGGCCCACAGCCCGCCAGCGTCACCGTCTCGGTCTTTTGCGCCATCAGGTGCCGTGTGGGCGCAGCATCGCCCACGCTGATCAGCAATGGCATCGGCCAGAGCGGCTTTGCGCCACCACGGCTTTGCGGATCGAGGGAGAAGGCGTCCTGCGTCAAGGCAAGGCTCGTCTGCCCTGCTTTGCAGGTGGCGGACTGCACGCGCAGCATCGGGACACCGGGAATGGTGGTGAATGCCTGCGCGATACGGTTCACGTCCTTCGCGCCCGCGCCTTCGATCGCGGTCCACAAGTCGCTGCTGACCGTGTTGCCATAGGCGTGCTTGGTCATGTAGCTGCGCAGCCCCGCGCGCCAGATGTCCGCGCCGACATAGTCCTCCAGCATGGCGATCGTCGCCTGGCCCTTCTCGTACGTGATCGAGTCAAACGCCTGCTCCATCTCGGAGACGGTGCGGATCTTTTGGACCACCGGGTGCGTGGTGGGCAGGGCGTCCTGCGCCATTGCCCCTTCACGCCCGTCCACGCCGTTCAGCTGGAAGTCCCACTCAGGATGAAAATGCGCGGTGATCTTGTCCGCCGCCCAGCTGGCGAAGCCTTCGTTCAGCCAGATGTCGTCCCACCATGCCATGGTGACGAGATCGCCGAACCACTGGTGCGCCGTTTCGTGCGCCTGCGTGCTGTAAATATCCTGGATCTCGGCGGGGCTGGTGGTAGCGGGATCGAGCAGCAGGATACGCTCGAACGTCATGATCGCGCCCCAGTTCTCCATCGCGCCGAAGAACTGCGAACTGCCGGGGGCGGCGATATTGTCCAGCTTGGGCAGGGGAAACTTCACGCCGAAGTAGTCATCGAACCAGGGCAGGATTTCGGCCAGGCCATCGCGGGCATAGTTGGCCTTATCGCCGCTTCCGGCAGGGGCGATGATGCCCACTTCCACGCCGTCCGCCGCCTTCTTAACCGTGCGCTCGAAATCGCCCATGCCGAAGAACAGCAGGTACGAACTCATGCGCGGAGTGGTGGCGAAGGTGACGCGCTTCAGGCCGCCGCTCAGCTTTTCCTCGCGCGCGGCGGGCATGTTGCTGACGGCCATCAGGTTGGCGGGAACGATGGCGGAAAGATCGAACGTGGCCTTGTAGCTGGGCTCGTCAAAGCTGGGCACGAAGCGGCGCGCATCGGGCGCTTCGAACTGGGTGAAGAGGGCGCGCGTGTCCTTGCCGGTGCGCTTGTCCGGGTAATTCAGCGCGAAAAGGCCGGACGGCTGCGTGCCGATCGTTCCGGAATACGTGATGTCCAGGCGATAGGCCCCTGGCGCGATCGGGCTGGCGGAATCGAAGCGCAAGGTTTGTGCGGCATCATCTGCGGCGACGGTGAGCGGCAGGCTCTTGCCACCCTTTGCGGCGATCAGCTGGGCCGAAGCGACCTTTAGGCCATTGCCATGCACGGTCAGCGAGGAAGCTTGGGTGAAGACTTGCAAGTCGATCCGCGCCTTGCCGGCGAAGGTCAGGTCAGTGGCATTAGGGGTCACTTCGATCTGATAGTGCGAGGGACGCGCCGTTCGTGGCAAGTCGCTGGGGATGGACTGATCAAGCGGGGCGGCGGCGCTGGCCGCAGGGGCCGCCAACGTGGGCCAAGCGGTCGCCAGCGCGGCGATGGCGGAGATCGTGGCGAAGGTGCGGGGTAATGAGCGCATGAAAAGAATGCTCCGCTATCGGAAAAATTCGTGTCGACGTAACAATGCATCTAGCGCGCAGTTGTTCGTCAATCCAGTCAACGATTGAAGCGGCGGTAGGAGCCCGTCAAAATTCGCCATGGATGCGGATGAGTCTGCGGGGCGTCAAATCGGCGAGGGTGGGGCAGCCAAGCTGCGCCATCGTCATCTCCAATTCGGTGCGCAAAAGGTGCAGCGCGTGTGCGGCACCGGCCATCCCGGCTACGGCAAGGGCGTGCATCTGCGGTCGGCCCAGAAGCACGGCAGTCGTCCCCAGCGCGATCGCCTTGGCCATGTCCGCGCCGGAACGTATGCCGCTGTCGATCAGCACTGGCAGCGACGTGCCGATCGCTTCGCGAAGGCCAGGCAGAACGTCCAGCGGACTGGGCAGCCCATCCAGCACACGGCCGCCGTGGTTCGACAGGATCAACCCATCCGCGCCCATTTCCACCGCGCGACGGGCGTCTTCGTCCAGCAGCATGCCCTTTACGAGCACCGGCAGGCGTGTCGTGGCGCGCAGCCATTCCAGGTCTTCCCAGCGCGGTGCCGCATCCGCCAGCGCAGTGCCCAAAATGATGCGGCCGCCTGCCGTCGCGGTCTGGCGCAGTCGCGTCATGCCTTTGAGGTTGGCGGCTTCGATTCCGGCGGGAAGCGACAGTCCGGCTGGCTTGATCGCCGCATCCACCGTCAGCACGATCGCTTCGAAACCGGCCGCCTCCGCCCGGCGAACCAGCGCCAGGGAGTCGGCCCGATCGGGCTGAAGATAGAGCTGGAACCACAGGGGCGAAGGCGCGAGGCCAAGCTGGCGGGACGCGTCACGGGCGGTGTGGGCGATTTCCTCCAACGAGACGCTGGACAGGGTACTGGCGATCATCCCTGCGCCCAGCGCGGCGGCCGCGCGCGTCACTGCCAGTTCGCCATCGGGATGGGCCAGGCGTTGATAGGCGATGGGCGCCAGCATCAGCGGCGCAAGATGAGCGCGGCCAAACAGCGACAATGCCGTGGTCCCGCCGCGCAAGTCTGCCATGGCGCGCGGTAGAAACCCCCATCGTGCGAAGGCGGCGCGGTTTCGCGCCAGTGTCCGCTCCTCGCCAGCGCCTTCCTGGATGTGTCGCCAGACTTCGGGGGGGAGATGCGCTTGCGCCGCTGCCTCATAATCCGCCAGGGTGGTGATGCCCGGCGGCACGGTGGCATGCGGCGGCTTAATCACGTCTGCGACCATTGGCGCAGGAGATTGTGATAGATCTGCGTGAAGGTATCGACCGAGCCATGCTCCGGATGATCGCCTGCCAAAGACTGAATCGCGCCATCCAGATCGAACAGCAATCGCCGCCGCTCGGGCGAAGGCACAAAGCTTTGCGTCCAGAAAAACGCGGCATAGCGCACGCCGCGCGTCACCGGGGCGACACGGTGGAGGCTGCTGCCGGGGTAGACGATCAGATGCCCCGCCGCCGGCTTGGCGCTGTGCGTGCCGAATGTGTCCGCGATCACCAGTTCGCCGCCGTCGTATTCGTCAGGATCGCTGAGGAACAGCGTGGCCGAGATGTCGGAGCGCAGATGCTCGCCCGTGCCCGGCATCGGGAAGATCGCATTGTCGACATGATCGCCGTACTGCCCCGCGCCCGCATAGCGCGAGAAGCGGGGCGGCAGGACACGCGCGGGCAGCGCGGCGGCGATGAACAGTGGGGTCTGGCCCAGCCGCTCCAGCACTTGCTGGCCCAGCTTCTGCGCCAGCGGATCGCTGGCGGCCAGTTGCTCGTTGTCCTTTACCCGCGCGGCGCGATGACCGGCGGTGGTGCGCCCGTCCGTCCAGGCGGCGCTCTCCAGCAAAGCACGCATCTGGCGCACTTCCTCGCGCGAGAACAGTTCGGGGATATCGACGACCATGCCCCATCCTTGCCGCCGCGGCGACGCCCTTGCAAAAGGAAAAGCCCGACGGATGCATAGGGCTTGCATCCGCCGGGCCGTCCATCCTTGGAGAGGAGGACTTACATCTTCGCCGTGATGGTCAGCACCGCCGCACGCGCATCGCCTGGCGTTGCCCAGCCATTGTTGCGGATGCGGGTGAAGTACAGCTTGTCACCCACGTTCTTCACGTTGAGTTGTGCCGAGACATTGGGTGAGAAATCGTAGGCCAGATAGGCCTGGTGGATCAGGAAGTCCTGCGAGCGGATCGCCGGGGTGGTCGGCGTGCGGGCGGTCAGCAGGAAGCTGCCCTGATACGTGAAGCCATAACCCACGGTCAGGCCGAACGGCAGGCGATAGGTGGTGAACAGGCTGCCCGAATGCTTGGGTGTCTGCGGCAGATACTGGCCCGCGCCGGGATTGGGGTTGAGGGGGGTGTTGGTGCAGGAGCCGGTGCCAGGATTCGCCAGGCAGTTGTCGGACACGGACTGAAGCAACTTGGCTTTCAGGTACGTGTAGTTCGCCGTGATCGACCAATTGGGCGTGATCATGCCCGATGCGCCCAGCGCGATACCATCGACGCGGGACTTGCCGTCCAGCTGCTGATTGGGAACGATATCGCCGGAGACGACCGCGTACTTGTCACGCTCGTTGCGGAAAGCAGCGGCGGTGAGCAGCAAACCGCCATTGAACAGTTCGGCCTTCGCGCCGATCTCGTAGTTCTTCGCCGTTTCCGGATTTATGTTGCAGGTCGTACCGGTGATGATCGAGCCGTCCGGATTCAGCCCGTCCGCCGTGCACGATCCGTTGACCGAGTTCTTCGACGGCGTCTGCGAGTTGCCGTAGGCCGCGTAGAGGCTGACCGCTTCGGTGGGCTTGTAGTTCAGGCCCACGCGATACGAAAATAGCGTGTCCGCCACCCGCCCTCGCGGCGCGGTGGTGATCTGGCGGAACTGATACGGGCGATTGAATAACGTGCAACCGGTGAACGTGGCGCAATAGTTGATGGTGTCGTTGGTGCCGACGTTGCGCTCGACACGGGCAGCGGCGTTCAGTTCCAGCTTGCCCAGCTTCATCGTGTCCAGAAGATAAGCGGCGACGTTCGATTGTTCACTCAGAACATGGCTGCCCCGGACGAAGTTCAAAGGTCCGTTGTATACGTTGTTGCCATAGGTGAAGGGGGCAGGGCCGGGCACCACCGTGCCGGGATTGGCGATGTTGATCAGCGGGAAGCTGGCATAGGCCGGGCTGCCATTGGGATTGCGCAGGACGTTGCCGGTATCGAGATCATACTGTTCCCAGGTGGCGGCCGCGCCGAGATCGACGGTGTGTTCGATCGCACCGGTATTGAACAGGGCGCGCAGATCGATCTGGTCGAACATCAGCTGGTTGCGAGTGATGCGGGTGTTACCGCGTGGACCGCTTGCCAGGTAATAGCCGCGCGGGACATTGGTGGGACAAGCGGCGCCCAGCGGGGTCAACCCATTTGTCAGGCAGTACGTGCCTTGCGGCGGGGCCACGATAGTGGTCTGGCGCGAATCCTGCCAGCGGGCGAGGTTGCGGATCGAAACCTTGTCGCTGAATTCATGCTCGAAGATGGCGGTCGCCTGATCGATATTGATTTTCTGCTTGTCGACATTGCGATAGCCGAAATAGTCGCTGCGATCGACGCCGGGTACGATCCGTCCACCGTAGTAGGGCACGCCGTACTGCGGCGTGTTGTCGTCCTCCTGGTGCCAATACTGCAGGGTCAGGCGGTTCGGGCTATCCACACCGATCGTGACCGAGGGCGCGACACCCCAGCGCTTGTAATCATCCACATCGCGGCCCGGCACGTCGTTGCGATGCCACATCGCGTTGAGACGGAAGGCGATCAGGTCGTTGACGCGGCGGTTGAGGTCCACCGTGGCGCGATAGTAGTTGTCGGTGCCGATGCCGGCGGTGGCGACATAGGCGTCATTCGCCAATGGGCGCTTGGTGACCAAGTTGATGTTGCCGCCGGTGGAGCCGACGCCCGAGATAACCGAGTTCGCGCCGTTGGTGACTTCGATCTGCTGCAGGTTGAACGTGTCGGTGCGAGTGATCTGCGCGCTGTCGCGCACACCGTCAACGGTGATGTCGTTGCTGGCGCTGTAGCCGCGAAAGGTGATGTTGTCGCCCGGGCCGGTGCCGCCTTCACCAGCGCCGAAGGTGACGCCGGGAACGGTCGAGAGCACGTCGCGCAGCGTCAGCAGGTTCTGCTGCTCGATCACTTCGTTGGTCAGGACGGTGATGGTCTGGGGCGTATCGCGAACGGTGCGGGTGCGCTTGGGCGATTCCAGCTTGCGGCCCGGTTCGTCGACGATCGCGCTCTCGGTCACCGTGACGCTGCCCAGCGATCGCTCGGCGCTTTCGGTCTGCTGCGCCTGCGCCGTCGAAGTGAAAGCGGGTGCGATGCAGGATAGCGCCAGGAACGTGCGGCGCGCGGTGAATGATCCCTTGGATGACATCAGAATTCCCCCCTCTTGAGTTTCAGGTCATGCAGTGAGAGGTCCGATATTGAGAGTCAGTCGCAGTAGCAAGCTAGAAAATGATGGACGGGTAACTTTATTGCAAATCGATTGCAAAAAGGGTTTCGACCTGGATCAGTCGACCGCAGCGTCGACCATCATCCGCTCCAGCGCCGGACTGATCCATTCCATCACGCCTTGCTCGTCTCTGGCCAGTGCGCGAACCGCAAGCCGCTCGCGAGTGGCGAGCCACTGCATCTCTGATGGTGGCAGCACCGTCAAAGCCGTGGCCCAAGCGTCAGCCATCATCGCGCTGCGGTGCAAGACGCTCAGGCTCAGCATATGCGGGACGGCAGCGCCGGTTCGTGGATCGATCGTGTGGCGTCCGCGTACGTAGTCGCCCGAGGTGGCGACTGCCATCTGGTGCAGCGCGATCCGCAGGGGTGCGCTCTCCGCGGTCGGAGTTTCCAGATCGACCCACCATGGATCGCCGTCAGGGCGCAGACCGAGGCCGAGCAGTTCGCCGCCGATCTCCACCAGCGCATGGTGGCAACCGCGCCGCGTCAGCAATTCGCCCAGGGCGTCGACCGCAAAGCCCTTGGCGATGCCGGAAAAATCCAGATGGACGCCGCCCGGCTGACGCAGGCGCCTGGTTTCGGCATCGTAGGCAAGACGGTGCGCGCCGACGTGTCGGAGCGATTGCCCGATCGCATCGTGATCCGGGGCCTGCGCTGCCGGCGTAGGGCCAAAGCCCCCGAGGTTGACCAGTCGCCCCGCCGCCGCATCGAATGCGCCGCCGCTGGCTTCCCCAACAGATAAAGCCGCCTCCCAGACCGTCGCGAAGTCTGCCGGGAGCGCAAGCCAGGTGCCCGCGGCGGCGCGGTTGAACCCGCCAAGGAGCGAATCCTCACGCCAGTGGCTCATCTGCGCCAGGATCGCCTCAAGCCGCTGCTCGATCGCTTGGCGCAGGGAGTTGACGTGCAAGCCCGGCGGCTGGGCCAGGCGCACGTGCCATGTCGTGCCCATCGTCTCGCCCCGCAGATCGACCACGGGCGCACCCGGCTTCCACCCGGACAGCGCGCCGGGGTCGATCTCTAGCGGGACGGCGAGGCGCAAGGTGGGCTCAGGGTGCGACCACTTCCAGCACCGTCGTGAAGCTCAAACGGCGTTCGGTGGCCTTGGGCTCAGTCGTCTTGACGTCCGTGGTGGTGGCGTTCAGCCAGTACATGCCCGGCACCGGCCACTTGACGTGGAGTACGCCGTCCGCACCGGTCTTCAGCTCCTGCGCATCTTCGGCCTCGCGATACTTCTTGGCGCCGGGCACCACCGCCACGGTCAGGCCGGCGGCGGGCTTGCCGTCCACCAGGAAGCGGAACTGGCCTTCTTCGTCGGCGACGAGGCTGCCGGGCAAAGTGATCGGCTGGAACTCCAGGCCCTTGCCGGTCACGCGGTAGCTGGCGGCGGTGGGCGCATCCGCGGTGACGTAAACGTAGTTGCGCGCGATCGTCTCGCTCAGCTTCACGTCCGTCGCGTTGGCGGGGATTTCCGCTGCCGTGGCGACGAACTTGGGCGCAGCCTCGCCAGCGGGGCGGTTCATCGCCGGACCGGGCATCCTGCCGCCCGCTCCCCCGCCGCCGTTGCGCCCGCGGTTGCCGACGCGCCAGGTTTCGCCGTTCACCTTGAACGAGCCCATCAGCCCGGTGCGCTCCATTCCGATCACCCAGGTGCCTGGCTTGTCGATCTTCACGTCAAACGTGGAGCGATACCGCAGCGTGGCCGCGTTCTCCACTTGGCCTTCGGTGCCATCGGGGGCCCAGACCTTGATCTGGGCGGGATCGATCGGAAAGTGATCGGCATAGAACAGGTCGTTGGAAACCGCGCCGTCCACCGTCACGTACTCGCTGGTTCCGGCAAGCGTGGTGGTGGAAGGCAGCAGCCACTGGCGATGCGCCATGGCGGGAGTGGAAAGCGCGGAGCCAAACGCGGCGGCGGCGATCAGGGCGTGACGGATGTTCATGGTGATTCCCTGTTGATGGTGATGAAGTCGTGCGGAACGCGGCGATCAGCGGATCGACACCGCCCCAAGCTCGGTCTTGCCCGAGGCCGCGCCGCCGCCGCGCGGCACCGTGATCGGCACGGAAACCAGTTCGCGCCCGCCGGTTTCGCGCGCGGCTTCGACCTTGAGGACGTACTGGCCCGCAGGCACGTTGGGCAGCGGGATCTGGTACGTGCCGGGCGCGCGGGTCGCGCCGCTCACGCCGTCGGCGGGCAGCTTGAGCGAACGGCCGCCCTTGCGCCACCAGGTGCGCAAATCCGCCAGCCACTTCGTGCCCGGCTCGCGCCCGCCCTTTTTCAGGTCGTACCAGACGAACACCGTCTTCGCCTCGCCACCGGCCACCGGCTCCAGCCAGCCGACGACGTAGGGCTTGTGATATTCCGCCACGTTGATGCGTGGAACGGTGACGCTGACGGTCGCGGCGGCGGCGGGGACGGCCATCGTCGTCGCGGCGAGCAGCGGGATCGAGGGCAGGGTTTTCAGGTTCATCGGCAAGAGCGGACCTTTCGCGGTCAGTGAATGAAGAAAAGGGCGATCACCAACGGTATGGCGAGGCTGAGGCCGACCAGCGGCCAGGTGGACGGGCGATGGCGCGCGTGAAGTTGCAGCAGGATCAACCCGGTTACCGTGAACACAAGGCAAGCCCCGGCGAAGACATCGATGAACCAGAACCATGCCGAGCCGGTGTTGCGGCCCTTGTGCAGGTCATTCAGGTAGGAAACCCAGCCACGCTCGGTGCGCTCAGCGCTGATGGCGCCCGAAGTGCGATCGATGCTGACCCATGCGTCACGGCCGGGGCCGGGCATGGCGACATAGACCTCGCCCTCATCAGACCAGTCCGCCGCGAAGCCTGACGGGTCCAGCGGTATCGTGCCCGCGATCGCTTGCGCCACGGCGGGGGGCAGGGGGTCATGGCCATCGTTGGCGCGGGGCAGGCGCTCCACCATGGCCATCGGCAGCTTGCCGCTGCTTTGCGTCACCACCGGCTCCGCCGCGATCGAGGCGGCGTGGTTCAGCGTGATGCCGGTGATCGCGAACAGCAGCATCGCGGTGAGCGATACCGCGGCGCTGATCCAATGCCAGGTGTGCAGTTGTTTCAGCCAGAACGTGCGCGCCTTGCGGCTTTTGCGCGGCGTGGAAACGGCCTTCGCCGCCGGCTGGGAAGCCCTGAGGCTGACAGGAGGCGGGGCGGTTTCGGCGGCATCCACGGGCGGGCGGGCTTTCTTGGCTAGGCGGACGGATCGCCGGAGAAGGACCACAGGCTGGAACGCAGCCGGTTTAGGTCTGGACGGCGCTGCTGATAGTGCCTATGCGAATGACTCGCAATAGCCTGATTTGGCATCGAGCGAAGAAGGGGCACGCATGGCGACGCTGGCATTGAGCCTTACAACAGCAACGAAGGCTGATCGCGCCGGAGGGCGGTTGGCGCTGGAGGCTCCCTCGTTCCGCACGATAGAGCCTGTCACAGAACCCGTGGCGTACGAGCGAGCGGTCTATCAGCCGTCCCGTCGTGCCGGACCGGTCGCCGCGCTTGCCTCCGCAGCGGTCCTGCTGGCGACCGGCGCGGCGTTGGCGACGTTGAGCATCGTGGCCCAGCAAAAGGAGCAGCAGCGGCTGACCGTGGTGGCGATGAAGCAGCTGGACACTACGCCTCCGCCCCCGCCCCCTCCCGCCAAATCGCTCGACAAGCCGATCACCCCGCCCGAACAGGCCTTCGTTCCCAAGCCAATGATCACGCTGCCCGCGCCCGGGCCCCAAAAGGTGGCGATGGACTTGCCGCCGCCGATCCAGCCCAGCGTGGTGGAAGCGCCGCGCGTGCCGGTTCCGAACGCGCCGGTGGCGGCCGCCCCGGTCGCGGCGACACCGGTCGAGGGCGGGGACTTGTCCAGCCAGGTGATCTCCGCAAGGCCTCCGGTCTATCCCATCGATGCCCGCCGCCGCCGAGAGCAGGGCACCGTGAAACTGCGCGTCCTCGTCGGCCCGGATGGTCGCGTGGAGGATCTGCAGATCGCGGTCAGCAGTGGTAGCGACCAGTTGGACAAAGCGGCGCTGACCGCCGTGCGCCGCTGGCGCTGGGCTCCGCAAAAGCAGAACGGCCAGCCAGTCGCGGTGCGCGGCATGGTGCCGGTAACCTTCGCTCTGGCCTGAGAAGGCTCTTTTTTCGCACCTGCAACCAAGTCTCTGCATCCAATCCCGTCAGCAGGCATTCTTCCTGCCAGAAACCAGTGCATTGCGGGGAATAGCGACGTGAGCCTTCTGCCTGATCACCTGGAGGGCGGGCGGCCCTATCCGCTGGGCGCGACGTTCGACGGCCTTGGCGTCAATTTCGCGATCTTCTCCGCGCATGCCGAGAAGATCGAGCTTTGCCTCTTCGATGCCAACGGCAAGCGTGAGGTGGCCCGCTTCGCTTTACCCGAATGCACGGACGAGGTGTGGCATGGCTACCTGCCGAATGCGCGGCCCGGTTTGGTCTACGGCTATCGCGCCCACGGCCCCTACGAGCCGGAACAGGGCCACCGCTTCAACCCGAACAAGCTGCTGCTCGATCCCTACGCACGGCGGCTTTCGGGTAATATCCGCTGGAACGATGTGCTGCACGCCTACCCCTTGCGCAGCCGCCGTGGGGACCTTGCGTTCGACAAGCGGGACAGCGCCCCGGCCATGCCCAAGGCAGTGGTGACGCACGATTTCTTTGATTGGTCGGAAGATCGCCGCCCAAACACGCCCTGGGCCGAGACTGTGATCTACGAGGCCCATGCCAAGGGCCTGACCAAGCTGCTGGAGCAGGCCCCGCCGCAGGAACGCGGCACTTTTGCCGGGCTGGCCCACCCCAAAGTGATCGATCACCTTAAGCGCCTAGGCGTCACCGCGCTGGAACTGCTGCCGATCCACGCCTTCACGCAGGACCGGTTCCTGCAGGAAAAGGGCCTGCGCAACTACTGGGGCTATAACACCCTGAATTTCTTCACGCCCGAGCCCAGCTACTTCGCGGACGAAAGCACGCAGGACGAACTGCGCGTGGCCGTGCGGCGGCTCCATGCGGCTGGAATCGAGGTGATCCTGGACGTGGTGTACAATCACAGTTGCGAGGGCAGCGAACTGGGGCCGACGCTCAGCTGGCGCGGTCTGGACAATGCCACGTATTACCGCCTGCTGCCTGACAACAAGCGCTATTGCCTGAACGATACCGGCACCGGCAACACCTTCAACCTGACGCATCCGCGCGTGATTCAGATGGTGGCGGACTCGCTGCGGCACTGGGCTACGTCCTACGGGATTGACGGTTTCCGCTTCGATCTGGGCCTGACGCTGGGCCGCACCGATCATGGCTTCGATCCCAATGCCGCGTTCTTCCATGTCCTGCGGCAGGACCCGATCCTGGGCCGCCTGAAGCTGATCACCGAGCCGTGGGATGTTGGCATGGGTGGCTACCAGCTCGGCAATTTCCCGCCAGGTTTCGCCGAATGGAACGACAAGTTCCGGGACACCACGCGCCGCTACTGGCGGGGTGACGCGGGCCAGCGGGCGGACCTTGCGGCGCGGCTTTCGGGCTCGGGCGACTTGTTCGATCTACGCGCTCGGCGGCCTTGGGCCTCGGTCAATTTCCTGACCAGCCACGATGGCTATACCCTTGCCGATCTCGCCGCCTACGAGGAGCGGCACAACGAAGCCAATGGCGAGGACAACCGCGACGGGCATGACAACAACCTCTCGCGCAACTGGGGTGCGGAAGGGCCGACCGACGATCAGGGCATCAAGGATACCCGCGCCAAGGTCCAGCGCTCCATGCTGACGACGTTGCTCGCCTCGCTCGGCACGCCGATGCTGGTGGCGGGCGACGAATTCGGACGCACCCAAGGCGGTAACAACAACGCCTATTGCCAGGATAACGAGATTAGCTGGATCGATTGGTCGCAGCTGGAAACCGAAGAGGGCGCAGCGCTGAACGCCTTCACCTCGCGCCTGATCGGCTTGCGCCGGCAATACGAGGTGCTGCGATCCGAAGTGTTTCTCTACGGCCAGGATTCGCCGGGTGAAGGCATCAACGATGTCGAGTGGTGGGACGAACGCGGCGAGCAGCTTTCGCCCGAAGATTGGCAGAATCCGGAGGGCCGCGCGCTGTCGATGCGGCGGGCGACCCGTTTGGAGGATGGCCGGGTGGAGGCGATCAACCTGCTGCTGAACGCCAGCAGCGATCCGGTCCTGTTCAAACTGACCCGCACCGTGGCGCAGCGCACCTTGCTGCTGGACAGCGCAAGGCCAGAGGCGGGCGAGGAAACGCTGGACGATGAATACGAACTGGCGGCCCACAGCGCGGCGTTGATCCGCTCGGTGTCGGAATTTCCCGCATGACACAATGCTGGGGGCCACTGGAAATCACGCCGGGGCTTTGGCGCTTTTCCCTTTGGGCCCCCGGCGCGGAGCACGTGACGCTGGAAATTGACGGAGCGGAACCCGTCACGTTGATCAGCGACGGCGGTTGGCTCCACACCGAAGCGCCCGCGCAACCCGGCACCCGCTATCGCTTTCGTCTCGCGGATGATGTCGCCGTTCCCGACCCTGCATCGCGCGGCCAAAGCGGCGGGGTTCATGGCTGGAGCGTCGTTCCCGCCACATCGTATCCCTGGAAGTACCCCGAGTGGGCCGGCCGCCCCTGGGAGGAGGTCATCCTTCAGGAGTTGCACGTCGGGGCGCTGGGCGGCTTCTCAGGCGTCGCCGCCGCGTTGGAGCGGATTGCCGCGCTGGGCATCACCGCCATCGAACTGATGCCGGTCAACGCCTTTTCCGGCACGCGAAACTGGGGTTATGACGGCGTCCTCCCCTTCGCGCCTGCGGAGAGTTACGGCTCTGCGGAAGATCTCAAGGCGCTGGTGGACAAGGCCCATGGCCTGGGCCTGATGGTGTTCCTGGATGTGGTCTACAATCACTTCGGGCCGGATGGGAACTACCTTGGGGGATACGCTCCGGACTTCTTCCACGCGGAGGCCGATACCCCGTGGGGCGGCGCTGTCGCGGTGGACGAACCTGCCGTCGCCGCCTTCTTCCGCGAAAATGCGCTGATGTGGCTGCGCGATTATCGGATCGACGGGCTGCGTTTCGATGCGGTGCACGCGATCGGCAACCCAGCTTTCCTGGACCAGATGGCCCGCGATCTTCGCGCCGCATTACCCGATCGGCATATCCATTTGGTGCTGGAAAACGAGCATAACGAGGCTGATCGCCTCGCCCCGGGGCTCTACGATGCGCAGTGGAACGATGATTTTCACAACGTCCTGCACGTCTTGCTGACAGGCGAAACGGACGCCTATTACGTCGATTTCGCCGATCGCCCGGCGGAGCGGCTGGCACGCTGCCTGGCGGAGGGGTTCATCTACCAGGGAGAGCCGTCCACCAATCAGGACGGCAAGCCACGCGGCAGTGCGAGCGGGCATCTGACGCCCAGCGCCTTCGTGGCGTTCCTGCAGAACCACGATCAGGTGGGCAATCGCGCCATGGGTGAGCGGCTGACGTTGCTGACCAGCAAGGAAAAGTTGCGTGCCGCCACGGCGCTGCTGCTGCTGATCCCGCAGATCCCGCTGCTGTTCATGGGCGATGAGACCGGTTCACACGCCCCGTTCCTGTTCTTCACCGACTTTCACGATGAACTGGCGGACGCGGTGCGAAACGGGCGGCGCAAGGAATTCGCCAAGTTCTCCGCTTTCGCCGACGAAGCCGCGCGTGAGCGTATCCCGGACCCCAATGCGCAAGCGACCTTTGCCGCGTCCCGCCCCGAACCGGGCCCCGATGCGGCGGAGTGGCAGGCCTTCTATCGCGGCATCATCGGCTTGCGCACCCGCCTGATCGTTCCTCGTCTGAAGGGAGCCCAGGTGATCGCGGCGAAGGCGGTGGGTGACAAGGCGGTCACCGCTGCGTGGCGATTAGGTGATGGCGCCGTGCTGACGATCGCCCTAGACCTAGGCGAGCATCCCGCGCTGCCGGACCATGCAGGTGAGCCGGTCTGCGCGGTGGATGGCCGGTTCGCGGCATGGTTCCAACCGGCATGACACCCCTTCACGACCTGGCTGATGCGGTCGGCGTGGTGCGCGTCTGGGAGGATGCCCAAAGCCGCCCGCAGACCGTGGCCGACGCGGTGCTGAGGACGATCCTGACCGCACTGGGCTTTCCGGCGGCTGACGACACCGAGGTGGCGGCAAGCCTTGCCCGGGTGGCAGACGAGCAGGCGCAGGTGCCAACTTATCTGGCGGGCGACGTGGGAGAGCCGCTGCCGCTGCCGCAAAGCCTTGCGCATGAGACGACCGCGATCCTCTCGCTGGAGGATGGGCGCGAGCGGCATCTGGCCATCGCATCCGGTATGCTGCCCGCCATCGCCGAGACGGGATACCACCGCTTGCGGATCGCCAATGCCGAGCTGGCGCTGATCATCGCGCCGCCGCGCTGCCTGCTGCCCGCCGATCTCAGCGCTGCCGCCGCATCCCACATGTGGGGGATCGCGATCCAGCTGCCGTCGCTTCGGGAACGGGCCACCGCTTATGGCGATTTGGCCGATCTGCGCCATGCCGTCACCCTGCTGGCGGGGCAGGGGGCGGACGCGATTGCGATCAGCCCCGTTCATGCGCCGCCACCGGGTCAGCGGGCGTTCTATCCCTATTCGCCGTCCAGCCGGCTATTCCTCAATCCCGCCTTGGCTCAGGCTCCCGGCGGTGAGAGCAAGGCCTTGATAGATTGGTCCAGCGCGCTTGCCGCTCAGACCCAGGGCCAGCGGCAGGCCTTTGCGCGCCTGACCGAAACGGACCGTGCGCAACTGGAGCAGTGGGCGGTCGGCAAGGGTGATCACTTGACCCGCCACGCCTTGTTCGATGCTTTGGCACTGCATTTAGGCAGCGCTGACTGGCGTTCCTGGCCGCAGGATTACCGGTTTCCCGATGGCGTTCCGGTACAGCAATTCGCGCGTGAGCATCCGGAGGAAATCGCGTTTCACCTGTTCGGCCAGTGGCAGGCCGAACAGGCTCTCGGCACGGTCCAATCTGACGCCAAGCGCGGCGGGATGGCGATCGGGTTGATCGCGGACTTGGCGGTAGGCGTTGATCCCGGCGGCAGCGATGGCTGGTCGATGCAGGATGCGATGCTGACCGGCCTGACGATCGGCGCGCCGCCCGATCCGTTGGGGCCAGACGGACAGAACTGGGCCCTCACCAGCTTTTCGCCGCAGGGCTTGCGCCGCACCGCCTTTGCGCCGTTCATCGCGATGCTGCGCGCGGCCTTGCGCCAGGCGGGGGGCGTTCGGATCGATCATGCTTTCGGCTTGTCCCGCCTTTGGGTGGTGCCACAGGGGGCTTCGGCCAGCGATGGCGCTTATCTGCGCTATCCCTTCGCGGACCTGCTGCGCGTGATCGCCCTGGAATCGCATCGTGCCGGGGCGGTGATCGTGGGGGAGGACCTGGGCACGCGCCCGCCCGGCTTCGTATCGCCGGTGGCCAGCAAAGGCATCCTTGGAATGCGCGTCCTGTGGTTTGAGCGGGATGAGGATGGCTTTCGTGCCGCCGACGCTTTCCCCGCACAATCCGTCGGCATGACCGGCACGCACGATACCGCCACGATCGCCGGATGGTGGACCGGCAATGACATTCAATGGAACCGCCGCCTGCAGCGCGGTGGCGACTGGCAAACCGAGGAGACAAACCGCATGGCCGATCGTTCGGTGCTCTGGTCCGTAATCGGCGACGACAAGCCGCAGCCGGCCATCGATGACCCCGCACCCGTGGTCGACGCCGCAGTGGCGCATCTGGCCAGCACCCCGACGGCGCTGGCCATCATCCCGCTGGAAGACCTGCTGGGCCTGGAGGAGCAACCGAATCTTCCGGGCACGATCGACCAGCACCCCAACTGGCGGCGGCGGCTTTCCGCGCCGCTGGCCGATCTGCTGGCCGATCCCAGCACCGCCCGCCGTGTCGCCAGCCTGATCGCCGCCCGCCCGGCATGAGGCCGACCGCCACCTATCGCCTGCAACTGCACGCGGGCTTCACCTTCGCCGATGCGCAAGCCGTGGTGCCGTATCTGGCGCGGCTGGGCGTGAGCCACCTCTACGCCTCACCCATCACCGCCGCGGCCAAAGGATCGACTCATGGCTACGACGTGATCGACCCCACGCAGGTCAATCCCGAGCTGGGGGGTGAGGACGGGCTGCTCAGCCTCGTCGCCACGCTGAAGGAGCATGGCCTGGGCCTCATCATCGACATCGTGCCCAATCACATGGGCGTTGCCGGGGATGAGAACCTGTGGTGGCTGGACGTGCTGGAGCATGGCGAGGGCAGCACCTTTGCGCCGGTCTTCGATATCGACTGGCGCGAAAAGGTGGCATTGCCGGTGGTGGGCACGCCTCTGCCGCAAGCCTTGGACGATGGCGCGATCAAGCTGGTGCGCCGCGGATCGGGTCTTGGCATTCAACTTTACGATGGCGCGATATATCCCGTTCGGGCCGATGATCCGGACCTCGCCGGGGACCTTGACGATGCCATCGCGCAACATGCGCCGGATCGGGAGGAGGGCCGCAAGGCGCTGATGGCGCTGCTCGATCGCCAGTATTATCGCCTGATCTATTGGCGCGCCGCGAACGACGAACTCAACTGGCGGCGGTTCTTCTCGATCAATGAATTGGCCGGTGTTCGGATCGAAGACCCTGCCGTGTTCGAGCGGACCCACGCGTTGTATTTCGACTTGTTCCGTCGCGGATTGATCGATGGGGTTCGAGTGGATCATGTCGATGGTCTGAGCGATCCCGCCGGCTATTGCCGCCGCCTGCGCGAACGCTTCGCCGAGATCGCACCGGATCGGCCCGCCTACGTCGTCGTCGAGAAAATCCTGGCGGCGGACGAACCCTTCGCCACGGACTGGCAGATCGAAGGCACCAGCGGCTACGACTTCATGCGCGAAGTGTCCGAAGTGCTCCATGAGCCTTCCGGACAGGCGCCGCTCGGGGCCTTGTGGGAAGCGGTCAGCGGCCGCAGCGCCGCGTTCGCCGATGAGGCGGTCCCCGCAAGACAGGACCTGCTCTCCTGGCAGTTCGAGGGCCAGCTGGAGGCTTGCGTGGCGAGCTTCCACGCGCTGGCGCTGCATGCGGGCGAGGGGTGGATCACGAAGGGCATGTTGCGCCGCGCGATTGAGCGCTTGCTCTGGGTATTCCCGGTCTATCGCACGTATGCCACCGCCACCGGCGCGCCTGATGCCGATGCGAAAGTCCGGGCCGAGGCGCGGGAGGCCGCGTTGCCGCTGATGCCTCCCGGCGAAATCCTCGTGCTGGACGCGGTTCTGGACTGGCTGGCCGGAGATGGCGGAGCGCCTGCGGCCGACGCGGTGCGCCGATTCCAGCAATTGTCCGCACCGATCGCGGCCAAGGGCGTGGAGGACACCGCGTTCTATCGCCACGGCGTGCTGCTTTCGGCGAACGACGTCGGCTTCGATCCCGATGGCATGGCCTGCCCGATCGCGACGTTTCACCAGGCGATGCAGCACCGGGCCGAACGAACGCCGTTCGCAATGCTGGCCACCGCCACGCATGACCACAAACGCGGCGAGGATGCGCGTGCCCGGCTGGCGGTGCTGAGCGCGATTCCGGAGGAATGGTCACGCCGGTTGGAAGACTGGCTGGCGCTGGCGGCCCGGCACGCACCGGGTGTCGATCCTGCCGATGCCTACCTGCTGCTGCAGACCCTGGTCGGCGCATGGGAGCCGGGGGATGATACGCTGTTGCCCCGCCTGCACGATTGGCAACGCAAGGCCTTGCGCGAAGCCAAGCTGCGCTCATCCTGGGAGGACCCGGACGAGGCGTACGAGGGGCAATGCCACGATCTCGCCGCCGCGCTGCTGGAAGACCCCACGTTCCAGCAGGATTTCGGCCGGTTCATGGCGCAATTGGCGGCTCCGGCGCTTGCGAACACAATGGCGCAGACCGCGCTGCACCTGCTGTCGCCCGGCGTTCCCGATATCTACCAAGCCTGCGAGCTGATGGACTATTCCATGGTAGATCCCGACAATCGCCGTCCGGTGGACTTCGCATCCCGGCAGGCCTTGCTGGAGAGCGGCACGGGCGCCAAAAAGCTGCATTTGACGCGCGGTTTGCTGGACTTGCGCCGCACGTCCACCGCCATCCGTGAGGGCGATTACGAGCCGCTTTCGGTCTCCGGCAAACGGGCCGAACACGTGCTGGCCTTTGCCCGGAACAACGGCGGTGAGCGAGTGGTCTGCGCAATGGCGATCCGGTTGGGTGCGGTCCTGTTCGGGCACGAACAGCCGTTTCCCCCGCCAGACTGGTGGGGCGATACGGTGATCGAAGATGGCGCTAGAAAGCACCAAGCCAGCGCGCTGTTCGCCGACGATGTCGTCTCCACAATCTGACCGTGCGCTGCCGATCCAGCCACAGCCGCACGGTTCAATAAGGACTGTCCTACAGGCCCCGGTTCGTGACAGACGGGGCCCAACGATTCGCTACCGAAAGGCCGCGCCATGAGCATCGCACCCGAACTCGTCCTCACCGGTGGCCTCGTCCACACGCCGTCCGGATCGATCCATGCCGACGTCGCCGTGCGCGAGGGCAAGATCATCGGCATCGGCAGCTATCCCGATGCGGCCCGGCGGATCGACTGCACCGGGCTGGATGTGCTGCCCGGCGTGATCGACAGCCAGGTCCATTTCCGCGAGCCCGGGCTGGAGCACAAGGAGGACCTGGAAAGCGGCAGCCGCGCCGCGGTGCTGGGCGGCATCACCGCGGTGTTCGAAATGCCCAACACCAATCCCAACACCGACACCGCCGATCGCGTGCTGGACAAGCTTTCGCGCGCGCATCACCGCATGTTCTGCGACCATGCGTTCTACGTCGGCGCGACGGCGGACAATGCCGAGAACCTGGCCGAGCTTGAGCGTATTCCCGGCACGGCCGGGGTGAAGATCTTCATGGGCGCATCCACCGGCAGCCTCCTGGTGGCGGAGGACGATGCGCTGGCGCGGGTGCTGGCGAGCGGTCGCCGCCGCGTGGCCATCCACGCCGAGGACGAGCCCCGCATGAACGACCGCAAGGGTGAGAGGGTGGAGGGCGATCCGTCCAGCCACCCCGTCTGGCGTGACGATGAAAGCGCGATGCTGGCCACGCGGCGCATCGTGCGCCTGGCGCGGGAGGCGCGGCGGCCGATCCACGTGCTGCACATCACCACGCCCGCCGAACTGGAATTCCTGTCCCACCACCGCGATGTCGCCACGTGCGAAGTGACGCCCCAGCATCTCACCCTCGCGGCCGAAGAGGCCTATCCGCGGCTGGGCACATATGCGCAGATGAACCCGCCGATCCGCTCGGGCGCGCATCGCGATGGGCTGTGGCACTGGCTGAACCAGGGCGTGCCCGATGTACTGGGCTCAGACCACGCGCCGCACACGATCGAGGAAAAGAGCAAAACCTATCCCAACAGCCCCAGCGGGATGCCCGGCGTGCAGACGCTGCTGCCGCTGATGCTGGACCATGTCGCCCATGGCCGCATGACGCTGGAGCGGCTGATCGACATGACCAGCGCGGGCGTGCAGCGCGTGTTCGGTCTGGTGGGCAAGGGGCGCATCGCGGCCGGCTATGACGCCGATTTCACCGTGGTTGACCGCAAGGGCACTTTCACCGTGGCGGAGGACTGGCTGGAAAGCCGCTGCGGTTGGTCGCCGTTCACCGGCATGGAATTGAAAGGCCGCGTCGTCGGCACGATCATTCGCGGCGAGTCTGCAATGTGGGAAGGCCAACTGGCCAACCAGGCACAGGGTCAGCCCCTGCGATTCGCCGGCGCGCTATAAGTTTTACGACGCGGACGCGCGCGCTTTGCGGCTGACCAGCAGATCCCAGCAGAACACCGCGATCGCTGCCCAGATGAAGACGAAGCTGACAAGCTGCACCGGCCGCAGCGGTTCGTGGAAGACGAAGACGCCCAGCACGAAGATCAGCGTGGGCGCCAGGAATTGCACGAAGCCCAGCGTGGAATAGCTCATCCGCCGGGCCGCGGCGGCGAACAGCATGAGGGGCAATCCCGTGACCACGCCGGCTGCGGCCAGCGTCACGTCGATCGTGGTGGAATGGCCCAGCGAGATGCCGGCCGGTTGGGCGGCCTGCCAGCCCACCAGCGCCAGCGCGGGCAGGGCCAGCACCAGCGTCTCCACCGTCAGGCCGGGCAGCGCGTCCACCACTGTCAGCTTGCGCACCAGGCCATAGCCGCAGAAGCTGACCGCCAGCCCCATGCTGATCCACAAGGTGTTGAGCGCCCCCAGCGCCAGAATCGCGACGCCGATCGCGGCCAGGGCCACCGCGATCCATTGCCGCCGCGTCAGCTTCTCGTTCAGGAAAAGCGTGCCGGCCACCACGTTCATCAGCGGATTGATGTAATAACCCAGGCTTGCCGCGAAGACATGGTCGGTGGCGATGGCCACCACGTAGATCAGCCAGTTCGTTCCGATCAGGCAGGCGCTGGCGGCAAGCGCCAGCAGCGTCTTGCGCGTGGTGAAGGCCGCACGCAGCTGCGATCCTTGCCGCAGAAAAAGCACCAGCAGCAGGCAAGTCGGCAAGGTGAACAGGATTCGCCAGCCAACCATCTCGAACGGCGGCACATCATGCAGCAGGCGGAAATAGAGCGGAAACAGCCCCCAGCACAGGTAAGCTGCCAAGGCATAAGGCAATCCGCCGCCGCGCTGTTCGATGGTGTTCATCCGCCGCGCTCTATGATCAGCGGTGTCGCGAAGCAACTGATCGACCGTGGAAACTCGGTTCATCGCAAACTTCGTTTCTGACGACCGCGTTGCGATCTGTTCAGAATAAGTGGTCTAAAGATGAATGTGTAAGGCGGATCTCCCCAGTGCCGCCGCCAAGGAGAAACGATGATGAACACTCTGCTCAAGATTTCCGCTCTCGCTGCTGCAAGCGCCACGCTGGCGACTGCGGTCCCTGCCACGGCAGCCGTCAGCTTTGCCGACAACGCGACGACGTTTTCCGCCCCCGGCACCGAGACCTACAACAACTGGCGTGACCGTCGCGGGTATCGTGACGACTATCGCCGTGGTTACCGCGATGACTACCGCTACAGCGGTCGCAACTGGCGCGGTAACGATGGCCGCTACTACTGCCGCCGCGGCAGCGGCACCACCGGCCTGCTGCTGGGCGGTGCGGGCGGCGCCCTCCTGGGCCGCTCGATCGACGGCGGACGGGACCGCACTCTGGGTACCGTGATCGGTGCCGCCGCAGGTGCCTTGGCCGGTCGCGCGATCGACCGTGGCGGTTCGCGCTGCCGCTAATACCTGATGACCGGTTTTCCCGCGCGGACGGCGACGCGCGGGGGAACGGCGGGGTGACCGCGACGCTCTAGCGTTGCGAACCGCGCCGGGAGGGCGTCCCCCCACTCCTGCGGGGGCGTCCTCCTTGGCGTGTCTGCGCGAGACGCGCCTATTTGCTTGGCCGTGGTTTACGCTTCGTTGCACGGGCATCCCGGAACGGGACGGCACGGCTATTAACCAAGACTTTCCCAAAATCCTTATGCATTCCTCGCCATGGCTGATCGCCAGTCGGGCCTGCACGTCAGGCCCGAGTAGTGAGACAGGCCCCGAGGCGAAGGTCGCCCGGCTGGTAAGGATGCGTCGACGATGTTGAACAAGGCCCGTTTCGTGCTCAACGGCAGCACCGCCGTGATGCTTCTGCTGCTGGCGGCTTGCAATTCCAACAAGGATGCGCCGGTACCTGCGGAGAGCGATCCGGCGGTCAGCGGCGCGCTGGGCGATCAGATCGTGGTCGATCCCAACGTGTCCGACGCCAGCGGCGCCGGAAAGACCCGCCAGGCCGAACTGCCAGCGGCAAAACGCTCGCCCGAGGCGATTGCGGCGGCCAAGGACGAAGCGATGGTGCAGGCGGGCGGCACGTTGAAATCCGCACCCGCACCGCAGACCGGCTCCACAAATGTGCTGGTGGAAAGCGCTGCCACCGCAGCGCGAGCCGCGCAGGAAGCCAAGGCCGCATCTACCGACTGCACGAAGAAAGCCCAGTATTCCGCCACCTGGGCTGCCAAGTTGCCCAAGGACCTGCCGGTCTATCCGCGCGGCGCCGTGCAGGAAGCGGCGGGTACGGATGAGGGCGGCTGCCGCTTGCGCGTGGTCACCTTTGTCAGCCCGGTCGCGCCCAAGGACGTGGTGGACTATTACTACACCCGCGCGACGGCAGCCGGTTACGGCGCGGATTATCGCATGGACGGCGCGGACCACGTGCTGGGCGGGCGCAAGGGTGGACAATCGTACCTGGTCTATGCGCGCAAGCAGAAGAACGGGCTGACCGAAGTGGACCTGATCGCCAGCGGAGAGTGAGGCAGAGCTTACGCCTCTACCCTCATCATTCCATCGTTTCGTTCGAGTCGCGTGAAATCTCAAAGACTTCGCGCGCGGGCCTCTATCGCAACCCTACGCCGATCGCCGCGCGCGGTTGCTCCATTTCGCCGGACGCGACTGGATAGGCGCAATAATCCGCCGCATAGAAGCCGCTGGGGCGGTGGTTTCCTGATAGCCCGGTGCCACCGACCGGCGCGGCGTGCGAAGGGCCGATCGTCGGCCGGTTCCAATTGACGATGCCGGCGCGGGCATGGCCCCAGAAGCGGTTGTATTCCTGGGGCGTGCCGCCCACCAGCGCCGCGACCAGGCCGTAGCGCGTGGCGTTGGCCTCCGCGATCGCCTCGTCGAAGTCCGATACGCGGATTACTTGCAGAATCGGCCCGAACAGTTCGACGTCCGGCTTTTCTGCCATCGCGGTCACGTCGATGATTGCGGGCGAAAGGAACGGCAGCGCTTCGTCGGGGCGCACCAGGTGCTTGATCGCCCGGCCGCCGTGGCTGAGGAGATAGAGGAAGCTTTCGGTCAGGCCATCGGCGGCGGCATTGTCGATCACCGGGCCCATGAACGGGGCGGGGCTGTCGAACGGTGCGCCAAAGATGATGCGGTCCGCCAGGGACTTCACCTCGGCCAGAAGTGGCTCGATCATGGTGTCTTTCACGATCAGGCGGCGCGCGGCGGTGCAGCGCTGCCCGGCGGAGGCGAAGGCCGATTGCACCACGATCGCGGCGGCATCCGTGATCTTGGGCGTGTCCCACACGACGATCGGGTTATTGCCACCCATCTCCAGCGTCACCAGCTTGTCCGGCCGCGCGGCGAGGCGGCGGTTGATGGTGATGCCGGTATGGGCCGACCCGGTGAAGAGGACGCCGTTCACGCCTTCGTGCGCCACCAGCTTCTGACCCTCTGCGGGTCCGCCAGCGCAAAATTGCATGATCGCGGCAGGCACGCCGGCCTTGTGGAAGCAGCGCGCCAGGAACTCGCCGCTGGCAGGCACCTTTTCGCTCGGTTTGAAGATCACCGCGTTACCCGCGATCAGGGCGGGGACGATATGCCCACAAGGCAGGTGAGCGGGATAATTGAACGGCCCCAGCACCGCCACCACGCCGTGCGGCTTGTGACGCAGCGCCATCGTGCCTTGTAAGGCACTGTCTAGCCGGCGTTGCGCGGTGCGTTCGGCATAGGCGCGGATCGACAGTTCGACCTTGGCGATCACGCTTTCGACTTCGACATTGGCCTCCCACATCGGCTTGCCGGTCTCACGCGCGATCAGGGTGGCGAAGGCTTCGGCATCCTTGCGCACTTCATTGGCGAAGCGGCGCAGCAGTTCCATGCGGGTGGAGAGCGGCTGCGCGGCCCATGCCGGCCAGGCGCGGCTTGCGCGCGCCACCTGCTCGTCGACATCGCCCAGCGGGCCGCGCCACATTTCCGCGCCCGTCGCGGGTTCGAACGAGACCAGCTCGACCGCCATCGGCGCGCGAGGCAGGGCCTTGCTTTCGTTCGCCGGGTGCTCGGTGGTCAGGCCGCTCATTAGGGTTGATGTTCCGTTTATTGCCAAGGGTTTTCGCGGAAGACCGCTATGCCATGCCGAGTCCTACCGGGTTATGAACGCCGGGCGTGTTAACGATTGGCTGGGCGCCCAGCGCCGCGCCGAGACGGCGGATATCGGCGACGGTGTCCATCAGCGGCTGCCAGTCGTCATGCTGGTCGATCGCGGCCCAGATCCGCTCCACCTCCTCGATGACCAGGGTGGGCGGCTTGTCCCGCTGCCAGAATGGATCGTCCATCGCTACGCCGGAGTAATCGCGCAGGACTTCGCCGAATTCGCCTTCCGCCGCTCCGCGACCGCCGCGATGGCGAAGGAAAAAGTCGTCCGGGCCGATGCCATGCTCGCGCATATGGCGCTCCGCCGCGCCCACCAGCGCCGTGTCCGCCTCTTGTCCGCGCGAGTCGACGCCCAGCCGCCAGGTGAAGCGCCGTGTCATCGCCGCGGTATAAAGATCGCCGAAGCGGTTGAGCGCGGCCAGCAGCGGCTCGGTATCGGCCAGCAATCGCAGCGCCACGGCCAATTGCTGGCAGTTCCACAGGATCGCCTCGGGTTGGCGGCCAAAGGCATAGAGGCCGCTGTGATCGAAGTAGGCGGCGGTGAACGATGGGTCCCACTGCGGGAGCCAGCGCCATGGGCCATAGTCAAAGCTTTCGCCCGAAATGTTCATGTTGTCTGTGTTCAGCACGCCGTGGACGAAGCCTGCCACCATGTAGGAGGCGGCCATGTCCGCCATGCGTTCCACCACCTGATGCAGCAGGATCACGGCGGGCTCATCGCGGCCCGGTGCATCCTCGGGCGGCAGGCCGCCGGGGTAAATCGCCAGGCAATAGTCGACCAGCAGCGCCATATGCTCGCGTTCCTCCAGTGCCAGCAGGCGCTGGAAGGTGCCGAAACGGATATGCCCGTGGCTCAGCCGCGTCAGCACCGCCGAACGCGTGGGCGAAGGCTCGTCACCCCGTTGCAGCGATTCGCCGGTTTCGATGACGGAGAACGTCTTGCTTGTGTTGACGCCCAGCGCCTCCAGCATCTCGGTCGCCAGGATTTCGCGCATCGCGCCTTTCAGCGTCAGCCGGCCATCGCCAAAGCGGCTGTAGGGCGTCTGCCCCGATCCCTTGGTGCCAAAATCCAGCAGGTGATCCTGCCCATCGCGCAGCTGGGCATAGAGAAACCCCCGGCCATCGCCGATCTCGGGGTTGTAGCTGCGGAACTGATGGCCGTGATAGCGCATCGCCAGCGGCTGCGGCAGGTTGCCCGGCAGCGGCTGGAAGCGTCCGAAATGGCCAAGCCACTGCTCGTCATCCAACGTCTGCAGCCCCACCGCCGCCGCCCAGCGATCGTTGCGGAAGCGCAGGATATGCTGGGGAAACCGCGCCGCCTTTACAGGGTCGGCGATCCAGGAGGCGATCGCCTCGATCTTCGGGTCGGGGCGATAGTCACTCGCTTGCGGTTCGCGTTGCATCAGGCGATAGTGGGGAGAGGGCGCCCGCCGATCAACCCGGGCGAAGCTATCAAGGGCGCCAGAGGCGATGACGTGTTACGAAGACCGGTTCTGGTCCAGCCGGGACGGGCTGAAATTGCACTATCGGGAATATCCGGGGCCGGAGCATCCGGGGGCGGATGGGCGTCCGCCGATCGTGTGCCTTCATGGCCTGACCCGCAACGCTCGCGATTTCGAGCAGCTGGCGGAGCGCCTGTCGCCCGAGTGGCGGGTGATCTGCCCCGATATGCGCGGGCGCGGCGAAAGCGAGTATGCGCGCGAAGCCGCCGCCTACAACCCGTTGCAGTATGTGGAGGATGTGACAGTCCTGCTGGACGAACTGCAGATTGATCGCTTCGTGGCGATCGGCACGTCGA
Organism: Novosphingobium fluoreni; assembly: GCF_014196615.1. Taxonomy (GTDB): domain Bacteria; phylum Pseudomonadota; class Alphaproteobacteria; order Sphingomonadales; family Sphingomonadaceae; genus Novosphingobium; species Novosphingobium fluoreni. The sequence goes on from NZ_JACIDY010000002.1 coordinate 192,090, forward strand.
TGGGCGGATTGATGACGATGCTGATCGCGCTGCAGCAGCCCAATCGGGTCGTCGCGGCGGTGATCAATGATGTCGGCCCTTATCTGGAGCCCGCGGGGATCGAGCGGATCAAGGACTATGTAGGCCAGGGGCGCAGCTTCCCCACCTGGGTCCACGCCGCCCGTGGCCTGGAAGAGATGCACGGCGGTGCCTATCCCAACCGCGACCTGCCGTTCTGGATCGCCGCGGCCAAGCGCGTGATGACGCTGTCCAGCAACGACCGCATCGTGTTCGACTATGACATGAAGATCGCCGAGCCCTTCGTGCAGATCGATCCGGAGGCCGCGCAGGCGGACATGTGGCCGGCTCTGGAGGCTCTGGCCGGTAAGCCGGTGCTGATCCTGCGGGGCGCCTTGTCCGACCTGCTGGGCACCGCCACGCTGGCGGGAATGGTGCAGCGCCTGCCCGGCGCGGAGGCGATCACGATCGCGGATGTCGGCCATGCGCCGACTTTGTGCGAGCCGGAATCGTTTGCCGCGATCGACCGGCTGCTGGCGCGCGTGGCCTGAGGATCGCCGGTCCCTTGCGCATCCTGCACCTTCATTCCAGCTTCGATCGCGGCGGCAAGGAACTGCGCGCGGCGCGGCTGATGAATGCCTTCGGGCGCGGGATCGAACATCACGTGGTCTCCGCCGTGCCGGGCGCTTTGGCGGCGGCGCAGGCCGTCGATCGCGAAATCAAGGCGGTCTATCCTGACGATTTTCCCAGCTTGGTCGGCAAGCCCACGCCGGGCCGCCTGCAGAAGATCGCGGCGGCGATGCGCCCGTTCGATCTGGTGCTGACATACAATTGGGGCGCGATGGACGCGGTTATGGCCCATACCGTGTTCCGCGATATCCAGAAGCTGCCGCCGCTGGTCCACCATGAGGACGGCTTCAACGAGGATGAGGCCGAAAAGCTGAAGGCCACGCGCAACTGGTATCGCCGCATCGCTCTGGGCCGCGCGGCCGCGCTGGTGGTGCCATCGCGCAAGCTGGAGGCGGTGGCGTTGGGGCCATGGCAGCAACCGCGCGGGCGTGTTCACCTGATTCCCAACGGCATTCCGCTGGCCGCCTACGCGAAAAAGCCCAAGCCCGACGCCTTGCCACGCATCGTCAAGCGTCCGGGTGAGCGGTGGGTCGGCACGCTGGCGGGCCTGCGCGCGGTGAAAAACCTGCCGCGCCTCGTGCGGGCTTTCGCCGGGCTGCCGGCAGAGTGGCAGCTGGTGATCCTGGGCGATGGGCCTGAGCGTGATGCGATCAAGGCACAGGCCTTGGCCTCGGGCGTGGCCGATCGCGTCCATCTGCCGGGCTTCGCGCCCGATCCGGCCAAGGCAGTCGGCCTGTTCGATGTGTTCGCACTGTCTTCTGACAGTGAGCAGTTCCCCATTTCCGTGGTTGAGGCGATGGCCGCTGGCTTGCCGGTCGCCTCCCCGGCGGTGGGCGATGTGGCGCAGATGGTGGCGGACGCCAACCGCCCGCTGATCTGCGCGCCTCATGACGACGCGGCGCTGGCGGATGTTCTCTTGCGCCTGGCTAACGATGCGGCGTTGCGGAGCACAGTCGGGGCGGCGAACCGCGCCCATGCATCGGCGCATTATGATGAGGCGGCAATGATTGCTGCCTATTCCGGGGTTTACGCTCAGGCGATGGGCATTGCGAAGTTCCCCTGAGTGATGTCGCGGGGCTGCCTTGTGCCCCAACCGTCCCATTCAGCGCCGCTTCACCGGCTGGCAGCCAACACGATCACCGTTGTATTGCAGCGCTCATCCGCTAAACAGCGCCGCTAACGTTTCAGGCATCCCAGAAAGCGCCCGCACTTGGCCGTACCCCCGCAGACCCCGGTGACCAATGCCGCCGCCGCCCGCCGCCAGTCTGAGCAGAGCGGCGTGTTCATGCGCGAAGTGGACGATGCGCTGCGTCAGGATCAGTTCGAAACCTTCCTGCGCCGCTACGGCAAGCTGGTGATCGCGGCGATCGTGATCGGTCTGCTGGCTTTTGCCGCCTACCTGTTCTGGCATCATCGCCAGAAGGCCGAGGCCGAGGGTGCGTCTGAGCAACTGGTGCTGGCGCTGGACGATCTGGACGCGGGCAACGCCGCCAAGGCGCAGCAGAAGCTGGCAGCCCTGACCCAGACCGATGCCGGCCATGCCGCGCTGGCCCGCCTGGCGCAGGCGGGCATCGCGCTCGACAAGGGCCGCACCGAAGAGGCCGCCAAGCTCTACTCGCAAGTCGCCAGCGACACGAACGTGGGCCAGCCGGTGCGTGATCTCGCCACCGTGCGCGAAGTTGGCGCCGCGTTTGACAAGCTGCCGCCGCAGACCGTGGTCGATCGCCTTTCCGCCCTGGCGCAGCCGGGCAACGCCTGGTTCGGCGTGGCGGGCGAGATGGTGGGCATGGCCTACCTTAAGCAGGGCAAGCCGAAGGAGGCCGGCCTTCTTTTCGTCAAGATTGCGAAAGACAAGACTCAGCCCGACGGTCTGCGCACACGCGTGCGCCAGCTGGCCGGGCAACTGGGATACGACGCGCTGGACGATGTCGTTCCCGTTTCGGATGAGGATGGCGCGCCCGCACAGGGCAGCGCGGGAGAATGAATTTGGCTGGCAAGGTCAATCACATGCACACACGTAAACTCGCTCCCGTGGTCCTGCTCGCGCTGGCCATGGGGCTTTCCGGTTGCGGCATCTTCAAGGGCAAGGGCGGACCCAAGACACCCACCGTGGGTGAGCGGATTCCTATCCTTTCGCGCATCGAATCGGGTGCGAAGGTCGATCCGCAGCTATCCGGCGTGTCCGTCATCCTGCCGCCGGCGGAAGCGAACACGGAGTGGGCGCAGGCCGGTGGTCCGTCCAGCAAGGCTGCCGGGCACCTGGCGCTGGGCGCGTCGCCCGCTCGCATCTGGACGGCGCAGATCGCCGGTTCCAGCAACAAGCGCCGCCTCGCCGCTTCGCCCGTGATCGGCGATGGCCGCCTCTACGTGATGGACACCAGCGGCATCGTCACCGCCTTCAACGCCGATACCGGTGCCAAGGTATGGAGCAAGAGCTACGACGTCGGCGGTGACAGCAAGGCCGTGTTCGGCGGCGGCGTCAGCTACGATAGCGGAAACGTCTACATCACCACGGGCGTCGGCGAAGTCGCGGCGCTGGGTGCCGCGGATGGCGCGGAGAAGTGGCGCGTGAAGCCTGCGGGCCCGCTGCGCGGTTCGCCCACGGTCGGGTTCAACTCCGTCTACGTGATGACGCAGGATAACCAGATCGTCGCGCTCAACACCGCGGACGGCAAGCAGCAGTGGAACGAGTCCGCCTCCGTCGCGCAATCGGGCGTGTTCGGCGTGGCAGCGCCCGCTGCGGCTCAGGGCACGGTCGTTGCCGGTTACTCGTCTGGCGAACTGGTCGCCTATCGCTATGAGAACGGCCGCCAGCTTTGGTCCGACGCGCTGGCACGCACCTCGATCTCCACCGAAGTGGGCAGCCTGACCGACGTGGACGCCGATCCAATCATCGATCGCGGCCGCGTCTATGCCCTGGGCCAGGGCGGCCGCATGGCGGCGTATGAACTGGTCACCGGCCAGCGCATCTGGGAACTGAACCTTGCGGGTATCTCCACGCCGGCGATCTCGGGAGACTGGGTCTTCACGCTGACCGACCATGCCCAGTTGCTTGCCATCGCGCGGGCTTCCGGCAAGGTGCGCTGGATGAACCAGCTGACGCGCTATCGCAACGAAAAGAAGCGTAAAGGCTCGGTGTTCTGGGTGGGGCCGGTGCTGGCGGGTAATCGCCTGTGGGTGGCCAATACCGAAGGGCAACTGGCCTATGCCGACCCGTCCGAAGGCACCCTGACGCCTTATGCGGAGCTGAAGAACGCGATCTCGCTGGCGCCGGTCGTCGCAAACCAGACGCTTTACCTGCTGGACGATAGCGGACGCATCAGCGCTTACCGCTGAGGCATAGCGGCACTTTCGGCACGCCATCGTTGGAATGTCGATACACCCGACGTGTTGAAGGGGCGGGCCTGCCGGTCTTTTCCCGCCCCTTAACCTTTTCCGGCCTATCGCAGGCGGCATGACCCGCCCGGCAGCCCATCCTGAAAGTGACGTATCGGCCGCCGTCGGCATTGTCGGCGTGTTTGGCCTGTTCGGCTGGATCGCGATTTGCCGCAACTGGGCCAGCGTGGCCGATGCCCTCGCCATTCCCGGCCCTCGTGCGCCGCTATCCGGGCCTTATGCCGCCGTTGCCGCGTTGCTGTTCGCCGCGCTGCCGATGATCGTATGGTCGCTGGCAGTGGACAAGGTGCACCGCCGGCCCAGCACCGGCATCGATTGGTCTTTGCGGCGGCCCTTGCGCCAGACGCTGGGCGATTCCATCACAAAGCTGGCCGGCTACTGGGCGACCTGGGCGGGGATCGCCGCGTTCTATTGCCTGGGCCGGTGGTACTGGGACGGGCAGTTCCTGTTCGCGATGCACGTGATCGCCACCTTTGCCGTGCCGATGCTCATCCTTTCGGCGCCTTATGTCTTGTGGCTGGACCGCAAACTGGTGGAGCCGCGCGATGCCGCCTGGCATTTCGGCGCCTTCCTGACGGGGCAGGCGGGCTGGACTTCGCCCAAGATCGTGGCCCATTGGCGCGCCTGGGCGATCAAGGGCTTTTTCAGCGCCTTCATGATCTCGATCCTGCCGCCCGGCTTCGCGCAAGTGGTGAACGCAGACTTCGCCGCAATCGTGGCCGATCCGGTGCGGCTGGCGCAGATCCTGATCGAGACGCTGTTCTTGATCGACGTGCAGATCGGCACCGTGGGCTATCTGCTCACCTTCCGTCCACTCGACGCCCATATCCGTAGCGGCAATCCGTTGCTGGCCGGCTGGCTGGCGGCGCTGGTGTGCTATCCGCCGCTGGTGTGGGGGATCATGGGCCGCCCGGACGTGCTGGGCTATCAGGCGGCGACGGCGGACTGGTCGCAATGGCTGGCCGGAAGCGCGCCCTTGCTGTGGGGCTGGGCGGCGCTGCTGGTCTTCCTGACAGGCGTCTATGCCTGGGCCACGTTCGCCTTCGGCCTGCGGTTTTCCAACCTCACCTATCGCGGCGTGATCACCAACGGGCCGTATCGGTTTACGCGGCACCCGGCCTACCTATCGAAGAACCTATTCTGGTGGTTTTCGACTTTGCCGTTCCTGGTCACCAACGGATCGCTGGTCGACGTGGCGCGCAATACCGCGATGCTCAGCGTGATCAGCGCAATCTACTTCTGGCGGGCCAAGACCGAGGAAGCGCATCTGCTGGGAGAAGACGTCAAGTACCGTGCCTACCATGCCTGGATGTCGCAGAATGGCGCGATCACCCGGCCCCTGACCGCGTGGACCACGCGGTGGCGCGGGCGTGGGATGGCGCTGCAACCGGCGGAGTGATCGTCGGCCCGGCTCATACCCGGGACGACACCGACGTCAGAACCGCTCTTCGTAGACTTGCGAGATGTCACCGCCCCATTCGCCGTGGAACTTGTCCAGCAGGCGTTGCGCCGGAACTTTGCCGCTCTGCGCGATCTCGGCCAGGGGAGTGAGGAAGCCCGTCTCGTCCTGGCCCATCGCGTCGCGCTTGGCCCTGGAGGCCAGGCCGGAGCGGGCGATATCGACCACCTGGCTGGCAATGTCCTTGAGCGTGCCACCACTCGGAAGCGGCGCATCTAGGCCGAGGCGCGGCACTTCGGTGCGCAGGCGTTCGCGGCCGTCCATGTCCCAGTCCTTGACCAGGTTCCACGCTGCATCCAACGCGCCCTGATCATACAGCAGGCCGACCCAGAAGGCGGGCAAGGCACAGATCCGGCTCCACGGACCGCCATCGGCACCGCGCATTTCCAGGAACGACTTCAATCGCACTTCGGGGAAGGCGGTAGAGAGGTGATCGGTCCAGTCGCTCATGCGGGGCAGTTCACCCGGCAGGACCGAGAGCTTGCCAGCCATGAAATCACGGAAGGAGAGGCCCGAGGCGTCGATGTACCGCCCATCGCGGAACACGAAGTACATCGGCACGTCGAGCATGTAATCGACATAGCGTTCGTACCCGAAGCCATCCTCGAATACGAAGGGCAGCATCCCGGTGCGGTGCGGATCGGTGTCCGACCAGATGTGGCTGCGGTAAGAAAGCATGCCGTTGGGCTGGCCTTCGGTGAAAGGCGAATTGGCGAACAGCGCCGTCGCCAAGGGTTGCAGCGCCAGCGAGGTGCGGAATTTCTGCACCATGTCCGCCTCGCTCGCATAGTCCAGGTTGACCTGGATGGTGCAAGTGCGCAGCATCATGTCCAGCCCCAGCGATCCCACGCGCGGCATGTGCCGCAGCATGATTTCGTACCGGCCCTTGGGCATGATCGGCAGTTCGGCGCGAGTCTTGTCGGGCCACATGCCCAGGCCCAGGAAGCCCAGGCCCAGCTTGTCGCCCACGGCCTTCACTTGTTCCAAGTGGCGGCCGGTTTCGTTGCAGGTCTGGTGCAGGGTTTCCAGCGGCGCGCCGGACAGTTCCAGCTGGCCTGCCGGCTCCAGGCTGACATTGCCGTCCGCGCCCTTGAGGGCGATGACGTTGGTCGTGCCGTCGGGGCCGATTTCTTCGATAGACGTCCAGCCGAACTGGCGCAGCTCGTCCAGCAAGTCGCGGATGCCGCCCGGTTCGTAATAGGAGGGGGCACGGTGATCGGCGAGGCGATAGACCTGCTTTTCGTGTTCCGTGCCGATCCGCCAATTTTCGCGCGGCTTTTCGCCGGCGGCCATCGGCTCTGCCAGTTGGCGGATGGATTCGATCACCGGATCTTCGCGATCCGAAGATTCTCGCGTGCTCATCGGCGGGTGCTCATGGCGGAGCCGTTAGGGCACCGATGCGTGCCGCGCCAGCGAATTTTGCCAGTCGCCCGCAACCGCCATCCACAAGGCGCAACCGGCTATTGCCGCTGTCTCGCCACGCAGGATACGGGGGCCCAATCCGATCGGACGCGCCTGGGGCAGGTCGCGGATCGCGGCGCGCTCCGTATCGTCGAACCCGCCTTCTGGCCCGACCAGCAGCGCGGCGGGCCCGGTGCTGCCTTGAAACGCGGACGCCGCGGGTTCGCCACCGTTTTCGTCCGCGAAGAACAGCGTCCGCTCGGCCGGCCAATCGCGCAGCAGAGCGTCGAGCTTCAAGGGTACGGCCAGGTCTGGCAGGGCGGTGCGGGCACATTGCTCTGCCGCTTCGGTGACGATCGTCAGGGCGCGATCCGGGTTGAGCTTGTCCGCCACGCAGCGACGGGTGATCACCGGCTGGATACGCCGCACGCCCAGCTCGGTGGCCTTTTCCAGCACGAGATCGAAGCTCGGCTTCTTCAGCAGCGCGGGGCAAAGCCAGAAGTCAGGCACGGCCTCCAGCGGGCGCAGGTGCTGGCGGATAGTCAGCGAGACGCCGCGCTTGCCTATCTCCAGCACTTCGGCGGCCCATTCGCCGGTTCGGTTGTCGCACAGGATCACCACCTCGCCCGGACCTGCACGCATGACGCGGGACAGGTAATGCGCTTGCGACCCGTCCAGCGTTACCGTGGCTTCCAGCGCGAGCGGGTGATCGATAAAGAGGCGTGGAGCGCTCTTGGGCGGCCAGGCGGGAGTGGCGGGCATGGGCGTCTCTGGGTTGATTTCAGCGCGGTCCATGGCCCGATCATCCCCGTCTGTCGAGGATCATCCGATGGGTGCGAGGGGGCGGGGCAGCAGGCGCAAGCGCGCGTTTGACCGGCAGGCCACTGGCATCGTGCCCTGCATCTCGCTATCCGGGCCGCATGGTCCAGATCGTTCCCGATACCGAGCATCGCGGCATCGTCTCCGCATTGCCGCCCAGGCTGCGTGACCTGGCGCTACTGGCGCGGTTCGATCGTCCGATCGGGTGGTGGCTGCTGTTCTGGCCGGGCGCCTGGGGTGTGCTGCTGGCGGGCGGCCAGGCGCGCTGGGGACTGATCCTGTGGCTGCTGCTGGGATCGATCGCGATGCGCGGCGCGGGCTGCGTCTATAACGACATCATCGACGCCGATATCGACCGCAAGGTCACCCGCACGGCATCACGTCCGGTGGCGAGCGGGCGCGTGGGCAAGCGGGCCGCGTGGATATGGCTTTTGGTGTTGTGCCTGATCGGCCTTGTCGTGCTACTGCAATTGCGTTGGCAGGCCCAGCTTGTGGCGCTGGGCAGCTTGCTGCCGGTAGCCGCTTACCCCTTCATGAAGCGAATCACCTGGTGGCCGCAGGCATGGCTGGGCCTGGTATTCTCCTGGGCGGCGCTGGTCGGCTGGGTGGAGGTGCGAGGCGATGAGCTGGCGACCTTGGCGCTGCTGTACGCCGGGTCGATCGCTTGGGTGATCGGCTACGATACGATCTACGCGCTGCAGGATCGGGAGGATGACGCGCTGGTGGGCGTGCGCTCATCCGCCTTGCGAATGGGCGCGCATGTGCGTGGCGGCGTGACGATGTTCTACGGGGTAGCGCTGGCGTGCTGGGCCATGGCGTTCTGGCTGTTGCGGCCGGACTGGCTGGCGCTGCTCGCGTTGCTGCCGATGGCGCTGCATCTGGGCTGGCAGGTTTTCACGCTGGACGCGGCGGACGGCAGCAATGCCCTGGATCGTTTTCGCGCCAATCGCTTTGCCGGGCTGCTGATGGCGCTGGCGTGCTGGGTCGTGGGGAACAGCTGACGGGGTCAGCGGGCTTCGCCAATTCCCCTGCGGGCAGGACCTGTTTGACAACCTTTTGCGTTCTCAAGGCATGACCTCGCGCGTTGCGGTGTCAGGTAGAAGAGGATTGCCGTTCATGTCGCTCAAAGCCATCGCCATCAATTGCACGCTCAAGTCCGGCACGTCGGAAACCTCCTCGACCGACGAGATGATCGAGGTTTTGGCGAAAGCCTTTGCGGACAAGGGCGTGGAGTTGACCGAAACCGTGCGTGTCGCCTCGCTCGATATCAAGCCGGGGGTCTCGTCGGACGAGGGCGAGGGGGACGCGTGGCCAGCCCTGCGCGCCAAGATCCTTGAGCATGACATTCTGATCTTTGGTGGCCCGATCTGGATGGGCCAGATCGGCAGCGTCGCCAAGCGCGTGCTGGAACGCATGGACGCGTTCCTTTCGGAGACCGACGATCAAGGCCGCATGCCCAGCTACGGCAAAGTGGCGGTGGCTGCGATTGTCGGCAACGAAGATGGCGCGCATTTCTCGTCTGCGCAGTTGTTTCAATCACTGAACGATACGGGCTGGACGATACCCGCCGTGGCCGCTTCCTATTGGGTAGGAGAAGCAATGGGCTCTGTGGACTTCAAGGATCTGGACGAGACGCCCGAGAAGGTCCTGAAAACGGCAAAAATGGTTGCGGGCAATGCCGCACATTTGGCTGGATTGCTAAAGCAGTCACCCTATCCCGGATGACGGGTTGGCCGTTAACGGGTTAGCCCAGCAGCGCCAGCGCGACGAGAAAAATTACAAGAGCCGTCGCGCTGGCTTTTACCAGTAAGCCGAACGGGCATGCGTTAATCCGGTGATCCACTCTCTCCATAACATCCCTCTTCACAAGGTTGTCTTGTTTTAGGGCATAGCATAATCGTTGGTTGCAGGCGCATCAAGCAAACTTGCGGTAGATCAAGGGAACATCCTAAGGTAGTTACGCATTTTGCAAGCCTTTGTGGGACGATCTGCGTGGGGAATGTAATGAGTGTTGTTTCAGGATGCCGGGGCCTTGGCGCTCGGGCCGCCGATCGCTCTGCGCCACTCCATGGCTGACGATACAAATTCGCCTGAGCAGGCCATCCCAGACACATCCACGGACGTCGACGAAGCGACGGCGAGGCGTCGGTCTCTCAGCCCACGGACCAAATTGATCTTGCTGGTGGTGGTGGCCGTCCTACTGATCGGCGGTGCGGTGTGGTTCCTGAGGTATAAGACTTACGGACAGTATTTCCAGGAAACGAACGACGCCACGATCATGGCCGATGCCGTGGCGATCGCGCCGCGGGTGAACGGCTATGTTTCGCAAGTTCTGGTGGCTGAAAATCAGGACGTGAAGGAAGGCCAGGCGCTCGTCCGGATCGATGCGCGGGATTATCAGGCCCAGGCCGAGCAAGTGCGCGCCCAGATCGCCCAGGCCGAAGCCAGTGCGGATAGTGCCCGCGCCTCTATCTCGGAACAGCAGGCTGCCATCGCCCAGGCAGAGGCGCAACTGGCGTCGGCCCGGGCCAAGGCGGCCAATGATGCGCGGGAAGTGGCGCGTTACACGCCGCTCGCCGCCAGTGGCGCCGAAACCCGACAGCAACTGGCGCAACTGCGGCTGGCCGCGGAGCAATCGGCGCAGCAAGTGCGTGAACAGGTCGCCACAGTCGAACTGCAGCGCCGCCGCATCGCCGGTATCGACAGTCAGGTACGGCAGGCGCAGGCGCAAGTGCGCGGCGGCAAGGCCCAGCTGGCGGCCGCCGGGGTCAACCTGGGAGCCACGCTGATCAAGGCTCCGTCAGCCGGCCGTGTGGGCAACAAGACGGTCAACCCCGGGCAGTACGTGCAGGCCGGAACGCGGCTGATGTCGCTGGTGCCGCTGGACAAACTGTATGTCACCGCCAACTTCAAGGAGACGCAGCTGGCGCTGATGCGGCCCGGCCAGCCCGCAAAGATCGAGGTGGACGCGCTATCCGGCACCGAAATCGACGGTCGCGTGGTCAGCATATCGCCCGGCACCGGCGCGCAATTCTCTATCCTGCCGCCGCAGAACGCGACGGGCAACTTCACCAAGATCGTGCAGCGCGTGCCGGTGCGCATCGCCATCGAAGCCACGCCCTCGGCGCGCCGGCTGTTGGTGCCCGGCCTGTCGGTCACCGTCACCGTGGATACGCGCGGGGCCAAGGGCGATCTGGAGCGGATCGAGCAGCAGCAGGAACGGCTAGAGAAGCAGGGCGGCTGAGATGGCGGCCGCCGCTCTACCGGCGAAGGCGCCCTCGCGCATAGGAGCACGCGGAGGAGCGGGCGCGGAACCGGACGCCGATCTGGGCGCGTGGCTGGCCGTGGCGGCGGGAACGCTGGGCGCCTTGATGGCCACGCTGGACATCTCGATCGTCAATTCCGCGCTGCCCACGATCCAAGGCGAAATCGGCGCGACCGGCACCGAGGGCGCGTGGGTCGCCACCTCGTACCTGGTGGCGGAGATTATCATCATTCCGCTGTCTGCCTGGCTGGAGCGTCTGCTGGGCTTGCGCCGCTTCCTGCTGATCTCGGTGACGCTGTTCACCGGCTTCTCGATCATCTGCGGACTTTCCACCTCGCTGATCATGATGATCATCGGACGCGTGGGGCAGGGCATCACTGGCGGGGCGATGATCCCGACGGCGCAGACTATCATCGCCCAGCGCCTGCCGCGCCATCAGCAATCCATCGGCACCGCCATGTTCGGCGTGGTCGCCATCATGGGCCCGCTGCTGGGACCGCTGGTAGGCGGCTGGCTGACTGAAAACCTCAGCTGGCACTATGCCTTCTTCCTCAACGTGCCGCTCTCGGCAGTGCTGATCGTGCTGCTGCTGACCGGATTGCCCTCTCAGCGCGCCAATCTCGATCTCATCCGGGAGGCGGACTGGTTCGGCATTGCCGGGCTGGCATTCGGCATGGGTGGCCTCACCGTCTTCCTGGAGGAAGGCCCGCGCGAGGAGTGGTTCGCCTCCTCCACGATCCAGGCGATGGCGGCTATGACGATCTTCGGCTTCGTGCTGCTGTTCTATGGGCAGGCGACCGCCAAGCGACCGGTGATCAAGCTGAGCCTGCTGCTGGACCGGCAGTTCAGCTCCGTCGCCATCATGGGCATGGCGCTGGGCGTGGTGCTGTACGGCACGTCCTATGCCATCCCTCAGTTCCTGGCGGCGATCGCGAACTACAACGCGCTGCAATCGGGCAAGGTGGTGCTGCTGTCTGGCATTCCTGCGATGCTGCTGATGCCGTTCGTGCCGATTCTGATCCGCAAGATCGACATCCGCTTGGCAGTGGGGTTCGGCATGCTGGTGATGGCGACGAGCGCTTATCTGGAAACGAACCTCACGGCCGATTCAGTGGGCGCTGATTTTGTTGATTCGCAGCTGATGCGCGGCGTCGGTTCGATCATGACGATGCTGTTCCTCAGCCAGGCGGTGGTCCAGTCCGTGCCCCCGGCGGATGCGGGAGACGCTTCGGGACTGTTCAATTCCATGCGCAACCTGGGCGGCAGCTTTGCCTTGGCGGGAATATCCATCCTGCAGCAGGACCGCGTCTGGCTGCATGCGCGTCGCCTTGAGGAGACGCTGAGCGCAAACTCCATGGCGGTTCAGGATTACGTGACGGGCGTCGGCCAGAGTGTCGGTAGCGCGGAAGGGGGCATGCGATTGATCGGCCAACAGATACAGCAACAGGCCCTGGTTATGACGTACAATGACATATTTTTTGCGATGAGCCTGGTGACGTTGATGGTCGCTCCGCTGCTGATCTTTCTGCGACCGTTGCCGCGCAACGCCAAAGCGGCGGCGATGCACTGATGCGCCGCCTGGTCTCTCTCGCCGCCACCACCGCGCTGCTCTCCGCCTGCACGGTGGGGCCTAGCTACGATGGCCCGCCGCCCGTCGGCAGTGCGGCTACCCAGCGCGGCCACTTTGCCAGGGCGGGCGATGCGGCGCTGGTGGCGGCTCCTGGCGTCGCGCGCTGGTGGGAGGGGTTGGGTGATCCCACGCTGACCCGTCTGGTGGACGAGGCTTTGACGCAAAGCCCGCAAGTGGAGATCGCCCAAGGCCGGATCCGGGAGGCGCGCGCCAAGCTGGATCAAGGTCGCGCGAACCTGTTGCCCAACATCTCGGCCACCGCGATCTATGCGCACGCGCGGCTGCCCGGTACCGGCATCGGCAACTCGGACGGCGGCAGCGGTGAGGACAGCGGCGGTGATGATGCTTCTGCCGTCAATTTCTACAACATCGGAGCCACGGCTTCATGGGAGCCGGATATTTTCGGTGCGGGCCGGCGCCGCGTATCCGCCGCGCGGGCGACGGTGGAGCAACGCTATGCGGACCTTGCCGATGCGCAAGTGGCGCTGAGCGCGCAAGTGGCACAAACCTATGTCAATTTGCGCGATGCGCAGGAGCGGACTCGGCTGAACGCCTTGTCCAGCGAGAAGCAGCGCCGATCGCTGGACCTGACCCGGCAGCGCTACGCCGCTGGCACCGCGTCTCGGCTGATGGTGGAGCGGTTGCAGACCCAGAAGGAATCGACCGACGCGCAGAACATCCCGCTGTCTGCACAAGTGGCGATGTACAAGGATGCGCTGGCGGTGCTTACCGGGCGTGTTCCGGGTGAGCTGGACGCAGTTTTGGGCGATAGTGGGCCGGTGCCCGCGCCGCCCGCGCAAGTGCCGGTCGGTGATCCGGCAGCGCTGATCGCGCAGCGGCCCGATATTCGCTCCGCCGAACGGGCACTGGCCGCCAGCACCGAAAACATCGGCGTGCAGAAGGCCCGCATGTTTCCCGGCATCAGCTTCACCGGCATCCTGGGGCTGGGCGGCACCCGGCCCGGTGATGTCTTCGATCCTGACAAGCTGGCGGCCTTGCTGATCCCGCAGCTGATGTGGCCGATCCTGGACTTCGGCCGGATCAAGGGCGCGGTGCGCGAAGCGGAGGGGCAGCGGGATACCGCGCAAGGGCAGTATCGCCAGACGGTGCTGGCCGCCTTGCAGGATGCAGAGGACAGTCTGGCCCGGTTCGGTGCCACGCGACAGCAGCTGGCAGGCCTGATCCGTTCGCAACGCAGCGCCGGCATCGCGGCGACGCTGAACCGTCAGCGGTTTGAGGCCGGAACCAGTACGTTGATCGACCAGCTCGATATCGAGCGCCAAGAATTGTCCACCACCAGCGCGGTATCCCAGGCGCGGGCGCAGCTGACGATCGACTACATTGCGGTGCAAAAGGCGCTGGGGCTGGGCTGGAAGATGCCGGACGCGGGGCAGAAAAGCCAGGATACGGTGGAAAGAGGCCAGGGCGGCCAGTAGGCGCGCCAAGCTGATCCAACCTCCTGCGCGTGCGGTGCGTTGTGCATACGCAACATCAAGGAGTGAGCCATGCTCATCAAACTCGCAGCATTGGGCGCGCTCGGCTACGCCGGGTATCGTTATTTCCAAAAGAACGAGGCTGGCGGTTATCGCGAGCCGCGTCGTATCCAAGTCGCCGGTGGGCCGCTGAGCGATCAGGCTACCGTTCAGCCCAGCGCGACCGTGCCTCCCGCCGGTTTCCAGCCTAATTGATCGCACGCGTTTTTCCGGAGCGGCGCGTGAGCCGCTCCGGACGCCTTGATGGAGAGGATGCCCGTAGTGCCGGATCTTGATCAGAAAGCGCAGGAAAGTCCCGCGAAGGATCTGCCGCGGCAGGTGAATGACGATATCGCCGGAGTGCAAGGCGCTGCGCCGAACGAAGATTCCACGGCACCAGCCCAAGGCGCGCAGCCCGGCCAAGGCCAAGCCAAGCAACCCGCGCCGGACGCGGGGGAAGTCGAATGGGCAGGGCAAGTGGTGAAAAAGCCGCCTCATCCGGACGGTGCCTGAGCACCTTAGCTGACGGTGGCGGTGTACTTGGTGCAGACCATAGATGGTGAAGCTGGTGTGGTCTGGAATAGCTGGCTCAGATCCCGGCTGGCCCGCACCGTGTAAGTGGCGATCGAACTGATCGTTGGCGTACCTACGAAGGTGGCACTGATCAACGGCTTGTAGTCGTACTTCACTTCCACAAAGATCACGGCCTCTTTCTCAAAGGCGTAGACCTCACTTCCGGTCGGACCCATACCGACCGTGCGGATGTCCCCTTGAACGCCATAACTTGAGTTTACGCGCTTGGTGCCAAGGCAGCGCTGCCAGTGGATATACTGCTGTCCGCTGGAGTTCACTTCCAGGCTGCTGATGATCACGCGGCCATTGTTGAACAAGTCCAGCTGCGTGCCGGACTGGATGCCGGCGCCGATCAGCATGTCGTTGACGTCGCTCTCATAGACCTTGCGATTTTGCAGCTGGGAATAGTCACCCAGCCTTGAGCCATTGTCGGCGATGCGCGTCGCCAACTGGCCGATGCGCTCGCGCGTGTAGCTATAGTTCGCCAGTTCCACGCCCCATAGTCCCACGCCCAGGAAGAACGGCATGATCAAGGCGAACTCGGTCAGCGCCATGCCCGAGCGGTCGCGTTGCAAGCGTCGGCCTAAGCCCGCGCGGGCGAGACGAATGCGGGCAAGCAGGGCGCGGGAAGGACGGATCATTTGCAATTCCGGATCGCGGGAGACTTCTTCACGTTGTCCCACGGCTGGTTCGCCAGCACCGTCTTCGTGGTCATCTGGTAATTGCCCGACTCGCCGAACAACCCCGCCACGGACAGGACGCGCGGATAGCTGACGTTGACCTGATAGACCACGACATCGCGCGCCCCGCCGGTGCCGTTGCTGCCTTGATCGCTATCCCAGGTGCCGTTGTTATTGGCGTCTTCGTAAGGCTCGCCGTTGTCGCAGCGGTTGTTGCCGTTGGTGTCCGTATAGTCTTCCGGTTTGCCGACGTCGGAGAACGTGGGATAGGCGGTGCGTTGGAACGTCACCGTTGCATTGGGAACGACATCCTTGACCGCAGAGGTAACGGCGGCGTCGATCGTAGACGCGTTGGAGGATGCACCTTCCAGCGTGGAGGAACGGGCGGCGGCTTGCACCGTGCCTTCCAGCACCGCCGCCGTGTACATGTTGTAGCCCAGTTCCAGCAGGCCTAGGACGGCAATCGCCAGGATCGGCGCGACCAGTGCGAACTCCACCACCGTGGCACCGCGACTGTCCGGTAAAAGGCGGGTGAGGCGCCGGATCATTTAATGATCCGCAAGTCGCCGATGGATGCCGCGATCGCCGCGAACGCATCAGCCAACTGCTTGGAATTGGACGCTTGGAACCAGTGGCCCGGGCCCGCGCAGTTCTTCATCAGGTCCGTCACTGCCGTGCCGAAGCCGATCGTCCAGACGGTGACATTCTTGTTCTTCACCTGGTTGCACGCCACGGTGAAGCGGTTCTCTACCGTCTGGGTCAGGGTGTATTTTGAGCTGTAATTCCAGCGCTTTTGCGAAAGGGGCTCCACCCCGTAGCTGTCGTAGGAATATTCCAGAGGCGAAGTCTCGCCGTCGGTCAGGAAGATCAGGTGGCGCGTGGTGGGCCGTCCGTTGATCTCGGCATTTTCCGCCGCGAACAGGCCGGTCGGCGAAATCAGGCGGCCGCCCCAGATCATGCCGATGTCATGATAGGTGCTGCCGGCGGCGACCAGGCTGTTGACGTAGGTGTTCACGTCCGTCGCAGTCATCTCGGCCAACTTGCGGGCCTTCGCGGGACAGGCGGCGAAGCCGAGCGCGGACGCGTTGGTATAGTCGTCACTGTAATCGACCGACCCCGGCGACCAGCTTCCATAAAGATAATTGCCCCAGTTCGTGATGCCCCGAAGATACGCCAGTTCAGGGAATAAAGGACGCCACTGCGTATCCGGATTATTGGAAACAGGCACAGCGTCGATATCAAGATCGTGTGCGCGAGTCAGATCCACATTGTTGTAATCGTCGATCACATAAGTTGCGCGTTCTTCGATGCACCCGTTGTACGTCAGTGTCGTGTTGAGTGGCGAAGATGGCGTGCCTGCGATCCTCTCGGTAATGGTGCCGCCGGGATAGAGTGTATCAGGGTTGCTCGACTTCAGACCGCTGACGGGGATCGATCGGCTGGCATAGCGCCACCTGGCGTTGAATCCTGAGCCGACGGCACTACGCGTCTCGTAGTTATTCTGATCCACCATCCAGCCTGACTTCAACAGGAAGCCCACGTTGACGTTGGTGGAATAGGGCACGAAGCCATAGCGGATGCGGGTGCCTTGGCCCTTGGTGGCTTCCACCGAGGTATAGAAGTCCTTCACCACTTGGCGCAGCACGGAAATCTTGCTGCTTGTGTCTCCCGGGTTGGTATCGTTCATCGATCCGGTGGTATCCAGCACCATCATGATGTCCGAGTTCGAATAGTTGAACTGGGCCGAGCAGTTGACGGTGATCGGAAGATTATCGATCGTGAACAACTTCATCACCGAAGTCGGCACCGTGGCCGTGGCCGTGCCGTTGATGGTGTAGTTGGACAGCAGCGTCATCGTGAAGGTGCGATTGGTGGTACCATACGCGCCGTCCTGGAAATTGAGGTTGAAGAAACGGTTGCCCGCCGCGGCCGCATCCGTCGGGATGACGTTGTTGGTGATGACCGTGCTGCCGATCTTTTTGCGGGTGGCCAGAACGCCGGCGTCGCACGCTTCCTGCAGCCGTGTACGGGCAAGGTATCCCCGGCTCATGTCGATCCCGCTGCCGACCATTGCAAGCATGGGCACCATCGCGGCGGCTGCGATCATGAAGGTGTTGCCGCGCGTGTCGTTCCAAAGACGACGCCAGTCAGCGATCCACCGATTGGCGGCAGCGATCAGGGTTGCCACGTTGGGCATGGTGACAGGCGACTCCGCATAATCCCAAGCGCCGTTATCCTCCCGGCGCGGTATGTGTCCTTTCAACGATCGTGGTTAAAACCACTGTAAAATGCGCATGCGTAAGAGGGTACGGGGTAGAGGTTAACATTAACGCGTGATCGTGCTGAATGCGGTTGGAACTTACACGCCGGCAAATCGCTTTCACGCCAAAGGAGATTGTCATGCTCGGAAAGATCATCGGCGGCGTATTGGGTGCAAAGGCTGGCCGCAACACGCGCGGCGGTAGCGAATCGGGCGGGGCCTTGCTGGGCGTTGCCAGCGTGGCCCTGGCCCGCAGGTTCGGCATTCCCGGTATGATCGCGGCGGCGGCAGGTAGCTATGCCCTGAAGAAGTACAAGGAAAAGCGCAGTTTCAATCAGCGCGGTCCGCTTCGCTGAATTAGCTTAGGCTGAATTGGAAAAGGCGGTGCCGGTGCACGTCGGCACCGTTCGCCTGTTATGACCACCCATATCCTTCTGACCGGGGCAAGCCGGGGCATTGGAGCCGCGATCGCCGCCACGCTTCACGGGCGTGATGCGCTGGTGTTCGAGGCGAGCAGCGCGGACGTTGATCTGTCGCGGCCCGGCGCTGCCGATCGGTTGTGGGCGACGGCGATGGATCGCCTCCAGGGCCGGATCGATGTCCTGATCAACAACGCCGGGGTTTTCGAAGCCGCGCCGATCGACAGTTCGGACGAGGAATGGCTGGCCGGTTGGCAGCGGACAATGACGATCAATCTTGAGGCATCGTCGGTGCTATCGCGGCGCGCGATCCTGCATTGGCGGGAACACGGGCACGGCGGGCGGATCGTGAATATCGCCAGTCGCGCAGCCTATCGCGGCGACAGTCCGGCGCACTGGCACTACGCCGCTTCGAAGGCTGGGATGGTCGCCGTCACCAAGACGATCGCGCGGGGCTACGCAGCAGAGGGTATCCTGGCCTTCGCGGTCTGTCCCGGGTTCACCATGACCGGCATGGCCGACGATTATCTGGAAAGCCGGGGCGGCGACAAGCTGCTGGCAGACATTCCGCTGGGCCGCGTGGCGACGGCGGAAGAGATCGGCACGATCGCCGCCTTCCTGGCCCTGGATGCCCCGCCATCGATGACCGGCGCGGTGATGGACGCCAACGGCGCAAGCTACGTCCGGTAAACGGCCCCGCCGAAAGCCTCAGTCCTTCTTGGAAGGCTGGGTCGCCATCAATGCCTCTACGATCGCGCCGGTTTCCTCCTTGGCGAACGGTGCGCCATAGGCTTCGCGCATTTTCGTGACTTCCGCCGTCCACGTCTTGCGATCAAGCGGCGGCTGGTAGCGGATCATGCTGGTCGAGTGGCAGGCGAGACAGGTGCGGTTGAGGAGAGCGGCGTGTTCCCCCTCGCCAAAGGTTTCGGCGTCCTCAGGCAAGGTGATGCTGGCCTTCTGGATCGAGGCCAGCGGGGCGAAGCTATCCGGTTGGGGCGCGCTGGCCATGTCTTCGGCGGTCGTATCGCGCTCTCCCTGGCAGCCGCTTGCCAGCAGCAGCATCAGCGCAATCGAAAGAGTGGCGGCGCGCATCAGGCGATCTCCACCGGGCAGGGCTCAACGCAATTGCGCATGTAGCCGCCGGGATTCCAGTTGGCCTTCATCGGCTGCACCGCGCCATCGGCGTTGGTGGCCCGGCTCATCAACACGACCTGACCGCGCGCGACCGGCAACGACGCTTCGAAGCGGCGGAAACCGTAACGGCCTTGATCCTTGTCCAACTTGGCATCCTGCCACGTCTGGCCGCCATCGGCTGACACTTCGACACGCTTCACGCCGGTGTCTCCGCCCATGGCGATGCCGCGCAGGGGCAAGCGATCGGCATAGGGGATGCGCGCGCCGGGTTCCGCGCTGGTGATCCAGGAGCGCACGTTCATCGTGCTGATTGGCGTCTTGGCGAAATCGGTGGTTCCGGGCGTTACGTTCGCCCCCGCAGCGGTGGGGATCTGATAGGCCTTGGCCATCCAGTAATTGGCGTCCTTGCCGGAGAAGAGCTCAATCTGGTTGAGCGACTTGACCCAATACGTCGAGTACCAGCCCGGCACGATCAACCGCAGGGGGAAGCCGTTCAGCAGCGGCAATTGCTCCCCGTTCATGGCAAAGGCCACCATGACTTCGCCGTTCATCGCATGATCGAGCGCCAGTGATTTCTCGAACGGGTCGACCTGCGTCAGCGGCTTGTCCAGCCCGCCGAAGCGCACATGGCTGGCGGTGGACACACCGGCCTTTTCCAGCAGCGTCTTGAGCGCCACGCCTTCCCACATCGCGTTGCCCATCGCGCCATGCGCCCACTGCGCACCGGGCACGCGCGGATCAAACAGGCCACGGCTATTGCCCGAACACTGGTTGACCGCTGCATAGGAGATGCGTGGCATCTTGAGGATATCGGCCAGGAATAGCGAAACCGGCTGCTTGCCGCCCGTGATGGTCAGGCGGAAGGCATCCGCGTCCACATCCAGCGGAATGTCGGCCCAGTGCCAGCGCACGAAGAAGCGGTCGTTCGGCGTGAATACGCCCTGGTCGAACACGCTGAGCGGCGTTTCCAGCAACGGCGGCCGATTGCGCTGCAGGATCATCTCACCCTTGCCGGGAAACCCGCTGGTGAGCGGGCGTTGCTCCCGTCCGCTTGAGAACAGCAGCTGCGCCATGCCGCCGCTCTGGGCGAGGGCCGCGCCGCCGGCCAGCGTCAGCGCCCCGCCGGTGAGCAGGCGGCGCCGTGCCAGGGTGCGGGCGAGGAAGGGATCGAGACGGTCCATGATCGCTTTCTAATCTAATCCAGCGTCTTAGTCATTCGGGGCAAGGCCAGGCTCTTCGTCCCGCTTTCCCGAAGAATGACGAACTACGCGTGGCGTGCATCACGCGCGCCATGCGCGCTTCCTGTCGGGAAACCATCGCCGTTCGTGTTGAGCGAAGTCCAGATACCTCGCCCACGCGAATGGCGCAGGACTTCACATCACCAGCGGTCCGTGGTTCAGCTTGGGCAGCACGTGGCGCGCGAACAGGTCCGCCTCGGCGGCGTGGGGGTAGCCGGAGAGGATGAAGGCATCGATGCCCTCCGCTTGGTAGGCGCGCAGCTTGGCGAGGACCTGGTCGGGGTTGCCGACGATCGCCGCGCCGCAGCCCGAGCGGGCACGGCCTATGCCGGTCCACAGATTTTCCTCCACGAAGCCGTCGCCCCCCGCTGCCGAGCGCAGCTCCGCCTGGCGGGTCACGCCGACAGAGGCGCTGTCGAGCGACTTCTTGCGGATTTCCTCACCCGTCTGGTCGTCCAGCTTGGACAGCAGACGATCGGCATAGGCGCGTGCCTCGTCCTCGGTTTCGCGCACGATCACGTGAGCGCGATAGCCGAACTTAAGGGTGCGGCCATGCTTTGCGGCACGTGCGGTCATGTCTGCGATCGTCTCGCGCGTCTTGTCCATCGTGTCCGGCCACATCAGGTAGACATCGCAGCCCTGCGCCGCCGCTTCGCGCGCATCTTCGGACAGGCCGCCGAAATAGAGCGGCGGGCATTTACCCGATACGGTGCCGATCCGCGCCGGGGCGAGGTCGAGATCGAAGAATTCGCCCTTGTACTTCAGATGCTCGCCCGAGAGCATGATCTTGAGGATCTGCATGATCTCCAGCGTGCGCTGATAGCGCGGGCGGCTCTCCATCTTCTCGCCGGGAAGATCGGAGGAGATGATGTTCACCGTCAGCCGCCCGCCCAGGATGCGGTCCAGCGTGGCGATGCGGCGGGCCAGCTGCGGCGGCCAGTCCTCGCCCATGCGCAGGGCCCAAAGCAGGCGGATGGTCTTGGTCAGCGGCGCGATGGCGCCTGCGAACATCGTCGTGTCGATGCCCAGCTGATAGCCGGAGGGCAGCAGGATATTGTCGAACCCACCCTTTTCGGCTTGCAGCACGATATTGCGGCAATGCTCCCAACTGGACGCCAGCATCGGGTCGGGCTGTCCCAGGAACTCGTAGTCATCATCGCACAGCGCCGAAAACCAGCTGACTTCGCAGGTTTTGTCCGCATTCATGGCGTTCTGTGTCATGGCAGGGGCTCTCCTTTGGCGGCGACCAGCACGCCGTACCAGCGGGCCCGGTCCCAACGGACCTTGAGCGCGTCGGCGGCTTCGGCGATCCGGTCTGCCTTTTGTGATCCAACGATGGGGATAGGGCGCGCGGGGTGCGCCATGATCCAGCTATAGGCGGCCGCGGTGCGCGAAACCGCGAATTCCTGCGCCACCTCGTCCAGCGCGTCGGCAGCGGCTTTCGCGCGTTCGTCTTGCGGATTGGCGATGCGTCCGCCGCCCAGGGGTGACCAGGCCATGACCGCCATGTCCATCGCGATCGCCTGATCCAGCTCGCCATTCTCGATCGGAGCCAGCTTCAGCGGCGAAAGCTCGGGCTGCGTGGAAACGATCGGCAGCGACAGGTACTGCTGTAGCGTGGCGATCTGGCTGACAGTGAAGTTGGAAACGCCAAAGCTGCGGATCTTGCCAGCCTTGTGCGCAGCCTCGATGGCCTGGGCGATCTCGGCCGGATGGGTTAGAATGTCGGGGCGGTGGATCTGCCACAGCTCGACATGATCGGTACCCAGCCGTTGCAACGAAGCATCGATCGCGTTGGTGAGATAACTGGCGCTGGAATCGTAGGGCACGCCCATCGAGATGCCGCCCTTCGTGGCGATGGTGAACTTGTCACGCAGGGTACCGTTGGTCGCCAGCGCGCGGCCCAGCAGCACTTCGGATGCGCCGAACGGCTCGTTGTTGTCCGGGCCGTAGATGTCGGCAGTATCGATAAAGTCGATCCCGGCACCCAGTGCGGCATGAAGCAGCGCGACGACGGCGTCGACGTCATCGCCGCGAAGGCGCCAGTTGCCCCAGGCGAGGGCGGAGACCGTCAGGCCGCTTTTGCCAAGCGGGCGGCGGCTTTCCAGGGCGGGAAGAAGGGTCATGAAAGGTCCTGTGAGGAGAGGAGATCGGGATTGACGGGGGCGACCGAGGCGCGCTCGATCAGGTCGTGTTGCAGGCGGCGGTGCGTAAGTTGCGCCCCCTGGAGCAGCAATTGCGTGGCGGCGAAGGCCATTTCGCGCGTGGGCTGATGGATCGTGGTCAGTTGCGGCCACACCATGCGCGCCAGCGTGGTATCGTCGAACCCGGCAACCGAAAGGTCCTGCGGCACCGACAAGCCCATGTCATGCGCCACGGACAGGACACCGGCGGCCATATCGTCGTTGCTGGCAAAGATCGCGCTGGGGCGGGTGGGACCGTTGAGAAACAGGTGTGCCGCCGCGACGCCGCTGTCGAAATCGAATTCGCCGGGGGCGACCAGCGCCGGTTCGAACGGCAGGCCCGCACGGTCCAGCGCGCGGCGATAGCCGAACAGGCGCTCTTCCGATGCCATGTGGCTAGAATGGCCGCGGATGAAGCCGATCTTCCGATGCCCTTGCGCGATGAGGTAGCTGGTCATGTCGTCCGCCGCCTGGGCGTCGTCCATGAAGACGGACGAGGTCATCGCGTGGTTGGTGCCGGGCGATATCCGCACGAATGGGATGTCCATGCCTTCCAGCGCCTTCAGCACCGGCGCGCAGTCCGTGACGGGGGACGACAGCACGACGCCATCGACATGGGTTTCGGTCACGAGGCCGCGCACCTGCTCGCCCACCATGGCATCACCCACGTCCACCGGTTGGGCCAGCAGGCGAGAATTGGATGCCTGGCAGGCCTCCCAGCAGCCCATCTGCACCTGGTTCATGTAGTAAGGGCTATGATTGTCGTAGATGAGGGCGATCTGGCCGGACTTGTTGCCCGCCAGGATGCGCGCCGCCACGCTGGGGCGGAACTCCAGCTCCTGCATCGCTTTTTCCACGCGCTCCCGCGTGTCCTGGCTGACATAGCGGTGGCCGTTGAGAACGCGGCTGACCGTCTTCACCGACACGCCCGCCAGCGCGGATACGTCCTTGATGTTGGACCGATCACTCATGCTTGTGTCTCCAGCGAGGCGAACAGCGGCGCGAACGGGCTGTCTGGGCGATAGAACACCGGCGGCCGGCCATAGGGCGCCTTCACGAAATGCGTGCCGGGCGCGAGGTCCTCGCCGCTCCACAGATGACGCCAGGGCGCATCTCCCGGCAGGATGACGTTACGGCCGGTGGATCGCGCCTCCACGATCGGAGCCACCAGCATGTCCACGCCGTAAAGGTATTGGTCCTGCACGCTGAACAGCGCGTCCTCGAAATAGTGCAGGAACAGCGGCCGCTGCACCGGCAGGCCGGTCTTAACCGCCTCGTCGCTCAGATGGCGGACATAGGGCGCAAGCTTTGCGTGAACCTGTGACATCGCCGCGAACTGCGCCAGCAGCGCCTCGGAACTGTCGATCTGGAGATTGTCGTCGGGGCGGTTGCCCTCATGACTGCGCATCACGGGGGAAAACGCGCCCAGCTCGCACCAGCGCATCATCAGATCGGCAGTGCGGACGTTGCCGTGCAGGCTGGTGTAGCCGCCGACGTCGCTATGCGAATAGGCGTTGCCGACAAGCCCGGCGGACAGCGCGGCGGTGAGGACGGTGTTGATCCCGTCGTGCCGAGTGAAATCGACCGACTGGTCCCCCGCCCACAGCAGCGGACAATGCGCCTGCACGCCAGAGAAACCGGCGCGCATGAAGAACACCGCGTCCCCGGTCCTGCCGCGCGATGCGATCGCCTTGGCGTTTGCTTCTGCCCACAGCACCGGCCAGCGGTTGTGCATCAGCATCGGATCGCTGCCATCGTGAAGCCGCAGGTCGACCGGCAGATACTCGCCGAAATCGGCCATCCAACCGGACAGACCGAAGTCCAGCATCTCCTGCCCGATCACGCGATCGGCGAACCAGTCCAACGCGGCGGGGTTGGTGAAATCGACCACGCCGCAGTCGAACTCGCCGAAATCGACGAGGTATGGCGCGTCACTGTCCTGCCGCAGCGCCAGATAGCCGGCGGCGAGCGCCTCCTGATACTGCACGCCATCGTTGGCGAGGTATGGGTTCACATAGCCCAGAAAGCGGATGCCGCGCGTCGCCAGATCGGCGATGCGGGTGGGAAGGTCAGGATAGCGGGCTGCGTTCCACGACCAGTCCCAAAACAGGCGGCGGCCAAAGGTGGTCTGGCGGATGCCGATCCAATCCTCGCACCACAGGCCGCTGACTTCGGCCCCGGCGGCAACGATCCGCTCCAGCCGCGTGAAGCTGGCCTCGCCTTCCTTAAGGCCGACGATCGCGCCGCCGATCGCCCAGTCGGGGAGGGGGGGCTGACGGCCGAAGCGGGTGCTGAGTTGGCCGACGAGATCGCGGATGTCCGGTGCGACATACAGTTCCAGCGCGAAATCGCCTTGCCACACCTCGATCCGGTGCCGCGTTGCATCGGTGAAGTCGAGCACGCTGTAGGCGCTGCTGTCCAGATGGCAGGCCATCAGGCTGGATGTAAGGAAGGTCGGCTGCGGATAATTGGTCCACCAGTAGTCACCGCCGCCCATGCAGTCTTCATCGACCAGGCGGGTCAGCTCGGTGGACTTGTCCCGGCCCACGCCAGGTTCGCTGGTCCAGATCGGAAAGCGGCGGCCCGACAAGTCGAGATAGCTCATCTGCTCGCCCCCGCCCCAGACATGCTCGCCCGGCTGCGCGGCCAGGTCGATCCAGACGCGATCGAACCGCGTATCAACGGTGCGCACCTCCAGGCGGTTTTCCGCGATCCGCAGGCGGAGAAGGGGTTGCGCGCCGTCCTGGACGGACAGGACAACATCCGCGCCGTCCATGCGCGCGAGGGAGAGGGAATGATGATCCTGCGGCGTATCGCCGATTGAGAAGTTGCCGCGAATCATCCGCACATCGGCATCACCACGCGCCACCTGGAAAGCTGGTTTGTCCGCCGTACTGCGCAAGATCACGCGATCCTCCAGCAGGAGAACGAACCCGTCATCTTCAAGCGCGAAGTTCAGCGACAACAAACCAGCTCCCATTGTGGCATATGCGACACCGAGGGCTTTTGCCGTATGGCCCTTCTTATGACAACGCTTGACAGAAATGTTCATGGGGATCAAGAGCGGATCATCAAGACCCGAGGTTTCGAAAGCCAGGGCTTTGCATCAGGAGGGGAGAACTCATGAGTCATTCGTCACACCGCCGCGTCGTCGTTCGCACCGCGCTGGCCTTTACCGCTTCGGCGCTCGCACTGTCCGCCGCCAACCCGGCTGCTGCCCAGGTCGAAGAAATTATCGTTACCGCGCAGAAGGTTAGGCAGAGCGCCCAGGACGTGCCGATCTCGATCAGCGCCGTCACCGGGGCCGCGCTGGACCGCGCTGGGGCCAAGAGCCTGGAAGACATCACCAAGATCGTCCCCTCGGTAACCTTCCGCAAGGGCACCACCAACGCCAACAGCGCGATCGTGATGCGCGGCGTGGGTACGATCAGTTTCTCGATCGCAGCGGAGCCAAGTGTGTCCACCGTTGTCGACGGCATCGTGCTTAGTCGGTCGGGCCAGTCCTTCCTCGACCTGGTGGACTTCGATCGCATCGAAGTGCTGCGCGGCCCGCAGGGTACGCTGTTCGGCAAGAACGCGTCCGCCGGCCTCGTGAACATCGTCTCAAAGGGCGGCACCGACACGTTCCAGGCCGAGGCCAATCTTTCGGGCACCACCGATGAGGAATACCGTGCGCGCCTGACCGTGTCCGGTCCGATCGCCGAAAACCTCAGTGCCCGCGTCACCGGTTTCTACGGAAACTTCGATGGCAACATCAAGAACACGTTCTACAACAAGACCGTCAACGGCTATGAGCATTACGGCGCTCGCGGCCTGCTGGACTGGGATGGCAACGGCGCGCGTGTCCGCCTGATCGCCGATTACTTCAAGGCGAACGACGATTGCTGCGCCGAAGTGACCGGCGTCTCGCGCGGGACCGTTCTCGATCGCGAGCTGGGCATCACCCCGCAGGGTGAGGACACCCGCCGCGTGAACCAGAACCTGATCACCCGCTCGCTGGACCGGCAGATGAGCTTCACGCTGAACGCCGATATCGACACTTTCGCCGATCACACCTTCAGCATCGTCACCGGCTATCGCAACTGGAGGAACACCGAACTTCGCGACGGTGACTTCCTGCCGCGCGCGCTGGTCGGCACGCCCCAGCTGCACGATCGCGGCACGGTGGAGACCGATCAGGTTTCGGCCGAAGTCCGCCTGGCTTCGCCGCAGAACCAGGCCCTGACCTATCAGGTCGGCGGCTTCCTGTGGTATTCGAAGAACACCCAGGACTTCACCCGCAGCGATATCACGTGCGCCCGGTCGACCAGCCCCGTCGACGTGACCGGCGGACAGCCTTGCAACCTGGCGGACACGGCGAACACCCTGTTCCCCACCGCCACGTCGGAAAGCAAGGTATCGTTCAGCAACTGGGCGGTCTTCGGGCAGGCGACATACGAGTTCGTCGAAGGTCTGCGCATGACCCTGGGCGGCCGCTACACGCATGACGACGTGCGCTACACCCACTTCCGTGGGCCGGCGCGCAACGCCACAAACGGGGTGATCACGGGCGGCGCGGGCCTCTCGACCGTCGGCGCGGGGGGCACGCTGCCCAATGGCAATGGCACCAACTTGTCACGCGGCCAGACGGACGCCAGCAACTTCTCGGGCCGCGCCGTGCTGCAGTACGATGTCGCCAAGGACGTGATGGTCTACGGCAGCTATACCCGCGGTTATAAGGGGCCGGCCTTCAACGTCTTCTTCAACCACACCGCGCCCACCAACTCGACGCCGATCGATCCTGAAAAGTCGAACAGCTACGAAGTGGGTCTGAAGAGCCAGTTCTTCGACCGTATGGTGCAGGTGAATGCCACCGCGTTCCTGGTCGATTATAAGGGTTTCCAGGCCAACAACTTCGTGCTGCTGAACGGCGCCGTCGTCACCAACCTGACGAATGCCGGCTCAGTGCGGTCGAAGGGTTTCGAAGTGGACACTACGTTCGCGCCGACCGAAGGCCTGACCTTCCGCGCCAACCTGGCCTATGCCGATGCAAAGGTGCGCCGCTTCAACCCCAACCCGCTGACCAACGCGCCTGACGCGCGAGACGGCACCCGCCTGCCGCTGGCGCCCAAGTTCAGCTACACCGTGGGTGCGGACTATGACGTCGATGCGGGGCCGGCCAAGCTCTACTTGTCGACCGACTGGCACCATGTCAGCAAGCAGTTCTCTGACCTGGGTGAAAGCGGGCCGATCGATCCCTACGGCATCTGGAACGCCAGCGTCGGCGTGTCGGACGCGGACGACAAGTACCGCCTGACCTTCTTCGTCCGCAACATTCTGGACAAGAGCTACGTGCTTCTCAACACCACCGCCGGGCAGCGCCTGATGATCCCGCGTGATGCGGATCGCTACGCCGGTGCGAATTTGCGAGTGCGTTTCGACTGAGGGCCCAGGCGCGGGGGAACGCGCCTCCTTGATCGGCACTTGCGGAAAACCCCCGGCGCTTCTCTCCCGCCGGGGGTTTTTTATCGCCCGCGTTCAGAGCGCCGGGTTGTTGTACATATGCCAAGTGAAGATCGCCGCCGCGCCGCGGTGCGGTCGCCAGGGTTCGGCCAGATCGCGCGTCTGCTTTTCGCTGGGGCGGGCGTCCAGGCCCAGGATCTTGTGCAGGCCCGCCTGCACCGCCAGGTCGCCAGCGGGCCAGATGTCCGGCCGGCCCTCGGCGAACAGCAGGTAGATTTCGGCAGACCATCGCCCGATGCCCTTGATCCGCACCAACTGCGTGATCGCGGCTTCGTCGTCGGCGGGCAGGTTATCCAGATCGAGCGAACCGGCCGTCACCAGTTCGCACAAGGACCGTGCATAACCCTGCTTCTGGCGAGAAAGGCCGCAGCCGCGCAGCGCCTCGAACTCGGCGGCGAGTAGGACTTCGGGCGGGATGCTTTCGCCCAGCAGCGCCTGAAGCTTGTTCCATACCGAGGCGGCGGAGGCGACGCTGACCTGCTGGCCCACGATCGTACGCAGCAGCGTGGCGTAGCCGGTTTCGTAAACGCGCGGTTCGGGATAGCCTGCCACCGCCAGGGCATGGGCGATGCGTGGCTCTGCCGCAGCTATCGTATCCAATCCTTCGCGGATCGCCTCTGCCTTCAAGCCCATCGAATTTGGCCCATCGGATCGTTTGCCTTCCTGCTTATGCCGGCGACCGATGCCGCAGCCATGAAGCCACAAGATATGCGTCCATCGCGCGGCTGCAACGCCACTTGGCGATTGCGCGGCGCTCCGCTTCTTCCTACTTCCCACGGCATGACAGCGCCTGACATTCGCCGCTCCTCCCTCGATCTCATCGGCAACACGCCGCTCGTCCTTTTGAAGGGGCCGAGCGAGGAGGCGGGCTGCGAAATCTGGGGCAAGTGCGAATTCGCCAACCCCGGTGCCTCTGTGAAGGACCGTGCGGCACTGTGGATCGTGCGCGATGCGGAAGAGAAGGGGCTGCTGCAGCCTGGCGGTACCATCGTGGAAGGCACGGCGGGCAACACCGGCATCGGCCTGGCGCTGGTCGCCAACGCCCTGGGCTACAAGACCGTGATCGTCATGCCCGAGACGCAATCGCGCGAAAAGATGGACACGCTGCGGGCATTGGGCGCGGAGCTGGTGCTGGTGCCTGCCGCGCCCTTCTCCAACCCCGGCCACTTCGTCCACACCTCGCGGCGGTTGGCGGAAGAGACGCAAGGCGCGATCTGGGCCAACCAGTTTGACAATATCGCCAACCGCAAGTCGCACATCGAAAGCACTGCACCGGAAATCTGGCAACAGATGGAGGGCCGAATCGATGGCTTTACTTGCGCGGCGGGCACGGGCGGCACGATCGCGGGCGTGGGCATGGGCCTGAAGGCGTTCGATGAAAACATCACCATCGCGCTCACCGATCCGCACGGCGCGGCACTCTATAACTATTACGCCTGTGGCGAGCTGAAGGCTGAGGGGTCTTCGGTCGCGGAAGGCATCGGGCAAGGCCGCATCACGGCCAACCTGGAGGGCGCGCCGATCGATACGCAATTCCGGATTTCGGACGAGGAGGGGATCAAGTGGGTCCGGCGCCTCCTGTCGGAAGAGGGGCTGTGCCTGGGCATGTCCTCCGGCATCAACGTGACCGGAGCGGTGGCGCTGGGCAAGCAACTGGGCGCAGGTTCGCGTGTGGCGACGATCCTGTGCGACACGGGCTTTCGCTATCTCTCCTCGCTTTACAACCGGGAATGGCTGGAGGCTAAAGGCTTGCCGGTCTTCCCATGGCTGGCACAATAAGCTAACATCTCGCCGATGGCAGGAAACGTTCCGCCTCGCATTGTCGAGCCGATCCAGACGCCGCAGCACTACGCGCCGCCCAATGCGCGCGAACTGCGCATGCAGGCGATCCACCGCCTTCAGGTGGGCTTGATCGGGCTGTGCGCGATGCTGCTGATCGTGGGGCTGGCCAACATCATCATGGATCGCGCCAGGCTGGGCGATGTGCGTGAGCCGGTGGAGCAAGTGGTGGCGGTCGACACCCAGGCCAAGAAGCCGGCCAGTGAGCCGCTGGCGGATATCGGCGTCGTCCCCGCCGCAGACCCCACGCCGGGCAGCAGCCCCGATGCCGCGCAACCATCCGGAGCGGTTCCTGCGCCTTAAGGGGATGCGCACCGCTGCCCTCCCGTTCCTTGTGGCGCTGGCGTCTTGCGCACAGGGTCAGGAGAAGGTGCCGGAGCGGGTGATCGGTCTTTCCAGCAGCCTGCCGCTTGTCTGGGCCGAAGCCGGGGATATCCGGGGACAGCTTTCCGATACCACAGGCAAACACTGGGCGTTGCAGGCGATGGAGCGGCGGGGCAGGGTCATTCCGCTCGACACCCTCGCCGGGCCAAAGGGGCTTCCGCTGCTGCATGACGCCTTGCTGGTGCTGGCGCAGCCCCGCCCGCTGACCCCGGACGAGAATGTCGCTCTCGATGCTTGGGTACGGGCAGGCGGTCGCCTGTTGCTATTCGCCGATCCGATGCTGACGGCGCATTCGGACTTCGCTCTGGGTGATCCGCGCCGACCACAGGACATCGCCATGCTCTCGCCGATCCTGCGGCACTGGGGATTGGAGATGACCTTCGATCCTGATCAGCCCGCGGGAGAATCACAGGCCCGGGCATTCGGCGTCAGCGTGCCGACAAATCTGTCCGGGCGATTCGTGGCCAGGCCGGATGCGCAGTGTCGTCTTGCCGCGGATGGAATCGCGGCCAACTGTGTCATCGGCCGGGGCCGGGCGATCATCATTGCGGACGCTGCGGTGTTCGATGGGGATGATGCGGGACAAGCTGAGGCAATCACGGGATTGCTGGGGCTTCTCAGCCGCTGATATCCCCTGGCGGCCAACTGCGCCGGACGGAAAATCCTGTAAATACAATATGTAGCGTCAGCAGACGCCGTCGGTGTCTTCTGGCCCTGGTCAACCCCACCTCCGCCTCATTAAAGCTGCTAGACCGGTCGAGGTCTGGAGCGTGGGGACGAGTGGGGAGAGCCCGATTGATACCGTTTACCTGCCTATACCCTCGCAATTGCGTGCTATTGCACAATCGCGAAGATTGTTCCGAGTAAACAATCAACAATTTTCAAGGGATCGATCCCCACTTTTCCCTTTCCGGCCCGCTCTGGAACCGATAAAAGCGGCATCAATCGGAATGACTGAACCTCCTCGTGATTACGCCGATCACGGGAACCCGGCCGCTCGAAGGGTGGCCGGGCTTGGGGGAAGTCATTCGCGAGACGGGGCTATTCGAAGGGTCAGAGTCGCGAAAAATGGCGGGGCAGCCGTTGATCTACCGGGGGCAGGGCTTCTCGCTTCGACGCGATAAGAACCGCTTCGTGCTGCCCAATCTGTTCCGTGGCACCGTCCGCGAATCGAGCGGCAGCCAGGTGCTTTGCCTCGCCAAGCATGAAAGCTGGAACTGCCTTGTCGGCTACGGCCTGTCCCGCGTGGCCCAGTTTGAAGACATCATCGAGCAGGAGCGCGAATTCGCCATGAAGTCCGGTCAGCCCTTCGACCGGGATATGAAGGCGATGACGCTGTACAACTACCACGAGATTCCGTTCGACGGCTCGGGCCGCTTTGTCCTGCCAGAGGATCTCGCCACTTTGGCCGAAGTGGACGACCAGCTCTATTTCCAGGGCGCCGGCCAGTACTTCTTCGTCTTCGCCCCAGGCGCGCTTGCCGCCATGACCGAGCCCCAGTTCAAGGGCGCGCAAGTTTCCTGTGCCAGCCTCGCCAAGGCTGAGCTGAAGAAGGCGGGCCGCGCATGACCGCCGCCGCATCCCATGCCCCGCACATCCCCGTCCTGCTGGAGGAAGTCATCGCGGCGCTGCGTCCTGCCCCGGGCACAGTCATGGTCGATGCCACGTTCGGCGCGGGCAGCTACACCCGGCGACTCCTGGATGCGGGGGCGACCGTCCATGCCTTCGATCGCGATCCAGACGCCATCGCGGCCGCGCAGGGCAACCCGCAAGGATGGCCCGAGCTTGGTGGCGATGCCCCGCGCCTCGTGCTGCACCCCCGCCGGTTTTCGGAAATGGTGGATACTTTGGCTGAGCTGGGGATAGCGCGGGTTGACGGCATTGCGATGGATATCGGTGTGTCCTCAATGCAGCTGGATCAACCCACGCGCGGCTTTGCATTTTCCAGCAACGGCCCGCTGGACATGCGCATGAGCCAGGAGGGGGAATCCGCGGCCGATTTTCTGAACTCCGCCGAAGAGAGCGCGATCGCCGACGTGCTCTATACCTATGGCGAGGAGCGTCAGTCGCGTCGGGTGGCCCGCGCGATCGTGGCGGCGCGTCCGCTGCAGACCACCGAGGACCTGGCGCGTGTGGTGCGCAAGGCGCTTGGCTATCACGCTGGTGCGCCCAAGGATCCCGCAACCCGCAGCTTCCAGGCGATCCGCATTCACGTGAACGGCGAACTGGACGAGCTGGAGGGCGGCCTGGCCGCGGCAGAGACGCTGCTGGCACCGGAAGGTCGCCTGGCCGTGGTCTCGTTCCACTCGCTGGAAGACCGCGTGGTGAAGCAGTTCCTGCGCGAAGCCAGCGGGGGCAATGCCTCCACCTCGCGCCACTTGCCGCAAGTCGCGCCCGCCGATGCGCCGACCTTCGCACAGGTCTCGAAGGCCATTCGCCCCGGCGATGGCGAAGTCGCCATCAATCCCCGCTCGCGCTCCGCCACCCTGCGCAGCGCCGTCCGCACCCAAGCCCCCGCCCGCTCGAGGAAATCCGCATGAACCTCACTCGCGATCGCGTCCATTCGATTGGTTGGATGACCGTGCTGCTGATCTGCGGCGCGCTGAGTATCGCGCTGATGCTTCGGGTGAATGCGGTGAAGAGCCAGGTCGCGGGCACGGAAAGGCGCATCGCCTACCTGCAGCGCGATATCGATTTCCTGCAGACCGAATTCCAGACCCGCTCCAATCAGCAGCAGCTGAAGACGCTGAACGAGGTGGAGTTCGGCTACGAAGCCCCGCGTGCCGAACAGTATATCGAAGGTGAGCGCCAGTTGGCGGCGCTGGGCAAGGCGGCGGCTCCGGGCGCGCCTGCACCGATCCGCTACGCCAGCGCCGACAAGGCGGCAGAGGGCAGCGAAAACACGGGTGATGGCGGCCTGTTGGCGATGGTTTCCCCCGTCACCGGCATGGGTGCGGCGGTCGCTCGCACCGTATCCGACGCGGGCAGCACGCCGGACGACAAGGTCGAGGCAAAGGCGCTGGCTCGCGATGCGCGTGGCCTGGGCAAGCGGCTGGCCCGCATCCAGCTCGCCTCGGACGTCCAGTAAATGGCCACGCGCGCCCTCTCGCCCGATAGCATCACGCCGCTTCCCGCAGGGGTTAAGCGGCCGCAGCCGGCGGCGCGCCTGGCTTTTTCCAATCCTGACCCGGTTACGCCGACTGTCCCGCTCTCCACGGGCCGGCACCGCCTGAACAATGTGCGGCAAAAGGCGCTGCTCGTCGCCAAGTGGCGCGCGCTGTGGGTGCTGGCGGGCTTTGCCCTGCTGGCGACTTGCGCGATGGTGCGCCTCTCGTTCCTGGGCTTGACCGGCGGCTTCGGCCCCCGCGCCGATATGGCCGCGTTCATGACGCCCTCTCGCGGGATCATCGTCGATCGTAACGGCACGCCGATGGCGCGCGATTTCCATGTCTATTCGCTGTGGTTCAATCCCAAGGCGATGACCGATGGCCCGCCGCTGGTGGGCAAGCCCGCCGACGTAGCCGCCAAGCTGCATGCGATCTTCCCCGATCTCGACGTCAAGCGCGTGACCAGCATGCTGATGTCCGGCCAGAAGGGCTATCTGCGTAAGTCGATCCTGCCCGAGGAAGCGAACCGCGTGCATGCGCTGGGTGAGCCGGCGCTGGAATTCCCGCAGGAAACCACGCGCTTCTACCCGCAAGGGTCCACCGCCGCGCACGTTCTGGGCTTTGTCGATTCGTACGGCAACGGCAAGGTCGGCATGGAGGAAGCGTTTGACGCCCGCCTCAAGTCCGCCGAGGGGCGCGCCACGCCGATGAACCTTTCGATCGACGTCCGGGTGCAGGGCGCGCTGGAAGACGAGCTGGGCCGTGGCATGGCGCTCTCCGCCGCCAAGGGCGCGGCGGGTGTCGTGCTGGACGTCGATACCGGCGAAGTACTGGCGCTGGCCTCGCTTCCTTCGTTCGATCCCAACAAGATCGACAAGGCGAACACGCCCAACATCTTCAACCGCGTGACCAACCAGGTCTACGAGCTGGGCTCCACGTTCAAGCCGATCACGGTGGCCTCGGCACTGGACGCGGGCACGATCACCAATCTTGGTCGCCGCTGGCCGGCCTCGCCGTTGCATGTCGCGGGCTTCACGATTCATGACAGCCACAACTTCGGCGGCTCGCTCAACGTCCCCGAGACGCTGATCCACTCATCCAACGTCGTCACCGCGCAGATCGCCGACGAACTGGGCGGCGTGCGTCTGAAGAAGACGATGGAAGCGCTGCACATGAATGCCCGGCCCAGCATCGAGCTGCCCGCGCGTGGCTTCCCCATCTGGCCCTCGGGCGTGTGGCCGCGCCTGCGCACCATGACCGTATCTTACGGCCACGGCATCGCGGTAACGCCGCTGCACCTTGCCTCTGCCTACGCCGCGCTGGTGAACGGCGGCATCTATCGGCCCGCCACGCTCAAGAAGCTGGAGCCCGGCCAGGTGCCGCAGGGTGAGCGTGTGTTCACCGCCGCCACCAGCGCGCGTCTTCGCCAGTTGCTGCGGATGATCGTGGCGTTCGGCACCGGCCGCAAGGCGGATGCGCCGGGCTTCCGGGTCGGTGGCAAGACCGGCTCGGCGGAAAAGCCGGGCGCCGGCGGCTATCAGCGCCATTCGTTGATCGCGACCTTTGCGTCCGCCTTCCCGATGGATCACCCGCGATACGTCGTGATCGCGATGATCGATGAGCCGCAGGGTACCAAGGCCACGTCCTTCCAGCGCACCGCCGCCTGGAACGCCGCGCCGGTGATCAGCCGTGTGGTGCCCCGGATCGGACCGCTGCTGGGCATCATGCCGGACGAGACGCGCGATATCGACATCTCGGACATCCGCTCGCTCGTACCCGCCGGGGCGGACAAGGAATGAAACTTTCCGCGCTCGCCACGATGTCCGGTTTCACGCTTCCGGGTGATAGGGATGGCAATGTCACCGGCTTTGCGATCGATCATCGCAAGGTCGCGCCGGGCACGGTATTCGGCGCGTTCCCGGGGGCTCGCGTCAACGGCGAAGACTTCATTCCCGCCGCGATCGAGGCAGGCGCCGTCGCGATCGTCGCTCGTGCCGAGGCGATGGTGGCGGGCGTTGCCCATTTCGCCGATGCCGAACCGCGCCGCGCCTTCGCGCGCCTGGCGCAGGGTTTCTATCAGCCGGTGCCCGAAACCCTGGTTGCGGTGACGGGCACGAACGGCAAGACCTCCACCGTGGAACTGACGCGCCAGCTGTGGCGCATGGCGGGCCTGCGCGCCGCCTCGATCGGCACTCTGGGGGTGACGACCAGCGATGAAAGCGTTTCCACCGGCCTGACCAGCCCCGATATCGTCACGTTCCTGTCGAACATGACCGGTCTGGCGCGCGAAGGTGTAACCCACGTCGCGTTCGAAGCCTCAAGCCATGGCCTTTCGCAATTCCGCAGCGAAGGTCCGCGCGTGGCGGCGGCGGCCTTTACCAATCTCAGCCGCGATCACCTCGATTACCATGCAACGATGGAAGACTACTTCGCAGCCAAGATGAGGTTGTTCGACGAAGTTGTTGCGAACGATGGCACCGCGGTCGTCTGGGCGGACGATGCCTGGTCGGGCAAGGCCGTTGCCCATGCCGAGGCGCGGGGGTTGAAGCTTTTCACGGTTGGCGAGCGGGGCACCGACCTGAAGCTGGTTTCGCGCGCGCCGACCTTGCTGGGCCAGACTCTGGTGGTGGAACACGCCGGGCAGCAGGTGAAGATCGAAGTGCCGCTGATCGGGGCTTATCAGGCTGCTAATGCGCTCGTAGCGGCAGGTCTGGTGCTGGCGACGGGCGGCGATGCGAAGCAGACCTTCGATGCCATGAAGCGCCTGCAGACGGTGCGCGGGCGGTTGGAACGTGCGGCGGTTTCATCGCGCGGCGCGCCGATCTACGTCGACTACGCCCATACGCCCGACGCGCTGGAAGCGGCCATTGCCGCCTTGCGCCCGCACGTTTCGGGTCGGTTGATCGTGGTGTTCGGCGCAGGCGGGGACAGGGATCAGGGCAAGCGGCCGCAGATGGGCCGGGTTGCCTGCCGCAACGCAGATACAGTTATCGTCACCGACGACAATCCGCGCGGGGAAGACCCCGCCGCGATCCGGGCCATGGTGCTGGCCGGGTGCGTCGAAGGGGCTATGGAAATCGGAGATCGCCGCGATGCCATCGGCGCGGCGATCGCTGAGGCTGGCGGCGGGGACATCGTCCTCGTTGCCGGCAAGGGGCATGAACAGGGGCAGGTGGTAGGCAGCGGCGCACATGCGCGCGTGCTGCCGTTCGACGACGTGACGGTCGCCAGAGAAATGTCTGGCGCACAAGCTATCCCCTTGGGAGACCATTGAAATGAACGCCATTGCCCGCATTCTCGACTGGCCGGTCGACACGCTTGACGAGACGCCGCTGGCGCTGTGGGATGCAGAAAGCATCGCTCGCGCGGTGAAGGGCACCGCCAGTGCCGAATTCCTCGCCTCGGGTGTCGAGATCGACAGCCGCGACGTGCAGCCGGGTGACTTGTTCTTCGCGCTGAAGGGCGAGAGCATGGACGGCCACCGCTTCGTCGACATGGCCCTGGCCAAGGGCGCGGCGGCCGTCGTGGTCGATCGCCCGGTCGATGGCCCGCACATCCTGGTCAAGGACACCACGGAGGCGCTGGTGCGCCTGGGCGCCGCGTCCCGCGCGCGGGGCCGGGGCAAGATCATCGGTGTGACCGGCTCTGTCGGCAAGACCGGCGTGAAGGAGTCCATCTTTGCCGCGCTCGATCGCGCTTCGCATGGCGATGCGCATCGTTCGGTAAAGAGCTACAACAACCATGTCGGCGTACCGCTCAGCCTGGCGCGGATGCCCGCCCGGGCCCGCTTCGGCGTGTTTGAGATGGGCATGAACCACGCAGGTGAGATTGCGGCGCTGACGCGGCAGGTCCGCCCCGATGTCGCGGTGATCACCACGATCGCGCCTGCCCATATCGAGATGCTGGGTTCCGAAGAAGCCATCGCCGATGCCAAGGCGGAAATCTTCGAAGGGCTGGAGGAAGGCGGCGTGGCCGTGATCCCGGCTGACAGCCCCCACTTCGCGCGCCTCAAAGCCGCTGCGGACAAGCTGGGCATCACCGTAATTTCGTTCGGCAAGGCCGATCATGCCAACGTCCGCCTGCTCGATGCCGTATCGGCGATCGGCGGCGGTTCGTTGGTGACGGCGGACATGGGTGATCGGCGCGTGTGCTACACCGTGGCCTCGCCCGGCGAGCATTGGGTGATCAATTCGCTTGCGGTTATGGCCGCGGTGCGTGCGGTGGGCGGGGACCTAGGCGCCGCGGGCGTCGCGCTGGCCGAGATGGAGGGTCTTGCCGGGCGCGGCGCTCGCCTGGAGATCGACATCGATGACGACATGCCGCCGGGCCAGGCGCTGCTGATCGATGAAAGCTACAATGCCAATCCTGCATCGATGCGCGCCACGCTGGCGCAGCTGGGGCGCACGCCTGCTCGCCGCCGCATCGCGGTGCTGGGCGCGATGAAGGAACTGGGAAGCCATGGCCCTGATTATCACGCGGCGCTGGCGATGCCGGTGCGCGAGGCAGGGGTCGATTACGCAGTGCTGGTTGGCGGCGAAATGCAGCCACTGGCGGACGAACTGGGGAAAGGCGTGCCCAACGCGCTTGGCAAATCCATGGCCTTCGCGCATGTCGGTTCGGTGCCGGAAGCCTTGGAAAACCTGCGCGCCTTCGGGCTTGAGCGTGATGATGCGATCCTTGTGAAGGGCTCCAACTCGGTCGGTCTGGCGGCGCTGGTCGCGGCGCTTGGCAAACGCGAAGGGTAAGAGCGATGGGGGGGGCAGCAACCTATTGTCTGAACGCCGACCAACCGTTCGGCGCGTCGCGCGGATACGGCGCTGGCGTTGATCACGAAGGGGCCTTATCGGCCCTGCGCCATCTCGGCACAGACTAGGTCGCAACCCTCCCAATGCTGTACATCATCGCAGACTGGTTTCACTTCGAAGGGGTCTCCAACCTCTTCCGCTACCAGACGTTCCGCTCCGGCGCGGCCCTCATGACCGCGCTTGTCGTAGGGCTGCTGATCGGGCCCAAGTTCATCAACATGCTGCGCGTGCGCCAGGGGAAGGGTCAGCCTATCCGCCTGGACGGTCCGCAGACGCACCTGGCCAAGCGCGGCACGCCGACGATGGGCGGGCTGATGATCCTGATCGCGCTGGTCATCTCCATGCTCTTGTGGATGGACCTGACGAACCCGTTCGTCTGGGCCTGCCTGGCCGTGACGGTCGGCTTCGGCATGATCGGTTTCCTGGATGATTATGACAAGGTGACGAAACGCCACCATGCCGGCCTCTCCAGCAAGCTTCGGCTTTTGCTGGAATTTCTGGTGGCAGGAGTGGCCGCCTTCATCATCGTCAGCCAGCTGAACACGAACCTTTACGTGCCGTTCCTGAGCGGGCGCTACATCCCGCTGGGCCCGTTTTACTACGTATTCGCCGCTGTGGTGATCGTGGGTGCGGGTAACGCCGTGAACCTGACGGACGGGCTGGACGGCCTGGCGACGATGCCGGTGATCATTGCGGCGGGTACCTTCGCGATCATCGCTTATCTAGCGGGCCGCGTCGACTACGCCACGTATCTGGGCATCCCCCACGTGCCCCGCGCGGGTGAACTGGCGATCTTGTGCACCGCGATCATGGGGGCGGGGTTGGCCTTCCTGTGGTTCAATGCCCCCCCTGCAGCCGTGTTTATGGGCGATACCGGCAGCCTTGCGCTGGGCGGCGCACTAGGGGCTATTGCAGTCGCCGCGCATCACGAGATCGTGCTGGCGGTGGTCGGCGGGCTGTTCGTGCTGGAGGCGCTGTCGGTCATCATTCAGGTCTTCTTCTTCAAGCGCACCGGACGCCGCGTGTTCCGCATGGCCCCGATCCATCACCATTTCGAGCAACTCGGCTGGGCAGAGTCGACCGTCGTGATCCGCTTTTGGATCATCTCCATCGTGCTCGCGCTGCTAGGCCTGTCCACGCTGAAGCTGCGGTAAGCGGCGCGGCGATGATCGTCTCTCCCGCCTTCTCGGGCAAGCGGTACGCGGTGCTGGGTCTTGCCCGTTCCGGCTTGGCCACTGTGGAGACGTTGCTGGCCAGTGGCGCGCAAGTGATGGCGTGGGACACGCGGGAGGAACCCCGCGCTGCGCTGGCGGACCGCGTGGAACTTGCCGATCCTACCAGTGCCGACCTGACGGGCTATGACGCCGTCATCGTCTCCCCCGGCATCCCGCTGAACCGCCATCCCATCACCGAGGTTGCCGCTCAGGCTGGCGTGCCGGTGATCGGCGATATCGAGCTTTTTGCCCAGGCCCGCGCGGCCCTGCCTCCGCACAAGGTGGTGGGCATCACCGGCACCAACGGCAAGTCCACCACGACCGCGCTGGTGCGCCACCTTATCGAGAGCGCGGATCTTCCCGTCCTGATGGGCGGCAATATCGGCCTGCCGATCCTGGGTCAGGAGCCTTTGGCACCGAACGAGCACGGCACCGGCGTCTATGTGCTGGAACTGTCGAGCTATCAGATCGACCTGACGCGAAGCCTGGACTGCGACGTGGCAGCGTTGCTCAACATCACGCCGGACCACCTCGACCGGTATGAAGGTTTCTCCGCCTACGCCGCTTCCAAGGCGCGGCTTTTCGCGATGCAGAGCGCGGACCATCACGCCGTCTTCGGCATCGGGGACGATGATACCGCCGCGATCGCCGGGATACAGGTGGCGCGTCACGAACCGGGCCGGGTGAATTTTGCCGACGGGCGGGACATCGTATCCCTGCAGAAGGACTGGCCTTCGCTGCAAGGGCCGCACAACCTTCAGAACGCCGCAGTCGCCATCGCCATCGTCGAGGCGCTGGGGATCACGCGTGACCAGTGGGAGCCGGCGATCACCACGTTCAGTGGCCTGCCTCACCGCATGGAGCGGGTGGCGGAGGCGAACGGCGTGCTGTTCCTGAACGACAGCAAGGCGACCAACCCGGCCTCCACCGCACCCGCGCTGGCGGCATTCCCCCCAGATCCGGACCCGCGCATCCATTGGATCCTGGGTGGTTTGCCCAAGGGTGAGGATCTGGACGAGTGCGCGCCGTTCTTCGGCAATGTGGCGGCCGCCTATACGATCGGCGATGCCGGCCCGATGTTCGCCGACCTGCTGAAGCCGCATATGACGGTCCATCGCAGCGAGATGATGGCCGAAGCGATCCGCGAGGCAATCACGCAGGCCAAACCAGGAGACGTGGTCATGCTCTCCCCGGCATGCGCCAGTTTCGATCAATTTCGCGACTACGAAGCGCGGGGCAATGCATTTCGGCAGATCGTTCAGGCGCTGGTTGCGCCCGAAGCGCCGGAACGTGACGATGACGATGGGGTGATCGACTGATGGCGACCGCAGCATCCACGGTAACACCTATCGCCAGCGGCAACGCGATGGTGCGGTACAATCGCAGCCGTCGCAGCGCGTTGGCGATCTGGTGGCAGGAGATCGACCGGGTCACGCTGGCGCTTGTGCTGATCCTGAT
Organism: Novosphingobium fluoreni; assembly: GCF_014196615.1. Taxonomy (GTDB): domain Bacteria; phylum Pseudomonadota; class Alphaproteobacteria; order Sphingomonadales; family Sphingomonadaceae; genus Novosphingobium; species Novosphingobium fluoreni. The sequence continues at coordinate 232,955 of NZ_JACIDY010000002.1, forward strand.
GGCGATAGGCACGGTCTCGGTGGCGGCGGCTTCTCCGGCCAGTTCGCGCCGGCTTTCCACGTCGGCCAAGCATCTGTCGGACCTGCACTTCTTCTTCATCCACTTGCGCTGGCAGGCGCTGGGGCTGCTGGCGCTGTTCGGCACCTCCACGCTGTCCAAGGAGACGGCCCGCCGCCTTGGTATCCTGATCGCCGGGGCGATGCTGTTCGCGCTGATGCTGGTGCCGTTCGTCGGCAGCGAAGTGAACGGCGCGCGGCGCTGGCTGAACCTGGGCGTCTCGATCCAGCCCTCCGAATTCCTGAAATGCGGCTTCCCGATCCTGCTGGCCTGGATCCTCGCCTGGCGCGTGCGGGACAATCGCCTGCCGGTGATGCAGGTGACCGTCGGCCTGATGGGGCTGATCGGCGTGCTGCTGATGGCGCAGCCGGATTTTGGCTCGACCATGCTGTTTTCCGCCACCTGGTTCGTGCTGATCCTGCTTTCCGGCTTGGATGTGCGCCGCATCATGGCGGCGATGGGCGCCGGCGTGGCGATCGTGGCGCTGGCCTACATGTTCTATGAGAACGGCCGGAACCGCATCAACGCCTTTCTGGGCGGTGGCAGCGCTTATGATCAGGTCGATCTGGCTGAGCGCACATTGCTGAACGGCGGTTGGTTTGGCACCGGCTTCTGGATGGGTTCGCGCAAGCTGTCCTTGCCGGAGGCACATACGGATTACATCTTCTCGGTGATCGGCGAAGAGTTCGGCTTGGCCGTGTGTGCGGTGATCATCATGCTGTATGCCGCGATCCTGTTTCAGGCGATCCTGCGGCAGACGCGGGAGGACGATCTGTTCACCGTGCTGGCCGGCACCGGCATCGTCGCCCAGTTCGGCGGGCAGGCCTTCATCAATATCCTGGTCAACCTTCAGCTGTTCCCCTCCAAGGGCATGACCTTGCCGCTCGTCTCGTACGGCGGTTCTTCCACCGTGGCGGTTTGCACTTGCCTGGGATTGCTGCTGGCCATTACGCGCAGAAACCCGTTTATCGAGCGTGAGCGGTTTTCGCTCAGCGATGTCGGAGAGACTGCATGACTGCCGCAAGCCGCCATTATGTGCTGGCCGCCGGGGGGACCGGGGGGCACCTGATCCCCGCGTTCGCGCTGGCGCTGGAGCTGGAACGGCGAGGGCATCACGTGGCGCTGATCACCGATGAGCGCGGCGCGCAGATTCCGGGCAAGCCTGCCAGCTTGCCCGCCCATATTCTGCCGCCCGGCCGCATCGCCGGAAAGAACCCGCTGGGCTGGGTCAAGGGCGCGATGGGTGTGATCGAGGGCCGCCGCATGGCGCTGCGCCTGTTCGAAAGCTTCGCGCCCACCGCCGTGGTCGGCTTCGGCGGCTATCCCGCGCTGCCGACGATGCTGGCGGCGCGAGCAGCGGGTATCCCCACGATCCTGCATGAGCAGAACTCGGTGCTGGGCCGGGTCAATCGCTTCTTCGCGCCGCGCGTCAATGCGATCGCGACGGCGTACGAGGATATCGACAAGCTTGATCCCAAGCTGGCCAAGAAGGTCACGCTGGTCGGCAATCCGGTGCGCAGCGAAGTGCTGGCGCTGCGCGATGCGCCGTTCCCGGCCTTCACCTCGGACAGTTTGCTCCGCATCCTGGTTACCGGCGGCAGCCAGGGCGCAAGGGTACTTTCCGAAGTCGTGCCCGATGGCCTGGCCATGCTGCCCACCGCCTTGCGGGCGCGGCTGCAAGTGATCCAGCAGTGCCGCCCGGAAGATATCGAGGCGGTGCGCCATCGCTACGCCAGCCACGGCATCCCGGCTGAACTGGCCACGTACTTTGAGAACATGGCCGAGCGATTGGCCCATGCGCACTTGTTCATCGGCCGGTCCGGAGCTTCGACCATCGCCGAACTGACCGTGGTGGGTCGCCCCGCGATCCTGATCCCGCTGCCGATCGCCACGGACGATCATCAGGCGGCCAACGCGCGCGAGATGGTGGCCGCCGGCGGTGCGCGGGCGATCCGGCAGGAGAAGTTCACCGCCAGCGAACTTGCCAAGCAGATCCAGGCGATGGCGCAGCACCCTGAAACGCTGGCGAACGCGGCGCATGCCGCGTGGAATTGCGGCTATCCCAACGCGGCGAGCGACCTTGCCGATCTGGTGGAGGGCTTCGGCGGTGCGCCGCTGATGGACGTGATCCGTGTTGGCGGAAAGCCTGCTGTGGCCAAGAGCAAGGAAGCCCTCGCATTGGAGAGCGCGGAATGAAAGGCGTCGCCACCGATATCGGGACCGTCCACTTCGTGGGCATCGGCGGCATCGGCATGTCCGGCATCGCCGAGGTGATGCACAACCTGGGCTACACCGTGCAGGGCTCTGACATTGCCGAGGGTTACGTGGTCGAAGGGCTGCGCTCACGCGGGATCAAGGTGATGATCGGCCACGCGGCCGAGAACGTCAGCGAGGCCGCCGTAGTCGTCACGTCGACGGCGGTGAAGCGCGACAATCCCGAGGTCGTCTATGCGCTGGAGCATCGCATCCCGGTCGTCCGCCGGGCAGAGATGCTGGCGGAGCTGATGCGGCTCAAAAATACCGTCGCCGTGGCCGGCACGCATGGCAAGACCACGACGACATCGATGGTGGCCTGTCTGCTGGAAGCGGGCGGCGTCGATCCGACGGTGATCAACGGCGGCATCATCAACTCCTACGGGTCCAACGCGCGGCTTGGCGCCAGTGACTGGATGGTGGTGGAGGCGGATGAGAGCGACGGTTCGTTTCTGCGGCTGGACGGCACCATCGCCGTCGTCACCAACATCGATCCCGAGCACCTTGAGCATTACGGCAGCTTCGACAAGGTGAAGTCCTCGTTCATCGAGTTCATCGAGAACGTGCCCTTTTATGGCGCCGCAGTGCTGTGCATCGATCATCCCGAGGTGCAGGCCCTGATCGGCAAGATCCGCGATCGGCGCGTGATCACTTACGGTTTCTCCGCGCAGGCCGATGTGCGGGGCGAGGCGGTGACGCCGGTGCCCGGCGGCAATCGCTTCGATGTCGTGGTGCGAGAGCGTGATGGCGAGCAGCGCCGGATCGAAGGGATCGAGTTGCCGATGCCGGGCCGCCACAACGTGCAGAACGCGCTCGCCGCCGTCGCCGTGGCGATCGAGATGGGCTGCGATGATGAGATCGTTCGCGGCGGCTTCGCCCAGTTCGGCGGGGTCAAGCGGCGTTTCACCAAGGTCGGCGAAGTGGGCGGCGCCACCGTGATCGATGATTACGGCCATCACCCGGTGGAGATTCGCGCCGTTCTTGCCGCCGCGCGCGAAGGCGTGAAGGGCCGCGTGCTGGCCGTGGTGCAGCCGCACCGTTTTACGCGCCTGCGCGATCTTATGGAGGAGTTCCAGACCGCCTTTAACGATGCCGATGCCGTCTATGTGACGCCGGTATATGCGGCAGGCGAGACGCCGATCGACGGTGTGGATGCCGAGGCGCTGGTCACCGGGCTCAAGGCGCGGGGCCATCGCGATGCGCATGTCATCGGCGGGGCGGATGAACTGGCCGAAGCCATGGCGCGGATCATCCGGCCGGGCGATATGATCGTTTGCCTGGGCGCGGGCGATATCACCAAGTGGGCGGCAGGCCTTGCCGGCGCGATCGGCGAGCGGGCCGTCGCCTGATGGTCGAGCAACCCACGCTCGAAAAGAATGGGGTGAGGGGGAAACTGACCCCGCAGGCCCCGCTCGCCCCGCTGGTCTGGTTCAAGTCCGGCGGCGCGGCAGAGTGGCTGTTCGAGCCCAAGGACATGGCCGATCTGCAGGCGTTCCTGCATGATCTCCATCCGTCCGTGCCCGTCATGGCGCTGGGGCTGGGCTCCAACATGATCGTGCGTGATGGCGGCGTGCCGGGCGTGGTCGTTCGTCTGGGCAAGGCCTTCGCAAGGGTTGAAAAGGTGGACGAAGTGACGCTGCGGTGCGGCGGCGGTGCTTCGGGTATTCTCGTCTCCTCCACCGCGCGCGATGCGGGCATCGCGGGGGTCGAGTTCCTGCGCTCCATCCCCGGCACCGTCGGCGGGTTCGTGCGAATGAACGGCGGCGCTTATGGCGGCGAGGTGAAGGACATCCTCGTCGATTGTGACGTGGTGCTGCGTTCGGGCGAACTGATCACGCTGGGTGTGGCTCAGCTTGGCTATACCTATCGCCACTCTGAATTGCCCGATGGCGCGATGGTCGTCAGCGCGCAGTTTCGCGGGCATCCGGGTGAGCCTGGCGCGATCCAGGCTGAGATGGACCGCATCTCCGCCAGCCGCGAGGCCAGCCAGCCGCTCCGCTCCAAGACCGGCGGCTCGACCTTCAAGAACCCGGAAGGCCACAAGGCGTGGCAGCTGGTGGATGAAGCCGGGTGCCGGGGACTGACGCTGGGCGGCGCGCAAGTGAGCGAGAAGCACACGAACTTCCTCATCAACACCGGCACCGCGACCAGCGCCGAGATCGAGGCGCTGGGCGAGGAAGTGCGGCGGCGCGTGCGGGAAAACTCGGGCGTGGAGCTGGAGTGGGAAATTCAAAGGGTGGGCGAACAGTGAAGAATACGGCCATCCCGAACGGAGATCGCGCATGACCATCGGCAAACTTCACGTCGCAGTGCTGATGGGCGGTTGGTCATCCGAGCGGCCCGTCTCGCTGATGAGCGGCGAGGGCGTGGCCAAGGCCCTGGAGTCCAAGGGCCACCGCGTGACCCGGATCGACATGGGCCGCGATGTCGCGCTCAAGCTGGCGGAGGCCAAGCCCGACGTCGTGTTCAACGCGCTCCACGGCTCGCCCGGTGAGGATGGCACCGTTCAGGGCATGATGGACCTGATGGGCCTCACTTACACGCATTCCGGCCTCTCCACTTCGGTCATCGCGATCGATAAGGAGCTGACCAAGCAGGCGCTGGTCCCCCACGGCATTCCGATGCCTGGCGGGCGAATCGTGCCGTGCGAAGAGATTTTCGAGCGAGACCCGCTGCCGCGCCCCTATGTGCTGAAGCCGGTGAACGAAGGTTCTTCTGTCGGCGTGGCGATCGTCACGGACCAGGGCAATTATGGCAATCCGGTTTCCCGTGACGCAAAGGGGCCGTGGCAGGACTTCGATCGCCTGCTGGCAGAGCCGTTCATTCGCGGACGTGAACTGACCACGGCCGTCATCGGCGATCGTGCCCTGCTCGTCACCGAACTGCGGCCTAAGTCCGGCTTCTACGATTTCGACGCCAAATACACCGATGGCATGACCGAGCATATCTGCCCGGCCGATATCCCGGATGACATCACCGCGGCCTGCAAGGACATCGCCCTGCGCGCGCACAAGTTGCTGGGTTGCAAGGGCACCAGCCGTTCGGACTTTCGCTGGGATGACGAGCAGGGCGTGGAAGGCCTGTTCCTGCTGGAAGTGAATACGCAGCCTGGCATGACCCCGCTGAGCCTGGTGCCGGAGCAGGCGAAGGCTTGCGGTATGGAGTACCCCGATCTGGTCGAGGCGATCATCGCCGAGGCACTGGCCGATGCGCGCGAGCGGGCCGGCACACCATGAGCCAGACGATCCGCCGCAAGGCGACGAATGTTCGCAAGACCGCGGCGGCGCAGGGCAAGAAGGCCCGTGTTAATCAGGCCAAGGCGCGCACCGGCTCGGTTCTCGACATGGCGATGGCGGCGCTGCCGTTCAGCGAAGCGCAGCTGCACCGCATCTTCCTGTTCGCCATCCTGGCGGGCGCGGCTGTGTTGGCAGTGGTCGTGGCGTCGGCGGCGGGATTGCCGGCCCTGGCGAACCTGCAAGTGGCGCAAGTGGCGTCCGGCGCGGGCTTCGAGGTGCGCCATGTGGACGTGCGCGGGGTTAAGAATCTCAACGAACTGAAGGTCTACGAACGGGCACTGGCCCAGCGTGACCGGGCGATGCCGCTGGTCGATCTCGATGCGCTGCGGCAGGACCTGCTCGGCCTTTCGTGGGTCAAGGATGCGCGCGTTTCTCGCCAGTTGCCCGATACGCTGGTGATCGACATCGTCGAGCGCGAGCCGCACGCGGTTCTACGCAAGGTCGATCGCTTCGTTCTGATCGACGAGACGGGGCACGAGCTGGAGACGGTGGCGCGCGGGCGGGCGCAAGGTAAGCTGATCGTGTCCGGGCTGGGCGCGGGCCAGCAGGTGATTGCGCTGTCCCGCGTGCTGGACGCCGCGCCCGCGCTCAAGCCCCGAGTGCAGGAAGCCGAATGGATCGGCAACCGCCGGTGGAACATCACGTTCAAGACCGGGCAGGTCCTGGCCTTGCCGGAGGGCGAGCAGGAGGCGGCCAGTGCCCTCGTGTCCTTTGCGCGTCTCGATGGAACAAATCGGCTGCTCGGCGGTAAAGTCACGATATTCGATATGCGCGCGCCTGATCGCATCTACTTGCGGATTCCTGGCCGCGAGGCGGAGGCGGCCGCGATCAAGGCCGGGGCGACACGCAAGGGGGAGGCGAACTGATGGCTGGCGCGCGATCTTCCACTCCCCGCATCAGCCGCGTGTTCGGGGCCGTCAACATCGGCTCGTTCCGCATTTCCGCCATAGTTGCAGGTATTTCCGATGTGGGTGACGTCGTGGTGCTGGGTTCCGGCCACCGCGCCAGCCAGGGCGTGCGCCGTGGTTATGTGACGGACATGACTGCGGCTACTTACGCCATCCGCGATGCGATCGACCGCGCGGAGAAAATGGCGGACACGTCTGTGCAGCGCGTCTGGATCGGCTGCTCGGGCGCGGGCCTCGCCTGCCAGGTTGCCGAGGTGGATGCCGAGATCGGCGGTCGCCGGATTGAGCAGGAGGACATCGACGAACTGCTCAGTTCCGCGCGGGACGTGATCCGGCCTGACGGGCGCATGGTGCTTCACGCGCAACCGGCGCAATATCGGCTCGACGGAGCGCACGGTGTCGCTAATCCACGCGGACTTCACGCCGAGCGGCTTGGCGTCGATATCCACATCATGCTGGCGGATGGCGCGCCGATCCGCAACCTGACGGAAGCGGTGCAATCCGCGCACCTGGAGGTAGAAGCGGTGGTCGGCTCACCCGTGGCGGCGGGCCATGCCTGCTTGTCGCCCGAGGAGCGGGATCTGGGCGTCGCTCTGGTGGAGTTCGGCGCGGAAGTCACGAACGTGGCGATCTATTCGCAAGGAATGCTGACGGGCTTGACCTCGATCCCGATGGGTTCGGCCGATGTGACCGACGCGATCGCTTCGGCGTTCGGCATTCGTCGCTTCCAGGCGGAACGGCTGAAGTGCGTCAACGGCTCGGCGCTTGCCAGCCCAGCGGACCATCGCGAGATGATCCCAGTCAACGCTCCCGGTGAGGAAGAAACCGGGCCGATCGCGCGCCATGCCGATGACAAGAACCGCATTCCGCGTGCCGAGCTGATCGCGGTCATCACCGGGCAGCTGGGCACCTTGATGGAAGAGGTCAACAAAGCGCTCAAGGCGATGCGTTTCAACGGCCAACGCGGCAAGCAGGTGGTATTCACCGGCGGCGGCGCCGAACTGGTAGGCCTGGCTGATTATGCGCAGGCCGCCCTGGGCAAGCCGGTGCGCATCGGCCGGGTGCCACATCTCAATGGCTTGGCCGAAGCGCATGTAAAGCCGGGCTTTTCCACACTGGCCGGTCTGGTGCTTTACGCCTCCGCCGATCCCATCGACATTCGCACGCTCAACAGTCGCCGGCAGCTGTCCGTGCGTTCGGAGCGGATGGGCACGGCAGGGCGTATCTATCGCGCTTTCCGGCAATATTTCTAGATGATGGCGTCGCAGGTGATGATTCCGGATGGCGTCTCGCCCCGATCCGATGCCGCATCGCCGAAATGTGTCCGAATTACGCTTGTCTGTTGTGGACAAAGCCTTGCGATGCTTTGCTTCCCGGCGCAGGGCTGTGCCATCAGATTTGGTCAATGATTTCTTGCCGCGCGTGTCTGCCAGGAGAGTAAGATGAGCATCAATATCGGACCGCCGGCGATTGAAGAGCTGCGTCCTCGTATCCTCGTGATCGGTGTGGGTGGTGCAGGCGGCAACGCCATCGCCAACATGATCCAGGCCCAGATCGAGGGTGTGGATTTTATCGTCGCCAACACTGACGCGCAGGCGCTGAACAGCTCGATCGCCGAAAATCGCATTCAGCTGGGCCCCGATATCACCCAGGGCCTGGGTGCAGGCTCGCGGCCTGAAGTGGGCCGCGCCGCCGCCGAAGAGACGATCGAAGAGATCGATCGTCTGCTCGAGGGCGTTCACATGGTGTTCATCGCCGCTGGCATGGGCGGCGGCACCGGCACCGGCGCCGCACCGATCATCGCCAAGGCCGCGCGTGACAAGGGCGTGCTGACCGTGGGCGTGGTCACCAAGCCGTTCATGTTCGAAGGCACGCGCCGCATGCGCTCTGCCGAGACCGGCATCGACGAACTGCAAAAGCATGTCGACACGCTGATCGTCATCCCCAACCAGAACCTGTTCCTGGTCGCCAAGGCGGACACCACCTTCAAGGAGGCTTTCGGGCTGGCTGACGAGGTGCTGCAGCAGGGCGTGCGCTCGATCACCGACCTGATGGTGATGCCGGGCCTTATCAACCTCGACTTTGCTGACGTGCGCTCGGTCATGGGTGAAATGGGCAAGGCGATGATGGGCACGGGTGAGGGCGAAGGCCCCAACCGTGCGCTCGAGGCCGCCGAACGCGCCATCGCCAATCCGCTGCTCGATGGCGTATCGATGCAAGGTGCCAAGGGCGTGATCATCTCGATCATCGGCGGCGACGACATGAAGCTGCTGGAAGTGGATGAGGCCGCCAACCACATCCGAGAACTGGTCGACAGCGACGCGAACATCATCTGGGGTTCCGCGTTCAATCCTGACCTGCAGGGCAAGATTCGCGTGTCGGTGGTCGCCACCGGTATAGAGCAATCGGCCGAGCAGGCCGAGATCGCCTCCCGCCCGATGAATCTGGGCAGTTCGCGCGGACCGGTTCGTCCTGCTGCGGCACCTTCCGCTGAGCGTGCGCCTGTGCCCTCGTTCGCGCCACCAGCGGCCTCGCAGGCCGCGCCCGAGCCTTTCGATCTTGGCCAGGACGCCGAAGTCGCCGAGGATGACAGCGCGTTCGATCTGGGCGGTGCCGAGGAACTGGCCCCCGAAGAAACGGCGGCCACCTCTGCGCAGCTTCAGCCTTATGGCGACGGTGCTGCGGCGCCGGCTCCCGCGCAACGTGGCACGCGTCAGGACGAACTCGACCTTCAGGCCGACGCCGCCGAGCCGGTCTCGCCGATGCGCCGCCGCACGTTCCTGTCGGAATCCGCCCCGGCGGCGGCTGCTCCGGCCCCTGCGGCCAAGCCCGCTGCGGCGGCTCCGGTGCAGCGTCCGGCATCGACCGGCAGCACTTTGTTTGAGCGTATGTCGAACCTTTCGCGCGGTTCGCGTCCAGCGCCGAGCGAAAACCCGGACGACGATGATAGCGGCTCTATCGCGATCCCGCGTTTCCTAGGTCGACAGAACAATCAGTAAGCCCATGGGCAGGAACGGTTTTCGTGATCGTTCCTGCCGGGTTAAGCTTGTGATGGGTAGGGGCTGGCTGATGCGATCGGCCAGGATAAACTGTGGGTAGTTTGGATATGAGGCACCGCCTTTCAGGCTGGTTGGCCGGTGTAGCTGGTGTTGCCCTGGCGGCCAGCGCTGGCTCCGCCGTGGCCCAGTCCGTCCCAACGGTTTCCCGGCCCGTCGTGCAGCGCCCGCCCAGCGCCGCCTCCCAGCGATTGAGCGCGGCTTTGGCCCGTATCGCGCGTGATCCACGCGATTACATGGCCTTGGTGGACGCCGGCGATGCCGCCAATTCGCTTGGCGATCCGGAAGCGGCCGTGGGTTTTTACACCCGCGCCGACGCCATCTCCCCCAACAATGCCCGGATAAAAGCGGGAACGGCCCGCGCTTTGGTGCTGCAGGGCGATCCCATCAAGGCGATCCCGCTGTTCGCCGCCGCCGAGGCGGGTGGTGCCGGTGTCGACGTCACGTCCGACCGGGGCCTTGCCTATGATCTGGTCGGTGACCCAATTACCGCACAGCGCTATTACCGCGCAGCACTGACCCGAAACGCCGACGATGAAACCCGCCGTCGGCTGGGGGTGAGCCTGGCGATCACCGGTGATACCGCCGGTTCGGAAGTCATGCTGATGCCGCTGCTGCGCAAGCAGGACAAACCCGGCTGGCGATCCCACGCCTTTGCGCTCGCGATCGAGGGTAAGACCAAGGAAGCGGTCGATACCGTCAACGCGATTCTTCCGGGTCCCCTCGCGCAAAGCGTTACGCCATACCTGCGATACATGCCCCGGCTGACACGGGCGCAGCAGGCAGCGGCTGCCAATCTGGGCAAGTTTCCCCGCGCGTCGGAGATCGGTCGCGATGATCCCGCCATTGCTGCCTATGCCGCTTCGGCACCGCGAATGGCTGCCGCGGATGCGGGCCTGATCCCCCGGGGCCAGCAGCTGGGAAGCGGCGCACGGAGCGTGCCGGCAGCGCCGCCGTTGACCCGATCGCAACGCCGCGCGCAAGAGAAGGCCGCGCAATTGGCTCGCGCCTCGTCAGCGGCGGCATCGCGCGTTGCACCACCCGATCCGCGGCCTGCGATCAGCCAGAGCAGTGACGGCGAGCTGCCAGCGATCGGCGGCGGCGGTCGCGGAACGCTGGCCATGAACGATGCCAGTCGCCCGACAGTCCAGACGACCACCTCGCGTCAGCCGCTGACACCGGCACCGTCGCCTGCTCCATCTGCCAGCTACGCGCGCCGCGAAACGACGGTTGAGCGCTCTGCTGTGCCGGCTGCTAACCAGAATTACGGCGCGATAGCGGGCACCGGGTCCGCGACGGTGCGAAGCGGATCGATCGTGCTTCCCGGGGCGGTAAGCGCTTCACCGGCGGCAAACGCGGGCAGCGCCGCTCTTGCCAGCGCGCAACCGCAAGTGCCGGGCCGTTCATCCGTCCCCACCACACCGCCAGCTGCTCCGGCATCGCCAGCCCTGGCTTCGGGTTCTTCTGCAGCACCGACCCCGGCTCCCACTGCTACGGCGAACACGGCGCCAGTCCCAGGCTTCGACCTGGCGCGCCTTGCCCCCACGGCAGGCCCCAGCGCCTCAGGCACCAGCACGCCGCCGCCAGCAGCGGGCGAAACCCCGCCCGATCCCGTATCTCTGGAAAAGATCTTTGCCGATCTCGGGTCACCGAGCCGGGCGGCCGCTCCGGTTTCAGGCGCAGTGGACATCCGCGCCATCGTACCGGCCAAGAATGTCCCGGTGCGTGAGCCGGAGGCCGTAGCGCCCGAGGCGCCGGCTCTGGCCAAGGCCGCCACTGCAAAGCCGGGCTCCAGGAAGGCGGCCGAAGCCAAGCTCGCGGATGCAGGCGCAATCGATACCAAGGCTGCGCCGCTGAAGGACGTCAAGCTCGACCCTAAGAAGGCCAAGGCCGACGCCAAGAAAGCGGAGGCGAAAAAGGCTGAGGACAAGAAAAAGGCCGATGCCGAGAAGCTGCTCAAAAGCAACCCGAGCCGCACTTGGGTGCAGATTGGCGTGGGCCGCAACATGGATGCGATCGCCTTTGACTGGCGGCGGTTCGTGAAGGAAAATCCGGCTCTGCTGAAAGGCCGCAAGGCCTCCACTATCGATATGGGCCGCACCAATCGCATCCTCGTCGGCCCGTTTGAGACTCAAAAGGCGGCATCGGCTTTCGTGGCACAGGCGAAGAAGGCCGATTTTGCCGGGGCTTTCGTGTGGTCCAGCACTGCCGGACAGGTGGTGGAGCCACTTGGCGCGAAATAAGGTAAGCGAACTTTTACCGGCTTATCCACACGCTGTTCACAGACTTGTCGAGTTTTGCGCAGGTCATTGATCCGCGACGATTGTGCGCAGGGCCGGTGAGGCCGCAATCGATACACGTCATGGAGGCGTGATGTCTGGGATTATGAGAAGCGTTGGAGACGACATCGAGCGGGAGGAAGACGCCGCACCGGTAGAGATGCTGGCCGCGCTGTTCGAGGCGCGAGACTGGCCGCACGAGTACACCGGCGAGGACGAAATCTCTGCCGAGGTGAAGGGCAGCTGGGCCACCTATCAGTTCCAGGCGATCTGGCGCGCGGAAGATCGCGTCGTGCAATTGCTGTGTCTGCCGGAAATCCGCGTCCCGGAGCCGAAGCGCGCCGCGATGCATGAGGCGCTGACGCTGATTAACGAGCAACTGTGGGTCGGCCACTTCGATATGTGGTCCAGCGGCGGTGTCGTGCTCTATCGTCATGGTCTGATGCTGGGCGAGGACGGACTGCTCGGCCCGGCGCAGGCGCAGACCGTGGTGGAAGCGGCGATCGATGAGTGCGATCGCTTCTATCCGGTGTTCCAGTTCATCCTGTGGGGCGACAAGACGCCGACCGAAGCGCTGGCGGCCGCGATGGTCGACGCTGCCGGCGAAGCTTGAGGGCAAAGGCGCAAATGGCGAAGTTCGACACGATCCTCATCGTTGGCTGTGGCAACATGGGCGGCGCGATGCTGCAGGGCTGGCTGACCGGGGGCGTCGATCCGGCGCGCGTGACCATCATGGACCCGGGCATGAGCGCCGCGCCGGACGGCGTGACCCTGGTTCGCGATGTACCGGATGCCGCGTTCGATGTCGTCCTGCTGGGGGTGAAGCCCCAATTGCTGGGTGCGGTTACCCCACAAGTGGAGGCACTGATCGGGCCGCAAACGACCTTGCTGTCCATCCTGGCCGGCGTGGAATTGGCGACGCTGTCGGCACGCTTCCCGCGCGCTGGCGGGATCGTGCGGATCATGCCCAACCTGGCCGCCGCGATCGGCCGATCGCCGCTGGCGCTGTCCGGCCGTGGGCTGGACGATGCGGCTCAGGCCGAATTGACGGCGCTGCTGGCTCCTTTGGGCACGCCGGAGTGGCTGGCGAAAGAGGGCCTGTTCGATGCGGTGACGGCATTGGCCGGATGCGGCCCGGCCTTCGTCTATCGTTTCATCGATGCGTTGGCGGCAGGGGCGGTGGCCTTGGGTATAGCCGAGGATCAGGCGCAACGACTGGCTCTCGCCACTTCGGAGGGGTCCGCGCTTCTGGCGGCGGCATCGCCCCACGGTCCGGGCGAACTGGCGCGCCGCGTGGCGAGCCCTGGTGGCGCGACTCAGGCTGGGCTGGATGTGCTCGACGATCAGGCCGCGCTGTCCAAGGTGGTGGCGGCGGCCATGGCGGCGGCGGAGCGGCGCTCCGCTGAAATGGGTGCGGCGGCACGCGGTGGCTGACACACTTCGTTACGCGATAGGCAACTCTCTCCTCCTTGAATTGTTGATCCCGGCGAGCGATATTCGCTGATGTCCGGAAACCATCGCATTGGGCGGTGCCGGAAAGGAGTTTGAAATGGCTAACTGGAACGACCCCCAGCCCCGTTCGGGCTTAGGTGCGTCCCCGAGCCTGGGTGGCCGTACCGGCACGCGTGTCGGCTACGATGCCGGCCTGCGTCGGCACATGCTGTCGATCTACAATTACATGGCTTCCGGCGTGCTGCTTTCGGGCGTTGTGGCGTTGCTGTTCGCGCAGTCCGGCATGGCGGCTCAAGTGCTGACCACGCCGCTTCGCTGGGTCATCATGCTGGCTCCGCTGGGCTTCGTCATGGCGATGAGCTTTGGCGTGAACAAGATGCGCACCTCCACGTTGCAGCTGCTGTTCTGGGGCTTCGCGATCGTGATGGGCCTCTCGCTCTCGTCGATCTTCCTGGTGTTCACCGGCGCGTCGATCGCCACCACCTTCTTTGCGACGGCGGGTGCGTTCGCAGGTCTTAGCCTGGTGGGCTACACCACGAAGAAGGACCTGTCGGGCATGGGCTCGTTCATGATCATGGGCTTGATCGGCATCATGATTGCCATGGTGATCAACCTGTTCGTACAGTCCAGCGCGCTGCAGATGGGCATCTCGATCCTGGGCGTGCTGATCTTCGCGGGCCTCACCGCCTACGACACGCAGCGCCTGAAGCAGGAATACTATGTGCTGGCCGGTACAGAGTTTGCCGGCAAGGCGATCGTGATGGGCGCACTCAGCCTCTATCTCGATTTCATCAACATGTTCCAGTTCCTGCTTAGCTTCATGGGTCAGCGGGACTGATCGGAAGGCGGTCGGCTCATCCGGGCTGAAATCTTCCACAGGTGAATGGCAATGCCCGGCGCGACTGCTTCGTGCCGGGCATTTGCTTTGTCGGCTGAACCGGTTAGATGGGTTTTCTCGCGATAATTGAAGAGGGTCGGGTGACGGCTGCGAACATCAGGGGGTCTATCCCTACTCCGCTTAAGCTGATCCCGTTGGTGGTGATCAGCCTGATGGCTGGTTGCGCCAAGAAGGTTCCGCCGCCACCGCCGCCGCCGGTCGTGGTGATCCCGCCCCAGCCGCAACCGCCGATGGGCGCGCAAGAGAACATGCGCATCCCCGAAGCGGCTCCTGACGGCACGCGCAAGACGGTGAATTCCAGCGTTTCCACCGCTCAGGCGGTATGGAACCTGCGCTCGGCATATAACGTGGCTGCGCTCAACTGCGTGGATGCCAAGTACAATCCCGTGTTGGAAGGCTACAAGTCGTTCCTCAAGGTTCATGACAAGTCGCTCGACAAGGCCGATGCGGAACTGAAAAAGAATTTCAACGGCGCATTCGGCAAGAGCGGCACGCGCGAGCGTGAGACCTACCAGACCCAGGTCTACAACTTCTTCTCGGTGCCCCCGGTGAAGGCCAGCTTCTGCGATGCGGCGATGCAACTGGCCACGGAGATCGCGGTGCTCCCGGCCGGTCAGTTGGAGGCTTACGCACCCATGGGCCTCTCCAAGTTCGAAGCACCGTTCATGGCGTTCTTCAACGCCTACGATCAGTATCGCGCAGACTTGGCGGCATGGCAGGCCAAGTACGGCGGCATCGTAGTGGTCGCACCCAACCAGGCGCAGAACTCTGCCGGTCCGCCCGCTGGAGCAGTGTCTGGCGTTTCCACCGGGACCGTTGCCCGCCCGCAGTAAGGTGGCGGTGGTTCGGGGGCAATTTAGCTCTTCCCTTGATGCGGTCCCTTCGCTAACGGGGCCGCTCGTGATGCGAGCGTACCCGCATCGCGCAATTGCTGGAACGGGGCCGTAGCTCAGCTGGGAGAGCGCGTCGTTCGCAATGACGAGGTCAGGGGTTCGATCCCCCTCGGCTCCACCAGTGATTGAATTTGTCGTATGACGGCCGCACAACGTGCGGCCGTTCGCGTTTGCCGGGCCGTGCCGCTCAGCGCAGAACACACCGGACTGAACCGCCATGCATTTTCTCGATCAAGCCAAAATCTATATCCGCTCAGGCGGCGGTGGCCCGGGTGCGGTCAGCTTCCGGCGTGAGAAGTACGTCGAGTATGGCGGGCCTGATGGCGGCGACGGCGGCAAGGGCGCGGATATCGTGTTCGAGGCGGTGGCCGGGCTCAATACGCTGATCGACTTTCGCTACACCCAGCACTTCAAGGCCCCGCGCGGTGGCCATGGCATGGGCAAGGATCGCAAGGGCGCGCAGGGCAAGGACTTGGTGATCAAGGTGCCGGTGGGCACGCAGATCATCGCCGATGACGAAGATCGCGACACGGTTCTGGCCGACCTGACCGAAGCCGGACAACGCGTGGTGCTGTTCGAAGGCGGCCTGGGTGGTCGCGGCAACGCCTCGTACAAGACAAGCACCAACCGCGCGCCGCGCCAGCATCAGCCGGGTCTGCCGGGTCAGGAAGCCTACGTTTGGCTGCGACTGAAGCTGCTGGCCGATGTCGGCCTGGTCGGGCTGCCCAACGCGGGCAAATCCACCTTCATCAACCAGCTTACCAACACGCACGCCAAGGTGGGCGCGTATCCCTTCACCACTCTGCACCCGCAACTGGGCGTGGTGCGCCACAAGAACCGTGAGTTCGTGCTGGCCGACATTCCCGGCCTGATCGCCGGCGCGGCTGACGGCGCAGGCATTGGCGATCGCTTCCTGGGTCATATCGAGCGTTGCCGGGTTTTGATCCATCTGATCGACATTGCCGGCACAGATCCTGCCGAAGCGATGCAGGTGGTGGAGGAAGAACTGGCCGCGTACGGCGAAGGTCTCGATGAAAAGCCACGCCTGATCGTGCTCAACAAGATCGACTTGGCCGATACCGAGCTGGCGGCCGGTTTTGCCGCCGAACTGCAAGAGGCCGGCGCCGAGCAGGTCTTCGCCATTTCCGGTGCGACGGGAGCGGGCATGGATGCGCTGCTGGACGCGGTGATCTCGCATCTGCCTGCCGCCACTGCCACGGAACGACCGCAGGGCGAGCAGGAAGAGGTGGATCAGGAGCCCTGGTCCCCGCTATGACCTACCCGCGCTGATGGCTCCCGCCCTGGAGGCTGTTGCCGCAGCGCTTGGGTTTGTCCCCATCGGCATCGATATGCCGTGCCGTGCGTGCCATGCCCCGCGCTTCCCATCGCGGGTGGTTTTGCCTAGAGGCTGACGCTCTCATGACGATCGCCAGCTTATCCGACTTGTCCGACAACACGCGCTGCCCGCTGCTGGTGGTCAAAGTCGGCTCGGCGCTGCTTGTGGGGCACGAAGGCGTGCGGCGAGAGTGGCTGCAGGAACTGGTCAATGAAATCGCCGCAGCGCGCGGGCGTGGGCAGCGGATCATCGTCGTCTCGTCCGGCGCGATTGCCTTGGGCGCGTCGCGGCTGGGTCTGGAGAAGGGCGGACGCGGCAGTCTGGCCGATGCGCAGGCCGCCGCCGCCGTCGGCCAGATCGCGCTGTCCGGGCTCTGGGCCGAATTGCTGGGCGATCATGGCCTGACGGCGGCGCAGATCCTGCTGACGCTGGACGATCTGGAAGATCGCCGCCGGTATCTGAACGTCACCGCCACGCTGGCGCGGCTTCTGGACGCGGGCGCGGTTCCCGTGATCAACGAGAACGATTCGGTCGCCACGCAGGAAATCCGCTTTGGCGATAACGATCGGCTGGCGGCACGCGTGGCGCAGGCGGCGCAGGCCAGCGCGGTCCTGCTGCTGTCGGACGTGGACGGGCTCTATACCCGCAATCCCAAGGAGCCGGGGGCGGAGCGCATCGCCGAAGTGGATGGCATCACGCCCGAAATCCACGCGATGGCGAGCCGCGAATCGGCGTCGGGCATGGGCTCGGGCGGAATGACCTCCAAGTTGCAGGCGGCCGAGATTGCGGAACTGGCGGGCATCGCGCTGGTCATAGGCAACGGAACGCATGCCCAACCGATCGCGCGGGTGACGCAACAGGGTATCGGGACGCTGTTTCGCGCCCATCGCCGCTCCGGCGCGCGCAAGGCCTGGCTGGGCGGGCGTTTGCGGTTGAAGGGCGAACTGCACGTCGATGCGGGCGCGGCGGCGGCTCTTTCGCGCGGGTCCAGTCTGCTCGCGAAGGGCGTGACTCGCGTCGATGGCCTGTTCGAGCGTGGCGATCCCGTGGCGATCTGCGCGCCCGCGGGCCGGGTGATCGCGCATGGCTTGGCCGAGTATGATGCCGCCGAATGCACGCGGTTGCAGGGGCGGCACAGCAGCGAACATGCCGAACTGCTGGGCTACGCGCCGCGCTCTGCCGTGATTCATCGCGACCAGTTGGTCTTGAAGTGATCGTCGCGCTGACGGGTGGCACCGGCTTTGTCGGCCGGGCGGTGCTGGAGTGCCTGCTGGATGCGGGTCATGAGGTGTCCGCGCTTGCCCGCTCTATCCAGGTGCCACTGGCGGGCGTGGAGTGGGTGTTGGGCGATTTGTCCAACCGGGAGGCTCTGGCCGAGCTGGTGCGCGGCGTGGATGCGGTGATCCACGTAGCGGGGGTGGTGAATGCGGCTGAGCCCCAGGGCTTTGTCACCGGCAATGTCCATGGCACGCTCAGCCTGGTGGAAGCCGCGCGGGACGAGGGCGTGCCACGTTTCGTGCATGTCTCCTCGCTGTCGGCGCGGGAGCCGGGGTTGTCGGCCTATGGTGCCTCCAAGGCGCGCGGTGAGACGGTGGTGAAGGCCAGCCTGCTCGATTGGACCATCGTGCGCCCGCCCGCGATCTACGGCCCGCGTGACAAGGAGATGTTCGAGCTGTTCCGCGCCGCCCGCTGGGGCGTGGTGCCGGTACCTCGCGACGGGCGCGCCTCGATCATTCATGTCGAGGATCTGGCACGCCTGCTGGTGGCGTTGCTACCCGGCGCCGATGATGTGAGCGGCCAGACCTTGGAGCCTGACGACGGTCGCCCCGGTGGCTGGGAGCATCGCGAGCTGGCACTGGCGATCGGCTGGGCAGTGGGGCGGCGCCCCCGCGTGCTGGGGCTTTCGCCTGCGGCCTTGCGCCGCGCGGCGGGAGTGGATGGCTTCCTGCGTGGCAAGGCCGCCAAGATGACACCGGATCGGGCGGGCTATCTCAGCCATCCCGATTGGACCGGGCACGCCGATGCGCAAGTGCCGGGCCATATCTGGGAACCCAAGATCGAGACGCGCGGCGGGCTGAAAACCACGGCGGAATGGTATCAGGAGCAAGGCTGGCTTTAACTGCTGACCTTTTGATTTTGATCAGGCGAACGATCGATTTCTGGTCCGTTCGTGTCGAGCCCCGTTCGTGTCGAGGGAAGTCGAGACACGGCAGCACTGCGCCAGCGCGTCTCGACTATGCTCGACACGAACGGGGAGGGCGTAAGACGTTGGCCGGGGGAAGCGGTTAGCTTCCCTCCCCATCCTCCGCCGGATCATCGCTTTCCGCCTCCGCTGGTGCTGATCCGGCTTTTTCCGCTGCCAGCTTGGTCATCGTCACATAGTCCAGCTTGCCCGTGCCCAGCACCGGCAGCGCATCGACGACGCGCACGTCGCGCGGCAGCATCAGTTCGGTGACGCCATTGGCCTTGCCCCAGCTGAGCAGCGCCTTGCCCTCCGCGCCCTTGGCGGTGGTGAACAAAACGAGCTGTTCGCCCTTCTTGGGGTCTGGACGCGTGACGACTGCGTTTTCCGCGTCGGGGAAGACTTTGGCCGCGTAACCTTCGACGGCCGGCAGCGACACCATCTCGCCACCGATCTTCGCGAAGCGCTTGGCGCGGCCCTTGATGGCGATGAAGCCTTCATCGTCGATGGTTACGATATCGCCGGTATCATGCCAGCCGCCTTCGGGCGGTTGCAATGTTCCGGGATCGCTGGCGAGCAGATAACCTGCCATCACGTTCGGGCCGCGGATGAACAGGCGGCCGCCTTCGTCGATGCCTTCGACGGGTTCCAGTTTCTGGTCGATGGCCGGGAGCAGGCGGCCGACTGTGCCCGCCTTGAAGTGCATCGGCGTGTTGACCGCGATCACCGGTCCGGCCTCGGTCGCGCCGTAGCCTTCCAGGATGCGCAGGCCGAACTTGTCGGCATAGGCCTTGCGCGTTTCGTCGCGCACGCGCTCGGCCCCGGCGAAGATGTAGCGCAGCGAATAGAAGTCATAGCTGTGCGCCATGCGGGCATAGCCGGCCAGGAACGTATCGGTGCCGAACATGATCGTGGCGTTGGCGTCATAGGCCAGCGCGGGCACGATGCGATAATGCAGCGGGCTGGGGTAGAGCACAGTCTTAACGCCGTTGAACAGCGGCAGCAGCGTGCCGCCGGTCAGGCCGAAGGAGTGGAACACCGGCAGCGCATTCAGCACGATGTCTGCGGGGTTGAAGTCCACGCGCGCGGCCAGCTGCGCGCAGTTGGACAAGAGGTTACGGTGGGTGAGGACGACGCCCTTGGGCGTGCCTTCGGAGCCGCTGGTGAACAGCACCACCGCCGGCGCTTCGGGCGAGATGCGCCGCGCCTTGTGGCGGTTTGCCGCGCCCAGCTTGGTCAGCAGCTTCCACAGCTTGGCCCAGGTGCCGATCCGCTTGGCGACATCCTCCAGATAGAAGATCCGGCGGCCGTCTGCCTCCAGCGCGCTGACGATCTCGCCCAGCTTGGCTTGCTCGACAAAGGCATGGGCGGTGACGACAGTGCGGATGCAGGCCGTTTCACAAGCGGAGAGCAGGTTGGCCTGCCCCGCGGTGAAGTTCAGCATCGCAGGCACGCGGCCCTCGGCTTGCAGCCCGAAGAAGGCGACCGCCACGCCCGCCACATTGGGCAGCAGCACACCCACGTTCTCGGCGGGGCGGGTGCCATAGGCCAGTTGCTCACCCAGCAGTTCCGAGGCGAGGATCAGGCGATCGTAGCTCAGCGGCTCGCGCTTGGTATCCTCGACGACGGCGGAGCCGCCGCCGTGCAGGTGCCGCGCTTCGCACAGGGCTGCGAACAAGGTGCTATCCGTGTGCGAGGTGTCGAAGATCATCGTGCTCATGACATCGTAGAGCTGGCGACCTGCCGTGGCGCGACGCTGGCGCGCGGACATCTCGCCCTCAATTTCGAAGCGGCGCGGGGGCAGCACGGTGATGCTGATCTTGGGGAAAAGGCGCGTGCGGACTTTGCCCTTCAGGTGCGAGAAAGGCGTGAATTGCGGGCCGTCCAGGCGCACCGGCACGATCGGCGCGTGGGCCTTGTCCGCCACCATGCCAGGGCCGTCGAACACCTTCATCAGGGCGCCCGTCACAGTGATGCGGCCTTCGGGGAAGATCACCAGCGTCTTGCCCTCCTTGACCGCGCGCACCATCGCCTTGGCGGCCATGGGGTTGGTGGGATCGACCGGAAAGGCCTCGAATAGCTTGAGGAAGGGCTTCACCCACCACGCCTTGGCGATCTGGGTGTTGATCGCGAAAGTCGGCTTGCCCGGCAGGAACGCGCCCAGCAGCACGCCGTCCAGCAGGCTAATGTGGTTGACCACGACGACGGCGGGCGTGCCCTCTGCCGGCATGTTCTCCGCACCGGTAACTTCGACCCGGTAGAGCGCCTTCAGCACCCACCGCACCACGCTCTTGAACACCGTCTCGGGCAGCAGCCACACGCTGATCAGCGCGACCGCCAGCGTGGCGAAACCCAGCGTGCCGATGACGCCGGGGATATCCACGCCGCTCGCCACCAAGCCTGCCGCGACTGCGACGACCAGGACGTTGACCGCCGCGTTCACGATGTTGTTCGCCGCGATCACTTGCGAGCGTTGCTCGGGCGCGGTCCAGACCTGCAGGATCGCATAGAGCGGCACGATGAACATGCCACCCGCAAAGGCGATCACGAAGATGTCGGCCAGAACGCGCCAGGAGCCGGGATTGGCGACAAATTCGGCCACCTTCGCACCGTTCACTTGCGGCTGGAAGGCGTGGGAGGAGAGCCACAGGTCGATCATGCCCGCCGCCATCAGCAGCGCGCTGACAGGCACATAGCGGGCGGATACCTCGCCCTTGAGCAGGCGGTTCACGGCCACCGAGCCCAGCGCCACACCCACCGAGAACACCGCCAGCAGCAGGTTCACGACATGCTGCGATCCCGAAAACTGCCCGGAAACCAGCGGTGCCAGTTCAATTGTCAGCACCGCGCCGGCACTGAAGAACCAGCTGATGCCCAGGATCGCCAGCCACACCCCGCGGCCATTGTGCGCAGCCTTCAGGATGTTCCACGTGCCGCGCGCGATGTTGAGATCGATCGGCGCACGCTTTCCCGCAGTGGGTGGGGCGGCGGGGACGGCGAAGCTCATTGCCAGACCCAGCGTGGCCAGACCCACGGCGACGAGGCCCGCCTCCCACGCGGGGATGAAGCCCGCCAGCAGTTGCCCGCCCAGGATCGCCAGGAAGGTGCCGCCTTCTACCAGGCCGGTGCCGCCCATGATCTCGTTAGAATGCAGGTGCTGGGGCAGGATCGAGTATTTCACCGGGCCGAACACGGTGGAATGCACGCCCATGCCGAACAGGCACGCTAGCAGCAGCGGGATCGACTGGAACCAGAAGCCGGCCAGGGCGAACGCCATGATCACGATTTCGGCCGTCTTCACCAGCCGGACGAGGCGGGCCTTGTCCATCCGGTCCGCCAGCTGGCCGGCGATCGAGGAGAACAGGAAGTAGGGCAGGATGAACAGGCCGGTCGATATCAGGCCCAGCTGGCCCGCCTTGTCCGGATCGCCCTTGTAGATCGTGAAGCTGGCCAGGAACACCAGCGCGTATTTCAACAGGTTGTCATTAAAGGCGCCCAGGAACTGGACGGCGAACATCGGGCCAAGCCGGCGTTTGCCGAGAAGCGAAAGATCGGGTGCTGACAAACGCTTACTCCTGCAACGCGAGGCCCCGCCGTCCGTTGGGACCCGGCAGGACGCTTAGCCTGATTTGTCTTCAGGAATGCTTTCGTATGCGGGCAAACGCAGATGGGCAATGAAGTCATCCACGAATTGAACGATCTCTTCATCCGTAGGCAGTTCTGGCCGGGTGAGCGCATGCGTACGGTACCCCACCATCGCGGCGTTGACGATGCGGGCCATGCGAGCGGCTTCGGCAGCGTCCATGGCGGTGGCAAGGAACGCGGTCATCTGCCGTTGAGCGCGGGCTGGAGCGCGATCATGGAAGACATGCCTGATCTCGGGGAAGCGGCGTCCTTCGGCGATGATGAGGCTGAACAAGCTGATCGCATCGGGCGTCAGCAGTTTTCGGGCCAACCGGACGCAATGATCTCGCAGCCCTTCGACGCTGAACGCATGACTGTCGAGCGGATCGCCTATGCTGGCGGCAAAACGCTCCACCAATCCATCGACCACGGCGGCGAACAGTTCTTCCTTCGATGTGAAGTGAGACCAGAGCGTGGCTTTCGATCCGCCGAGTTCGTCAGAGATCGCGGTCATGCTGGTGGCCGCGTAGCCCCGCTCCAGGAAGGAGCGCGTGGCAATCTCCACGATCGCCGTACGGCGATGCAGGCGGTTCATCTCGCGCTTCGTCAGGGCTATTTTCATACCGTACGGGGAAGTACACTTTTTGTTTGACACAGGCAAGCCGGAGGAGGATGGGCGCGATCGTGATGCGCAGAAATTTTCGAAATCGAATCAGGGCCGGAAGCAGTCTGGCGCTGACTTTGGCCCTTGCCGCGTGCGGCATGCCCAACCTGGGCGATCGCCCGCAGATCCGGCCCCCGGCGCAGTTGGAAAGTGCTCGCTCATTGGCTTCGGCTCAAGGCGGGATGACGACCGCGTGGCCTCAGGAAAACTGGTGGGAAGCTTATGGCGACCCCACTTTGAACGCGCTGGTGGCGGAAGGCCTGGCCAATTCCCCCTCCGTAGCGGCGGCGGCGGCGCGTGTTCGCCAAGCCACCGGGGCGACGCAGGTCGCAGGTGCGGATGGGCTGCCGCAGATCAATGGCGAGGGGCAAGCCGGCTGGACCAAGCAGAGCTATAACAACGGCTTCCCACGCGAATTCCTGCCGCAGGGCTGGAAGCAGACGGGACAGCTGGCCCTGACGGGTGATTTCGACCTCGATCTGTGGGGCCGCCGTCGCAAGCAACTGGCGGCAGCGACGTCCGAGGAATACGCCGTCCGGACCGACGCCGACCAGGCACGGCTTTTGCTGGCGAGCAATATCGTCTCCTCCTATTTCGACCTTGCGCGCCTGCTGGAGCGGGATACGTCGCTGTCGACCGCGGTCGCCTCGCGTGAGAGCTTGGGCGGTCTGATCCGCCGCCGGTCTGAACAGGGCTTGGAAAATCAGACGCCCGTGCGGCAAACTGCGGCAGAGACGTCTCGCGCGCGTGTCTCGTTGTCCGCCAATCGCGAGCAGATCGCCGCCCGCCGGCATGCGCTGGCGGCACTGCTCGGGGCCGGACCGGACCGGGGGCTGGATATCAAACCCGCCGTCCTGGGCACGATCCAGGAAACGGCTTTGTCCCCCGATGCAGGCATCGCGCTCGCGGGTCGTCGGCCAGATATCGTCGCAGCACGCCTTCGGGCGGAAGCTGCGGGCAAGCGCCTCGACATCGCCAAGACCGCGTACCTGCCGGACATTTCCTTGCGCGGCCTGATCGGCCTGACCTCGCTGGGCTTTTCGAACCTGTTCAAGTCGGGCTCCGACTATGGCACCGGCGCAGCGGCCTTCAGCTTGCCGATCTTCGATGGCGGGCGCTTGCGCGGCCAATACCGCCAGAGCCGGGGCGCATTCGACCTTGCCGTGGCGGATTACAACGAGACAGTCGTCACCGCGCTGCGCGAAGTGGCGGACGCGCTTGCCTCCCGCGAGGCGGCCAAGACGCAGGAGCAGGATGCGCGACAGGCGCGGCGTGATGCCGATGCGGCGTTCAGCCTGGCCTCGCAGCGCTACAACGCCGGTTTGTCCAACTACATCGACGTCTTGAGCGCGCAGCAAGTGGCGCTGGAGGCGCGAGAGGCGGCGATCGACGCACATTTCCGCACGCTTGCCACCGAGATCGCCCTGAAGCGGGCGCTGGGCGGCGGCTTTGCCGAGAATTCGAACGAAAAGGTTTCGAGCAATGACTGACATGGCGCAGGATCTCGCCACGGACGACCGCCATCGTGAGGGGCAGCGCGCGCATGACGCCGCGGCTGACAGCCCGCGCGACAGTGCCGGCACGCAGCCTGCTCAGGCAGATGAGAGCCCGACCAGTGTGGTCGACAAGTCCAGGCGCAAGCCGCTGATCATCGGCGTCATCATCGTCGTGCTGGTGGTTGCGCTGCTGTATTTCCTGTATGCCACCTTCATCGGCAGTCGCTCGGTTTCGACCGACAACGCCTACGTCGCCGGAGAGAACGCGCAGATCACGCCGCTGACGGAAGGGCAGGTCGCCGAAGTCGCCGTGGTTAACACGCAGCCCGTGCGTCGGGGCCAGCTGTTGATGCGGTTGGATGATGCCGATCAGCAGATCGCCGTGACAGAGGCCGAGGCGATGCTGGCGGCAGCGCAGCGGGCTTACACCGAATCGCGTGCGCAAGGCTCTGCGGCGGGTGCTTCGGCTGACGCGAAATCAGCCGCAATTCCCGAGGCGCAGGCCCGCCTGGCCACGGCCCGCGCCAATCTCGACAAGGCGCAGACCGACTTTCGCCGTCGCGCCAATCTGGAAGGCAGCGGTGCCGTATCCGGCGAGGAACTGACCAGCGCGCGCAATGCCCTGGCTGCGGCTCAGGCGGCGGTCGGCGAAGCGCAGGCCAGCGTCAACCAGGCGCGGGCCGATGCCGCCAGCGCGCGTCAGCAGGAAGTGGCCAGCCGCGCCGCCACGGCCGGTGTGGGCGTGAACGAGGCGCCGGAAGTGCGCCGTGCGATGGCCCGCCTCAACAATGCCCGCCTGGCCCTGCAGCGCACCGTGATCCGTTCGCCGATCGATGGTGTCATCGCCCAGCGCATGGTGCAGGTGGGACAGCGCGTGACCAACAGCACTGTCGCCATGATCGTCGTTCCGGTCGACCAGCTCTATGTCGATGCGAACTTCAAGGAGACGCAGCTGGGCAAGGTGCGCCCGGGCCAGCCGGCGGAAGTCATCTCGGACTTCTACGGCGATGACGTGGTCTATCACGGCAAGGTCGTCGGGTTCTCCGGTGGGACCGGTGCCGCTTTCGCCTTGATTCCGGCGCAGAACGCCACGGGCAACTGGATCAAGGTTGTCCAGCGCCTGCCGGTGCGCATCCAGCTCGACCCCAAGGAACTGCGCGAACATCCGCTGCGGGTCGGCTTGTCCATGGAAGCGAAGATCGACCTGACGGGCGGCCGCGACTGATGCTCTTCAGCCGCCTCTTCACGCCGACGGAGCCGCCCCGACAGCTTCATGGCGTGCGGCTGGTGCTGGCCGGGATCGCTTTGGCGGCCTGCAATTTCGTCGTCCTGCTCGACATGACGATCGCCAACGTCGCGGTGCCGCATATCGCGGGCGGCCTGGCGGTCTCGATCTCGACCGGCACCTGGGTGATCACGTCCTATGCGGTGGCAGAAGCGATCTGCGTGCCGCTGACGGGCTGGCTCTCCCAGCGGTTTGGCGCGATGCGCTGCTTCGTCACCTCTCTGATCGGGTTCGGCATATTCTCGATGCTGTGCGGCCTGTCGCAGACGCTGCCGATGCTGGTGGTGTTCCGCATCGGACAGGGATTGTTCGGCGGTCCGATCATGCCGCTTACCCAGACACTGCTGCTGCGGATCTTTCCCAAGGAATTACACCCCAAGGCGATGGCCTTGTGGGCGTTGACCGTCGTCGTCGCGCCAATCGTGGGCCCAATCATGGGTGGCTGGATCAGCGATAACTGGTCATGGCACTGGATCTTCTTTATCAACGTGCCGATCATTGTGGTGATCCTGTTCGCCATCTTCACGCTCTTGCAGGCGGTGGAGACGATGCGCCAAAAGCGGCCTATCGATGGGGTCGGGCTGGGGCTGCTGATCATCTGGGTTGGCGCGCTTCAAGTCATGCTGGACAAGGGGCGTGAAGAGGATTGGTTCGCCTCACCCTTCATCATCGGCTGCGCCGTGGTCTCGGCGGTCTTCTTCGCGTTCTTCGTGATCTGGGAATTGACCGAGGATGATCCGATCGTCGACATCAAGGTGTTTCGCCACGCCGGCTTTACCACTGCGACGCTATCGCTGGTCCTGGCGTTCAGCACCTATTTCTCGTCCATCGTGGTCATCCCGCAGTGGTTGCAGACTTCATTGAACTACACGGCCACAGATGCCGGCCTGGTCATGGCGTTCAGCGGCGTGCTGGCTCTGGCGGTGACGCCGTTCGTACCGGCCTTGATGAAGCGCTTCGATCCCCGGCTGCTGGTGTTCGTGGGGATCGGCTGGATCGGAGTGATCGCCCTGATGCGCGCGTTCACCTGGTCCGCCGGAGCCACCTTCTGGACATTTGCGACCCCGCAATTGCTGCAAGGTGCGGGCGTGGCGTTGTTCATGGTCCCGCTGACCACGATCAGCCTAGGTTCGGTATTGCCGCGGGAAACCGCGTCCGCTGCGGGTATCGCCAACTTCGGGCGGACGCTGGGTGGTGCGATTGCCACGGCGGTGGTGACGACGTACTGGACCAACCAGGCGCGGTCAGACGCGGCGCAGATGGCGGGATCGCTGAATGGCGCGCCGGAATTGATGACCAAGCTGCAGGGCCGGGGCTTTTCGACCGAGCAAGCGCGCGGCGTGCTGGATCAAACTGTGATGCAGCAAGCGACGGCAGTGGGAACCACCCACTTGTTCATGGTGGCCTTCGTGCTGTTCGTCTTCGCAGCGTCGGCCATCTGGCTGGCTCCGCGTCCACCAAAGAATATAAAGCCGGCCGCCGGACATTGAGGCGTCAGGTCCGCGGCACGGTAAATCCAAAGCGCGTGAACACCGCGCGACCCTCTGGCGAGAGCAGGAACGCGCGCAGTCCCGCGGCGTCCTTGCTGGGCGAAGCGGAAAGCCGCGCAATCGGATAGAGGATCGCCGCGTGGCTGGTCTCCGGGAAGGTCGCCACCACGCGGACTTTGGGTTCCACCCTGGCGTCCGTTGCGTAGACGATGCCGAGCGGCGCTTCTCCACGCGCGACGAGTGACAACGCGGCGCGCACGTTGTCCCCCGAAGCGATGCGACTGGAGACGTCCTGCCAGACGCTCATTGTTTCCAGCGCCTGCTTGGCGTAGCGGCCCGCCGGAACGCCGGACGGATCGGCCAGCGCCAGCCGTCCGCCGCCCAGCGCGCGGGCCAGCGGAAAGCCCGGCGTGATCTGCAGCGCCAGCTTGCTCGATGCCGGCGCGATCAGGACCAGGCGGTTGCCCAGCAGCGTGGCGCGGGTCGCCCTATCGATCTTGTTGCGCGCCGCCAGCTGATCCATCCATTCTTCATCGGCGGAGATGAACAGGTCCGCCGGTGCGTCGGTCTCCACCTGCCGGGCAAGCGCCGAACTGGCGGCGAAGGAGAGGACCGGCCGCGGATGCCCTTTCGCGGCCCAGGCATCGGCGGCCGCCTCCATCGCCTCTTGCAAGCTGGCGGCGGCCAGGACGACGGGCGCCTTCGTGTCGGTATCGGACGCAGGCGTCTGTCGCAGCAGCCATAGACCGGCCCCGAACAAAGCAATGACGGCAGCGATAAGGATAAGAGTGCGGCGCAAGCGAGGGTATCTCCAAAATCGATATTTTGCGGTATATAGTATGTTGTTTGTGAGGGAAGAGCGTTTGCGGGTGAGCGCGACGCGGCTATCGCGGCGCCATGTCAGACTTCCGCCTCTCGTCCCCCGCCGTCGCGCGCAATCGCGATCCGATCCTCGCCATCCTGCGCCATGTTCTGCCGGAGCGGGGCGAAGTGCTGGAAATCGCCAGCGGCACGGGCGAGCATGTGGCCTACTTCGCCGCCCAACTGCCGGGACTGAACTGGCAACCGACCGACCCCTCCGACGACGCGCTCGCGTCTATCACCGCGTGGCGTGATGCGGGTGGCTGGCCGAACCTGCTGGTGCCGCTGCGCCTCGATGCTGAAGAAGACGTCTGGCCGGTCGATCGTGCGGCGGCGATCGTGTGCATCAACATGATCCACATCAGCCCATGGGAAGCGACACAGGGACTGATGCGTGGCGCGGAGCGGCTGTTGCCATCAGGCGCGCCGATGGTGCTGTATGGTCCTTATCACCAGGCCGGAGTGCCGCTTGCGCCCAGCAATGCCGCGTTCGATGCCAGCTTGAAGGCGCGCGATCCTCGCTGGGGATTGCGTGATCTGGAAACGGTGCTGGCGCTAGCCCGGACGCATGGCTTGCGGTGCGAGGAGGTAACGGCGATGCCCGCCAACAATCTCACGGTCGTGTTGCGGCGGGATTGAAGCTGCGGTTCGTCAGCCGGGGCAGGACCAGAAACTGGAACAGGCCCCGCGCCAGATAGAACACGCTGAAAGCCAGCCACAGACCGGCATTGCCCAGCGGATGCGCCAACGCCAGCAGCGCCACGTACAGGATCATCGCGGCGATCATCGTGCCCAGCATCGCCCGCGTCCACCCGGCCCCCACGAAAACGCCATCAAACACGAACGAGGCAAAGCCGGCGAGGGGAAGCACGGCCAACCACAGACTGTCCCGCGCGGCAGCGTCGATGACTGCGGGATCGGTGCTGAATAGTCCGGTCAGCGGCGCGCCTGCGGTCAACCCGATCAGGGACAGCGCCACTGCGGCGGCGCCCCCGGCGATTATCGCGGCGCGCAGCACGGCCCGAAACCGGGCGCGATCCTGAGCCCCCACGGACTCGGCGCAGAGGACTTGCGCGGCGCTTTCGAACCCGTCGAGGATCAGCGTGCCCAGCATGAACAACTGGAACAGGATGCCATTGGCCGCGAGGATGACTGGCCCCTGTTGCGCCCCGCCGCGTGCCAGCAAGAGCAACGCCACCGTCAGCAGCGCGGTGCGCAGGAACAAGTCACGGTTGATGGCGAACAGCGGCCGCAGCGCCGCACCGCTCCATGTCAGGCGGTGGCGCGCAAAGTTGATCGCCTGCCGGGCCTCTGGCTGGCGAAACACCAGCGCTGCCAGCAGCGCGCATTTCAGTGCTTCGGACAGGAAAGTCGCAGCGGCCACCCCGCTGATGCCGAGCCCGAAACCGAGCACCAGCGCCAGGTCCAGCGCGATGTGGGCGATGTTGGCGCTGACCTCCACCATCAGCACGGCGCGAACGCGCCGCCGCCCGATCATCCAGCCGACCAGCACGCAATTGGCCAGCCAGATCGGGCCTGACCAGTAACGGATCGCCACATAGTCGGCGGCTCCCTGACGCAGTGCTCCCTTCGCCTCCAGCAGATCTAGGCCGATGGGCACGATCAACGGCATCGCCGCCAGCAGCAGCAGCCCGATCGCCAGCGAGACGCCCAGCGCCCGCGCGAGCGTTCCGGCCTGCAATTGCGCATCGCCGCGCCCGCTGGCCTGCGCGATCAGGGCGATGGTGCCGCTGCGCAGGAAGTTGAAGGCGTTCAACAGGCCGAACATCAGCTTTGCGCCCAGTTCCACAGAGCCTTGCGCGGAGGCATCGCCGAGACGGCCGATCGTCCACATGTCAGCCAGGCCGAACAGGGCGGTGGCGATATTGGTGAGCATCGCGGGCAGCGCGATGGCCCAGACCAGGCGCATCGGGGATGTTCGAAGATCGCTCACGACGCAGGCGACTGCAGCGCCGCCCGGGGTTCGTCAACCGATGACGGTGGTTTCCGCGCTTTCGCCGCCGCAAATCTGCGCTTGCAAGCGGGCGATATCCTCCAGGTGGGCCAGCCCGGTGCCGGGGGATAGCACCGCTGCAGATCCCGCCGCCATGGCCAGGCAAAATGCCTCATGGACGCTTTGCCCGGTGGTCAGTGCGAAGATCATCGCCGCCACGAAGCTGTCTCCTGCACCGACCGCGCTTTTGGCCTCGATCTTGGGGGCAGGAAGAAAGGTCACGCCGCTTTCCTGCGCCAGAACGGCTCCCAGATGGCCCAGCGTCACGGCCATGAATTGCGCCTTGCCCGCGCGAACGATGGCCAGAGCCTCGCACCCGATATCGTCGATCGTCTCCAATGGCCGTCCGACCAAGGCGGCCAATTCGCCTTGGCTGGGCTTGGCGAGGAAGATGCCGCCTGCCGCCAGCGCGGCTTGCAGCGGCTCGCCGGAAGTGTCGATGACCACGCGCGTATGACGCTGGCGGGCGATCGCAGCCACTTGCGCGTAGAAATCCACTGGCACGCCCTGCGGCAGCGACCCGGACAGAACCAGCGCGTCGAGCGGCAGGGCTTCGGAGATGGCGTCCAGGCAGGCTTGCCATTCCGCCTCGGCCACGATCGGCCCGGACGGCGTGAAGCGATATTCCTTGCCGGTGCCCAGTTCATGCACGGCAGAGGCGATGCGGGTATCACCTGCGATGGGGATGCGGCAGCAGCCCAGATCATGGTCGGCCAGCAGCCCGTCCAGCGTCGGGCCGGTCGCGCCGCCGGAGAGGTAGAAATTTAGCGCTTCGCCGCCTAGCCGCTGGAACACCCGCGCCACATTGATGCCGCCGCCGCCGGGGGCATATTGCTCGTTGCGGGTGCGCATCTTGTGGGTGTGTTGCATGCGATCGATGTCATACGAGACGTCGATCGTCGGGTTCATGGTCAGCGTGGCGATGCGGGGCATGGGCGAGGCGCGTCCTCTTCAGGCGTGACTGGTCTTCAGGCGGGACTGGGCAGCCGGGCGACCTGACTCCTAACGAGCGCGACGGCGGGAGGATGCATTATTCGCTGCGCATCGTCCCGACATGTCGTCAGCCGAGGCTGGGCACCGCCGAATGCCCCATGTCTTTAAGATAGCGCAGCGCCTCCGGCCCCGGTTGCGGGCGACCGAACAGATAGCCCTGGCCCTGCATGCAGCCTTCGTCGCGCAAGTAATCGCGCACGGTCTCGCGCTCGATCCCCTCCGCCGTGACGGTCAGGCCCAGGCTTTTGCCCAGGCCGATCACCGCCCGGATCACCGCGCGTGAATTGGTCTCTCCCTCCAGATTGAGGATGAAGGACTTGTCGAGCTTGATCTTGGTGAACGGAAAGTTGAGCCAATAGCCAAGGGACGAGTATCCGGTACCGAAGTCATCCAGCGAGATGCCGATGCCAAACGCGCGCAAGTTGCGGATGATGGCGGACGGACGGGGGCCTTTTTCCATCAGCACGGCCTCGGTGATCTCCAGTTCCAGCCGCCCTGGCGCGAGACTCGATGCCGTCAGCGCCGCGATGACGGTGCTGGTAAGGTTGCCGTTCCGGAACTGCAGCGGAGAGACGTTGACGGAAAGCTGGATGTGGTCCGGCCATTTCCGCGCTTCGGCGCACGCGGCGTTGAGGACGAAGCGGCCGACGGTATCGATCAGGCCCATTTCCTCGGCCAGCGGGATGAACACGTCGGGCGATACGGGTCCGCGCACCGGATGGCGCCAGCGCAGCAACGCCTCGAAACCCTGAACCTCGCCCGTCGCCAGCGCGACCAATGGCTGGTAGTGAACTTCAAGCTGGTTCTTTCGCAAAGCCTCGCGAAAGTCGATTTCCAGCCGGGTCTTTTCCTGCGCGGCGGCGTCCAGATCGCTTTCGAAGCAGCGACAAGTCCCGCGGCTTTCCCCCTTCGCGGCGTAGAGCGCCAGATCGGCATACCGCAGCAGGGTTTCCGGGTCCGAGCTGTGATGCGGAGACGATGCGAAGCCGATCGTGGCGCCGATGTGCAGCACATTGCCATCGACATGGAAGGGCTGGGACAACGTGGTAATGATCGAGCGGGAAACGATCTCGACCTGCGCGCGGCTGGACTTGCTGAAGATGATGGCGAACTCGTCTCCGCCGACCCGGCACAGCAGCGCGTCGGTTGGCACCAGCGAGCGCATCCGGCGTGCTGCCTCGGTCAGCAACACGTCGCCCAGGTGATGGCCGTAAGTATCGTTCACTGCCTTGAAGTGATCGAGGTCGACCAACGCCATCGTCACGCTATCCGTGGATGAGGCATTTTGCAGCACTTGGCGCAAATGCGCACGGCAATGGGCGCGATTGGCAAGGCCCGTTAGTTCATCATGGCGCGCCATGTGCTTCATGCGCTGCTCGATGCGCCGCCGCTCGGTAATGTCGAAGATGGACACGATCGTAGCGGAATAGCCTTCCAGCTGGGAGAGGCGGGTGTAGATCATCGCTTCGCTGATGGTGCCGTCGCGGTGCCGCACTTGCCAGACCTGGCGGTCGTCGCTGGAATCCTGGGCCAGTAGTTGCTCGGCGCGCGCCCAGGTCTTCTCAGGGAAAAGGGCGCTGGCGGAAAGGCCTTCCAGATCAGCGGTCGGATAGCCGAAGTAATCGACCGCGGCAGGATTGGCAGATCGAATGCAACCGCTTTCGATATCGTAGACCATCATCGCGATGGGATTGCGTTCGAACAGCAGGCGGAACGCCTCCTCGCTCTGACGCATGTCGGTGATGTCGATTCGCAGGCCGATGTTGCCACCATCGGAAGTGCGGCGCTCTTCGATCAGGATGCGCCGGCCATTGGCAAGCCGCTGTTCGTGGCGGGAGGATGGAGCGGTCAGGCGCGCCATCCGCTCTGCCAGCCATTCCTCCTCGCGTCCGATCGCCTCGGGATAGTCGCCCCGCTCCACGCCCTCGCGCAGCGTATCGGCGAAACGCACGCCAGGGGCTAGGAGATCGGCGGAGACGGCGTAGATCTGGGCGTACTGCTGGTTCCACAGGATGTACCGCCCCTCGGCATCCAGGAACACCACGCCCTCGGGCAGCAGATCGATCGCCTCGCGCAGCCAGCGTTCGGCACGATGCGCCGCGCCCATCGCCTCCTCCAGCGATTGCAGGCTCTCGACAGCCACGGCGCCCGCCATGGAATCTTGGCCGAAGTCCAGTTTCATCGACGCCCCACTGTTTCCGCCCGAACAGCTTGGTCGATAAAGGTTAATGTGTCCGTAAAGACAAAGTGGACCAGCGGTTTATTTCGGCCTTAGGCACGCCCAGCGATGGGAGACGCGTGGCTTTCGCGCCTTGGGTGAGCAGGCCTGGCCACAGCCGCGCCGCCAGTACCCCCGCCGCCAGCGCGATCGGCCGTTCCGAAAGGCGCTGCATTCGCATCGCCATTCGTACTTGCGGGCCGACATGGCGCGCCAGTTGCCGATGAAACTGCGTGGCGGTTTTGCCCTGTAGCAGGCCTTGCGCCGCGAGGCGGGCGCTGCGCAGCGCGACCGACATGCCATCGCCGCTGAGTGACGCAGTCATCGCGGCCTGGTCGCCCAGGCGCCATACCTCTTCCGGCCCATCCTGCTCGCCGGACAGGACGTAGCCGTAAGGCAGATTGGCGATGGCGAGCGGCTTTGCGAACAGCGGCTGCGCGGAGCCGAGCAGGCGGGCAAAGGCGGGTTGCGGCATGAGGTCTGCCAGCAGCGCCTCCCACGTGCCGCCCACGCGCGTCAGCTGGCTGCGCTGGACCACAAGGCACAAGTTCGCATCGCGCGCGCCGACGCGCTGAAGCCCCGCGTAACCGGTGCCCAGCAGCATGAGATCGATCGAGCGATCGAGTTCGGCCAAGGCTGGCGCGGGGAGACGCCAATGCATCTTGAAGCCGACGTAACCATCCTTCGTGGACGGGGCGGCGCGGGGCATCGCGCGCATGTCGTGCTTGCCGGTGGCCAGCAGGATCGCATTGCTCTCGCGGTTCTGGTCAGAGGCCAGAACGGTGTAGCCCTGGATGCCGGTGACACGCACCCCGCGCACCACTTCAGCTCCGGCATCGGCGGCCGTTTCCAGCAAGGCTTCGTCCAGCACCCGGCGGCTAAGCCCATGCGCCAGGAAGGGCAGGCGCGCTTCGACAGTGTGGCGGCCGCGATGCACGCGTACACGGTCGATCGGCACGCCGCCCAGCCGCTCGGGCGGCAGGCCCAGGCTCGCCAGATCCTCGCACGCCTCCACCGAGAGGAATTCACCGCAGACCTTTTCGTGAGGACCGGTCTCCCGTTCCAGCACGGTGACGCCATGACCGGCACGCGCCAGCCGGGTCGCCACCGCTCCTCCGGCGAGGCCGCCGCCGATGACGATCGCTGAGCCTACCACCGTCGCCGCTCGACACAAAAGCGGAAGGGGAAGCGCCAGCGGATGTTAGCGACATCGGCCACGCCGGCCTCCGTCAGCAAGGTTTGCCAATCCGCGCGACGAAAGCTGCGGGCGATTGAGAGAGGGCCATCGTGCCGCACGAAGCGATGCCAGCCCGCAACACGCGCCATGACGGTGAAGGCGTGCCAGGGCAGGGCGTGGCGGTGCAGATCGTTGATGAACCAGCCGCCACGCGCGGTATCTTCCATCCACCGCACGAACCGCACGATCTCCGGGTCGGTCATGTGGTGCGTGACGAGCGAACTGATGATGAGGTCAGGCCGCTCCCGTTCGCTCCACGCATAGGCATCGCCGGTGACCCATTCGATCCGCATGTCATCAGGCGTCATCATACTGGCGGCGGGCTCGCTACGGGGATTGAGGTCGATACCGACCAATCGTGCCGAGCGACCTTTGCGTTTCAGCATCCGGGCGATGTGCCGCAGCATGTCACCGGCCCCGAACCCCACGTCGAGGATAGTGGGCTCGCCAGGCAAGTTCGCGAGTGCTTCAGCTAGAAACCCCAGCGTCGGTCGGCGCGCGAGGGTGACGGTGTTGACGCGCGCCAGATCGGCCATGCAGGCCGCGAAGTCCTGCGCCGATACGTCATCACCGTCCATCAGCTCCGGCGCGAGCGAGCGGCGGGAGAAATCCGGCATCGTCAAAGCAGGTTGAAGCGAAAGCTCTCGGCGGCGAGGCCGGGGCCGAAAGCCATGCCAATCCCGGACTGTGGCGGAGTGCCCGGCGTCTTCCCGGCCATCATCCGCGCCAGCACAAACATCAGCGTGGCCGAAGACATGTTGCCGTTCTCCCGCAGCACCGCGCGCGACGGGGCGAGCGCTTGGGCCGGCAACTCAAGCCCCCGCTCCACCGCATCCAGGATCGAGCGCCCGCCGGCGTGGACGGCCCACAAGTCATAGTCTGCCACCGCCTGTCCGCGCAGGATGCCGTCCGGCGCATTGCGGCTGCGCTCCATCCCCAGGGCTTCTGCGATGCGGGCGGGCACGTGGCCATCCAGATGCATCAGAAAGCCCTGGTCGGTGATGTGCCAGGTGATCAGGTCCGCCGATCCGGGGATCGACGCGGCGCGAAAATCGAGCAGGGCGATGCCCTTGGGTTCGGCAGTCACCAACGCGGCCGAAGCACCATCGCTGAACAGCAGCATCGCCAGCAATTTGTCGAGATCCTGCGTCTCCTGCAAATGCAGCGTGCACAGCTCCACATTCACCACCAGCACCCGCGCCTCGGGCGTGGAGCGCACGATGTGGTGGGCCAGCCGCAGCGAATTCACGGCGGCATAGCAGCCCATGAAACCCACCAACGTGCGCTCTGCCGAAGGATCGATGCCGGTGCGCTTGATCAGAATCTGGTCCAGTCCCGGAGCGACGAAGCCTGTGCAACTGGCCACGATGACGTGGGTGATCCCTTGGTCCGTGATGTCGCCATCCAGCTGGCCGATCGCATCCAGTGCCAGTTCGGGCGCCCACTTCTCATACTGCCGCATCCGCGATGACGTGCCGGGATAGGCGCCCGGGGCGTAGAAACTGTCGGCATGTTCGTAGCCATCGTCCACCGCATCACCGCTGCGGATAAAGGAATAGCGCCGGTCGATCGCGGAGCGCTTTGCCATGCGATCATAGATCGCCCGCTTGCGCGGGTCAGGCAGCATGTGATCGACAAGGCCATGGTAGGCGGCGTGAATCTCATGCGGGGGGAGTGCGGTGCCGATCGCGTTGATGTGCGCCGTGGCGGGGGCGTGCCGTGCCGGATGTCCGGTCATTATCATATTTGTCGCTTCCCTGCGGAGGGGCGAGGAGCGCCGACCGCAATGAGATGATAACGACGCCGCGCGCGGAATGCTGCGCGTCTTTGTGGGCGGCGACAAAAGAATATGGCCCGCCGCGCGGGGAAGCGCGACGGGCCATGGTTTTCCTCCCCAGGAAAACGGTGAGCGGGTTGGCCTGAGGACCGAACCCGCGCCTGCGATCAGCGGCGAACGGCGCTGCCCAAGCGATGGTAGAGATTGGAATACTTGGACGAGATCGGATCGTCCTCATGCGCCTTGATGTAGAACATCACGGCTTCTTGCAGCAGCTTGAAATCTTCGTTCGAAAGTACCGCGCGGGCGCGGCTCGGTTCGGTCGTGGTGGTAGTGGTCATCGCACGTTTCCTTTCCTGCATCGCGCTGGTTCGTGACCTCGCCATCCCGGCGCTTGATCGGGATGACGAGGGGTTTCTTTCGGTCGTCCGCTCACCTCAGACGGCAGCGAACTGGTTCCCCGCTGCTGCCTTAAGCGGCAGCAAACTGGTTCATAGTATTGTGCGCGCCGCCGGCCTTGAGAGCGGCTTCACCGGCGAAGTATTCCTTGTGATCGTCGCCGATGTCCGAGCCGGCCATGTTCTGGTGACGGACGCAAGCGATGCCCTGGCGGATTTCCTCGCGCTGCACGCCCTTGACGTAGCCGAGCATGCCCGCCTCGCCGAAGTACTCCTTGGCCAGGTTGTCGGTTGACAGCGCGGCGGTGTGGTAGGTCGGCAGCGTGATGAGGTGGTGGAAGATCCCCGCCTCGCGCGCCGCATCGCGCTGGAAGGTGCGGATGCGCTCGTCAGCCTCGATGCCCAGCTCGGTGCCGTCATAGTCCACGCTCATCAGGCGCGTACGGTCGTAAGCCGAGACGTCCTTGCCTTCCGACTGCCAGCGGTCGAACACCTGCTGGCGGAAGTTCAGCGTCCAGTTGAAGCTGGGCGAGTTGTTGTAGACCAGCTTGGCATTGGGGATCACTTCGCGGATACGGCTGACCATGCCGCCGATCTGGGCGATGTGGGGCTTCTCGGTTTCGATCCAGAGCAGGTCGGCGCCCTTTTCCAAGGCCTCGATGCAATCCAGAACGCAGCGGTCTTCACCGGTGCCGGGGCGGAATTGGTAGAGGTTGGAAGGCAGGCGCTTGGGCTTCAGCAGCTTGCCGCCGCGGCTGATCAGAACTTCGCCATGCTCGATCGTGCTGACTTCGTCGCAATCGAGGAACGAGTTGTACTGATCGCCGATATCGCCCGGCTCGCGGGTGTAGGCGATCTGCTTGGTGAGGCCAGCGCCCAGCGAGTCGGTGCGGGCAACGATCAGGCCGTCATCCACGCCCATTTCCATGAAAGCATAGCGGATGGCGCGGATCTTCGCGATGAAGTCCTCGTGCGGGACGGTGACCTTGCCGTCCTGGTGGCCGCACTGCTTCTCGTCGGAAACCTGGTTCTCAATCTGCAGGCAGCAGGCGCCCGCTTCGATGAACTTCTTGGCGAGCAGATAGGTCGCCTCGGCGTTGCCGAAACCGGCGTCGATGTCGGCAATGATCGGCACGACGTGGGTTTCGTAGTTGTCGATGGCGTGCTCGATGCGCTTGGCTTCGACTTCGTCGCCAGCTTCACGCGCCTTGTCGAGATCGCGGAACAGGCCGCCCAATTCGCGGGCGTCGGCCTGCTTCAAGAAGGTGTACAGTTCCGAGACCAGGGCCGGAACCGAGGTCTTCTCGTGCATCGACTGGTCGGGCAGGGGGCCGAACTCCGAACGCAGCGCGGCGACCATCCAGCCCGACAGGTAGAGGTAGCGGCCCTTGGTGGTGCCGAAGTGCTTCTTGATGCTGATCAGCTTCTGCTGACCGATGAAGCCGTGCCAGCAGCCCAGCGACTGCGTGTAGTTCGCAGGATCGGCGTCGTATGCGGCCATGTCGGCGCGCATCACCTTGGCGGTGTAGTTCGCGATATCGAGGCCGGTGCGGAACTTGTTCTGCAGGCGCATGCGTGCGACGGACTCGGCTTCGATCCCGTTCCAGTTGGGTTCGTTGCCAATGGCGGTGCCGGCCTCGGCGATGGTCTGCTGATACGTCACGTGTCTTTCCCCGATCTTCTTTAAGAGCGTGGCCCGTCTTCTATGCAACGGCTCGACAGCGGGAAACCGCCTGTGGTGTCAGCGTGTCAAACTTTACAAAAGTTCTTTGTAAAGTTGTGCGGCTATGACAAGTATTGCGGTCATGGCAGAAACCCGTCCTCTTTACCTCGGTCCTCGTCTGCGGCGATTGCGCCGGGAGCTTGGCCTGACTCAGCAAGTCATGGCCGAAGACCTGGGCATCTCTCCTTCCTATGTGGCACTGCTGGAACGCAATCAGCGCCCGGTCACGGCGGACATGCTGCTGCGCCTCGCCCGCACCTATCGCATGGATGTGACAGACCTCGCCAACGAGGATGGTGAGACATACACCCGGCGTATCGCCGAAGTGCTGCGCGATCCCATCTTCTCGGATATCGACCTGCCGCCGCTGGAAACGGCCGACTTGGCCACCAGCTTCCCCGGCATTTCCGAAGCCTTGCTGCGGCTGCATGGGGCTTACGTGCGTGAGCAGCAGGCGCTGGCGCAGCGCGCGGCGGGCGAGGGGGATGCGCAAGACCGCGATCCTCTGGCCGAGGCGCAGGGCTACTTCGCCAAGAACCGCAATTACTTCGATGCGCTGGATCGCCAGGCGGAGCAGCTTGCGCAAGAGATCGAGGCGGAGGGCGGCGCGGCGAAGTTCCTGGCGAAAAAGGGGGTGCGCGTGCGCTTCCTGCCGCCCGAGGTTCTGCTCCACGCCTTGCGTCGGTTCGACCGGCACAATCAGCAATTGCTGATCGCCGATACGCTGAATGCGCCCAGCCGCGCGTTCCAGATCGCGATACACATCGCCTACACGGAAATGCGATCGGAGCTGGGACGTCTTGTGCGGCAGCAGCCGTTCTCCACGGAGACCGCGGAGGCGTTGGTCAAGCGCGGCCTGGCTGCTTACGCTGCTGGTGCGATCGTGATGCCGTATGAACGCTTCGCCAAGATCGTGGAGGCGCGCAGCTACGATATCGGGGCGATCCGGGGGGTGTTTGGCGCCAGTTTCGAGCAGGTGGCGCATCGCCTCACCACGTTGCAACGGCCGGGGCAGGAGGGTGTCCCCTTCTTCTTTTTGCGCGTGGACGAGGCGGGCAATGTCGCCAAGCGTCTGGATGGCGCGGGCTTTTCCTTCGCGGCGCATGGCGGTGGCTGCCCCTTGTGGAACCTGCATCAGGCGTTTCGTCGGCCTGGCGAAGTGCTGACGCAGTGGTTGGAACTGCCGGACGGGCAGCGCTTCTTCTCCATCGCGCGGACGGCCGGAGCATCGGGTGGCGGTCACGGGCGTCCGCGCATGCAACACGCAGTGGCTCTGGCGTGTGCGGCGCATGACGCGGACAAGCTGGTTTATGCTCGTAGCGAGCAAGCCGCCGTGCCCACGCCTATCGGGGTCACCTGCCGACTGTGCCATCGCGCGGAGTGCGAGGCGCGTTCGGCGCCGCCGATCGGACGGGAGATCCTGACGGACGAGTACCGGCGGCCTGCGCAGCCGTTCGCTTTCGCAGAAAGCTAGGCGTCTGACGCGGTTGGCGGGTGGCTGGTCCTCGGCGCAGCTCTTTTCCATGCCAATGCTTGACGGAGTGTTCGCCAGCCCAGTCGCGCGCCCTGTCAAACCGGGCGGGCTGACCTATATCAATCGGCCATGCCCGCCCCCGATCTCAAGCCACGCAAACGCGCCCGCCTGATTATCGCGGTGGCGGTTCTGGGGCTGCACGTGGCGGCGATCGTAGCGCTGGTGGCGGTCTTTGCGCCTTCATTGGGAGACGCGGCCCTGCGGCCCGTCCTGCAGGCGGTAAACGTCACGCTCGCAACCCCATCGCCACCTCCGCCGCCGCCGCCCGCGCCCCGGCCAAGTCCGAGCAATGCGGTGGCGCAAGCGCAAGGAGCCGCCGCTCCGCCTGCCAAGAAAGCACGCCCCCGCGCAGTCGCGGCGCCCGCGCCCCGTATCGTGATCGCCACGCCGCCCGCACCCCCCGTCGCGGGGGAAGGAGCGGCGAACCGCGCCGGAGCCAGCGCCGCCGGAGCAGGAACAGGCGCTGTCGGCATCGGGCAGGGCACGGGCGCCGGTGGTAGCGGAACCGGCACGGGCGGCGGGGGAGGCGCGGTCAAGGCCGTGAAGATCGCCGGTGATATCGTTTCCGCCCGCGATTATCCGCGCCGCACCCGCGACTTGCGGCTTGGCAGCGCGGTGACGATCGCCCTGACGGTGGGTGCGGATGGCAGGCCCACCGCTTGCCGCATCGTCGGGCCCAGCCGCGACCCGGAGGCTGATCGCATCACCTGCGACCTGGCGACGAGCCGGTTCCGGTTCCGTCCGGCTCGCAATGCCGCAGGGGAGCCGGTCATCTCGATCTACGGCTGGCAACAGCGTTGGTTCACTCCGGAACGCAATTGAGGCAAGATCGCTTTATGTTCTTCCAACCGCTATTCAGCCCGGACTTTCGATGATCGCGCATACCATCCAGTTGGCGCTGGCTCCCGTTTTCGTCCTGGTCGCGATCGGGAACATCCTGAACCTGCTGTCCACGCGCCTTAGCCGCGTGGTCGACAGGGCGCGCGTGCTGCAGGAACGGCACACCGCCACGACGGGCTTGGAACATGACATGGTCGTCACCGAAATCCGGCTGATCGACCGGCGCATGGCACTAAGCACCAGCGCGATCCGCCTGCTGGTGCTCTCCGGCCTGTTCATCGGCTTCACCGTGGCGCTGCTGTTCGTGGAGGAGATGACGCACACCAACTTGCAGATCGCGGCAGCCGTCACCTTCGTGATCGCGCTGACGCTGCTGATGTGGGGCCTGGTGCTGTTCCTGCGCGAAACGCAAGTCGCCGCGCTGGCCCTACGGATCCCGCGCGACTACCTGGAATTGCACCGCAATATCTAGCGGGACGGAAGGGGGAACGCCTCGATCCCCCCGCTGCCGATGAAGCCTCAGGCGGCCAGATCGAACGGCGCGATCTCGCCCGAGAGGTACAGCTTCTTCGCCTTCGCGCGGCTGAGCTTGCCGGAGCTGGTGCGAGGGAGGCTCTTGGGCGGGATCAGCTCGATCACGCAGTTCATGCCGGTGATGGCGCGCACCTTGTCGCGGATCTGATCACGCAGCTCCAAGCGCTTGACCGGATCGGACACGCGGCAATGGACCAGCACAGCTGGGGTTTCCTCGCCATTTTCCATCTCGATCGAGAAAGCCGCGATGTCGCCATGGTTGAAGCCAGGCAATTGCTCCACCGCCCATTCGATATCCTGAGGCCAGTGGTTCTTGCCGTTGATGATGATCATGTCCTTCGCCCGGCCGACGATGAACAGGTAGCCTTTGGCCATGTACCCCATGTCACCGGTATCGAGCCAGCCATCGACCAGGCAGGCGGCGGTGGCTTCGGGATCGCGGAAATAGGAATGCATCACGCTGGTGCCGCGGCACCACACCTTGCCGATCTGATGATCGCGCAGCGTGCCGCCGTCCTCGCCCCGGATCACCACTTCCATGTCCTTCACGGCCTTGCCGCAGTTGACGATGGCGCGGTAGCGGGCGGGGCGGCTGAGATCGCGGGGAGAGCCGGACAGGCGCTCTTCCTCGACCAATTCGACGCGGATGCCTTCGCCGGGCGGCATGACGGTGACGGCCAGGGTCGCCTCGGCCAGGCCGTAGCTGGGCAGAAAGGCGCTTGCCTTGAAACCGGCATCCGCAAAGGCATTGACGAAGCTTTGCATTACGTCGGGCCGGATCATGTCCGCACCGTTGCCGGCCAGGCGCCAGCGCGACAAGTCGAAGCGATCGTTCACGGCTGTTTGGCTGGAGATGCGGCGCGCGCAGATGTCATAGCCGAAGGTGGGCGAGTAGGAGACCGATGTGCCCTGGTTACGCGTGATCAGGTCCAGCCACGCTAGTGGACGACGGGCGAAATCCTCTGTCTTCAGGTAATCGCCCGAAACCTGGTTGGCGATCAGCGACAGGAAACAGCCGACCAGCCCCATGTCGTGATACCACGGCAACCAGGAAATACAGCGATCGTTGTCCTCCAACTCCATAGCGTGGCTATGCGCCGACAGGTTCGACAACAGCGAGCGATGGGTGACGGCAACGCCATGCGGGAAA
Organism: Novosphingobium fluoreni; assembly: GCF_014196615.1. Classification (GTDB taxonomy): domain Bacteria; phylum Pseudomonadota; class Alphaproteobacteria; order Sphingomonadales; family Sphingomonadaceae; genus Novosphingobium; species Novosphingobium fluoreni. Next base: position 275,403 of record NZ_JACIDY010000002.1, read on the forward strand.
CGGGTGGAGCCGGACGAGTACTGGAGGTAGCAGATATCGTCGGTCTGGATGTTCGGCAGGTCCACCGCAACCGCGGTGCCAGCCGTGAAATCGTCCCAGCCGGCATGCTCGCATCCTTGGCGGGCGGCGGCGGCGGCGGTCATCTCGCCGATCTCGTTCGGTCCAACCAGCATCTTGGGGTCAGAGCTGTTGAGCTGCACGGCCAGCTGCTCGATGTAGTTGTCCTTGCCGCCAAAGCTAGTGGGCAGCGGCAGTGGCACCGGCCATACGCCAGCGTAGATCGAGCCGCAGAACAGCGCCGCGAACTCCGGCCCGGTCTCCGCGATCAGGGCCAGGCGATCACCCGGCACAAAGCCGCGCGCGATCAGTTCATAAGCAACCTGGCGAGCATCCTCGCGCAGCTCGGTATAGCGATAAGCCCGGGTCAGCGTGCCGCGCGGATCGTGGAAATTGAAGCCGCGCTTGCCCGTTGCGGCATAATCCAGCGCTTCACCGAACGTCTCGAAGTTGGCCAGACGACGCGGCAGGCTATCGGTATTGGGGGTGGCGAGCAACTTGGTCTCCGCCAGGTCCGGCACCAGTCCGATGGTGTCGTTCATCTCACAAAACCTTGTGCTGTTGTTCTTTTTCGCATGGTTGCGCGGGCCCTTATCGGGGTTTCAACGATTGCGAAACACCTCTCTCCCACGCAATGCTATAGCGCTCCTCATTCCAGGGCGACTGTGGCACGAATAGGGCAGCATGCCACGAACTGACCGCAAACCGTCGCCATTGGACGACAAACGGCTGGAAGAGCTGGCTTTGTCCTATGTCGCCCGCTTCGCCACCACCCGTGCAAAGCTGGAGGCCTATCTTATCCGCAAGCTGCGGGAGCGTGGCTGGGACGGCGAGGAAATGCCGAATGCCGCCGCCCTTTCACGCCGCTTTGCCGAGGCGGGCTATGTCGACGACGCGGTCTATGCTCGGATGAAGTCGGACAGCTTGCTGCGCCGCGGCTACGGCGGGCGACGCGTGGGCGAGGCTTTGCGGGCGGCGGGGGTGGAAGAGGCGGTGCGCGTGGATGTGGCGCCAGACGCGGGCACGGCGCGGCAGTCGGCCGTCTCGCTGGCCCGGCGGCGGCGGTTCGGCCCATGGCACGATCCCCTCCCGGACCGTCCGCTGCGCGACAAGCAGGTGGCCGCGATGCTGCGCGCGGGACATACGCTCGACAATGCGCGTCGGATCGTGGAATCGACGACGATTGCCGCGCTCGAGGAATGGCTCGAGTCGGCGCAAGGAGATGACCTTTGCGATTGATTCCGACACTTGCGGCCCTGGCGCTGGCGCTGGGCGCGTGTTCTTCTGGCGGCTTGGACGGCGGCTCCGGCGCAGCGAACGCCAAGAGCGCCACCGCCGCGCCGGCCGTGCATGCGGTATCCGGTCTGCCCGTCATCGACCTGACGGTCCGCAGCGGGGCAAAGACTCACGCCTTCCGCGTCGAAGTGGCGGCATCGCAGGAGGAACAGGCGAAAGGCCTGATGTTCCGTCCCGAAATGGGCGCGGACGAGGGCATGATATTTCCGGAAGCAACGCCGCGTCGCCCCTCGTTCTGGATGAAGAACACGGTGATCCCGCTGGACATCATTTTTATCGCGCCCAATGGCACGATCCTCAACATCGCCAATGCCTTGCCGTATGACCTGACGCCGGTGCCGTCCGAAGGGATCGCCGGGGCGGTGCTGGAACTGAACGGCGGCCGGGCGGCCCAACTGGGCATCAAGCCGGGCGACAAGGTCAGCTGGAAGCTGCCGAAGGCGCGGTGAAGGCATATCCTTGCCCAATCCGCTTGGCACGGGCGGCGAAGGGGGCTAACGCGAGGCCGCTATGAGCATCCTCTCAAAGATCTTCACCTGGTGGAACGGCGCGACAATCGGCACTTCGCTGTGGAGCGCGCGCAATGGCGAACACGTCGGCACCGACGCGCAAGGAAACACCTATTTCCGCTCGGCCAAGCTGAAGACCACGCAAGGGTATGAGCGCCGCTGGGTCATGTACGCCGGCGCGAACGACGCCAGCAACGTGCCCGCCGAATGGCATGGGTGGCTTCACCACAATTCTGACGGCTTGCCGGAAAGCAATCTGCCGCCGGCCCGCATCTGGGAGGTGGACTACACGCCCAATGCCACCGGCACCGGCAACGCTTATCGTCCGCAGGGCGCATTGGAGCGTGGTGGCCAGCGCGCCCGCGCCACTGGGGACTACGAAGCCTGGTCCCCGGACGCCTGAGGAAAGCGCGTTGAAGCGGTTTTGCATGGCAAGGGGGGCGATCGCGGCACCGTTCGCTGCGCTTGCCCTGTTGTCCGCCTGCAAGGGAGAGCCAGCGCCGGAACCGCAGGAAACCGGCGTTCCCGAAGCGATCGCGCAGACCGGCGGCAAGGCCGTGATCCCCGTCGCCGGCAAGGACGATTATGGCACCCCGCTCAAAGAGCGCGTTGCCACGCTGGGCCTGCTGAACAAGCGCAACAACCTGAGCCAGGACGTGGTGATGAAGCCGGGCGAGACTCGGCGCGTCGGCAATGTCGTGCTCAAGCTGGCGTCATGCGAACGCACGTTGCCGTGGGAAGCGCCGGCGGATGAGGGCGCTTTCGTGCAGGTCTTCGTGCAGGATCGCGCCACCGCTCAGGAAAAGCTGGGCTGGCACAAGATCTTCTCCGGCTGGCTTTTCAAGAATTCGCCTGCGCTGAACGTCGTGCAGCACCCGGTCTACGATGTCTGGGTCAAAAAGTGTGCGATGAATTTCCCAGGTGAAGAAGCGGGCCCGGCGGACGCAGCCTCGGCCAAGAGCGCGGCAAAGGCCTCCGGCACCGCGAGTGCTCGCCCTGCGGCATCGCCGTCCGCTTCAGCCACACCGGCCGCCCCGGCGGCGCCGGAAGAGGACGTCGTGGAAGAGGCCAATGCCCCGGATTGAGCTTGTTTCAGCAGGGTCAGGTACCGCTTTTGGCTGATTTCCACCGCCCCTAACGAAGCAAGGTGCGGGGTCATGAACTGGCAATCCAGCACTTGCGCGCCCGCTTTACGCAGCGAAGCGACCAGCCAGCACAGCGCAACTTTCGACGCGTCGGTGCGGCGGGAGAACATACTCTCACCGCAGAACGCCCGATCGAAGCCGACGCCGTAAAGCCCGCCAACCAGGATGCGAGAGCCGTCCGGCAGGGTTTCCCAACATTCGATCGAATGGGCATGGCCCAGCGCATGAAGCCGCTCATAGCTCGCCTGGATGCGGTGGCTGATCCAGCTTTCATGCTCTTCCGCGCGCGGGGCCGCACAGGCATTCAGCACATCCGGAAAGGTGGTGTTGCACGTCACCGTGAACCGCCCGCGCCGCAGAGTGCGAGCGAGCGACTGCGAGAGATGGAACCCATCGAGCGGCAGGATCGCGCGCAAGCGGGGCTCGACCCAGAAGACATCGGGATCGTCACGCCGGTCGGCCATGGGAAACACGCCGCTGCGATAGGCGAGCATCAGCAGTTCGGAATCGATCATGGGCGAAGATACGGAAGCGTGCACACTGGAGAACGTAGCAGAGTTTTTGGAAGACGAGATGCCTTTCGGCGGCTGGCCTTTCACAGGCAGCGCGCGGGGAAATGCGCTAGAACATGCCCCCGGCCAAAGCATCGATCGCACCCTGCAGGATCACTGCCGCCGCTGCCGAATCGATCCGCTCTGCCCGCTTGGCGCGGCTCATGTCCTGCGCGATCAGATCACGCTCCGCCCCGCTGGTCGACCAGCGCTCGTCCCAGAGCAGGATCGGCAGCCCCAACACCGCCAGATTGCGCGCATAAGCCCGGCTCGACTGCGCGCGCGGACCGGAACTGCCATCCATGTTCAGCGGCAGGCCGATCACCAAGCCCTTGATCCCCCGCTCGCGGATCAATCCCTCCAACGCGGCCTTGTCCGCCCCGAACTTTCCGCGCTTCAGCGTCTTGCCCGGCGAGGCGATCCGCCAGCCGGCATCGCAGAATGCCGTGCCGATGGTCTGAGTGCCAAGATCAAGACCCAGCAATCCACCGCCTACGGGCAAGGCATCGCGATATTCCAGCGCGCTGGTGGTGACGGGGGGAGCGGCAACCGGCGGTTCGCTCACTTCCCGAACTTCCTTTGCGTCTTGCCATAGCGCATCTTGCGCGTGCCGGGTTTACCCTCGTTGCTGCGTCCCACGATCGGTGCGCGCTTGTCCTTGTCGGGAAGGCCGAGTTCCTCGCCTTCCAGCTTGCGGATCTCGTCGCGCAGGCGGCCGGCTTCTTCGAACTCCAGATCGGCTGCGGCGGCGCGCATCTTCTTTTCCAGGTCTTCGATGTAACCGCGCAAATTGTGGCCGACCAGGTTGTTCTGGCCTTCCGCGTCGATGTCCACCAGCACGCCGTCGCGGCTGGCGGTGTCGGCGACGATATCGGCGATGCGGCGCTTGATCGTTTGCGGGGTGATCCCGTTCGCTTCGTTGAACTCTTGCTGGCGGGCGCGACGGCGGTCGGTCTCGGCGATCGCCCGCTCCATGCTGCCGGTCATGCGATCGGCGTAGAGGATCACGCGGCCATCGACGTTGCGGGCGGCGCGGCCGATGGTCTGAATTAGCGAGGTTTCGGAGCGCAGGAAGCCCTCCTTGTCGGCATCGAGGATGCAGACCAGACCGCACTCTGGAATGTCCAGCCCCTCGCGCAGCAGGTTGATGCCGATCAGCACGTCATAGACGCCCAAGCGCAAGTCGCGGATCAGCTCGATGCGCTCCAGCGTCTCGACGTCGGAGTGCATGTAACGCACCCTGACGCCCTGCTCGTGCATGAACTCGGTCAGGTCTTCGGCCATGCGCTTGGTGAGTGTTGTGACGAGGGTGCGATAGCCGTTGGCGGCCGTCGTTTTGCATTGTTCGATGCAATCCTGCACCTGGTCCTCGACCGGCCGGATCTCCACCGGCGGATCGATCAATCCGGTCGGGCGAATCACCTGTTCGGCGAAGACGCCGCCCGATTCCTCGATCTCCCAGCGGCCGGGCGTAGCGGAAACCGCAATCGTCTGCGGGCGCATCGCATCCCACTCGTTGAAGCGCAGCGGGCGGTTGTCGATGCAACTGGGCAGCCGAAAGCCGTACTCGGCCAGGGTGATCTTGCGCCGATGGTCTCCCCTGGCCATCGCGCCGACTTGCGGCACCGTCTGGTGGCTCTCGTCCACGAACAGCAGGGCGTTGTCCGGCAGATATTCAAACAGTGTCGGCGGTGGCTCGCCGGGCAGGCGGCCGGTGAGGAAGCGACTGTAGTTCTCGATGCCGTTGCACGATCCGGTGGCGGCGATCATCTCCAGATCGAAGTTGGTGCGTTGCTCCAGCCGCTGCGCTTCCAGCAGGCGGCCTTCGATTTCCAGTTCCTTCAGCCGCTCCGTAAGCTCGAACTTGATGGCCTCGCTCGCCTGCTTCATCGTCGGGCCGGGCGTCACGTAGTGCGAATTGGCATAGACGCGCACCTTTTCCAGAGCCTGGCCTTTCTTGCCGGTCAGCGGATCGAACTCGGCGATCTCCTCGATCTCGTCGCCGAAGAAGCTGATGCGCCAGGCAGTGTCTTCCAAGTGGGACGGGAACAGCTCCAGATTGTCACCACGCACCCGGAAGTTGCCGCGCGCGAAGGCGGTGTCGTTGCGCTTGTACTGCAACGCCACAAGCTTGCGGATGATCTCGCGCTGGTCCTGCGTCTCACCCTGCTTGAGATCAAAGATCATCGCCGAATAGGTTTCGACCGAGCCGATGCCGTAGAGGCAGGAAACCGAGGCGACGATGATCACGTCGTCCCGCTCCAGCAGCGCACGCGTGGCCGAATGGCGCATCCGGTCGATCGCTTCGTTCACCGAGCTTTCCTTCTCGATGTACGTGTCCGATCGGGGGACGTAGGCCTCGGGCTGATAGTAGTCGTAGTAGGATACGAAATACTCGACCGCGTTGTCCGGGAAGAAGTCGCGGAACTCGGCATAAAGCTGTGCGGCCAGGATCTTGTTGGGGGCCAGGATCAGCGCCGGGCGCTGCAATTCCTCGATCACCTTGGCCATGGTGAAGGTCTTGCCCGAGCCGGTGACGCCCAGCAGCGTCTGCGTCTTCTCACCCTCCAGCGCGGCGGCGACGAGATCGGCGATGGCGGTCGGCTGATCGCCTGCGGGCGCATAGTCGGACTGGATCACGAACCGCTTGCCCGGCATCGATTTTTCCGGCCGCGTCGGCTTGTGCGGTACGAAGTTTCCGGATGTGTCAGGCTCTTCCAAGCCGCGGCGGATGACGAGTTCGGGCATGGCGGAACATATGGGGTATGGTGCGCCCAGCCGCAATGCGCCCGGTCGGCCATCAATCATGACAATTCGATTACAGTTGCGCCATTCAGGTGACGTTGGCGATCGCGGCGCATAGTGGGCAACTCTGCAGCCGCGCATTCGTTCGGCAAAATCGACATCTAACAGGAGACTAAGCGAAGTGCTGGCCATACCGGGCAATTTCTGGAGGATCGCCGAGGAGCGCACGATGCGCGCGCGGGCGGAAGTCCTGCGCCGGTCCGCACTCGCCCGCATGCCGCGCCCCGAAGGCGTGCGCACTCCGCCGCTGCGTTATCTATGGGGAGAAGTCGCCTCGCTTCACCGGCGACCGGGTCGGCATGTGCCCCTCCAGGCCGCCAGCCCGCAAGTCATCATGCTATTGCCGGGCTTCGGTGCTCATCCCAAGCGGATGAAGCCGCTGGCCGATGGCCTGGCGGCGGCGGGGCATACCGTCCTCGATTGGGGACTGGGCTTCAACCTTGGGCCTACCGAGCAGAACTTTGCCTTCCTGATGCGCCGAGTGGGAGCGCTTGCGCGCCAGCACCGGCGTCCCGTGACCTTGATCGGCTGGAGCCTGGGCGGCCTGTTCGCGAGGGAGATCGCACGGCGTGAGCCGGATAGTGTCGCGCGCGTGATTACGATGGGTACGCCGTTCTCGGGCAATCCGCGCGACAACAATGCGTGGCGCGCCTATCAGGTGATCACCGGGCATTCCGTCGACGAACCGCCAGTCTCCTGCGAATTTCGGGCCAAGCCGCCCGTGCCAACTACTGCCTTGTGGAGCCCTCGCGACGGCGTGGTGCATCCGCGCTCCGCCGCGGGCTGGCCGGGTGAGCGGGATCGGGCGGTCGCGCTGCGTTGTACTCACTTGGGATTTGCCGGCGCTCCGGAAGTAGTAGCGGCGGTACTGCGTGAATTGAACCGCGAGGGGCGGGCCGCCGACTCGGTTACGCAGCCGGAATAAAGCGCAATGTGCCGGCCAGAACGGCGCGGCCCGCATTGTCCTTCGGGTGGTTGACCCCATCCAGCACCGGCACTTCGCGAAAATCGAATGGGCTCACTCCATCAAGGCAAGCCACATTCACGCCGTACTGATTGGGAACCGAACGGCGCTGGTGGTGCGTGTAGATGCCGCAGTGCGAGCAGAAGAAGTGCTGCGCCGACCCCGTGTTGAATCGATAGCTCGTCAACTGATCCTCGCCCTGGAGAAACCGAATGCCGCCGATCTCCGCCGATACGGCCACCGCGCCACGCATCCGGCAATAGGAACAGGTGCAGCGGCGGACGGTCTCGAAGCCATCACTGAGCGTCGCCTCGAAGCGAACCGCCCCGCAATGACACTGGCCTGCATGTACGGTCTTGTCGGCAGTCATCGTCCTGACACCTTCCGCTTTCAGCGCTTCGACAGGCCTGCCCCGACGCGGCGGCCGTGGCGGGCCATTCAACTATTCCTGATATGGCCGCCGATGCCAAGCCGCCCCTAGCCTTCAGCTCCTCGGCGGCTGTCGGCGATAACTGAGTGCCTCGGCTATGTGAATGCGACCGATCCCAGGTGCTCCAGCCAGATCGGCGATCGTCCGCGCGACCCTCAGGATACGCGTATAGCTGCGTGCCGAGAGCCGCATCGCCTCAGCCGCCTGCATCAGCAGCTTGCGGCCCGCCTCGTCCGGGGTGGCGTGGGTTTCCAGCAAGTCACCGTCAAGCTCGGCATTGCTGCGAAGGCCGGTGCCCTCCAACCTTTCGGTCTGCACTGCCCGCGCGTACGCCACTCGGGCAGCCACTTGTTCGCTGCCCTCGCTCGGGGGTGGGAGTCCAAGGTCCGCCGCGCTGACGGGATCGACATCGACGTGCAAGTCGATTCGATCGAGCAGCGGACCGGAGACCTTGCTCTGATAATCGGCGGCGCAGCGCGGCGCGCGGCTGCACCCCAGCGCGGGATCGCCCAAGTGCCCGCAGCGGCACGGGTTCATCGCTGCGATCAATTGCACCCGGGCCGGGTAGGTGACGTGGGCATTGGCTCGGGCGACGGTGACTTCACCGGTTTCCAAGGGCTGACGAAGCGAATCAAGTACGGCGCGCTGGAACTCGGGCAGTTCGTCGAGAAACAGGACGCCCAGGTGCGCCATCGAGACTTCGCCCGGCTTCACTTTCAGGCCGCCGCCGGTCAGCGCCGCCATCGAAGCGGAGTGATGCGGCGCGCGGTAGGGCCTGGCGCGGCTGATGCGGCCTTCTTCCAGCGCGCCCACGACGCTCGCCACCATCGAAGTTTCCAGCGCTTCGGCCGGGGTCAGCGGCGGCAGGATGCCCGGCAGGCAACTGGCGAGGAGGGACTTGCCCGCGCCCGGCGGGCCGATCAGCAGCAGATTGTGCGATCCGGCGGCGGCGATCTCCAGCGCGCGTTTGGCGGTTTCCTGGCCTTTGACCTGCCTCAAGTCCGGCCCGCGCGGCGGTGGATCGGCCTTGCCCGGTTCCGGCGCCGGCAGAACCTGCGTGCCTTTCAGATGGTTGAGCAGGCTGATAAGGTTGGGCGTGGCCAACACCGGCACGCCGCTGGCCCAGCGGGCCTCCGATCCTTGAGCGGCGGGGCAGATCAGCCCCTTGTCCCCCGCGCTGGCGTGGAGCGCGGCGAGCAGCACGCCGGGGGAAGGTATCACCCGGCCATCCAGCGCCAATTCGCCCACGGCCACGAAGTCTGCCAACTGCTCGGCATCGGCCACGCCCATCGCGGCCAGCAGCGCCAGCGCGATCGGCAGGTCATAGTGAGAGCCTTCCTTGGGCAGGTCGGCGGGGGAGAGGTTCACGGTGATGCGCTTGGGCGGCAGCGCAAGGCCCATGGCGGAGAGCGCCGCAGTGACGCGCTGGCGGCTTTCCCCGACCGCCTTATCCGGCAGGCCTACCACCTGGAAGGCGGGCATTCCAGGCGCAACCTGGCATTGCACCTCGACGCTGCGTGCTTCCAAGCCGAGATAGGCCACTGTCGATACCAGCGCGACCAAACCGCTTCCCCCTTGCCGGTGACGATCGCGCGGGTCATGGATGGTGCGAATGGCCACGTCGAGTTACAAGATTGTAAGAGGTATGACCGATTAGGGGTGGCCACAGCGAGATGCCAACCGCCTTGACTCGACTCACGTCCTCCCGTAACCGCGCCAGCCTGATCTGGTCGCTCCTGGCGGGGCGGCCTTTTTGTTCGTTAGAGTTAGCATCGCGCCGGGATGGCGCCTAGTTTTTGAGGTTTCGCCATGAAGCGCACGTTCCAGCCCAGCAACCTCGTCCGCGCTCGCCGCCACGGTTTCCGCGCGCGCACCGCGACGGTCGGTGGCCGCAAGGTGTTGCGTGCCCGTCGCGCGCGCGGCCGCAAGAAGCTGTCGGCCTGATCCAGGCACACGTCGGGGCGCCCTATGCCCCTGACTGGCGGCACCGCACCTCGTTCCCGCATCCAGCATGCGGGGCCAAGGTGCGGTGCCGCTGCGTTTGACGCGTCCTGCCGCAGCGTTTCGCGATCTTGCCCGCGCCCTTTATCATGATGACGCGCCGGGCGGACTTTCTGGCCGCCAATCGTGGCTTGCGTGTCGCCCGTCCCGGCTTTGTGCTGCTGGCGCTCGGCAACGAGGGGCAGGGGCGTCGGCTGGGGATCACGGTCACCAAGAAGATCGGCAACGCCGTCGTCCGCAATCGGATGAAGCGACGCTTCCGTGCCCTTGCGCGCGAAGTGCTGCCGCTCCATGGCATGGCCGATACCGACCATGTGCTGATCGGTCGGGACGGCGGGGTGGAGCGTGATTTTGCCCTACTGCGCGATGAGCTGGTGGCCGCGCTCAGCCGCGCGAAAGCTGGCAAAGGCGATCCGCCCAGGCCGCGCCGGGGCAAGCGATGAGCAGCCTGTGGGCCTTCATCCTCGCCATTCCGCGCCGTACGCTGATGGTGCTGGCCCGCGCGTGGCAGCTGGGTCCTTCGGCGATCATGCCGCCCACGTGCCGCTTCCAGCCCTCCTGCTCGCAATACGCGATCGAGGCGCTGCAAAAGCATGGTGCGATTAAGGGTGGCTGGCTGGCGATCAAGCGTATATTGCGCTGCAACCCTTGGGGCGGGCATGGCCCGGACCCCGTACCCTGACATGCCCTGCGGCATCCGGGGCGATTGCTAGATACGGGATACGGAACGCTTCGTGGAGAATCAGCGCAACATCATTCTTGCGGTCCTGCTGACCGCTCTCGTCCTGTTCGGATGGGACGCGGGCGTCGGGTACTTCTACCCGCAAAGCAAGACGCCGGCACAAGTCGTCGCCAATGGCGGCGCGGACAAGGCCGTCAGCCCCCTCAAACCGACCCGTGAGGGTGGCCTGCGCGATAACGCGGAAGTCGCTCTTGAGCAGCAGGACCTGAAGACCGCGCTGGCATCAGGCGGTCGCGTGCCGATCGACGCCGGTGGCGTCGCCGGTTCGATCAACCTGAAGGGCGCGATCCTGGATGATCTCGTGCTCAAGCGCCACCGCGAGACCGTGAAGAAGGATTCGGGCCCCGTCCGCATCTATTCGCCCGCCGGAACGCCCGCGCAGGAGTTCGCGCAGTTCGGCTGGGTTGGCGATGGCATCCAGGCTCCCGACGCCAACACCGTGTGGACTGCGCCTGCGAATGCGCGCCTGACGCCGCAGACGCCGGTCACGCTGACCGCGCGGAATGGCACCGGGCAGACTTTCAGCCTGACCTTTGCGATCGATAACGATTACCTGATCACCGCGACGCAGCGGGTCGCCAATGGCGGCACGGCCCCGGTGGTGGTGCAGCCTTTCGGCCTGATCAATCGCACCGATCGGACGGCCAGCCTGGATACGTGGAACGTCCATTCGGGCCCGATCGGCGCGTTCGACGGCTCGGTTTCGTTCAGCACGAACTACAAGGACGTGGTCGAAGGCGGCGTTGTCACCAAGCCGGGCCGCACCGACTGGATCGGCTTTACCGACGTTTACTGGATGTCCGCGCTGGCCTCGGTCAACAACCCGGCGGCGGGCACGTTCCGTTCACTGGGTAACTCGCTGTTCCGCTCCGATCTGGTGTACGACAAGGCGACCGTGCAGCCCGGCCAGCAGCTTGAGCGCACGACCAAGCTGTTCGCGGGTGCGAAGGAGCACAACGTCCTTGATCGCTACGAAGACGGCGGCATCGCCAAGTTCGGTCTCTCGATCGATTGGGGCTGGTTCCGCTGGTTCGAAAAGCCAATTTTCTGGCTGCTGACCTCGCTGTTCAAGCTCGTCGGCAACTTCGGTGTCGCCATCATCCTGCTGACGCTGATCGTGCGGGGCATCATGTTCCCCGTCGCCCAGCGCCAGTTCGCCAGCATGGCGGCGATGAAGGCGATCCAGCCGAAGATGAAGGCCATCCAAGAGCGCTACAAGGACGACAAGCAGACCCAGCAGCAGAAGATCATGGAGCTGTACAAGACCGAGAAGGTGAACCCGCTGGCGGGCTGCCTTCCAATCTTCCTGCAGATCCCGGTGTTCTTCGCGCTGTACAAGACGCTGATGCTGGCGATCGAGATGCGGCACCAGCCGTTCGTATTGTGGATCAAGGACTTGTCCGCACCCGATCCGCTGCACATCCTGAACCTGTTCGGCCTGCTGCCGTTCGATCCACCCAGCTTCTTGGCGATCGGTGTGCTGGCGGTGATCCTGGGTGTCACCATGTTCCTGCAAATGAAGCTGAACCCCGCGCAGGGCGATCCGGCGCAGCAGCAGGTGATGATGCTGATGCCCTGGTTCATGATGTTCGTGATGGCCCCGTTCGCGGCCGGCCTGTTGATCTACTGGATCACATCGAACGTCCTGACGATCGTGCAGCAGAAGTTCCTCTACAGCCGCCATCCGCAGTTGAAGGCGATGGCCGAGAAGGAAGCCGCCGATAAGCAGCGGGCGGCTGCGGCGAAGGGCTGACTTCACGGGCCTGGGGCCAGAGGCAGGGGCCGGCAATCATAGCCACCTCCCGTTCGTGTCGAGCGAAAAGTCGATACGCGGGAGGGCGGCATCAGCGTGTTTCGACTTCGCTCGGCACGAACGGAGATAGAGCATGACTGACGAAGATGACATCGAACGCGCGCGCAAGCTGTTTGCCGGGCCGGTCCAGTTCCTGCTGAGCGCCCCGCAGCTGCAGTTCCTGCCCGATCCGATCACGCCCGAGATCGCGCTGTGCGGCCGGTCGAACGTGGGCAAATCCTCGCTGCTGAATGCCATCACCGGGCGAAAGGCCATCGCGCGTACTTCGGTGACGCCTGGCCGCACGCAGGAGCTGAACTTCTTCGACGTCGGTGATCCGCTGGTGTTCCGGCTGGTCGACATGCCGGGCTATGGCTTTGCCAAGGCACCGCCCGCCGTGGTCGAGAAGTGGCGGCGGTTGGTTCGCGATTTTCTTCGGGGCCGCGTGGTGCTGAAGCGCACGCTGCTGCTAGTCGACGCGCGGCACGGCGTGAAGACGGTCGACGCCGAGATGATGCAGATGCTGGACGAGGCGGCAGTCGGTTATCGCATCGTCCTGACCAAGGCGGACAAGATCAAGGCCAGCGAATTGGAGGCCGTTACCCGGCATACCGAAGCGGAAGCGCGCAAGCATTCCGCCGCCTATCCGGCGGTCCATGTCACTTCCTCGGAGAAGGGCCTGGGCATCGCCGAGCTTCGCGCCGCCGTGCTGGGTGATATCGCCACGTGATCTGGTAAGCCGCGCCCGCGTTTTTACATGAGCGCGGGCGGCGCACTTGGTAGTCAGGATCAATGGTATGAACATCGGATTTGTCGGGCTTGGCCAGATGGGCCACGCGATCGCAGGCAACGTATTGGCGGCGGGCCATGCCTTGACCGTGTGGAACCGCAGCCCGGACAAGGCGGACGATCTTGTCGCCAAGGGAGCCGCGCGTGCAGCCTCTCCCGCGGAGGCGGGGAATGGCGATATCGTCGCCACGATGCTGGCGGACGATGCGGCGTTGGAAGCGGTCTGCTTTGGCGAGAATGGCTTGCTGTCCGGTGAATCCCCGGCGCTGCATGTTTCGCTCAGCACCATAAGCTTGCAACTGGCAGAGCGTCTGGAGCAGGCCTACCGGGCGAATGGCGGCCGTTTCGTCTCCGCCCCCGTATTCGGCAGGCCGGACGCCGCGGCGGCGGCCAAGTTGTTCGTGGTCGCGGCGGGGCAGGCCGATGATCTGGTGCGCTGCCAGCCCTTGTTTGACGCGATCGGCCAGCGCACGTTCGTGGTGGGTGACAAGCCCAGCCAGGCCAACGTGGTGAAACTCTCAGGCAATTTCCTGATCATGGCCTCGATCGAGACGATGGCCGAAGCGCTTACCCTGGCCGCAAAGAACGGCGTTGAGCGCGCCGCGATGATGGAAGTGCTGACCGAAACGCTGTTCGGCGGGCTGGTCCATCGCAACTATGGCAAGATGCTGGTGGAGGAAAGCTACCGCCCGGCGGGCTTCGCGGCGCCCCTCGGGCTGAAAGACATGCGCCTGGTCGGTGCGGCGGCGGAGGCATCGCGCGTGCCGATGCCGGTGCTGGGCGTGGTGCGCGATCACCTGCTTTCCGCTATCGCGCGCGAGGGCGAGGACATCGACTGGTCCGGGATCGGCAAGATCATCGCGGCAGATGCGGGTTTGGGTTGAGGTTGCGGCCCGTTTCTTAGGCGCGCAGGCAACCTTACGATCCTGCCGCCTTCAGATCCGCCGATTCGATATGCCAGCGCAGTTGGGCCGGGGTAGCGCCGTCCACATCGTTCACCCGGCGCAAGATGACATCGCCTTGCAATCGAAAGGGCTTGCCCTCGATCGTGTCGCCGGTGACGATCGCGGGGGCGGTGTAATAGGATGACCCCGCAGCTCCCTCCATTTCGCCGGTGGGCACGGAGACGGTGATCGTGCGATAACGCTGCCACCACTTGGTGAAGGCGGCGCGGCTAGCGGGCGGGTTGCCGAACTGGTCCCAGGCGGTGCCGAATTGGCGGTTTTCTAGGGCGCGAGCCCAAGTCAGCAGCACGGCGCGCGCACCCTTCACGCCCTTCATTGCCTCGGGCGTCAACGAACTCACAGGGGGTGCGGGCGGCGGCGCGCCGATATCCGAAGCCGGCGGTGCGGGCGGCATCGGCACTGGCGGCGGCATCACCGGGGCCGTGTCAGACGTAGCAGCCGCCGCCTCGCTGGGAGCCGGTATGGCCGCTTCGGTTGTCGGCGCATCGGACGGGGCGTTGCTCGCGTTGGCTTCGGGAGCGCCGTTGCCGCCGCAACCGGCCAGCATGACGATCGCGCTCATGACAAAGAAATCGGCCTTGCGCATGAATGTCTCCTCGATCCCCATCAACTTGTGATCGCCTTGCGCGGTTCCCGGCCGAGGCGACGCTCCTGTTCATCCTCGACAAGCGAAATCTGAACCTCTAGGCGCGATGGGCCAGCAGGAGGGACGCCGCCCATGAAGCTGATCATTGGCAATAAGAACTATTCGAGCTGGAGCTTGCGGGCCTGGCTTGCCGTCAAGCAGTCGGGCCTCGCATTCGAGGAACTGACCGTGCCCATCCTCGGTGAGGATTGGGAAGAGCGCAAGCGCAGCGCTGAGGAACTCGCGCCCTCGTCCGGCAAGGTGCCCGTCCTGTGGGATGGCGAGGCCGTGGTGTGGGACAGCTTGGCGATTATCGAATACCTGGCGGACAAGGTCGGGCGCGATCGCTTCTGGCCCAAGGACGACGGCCCGCGTGCCATGGCACGATCGATGGTGGCCGAAATGCATTCCAGCTACTTGGCGCTGCGTCGATCCTGCCCGATGAACGTGCGGGCATCGGCCTCCGGCTTCACGCTTTCGGCGGAGGTGCAGGCCGATGTGGTGCGCATCCTGACGCTGTGGGCCGAAGCGCGGGCGCGGTTCGGCAAGGGCGGGCCGTTCTTGTTCGGCACGTTCTGCGCGGCGGATGTGATTTACGCGCCGGTGGTCAGCCGCTTTCGCACATATGGCATCGGCGTGCCCGGTTTTGCCCTGTCCTACATGCAGGCTGTGTGGGAGCACGAATGGATGCAGCAATGGATCGCCGGGGCCGAAGCGGAGCAATGGGTGATCGAGCAGTACGAGATGCCGGCCGCGCAGTAGGGCGGTTGCGGCTTTCGTGCCGGATGTGCGAAGGGGCTGCATGACCCAGATCACTGCCGCACCCCAGACCGTTGCGCATTTGGCACAAGCGCTGATCGCATGCCCCAGCGTCACACCGGCGCGGGGCATGGTGTTCGATTGCCTGGAGGCGGCGCTGGCCCCCATCGGCTTCGAGGTGATCCGCTTCGTTGCCGGTGCAGCGCCCGATGGCCCGGTGGAGAACATGCTGGCGATCCGGCGGGGCCCTGAGGGCTCGCGCCACTTCGCCTTTGCCGGACACTTGGATGTTGTGCCGCCTGGAGAGGGTTGGACGAGCGCGCCGTTCGCGCCGGAGATCCGGGGCGAGCTGCTGTATGGCCGCGGCGCGGTGGACATGAAGGGGTCGATCGCGGCTATGGCCGTGGCCGCGCGGGATATTCCGGCAGAAGCCGGCACCCTCAGCTTCGTGATCACCGGGGATGAGGAAGGCCCGGCGCGTTACGGCACTTTGGCGCTGATCGAAAAGATGCGCGAAGTGGGGGCGATCCCGGACCTGTGCCTTGTGGGAGAGCCGACCTCGGTCAACCGGCTGGGTGATATGGCCAAGATCGGCCGGCGCGGTTCGGTCAATATCTTCCTCGATGTCGAAGGCGTGCAGGGCCACGTCGCTTACCCGCACCTGGCGGACAATCCGATCACGCGGCTGGTCGCGATGCTGACCGAATTGAAGGCGCTGATGCTGGATGAGGGGACGGACTGGTTCCAGGCGTCGAACCTGGAAGTGACCGACCTGACCGTCGGCAATCCGGCGCACAACGTCATCCCCGCCAAGGCGAGCGCGCGCATCTCGATCCGCTTCAACGATCGACATACCGGCACGAGCCTGTCAGAGAAGGTGATGCAAATCGCAGCCCGCCATGGTGGTAGCGCGCGGGCGCTGATCTCTGGAGAGGCGTTTTTGACGCCGCCGGGCGCGTTCTCCGATATGGTCAGCGCCGCGATCGAAGCCGAAACTGGACACAAACCCGAGCTTTCGACGAGCGGCGGCACGTCCGACGCGCGCTTCCTGAAGGACTTGTCTCCAGTGATCGAGTTCGGTCTGTGCAATGCCACGATGCACAAGCGGGATGAGGCCGTGGCGGTGCCGGATCTGGAAGTGCTCGCCCGTATTTACCGGCGGATCGCATTAGCAGCGTTGGCGTCAAACTAGACAATTGTTATGATCTAAATATTTGTAAATAAATAAAAATCAAGCAACCTCCTGCGAGCCGGTTGGTTCTTCTTATAATGCGATAGGCTCTTTCTGGGCCAATGTCGTGACCAATAAGGAAGCGACTATGACCAAGACGACCAGCGAAGACACCCGTCCTGAAGACGCCGCACGCAGCTTTGACACAGAAGTCGGCGCGGGCGGCGAACTGCACCAGATCGCGGATGATGGCGGTGATGTGCTGACGACGCAGCAAGGCGTCCGTGTCGCGGATGACCAGAACTCGCTCAAGGTCGGCGATCGCGGGCCCACGCTGCTGGAAGATTTCCACTTTCGCGAAAAGATATTCCACTTCGATCATGAGCGCATTCCGGAGCGCGTGGTCCATGCCCGGGGCTTCGGCGTCCACGGCACTTTCACCCTGACGGAAAGCCTGGAAGACCACACAGTCGCCAAGATGCTGACCGAAGTGGGCGAGCAAACGCAGATGTTCGTGCGCTTCTCCACCGTCGCCGGCAACAAGGGCTCGCCCGATCTGGCGCGCGACGTGCGCGGTTTCGCCGCCAAGTTCTACACGAAGGAGGGCAACTGGGACATCGTGGGCAACAACATCCCGGTGTTCTTCATCCAGGACGCCATCAAGTTCCCCGACATGGTCCATGCCGCCAAGCAAGAGCCCGATCGCGGCTTTCCGCAGGCGCAGACGGCGCATGACAACTTCTGGGATTTCATCAGCCTGACGCCGGAATCGATGCACATGATCATGTGGATCATGTCCGACCGGACGATCCCCCGCTCGTTCCGCACGATCGAGGGCTTTGGCGTTCACACCTTTCGGCTGATCAATGCCGAGGGCAAGGGTACGTATGTCAAGTTCCACTTCAAGCCCAGGCAGGGTCTGCAGTCGGTGATGTGGAACGAGGCGGTTAAGATCAACGGCGCCGATCCGGACTTCCACCGCCGCGACTTGTGGGACGCGATCGATCAGGACACGCCGCCCGAATGGGACCTGGGTGTACAGTTGTTCGACGACGAATTTGCCGACAACTTCGAGTTCGACGTGCTCGACGCCACCAAGCTGATTCCGGAAGAGCAGATACCCGTCCGCATCATCGGCAGCTTCGTGCTGGATGCGCGGGTGGAGAACTTCTTCGCAGAGACCGAACAGGTGGCGTTCTGCACGCAGAACGTGGTGCCCGGCATTGGGTTCACCAACGATCCGCTGCTTCAGGGCCGCAACTTTTCGTATCTTGATACGCAGCTCAAGCGCCTGGGCTCGCCCAACTTCACGCACATACCGATCAACCAGCCGCGCGGCTGCCCGGTGATGAATTTCCAGCAGGATGGGCACATGGCGATGCGCAATCCCAAGGGCCGCGTGAATTATGAGCCGAACAGCTGGGCCGGATCGGGCCCCAACCCGCGCGAATCCCCCACCACCGGCTATCGCCATTTCCCTGCCGAGGAGAGCGGCCGCAAGGCGCAGGTCCGCTCAGCCAGCTTCGCCGATCACTATAGCCAGGCGCGCCAGTTCTTCATCAGCCAGGCGCCGATCGAGCAGAAGCATATCGGCGATGCCCTGGTGTTCGAGCTTTCGAAGGTGGAGCGGGTCGACATCCGCCAGAAGATCGTCGGCCATTTGCGCAATATCGACGAGACGTTGGCCAAGGTCGTCGCAGGTGGCCTGGGGCTAAAGGAATTGCCACCCAAGGAAAAAGCGGCCGTGGAACCGCGCACGGATCTGCCGGCCAGCCCGGCGCTCAGCATCGTAGGGCGCGGGCCGGAAAGCTTTGCCGGTCGTAAGCTGGGCATCCTCGTCACCGATGGCGCGTCGGCCAAGCTGGTAAAGGCGCTGACGGAGAGCGTGGCCGCGATGGGCGCGGTGTCCGAGATCATCGCGCCGAAGATCGCCGGCGCGACGCTGGACGATGGCACCTTGGTTGAGGGCAAGCAGAAGATCGATGGCGGCCCTTCGATACTCTACGATGCCGTGGCACTGTTGCTTTCCAAGGACGGCGCGGCGCAATTGGCCGAGGACAAGACAGCCAAGGACTTCGTCTCTGACGCGTTTGCGCACTGCAAGTTCATCGGCCACACGCCCGAAGCCGTGCCGTTTATCCAGCGCGCAGGCGTCACCGAGAAGGACATGGACGAGGGCGTCATTCCGTTGGATAGCGCCAAGTCGGTGGACGCCTTCCTGAAGGCATGCGGCAAGCTGCGTTTGTGGGATCGTGAGTTCAAGGTCGATCTGGACGCGGCCGGGTTCCTGGCGGCACAATCCGCAAAGGGCTGAGCGTTGGCGGGGTGGGCCATGTGCCCGCCCCGCGATCGTTGCGCTGTCCGGCCAATCGCGGTGAGCCGCGCGGGCATTTGACCTGCCCGCCTGCGCCGCCTAATCCCCGCTCGATCATGACCATCGTTACCCGCTTTGCGCCTTCGCCCACCGGCCTCCTCCATGTCGGCAACGTGCGGGCTGCCCTGCACAACTGGCTGCTGGCCAAGCGCCACGGCGGCCGCTTCCTGCTGCGTATCGACGACACCGATGCCGAGCGCAGCCGTGAGGAATATGTCGATGCTATCCGCGCCGATCTCGCCTGGCTGGGCATCACGCCCGACGGCGAAGAGCGCCAGTCGGCACGCTTTGCTATCTACGAAGAGGCTTTCGCGCGGTTGGCCGATGCGGGCCGGGTCTACCCATGCTGGGAAACGCCGCAAGAGCTGGACCTGAAGCGCAAGGTGCTGCTGGGTCGCGGCCTGCCCCCGGTCTACGATCGCGCTGCTCTCGATATCCCGGAGCTGGAGCGGATGCGCCGCATCGCCAGTGGTGACGCGCCGCACTGGCGGTTCCTGCTGGATCGCGAGACGCCGATCACCTGGGATGACGGCATTCGCGGCCCTCAGCGCTTCGATCCGGCGATGATGTCCGACCCGGTGGTGCGCCGCGCGGACAATTCCTGGCTCTACATGCTGCCTTCCGTGATCGACGATATCGCGATGGGCGTCACGGACGTGCTGCGCGGGGAGGATCACGTGTCAAACACCGCCACGCAAGTGCAGATGTTCCAGGCGCTGGGTGCGCCGCTGCCGCGCTTTGCGCATGAGGCGCTGCTGACCGGGGCGGAGGGCAAGCTTTCGAAGCGCCTGGGCTCGCTAGGCATCGCGCATTTCCGCGAGATCGGCATCGAGCCAGCCGCTTTGCGGGCGCTACTGGCACGGCTGGGTACAAGCGATCCGGTGGATGCGTCGCTGGATGCGGAGGGCTTGGCAGCGGCTTTTGACCTGGCGCATTTCGGACGCGCGCCCGCGCGGTTCGATGAAGCGGAACTCGAGCGGGTGAATGCCTCTGTTGTCCATGCGCTGCCATTCGATGCGGTGGCCGACCGCCTGCCTAGCGGAATGGACGAAGCCGCCTGGGTTACGGTGCGGCCGAACCTGACACATGTGCATGAAGTGGCGGATTGGTGGCGCGTGGTCACAGGGCCGGTGGCACCGCCGCAAGTGTCGGAAGAGGATCGCGCCTACCTCACGCGCGCTGCCGAGCTATTGCCTGATACTTGGGGCGACGATCCCTGGCACGCGCTGACCGGAGCGCTCAAGGCGGAAACCGGGCGCAAGGGCAAAGTGCTGTTCCTGCCCTTGCGGCAAGCGCTGACGGGCCTGGATCATGGGCCGGACATGGCCGCCCTGCTGCCCCTGATCGGGCAGGAGCGAGCCGCAGAGCGCCTGCGCGCGGCGGGATGAGGTTTTACGGGGGACGGTGCTACGGAGTACGCCTACCCCGTTCATATCGCGGGTGGTGCAGAAACCGACATGCTCCTAGACAGCGATTTCCCGCCACTCCCCAGGCTGCAAGCCTCCCAGCGTCCAATCGCCAATCCGTGCCCTGACCAGGCGCAATGTCGGAAGGCCGACCGCCGCAGTCATTCTGCGTACCTGACGATTGCGGCCTTCGCGGATGGTGAGTTCGATCCAGCTATCCGGCACTGACTTGCGGAACCTGACGGGCGGATCGCGGGGCCACAAATGGGGTATGGGGATGAGCTCCGCCCCGGCCGGGCGGGTGAGGCCGTCGTTCAACCGCACCCCTCGGCGCAGGGCCTGCAGCGCATCTTGCGTCGGCTCGCCTTCCACTTGCACCCAATAGCTTTTAGGCAACTTGAACTTGGGATCGGCGATCCGGGCCTGCAGGCGCCCATCGTCCGTCAGCAGCAACAGCCCTTCGCTGTCCCGATCGAGCCGGCCGGCGGGATAGACGCCCGGCACCGTCACGTAGTCTGACAGCGTCGCTCGTGCGGTTTCGGTCCCGCGATCGGTGAATTGGCTGAGAACACCATAGGGTTTGTTGAACAGGATCAGGCGGGACATGCCGACCGCCCTAAGGCCTCCCGCCCGTTGCTGTCGAGCAGGAGGATTAGGGAAAGCGGTCCTACTCCATGAACCAGCCGTGGCTTGCCACCAGGGACTGGCCGTTCAGCGCATTGGTTTCGAAGCCTGCAAAAAACAGCGCGACTTCCGCGATATCGTCCACCGTGGTGAATTCGCCGTCGACCGTCTGGCCCAGCATCACGCGCTTGACCACTTCGTCCTCGGAGATGCCCAGCTCCTTCGCCTGCTCGGGGATCTGCTTGTCCACCAGTGGCGTGCGCACGAAGCCGGGGCAGATCACGTTGGCTCGCACGCCTTTCTTGCCGCCTTCCTTGGCGATCACGCGCGCAAGACCCAGCAGGCCGTGCTTGGCGGTGACATAGGCGCTTTTCAGCGGGCTCGCTTCCTTGGAGTGGACCGAACCCATCAGCAGCACCGTGCCCGCGCCCTTGGCATACATATGCGGCAGGCAGGCCTTGGAAGTTAGGAAAGCACCGTCCAAGTGAATCGCCAGCATCTTCTTCCAGTCGGCATAAGCGAAATTCTCGACCGGGTTGACGATCTGGATCCCGGCGTTGCTGACCAGCACGTCCACGCCGCCCCAGGCCTCGATCACCTGCGCGACGCCCGCGTTCACCTGGTCTTCGCTCGTCACATCCATGGCGATGCCCAGCGCATCGACGCCGTACTTCGCCTTGATCTCATCCGCTGCCTTTTGCGAGGCTTCGGCGTTGAGGTCTGCGATCGCGACCTTGCCGCCTTCGGAAGCGAAGCGTTTGGCGATGGCGTTGCCGATGCCGCTGGCGGCACCTGTGACGATGCAGGCCTTGTCCTTCAGTTTCATCACGAATTCCTCACTGTTTCAGGCGCAGGTTTCTGATTGGTTCGTTGCGAAGCGGCATCGCGCGGGCGGTCAGTCGCAAGATCGAAGGTGGTGATGGCGTCTTCCGCCCGAGTGCGGCCGATCCAGTCCGGATGGGCAAGCGAATAGTGCGCGTCCTCGAACCCGTCGTTCCAGTGCTCGACCACCGTCTGGCGCGAAAACTCGTAGTCCTTCGACGCGCTTTCGTAGCTTGTGCAGCGGTTGATGAGGTGCATCACCGTCACGTTGCCCTCCCGCTCTTCCTTGAGCAGCGCCAGCAGGTCGGGGTCCTGGCGCAATTCCGAAGGCAATCGCTTGGCGAGGCGACGTGCGGCGGCACGCAGCGCTTCGACCTGTTTCGACTGATTGACGTTCAGCCGGGTGCGGCTGGAAAAGCGGATGTCCTTTTCCCGCTGCAGCACGTCCGCCATGGTGCGGGGCACGTGACCGCGAGAGCTGAACAGATCGACCTGAAACACCGTCATGTCGTCCTGCGCGCGATGATCGAGGACATATTGCAGCGGCGTGTTGGAAACCAGGCCGCCATCCCAAAACCATTCGTCGCCGATCTGCACGGGCGGAAAGCCGGGAGGCAGCGCACCTGAGGCCATGATATGTTCGGGGCCGATGGTCTGCTCGCGATTGTCGAAATACGCGAAGTTTCCGTTCATCACGTTGACCGCGCCCACGCTGAAGCGGATCGGGCCGTTGTTGAGCAGATCGAAGTCCACAAGGTCCAGCAGCGTCTGGCGCAGCGGCGTCGTGTCATAGAAGCTTAGCTGGCCGATCTCTGCCGGCCATTCGATCGGCAGGGGCGGGAAGCGCGGCGTGAAGAAGCCGGGCAAGCCGAATGTGGCGGCGTATCCGGCAGAGCCCTCGTTGAACATCCGCCGCGCGAAATTGAGCGGCTGGCTGAGCCGGTATCGCAATTCGCGAGAGATGCCGTACCAGAAATCGCGCAACCGCTGCAGGCGCTGGCCTGGCGGATTACCGGCAATGATCGCCGCATTGATCGCACCGATCGAGATTCCCGCCACCCAGTCCGGCTGAATGTCTTCGCCCAGCAGCGCTTGGTAAACGCCCGCCTGATAGGCTCCCAGCGCCCCGCCGCCCTGAAGCACGAGCGCGATGGCGGACGCCTGCCTGGCCGCTTCGATAGGTTTCGTCATGCCGAGCCACGCCTTGCGGATATTGCGGTGCAACACAGATGGCGGCGGATGGGCGGAGTGCAAGCGAAAATCTGCGCCACCACCAATCCCGCTCCCTCGCAATCAGGCCGCTACCGCCGCACTCGCTACCTCGCTCGCGGCCTCCAGAAGCTGGGTTTCCAGCGCCTTGATCCGGTTCGCCGCTTCCAGCTTTCCGCCCAGCAGGTCCGTGACATAGAACGTATCCGCCGCGCGCTCGCCATAAGTGGCGATGTGAGCGGAATGGACCATCAGCCGCGCGTCGAACAGGGTATAGGCCAAGCGGTTCAGCAGGGCGGGGCGATCACGCGCGTTCACTTCGATCACGGTGAAGCGGTTTGACGCCTTGTTGTCTACCAGCACGCGCGGCCGCACGTCGAACGCATCGGCACGGGGCCGGGCGTCGGGGCGAGCGTGCAGCTGGGGCAGCAGTTGCACGCGGTTCGCCAGCGCGTTCTCGATGGAGGTGCGCAGGCGTTCCAGCTGCGCCTCTTCGCGGAACGGGCGCTCCAGCGGGTCCTGCACCAGGAAATTGTCGACCGCGCGGCCGGTGCGGGTGGTGTGGATGCGGGCGTCGATGATGTTGCCGCCCGCCAAGTGGATGCCTCCGGCGATGCGGTAGAACAAGCCAGGGTGGTCGGCCGCAATCACGGTGACGAGTGTGGCTCCGCGCGCAGGGTAGAACTCGGTCTGGATCGAGAGCGGCTCCTCTCCAGAGGCGGCGAATTGCGCCAGGTTCTTGGCGATCACGTCGTCCGCCTCGGCGATCCAGTAGGCATCGCCGAATTGCTTGCCGATCTCCTCGATCAGCGGATTGCCCTGGCCCAGCAGCGTCTCCACCGCCGCGCGCTTGGCGACGATGCGTTTCTCGCGGCCGTATTGCGCGTGGCCCAGCCGCAGCCGGTCATCCGCTGCGCCGTAAAGCTCGCCGATCAGCTGGCGTTTCCAGCTGTTCCAGGTGCCGGGGCCGACCGCGCGGATATCCACCACGGTCAGCAGCGTCAGCTGTCGCAGGCGATCGATCGACTGCACCTGCGCCACGAAATCGCCGATGGTCTTGCCGTCAGACAAGTCCCGCTTGAAGGCGGTGGCGCTCATGATCAGGTGCTGGCGCACCAGCCAGGCGACCAGCTCGGTCTCTTCCTCGTCCAGACCCAGCCGGGGACACAGCCGCTCCGCGATTTCCGCGCCCAGGACTGAGTGATCGCCGCCGCGTCCCTTGGCGATATCGTGCAGCATCACCGCAACGTAGAGCACCCGGCGAGAGCGAACCTTGGTGATGATGTCGTGCGCCAGCGGGTGATCGTCGCGCAATTCGCCCCGCTCGATCTTGGCGAGCAGGCCAATGGCGCGGATCGTGTGTTCGTCCACCGTGTAGTGGTGGTACATATCGAACTGCATCTGCGCGTTGACGCGGCCAAATTCGGTGACGAAGCGCCCGAACACGCCCGCCTCGTTGAAGGCGCGCAGGGCTTTCTCCGGATCGCGGCGGCTGGTCAACAATTCCAGGAACAAAGCATTGGCGCGTGGATCATCGCGCAGATCGTCACGGATCAGCCCGGCGTCATGGCTGATCTGGCGCAGTGTTTCGGGATGGATTTCCAGCCCTTCGCGGTCCGCGATGACGAAGATATCAAGCAGCCGCAGCGGGTCTTCGGCAAACCATTTGTCGGACGTGGCGCGCAGCCTTCCGCCAAAGACCTGATAGCCTTTCAGCATGCGCGGGCGGGCGCGGAAATTGGCCAGCAGCCCGCGCACCGGGCGCTGGGCGAACTGCTCGTCCAGCTGCGCCAGGAACACGCCGGTCAGATTGCCCACCACTTTGGCCTGCAGGAAGAAATACTGCATGAACCGCTCGACCGCGCTTTTGCCGGGGCGATCGGAATAGTTCATCCGCGCCGCAACTTCGCGCTGCAGATCGAACGTCAGCCGGTCCTCGGTCCGGCGGGTGATTGCATGAAGATGGCATCGCACCGCCCAGAAAAAGGTCTCGGCCCGGCGGAACGCGCGATATTCGCGCTGGGTCAGCAGGCCCACGTCGACCAGTTCGGCGGTGGAGCGGACCTTGTGGATGTATTTGCCGATCCAGTAGAGCGTGTGCAGGTCGCGCAGGCCGCCCTTGCCCTCCTTCACGTTGGGCTCCACCACATAGCGGCTATCGCCCATGCGCTTGTGCCGCGCCTCGCGCTCGGCCAGCTTTTCGACCACGAACTGACGCTCGGTTCCGCTGACCACATCCTTCCAGAACCGCTGGCCGGCTTCTTCGAACAGGTCCTGATCACCCCAGACGTAACGGGCTTCCAGCATGGCGGTGCGGATCGTCAGGTCCGAC
The DNA here is from genome assembly GCF_014196615.1 of Novosphingobium fluoreni. GTDB lineage: Bacteria > Pseudomonadota > Alphaproteobacteria > Sphingomonadales > Sphingomonadaceae > Novosphingobium > Novosphingobium fluoreni. The sequence goes on from NZ_JACIDY010000002.1 coordinate 300,771, forward strand.
TTGCACATGCGCACCATCTCGTCGACCGAGCGGCTGGACTGCCCGATCTTGAGGCCAAGATCCCACAGGAAATACAGCATCGCCTCGATCACCTGCTCGCACCAGGCGGTGGCGCGGATCGGTGTGAGAAAGGCGATGTCCACATCCGAATGCGGGGCCATCTCGCCGCGACCATAACCACCGACCGCCGCGATCGTCAGCCGCTCACCCTTGGAGCGATTGCTCGCCGGATAGACGTGAGTGACGACGTGATCGTGGACGATGCGCAAGATCTGATCGATGAGGAAGGCCTGCGCCTCGGCCACTTCATGTCCGGCGCTGGATTTCACCACCAAGCGGCGGGCGATTTCCTCGCGCCCTTGGGCCAGCGCTTCCTGCAGCAGCGGCAGGATTTCCTTGCGCGCCATTTTCGGCCCATGCTCCTCCACCAGCGCAGCGATCTGCGTGGTGAGGCCCCGGCGGTCGATCACCGCGCGCGGCGATGGAATGCGGATGACATGCATACCACCGTATCTAGAGACTGGCGGGGCGCAGGGAAAGGTGGAAGGGCACGTGAATGGTCTGGCGGAGGCCGGACTTTTGGGCCCTGCCTTTCCACAGGCCGCCTTCCTTCCGTCAAAGCACTATGCCAGAAGGCCGGCCGAGCATTATCGAGAGGCCGACCGCTTGCTGATCCTTTCCGCCGCCGCCATCGCTTCCGAGCCGATCTACTGGGTCGATCTGGGGCTGAAGAACGGCATCAACCTCGGCTTCTTCACGCTGCGCTATTACTCGTTGGCTTACCTGGCGGGCATAGTGCTGGGTTACTGGCACCTGACGCGCATGATCAAGGCGCCCGGCGCACCGATGGCGCAGCGCCATGCGGACGACCTGTTCTTCTATTGCACGATCGGCATCATCCTGGGCGGACGGCTGGGATACGCCACATTCTATACCGGCGGCAGCACCGGCATTCCCAGCTTGTGGCTCCATCCCAAGGAGCTTTTCGCGCTGTGGCATGGCGGGATGAGCTTCCACGGCGGCCTGATCGGCACCACCGTGGCGATGGCATGGGTGGCCTGGCGCGGCGGCCTGAGCTTTATCCGGGTGACGGACTACGTCTCGGTCTGCGTGCCGTTCGGCATGATGTTCGGTCGGCTGGCGAATTTCGTGAACGGGGAACTGTGGGGCCGCGTCGCTGGTCCCGACGTGCGCTGGGCGATGGTGTTTCCCGATGGCGGCCCGCTGCCGCGCCACCCCAGCCAGTTGTATGAGGCGGCGCTGGAAGGCGCGCTGATGATCGTGATCATGCTGCTGGTCTTCTGGAGAACCCGCGCCCGCTATCGTCCGGGCCTGCTGACGGGCATCTTCGTCACCGGCATCGCCATCGCCCGCTTCTGCGTCGAATTTTTTCGTGAGCCGGATCAGCAATTGCAGAGCTTCGCGATGCGCACCGGCCTTTCCATGGGCCAGTGGCTGACAATCCCGATGATGGCGCTGGGCCTGATCCTGATCGCCCGCGCGCTCGCCAGGCGGCCGCTCGCCAGCGGACGGCCGCTCCCGGCGTGAGCGGCGAAGAGGAGCGCGAACCGCTCTCGGCGATCTTCAAGCGGTTGATCGCCAACACCGGGCCGATCAGCGTCCAGTATTTCATGGGCGAGTCCAACGCCCGCTATTACGCCGCGCGCGATCCGCTGGGCGATGCGGGCGATTTCGTCACCGCGCCAGAAATCAGCCAGATGTTTGGCGAACTGGTGGGCCTGTGGCTGGCAGATATGTGGCTGCGCGCCGGTAGCCCCCAGCCAGTGCATTACGTCGAGCTGGGGCCGGGCCGGGGAACTCTAGCGCGCGATGCCTTGCGCGCCGCCAAGCGTTTCGGCCTGGAACCCACGGTGCATTTCGTGGAAGGATCGCCGGAGCTGAAATCCCTGCAACTGGCGGCGGTGCCGGACGCGCGGTGGCATGACGATGTCTCCACTATACCCATCATCGGACCGATCCTGCTGGTGGCGAACGAGTTTCTGGACGCGCTGCCCATTCGGCAACTTGTGAAGACCGCCCAGGGCTGGCGCGAGCGGATGGTGGCGGTGCAGGACGATGCGTTCGTGGGCATTGCCGGTGATCGGCCGATGGACGCGGCGATCCCGGCGGACTTGCGCGATGCGGAGCCCGGAACGCTGATCGAGACATGCCCGGCCGCGGCGGCGGTAGTCTATGAAGTGGCGGGACGTTTGGCGATGCAAGGCGGCGCGGCGCTGTTCATCGATTACGGGTCCGACATTCCTCGCACCGGCTCTACCTTGCAGGCAGTGCGCGCGCACCGGAAGGTAGAGGCGCTGGCCCATCCCGGAGAGGCCGACATCACCGCCCATGTCGATTTCGCCACGCTCGCCAATGTCGCGCAATCGCGCGATTGTCGATGGCTGGGCACGGTGGGGCAAGGCCATTGGCTTAACGCGCTGGGTATCGATGCCCGGGCGGCCAGTCTGGCCCAGGCGTCGCCCCAGCAAGCCGATGCGATCGCTGTCGCCAAGGAACGGCTGACAGGCGCGGATCAGATGGGCGACTTGTTCAAGGTGATGGGTCTGGCCGCGCCCGGCTGGCCTGAAGGAGCCGGTTTCTGATGGCGCTGATCGCCCGTCCCAAGTCGGTGCGGCATGAGCCGGTGCCGCTCAATCCTGAACGCGCGGACAAGGTGCTGGGCGTGCTTTCGCTGGTGCTGCTGGCGTTCGTTCTGGCGGCGCTGGGGCGCGGCTTCGGCCACTGGGCGCAACTGCCGTGGACCTTGTGGCTGCACCTTGCCACTATGACCCTGACGCTGGTGTTGACCCCGGCGATCCTGTGGCAGCGGCGCGGCACACGGCGGCATCGTCAGCTGGGCTACATCTGGGTATCCGCGTTGGCGATCACCGCCTTGGTCAGCTTCACCTTGCGCTTCACCACGCCAGGGCACTTCAGCCCGATCCACGCGCTATCGGTGTTGGTGCTGGTCATGCTGCCGCTGCTGGTGCTGAGCGCCCGGCAGCACAACCACGATCGCCATCGCCGCATCGTGCGCGGCTTGGTGATCGGGGCGTTGCTGACGGCGGGGTTCTTTACCTTCCCATTCCACCGCCTGCTCGGCGGCTGGCTGTTCGGCTGACCTGCACCCCCGCTCGAAGCGCCGGACGGCCGATTGGGATCAACGGGTCACGTCGAAGGCGCGCTTGTCATCGGGCACTTGCCGCACGGGCACCGCGCTGAGCCAGGCTTCCATGGCATCGATTTCTATGCCGCTGCGGACCTTGTCGGTGGCTTTGGTGAACGTCGAATAGAAGTCCCCGCCTTCCGACAGGAAGCTGTTGGTCGCAACGCGGTACTTGGCCGAAGGGCTCAGTGGCTTACCATCCAGCATCAGCGAGATCACACGCTGGCCGGACGGGCGGCGCATGTCGTAGCTATAGCGCAGGTTCGCGCTGGGGGAGATCGCCTGCTTCACGTCTTTGTCGTCCAGCCCTTCCTCGATCATCGCACGGATCTGCACTCCGGTCATCGTCTGGACCACAAGGTCGTTGTTGAACGGCTGCACCGCGTAGAGTTGGCCGAACGTCACGGTGCCATCCGCCGCCGGGGTCAGGCCGGTGCGCACGCCGAAGGGATTGGTGAACGCCATCTGCGCGCCCAGCTTGCGGGTGGCGGCAAGCTGGCTATCGGCGATGAGATAGCCCAGCGGGCCGCCCTTCCAGCCGTCCGCGCTCTCGCTCTTGAGCGCCGGGCCGGACAAGTGGCCGATGACCCGCGCGGTCTCCTTCGCCACATCGTCGACATAGCGCTTCACGAAGGCCTGTACCTCGGGCTTGGGCGCAAAGCGCGGGGCCAGATCGGTGTTATCCACCCACCCGGTGGACGACTGATACGGCTCTGACTGCACCACCACGTTGCGCGCGCGCTTGGCGGTGAGGGCGTGAGTGGCGGGATCGAAAGTTAGGGTGATATCGGTCACCATCTCGCCATAGACCCCGGCGCTGGTCAGCAGGACCGGCTTGGCGGGATCGCCCGCTGCGCGCTCGCAGACGTAATCCCAGTGCGTGTGGCCGGATACCACGACATCGACGCCCGGCTTCAGGCGATCGAGGATCGGGTTGATATCGCCCGTAAAGTCCTTGCAGCCGTTCACGTCACCAAAGTCGCTGGTCTTGCCGCCCTGGTGGATCAGCACCACCACCGCGTTCGCACCTTGCGCGCGCAATTGCGGCACCAGCGTATTGATCGTGTCCGCTTCATCCGCGAAGCGCAGGCCCTTCAGCATGTCTGGCGAGACAAGGGCGGGCACGGTGCGCAGCGACAGGCCGATGAAGCCCACCGTGATCTTGCCTGCGGGGGTGTCGAACGTCTTGAGGCCCGTGCCGGGAAACAGCGTAGAGCCATCGTCCTTGATGGTGCTGGCGGACAAGTACTTGTAGCTCGCACCCGGAAACGGTTCGAGGCGGCAAGGCTGGCGGCGGGTGTTCTTGCCGCAACCGCCGTTTTGCAGGCGCAACAATTCGGCGGACCCGCGATCGAATTCGTGATTGCCCACCGCGTTGAATTCCAGGCCGATACGGTTCATCACGCCCACCGCCGGCTCGTCGAGATAGAGCGAGGATGCCAACTGCGAGGCGCTGGTCAAGTCTCCCGCGGCCACCACCACGCTGTTCGAATGCCGCGCCTTGATCGTATCCACTGCCGAGGCCAGCCAGGAGGCACCGCCGGCCGGCACGCGAAACTTGGTGCCGTCAGCAGCGGTCATGCTCACGGATTGCTTGGGCGGCTCCAATGCGCCGTGGAAGTCGTTGAGGGCGATGATGCCGATCTCGACCGGCGCGGCGCTCGCAGTGCGCGACGGCGCTGACTGCGTTTGCGGCGTGGCGCAGGCGGCCAGCAGCGAGGCAAGGAGGAGAGGGGCGGCGAACTTGGCTTGGGGAATCATGGCGTTGCCATATCGAACAAGGATGTGACGCGCCAATGGCGTTCCTGCGGGGCAGGGCAATAGCGGCGGGCGGACTGCCGAGTAACGGGCTTGGCAGTGAGCTTCGCGCCCTTTCGGGCGAGGTCGAGACGCGGCATTCACACCGCGAAGGGCCGCGCTAGGCCCCCGCCTCCAGCGCATGCATCTGCTCATCGGACAGGCCGAAATGATGCCCCACTTCATGCACCACCACGTGTGAGACCAGATCATCCAGCGCCACGCCGGTCTCGCACCATTCGGCCAGCAAAGGCTGGCGGAACAGGGTGATCACCGGAGGCATCTCGCCGGAATTCCAGATCGATTCCTTGTCCATCGAGCGGCCATGATAGACCCCCGAAAGCTCCCACGGATCGTCCCGGCCGACAGCCGCCAGCGTCTCGGCATCGGCGAATTCCGCCACCGTCACACGAATGCCCGCCAGATGCCCGGCGAACGGCTCGGGGATACGTGCGAAAGCGGCCAGGGCCAGCGCCTCGAATGCGGCGGCGTCGGGCGCTTTCACGTCACACGTCCAGATTGGCGACGTTGAGGGCGTTTTCCTGGATGAATTCGCGACGCGGCTCGACGATATCTCCCATCAGTCGAGTGAAAATCTCGTCGGTCACGTCAGCATCCTCGACCTTGACCTGCAGCAGGATACGGTTGTCCGGATCGAGCGTGGTTTCCCACAATTGCTCGGCGTTCATTTCGCCCAGGCCCTTGTACCGCGCGATCGACAAGCCCTTTCGGCCGCCTGCCAGAACAGCGTCCAGCAATTGTGTCGGGCGGGTGATGATACCGTCGCTGGCAGCCGGAGGCGTGGCAGCGGGCTCAACTGCATCTGCATCACCACTTTCGGACGGTGCAGGCTCAGCGGTTTCAACAGCTGCCGTGGCGCGTGTCAGGCGCGCCGGCATCGCGTAGACAGAGGCCTGCTCGGCTGCGGTCTTGGCCAGTTTGCGCGCTTCGGCACTGGCCAGGAAGCTCGCCTCCACGATGTGGTGATCGGTCACGCCGCGCCACAGGCGGCGTACGATGTACGAGCCTTCTTCACCGCGTTGCGCCGTCCAACGCCCTTCCGGATCACCGCGCTCCAGCCATTCTGAGGAGGCGGTGAGCGCCGCCACCTTCTGGGCATCGGACAGATCGGGAGCCAGCGCGCCGGCCAGCGCCAGCGCCTCGATGATCCCGGCGTCATACTTGCGCGGCACGTAGCCCATGATGTTGCGCATCGCCATGGCGTGCTCGATCAGCTCGCGCAGTTCCGCGCCGCCGCGCGCGCCGCCGGCGGTTTCCAGGATGCGCCCCTGGAGCCCCGCATCGACGAGATAGCGGTCAAGCTGGCGGTCGTCCTTCAGGTACACTTCCGAGCGGCCCTTGCTCACCTTGTAGAGCGGCGGTTGCGCGATGAAGAGATGCCCGGCCTTGATGATCTCCGGCATCTGGCGGTGGAAGAACGTCAGCAGCAGCGTGCGGATATGCGCGCCGTCCACGTCGGCGTCGGTCATGATGATGATCTTGTGGTAACGCAGCTTTTCCAGGTTGAAATCGTCGCGGATGCCGGTGCCCATCGCTTGGATCAGCGTGCCCACTTCCTTGGAAGAGATGATGCGGTCAAACCGCGCCCGCTCCACATTCAGGATCTTGCCCTTGAGCGGCAGGATCGCCTGAATCTTGCGATCACGGCCGGACTTGGCGGAGCCACCGGCGGAGTCACCCTCCACCAGGAACAGTTCGCACTTCGACGGATCGCGTTCCTGGCAATCGGCCAGCTTGCCGGGCAGGCTGGCGATGTCCATCGCACCCTTGCGCCGGGTGAGTTCGCGCGCACGCTTCGCGGCTTCGCGCGCGGCGGCGGCGTCAATCACCTTCATGATGATCGACTTGGCGGTGGCGGGATTTTCTTCCAGCCATTCGCTCATCTTGTCACCCATCAGCGCTTCCAGCGGCTGGCGGACTTCGGAGCTGACCAGCTTGTCCTTGGTCTGCGACGAGAACTTGGGGTCCGGCAGCTTGACCGAGACGATCGCGGTCAACCCCTCGCGCATGTCCTCGCCCGAGAGCTGGACCTTTTCCTTCTTCAGCAGGCCCGATCGCTCGGCATAGTTGTTGAGCGTCCGCGTCAGCGCGGCGCGGAAGGCCGCGAGGTGGGTGCCGCCGTCCCGCTGGGGGATGTTGTTGGTGAAGGTGAGGACGTTCTCGTAGTAGGAATCGTTCCATTCCAGCGAGACTTCGATGCCGATGCCGTCCTTGTCCGCCGAAATGGCGATCGGCTCGGGCATCAGCGCCTGCTTGTTGCGATCGAGGTATTTCACGAAGGCGGCGATCCCGCCTTCGTAGTACAAGTCATGCTCCAACGGCTCTTCATGCCGCTTGTCGCGCAGCAGAATGCGCACGCCCGAGTTCAGGAACGCCAGTTCGCGGTAGCGATGCTCCAGCTTGTCGAAGTCATACTCGGTGACGTTCTTGAAGGTATCGGTAGAGGCCTGGAAGGTGACCTTGGTACCTTTTGCGCCTTCCGGCGCAGGCCCCAGGATCTTCAGCGGGCTGACGGCATCGCCATGTTCGAAGCGCATCCAGTGCTCCTGCCCGTCGCGCCAGATGGTCAGCTCCAGCCACTCGGACAGCGCGTTCACCACGGAAACGCCGACGCCGTGCAGGCCGCCGGAAACCTTGTAGGCGTTGTCGTCGCTGGTATTCTCGAACTTGCCGCCCGCATGCAGCTGGGTCATGATGACTTCGGCGGCGGAAACGCCTTCCTCGGCATGGATACCGGTGGGAATGCCGCGGCCATTGTCCGTCACCGAAACGGAATTGTCCGGATTCAATTCGATCAGCACCAAATCGCAATGACCCGCCAGCGCCTCGTCGATGGCGTTGTCGGAAACTTCGAACACCATGTGATGCAGGCCAGAGCCATCGTCGGTATCGCCGATGTACATACCCGGCCGCTTGCGCACCGCGTCCAGGCCCTTGAGGACCTTGATCGAGTCCGCTCCGTAAGCGTTGGTGTTCTTGGTGTTGCCGGGAACGGCGTCTTCAGGGGTGCTTGCCATAGCGATTATATAGGGTCGGCGGGGCGGAAACTAAAGCGAAATGGGCCGGGGTATCCCCAGTCCTGCCAGTCGGCCGTTCTGAGCCGGACGGGGACGGAAGCGATGAGGGCTTGGCGTCATGCCATAACCGCGTCAGTGTGTGCGCAGACGAACAAGGGGCCCTCGCAGATGAAATCCGTCCTCGCCGCATGTCTTGCAACTGCATTGGTCGCGCCCACGCTGGCAGCGGCGCAGTCCCGGCCCGATCAGCAGCAGTTCTTCGGCCTTTACAAGGAACTGATCGAAACCAACACCACGCTCAGCCAGGGCAGCTGCACCGAGGCAGCGGCGAAGATGGCGGCGCGGTTGAAGGCGGCGGGCCTGAAGGACGACCAGTTGATCCCCTACGCCACGCCCGAGCATCCCAAGGATGGCGGTCTGGTCGCGATCTATCCAGGTACGACCAAGCAGAAGCCGATCCTGCTGCTCGCCCACATCGACGTGGTTGAGGCCAAGCGTGAGGATTGGGAACGCGACCCGTTCAAGCTGGTCGAAGAGAACGGCTACTATTACGCCCGCGGTGCGGTGGACGACAAGGCACAGGCCTCGATCTGGGTGGATACGCTGGCCCGCTTCGCCAAGGACGGATACAAGCCCAAGCGCACGATCAAGCTGGCGCTGACTTGCGGGGAGGAGACCAGCGGCGCTTTCAACGGTGCCGAGTACCTCGCCAAGAACAAGCGCGACCTGATCGATGCCGCCTATGCCCTGAACGAAGGCGGTGGTGGTCGCACCGATGGCAAGCCCATTTCACAGGGTGGCAAAGTGGTGGTGCAGACGCTGCAGGTGGGCGAAAAAGCGTATCAGGACTTCACTTTGACGGCCACGAATCCGGGCGGCCATAGCTCGCAGCCGGTGCCGGACAACGCGATCTATGACATGGCGGCGGCGCTGCTGAAGGTGCAGGCCTATGAATTCCCGGTCGAGTTCAATGAGGTGACGCGTACGTTCTTCTTGAAATCCGGCAAGCTGCGCGGCGGCGAGGTGGGGGCGGCGATGCAGGCCCTTGCGGCCAACCCGGCCAACAAGGCCGCGCTCGCGATCGTCGACAAGGACAAGACGCTCCATTCCATGCTGCGCACCACATGCGTCGCGACGCTGGAGCAGGCCGGTCATGCCCTGAACGCGCTACCCCAGCGGGCGACCGCGAACGTCAATTGCCGCATGTTCCCAGGGCGGACTTCGGACGAGACGCAGGCCGCGCTTACGCAGGCGATCGGCAATCCCAAGATCGCGATCGTTCAGACGGTAAAGGGCAAGCCAATCGCCAAGTCGCCGCCGCTCGATCCCGCGATCGTGAAGCCGATCGAAACCTTGGCGGCCAAGCACTTCCCGGGCGCACCCGTCGTGCCTTCGATTTCCACCGGCGCGACGGACGGCGTCTATCTCTCCGCCGTGGGTATCCCCACGTATGGCGTGCCCAGCGTCTGGACCGATCCGGACGGTAACGGCACTCACGGCCTGAACGAGCGGGTGGAGATCAAAGCGCTCTACACCGCGCGGGACTATCTCTACGATCTGGTCAAGACGCTGGCGGGCTGAGAGCAAAGAAAAAGGCGGCCCGTTGCGGGGCCGCCTCTTCGGTTTACCGTGGCTCAAAGCCCTCAGGCGAGGGTGAGAGCGAACGCAAGGGCGCTGACGCCCAAGGCCGCGGCAAAACCGACCGTACGATGTACGATGGTCATGGCACTTTCCTCCTGTTTGATCCGGGAGCCGTCTTTATGGGCGTCATTCCCTTCGCAGTTGCAACATAGGCGGGTTGGTAATTTCCGCAACTGCGAAAGTAACAATCTTGCTTGCAAGAAACGCAAGACTGACCAATTTGCGCCGCTCGTCTTGTCGAAGGCGCGCTCGAGCTGATTTTCAATGGTGATCGCTGTTGCGCCTAACTGCATGGTCCATCTGACCTCGGCGGCGGTGTGCTTCCCCTACCGCGTCTTAAGAAGCACGCGGATTGGCCCTCGCTCTAGACTCACGAGTAAGGCCGCACTAACCGGCAGGCATGAGCATTCAGCCTTCGGATTCCATCCTCATCGTCGATTTTGGCAGCCAGGTGACCCAGCTAATCGCGCGCCGCGTGCGCGAGGCGGGCGTCTATTCCGAGATCGCACCGTTCTCTGCCGCGGAGGAGGCTTTCGCGCGGCTCGATCCGGTCGGCGTGATCCTCTCGGGCTCGCCGGCGTCGGTGCTGGACAAGGACGGGCCGCGCATTCCTGAGGTGATCCTCGACAGCGGCCGCCCCATGTTGGGCATCTGCTATGGCCAGCAGGCCTTGATGCATCAGCTGGGTGGCGAGGTCCTGGCGGGGGACAGCGGCGAGTTCGGCCGCGCCTTCATTGAGATCGACGATACTTGCGCGCTGTTCGATGGCCTCTGGCAAACAGGCGAGCGCCATCAGGTGTGGATGAGCCATGGTGACAAGGTGACCGCGCTGGCACCCGGCTTCCGCCCCGTCGCGGCCAGCCCCGGTGCGCCCTACGCCGTGATCGCGGACGACGCGCGCCGTATCTACGCCATGCAGTTCCACCCCGAGGTGGTCCACACGCCCGACGGCGGCAAGCTGCTGAAGAACTTCGTGCGTCACGTCTGCGGCATGTCCGGTGACTGGACCATGGCGGAGTTTCGCAAGACCAAGATCGAGGAAATCCGCCAGCAGGTCGGGTCAGGCCGGGTGATCTGCGGTCTTTCCGGCGGCGTCGATTCCGCCGTGGCTGCTCTGCTGATCCATGAAGCGATCGGCGAGCAACTGACCTGCGTGTTCGTGGATGGCGGCATCCTGCGCCAGGGTGAGGCCGAGCAGGTGGTCAGCCTGTTCCGCGGGCACTATAAAATTCCGCTGGTTCACGTCGACGCTTCGACACTGTTCCTCAAGGGTCTGGAAGGCGTCACCGATCCGGAGGCCAAGCGCAAGTTCATCGGCAAGACCTTCATCGATGTGTTCGAGGATGAAGCGAAGAAGATCGGCGGGGCCGAGTTCCTGGCGCAGGGCACGCTCTATCCTGACGTGATTGAATCCGTCTCCTTCACCGGGGGCCCTTCGGTGACGATCAAGAGCCACCACAATGTCGGCGGCTTGCCCGAGCGGATGAACATGAAGCTGGTCGAGCCGCTGCGCGAATTGTTCAAGGACGAAGTGCGCGAACTGGGCCGCGAGTTGGGGCTGCCGGAGATTTTCGTCGGTCGTCATCCCTTCCCTGGGCCCGGTCTGGCGATCCGCATCCCGGGCGAAGTCACGCGGGAACGCTGCGATATCCTGCGCAAGGCCGATTCGATCTACCTTGAGGAAATCCGCAATGCCGGGCTCTACGACGCGATCTGGCAGGCCTTCGCGGTGCTGCTGCCGGTCAAGACCGTGGGCGTCATGGGCGATGGCCGCACTTACGACAATGTCTGCGCGCTGCGCGCCGTCACCTCGACCGACGGGATGACGGCAGACATCTACCCGTTCGATGCGTCCTTCCTCAGCCGCGTATCCACGCGTATCATCAACGAGGTCAAAGGCATCAACCGGGTGGTCTACGACTATACCAGCAAGCCGCCGGGCACGATCGAATGGGAGTGATATTGTCGGTCTGACGATCAGGCGCTTTTCCGGCCCCATTCGCGGTTAAGATAGAGCGCGAGCAGGGTGCACGCCGCGCCCGATAGCAGGTAGCCGCCAACCGCCAGGGGGCCGAAGCGGCTGGCGAGGAACAGCGCGGCGAGCGGGGCAAAGGCCGCGCCGATGAACCACGATGCTGTCGCCGTGGTGCCCGCGCCGGTATAGCGATGCTTGGCCGAGAAGCTGCCGTTCACCACACCGGAGGACTGTCCGAAGGAGAGGCCCAGCAGGATGAAGCCTACGATCATGTAGGCCCATTCTCCCCCCGGGCCGATGTCCAGGATCAGCGGTCCGGCACAGGCGAAGATGGCGATGCCTATCGCCGACCAGCCGAGCAGGCGGCGTCGTCCGATCCGGTCGGCGATCAGGCCTGACAGGATCACCGCCCCAAGGCCCACCAGACCGCCGACGATCTCGATCATCAGGAAGCGGATCGGGCTGTCCTGCCCGGTCAGCGTCACCCATGAGAGCGGGAAGACGGTGACTAGGTGGAACAGCGCGAAGCTGGCTAGTGGCGCGAAGGCGCCCAGCACGATGGTGCGCCACTCATCCCCGAACAAGTCGCGGATCGGCGAGGGCTGAAGCTCGCGGCTTTCGTAGAGCTTGCGGAACTCAGGCGTGGAGATAAGCCGGAGCCGCGCGAAGAGAGCCACCACGTTTATCACGAAGGCGACGAAGAAGGGATATCGCCAACCCCAGCTAAGAAAATCGGCCTCTTCCAGCGTGATCAACAGGTAGGCGAACACCCCTGCTGCCACGATCAGGCCGACCGGCGCACCCAGCTGCGGAACCATCGCATACCACCCCCGGTGCGTTTCCGGCGCATTCAGGTTGAGAAGCGCGGGCAGGCCATCCCAGGTGCCGCCTTGTGCGAAGCCCTGGCCAAGCCGGAACAAGGCGAGCAACCACGCTGCCGTCTGGCCCGCCTGCTCGAAGCTTGGCACGAATGCCATGGCGGCGGTGGACAGCCCGAGCAGGAATATCGCGATCGTCAGCTTCACGCCGCGCCCGTGGCGTTCGTCGATCCACAGGAAGACCATCGCGCCGATCGGCCTGGCAATGAAGGCCAATGCAAAGATCGCGAATGCATATAACGTCCCGGTCAACCGGTCCACGTAGGGAAACAGCAGCGACGGGAAGACCAGCACCGAGGCGATGGCATAGACGAAGAAATCGAAGAATTCGCTGGAGCGGCCGATGATCACGCCCACCGCGATGTCGCTGGGCCTGATCTTGTGGCCATCGACACGATTTCGCGTGTTGAGGCGATGGGCATCGCGTTCCAGTGAGGAGGATCTGGGCGTGTCGGCCATGGTACTCGTCATCCCGCAAACGCCTCCCGCGTCTCATCCCAGCCCGATGAAGTCTGAGGGGAAGACACCAGCGTTGCAACGAATTGCCTGCACGATGGTTTCCAAGTCGGACCGGCGATGATCTGATCGGTCCGCGGCAGGGGTTCATGCGCGAAAGCGATCACATCGCCGCTCTTCGGAGCCGAGCCTTTCTGGTGCTTGTCGGCGCCCTGTTTTTGAGTGGCTGCGATATGGTGGTGCTCAAACCCGCCGGCGATATCGCCTTGCAACAACGCAACCTGATCCTGTTCGCCACGGCGGTGATGCTGCTGATCATCGTGCCGGTCCTAGTGCTGACCGTGGTGTTCGCCTGGCGATACCGACGCGGCAATCCGAATAAGAATTACGATCCAGAGTTCGACCATTCCACGACGCTGGAACTGGTGATCTGGGCCTGTCCGCTGCTGATCATCATCGCCCTTTCCGCTGTTACCTGGACGCACACGCATTTGCTGGATCCGTTCCGCCCGCTCGAAAGGCTGGGACCGGGGCGGCCCTTGGCGAAGGGCACGAAGCCGCTGGAGGTGCAGGTCGTGGCGCTGGAGTGGAAATGGCTGTTCATCTATCCGGAGCAGGGCATTGCCACCGTCAACGATCTGGCGCTGCCGGTGGACGTTCCGGTGCGCTTCTCCATCACCTCCACCGACCAATTCGCCACGTTCTATGCGCCCACGCTGGCGGGCATGATCTATGCGATGCCCGGCATGGATTCCAAGCTGAACGCGGTGCTGAACAAGCCGGGCCAGACCTGGGGCTACTCCGGGAATTACACCGGCGAAGGCCATTCCACGATGCGCTTTCGCCTGACGGGACTGCGACTGGCCGACTTCGACCGCTGGGCCCGGGAAGTGAAACAAGGCGGCGGCCTTCCCTTGGAGGCCTCACGCTACCTGGCGCTCGAAAAGCCGAGCGAGAAGGTTCCGTTCATTCGCTTTTCCAGCGTTTCGCCCACCCTGTTCGATCGCATAGTCAATCGCTGCGTGGAGGCCGGTCGGCCTTGCATGAACCAGACCATGAACCACGATATGCGTCACGGCGGGGGCAGCCCCGATGCCGGTGGGTTGGGGAGCGGCACGATGCCGGGCCACGGATCGATGCCGGCTCCGGGAGACAAGCCGGAAGCCGCGCTGGAAAAAGACGCTGGCGATAAAGGCTCGAGCCCTAAAGTGGGAATGCCGGTCGGCCCCGATTACAATGCGCGAGGCCGGGATGCCGAAAAGCCCGGTAAGCCGCAGACCCCTAAAGCGCAGGCGAACCCATGAGCGACAATCGCCTGATGCAGACCATCTTCGGACGGCTCACGTGGGATGCCTTGCCGTTGCACGATCCCATCGTCCTTCCGGTGTTCGGCGTCGTCGCGCTGGGCGGCCTGGTCACCGTGTTCCTGCTGACCCGCTATCGCCTTTGGGGTTATCTCTGGAAGGAATGGTTCACCAGCGTCGACCACAAGAAGGTCGGCATCATGTACGTCATCCTGGGCATCGTGATGCTGCTGCGCGGCTTTTCCGATGCGATCATGATGCGCATACAGCAGGCGATCGCGTTCGGGCCGAACGAGGGGTATCTGCCGCCCCACCACTACGACCAGATTTTCACCGCGCACGGTACGATCATGATCTTCTTCGTGGCGATCCCACTGGTGGTGGGTATCATCAACTTCGTGATGCCGCTGCAGATCGGCGCGCGCGACGTGGCGTTTCCCTTCCTCAACAACCTCAGCTTCTGGCTGACGGCGGCCGGTGCGGTGCTGGTGATGACATCGCTGTTCGTAGGCGAGTTCGCCCGCACCGGATGGCTGGGCTATGCGCCGCTGTCAGAGCTGGATTACAGCCCCGATACCGGCGTCGATTACTACTTGTGGGCGCTGCAGATCGCCGGGGTCGGCACCACGCTCTCCGCGATCAACATGGTGACGACCATCGTCAAGATGCGCGCTCCGGGCATGACGATGATGAAGATGCCGATCTTCTGCTGGACGGCGCTGTGCTCCAACGTGTTGGCGGTGGCGATCTTCCCGGCGCTGACCGCGGCGTTCTTCCTGCTGATGCTGGACCGTTACGTCGGCACCAACTTCTTCACCAACGATCTTGGCGGCGCGCCGATGATGTACTGGAACATGGTGTGGATCTGGGGCCACCCCGAGGTCTACGTGCTGGTGCTGCCCGCGTTCGGCATCTTTTCAGAGATCACTTCAACGTTCACCGGCAAGCGGCTCTTCGGCTATTCCTCGATGGTCTATGCCACAGTGGTGATCACCATCCTGGCGTATCTGGTGTGGCTGCATCACTTCTTCACAATGGGTTCGGGGCCGACGGTAAACAGCTTTTTCGGCATCGCCACGATGGTGATCGCCATCCCCACGGGTGCGAAGATATTCAACTGGCTTTTCACCATGTACCGGGGCGATATCCGCTTCGACCTGCCGATGATGTGGGTGGTGGCATTCATGCTGACCTTCACCGTGGGCGGGATGACCGGCGTGCTGCTGGCAATCCCACCGGCCGATTTCGTGCTGCACAATTCGCTGTTCCTTGTCGCCCACTTCCACAACGTGATCATCGGCGGTGTCCTGTTCGGGCTGTTCGCCGGCATCGTATATTGGTTCCCCAAGGCCTTCGGCTTCATCCTCGATCCGTTCTGGGGCAAGGTGGGTTTCTGGGGCTGGGTGATCGGCTACTGGATCGCCTGGACGCCGATGTACGTGGTGGGCCTGATGGGCACCACCCGCCGGGTCAATCACTTCGATGACGTCAGCCTACAGCCCTACTTCATCGTCGCGATGGTGGGGGTTGTGATCATCGCCATCGGCATCTTCGGCTTCATCATGAGCATCGTCATGGGCGTGAAGCACCGCCGGCGATTGGCCGATACCACGGGCGATCCATGGGAAGGCCGCACGCTGGAATGGTCCACCAGTTCACCGCCGCCGCACTACAACTTCGCCTTCACGCCAGTGATCCATGAACTGGACGCGTGGTACGACATGAAGCGGCGGGGATACGAACGCCCGGCGGACGGCTATCGGCCGATCCATATGCCGGGTAACACGGCATCGGGCGTGCTGATCTCCGGCCTGGCGCTGGTGATGGGCTTTGGCATGATCTGGTATATCTGGTGGCTGGCCGCGCTGGCCTTCGTCGGGCTGCTGGCCGTTGCGATCGGCCATACCTTCTTCCTCGATCGCGATTATGTCATTCCGCCCGATGAAGTGGCCAGGACCGAAGCGCACTGGCATGAACAGGGAGCCCTGACATGAGCGGGGCGACTTCCGACGAGACCCCGATCGTCTGGCACGTCAGCGAGGACGAGGATCACGGCGCGGGGCACAGCGGCCCGACCGCGCTGGGTTTCTGGATCTACCTGATGAGCGACGCGCTCATCTTCGCGTCGCTGTTCGCCATGTATGGCGTGGTCAGCACCAGCTATGCCGGAGGCCCCGTCCCTAGCGAGATATTCGATCTCAAGCTGGTGGCGATCAACACCGCGCTGCTGCTGGCGTCCTCGATCACCTTTGGCGAGGCGATGCCGCATATGGAGGCGGGCCGCGTCGGTCCCATGCGCGCCTGGCTGGTGGCGACCGGCCTATTGGGTGCGGCGTTCCTGGGCGTCGAGCTTTATGAGTTCCATCACCTGATCAACGAGGGGGCAGGTCCGCAGCGTAGCGCTTTCCTTTCGGCGTTCTTCGCGCTGGTCGGCACGCACGGGGCGCATGTATTCTTTGGGCTGATCTGGATGGTGGTGCTGCTTGTCCAGACGATGCAACATGGCTTGATCGAACCGATGAAGCGCCGGGTGATGTGCCTGTCCATGTTCTGGCATTTTCTGGACATCATTTGGATCGGGGTTTTCACCTTCGTCTATCTGCTGGGAGTTCTGCGATGAACGCCGCGCAAGACCCGGAGCACGCCCATACTGGTCGCCGGGGCTATCGCATCGGCACCCTGCTGGCGATCGTGCTGACTATCCTGCCGTTCTGGCTGGTGATGGACGGGGTGCTGGATCGCACCACCACCGTCGTGCTGATTTTCGCGATGGCGCTGGTGCAGATCGTCGTTCACGTCGTGTGCTTCCTCCATCTGGATACACGGGCGGAGGGCGGGTGGAGCCTCTTGGCGTTCCTGTTCACCGCCGTGATCGCGGTGCTGACGATCGGCGGGTCGATCTGGATCATGTATCACCTCAACACCAACATGATGCCCATGGGAGGCTGAGCGGCCATGGCTTGCCACGCCCGCCGAACGGTCTAAATCCCGTGCAGTGACCGAAGGGCAGTATCTTTCCGGACGTATCCTCCTGGCGATGCCCGGCATGTATGATCCGCGCTTCGAGCGATCGGTAAACGTCATGTGCGTGCATGACGAGCATGGCGCGTTGGGCATTGGCATCGGCCATATCCGCGATGGCGTGCGGTTTCGCGGCTTGCTGGAGGAAGTGGGCATCGATCCCGGCGATGCGCCGGATCGCGAAGTCCATCATGGTGGACCGGTGGAGCCTGGCCGAGGCTTCGTGCTGCACTCCACGGATTGGGGTGGGCAGGACACGATCGCGGTTGAGCCCTTGTGCGCCTTGTCGGCCTCGCTCGATGTGCTGCGGGCCATCGCCGAGGGGCGTGGACCCAGGCACTGGCTGATCGCGCTGGGCTATGCCGGATGGGGCGCGGGGCAGTTGGAAGGCGAGATGCGCCAGCACGGCTGGTACGCAGCGGGTGGCCATCGCGAGATCTTGTTCGACACACCGACCGATGCCCGTTGGACCAGCACCTGGCGCGCCGACGGCATCGATCCTTCTTTTCTGGCGAACACCACCGGCCGGGCGTGATTCCCGTTATCGCGCTGGAAGGCCGGCCAGATCCCCTGGGCAATCGACATCGGCATGGATGAAGGGGCTGTCGCAGTCCCAGAACACCACGTCGTCACGCGCCTTGAGCAGTTTTCCTGCCCCGGCGTCGCCTGAGAGGGCAGGGATGTCACCCAGCGCGCGGCGAGAGAGGAGGACGGGATGGCCCGGCTTGCCGCCTTGGCGAGGGAGGGCTGCATAAGCATCGCCAAGCCGCGCCGCCAGTGCAGCCGCGGCGTCATGTGGCACCAGCGGCATGTCTCCCAGGAACACGAAGACGCCCTCGACATCACCCGCCGCGCGAATTCCTGCTTGCAGCGACGCCGAAAGCGCGGGACTGGCGATCTGTTCAACGGACACTACAGGCGATCCGGGCCAAGCGCCGATAGCGAGCGTGGGATGGGCCACCACGATCACCCGTTCCACCGGCGCGGCGCGGGCGGCGCGGATCGCATGATATACCAGCGGTTCGCCGCGAAATGGCGCGGAGAGTTTGTCGCTGCCAAAGCGCCGGGCTGAGCCTGCCGCCAGTACCACCGCGGCATAAGTCACGCCCGCTCCCGGGCCGGGTTAAGCGCCTGCATCACCTCCGCCAGGATGCCGGTCGCCACTTCCCATGGCGCCTTGCCCAGACCGCTGACGCCGGGCGAGAGATGCAATCGGGCCAACTCCGCCTCCGATGCGCCCGCCGCTTGTAGCGCGGCGAGCCGAGCGGGCGCGCGCGATTTCGCACCTATCATCGCAACGTAAGCCGTATCGCCGCGCAGTGCGGACAGGCATCCGGCCAGATCGTGCTCATCCTCGTGGGTGGCGCCGACGTAAGCCGTCCAACGGTCCAGGCCGGTGACGTCCAGTGCCTGCTCTATCGGTTCACGCATATAGCGGGATACGGGAAAGGGCGGCGGGGTGTGTGGCCCATGGGGCCGGATCAGGACCGTTTCGAACCGCGCATCCATCGCCAGCCGGGCCAGGGCCAGCGCGCCCGGATCTCCCCCGGTTACGACCAGACGCCGGGCGGGGTCGTAGCGCCGCGCCAGCGCAAAGGGCTCTTCTTGCAACGAGAGGAGGGGCAGATCGCCGTCGCCTAGCTCCTGCCGAACCCCGTCTGTTCGCCAGATGCACGGCCGCCGTCCCGCGCCCTCGTTCAGCAGCGCGTGAACGGCCGGGCTGTCAGGCAGCAACCTTTCCACCAGCACATGCAGCGCGCCGCCGCAGCGCAGGCGGATATCGATCCACGGACTGCCCATGCCGTAGTGCAGGCGCTGGGGAACGCCATCTGCCAGCACTTGACGGGCATGGCCGGCCACGTCGCCTTCGATGCAGTCGCCCGAGAAATATCCCGTCGCCACGTTGCCTACGAACAGCATTTGCGCACCGGGCCCGCGCGGGGCGCTGCCTTCCACCTTGTAGAGCGTTGCCAGGGCAGCAGCCTGGCCATCGGCGACGGCCTTGGCGAGAGCCGGGCGGATATCGTCACTCCAGCCGAAAGTCGGCCAGTCCGCCCCTGCGAGCAGTGGATTATCTGGTGCGGCGTCAGGGGGCGATAACATTGCGCCCGCATATAGGATGGGAGTTTGGCCAGCGCTACGTGTGCGCGGGGTCAAACGATCCTGTCAGCGAATAACAGCCGTCCGCCGGAGAGATGCCACAGCGCTTCGTTGAAGTCCGCCGGGGCCATGGCGAAGCAGCCATCGCTCCGGCCGATCTTGCCCCACTTCGTGATCATGCCGGGATCGACGTACCATGCGGAATGCATCACGATCATGCGTTCCAGAGCGGTGGTGTTATCGGGATCGAGGCCGACCAGCCGAATCGATGTGCCGTACTTGCCGGTGTACCACTCGCACGTGAGATAGGCTCCGCGCGAGGTAGCGAGCGAGCCGTACTGGCTGGAGAAGGACTGCAGCCAGCCTTGATGCGCCGGGTCCGAGCCTTTGCCGTGCGCCACCAGAAAAGAGCGAACCGTACCATTTTCCAGGTTGGCGAAGTGCAGGCGAGGCTCCCACGATGGTCGGGAGAAATCGGCGATGCCCACGAGATCGGTGCGCCACAGCTTGGTGCGCACCCGCTCGACCTGCCGCTGGGCGGCGGCCAGGACACGTCTATTGTATTCTGGCGTGCCGACCGGGGAGGGCGGCGGCGTGAAGGCAGGGCTGACCGGGGCGATTTCCGGCATCGTCGCCGGATCACCCGGCATCACGCCATGCCCGCCAGGCACAGGAAGGCCCAGACTGCGCAAGTCCTGGGCAGAGGCACGAGAGATCAGGCCCGGAGCCAGCAGCCCCGCACCGACCATTATCGAACCCTTCAAAAGCCTACGTCGACCCAGCACTTGATCCATGCCGCAATTCTAGCGGATTTCGCTTAACCGCGCCAGACCGGCCGGCGATACCTACCCGTGAAGGGCAGCATGGCCAGCCGATCGACGGCGGCTTCAGGCGCCCGCCGGCTCGCCGATGGTACGATGCTGGGCCATCCAGCTTTCCAGCACCGGAGCGATGTTGTTGCGCCATTTGCTGCCGTTGAAGATACCGTAGTGGCCTACGTCGGGGGCCATGAAGTACTTCTTCTTATCGTCCGACAGATTGGTGGCGAGATGCAGCGCGGCGCGGGTCTGGCCCAAGCCGGAAATGTCATCGTTTTCGCCCTCGATCGCCAGGATCGCGGTGTCCTTGATCGCGCCCAGATCGATCAACGACCCGCGATGATAAAACTCGCCCTTGGGCAGCGAGTGCTTCTGGAAGACGTGCTCGATCGTCTGGAGATAGAAGTCCGCCGTCATGTCACAGACGGAACGGTACTCGTCATAGAAAGCCTTGGTCGCGTCCGCGCTGTCTTCGTCGCCGCGCACGAGATGCTGGAACATCGCCCAGTGGCTCATCATGTGGTTGCCAAGGTTCATCGACATGAAGCCGGCGAGTTGCAGAAAGCCCGGATAGACGCGGCGTCCCGCACCCGGATAAGTGGAGGGCACGGTGGCGATTACATTGGTGCGGAACCAGGCGAGAGGCTGTTGCATCGCCAGGTCGTTAACGCTGGTGGGTGCTTCGCGCGTGTCGATCGGGCCGCCCATCATCGTCAGCGATGCAGGGCGAGATGGATGCTCGTCCGCATTCATGATCGCGGCGGCCGCCAACGACGGCACTGAAGGCTGGCACACCGCCAGCATGTGCGTATTGGGGCCAATGTGTTCGATGAAGCCGATCACGTAGTCGATGTAATCGTCCAGGTCGAAACGTCCCGCCTCGGCCGGCACCAGTTTCGCATCGGCCCAGTCCGTGATGTAGACGCGGGCCGATTCCACCATCCGGGCGACGGTGCCGCGCAAAAGGGTAGCGTAGTGGCCGCTCATCGGCGCCACGATCAACAGGTTGGGCGCGTCAGCCGGCAGATCGTCACGCTCAAAACGCAGCAGATCGCCGAAGGGGCGCTGCAGTACGATCGATTCGGTGACACCGTAGGTCTTGCCGTCCACCTCAGTCGAGGTGATGCCGAAAGGCGGCTTGCCACGCGGCGCTGCTGCATGTGCGAACACTTCCAGCGCGGAAGCCAGTACCGGGCCAAACCCGAAGTAACCGGCCGGCAGCGCGGGATTGGACAGGACCTCGGAACTGATAGAGGCCCACGCCGATGCCCCGCTCAGCAGCGCGCGTTGAAGCTCATAGGCATTGTAAAGCACGAGCGGATCTCCTTGCGGCGATGGTGCGCCACTTGGGCGCGTTCATAGCGTAAACGCACATGGTGTGACTACGTTCATTGTGCAATGCGGCATTTGCCTTTGCGGGCGATGCGCCAAAGTAACAGCACTCCCTGAAGATACCCTTTCTTTGCCTTGCGTGACCGATTAGAGGCCACGGGCATGGACACGGCAATGGGCTCCGCCACGCCAGACGCGGGCGAAGGCGAAACGACGGGAGCAACCGCCACGACACGCCGGGGAGGGCGGCGCGGCCTGTCCCCCTTGCGCATGGTCTGGAGCCGGTTGCTGGCTTATCCCGGCCGTCTGGTGATTGCCGGCGTCGCCCTGGTGGTGACGGCCAGCGCCACTTTGGCGATACCGGCAGGCTTTCGCCTGGTGATCGACCGCGGCTTTGGCCAAGGCGGCAATCCGGCCGATATCGGGCGGTGGTTCGAATATCTGCTGCTCATCGTGACCGTGCTGGCGATCGGCACCGCCTTTCGCTTTTACAGCGTCTCCTGGCTTGGCGAGCGCGTGGTGGCGGACATCCGGCTTGATGTGCAGAACAACCTGCTGCGCCTTTCTCCCAGCTTCTTCGAGGAGAACAGCCCCAAGGAAATCGCCTCGCGATTGACCGCGGACACCTCCATCATCGAGCAGGTGGTCGGCTCCACCGTGTCCGTGGCGCTGCGCAATGTGATCATGGCGCTGGGCGGCGTGGCGTACCTGTTCGTGTTGGCGCCGCAACTGACGCTGGGCCTGGTGGCGGCGATCCTGCTGATCGTGCTGCCGATCACGCTCTTTGGCCGCCGGCTTCGCGCGGTTTCGCGAACCAGTCAGGACCGCGTGGCCGAGATCGGCGCGCTCGTTTCCGAAGTGCTGGGTGCGCTGCGGGTGGTGCAGGCGTTCAACCAGGAAGGGCGCGAAGCCGGGCGGTTCAGCCATGCCGTGGAGGAGACTTTCGCCACCGCAAAGCGCCGCATCGCGATCCGCGCGATCATGACGGCGGTGATCATCTTTCTGATCTTCGGCTCTATCACCTTGCTGATGTGGCGCGGCGCGATCGACGTGGCGAACGGCACGCTGACCGGCGGCACCATCGCCGCTTTCGTGGTGACCGGCGGCATCGTCGCGGGGGCATTCGGCTCCCTGGCCGAGGTGTACGGCGATCTGGTGCGCGGCGCGGGCGCTGCCGGGCGACTGGCCGAACTGCTGGCTGAACGCCCGGTCATCGCGCCACCCGCGCGCCCTGTCGCGCTGCCGCAGCCGCCGCGTGGGCAGATCACGTTCGAGCGGGTGATTTTCCGCTACCCCTCCCGACCCACCCAGGCCTCGGTTCGCGATTTCTCGCTCAAGGTCGAACCGGGGGAGACGGTGGCGATCGTGGGGCCTTCGGGCGCGGGCAAGTCCACGCTGTTCCTGCTGGCGGAGCGTTTCTACGATCCGCAGCAAGGCGCGATCAAGATTGACGGCGTGCCGCTGACTTCGGCCGACCCCGCCGACATCCGCCGCCGCATCGCGCTGGTGCCGCAGGAGGGCGTGCTGTTCGCCGCCGATGCGCGCGACAACTTGCGCTATGGCCGGTGGGGCGCCAGCGACAAAGAAATCTGGCAAGCTGCTCGTGCCGCCAACGCGGAGGGCTTCCTGCGCGATCTGCCGGATGGTCTGGACACGTTCCTGGGCGAGGGGGGCGCGCGCCTCTCCGGCGGGCAACGCCAGCGCCTGGCCATCGCACGGGCGATCCTGCGTGATGCGCCGATCCTGCTGCTGGACGAGGCGACGAGCGCGCTGGACGCCGAAAGCGAACGGTTGGTGCAGGATGCGCTGGACCGGCTGATGCAGAACCGCACCACGCTGGTCATCGCCCATCGCCTTGCCACCGTGCGGCAGGCGGACCGCATCGTGGTGATGGATGAGGGGCGCATCGTCGAGGAAGGCACCCATGCCCAGTTGAGCGAGGCAGGTGGTCTCTATGCGCGGTTGGCTTCCCTGCAGTTCGACATGACGCGGGCCTAGCGCCTACCCGCCCGAAGCAACGCAATCATGGGACTGGAAAGTCCGTCCTGACCAACTAAGTCACACCCTATCATGCGGCCCGTTCGGAGCCGCTTGGCGGCGCTATGTCGCCGCATTCGCTTGGAAAGGACCCGGGCTCTTGGCTTTTCGCTTCAAACACCTGCTTGCCGCCACCTCTTTCGTCGCTGTTGCCGGCGCTGCGCCGCTGATGGCGCAGACTGCCGCGCCCAAGGCCGGAGATATGGTGTCCGCGGCCGATCTCGACTTCGGCAAGTTCGGCATCCAGACCCAGTACATCGATCGATCGGTGAAGCCGGGTGACGACTTCGCGCGGTACGTAAACGGCAAGTGGGCCGATCAGCACGCGATACCGGCTGACAAGACTAAGACCGATTCCTTCAATACGCTCAACGATCTTTCGATCCAGCGCATCCACGGCATTCTGGACGGCCTGGTCGCGGCCAAGCCTGCGCCGGGCACCGACGAGGCGCGGATCGCGAATGCCTATACCGCTTTCCTCGATGTCGATGCGATCAACGCGCGGGGGATGGCGCCGCTCCAGCCTTACCTCGCGAAGATCAAGGCGGCGGACACGCCGCTCAAGCTGATGACCGTGTTCGCGCAGCCCGGCTTTGCATCGCCTATCGACGTAAGCGTGGAGCCCGATCCCAAGCAGAGCGACATCAATGCGCTGTCGATCTCGCAAAGCAGCCTCGGCCTGCCGGACCGGGATTACTACCTGAAGGATGACGCCAAGTCGGTGGAAATCCGGGCAAAGTACCTGGATTACCTGACGTTCTTGTTCGGCAAGCTGGGCTATGCCGATGCCGGTGGCACCGCCAAATCGGTGCTGGCACTGGAAACGCGAATGGCGCAGGCCCAGTGGGACCGCGCCGCGCAGCGCAACCGTGACCTCACCTACAACAAGCTGACCTTGCAGGAAGCCCGGGCGCTGGGCCAGCCCGGTGAAATGGACGCCATGTTCAAGGCGCTTGGCGTGAACCCGACATACGCCGTCGCCAGCCAGATGCCGCCCTCCGCCCAGGAGCTACAAGCGGCCGGGATCACGCCCGAGCAAGCGAAGACGCTGCTGGGCGGCGGTCTGCCCGCTACGATGAAGCTGCTGCACGAAGTTCCGGTGGCCACATGGCAGGCGTGGGTCAGCAGCCAGTTCCTTATCGGCCATGCGTCACATCTGCCCAGCGACATCGATAACGCGAACTTCGCGTTCTACGGCAAGGTGTTGAGCGGCCAGCCCGAGCAGCGCCCCCGCTGGAAGCGCGGCATCTCCGCCGTGGAAGGGCAGATCGGCGAACTGCTGGGCAAGGTCTATGCTCAGAAATACTATCCGCCCGCGCAGAAGGCGGCGATGCAAAGCCTGGTCGGCAATTTGCGCAAGGCGATGGCCGCCAACCTGACCGATCTTTCGTGGATGAGCCCGGCCACGCGGCAAGAGGCCGAGGCGAAGCTGGATGCGTTCGTATCCAAGATCGGCGCGCCCGATCAGTACAAGACTTATGCCGGCCTGACGATCTCGCCCACGGATGCGCTGGGGAATGCGCTTTCCGCGCAAGCGTGGCAACAGCAGGACCAGTTGCGCCGCCTGGGTCAACCGGTGGATCGCACGGAATGGTATATGCTGCCCGAAGTGGTCAACGCGTACTACAACCCTCCGTTCAACGAGATCGTGTTCCCGGCCGCGATCCTGCAGCCGCCCTTCTTCAACGTCTCAGCCGATCCGGCCGTGAACTATGGCGGCATCGGCGCGGTGATCGGGCACGAGATGGGCCATGGCTTCGACGACCAGGGGGCCAAGTCCGACGGGAAGGGCAACCTTCGCGACTGGTGGACGCCGCAGGACAAGGCCAACTTCCAGAAGCTGCAGGACAAGCTGGAGGCGCAATACAACGCCTTCTGTCCGTGGGATGACGGTAAGACCTGCGTCAACGGCAAGCTGACGATGGGTGAGAACATCGGCGATCTGGGCGGCCTCAGCCTGGCCTATCGCGCCTACAAGCTGTCGCTGAATGGAAAGCCCGCTCCGGTGATCGACGGCACCACCGGCGATCAGCGCTTCTTCATGGCATGGGCGCAAGTCTGGCGGCAGAACATTCGGGAGGAGCAGGCCCGGCAGTATCTCATCATCGATCCGCACTCACCCAACAACGTGCGCGTCAACGGCATCGTCCGTAACTTCGACGAGTGGTACAAGGCGTTTAATGTGAAGCCGGGTGACAAGCTTTATCTGCCGCCGCAGGATCGCGTGCGAATCTGGTAGGTTGGGAAAATCCAAGTCCCTGGCGCGGTTCTCAATAATCGCGCCAGGGCTAGTGTCCTGTTGGGCATGGAAAAACGCGGGAGCATAATCGCGCCAGGTCCGTTCAACGGTTCATGCAGGCTGCGACTACGACAAGTGGAGCGTGCCAGGGGTATTCTCAGGCCGAACGTTTCAACGCCACGCGGCGCCTGAGCGAGGCGCTCGTCGCATCGCTCAGCGATGCCGACGCCACTATCCAGTCGATGCCGGATGCCTCGCCCGCGAAATGGCATCTTGCTCACACAACATGGTTTTTCGAAACCTTCCTGCTGCGCGATCACTTGCCGGGCTACGCCAGGTTTGATGAGCGTTGGCCGTTCCTGTTCAATTCCTATTACGAAGCCGAAGGCGCCCGGCATGCCCGTGCGGCGCGCGGACTGCTGTCGCGCCCATCGTTGGATGAGATCCTGGACTGGCGCAGACACGTGGACCAGGCGATGCAGGCTTTGCTGGACCGCCCGGACGTTTCGGCGCTGGTCGAGCTGGGCATCCATCATGAGCAGCAGCATCAGGAGCTGCTTCTGACGGACATCAAGCATGCGCTGTGGTGCAATCCCTTGGGTCCGGCATTCGCCGATCCGATCCCCGTCGCTCCTACGGAGAGAGATGCCCCCGATTGGTACGAGCATCCCGGCGGGATCGCCCGAATCGGTCATGACGGGGCGGGCTTCGCATTCGATAATGAAGGGCCTTCGCACCGAGTGCTGCTGGAGCCGTTTGCTCTTGCAGGCGGCCTTGTTTCCAATCGGGATTGGGCGGCGTTCATCGCGGACGGCGGCTATCGCACGGCGTCGCTCTGGTTGTCGGATGGTTGGGCCTGGGTCAACGCAGAGGGCGTTTCCGCTCCGATGTATTGGCGCGGTGATGAGGCGTTCACCTTGTCCGGCTGGTTGGCCCGAGACCCCGATGCCCCGGTCACCCATATCTCGTACTACGAGGCCGACGCCTTTGCTTCCTGGGCGGGCATGCGGTTGCCGACCGAGTTTGAGTGGGAAGCCATCGGACAATCGCATGATGCGAGCGGCGGCCAGCAGTTGGACGTGGGTGCCTCTGTAAATCCAGTGCCAAGCAACGCCTTGTTCGGCGGCACGTGGCAATGGACCCGCTCCGCCTACCTTCCCTATCCGCGCTTTCGGCCGGCAAATGGCGCGGTGGGTGAATACAACGGCAAGTTCATGAGCGGGCAGTTCGTGCTGCGCGGAGCGAGCTGCGCCACCGCGCGCGGGCATTCGCGATCCAGCTACCGCAATTTCTTTTATCCTCACCAGCGCTGGCAGTTCACTGGCCTGCGCCTCGCCAAGGACGTATGACGATGGCCACCGCAGCACTGCTGATCGACGAAGATCTGGACGACATCGGGCTCGGCTCGCAATTTCGCAGCGATGTCCTTTCCGGCTTGTCCCAGGCGCGCAAGGCGATACCGGCGCGCTGGTTCTACGATCACCGCGGCAGCCAGCTGTTCGAAGAGATTACCGTTCTCCCCGAGTATTATCCCACTCGCACCGAAGTCAGCATTCTGACCGAACATTGCGGGGAAATCGCGCAGGCTGTGGGCCGCGGTCGCGTCGTCGTAGAGTTTGGCGCGGGCAGCGCCACAAAGACGCCGCTGCTGCTCGATCGCATCGATGCCGCCGGCTACGTGCCGATCGATATCTCAGGTGATTTCCTACGCGAATCCTGCGCGCCGTTGATTGCGCGGTATCCAGCACTGCCGATCCATCCGGTGGAAGCCGATTTCAACGCGCCCGCAAAAATCCCGCAGGCGCTGGCCGGGCGTGATCGGCTGGGCTTCTTCCCCGGCTCCACCATCGGCAACATGGAGCCTGCCGCGGCAATCGACTTGCTGCGCACCATGCGTGAGACGCTGGGCAACGGATCGATGCTGCTGATCGGCATGGACCGGATCAAGGCGGAAAGCACACTGACAGCCGCCTATGACGACGCCATGGGCGTGACCGCTGCCTTCAATCTCAATCTGGCGCACCGTATCAACCGCGAACTGGATGGCACGATTCCCGCCGACGCCCTGCGCCACCGCGCGGTGTGGAACGATGAGCGCGCCCGGATAGAGATGCATCTGGAAGCCCTGCAGGACATCTCTTTCACCGTGGACGGCTATCGCTTCGCCATGGCGTCCGGTGAAACCATTCACACGGAAAACAGCCATAAGTACGATGAGCGGGGCGCGACCACGCTGCTGCTGGGCGGTGGCTGGGAACCGCGCTGCATCTGGAAAGACAAGGAAGACCGTTTCATGGTCATCCTCGCCGATGCTTTGGGGCCGGACCTCACCGCCTGATGTTTTTCCGCACCTGAGGGATTTCCGGTAGGAGGGATTGCTGCCGCCTTACGCCGCCGTTAGAGCGAGGGAGGTGGAGGCTTCCGTCCCGAGGACCCGATGATCGAACGGCGCTTTCAAGTCGCGACTTTGGCCGTATATGTCATCGCGACCGCCGTCATCCTCACGATTTCCTGGTTTCAGTGCGACGGGCATTTCTTCTACGCACTGGATGACCCATACATTCATCTGTCCATCGCGGAAAACATCGCGCGCGGGCACTATGGCATTAACCTTGAAGAGTATTCCTCTCCCTCGTCGTCGATCATCTATCCTTTTCTGCTGGCCCCGTTTGCGTGGCTGGGGATCGAACGGATGGTGCCACTGCTTATCGGCGTGGCCAGCATGGCGGCGATCCTCTGGCTCGTCAGCGGATTTTTCGCACGTCATGTGATCGCCGGTGGAACCCGCGAGCATAGCTTGGGGTGGTTGTTGCTCGCCCCGTTCCTGGTGTTGGCGATCAACGGTGTGGCTCTCCCTATTGCGGGGATGGAGCATCCCTTGCACGTTCTCACCGTCGTCCTGACGATCCTGGGGCTGGTGAACCTGGGTGAGACCGGGCGCATGCCGCCGGTGCTGCTGATCGGCATTTTCCTGGCACCGCTCTTTCGATTCGAAGGGCTGGCGCTGTCAAGTGCCGCGATCGTGGTACTGGTGCTTAAGGGGCGGAAACGCGCTGCCATCGGGCTCACGGCCGCGATTGGCCTGAGCCTGCTCTCCTACGGCGTGTTTATGCACCTTCACGGTTTGCCGCTGCTGCCCTCATCCGTGATGGTGAAATCCACGGTGTCTGCGGCGGCGGCGGATCAGGGGCCGCTGCGCGTGGTGGCCGGGATCGCGCAGAACCTGGTCGGATCTTTCAAGAACCGTTGGGGCACGTTGCTGCTGGTCGGCATCGTGCTGCTGCTTCCGGCGCTTGGCACGATCAGGGCCCGGCACAGGGACGGGCGAATGGCCCTCGACCTGGATACGCGCGCGATGGTGGCGTTGGCCGTGATCGGTGCGGTGGCGGCGCATCTCGTGCTGGGGGCCTATGGCTGGTTCGGCCGGTACGAGGTCTATATCCTGACCGCGCTTCTGCTGGCGGTGATCTATGTCCTCTCCCACGCCATTCGCCGGATAGAGCCTGGCTGGTTGCGCATCGCCACGTGCGCCTTGGCGTTGACGCTGCTCGACTTCTCGTACGTGAAGACAACGTGGGACACTCCCGGCGCAGCGCGGAACGTCTATGAACAGCAGTATCAGTTGCATCGATTCGTTACCGACTTCTTTCGCCATCCGGTGGCGGTGAACGACATCGGCTACGTGTCCTATCGCAATGATGGCTTCGTGCTGGACCTCTACGGCTTGGGCTCTGAGGAAGCGCGCAAGCTGTTGAAATCGGGGAACCGTGACCTCGATAGCTTCGCCGCCATGGTCCAGCGGCATCACGTTCCGCTGGCGATGATCTATCAGAACTGGTTCCAGGGCGCCGCACCGTCAGGCTGGGTGCCGATCGCGCAACTCACCACGGACAAAGTGACGAGTGGTGACAGCACCGTCACCTTCTACCTTACGGACCCGAGCCGGCGTGAAGAGCTGATGCACGCCTTGCGCCGTTTCGCGCCGACGCTGCCGCGAAGGGTCAAGTTCGTTGTCGGAACGGAGTCCATTCCGCAGGCACCGGTGCAATCATGCCCAATCGAACATGTCCTGCCCTGATACCGCGATTCCGCCGAAAGCGCGTTCTGAACGCAACAGCGGTGCGATCGGTAGGCAACGATCCACGGAAAACCGCTGGCTGGGGCGGCAGGATTCGAACCTGCGAATGCCGGTACCAAAAACCGGTGCCTTACCACTTGGCGACGCCCCATCGCGGGAGAGGCGCGCTTAGCGGGTAAGCGCGCCGATGAAAAGACCCCATCCCGCAGCGGTGCGGCGCTAAATTACATTACCGCATCGATGTCCGCCGCCGAATGCCGCTCTCGCACCAGACCGTCGCCCATGCGGTTGACCTTGATGCCGCGCTTCACCGCAGTGCGCGCAAGCATCTCGTCCGACCACCGCACCACGTTTTCGTAGCTGGCGAATTCCAGAAACTCATACGCGGTGCCGTATGCTTCACGCCGGGCGATCATGCCGAACCAGCCATACACGGCGATATCGGCGATCGTGTATTGCTGTCCGGCAAAGTAGGGCACTTCGCCCAGCCGCTTGTCCGCCACGTCCAGAAGGCGCTTGGCCTCCATGGTGAAGCGGTCGATCGCATATTCAATCTTTTCCGGCGCGTAGGCGTAAAAGTGCCCGAATCCTCCGCCCAGCAACGGCCCGCTGCCCATCTGCCACATCAGCCAGGAGAGGCACTCCGCACGCTCGGCGGGGTCAGTCGGAATAAACGCACCAAACTTCTCGGCCAGATGCAGAAGGATCGCGCCCGATTCGAAAACGCGGATCGGCTTTTCGCCCGACAGGTCCATCAACGCTGGTATCTTGGAGTTGGGATTGATCTCCACGAAGCCGGAACTGAACTGTGGGCCCTTGGTGATATCGATCAGCCAGGCATCGTATTCGGCGGGGTAGCCTGCTGCCAGAAGCTCCTCGAATAGGATCGAAACCTTCTGCCCATTGGGCGTCCCCATCGAGTGGAGCTGGAACGGGTGCGAGCCGCGCGGCAGTTCGTGATCGTGGGTCGCGCCGGAGATCGGGCGGTTGATATTGGCGAACTTGCCGCCGCTCTCCTTCTCCCAGGTCCATACTGCGGGCGGGGTATAAGCGTCGGCCATGGTATCGTCCTTCGGCGGTAATTCAGCGCCCCATACTTAGGTTCGCCTCGCCTATCGACAACCCGTCGCTTCCAAGGCGCAACGACATTGCGCCTCAGTGATGGTGCGCGTGGCCATGGATCGCGCAATCCTGATCGCCGGCTTCTACCTGCAAGGTCGGGTGGCCGATGCCGAACCGGTGCTCCAACTCGTGCGCCACATCATGCAGGAAAGCATCGGCAGGGCGCGTACCTGGCATAACCAGATGGGCGGTCAGCGCCGATTCCGTGGTGCTCATCGGCCAGATGTGGAGGTGGTGGATACGCTCCACGCCGGGCAAGGCTTCCAGGTATGTCCGCACTTCGCCGACATCGATGGCATCGGGCACGCCCAACATTCCGAGGCGTAGCGAATCGCGCAGCAAGTGCCAGCTCGACCACGCGATCACCGCCGTCACGATCAGCGAGGCCAGCGGATCGATCCAGGCGCGTCCTGTCAGCAGGATCATGACGCCAGCAACCACGACTCCGGCCGACACCGCCGCATCCGCCATCAGGTGGACGAAGGCTGCGCGCAAGTTCAGGTCGGACTTGCTGCCCTTGGCGAACAGCAGCGCCGAGGCGCCGTTGACGATGATCCCGGCAGCGGCGACCGCGATCATCGCAGCGCCGCCCACTGACGCGGGATCGGCGAAGCGGCGGATCGTCTCGACCAGGATACCTCCGATCGCGACCCACAGCAGCGCTGCGTTGGCGATCGCCGCCAGGATGGACGAGCTTTTCAGACCATATGTGAAACGCTCTGACGGGGGACGTGCCGCCAGCACGCTCGCGACCCAGGCGAGGACGAGCGAGAGCACATCCGACAAATTGTGCCCGGCGTCCGCGATCAGTGCCATGGAGCCGCTGATCCAACCGGCCGCGCCCTCGACGACGACGAAGGCCAGGTTCAGCCCCACCGCGATCGCGAACGCAGATCCGGGATGCGCTCCTTTAGGCGGAGCAGGATGGTGGTGATGGTGGTGTCCGGCGCCCATGCCCGCTTCTGCCACGCCACAGCCCATGCCGACAAGGTGGTGCTGGAAATCGTAGATCCGCAAAACGACGGGTGAGGAAAGCCGTGTGATGGATTTGCATCACTTGCGGAAAAATGTTGCGCTGCGGCAGCCAATCCTACGCACTGTCACATGCATTGTCACAATTGCTAAGCTATTGAAGCGGCATCGGCAGGGTACGCAATCCGTTCGCAATCGGGACGTTCGAACAAGACTTTGGCAGCGCAAGCCGCTTACCTTCAAGACTGTAACAAAATGGTCACGAAGGGATGCTCTAGGCCGTTCCAGCACGGCGCGCGCGATACCGGGGCACGAAATCCAGACCGCGCGCGGCGCCATATCTGACGAGATATTATTCGGATCGCTTTGCCTCGAACGGGCAAAACAGGGGACAAGACATGCACTTGAGGTATCTGCTTGCGGCCAGCGCCGCATCCGTTTCGCTTGCCGGTGCCCTCGCCACGCCGGCGATGGCCCAGGAAACGACGTCGACGATCGCGGGCACCGTGCTCAGCGACGGCCAGCCGGTGGCCGGTGCGCAAGTGGAAGTGCTCAACACCGCCACGGGCGGCCGCAGCACGGCGACCAGCTCTTCTAACGGCAGCTTCACCGTCACTGGCCTGCGCCCGGGTGGCCCTTACACCGTTACCGTTCGCGCCGACGGCTTCGCAGACACGCAAGTCACCGAAATCTCGACAGTCGTGGCACAGTCCTTCAACTTGCCCGTCAACCTCGTCGCGCAGGGCGATGCCATTATCGTTACCGCGTCCCGACTGAAGGGAGCTGGTTCGATTTCGCGTGGCCCGGCCACTGTCCTGAGCGCCGAGCAGATCGCCAACGTCGCCACCGTCAACCGCGATTTGCGTGACCTTATGCGTCGCGATCCCTTCGCCCGTCTGGACGATACGCCGTCGGGTGGTCGCGCAGTTTCGTTTGCCGGTCAGAACGCTCGCTTCAACCGCTTCACTGTCGATGGCGTGCCGATCACGGATAACTTCGGCCTAAATCCGGATGGTTTGCCCAGCCGTCGTTCGCCGATCCCGTTGGATGCGATCGGTCAGTTCCAGACGGTCGTTGCGCCCGATAACGTGCGCGATGGCAACTTCCAGGGCGGCGTCGTCAACGTCATCCTGAGGTCCGGCACGAACGATTTCCAGGGCACCGGCTTCTTCGCGTATTCCGCCGATGAGCTTTCCGGCAAGCGGACCAAGGCGGGGCCCGGCGTTCCGACCGGTCGCGTGACCCTGCCAAACTACGAATACAAGAACTACGGCGCTGAGCTTTCGGGCCCGATCGTCAAGGACAAGGTGTTCTTCATGATCGCGGGTGAGCGTATTCGCGCGCCGCGTCCAATTGCGGAAGGTCCTTCGGACAACAACGCCGGATCCGCCATTCCGAACCTGACGCAAGCGCAGGTCGACCAGATTTCGTCGATCGCATCCTCGCGGTACGGTTATACGACGGGCGGCGTGGTCAACGCCAATGGCGACAAGGACGATCGCTTGGTCGGCAAGTTGGACTTCAACATTTCAGATACGCAGCGCCTTTCGGTTACCGGCACGTACGCAAAGGATCAGCTGACGCTGACCAACAACACCAGCGCCAACGTCAATTCGCCGCAGCTGGGCCTGGCCTCCAATGCGTACATTTCCGGCAACGAACTGTGGACCGCCGTCGCGCAGCTGAATTCCGACTGGTCGGACAATTTCTCGACCGAAGTTCGCGGGTTCTACAAGGACTACAAGCGAATCCAGGACCCGCTGCTGGGCCGCGGCTTCGCGCAGATGCGCGTCTGTACGGCGCCGACGTCCGACCGCACCAACCCTGGTGCCGCCGGAGCTGGCGCCTCGGTTAACTGTCAGCCCGGTTCTGCCATCGTGTCCTTCGGGCCCGACGTATCGCGCCAGACCAACGCGCTGAATACGCAGACCTGGGGCGGCCTCGTTCAGGCTCGCTTGACGATGAATGACCACGACGTTCGGTTCTTCACCGAAATCCAGCACGTCGATGTTTTCAACGCCTTCCTCAGCTCGTCGAGCCCGGCGGCTGGCACCTCAGGGGCTTATTACTTCGATTCGATCGCGGACTTCCAGGCCGGCAACGCACAGCGCTTTGGTTATATCAATGCAGTGCCGTCACTGAACCCGGACGACGCTTCGGGCGTGTTCAGCTACATGAGCTACACCTTCGGCATTCAGGACAACTGGCGCGTCAACGACATGCTGTCAGTCAGCTATGGCGCCCGCTATGATCTGTATGGAAGCGATAGCCGCCCCGCGCTGAACCCTGCGTTCACCTCGCGGATCGGTTATCCGAACACCGCGTTCCTGTCAGGGCGCGGCGTGTTCCAGCCCCGCTTCGGTTTTACCTTTACGCCGATGCGAACGCTGAACCTGCGCGGCAGCCTGGGTATCATCTCGGGCGGTACGCCGGACGTCTACCTGTCGAACAGCTTCTCTAACACGGGCATCCTGTCCAACCTGATCGACATCACGCAGAACAACAATGGCTCGTACACCGGCGCCCCCGCGAATGTAGCACAGGCCGCGTTGACGAACGTCAACGGCAGCACGATCCCCACGGCGGTAAACAATCAGCTAGTCACCGGCGTATCGGCCGCGGCCACCAACGCCACTGATCCCAAATTCGAGATCCCGTCGCAGTGGCGTGCCTCGTTGTCTGCCGACTGGACGCCGAACTTCGGCGATAGCTCTTTCGGTCGCGGTTGGACCTTCGGGGCTGACTTGCTCTACTCTGCAGTGCGCAATCAGGTGTTCTTCACTGATGCGCGTTCCGTGCCGACCGCGCTCACCACGCCGGATGGCCGTGTTCGCTATCGTTCGCTGACCAGCTTCGATGACACCTTCAACGACATCATCCTGACCAATACGAAGAAGGGCCGCAGCTACGTTGCAGTAGCCCGCATCCGGAAGGAGTTCGACTGGGGCCTGAACATCGGTGCCAGCTACACCTATCAGGACATCAAGGACCAGACCCCGGCAACCTCCTCCACCGCCGGTTCGAACTACGCCAACGGAGCGTTCCTGGATGCCAACGGTGCAGCTTACGGAATTTCGAACGACGAGGTTAAGCACAACATCAAGTATGACCTCACCTTCGATCACGCGTTCTTCGGCGATTACAAGACGACCTTCGCACTCTTTGGTGAGACCCGCATCGGCCGTCCGTACAGCTATACGTTCCAGGATACGAGCAGCCGCCGCAGCGCGATCTTCGGCACGACCGGTTCGACCAGTCGCTACCTGATTTACGTGCCGACGGGCATTGACGACCCGCGCGTCTCCTACGATTCGGCGTCCACCGCCCAAACACTGGATACGTTCTTCCAGAATTCGGGCCTCGCCAAGTATCGCGGGCAGATCGCACCGCGTAACGCCTTCAATTCGAAGTGGTTCACGCGCATCGATCTGCACGTCGCGCAGGAAATCCCGGTTCCGGGTTGGTCGAAGTCGCGCATTCAGCTGTTTGCCGATATCGAGAACTTCACCAACTTCCTGAACCGGAAGTGGGGGCAGATCCGCGAGTATCAGTTCTCGTACACCGCGGTTGCCGCCCGCGTCGCGTGCCTCACAGCTGCGACCCCGACCGGCGTAAGCGGGCCGGTGGCGACGAACAGCGGGCAGGCATGCGCACAGTATCGGTACTCGCTGCCGAACGCGACGCCGAGCGACACGATCTACGCGCCGCAGTCTCTCTACACGATCCGCGTGGGTGCTCGTTTCAGCTTCTGAGCCTGAGCGCATATCCGCAAAACAGAAAGGGCGGCCAATGGCCGCCCTTTTTTGTTCTGGTACGCACACGTCATTTGTAGACGCAGGCGTCGAGTCCGGCCCGGCGCACGGTGCCGAGCCTAGCGGTGATGGCGTTGCCGTAGCGGCGGGTGAAGCCGCGAGGGTTGGTTACGCTGCGCTTTTTGGGGCTGGGGAGGGCGGCGGCCATGCGGGCGGCTTGCGCCGGGGAAAGGATCGCGGCGGATTTGCCGAAGTAGCGCTGTGCGCCCGCCTCGACACCATAAGTGCCGATCCCGGTCTCGGCGACGTTCAGGTACATTTCCATGATCCGGCGCTTGCTCCACACCGTTTCGATCAGGAAGGTGAAGTAGACCTCAAGCCCCTTGCGCAGATAGCGGGTCCATCCCTCGCCCTGCCACAGGAAGACGTTCTTGGCGGTCTGCTGGCTGATGGTGGAGCCGCCCCGGATGCGGCTGCCGCGCATGTTTCGCTCCATGGCCTGCTCGATCGCCGCCGTGTCGAAACCGTTGTGAAGGCAGAACTTGGCATCTTCCGCCGCGATCGCGGCGTCGACCATGTTGCGGTCGATCCGGCTTAGCGGCGTCCAGTCCTTGGTGATGCCATTGGCATCGACCAGCATCGTCACGGTGACGGGCGGCGGGACGAACCGGAACACCACCGTCAGGCCGACGGTGATGGCGACGAACCAGAATATAGCCTTTGCGATAATCCGCAGCATTGTGCCTGTACGCCCCCAGAGCCGTGAGATCGGTACCCTAGGAGGGGGAACGGCAACCAAGCAAGCAGGCACGCACTGGGTGCGGATGTCCGGCACGCAGAACGGCGCGAGAGGACTATCCTCCCGCGCCGGTTCTTTGCGATCTAGCCCGGAGGCTTAATCGTTCACCGATGCTTACTTGCCGCCGCGATTACGGCATGAGTCCTGCACGGTCTTTGAGCACATCGGGTAGGTTTTGTTGGCCGAAGCGCTGGGCGACATCGTGTCTGCTGCTGCGTTCGAACCGGTATCCATGGCCGATGGTGCGGCAGTCGCGCTCGTCGATGCGGTTGCATCTGCCGCGGTGTTCGCACCGGAAGCGCTATCGCTCATTGTGCCGCCCGGCATAGCCGATGGATCGCTTGGCGTGGTCGTCCCAGAGGGAGCGGTGCCGGACTGCGCGCTCATGTCGCCCTGCGCGCCCATCGTGGACTGCGTGTCAGTGGGGGCCGGTGTGGTCGTAGCCGAATCCGCCTGACCGCTCATGGTCGCGCCGGGCTGGGTGGACATGGCCGACTGTGCGCTGACGGCACCCGGGATCATGATGGCGGCCGCGGCGAGAAGAAGTACCTTACGCATGACTAAACTCCTGCAATTCATTTAGATAACAAGCTACAGACGTTTGGGCCGGGCAATGCGTTGCCATACTTGCGACGAAGCGTTCTTCTATGATGACGCAACACATTCGCTATTGCTATTATGTTGCCGGCATACTTCGCAACTGCCCTGATATGCGCAAAGCGGACGGAGCATTTTCTCGAACTTCGGCCCGTCCGGCGCTGGGCGGATCAAGCGGCTTTCGGCAGCGCTTATGGGGCTCGCATCAGGCCTTGGCAGCGATCCTGCATCGGACCGGAAGTTATACAGCAGCCAAAAAAAAGGCCGCCCCTTCGGGCGGCCCTTCTTGTACTCAAGCCGGGATGATCAGGCGAGGGCAGGCAGCAGGTGCTTGTCCGTGGCGATCCGGTTCATCGCCTTCTGCAGCTTCTCGAACGCCCGAACCTCGATCTGACGCACTCGCTCCCGGCTGACGTGATAGACTTGGCTCAGTTCTTCGAGTGTCTTGGGATCGTCCGTCAGGCGGCGCTCGGTCAGAATGTCCCGCTCGCGTTCATTGAGCGATCCCATGGCCTCTATCAGCAAATCGTGGCGCACAGTCTTCTCTTCGGCGTCGGCGACGATCTCGTCCTGCAGCGGATTGTCGTCCTGCAGGATGTCCATCCACTGACCTTCACCCTCCTCGCGCAGGGAGACGTTCAGCGAAGCATCGCCGCCCATCATCATGCGCCGGTTCATGTTGACCACTTCGGTCTCTGATACGCCCAGCTTGGTGGCGATCGTGGTCACATGATCGGGATGAAGATCGGAATCCTCGTAAGCATCGAGGTTCTTCTTCATCCGGCGCAAGTTGAAGAAAAGCTTCTTCTGCGCCGCGGTGGTGCCCATCTTTACCAAGCTCCACGACCGCAGGATGTACTCCTGGATCGAGGCCTTGATCCACCACATGGCGTAAGTGGCAAGACGGAACCCGCGTTCAGGCTCGAATTTCTTGACGCCCTGCATCAGGCCGATGTTCCCTTCGGAAATCAGCTCGGACACCGGTAGCCCATAACCACGATATCCCATGGCGATCTTGGCCACGAGCCGCAAATGGCTGGTCACCAGTTGCGCCGCTGCGTCACGATCCTCATGTTCACGGTAGCGCTGGGCGAGCATATACTCACGCTCCGGCGCGAGGACCGGGAATTTCTTGATCTCGGACAAATAGCGATTGAGGCTCTGTTCGCCCCCGAGAGAGGGAACGGCCGGCAAATTGCGTTCCTTAGTAGCCACGTGATCCGTCCTTTCTGTGTCGGCCCACGGTTGAAGATCCAATCGGCATCTTAGTTCGGAGCCACAAGTTCAGTATAGCACACAATTCCGATTTCAGTCTTGCAATTCCCTGATCAGCGCCGACATGTCGGATGGGATAGAGCTGAAAAATCGGACCGTTTCCTGTGTAACGGGATGGAGGAAGCCAAGTTCCGCGGCATGCAACGCTTGCCTGCGGAATTGTAGCCGTTCCAGGATCGGTCGCAGCGGTGATGATGTGCGTCCATAAGTTGGGTCCCCCAATAGCGGATGCCCGATTGACGACATGTGAACGCGCACCTGATGCGTCCGCCCAGTTTCCAGCCTGCATTCAATCAAAGTGGCGGATTTTAGCGGTTGCAGCACTGAATAATGAGTTACGGCATGCTTGCCGCGACCATCTGCGACAATGGCCATCTTCTTGCGGTTGGTTGCTGATCGGCCGATCGCGCCCTCGATTCGTCCGGCGGCCGGGCGGGGCATTCCGGATACGACGGCGCGGTAGGCTCGTGCGATGGAATGGTCAGCGAATTGCCGCGCCAGTCCTTCGTGCGCCTTGTCAGTCTTGGCCACCACCAGCAGGCCAGAGGTGTCCTTGTCGATCCGGTGGACAATCCCCGGGCGCGCCACGCCGCCGATGCCGGACAGCTGGCCCTGGCAGTGATGGAGCAGGGCGTTGACCAGGGTTCCGTCCAGATTGCCCGCCGCCGGGTGAACGACCAATCCGGCAGACTTGTCCACGACGATCAGGTGCTCATCCTCGAATACGATGACGAGCGGGATGTCCTGCGCCTCCGCCTTGGCCGGGATGGCCTTGGGCACGGCGATGGTGAAAGGGGTGCCCGCAGCGATCTTCAGCGACGGCTGTACTGCCGACGCACCGGCAATCGAGACCCGGCCTTCGCCGATCAGCGCTTTCACCCGCTCGCGCGAGAGGCTGGTGGCGTCCGCCAGGGCTTTGTCAAGCCGGGCCGCTTCGGGCCCGGTGACGCCGGAGATGATCTCGTCGCTCATCGCCGGCACGGGCCGGCTGAGAAGATTACGCTGTGCTGGGGCCCCCCGGTCATGCTTAATACGTGGGCATGGCTGTGGAAGTGACAAGTGGCGTGATCGCCACACTGTTGAAGGAAGCGGAAGCGTCCGCCCCGCTAGAGTGTTGCGGCCTGCTTTTGGGGCATGGCGAACGGATCGATCAGGCTGCCCCCGCCGCCAATATCTCGCCAGCGCCCGAGACGCGTTTTGAGATTGATCCGGCAGCGCTTTTCGCCGCGCACCGGGCCGCGCGGGCGAGCGGGGCGGCGGTGCTGGGCTATTATCATTCGCATCCCAAAGGCCATCCGGTTCCGTCCGCCACGGACTGCGAACATTCCACCGGCGATTTGCGCGTGTGGGCGATCATCGCCGCGGGCGAGGTTGCTTTCTGGCGCGATAGCGGAAATGGTTTCACGCCACTTTCCTGCCGCATCATCGACGGCTAGAAGCCTTTTCACAACAAGCGCCGAAGCGAAGAACGGATACACGGAAAAATCTCATGACCACCTCTTCGCTTGATCTTGCCAGCCTGCTCTGCTCGCGCTTGTGCCACGATATGCTCAGC
This sequence comes from Novosphingobium fluoreni, assembly GCF_014196615.1. GTDB lineage: Bacteria > Pseudomonadota > Alphaproteobacteria > Sphingomonadales > Sphingomonadaceae > Novosphingobium > Novosphingobium fluoreni. The sequence goes on from NZ_JACIDY010000002.1 coordinate 340,723, forward strand.
CCGGTGGGCGCGCTCAGCAATGGGCTGGAACTGCTCGCGGACGAGAAAGACCCAGAGATGCGCCAGCGCTGCTTCGAATTGCTGGAGCAAAGCGCGCGGATCTCGGCGGACAAGCTGAAGTTCTTCCGGCTCGCCTTCGGCGCCGCCGGCGGGTTCGGAGAACTGGTGGCAGTGAACGAGGCGCGCGTCCTGGTCGATGCGCTGGTGGCCAATAATCCGCGCATCACGGTGGAATGGGCCTTCGGCAGCGATGCCTTGCCCAAGCCGGCCATCAAGACGCTGCTGAACTTCGCGCTCGTGGGGATAGAGGCCTTGCCGCGTGGCGGCGTGCTATCGCTCGCGGCCGAGCAGCGCGATGGCGCCAGCGAGATCGTGGTGCGCGCCGAAGGACCGCGCATCGCCTTCGATCGCGATATCGGCCGCGCACTGGAAAACCAGCTTCCCGAGAACGAGCTGTCCAGTCGCACCGCGCCTGCCGCCATGCTGGCGGGCCTGGCCGAGACTGTCGGGGGGCAATTGCAATATATGCTGACTGACGAGGCGCTGGTGCTGGGCGCCATGCTGCCCGACGCGGCTTGAGCGCATAGGAGAGGGCATGATGGCCATGCAGACGCGGATCGCACGATGAACCGCTGGCTGGTCAACAAGGTCGTCCATTCTCCCAATTTCAACGAGCGGCAGCTGCCGATCTCGATGATCGTGCTGCACTACACCGGTATGCGCACGGCGGGGGAGGCGCTGGCGCGGCTGTGCGATGAAAGCTCGCAAGTCTCCGCGCACTACATGATCGATGAGGACGGCACAGTCACCTGCCTGGTGCCCGAGGACAAGCGCGCCTGGCACGCCGGTCGGTCCTACTGGCGCGGGATCACCGACGTGAACTCGGCCAGCATCGGCATCGAGCTGGTCAATCCCGGGCATGAGTTCGGCTATCGCCCGTTTCCCGAGCCGCAGATGGATGCGCTGCTGCCGCTCCTGGCCGACATGATGGACCGGCATGACATCCCGCGCGCCAATGTGGTCGGCCACTCCGACGTCGCGCCGGCGCGCAAGGTCGATCCGGGTGAGTATTTCGACTGGGCTCGCCTGGGCGATCTGGGTCTCGCGCTAGAGATTCCCAAGGCGAAGATGAACCTGTTCTACGACAATCCGGGCGCGTTCTATCTCGCCCTGGAGCGCTTCGGCTACGAGGTGGTCGACGGCCGCGCCGCCGTGCGGGCCTTCCAGCGCCGCTGGCGACCCGAATACATCGACGGTGAGATCGACGGTGAAATCGGCGGTATCCTGCTAGAGCTTTTGTTGGAACGCGACACCGGTCGTGCTAGGTGACCGCTTCGCGCCGGGGAGCCGGGCAGCCGCGTCACTTCTTTTTGAAGTGCCGAGGAAAGTCCGGGCTCCACGAAACGAGGGTGGCGGGTAACGCCCGCCGGGCGAGGGGCCTTGGCCCCGAAGCTTAGGGAAAGTGCCACAGAGAGCAGACCGCCAGACGTTCCTTGGAACCGACGGTAAGGGTGAAAGGGTGCGGCAAGAGCGCACCGCGCTTCCGGTAACGGCAAGCGGCATGGCAAACCCCACCCGGAGCAAGACCGAATAGGGGCTGCGCGCCGAGGCTTATGCCAAGGCGGGTCTGTTTCGGACCCGACAGCCCGGGTTGGTCGCTAGAGCGGTGCAGCGATGCAACGCGTAAGAGGAATGGCTGCCCTTGGCGATACGGTCCCGTCTGGGATACCGTCGGCATGACAGAACCCGGCTTACAGGCTCCCCGGCGCGAATCCTGGATACTCGATCAACGCGATGATCAAGCGGCGGCCTGCAGCGGGTCTGGCACGCTTTCGATGCGATTGCGCCCCTGCGCCTTGGCCGAATACAGCGCCCGGTCGGCGGCGGAGAGCAACTCGCTCAGGCTGGTGCCGTGGCTCCCGTGCTCGGCGATGCCGATGCTGACGGTGGCGGTCACCCCGGCAAGGCCAGGTTCCGCAGCGACGGCCCGGGAAAAGCGCGACGCTATCCGTTCCCCCGCCACGATCGCGTCGCAACGGGAACGGCCCCGCAGGATCGCGGCGAATTCTTCACCGCCAAGCCGGGCGACGATCTCTCCTCCCCGCAGCGTGTCACGTACGACGCGGGCGAAAATCTGCAGCACGTGGTCACCCGTCGCATGGCCGAATCGATCGTTGATGGCCTTGAAATGATCGAGGTCGAAAGCAAAGATCCAGGTCTCACTGTGGGTTGCCGGCAGGTCCGCCAGCAGGCGTTCCCCGGTTTCGAAGAACCAGCGCCGGTTGCCCACGTTCGTCAGGAAATCGGTTTGCGAGGCATCGCGCAGTTGCTCGTGCGCCTCCTCACGCAGCATCGCCAGCAAGGCAGCCGGCATCGCGACGGAGTACAGCACGCCTTCGTACATCGTCACCTTGCTGGCGATGATCACGACGTCCGCGCCAAAGCGCTCCGCCAGCAGGGGCAGGATCGTGGCTCGGCCAAGGTACAGCAGCGCGTGCAAGGCTGATATCAGCACGGCGACCCGGCGTGAACGCAAGTGCCGCAGTTGGGCACTGCGTGACATCTCCCAGGCGGTAAGACCGCTGGCGAGCGCGATCGGCAGGCCACAGGCGAAATACCAGATGCTTGCGGACTGGTTACCGCCGAATACCACCCAGGTCGCCGTGAGCATCACCAGCAGCGCGATCGCCTTTCGCCGATGACTCCGGCCCGAAAGCGCGGCTGCACCTTCCAGAAGCAGGAGGTATCCGCCCAGCATTACGATACTGCTGAGTGCCGGAACCATAGCGCCCGGCGCGTGAGGCCGCACGGTGGCCAGCGCACATCCCACTGCCAGCCCGAAGTAACCGGCGGCCAGGATGCACATCTCGCGCGAACGGCCTGCACGGTCTTGGCATTCCCAAAGCGTCATCAGCGCGCTGAGAAGCAGCGTTCCGATCGCTAGATAGTACAGAGTGAGAAGATCGAAATGCATCGCCACCGCCAGGGATTCGGCGAAGGTTTAATGTACGATCCTGAAAGTTATTCTTAACGCGGGACGAGCGTGGGTGATTCAGGCAGCCCGCGCCACGCAGGCGATGTCTCCGTCATTCTGCTCGCAGGCCTGCATCAGCCAACGCTCTGTGCCTTCCAGGCCGATAGCGGTCAATTTGCCGCTCATGAACGCGCCGGTGTCGATACCGATGCGGTTGGGCATCAGTTCGGGCGCTTCGGTGACCGTATGGCCGTGCACCACCATCCCGCCGAAGTCCCCTTCGTGGCTGAGGAAAGGCTCACGGATCCAGCGGCAGTCCTGCCCGGTCTGGCGTTCCAGCGGCATGTCGGGCCGCACGCCCGCATGGACGAAGACGTAGTCGCCGTAACGCACCATCTTTTCGAAGCCGGCCAGAAAGTCGCGGTCCTCCTGCGGAACCGCATCGGCCATCAGACGCTGCAATTCTTCAGGCTCCGCCTCCGCCAACGCGCGCTGGGGAATGCCGTAGGACATCATCGTGACCTGCCCGCCAAAGCGCATGAAGTTGCGCAGGATGCCCTGCTTGCGGAAGCTGTCGAGGAACATCTCCTCATGGTTGCCCATGATCAGCTTCAGCACGCGCTGCTCCGCCCAGGCCCTGGCACGGGCGACGACGCCAGCGCTGTCTGGCCCCCGATCAATCAAGTCGCCGAGAAGCACGATGACGGTGCGAGCCGGTTTACGCCGAGCGTCGTCGGCTTCGATCGAGCGGATCATCTCCTCGAACAAGTCGAGCCGGCCATGGATATCGCCCACCGCGTAGATGCGCGTGCCGGGCGGTGTCGATGCCGGATGGGCGGGAAGGGCCGGCCGCGCCTTGCCGGAAAACCTGCGGAATAGACTTTTCATCGTGTTGCGCTGCACCATACCCGGAAAGTACTTAAGCGACAAGACGTGGCCACGGGCTGAACAGATGCCTTGTAAAACTACATAAGCCCTCCCGAAGCGGCGGGTTGCGTGCGGGTTCCGGCTTGCACGCGGCGTATGGCCCGCCACATAAGCGGCCATCCCATACGGCCGCTTCAACCCCAGGAACCGCGCCGCCAGTCCTGTGAAGGCACCCTGACCATGACCAAATATCTGCATACCATGATCCGCGTCACCGATCCGGACGCGACCGTTCGCTTCTTCAGCCTGATCGGATTGGAAGAAGTGCGCCGTTTCGACAACGAGCAGGGGCGCTTCACGCTGATCTTCCTCGCGGCGCCCGGGCAGGACGGGGTCGCGGAGGTGGAACTGACGTACAACTGGGACCCGCAGGAGTACTCAGGCGGTCGCAACTTCGGTCACTTGGCGTATCGGGTCGATAACATCTACGAGACGTGCCAGCGCCTGATGGACGCAGGCGTGCCGATCAACCGCCCTCCGCGCGACGGACACATGGCGTTCGTGCGCTCGCCTGACGGAATTTCCGTGGAACTGCTGCAGGATGGCAAGCTTCCGGTGCAGGAGCCTTGGGCGAGCATGTCCAACATCGGCAGTTGGTGAGGCAGAGGCCTGTGCCGGCCTGACACCCGGACGAGCAGGGTTACAGAATTGTAAATAGCGGGCCCGCCCCCGGCAGCTTACCGATCGCCGCCGGGGGCTTGAAATCTCATGTCGGACGATCCGCTGCTGGGGGGCATCGCGCTGTTGCGGATGCTCGAACAGGAACTGCTGTACTTTGCCGCATTCTGGTTCGTTCTGGGCGCGCTGGACGAATTTGCGGTAGACTGCCTGTGGATCGGGCAGCGGCTATGGCGCTGGTGGCAGCCTCCCATCGATGAATCGGCCCATGCGACCCAAGCAGCGGGGCCGCTCGCGATCTTCGTGCCGGCCTGGAAGGAAGCGCGGGTGATCGGCCCGATGGTCAGCTACGCCCTTCGCGTCTGGCCGCAGCGTGATATCCGGCTCTACGTGGGCTGCTACGGCAATGATCCGGCGACGGTAGCCGCGGCCATGGCGGCAGCCGCTGGCGATGCGCGCCTGCGGATCGTGATCCATGACCGGCCGGGACCGACGACCAAGGCCGATTGCCTGAACCGGGTCTATCGCGCGATGTGCGCCGACGAGCGGGCGAGCGGTCGCCGTTTTGCGGGCGTGGTGATGCATGATGCAGAGGATATGGTGCATCCCCAGGCCCTGGCTGCCATCGGCAGAGGCCTGGCGACGGCGGACTTCGTTCAGCTTCCGGTCCTGCCGGAGCCGCAGCGGCATTCGCCCTGGATCGCCGGCCACTATTCGGACGAATTCGCCGAAGCACATACCAAGACGCTGACCGTTCGCGATGCCTTGCGTGCGCCGATCCCGGCCGCAGGAGTGGGTTGTGGGTTTGCAAGGTCCGGGCTTGAGGTGCTCGCCCACGCTCGCCGTGTTGAGGGCGGAGACGGTCCGTTCGCGTCCGAATGCCTCACCGAGGATTACGAACTGGGGTTCCTCTTCTCCGACACGGGGCGCCGCTCACGCTTCGTGCGAGAGCGCGCCGCCGATGGCAGCCTGATCGCCACCCGCGCGTATTTTCCGTCCACGCTGGAAACGGCGGTGCGGCAGAAGACCCGCTGGATCCACGGCATCGCCTTGCAGGGATGGGACCGTCTGGGTTGGTCGCGCCGCCCGCTCGATGCGTGGATGCGCCTGAGAGATCGCAAGGGGCCGCTGATGGCGCTGGTGCTGGCCGTCGCGTACGTCTGGCTGTGCATTAGCGGTATCTTGTTCCTAGCCGAACTGGCGGGGCTGAGCGGTGCGATCGTCACCGGATCGGGCTTGAGGGGGATGTTGCTCGTCTGCCTCGCCAGCATGATCTGGCGCGCGGGGATGCGTTTCGCCTTCACCGCGCACGCTTACGGCATGGCTGAAGGGTTGCGATCGATCCCGCGTATGTTTGTGGCGAATGTGATCGCGATCATGGCGGGTCGCCGCGCGATCGTCGCCTATGCCCGCACACTGCGCGGCGCGCCGGTGGTGTGGGACAAGACCGAGCATGATCATCACCCCGCCTTTGCCGGAGCCGTGGCATGAGCGGCCCGCGCAAGCGGGGGCAGCCGCTGGTGGTGCTGGCCGCTCTTCTACTGGGGTGGGTTGGAGCCAGGGTATCCACCATCGGCGGCGCCGAGGCGAGCAGCCTGCCCACCGTGTCCCGCATGGTTGCCACGTCGCCTTCCGCAAATATCGCTGCGGCGCGGGTCGATCACGGCAACGCCCGCGAGCATATCGGCCTGCAATCGTATCCCATGGCTGTGGATAGCGCACTCTATCCCGAGCCAGCCTACGGCGCGGGCTATCCGACGGTCGTCTACTACCTGCCGGCACCCGGTGGTTACTCGTCCGCCAGGCCTTCCCCTGCGATGCGATACACCACGCAGACCGATCGATTGGCCGGTCTCCCGCAGGAGCAGCGCGACCGGGACGCGGACACCTCCAGGATGTACGTGACGGCAGACTATCCCGGCCAACCGATCGGCCGGATGGCGCTGGAGGATGGCGGTACGCTCCCGCTTGGCTTCACCGGAGCCCCGCAGGCCAGGCCCGGCTTGCAAGTGCCGCAATATGGTAAGCCCAATGCTTTGCTTGGTTCAAAGATCGGCCGCTTGATCGGTGACAAGCGGCGCTGGTCGATGGACGCGTGGACCCTCCTGCGCAAAAGCGGGGGCAGGGTTCCGCGCGCAGGCACGCTGCCAGCGACATATGGTGCCAGCCAGGCCGGAGCCGTGTTGCGATACCGTATTGCGATGGACGATCCGCGCCGGCCGACGGCATACTTGCGCACCACGTCCAGCGTCGGCGCGATCAACGAGACGACGGCGGCGCTGGGGCTTTCTGCGCGCCCGATTCCCCGCCTGCCCGTGGTCGCGGCGCTGGAGGGGCGGGTCACCGCCCAAGGCGGATCGCGCAGGGTCCAGCCGGTGGCGATGGCGGTGACGGAACTGCCGCCGATCCCGTTACCGGGGGCCTTGCGCGCCGAAGCCTATGGCCAGGCCGGCTACGTCGCAGGCCGATACGCCACGCCCTTCGCCGACGGGCAGCTGCGCGTTGATCGCTCGCTGCTGACGGTAGGCCGGGTGGAGGCGCGCGCCGGCGGCGGTGTCTGGGGCGGCATCCAGAAAGGCGCATCGCGAGTCGACGCAGGGCCGGGGGCGACCGTCTCGATGCCGCTGACCTCCAAGGTCTTCGGCAGGCTGGCGGTGGATTGGCGGTTCCGCGTGGCCGGGAACGCGGAGCCCGGCTCAGGCCCAGCCGTGACGGTCGCCGCTGGGTTCTGACCGAACGGCGACAGCGGAAAAGACGGGCTTTTTCGCGGCCTGCCTTTCTTCCGCCATCCGGGTAGGCTAGCGAAGACGGACCGTGGACGTCTACCTGCCCATCGCCAATCTGTCGGTCAACGGCCTGATCATCGTCGCACTCGGCGCGTTGACCGGGCTACTGTCGGGCATGTTCGGTGTCGGCGGCGGGTTCCTGACGACGCCGCTGATGATCTTCTACGGCATTCCGCCCACGGTGGCCGCCGCCTCCGCCGCCAGCCAGGTCACCGGCGCCAGTGTTTCGGGCGCATTCGCGCATTCGCGGCGCGGCGGGGTCGACTATCAGATGGGCGGCGTGCTGGTGGCGGGCGGCATCCTGGGGACCGGGATCGGCGCGGTGTTGTTCAACGTGCTCCAGCGCCTGGGTCAGATTGATACCGTCATCAACATCCTCTACGTGCTGCTGCTCGGCTCAATCGGCGGACTGATGGCCCGGGAGAGCATCCGCACCTTGCGGGCGGAACGCAGCGGCGTGCCGCTGCCCGCAGCCAAACGACGCCATCACCCGCTGGTCGCCAACCTGCCGATGCGCTGGCGGTTCTATCGCTCGGGCCTCTATATTTCTCCTCTGGCGCCGCTCCTGCTGGGCGTGGCGACGGGTATCCTGACGATGTTGATGGGCATCGGCGGCGGTTTCGTGCTGGTTCCGGCCATGCTCTATATCCTGGGCATGAGCGCGAATGTCGTGGTCGGCACCTCGCTGTTCCAGATCCTGTTCGTTACGATGGCGACCACGATGATGCACGCGCTGACTACGAAGGCGGTGGACATCGTGCTGGCCACGTTGCTGCTGGTGGGCTCGGTCACGGGTGCGCAGGTCGGCGCGAAATTTGCGCAAAAGGCCAGTCCGGTGAAACTGCGGCTGCTGTTGGCGGTGATCGTGCTGCTGGTGGCGCTGCGCATGGCGCTGGGCCTGGGTTATCGCCCGGACGACATTTACACGGTGGCCCCGCTTTGAGGGGGATTGTCGCTCTTTTCCTCCTGCTGCTGCTGGGCGCCGCGCGCGATCCGATCCTGGTGCCCGAAGTGTCGCAGCACGAAGTGCAACTGCGCCAGGGTTTCACCGGCACCGAACTGCTGCTGTTCGGCGCGGTGCTGAGCCCGGAAGGCACCCGCGCCGCGCAGGACTATGACATCATCGTGGTGCTGAAAGGCCCCACCCAGTCGATCGTGGTGCGCGAAAAACAAAAGGTCGCAGGCATCTGGATCAATGTCGACAGCACCGAACTGCGCTCGGCACCGTCATACTACGCGATCGCCTCGACCCGCCCGATCGCGCAGATCGTCGACGACAAGACCGCCGCGATCTACGAACTGGGGCTGAAGTGGCTGCAGCTTTCGCCGATCGGCTCGATCGATCCCGACGAACAAGCCCGCTTCGCCGCCGGCCTGGTCCAGCTCAATGTCGAGAAAGGACTCTATCGGCAGGAGGAAGGCGCGGTGAAGGTGAACGAGCAAGTGCTGTATCAGGCGCGGATCGGGTTGCCGTCTCGCGTGCCGATCGGGACGTACACGGCAGAGACTTTCGCGATTTCCAAAGGGCGTGTCGTCGCGTCGGCCAGCAGCACGGTCGATGTGCGAAAGATCGGTGTGGAGCGCGCGATCGCGGACTTTTCGGCGAATTACGGCCTGTTTTATGGCTTGCTGGCGGTGATCGTGTCGGTGGCGATGGGCTGGATCGCGGGGCGGCTGTTCGCCCTCACCTGATAGGTTAGCCTGATATTAACCGTGCCGCCCTAGCTGTAGGCCGCGTAACAATCGGGACGGCCAAGAGAAAATGACCATGCACATGGCGGCAGTCGAAGCATCAGGCCGCGTACAACTTGATGACCTGACGCATCTTGCCGGTGCCGTGCAGACCAATGCGCATGAACCGATCGGCATGGTCATCGAGATCGCCGGCTCCGGATCGCGCATCGTTCTGGACGTACCCCGGCTGACAGAGTGTTCCGGTGATCCGGATCCAGCCATCGCCTTGTCCGGCCAGGTCGGATGCCAGATCAAGCTGCGCGCCGGCAATCATTGGCTGCTCGCCAGCGTGCGCAGCCAGAAGCAGGACCCAGGCTCCGCTGAAGCTATCGTCGCCCAAATCGATTTCCTGGGCGAGGGCGAGATTTGCCCAGATACCGGGGTTATGCGCGCATTCCGCCGGGGCGTGACGGTCTATCCCATCCCCGGATCGCTGGTGTACCCCGTCACGACGGACGACCTTCGCCAGATCTACGCCAGTTCCGGCCACGCCGCCGTGATCGAGGCGGGCAACGTCTATCCCACGTCGGACATTCGCGCCGGGCTCTATGTCGATGCGCTGCTGGGCAAGCACTTCGCGCTGCTGGGATCGACCGGCACCGGCAAGTCCACCTCCGCCGCGCTGATCCTGCACCGTATCTGCGACGCGGCGCCGCAGGGCCATATCGTGATGATCGACCCCCATGGCGAATATGGCGCGGCGTTCCGCACCAACGGCGTGGTTCTGGACGTGGGCAATCTGCAGATGCCCTACTGGCTGATGAACTTTGAGGAACACTGCGAAGTGTTCATCACCGCGCGCGGGCATGAGCGGCTGGAGGATGCCGAAATCCTCAGCAAGTGCCTGCTGGAAGCGCGGATGCGCAACCGCCTGGCGCAAGAGCTGGGCCGGATCACCGTGGACGCGCCGATCCCCTACTTGCTGTCAGACCTCAGCAACATCCTCAACAACGAGATGGGCAAACTGGACAAGGGCCGCACCACCGCCGGCTACTTGCGGATCAAGAACAAGATCGACGAGATCAAGGCGGACCCACGCTATCAATTCATGTTCGCAGGCATGCTGGTGGGCGACGTGATGGCAGATTTCATCGGCAAGCTGTTCCGCCTGCCCTCCGACGGGCGGCCGATCTCGATCATCGATGTCTCGGGCGTGCCGTCCGAAATCACCTCCACCGTCGTCGCGGTGTTGAGCCGCCTGGTGTTCGATTTCGCGGTTTGGGCGCGGGAAGAACGGACCCAGCCGATCCTCCTGGTTTGCGAGGAGGCCCACCGCTACGTGCCCAGCGAGCGCAATGCCGATGGTTCCTCGGTAGGGCGCATCCTGTCGCGCATCGCCAAGGAGGGGCGCAAGTACGGCGTCTCCCTCGGCCTGATTACTCAGCGTCCGTCCGACCTGGCGGAGGGCGTGCTTTCGCAATGCGGCACGATCATCGCCATGCGGCTCAACAACGAGCGCGACCAGGCTTTCGTGCGCGCAGCCATGCCGGAGGGCGCGCGCGGGTTCCTCGATGCCATCCCCGCCTTGCGCAACCGCGAGTGCATCATCTGCGGAGAGGGCGTTTCCATCCCGATCCGCGTTGCTTTCGACAATCTGGAGGAGGATCGCAGGCCCGCCTCTGGGGACCCGTCCTTCAGCACCTTGTGGCGTCAGGTCGGGGGCGAAGAGCAGATGGTCGTTCGCACCGTCCAGCGCTGGCGCGCGGGCGGGCGCTGATCGCTCAGGAGGCGGGTGGGCCCACCTCCGGCAGCACGTTGATGCGCCGCCAATTGCCCTTGAGGTAGTACAACACGCTCAACCCCGCTGCCGCGAACGAGCCCACCGGATAAGCCCACAAGACCGCGTCGCTGCCGATCATGGGATAGACCAGGTAATAGAAGCCCATCCGGGAAGGGTAGAGTGAAATTCCCAGGATCACCAAGGGCGCCAGCACCGCGCCGTAAGCCCGCATGGTGCCGAAAAGGATCATCGTCACGCACATGATCACGTAGGAGGCGGTGCACAGCAGTTGCATATGTTGCGCCACGGGCAGGGCCGGACTGGTCGAGCCCAGGAACAGCGCCAGCAGCGGCCGATCCGCCAGCACGATGATCGCGGCCATCACCGTGGACATCGTCAGCGTGGCGGTTAGTCCCACGCGGGTTACTTTGCCCACGCGCGCATGCTTTCCGGCGCCGATCGCTTGCGCGACCATGGCGCTGACCGCAGAGCTTACGGCGAAGGCCGGCATCTGCAGATAATTCCACAATTGCAAAGACGCGCCGTAGGCGGCGGAAAATTCCAGCCCTTCGCGATTGACGAAGCCGATCATCACCACCCCGGCCGAGGATGAGAGCAGCATCGAGGCCCCCATCGGGATGCCCTTCACCACGATATAGCGTAGCGCCGCGCCCCGGGGGATAAGGTACGCCAGTTCCGGGCCGCGCAGGCGCAGCGGCAGATCCCGGCCGTAGATGCGCCACAGCATGAAGCACAGGCCGGCAAGGTTGGCGAACGCCGTCGCCATGGCGGACCCGGCGATCCCCAGCGCGGGCAGCGGGCCGGGGCCGATGATCAGTACCGGGTTCGCCACGATGTCGATCGCGGCGGTCAGGATCATGGCGTAGAGCGGCGTCTTGGAATCCCCCGCGCCGCGCAGGCCCATTGATACCATCATCAGCACCACGCCGAACGGCAGGGTGATGAAAACCACCTGAAGGTACTGGAAGGCCAGATCTGCACTGGCCGCGGGCGTGTTCAGCGCCGCCAGGATGTCGCGGGTGAAGAACCACCCCAACAGCCCGGTCACGATCGACACTACCACGCAAAATCCTATTCCGGTGCCGAAGTTGCGCCGCGCGCCGGCGATATCCCGCGCGCCGAAGAACTGCCCGACCCGCACCGTGGTGGCGGTGCCAAAGCCGATGATCAGGGCGATCATCATGAACATCACGAGATTGGCGTTCGCCGTTGCCGCCAGCGCCGTTTCGCCCAGCAGCCGCCCCACCCAGATCGCGTTGATCGAGCCGTTCAGCGTCTGCAGCACCGAACTGATCAGCATCGGCATCGAGAATGCCAGCAGCGTCTTCAGGATCGGCCCCTGCGTCAGGTCGCCCTTGGGGTTGCCCGATCGGTCCACCGGCGCGCTGGGTGGCGGACTTTGCGGCGCGAGTTGCACCTCCGCCACGTTTTCGCCGATGGGTATGGGGCTCGCCTCGTTCATGTGCCCCTCGTGTCGCCGTAGAGATGTATGTGCAAGCGGTCGGTGAAGCGCAGGCCGTGATCCAGGCAAAGCTGCGCCAGCCAGCGATTGTGCGCCGCCAGTTCGGCCGGGGTGCGCCCTTCCGCCATCAGGAACACGCGATCGGCAGGAATCGCATAATCGTGCTGGAGGCCCAGCACCTGGGCCATATCTGTAGCTTGCGCGATCACGAACTTGAACACGGCGCGCGGGTCGGTGGCCCAGGCCTGCAGCCGCTCTGGCACCAGGGCAAGGTCTGCCGGATTGCCGCTATGCGCCAGCTTGGGGCTGACGTTGTACTGATGCACCAGTCCGTCCAGCGCCGGGTGCGGGGCGACCGTGCCATTGGTCTCGATCTCGACGTGCATCCCGGGCAGTAGCGCCAGCAGCCGGGCCAGCGCCGGGCCTTGCAGCAGGGGCTCCCCCCCCGTGACCACCAGGCGATCAGGGGAAAGCGCGGTGATGCGCGCGGCGACATCCTCTTCGCTCAGCGCCACCTGGTTCTGCGTGCGATCAAAGGCCAGCGCATCGCGGTGGGGGCGGTTATCTCCCTCGAACCGCCAGGTGTAGGCGGTGTCGCACCACTGGCACGCCAGATTGCAGCGAGAGAGCCGCACGAAAGTGCTGGGCCGCCCGAGCGAGAGGCCTTCGCCTTGCAGGGAGGCAAAGATTTCCGGTTCGCCGGGCGTCGTGGTGGCCAGGGTCAGCATGCGCGGTTGCCGCAGTTGCCGGTGTTCAGGCGTGTAAGTCGCCGGGGCTCTTGAAGGCCGAATTTCGGGCTTTGGGGGGAAGGGAGGCGGAACGCGGACATCGCGGCGGCCCATGCCAGATCATGCCGGAGTAGGAAAATGGATTCGGCCGGGGAGGAGGGGCAGGGCGGCGGGGCGGGGCTGGGAAAGGGGCTTGCCGCGCCGACGGCTCGGCCCCACACCCCAGCCTCGCCTTTATCCCAATCGCGCCAGCGCGGCCTGCAACCGCTCGGCTTCCGCCGAATGAGCGGCGTGATCGGCCTTGGCCTTGTCCACCGCTTCGGGCTTCGCCTTTTCCACGAAGGCCGGGTTCTCCAGACGCTTGCCCAGCGAGTCCCGTTCCTTAATCGAAGTGGCCAGCGCCTTTTCCAGCCGCGCTTTTTCGGATGCGAGATCGATCACGCCCTCCAGCGGGATCGCCAGCATTGCATCGCCCGCGCTGATCTGCATCGCCGCGCCGGCAGGGGCCGGTTCGAAGCGGATCGCGTCGAGCCGGGCCAGACGGTCGATCACGGTGCCGCTGTGCGAGATGATCGAGCGCGTCTGCTCGGAAGGATCGGCCAGGTAGGCGGTCAGCCGCGCTCCCGGTGCGATGCCCAGTTCAGCCTTGGCGGCGCGCAAGTTGCCGACGAGCGCGATCAGCCATTCGACCTCGGCCTTCGCCTGCGCATCGATCGGCGCTTGCGGCTCCGGCCACTTCGCCACGATCAACTCGTAGGGCCGCGCGCCCATCTTGGACCACAGTTCCTCGGTCACGAAAGGCATGAACGGGTGCAGCATCACCAGGATTTGGTCCAGCACCCAGCCTGCCACGGCCTTCGTCTCGTCGTCGAACTGGCCTTTGATCAGCTCGATGTACCAGTCGCAGAACTGGCTCCAGGCGAACTGGTAGATGGTGTTGGCCGCCGCATCGAAGCGCAAGTCGGCCATCGCCTTGTCCAACGCCGCGACCGTCTCGACCACTTCGCCGATGATCCAGCGGTTGACCGCCGACGTCGCCGCCGGAGCCGCGACCGACTGGCTCGCGCCGATGCCATTGCTCTGGCAGAACCGCGCCGCGTTCCACAGCTTGGTGGCGAAGTTGCGGTAACCCTCGACCCGCTTCTCATCCATCTTCACGTCGCGGCCCTGGCTTTCCATGGCCGCCATGAAGAAGCGCAAGGCATCCGCGCCGTACTGGTCGATCAGGCCCAGCGGATCGACCACGTTGCCCTTGGACTTGGACATCTTCTGCCCGTCCGCCGCGCGCACCAGCCCATGCAGGTAGAGCCGCTTCCACGGCACTCTTTCCGCCAAAGGCGACTCTGGCTTCATGAAATGAATGCCCTGCATCGCCATCCTGGCATCCCAGAAGAACAGGATGTCGAAACCGGAGATCAGCAGGTCGTTGGGATAGTGGCGGGAGAGGAGGGCGTTATCTTCCGGCCAGCCCAGCGTGGCGAAAGGCCAGAGTGCGCTGGAGAACCAGGTGTCTAGCACGTCCTCGTCACGCTTGACGGCTTTGTTGCCGGCCTGGGATTGCGCTTCTTCTTCCGTCTCGGCGACGTAGATCGAACCGTCATCCGCATACCAAGCCGGAATCCGATGCCCCCACCACAGCTGGCGGCTGACGCACCAGGGCTGGATGTTCTCCATCCAGTTGAAGAAGGTCTTCTCCCAGGTCTTGGGCACGATCTCGATCGCGCCGGAGCGCACGGCGTCCAGCGGTGCCTTGGCGAGGGTTTCGGCGTCCACATACCATTGGTCTGTCAACCAGGGTTCGATCACCACGCCGCCGCGGTCGCCGTAGGGCGTCTGGATCACGCGGTCCTCGATCTTGTCGAGCAGGCCGTCCGCATCCATCAGCTCGACCACGCGCTTTCGGGCGTCGAAGCGGTCGGTGCCGATGAACTCGGCGGGGATCAGCCCGTCAGAAGTCTGGCAGACCTTCGCCTCGGCATCGAGCATGTTGAGCATGTCGGCAGCCTTGATGCCTGCGCGCTTGCCCACTTCGAAGTCGTTGAAATCGTGCCCCGGCGTGATCTTCACCGCGCCCGAGCCCAGTTCCGGATCGGCGTGTTCGTCAAACACGATCGGGATTTCGCGCCCGGTGATCGGCAGGGTCACGGTGGCGCCGCGCGCGACCAAGGCCTGGTAGCGCTCATCCGACGGGTTCACCGCGACCGCCATGTCCGCCAGCATCGTTTCGGGCCGGGTGGTGGCGACCGAGATGTGGCCCGAGCCGTCCGACAGCGGATAGCGGAAGTGCCAGAACTTGCCGTCGATCTCGCGCGTCTCGACCTCAAGGTCGGAGATCGCGGTCTTCAGGCGCGGGTCCCAGTTCACCAGCCGCTTGTCACGGTAGATCAGGCCCTGCTTGTGCAGGTCGACGAAGACCTTCACCACCGCCTTGGTGAAGTGCGGGTCCATGGTGAATTGCTCACGGCTCCAGTCCATGGAGCAACCCAGGCGGCGCAGCTGGCCGGTGATGGTGCCGCCGCTTTCGGCCTTCCACTCCCAGACCTTTTCGATGAATTGCTCGCGCGTGTAGTTGGTGCGCTTGTCCTGACGCTGCTCCATCTGCCGCTCGACCACCATCTGCGTGGCGATGCCGGCGTGATCGGTACCGACGACCCACAGCGCATCCTTGCCGCGCAGCCGCTCGTAGCGGATCACCACGTCCTGCAACGTGTTGTCCAGCGCGTGGCCGACATGAAGGCTGCCGGTGACGTTGGGCGGCGGGTTGACGATGGTGAAGGGCGTGGCGTCCGGCCGCTCGGGACGGAACAGGCCGGCCGTCTCCCAATGGGCATACCACTTTGCCTCGATCGCGGCGGGATCGAAGGTCTTGTCGAGCATCTCTGCGCTGTCTTGCGTCATGCTCCGGGCCTTTGCCATCGTGCGCGGGCGGCGGCAAGGATGTGCTGGACAATCCTCGGCTGAAGGCATACCTGACAAAGAGAGTGAACGATCACTCACATATTTCGTCGCGCAGGTGGAACCTCTTGCCGCGCCAGTGATTATCCCTCATTACGAGGTACTATGCGGGAATGGGCTGACTTCAATCTTGCCGAGACGCAGGAGGGCGGCGTTCCCACGTTGGCGCTGAAGGGTGCCCTGCGCGTCCACTCGCTAGGCAATCTCGATACCAAGCTCGATACGATCTCCCACGATTTCAAGCAGATCGACATGGGCGGCGTCACCGATATCGACACCACCGGCGCCTGGCTGGTCAGCCGCTTCGCACGCAAGCACGACGCCCGGATCGTGGGTGAGAGTGAGCAGGCCCGACGTCTTTTCGCCGCCATCGGCGACTTGGACGACACGCCGCCCGCACCGCCGCCGCACGAAGGCCTGTTGCGCCGTACGCTGGCGGATGTGGGTGATATGATCATCCAGTGGGGCCACGGGCTGGTCCGTATCCTGGATTTCCTGGGGGCGATGCTGAAGACATCGGCCACGGTCATGCGCCATCCCTCGCGGCTGCGCGGCAAGGCCACCATCCACCACATGCAGTACATCGGCGTGAACTCGCTGTGGATCGTCGGGTTGATGAGCTTCCTGATCGGCATCGTCATCGCCCAGCAGGGCGCGGTGCAGCTGCAGCAGTTCGGTGCGGAGATCTACACGATCAATCTCACCGGCCGGCTCACCTTGCGCGAACTGGGCATCCTGATGACCGCGATCATGGTGGCGGGACGCTCCGGCTCTGCGTTCGCGGCGCAGATCGGGACGATGAAGCTGACCGAGGAGGTCGACGCCATGCGCACGATCGGCGTCTCGCCGATGGAGGCGCTGGTGATCCCGCGCGTGCTGGCCGCCGTGCTGATGATGCCTCTGCTGGGCTTTTATTCCTCGGTCGTGGCGATCATCGGCGGCGCGTTCATTTCGAACTTCGCGCTCGATATCCCGTTTCTCACCTTCCTGAAGCGCATCCAGGAAGTGGTGCCGATCACCGATGTTTGGATCGGCCTGATCAAGGCGCCGATCTTCGCCCTCATCGTAGCGCTGGCGGGGTGCTATCAGGGCATGCAGGTGAAATCGAACGCGGAAGAAGTGGGCCTTCGCACGACCCAGGCGGTGGTGACCGCGATTTTCACCGTGATCGTCCTGGATGCCTTCTTCGCGATCTTCTTTACCGAGATCGGCTGGAAATGAGCGACGACGTGCAAGAGGTGGCCCGGCCGCCGGTCGACAGTTCCGAAGCACCGATCGTGGTGCGCGGCCTGCGCAATGCGTTCGGCGAACACCTCATCCATGACGATCTCTCGTTGGAGGTCCGCAAGGGAGAAATCATCGGCGTCGTCGGCGGCTCTGGCACGGGCAAGTCGGTGCTGATGCGCTCCATCATCGGGCTGCAGCAGCCGGAAGCTGGCGAGGTCCACGTGCTGGGCCACGACATGACCCGGCCCAGCGAGGCGGACGAGATCGACGTTCGCTCACGCTGGGGCGTGTTGTTCCAGGGCGGTGCCCTGTTCTCCACGCTGACGGTGGGTGAGAACGTGGAAGTGCCGCTGAAGCAATTCTATCCGGACATGACCGATACGCTGCGTCAGGAGATCGCCCGGTTCAAGGTGCGGCTCTCCGGCTTGGCGGACGAGGCGGCGTTCAAGTACCCGTCGGAGCTGTCGGGCGGCATGCGCAAGCGCGCCGGTCTGGCACGGGCGCTGGCGCTCGATCCGGAGCTGCTGTTCCTGGACGAGCCGACCGCGGGCCTCGACCCGATCGGCGCGGCTGCTTTCGACCAGTTGACGCGCGAACTGAAGGAAACGCTGGGCCTTACCGTCTTCCTCATCACCCACGACCTCGATACGCTCTATGCGATTTGTGACCGGGTGGCGGTGCTGGCGGACAAGAAGGTGATCGCGGTGGGGACCATCCCCGAGCTGCTGGCGCTGGATCATCCATGGATCCAGGAATACTTCAACGGCCCGCGTGGCCGCTCCGCCCAAGCTGCAGAGCAAAAGGGGGCAGCGGAACAAAGCGAAGCGGCCAAATCGAACGGCGGCCGCAAGCCGCTGGCGAACGCGTCGGCCCCTGGGCCTGACGATAGAGAGATATAGGGCAAGGCGATGGAAACACGGGCAAATAACGTCTGGGTCGGCGCAGTCACCCTTGTCCTGCTGGCGTTGCTGGCGGCTTTCGTGATCTGGATCGCGCGGCTGAACCAGGGCGCGCAGAATGAATACGACATTTTCTTCAAGCAGTCGGTCGATGGCCTCGCAAAGGGCTCTGAGGTCGCTTACGCGGGCGTGCCGGCGGGTCAGGTCAGCCAGATCGAGCTGTGGCCTCAGGACCCCAGCTTCATTCGCGTTCGTATCCGCGTGGATGAGAAGGTGCCGATCACCGTGGGCACCACCGCCACGATCCAGGGCAGTTTCACCGGCGTGTCGGACATTCAGCTGGAGGGCGCGCAAAAGGGTGCGCCGCCGATCGTGGAGCCGGGGCCGGATGGGGTGCCCGTGATCCCCACGCGCCGGGGCGGCTTCGGCGAAATTCTCTCCAACGCGCCGCTGCTGCTGGAACGGCTGGCGACGCTGACCGAGAACCTCAACCTCATGCTGAACGAAGACAACCGCAAGTCGCTGTCCGGCATCCTGGAAAACACCAACAAGATGACGCGCGATATCTCGGCGGCGACGCCCGAATTTCGCGGGGCGATGGTGGAGCTGCAAAAGTCGCTGGCACAGGCGCGCCTGACGCTGCAATCCTTCCAGAACGTGGCCGACAAGGCGGATGGCGTGCTGGGCAGCGAGGGTAATTCGCTGGCGGTGCAGCTTCGCCGCACGCTGGGTTCGGCCGAGAGCGCGATGAACCAGCTGAACAAGACGCTGGAAACCGCGCAGCCCGCGTTCAACCAGGTTTCCACCTCGACGATCCCGGCGGCCGAGGCGGCGATCCGCGATCTCCGGGCGACCACCAAGGCGCTGCGCAACGTGACCGAGAAGATCGACGAACGCGGTGCCGGCGCGCTGCTGAGGGGGCAGTCGGTGCCGGACTACAAGCCATGACGAAGCAGCAGGCCATCACCGGTCCATCCGCTCCGTCCGCAAACAGGAAAAAGGCTACAGGCATGTCCGCATTCCGCCCGAAGATCGTCGCCGGTTCGGCTATTGCGCTGGCCGCCAGCCTCCTGCTGTCGAGCTGCCTTGGCCTGGGCGGCAAGGCGCCCAAGCAATTGATCAGCCTAGTGCCCACCTCCAGCGCACAAGCGGGGCCAGCCGTCACGGCGGATAGCAAAAACGCGATCGTCATCATGGACCCGGAGTCCGATCGCAGCCTGGAAATGCTGCGCGTTCCCGTCCGCGTGAACGCGGCGACCATCGCCTATCTCACCGACGTAGCGTGGATCGAAAAGCCCTCGCGCCAGTTCCGCGGCGTCCTGGCCGAAACGTTGCGCACGCGTACGCAGCGGCTGGTTGTTGAAGATGGCGATTTCGACGCGGTGGGCAGCACGATGCTGACCGGCCGCCTGCTCGCCATGGGCTACGACGCGCCGACGCAATCTGTCGTCGTCCGCATCGACATGCAGCGGCACGAAAAAGGCGGTGCGATCATCTCACGCCGGTTCGAGGCCGTGGTCCCCGGTATTCAGGCGAAAGCCGCCCCTGTGGCCGCGGCGCTCGGCACCGCCGTGAACGACGTCGCCGGGCAAGTCGCCGCGTGGGTGGTGGGCTGAGGATTTCAGGCTGACAGGTTGGGTAAAGCCTTTAGCCGCGTCGCGCCAGTTCGGCAAAGCGGGCGGCTAGCAGGAATGCCTCGCGCCGCTGGGCGCGGCGTTCTTCGGCCTCCCATTCACGCCCCCACAGATCGGCCTGCCACTCCTCTTCCAGATTGGCGGCCAGCCATAGCGAGTCCAGATCGGCATCTGGCGCGATTGCCAGCAGGCCGACCACGAACGAAGCCGACAAGCTGATCAGCATCCGCAGGGCGGCCAGCGTGAAGGCATCCTGCGCTGCCAGTTCGTGCCGCAGCCGGGCCAGCGTTTCGGCGGGTTGCGGCTTGTGGACGATGCCCGAGATGCGCGTGAAGTGAATGCCCAGCCGGGCTTCCGCCTCGCCCAGGATCGGCTCCCAGGTTTCCAGCTGGCGGCGGTGGAGGGGCTCGTCCGGATGGGCGCGATAGCACAGCGTATCGGTTTCCGCGTAAGGCAGTAGCCCGGTAACGGCATCCTCCGCGCCGCCGGCGATCGCATCGATGGCATAGTCCGCCAAATCGCGCAGCGGGAAGCGGGTGGGATCGATCGTCTCGCCTTGTGCCGACCACTCGGTCGCCAGCGCTTCGGCCAGAGCGCGCGTCGGCACGATTTGCGGCGCACCGGCCGCTGTTTTGATGCCGCGACCATCCAGCAGAACGCGCCAGCCACCGTCCGCCGCCATGGTGGTGACGGCTTGATAGAAGCGCTTCACCGGGGTGTCCTCCACTTGCGCGCGAGAGCCGTAGGAATGACGAAGACGCCGACGAGGCCGATGATCAGCAGCAGATAGCCCGCCCAGGTCGGCACCGCGCCATTCGCCAGCCGGCCGTTGCTCGCCAGCAGGCCCATCAGCACGCAGCCGACGCCGGCCAGCCGCACCAGCTGGATCAGGAAAAAGCGCCCGCGCGCCGGATCGTGGCTCACGCGAGCAGGACCTTCCCCAATTGCTCGGGTGTCTCCACCACGACTTCGGCTCCGGCGGCCAGCAGTTCACGCGGGAGATGATAGCCCCAATCGACGCCGATCGCCCGCACTCCGGCATCGCGCGCCATCTGCATGTCGAACGAGGTATCGCCGATCATCACTGCGTCCTGCTCACCCGCGCCGGCGTCTGCCAAGGCGGCCTGCAGCATCGCGGGATGGGGCTTGGAGGGGTGGCGGTCTGCCGTCTGCAGCGTCACGAACAGGTCGGCGATGCCGTTGTCCGCCAGGCAGTGCGCCAATCCGCGATCGGACATGCCGGTGGCGACGCCCAGCGTCCATCCGCTGTCCGCAAGGCGGCGCAGCAGCTCCGGGATGCCGGGGAATAGCGGTTGCGATACGCGCCCGTCGCTGCGGGCGGTGCGGAACGCCAGCTTGTAGCTCTCCGCCAGCGCTAGGTGCAACTCGTCCGCCTCATCCGGCAGCAGGCGGCGCATCGCCTGGGGGAGTGAAAGGCCCACGGCGCGGCGGATCGCCACGCGTGGAGGAGCAGGCAGGTTCTGGCGCGCGAACGCGGCCTCCATCGCCTCGCAGATGCTGGCCTGACCATCGACCAGCGTGCCATCGCAATCGAACACGGCAAGCTTCATTCAGCGCAGTCCGGCGTCAACGCTTGCCGCGCGGCGCAGGAGGCTTGCCGCCCGGTTTGCCCGATCCACCGGCAGGCTTGCCCGTGGACGGACGCGAGGGGCCGCTCCGGGCCCTATCGGCGCTCGGCTTTCCGGCGCCGAACTTGGCTCCGCCCGGTTTACCAGTGGTAGGTTTGCCAGCGTTGGGCTTGCCAGCGCCTGGCTTACCGGCGCCGGGCTTTGTGGTGTTCGGCCTGCCCGTGCCGGCCTTTGACGGTGCGGACCTGGCGGTCGTCGCGCTACCCGTGCTGCTGCGGGTGCGCCCGCCGGCGGGTGCGGGCCTGCCCGGAGCATCGCCACCGCGAGAGCGACGCTCTCCCCGGCGTTCCTTGCGAAACTGCTTGGCATGGGCCTTGGCGAGCCGCTTCTTGTCTTCGCGGGTATCTTCTGCGCGCGGTTCGGGAATGTCCGCGCCGTCCGCTTCCTCGAAGCCCAGCTGCTCCATGCCCATCGCGAAATGTTCGGGCAGGGGGGCGGTCACGTCGAGCGGGGCACCATCCGGATGGTCGATGATCAGCCGCCGCGCGTGGAGGTGCATCTTGCGGCTGATCGAGCCGGAAAGGAACGCGTCCTGCCCGCCATACTTGCCGTCACCCACGATCGGGTGGCCGATCGCCGCCATGTGCACGCGCAGCTGGTGGGTGCGCCCAGTCAGGGGGTGCAGTTCCACCCAGCAGGCGCGGTTGCCCGCCCGGTCGATCACGCGATAGCGGGTGCGCGCCGGTTGGCCGCCTTCCATGTCGACGTGCATCTTCTCGCCGCCGGTGCCCGGCTGCTTGGAGATCGGCAGTTCGATCATACCGTCCTCGATCGAGGGGACGCCGGTCACCAGCGCCCAGTAGATCTTGCGCGCGGTGCGGCCGGAAAAGCGCTTTGAAAAGAACGCCGCGCTGCCGGGCGTGCGCGCGATCAGCAGCACGCCGGACGTGTCCTTGTCCAGCCGATGGACCAGGCGGGGGCGGGGCCCTTCCGCGGCATAGGCGTCCAGCAGGCCATCGACATGGCTGGTCATGCCCTTGCCGCCTTGCGTGGCAAGGCCCGGCGGCTTGTTGAGCACGATGGCGGCGCGGTCCTGCGTCAGCACCATGCTGTCCGCCAATTCCAGCTCCTCCTCGGTCAGCGGGCGGCGCGGGGCCGGGCCGGCGGCCTTGGGATCACCCCCGGGCGGCACGCGCAGCAGCTGGCCCGCCGCCAGTCGGAAGTCCACGTCAGCGCGCTTGCCGTCGACCCGGATCTGCCCGGTCCGCGCCCAGCGCGAGACGGTGGCGAAGCCGACTTGCGGCAAGTGGCGCTTGAACCAGCGGTCCAGGCGCACGCCATCATCGTCCGCGCCCACCGTGAACTGGCGCACATTGTCGCTCGCGCCGGTCTTGCTCATACAGAAACTCGCATCATCATAAGGCCCAGCCACAGGCCGCCGAACCCGGCGAGCAGCGACACGGCAAGATAGGCCAGCGCCACTCCCGCCTGTCCGCGCTGCAGCAGCGATACGACCTCAAGGCTGAACGAAGAAAAAGTGGTGAAGCCGCCCAGCACGCCCACCGCCAGCAAGAGCCGCGTGGCCTCGCCCTGGGTGCCGAACCGCGCCAGCCAGCCGACGAGCAGGCCCATGGCGAGGCTGCCGACGATGTTGACGGTCAACGTGCCCCACGGAAACGCGCCCGCTCGCACCGGGCCGATCGCCATCACCCACAGGCGGCCAACGGTGAAGCGCAGCCACGACCCTACAGCGCCACCGCTGGCGACGAGCAGCGAAGCCGTCAGAAAGGAAGGTTGCACGGATTGCGGCATGGCGCGCGCCATAGACCGCGGCGGGCGGCAAGCCAAATCTTTCGTGGATACGGGGCTGGCAGTCAGCGCGCGCGGCCTTCCGACTATCGCGCGAAACCGGCTTTGGAGTTGCCATTCGCGCGCGACTCTGGTAGCGGCGCGCCGTTGACGCAGGTCTCGTACGGGATCGGCGGCGTTCGTCATTATTATTTTTATGGGCTGTCCTGCCTTGTAGGCGGAGCGGGACGGTCTGCTATCGTATTTGGTGAGGTTCTTCGTTTTATGCAAATCATGGTACGGGACAACAACGTCGATCAGGCCCTTCGCGCGCTCAAGAAGAAGCTGCAGCGCGAAGGCGTGTA
Organism: Novosphingobium fluoreni; assembly: GCF_014196615.1. GTDB lineage: Bacteria > Pseudomonadota > Alphaproteobacteria > Sphingomonadales > Sphingomonadaceae > Novosphingobium > Novosphingobium fluoreni. The sequence goes on from NZ_JACIDY010000002.1 coordinate 364,150, forward strand.
TCGTGAGATGAAGTTGCGCCGTCACTTCGAGAAGCCGTCGGAAAAGCGCGCCCGTGAAAAGGCCGCCGCTGTTCGCCGCGCCCGCAAGCTGGAGCGCAAGCGCCTGGAGCGTGACGGCGCGAAGTAGGTTTCACGCGCCATCGGCCGCGCATTGCGGTGCGGGTTGGCGCTTGAACCCTTCGCTTGCTTGAGCCATGAGGGCGCGGACGCAATCCGCGCCCTTTTGCATATCCTGTCCCAAGAGGCTTTGACTTCATGACCGAGATCACCCGCGTCCCGCTTCAGCCCATCGCCAAGGGCAGCCTGACCAAGCTGTGGGTCGGCATTGCGGCGGTCGCTCTGCTGGGTTGCGGCGTGGCCTGGGCGGCGATGCCCGCCTCGGTCGATGTCGATACGCTGGTGGCCGGCCAGGGTCCGTCGCCCACGCGCGATGACGTGGCGCTTGTGAACTACAAGGGCACTCTGCCTGACGGTAAGGTGTTCGACGAAGGCAAGCAGGCCGTGCTGCCGCTCGCCGAAGTCGTCCCCGGCTTCACCAAGGCTCTGGAGCAGATGCAGAAGGGCGGCAAGTACAAGGTCCATATCCCCAGCGCGCTGGCCTATGGTGACAAGGGCGCGGGCCCGATCCCGGCCAATACCGACCTCGACTTTGAGATCGAGCTGCTGGACTTCAAGAGCCGCGCCGAGATCGAGCAGCAACAACGCATCATGCAACAGCTGCAGCAGATGCAGATGGGCGGCGGCGCTCCGGCGGCGGGCATGCCGGGCGCTGGCCCGGCGGTACCCCCGCCCGCGCAATAAGGCCGGCGGCGCGCCGCCGCGCCCTGCTTGAAGCGCAACGGGGCGGGTGTTAGCTCTGCTGCCTCCCGCCAATTTTCCCGCCCGCCATCGCGGGCAGTCGGACATGAGGACGAACCATGTCGGTCGATACCGCAACCGTGGCGAAGATCGCCTCCCTCGCTCGCATCAAGCTGGGCGAGGGTGAGGCAGCGGCGATGGTGCCGGAACTGAACGGCATCCTCGCCTGGGTGGACCAGCTGGGCGAAGTCGACGTCACCGGCGTCGAGCCGATGACCGCCGTCATCCCCAACACCCTACGCCTGCGCGATGATGTGATCGATGCCGATCCGCTTACCGGCGGCGGCATCCGCGACAAGGTCCTCGCCAACGCGCCCGCGGCCGAACACGGCTTCTTCGGCGTGCCCAAGGTGATCGAATAAGCATGACAGATCTCAATTCCTCCGGCCTCACCGATCTCGGCGTCGCCGCCATCCGCTCGGGCGTCGCCTCGGGGGACTTCACCGCCGTCGAAGTGGCGGAGGCGTTCAACGCCAATGTCGCGGCGGCGCAGGACGCGCTGAACGCCTTCATCGTCGCCACGCCGGACAGGGCGATCGAGGCCGCGCAGGCCGTCGATGCCAAGCGCGCCAAGGGCGAAGCGCTGGGCAAGATGGCCGGCGTGCCGATCGGCATGAAGGACCTGTTCGCCACCGTGGGCGTGCAGACCACCGCGGCCAGCCACATTCTGGAAGGCTTCACGCCGCAGTACGAAAGCACCGTCAGCGCCAAGCTGTGGGATGCGGGCGCGGGCATGCTGGGCAAGCTGAACCTTGATCAGTTCGCGATGGGCTCGTCGAACGAGACCAGCTATTTCGGCAATGTGGTCTCGCCCTGGCGGCGCAACGACGGCGGCAACGCGCCGCTCGCGCCGGGCGGTTCCTCGGGCGGTTCCTCCGCCGCGATCGCCGCACGGCTGTGCCCGGCGGCCACCGGCACCGATACCGGCGGCTCGATCCGCCAGCCCGCCGCGTTCACCGGCATCACCGGCATCAAGCCGACGTATGGCCGTTGCTCGCGCTGGGGCGTGGTCGCGTTCGCCAGCTCGCTCGACCAGGCGGGCCCGATGGCGCGGGACGTCACCGATTGCGCGATCATGCTGGAGGCGATGGCCGGGTTCGATCCCAAGGATTCGACCAGCCTGAACCTGCCGGTGCCGGAGTGGGAGAAGGGCCTCAACGCCGATCTCAGCGGCAAGGGTGTGGGCATCCCGCGCGAATACCGGATGGACGGGATGGACGCCGACGTTGCGAAATCCTGGGACGACGGCATTGCCTGGCTGAAGGATGCCGGCGCCACCATCGTCGACGTGTCGCTGCCGCACACCAAATACGCGCTGCCCGCGTATTACATCATCGCTCCGGCCGAAGCCTCGTCCAACCTCGCGCGCTATGATGGCGTGCGCTATGGCCTGCGCGATCTTCCCGATGGCTCGAACCTGCAGGACATGTACGCCGCCACCCGCGCGGCTGGCTTCGGTGCGGAAGTGCGCCGCCGCATCCTGATCGGCACTTACGTGCTTTCGGCAGGCTTCTACGATGCGTACTACACGCAGGCGCAGAAAGTGCGGACCCTGATCGCGCGCGACTTCGCGCAGGCGTTCGAACAGTGTGACGTGATCCTGGCGCCCACCGCGCCCTCCGCTGCGTTTGCGCTGGGTGAGAACACCGAAGACCCGCTCAAGATGTACTTGAACGACGTTTTCGCGGTGCCCGCCAGCCTGGCCGGCCTTCCGGCGATGTCAGTCCCTGCGGGCCTCAACCGTGAGGGCCTGCCGCTCGGCCTGCAGATCATCGGCAAGGCTTTCGACGAGCAGGGCGTGCTCAACGCCGGCCTGGCGATCGAACAGCGCGCGAACTTTACCGCGCGGCCCGGCAAGTGGTGGTGACTGACATGACTGAAAGCACATACCGTATCCAGGGCGCTACCGGCGAGTGGGAGGTCGTGATCGGCCTGGAAGTCCACGCGCAGGTCACGTCGAATTCCAAGCTGTTCTCCGGTGCCGCCACCGAGTTCGGAGCCGAGCCCAATGCGCAGGTCAGCCTGGTCGACGCGGCGATGCCGGGAATGCTGCCGGTGCCCAATCGGGAGTGCATCCGCCAGGCGGTACGCACCGGCATGGCGATCGACGCGCAGATCAACAAATGGTCTCGGTTCGATCGCAAGAACTACTTCTACGCCGATCTGCCGCAGGGCTATCAGATCAGCCAGCTGTACCATCCGCTGGTCGGCGAAGGCTCGCTGACGATCGACGCGGACGAGAAGGCCGGGCTTCCCGAAGCCAAGGTGATCGGCATCGAGCGTATTCACGTCGAGCAGGACGCTGGCAAGCTGATGCATGATCAGCATCCGACGATGTCCTACGTCGATCTCAACCGCTCGGGCGTGGCGCTGATGGAAATCGTCAGCCGCCCGGACATGCGTTCTCCCGCCGAAGCAGGCGCTTACGTCGCCAAGCTGCGTCAGATCCTGCGTTATGTCGGTTCGTGCGATGGCAATATGGACCAGGGCTCCATGCGGTGCGACGTGAACGTCTCGGTCCGCAAGCCCGGTGATGAATTCGGCACGCGCACGGAAACCAAGAACGTCAACTCGGTCCGATTCGTGATGGCCACGATCGAGCATGAGGCCGCGCGCCAGGTCGACGTGCTGGAGAGCGGCGGCAAGATCGTGCAGGAAACCCGGCTGTTCGATCCCGGCACCGGCACCACGCGCTCCATGCGCTCGAAGGAAGATGCGCACGACTACCGCTACTTCCCCGATCCGGACCTGCTGCCGCTGGTGCTGGACGATGCCTTCCTGGAAGATTGCCGCAACTCGCTGCCCGAACTGCCGGACGCCAAGCGCGCGCGCTATGAAGGCGATCTGGGGCTCAGCACATACAATGCCAGCGTGCTGACCGCCGATGTGGAGACCGCGCGCTGGTTCGAGCGTCTGCTGGGCGAGACCGCCACGGCGCAGGGCAAGCAGCCCGCCGATGTCGCCAAGCAGGCGGCCAACTGGCTGATCTCCGAACTGTTCGGCGCGCTGAACAAGCTGGGCAAGTCGCTTGAAGAATCGCCGGTAAGCCCTGCTAGCGGCGCGGAATTGCTGGCACTGGTGGGCAAGGGCACGATCTCCGGCTCGATCGCCAAGCAGGTCCTGGAAAAGATGCTAGAAACCGGCGACGGCGCCAATGCGATCGTCGAGCGCGAGGGGCTGAAGCAGGAGAGCGACACCGGCGCGATCGAGGCCAAGGTTGAGGAGATCCTCGCCGCCAATGCCGACAAGGTCGAGCAGTATCGCGGTGGCAAGCAGGCGCTGTTCGGGTTCTTCGTCGGTCAGACGATGAAGGCCATGCAGGGCAAGGGCAACCCGCAGGTGGTGAACGAGATCCTGAAGACGAAGCTGGGATAAGCACCACGGCCCCGCCTGGGGCCGTTAGGACTACCCCTTCAAGCCGATTTCCCGAAGGCGCTCCTGCAGGTATTCGTCCGCAGTGATGGTGGCGGGGTAGCGGTCGGGACGATCGCTGCCGATGCACTCTGGCAGGGTTTCCAGGCGGAAGTCGCTGCGCGGGTGCAGGAAGAAGGGCATCGAATAGCGGCTGTACCCCGCGCGCTCCCCGGCGGGATTGCGCACCCGATGGGTGGTGGAGGGCAGGACGTGATTGGTCAGCCGCTGCAGCATGTCGCCGATGTTGACCACCAGCGCGCCCTCCGGCGGCGCGATCGAAAGCCAGCGTCCATCCTTGCCCAGTAGCTCCAGGCCCGCTTCCTCTGCACCCAGCAGCAGGGTGATGAGGTTGATATCCTCATGCGCGCCGGCCCGGATCGCGCCGCTGGCCTCGGCTTTGACCGGGGGATAATGCAGCAGACGCAGAACGGAATTGCCATCCTCGATCGCCGGATCGAACCAGTGCTCATCCAGACCCAGGTCGAGCGCAATGGCGGAGAGCAGGCGCGATCCGGCGCGATCGAATTCGGCGAACAGCGTCTCGAATACGGTCCGAAAGCCGGCGGGGCTTTCCGGCCAGATGTTGGGGAGCATCGTCGAGCGCAGCGGGTGATCGTCCGGCAGATCGCGGCCGACGTGCCAGAATTCCTTGAGGTCCTTCTCCGTTGCGCCCTTGGCGACTTCGGTGCGAAACGGCGTATATCCGCGCGCTCCGCCGGTGCCCGCCATGAAATATCGCATTTTTTCCTCGGTCGGCAGGGCGAAGAGTTCCGCTGTGAGCCGCCATGCCTCGGCGATCAGCGCGGGATCGATGCCGTGGTCGCGCACCAGGGCGAAGCCGAAGGTGCGAAAGCTGCGTCCGATATCGGACGCGATGCCGCGCGGCTCGTCGGCCAAGCTGAGTATGGGGATTTCGGCGATGTCCATGAGTGCGATCCGCGCTGAATTGGGCTAGTGGCGTCCGCTCTAGTCGATAACGCGAGGCGATGCATGTCCAAGAGCCACGGGGCAAAAAGCTATTGGCTGATGAAGTCCGAGCCCGATGCCTATAGCTGGGACGATCTTCTGGCCGAGGGAGAGGGCACCTGGGACGGCGTGCGCAACCACCGCGCGGCCAACAATCTGCGCGCGATGCAGGTGGGAGACGAGGCGTTCTTCTACCACTCCAACATCGGCAAGGAGATCGTCGGCGTGGTGCAGATCAGCGAGTCCGGCATCCCTGACCCGAGCGATCCCGAGGGCAAGTGGGCTGCGGTGAAGGTCAAGCCGGTCCGGAAGCTGGCTCGTCCGGTTACGCTCAAGGAGGTCAAGGCCGATCCGAAACTGGCCGAGATGGAGCTAGTGAAGCTCTCGCGCCTGTCCGTCGCCGTGGTTACCCCTGAGGAGTGGGCCTACATTCTGAAGCTGGCGGGTGAGGGCGGTAAAGATTGATCCGTGTCAAATTGTCGCAACTGCAACCGTTGGTTTTCCGCGACGTTTAAAGGATCAAAGACGGACACACGTCGCCGTCTTCATTCAAGGAGATAAGCCATGGGTGAACTGACCGACAAGGCCAAGGGCCTCGCCAACGAAGCGATCGGCAACGTCAAGCAGGCCGTCGCCGGCAAGAACAACCCCGATCTGGCAGCCGAGGGCAAGGCCCAGGAAACCAAGGGCGAAGCCCAGCAGGTCAAGGGTTCCGTGAAGGGCGCATTGGGCGACAAGGTCTGATCCCTTCTAATCCTGATTAAACGGAAAGGCCGCCTTCGGGCGGTCTTTTTTTGCGCTCGCCGCTCGTCTGCGAAGCGGTGGGCGATGCTCGCCTAGATAGAAATCGGTTCCAGCCGGGCCAAGGCGGATCTTCCACCGTGCCGTTTTAGGCCAGCGAAAAGCCTCTACTGGCGAACATGGTAACCATTTCTTAAGCATGTTCCATGTCATCGCTCAGCCATCGCCGCGCCTTGGTCCTCTCGGACGAGGGCGCTCGCCATCCCTTCCGCCGATCGCTGCCGCCGCATGTGTGCGCCACGCTGATCGCGCACGAGCCACCGGCCCCGCGTTCGATTCGCCGGATCATCAATGAGGATTGGCGTGGCTTTCTGGCCGCCTATTGCGCCACGTTCGTCGTGATCATCGTCTTCCTGGCCTGAAAGCCGGAAGCAATCAGGCGGTCAGCGCCGCGCGTTCGGCGCGCAGCAGAGCATACCCGAACCATGCAGGCAGCAAGCAGCAACCTGCCACCACCAGCAATTGCTTCACCACGGCCAGGCCCAGCATGCTGAGCAGCCCCGCAAACAGCGCGCCGACCACCATCGCGCCGGAATTGACGATGTTGTTCGCCGCGATCGTCCGCGCCGTCTGCGATTTTTCCACGAAGGTGGTGAGAAACGCATAGAGCGGCACCACGAACATGCCGCCCGACACCGCGATCCCCAGCAAGGTGAGCAGCAGCGTCGGGGCGAGGGGGTGGGCGATGAACGTGGGGACGTCCATCATCGCTCCGCCCGCCTGCCAATCGCTGCAGATCGATTCGAAAGCGATCAGGAAACCGCCCATCGCGATCACCGACATCGGCGAATATTTGGCGGAAACCGTGCCTTTCAATAGAGCATTGATCGACACCGACCCGATCGCCACGCCTACGGAGAAGATCACCAGGAACAGGCTGGCCACTTCCTTGCTGGCGCTCAGCACGTTCTTGGCCAGCGGCGTGAATTGCACGAACAGGATCGTGCAAATGGCCCAAAAGATACTGATCGCCACGATCGCCAGGAACACCCGGCGATCGTGAACGGTGTCCATGATCAGCTTGCGAGAGGCGCGAAAGACATTGAAATCCAGCGGCTCGATCGCGCCCAGCGGCGGGGCGGGCGGCACGAACTGGGATGAGGCAAAGCCCAGGCATGCCACCAGAACCACGGCGATCGCGGCCCAGTGCACCCCGATCCAGCCCGCCACGATCGTACCCGCCAGCACCGCCATGTATGTGCCGGCTTCGACCAGGCCGGTGCCGGCCAGCACTTCGCCTTGCTTCAGGTGCTGCGGCAGGATTGCGTACTTGATCGGGCCGAAAAACGTCGAATGGACGCCCATCGCGAACAGCGCCAGCAGCATCAGCGGGATGGACAAGGTGCCGATCCCCACGCCGCGCCACGCCAGCAGCAAGCCGGCGCCGCCCACCATCATGATCCCGATCTCACACGCCTTGACCACGCGGATGATCTGCGCCTTGTCCCGCATGTCCGCCAGCTGTCCGGCGAGCGCGGAGAGCAGGAAGAACGGTACCACGAACACCCCGGACGCGACCGCGCTGAACCACATCTCCGCCGTCTCGGAATTGTAGACCGAGTAGACGACGAAAAAGACCATCGCGTTTTTGAACAGGTTGTCGTTGAAGGCGCCCAGCAACTGGGTGACGAAGAGCGGCAGGAAGCGGCGCGCCCGGATCAGCTGGGTCGAAGTCGTCATGCGTCCTGTAATGCCAGCGCCACGAGTGGCGGCCAAATGCCTGCGGAACACTTAGTGGCAATGGGGCGGCGGGCAAGCCCCGTTGAGAAGCAGCCACTTCATTTTATTCGGCGGGTTCCACGCAGGCCCCACAGCGCCTAAGAGCCGAAAGGATGCTGACCCTGCCGAATCTGCTCACGCTCTCGCGCATCTTCGCGGTGCCGCTGCTGGCCTTTCTGTTGTGGTGGCCCCGATGGGAGGCCGGCTACGGCCTGGCCTTCGCGCTTTACAGCCTGATGGGTATCACCGACTACTTCGATGGCTACATCGCGCGCTCCAGCGGCGCGGTCTCTCGCCTCGGTGTGTTCCTCGATCCCATCGCGGACAAGATCATGGTCGCCGCCGTGATTCTGGTGCTGACCGCGCAAGGCGTTCTGACAGGCCCCTACGTGGGCGACGCGCACGTTATCGCCGGGCTCATTATCCTGGTCCGGGAAATCGCGGTTTCCGGCCTGCGCGAGTTTCTGGGCGGCATCCAGGTCTCGGTTCCCGTCAGTCGCCTGGCGAAATGGAAGACGACGTTCCAGCTGGTTTCCTTGGGCGCCTTGATCCTGGGCCATGCGATGCCGTGGTGGAACCTCGATCTGGGGGCAATCACCTTCAACGTGCCCCATACGGTCGGCCTGACGACCCTGTGGGCCGCAGCGGTTCTGACGCTAATTACGGGCTGGGATTACTTGCGAGTCGGCCTCAAGCACATGGATTGACGAGGCCCGCGATCAGGCCGTCCGCGTCACCCCGCCCGTAGTTCGTCGGCGAGCATGCGGAATTCGTCGGAGCGGGGCGAGTTACGGCGCCATACCAGGGCGATTTCGCGATTGGCGTTGGGTGAGTGGAGCGGTTTGGCCACCACGTTGGTGCCGTTCAGGATGCCGGCGTCCAGCGCCATTTCGGGCAGCATCGTCAGGCCCAGGCCATTGTCCACCATTTGCACCAGCGTGTGGAGCGAGGTGCCGATCATGGTGGCCGAGGCGCGAAGTTCGGGGCGGTTGCAGGCAGCCAGCGCGTGGTCCTTCAGGCAGTGCCCGTCTTCCAGCATCAGCAGGCGATGCTCGTCGATCAGTTCCGGATCGATTTCCGCCGGGATGTTGCGCGGATCGTCCTTGGGAAACGCCACGAAGAACGCGTCCAGCTCGATCGTCTCCTTCTCCACTTCGCCGGTGGCGTAGGGCAGGGCGAGGAGGACGCAATCGGCGCGGCCATGGTGCAGCGATTCGATAGCGGCGGCGCTGGGCTCCTCGCGCAGGAACAGCTTCAGGTTCGGGCGTTCGCGCCGCAGGCGCGGCAGCATGCGGGGCAGCAAGAACGGTGCGATCGTGGGGATCACGCTCATGCGCAGTTCACCGGCCAGAGGCTTGCCGCTGGATTGAATGAGATCGGAAAGTTCTTCCGTCTCACGCAGGATGCGATGGGCCTTTTCGACCACGGCATTGCCCAGCGGCGTGAACCGGACCGCGCGCTTGGTGCGCTCGACCAAGGTGACGCCCAGCAGCGCCTCCAGATCGCGCAGCCCGGCCGACAGCGTGGATTGCGAGACGAAGCTGGCGTCCGCGGCGCGGCCGAAATGGCCATGCTCGTGCAAGGCGACGAGGTATTGGAGCTGCTTGAGCGTGGGCTGATGAATGGTCACGGCGGCAGGCTATGCACTCAGCGCTGCATCGCGCCAAGTGGACATTCGGTCCTAAGGCGATGGGGCTTGGGTTCAGTCAGCCGGATCGGCGTTCTGCTCGGCCTCTGCCACAACGGCGTCGTCGACGTGAGTCATCTTGAGCCGGCCGTCGACAACCGCGAAAGCCAGCTTGCCCTCCACCAGATCGAGCGCGTCCTTGCCAAAGGTTTTGAAACGCCAGCCTTCCAGCATCGCCAGATCCTTGCGCACGCCGGCTGCCAGCAGTTCCAGCTCTTCGCTGCGGGCGAGCAAGCGAGAAGCCACGTCGATTTCACGCGCGCGGATTTTCAGCAGCAGCTTGAGAAGATCCGCCACCAGCGAGCCTTCCTTGCCCAGCGGCGCACCACGCGGTGTGCGCGAGGGGAGTTCTTCGTCCGGCAACGGCTGGGAATCGGCGATCGCCTGCATCAGTCGCTTGCCGATTTCGTTATCCTTCCAGCCTGCCGAGAGGCCGCGCACTTTGGCCAGATCGGCCTGGCTCTTGGGCGGGTGGCTGGCGATATCCGCCAGCGTCTCGTCACGGGCGATGCGGCCGCGCGGGATGTTCTTGCCGCGCGCTTCCTGTTCACGCCAGGCGGCCAGCGCCTTGAGCCGTCCCAGCACGCCGGCATTGCGCCCGGCGGCCTTGATCCGCTTCCACGCGACAGTCGGGTCGTTCCGGTAATTCTCCGGATCGGCGAGCTTTTCCATCTCCTGGTCCAGCCACTGGCCGCGATCGGTCTTGATCAGGCGCTTGAGCATCCGCGGGAAGATCTTCGCCAGGTGCGTGACATCGCCGATGGCATATTCGATCTGCCGCTCCGTCAGCGGGCGGCGCGACCAGTCGGTGAAGCGGGCGCCCTTGTCGATCGTCAGGCCCAGCCACGATTCGACGAGGTTGGAGTAGCCGATCTGCTCGGACTGGCTGATCGCCATCGCCGCGATCTGCGTATCGAAGATCGGATGCGGGGTGCGCCCGGTGAAGTTGAAGATGATCTCCACGTCCTGGCCGCCGGCGTGGAAGACCTTGAGGACATCCTCGTTGTCGGTCAGCAGGTCCCAAAGCGGTTGCAGATCCAGCCCCGGAGCCAGCGGATCGATCGCGGCGGCTTCCTTGGTATCGGCGATCTGGACGAGGCAAAGTTCCGGCCAATACGTATTCTCACGCATGAACTCGGTATCAACCGCGACGAATTCGGCATGGGACAAGCGGTCGCAAAGCGCGGCCAGATCTTCGCTTTTCGTGATCAACGGGTGAATTTGCATGGCCGTCGGCGTTACGCGTAACGTAGCGGGCAATCAACGGCGCTTATCACACCATCGTTTTTAGCGTCGCTTGCGACCTAGCAGGCGGTCCAGCAACTTGGGTTGGGGCGCGTCGTCCTCGCTCATCGCGGCGAGCACTTCGGGCGTGATCAGCAGTCGTCGCAGGGCAGAGCCGGTCATCGCGTCGGCCGTGGCAGGCGGATCAGGCGTCCAGGAGGTTTCGTCCATCGCGAATGTGCCGGGCACTATCCAGTTCTCAATCCTCTCGGCTGATGGCGGAACGGAGGGCGGCGATTCGAGGTCTAACGGCGCGCTGTCTTTATCGAACGGTCTCATGATCTACCTTGCCAAACCTGTCCGACCCAGTGGGGGATCATGCGATGTACCCGATGAGGGTTACTTTCGCGTTACCGCCTCGTTCCCGGATGAGCGATTGCGGGGATGGCTGGCAATCAGTGCCGTGCTCGACTAGGGGCGCATGATTGTCCAATCCGACCCAATCAAGAAGCGCCAAGCCATGACTCATCCCTATCGTTCACACACCTGCGGTGCGCTGACCGCCGCCGCGACCGGAGAGACGGTCCGCCTCTCGGGTTGGGTCCATCGCAAGCGCGACCATGGCGGTGTGCTGTTCGTCGATCTGCGCGATCACTACGGCATCACGCAGGTGGTGGCCGATAGCGACAGCCCGGCACTGCCGCTGCTAGAGGCGCTGCGGGTGGAAAGCGTCGTCACCATCGACGGCGAGGTGAAAGCGCGCAACGCCGCTACCGTGAACCCGAATCTGGCGACCGGCGAGATCGAGGTGTTCGCACGCGGCGTCACCGTGCTCAGCCGCGCCGAGGAACTGCCGATGCCGGTGGCGGGAGAGCAGGAATATCCCGAGGACATCCGCCTCAAGTACCGCTTCCTCGACCTGCGGCGCGAGACGCTGCACGCCAACATCGTTACCCGCACCAAGATCATTCGCGACATGCGCAACCGCATGGAGGATGCCGGCTTCACCGAGTATTCGACGCCGATCCTCACCGCTTCCAGCCCCGAAGGCGCGCGCGACTTCCTGGTGCCCAGCCGCATTCATCCGGGCAAGTTCTACGCGCTGCCTCAGGCGCCCCAGCAGTACAAGCAGCTGCTGATGGTCGCGGGTTTCGATCGCTATTTCCAGATCGCGCCGTGCTTCCGTGACGAGGACCCGCGCGCCGATCGCCTGCCGGGTGAGTTCTATCAGCTCGACCTGGAGATGAGCTTCGTCACCCAGGAAGAAGTCTGGGAGACGATGGAGCCGGTGATCGGCCAGGTGTTCGAGGCGTTCGCCGAGGGCAAGAGCGTGACGCCGGTGGGGCAGTTCCCGCGGATCCCGCACGCCAAGGCGATGCTGGACTACGGCAGCGACAAGCCCGACTTGCGCAACCCGCTGATCATCCGTGACGTGTCGTCCGAGTTCACTCAGTCCGGCTTCGGCCTGTTCGAGAAGATCGTCGGCTCAGGTGGTATCGTGCGCGCGATCCCCGCGCCGAACACCGCCGAGAAGAGCCGCAAGTTCTTCGACGAGATGAACGATTGGGCGCGGGCCGAGGGTCATGCCGGACTTGGCTACGTCACCCGCAAGGGCGGCGAGTTCGGCGGTCCGATCGCCAAGAACCACGGTCCAGAGAGGATGGCCGCGCTGTACGACACGCTTGGCCTTGGCCCCGACGACGGACTGTTTTTCGCCGCCGGCAAGGAAGAGCAGGCCGCCAAGCTTGCGGGCCTCGCCCGCACGCGCGTGGCCGAGACGTTGGGCCTGATCGACAAGGATCGCTTCGAACTCGCCTGGATCGTCGACTTCCCGTTCTACGAATGGGACGAGGACAACAAGAAGGTCGATTTCGCGCACAACCCGTTCTCGATGCCGCAAGGTGGGATGGACGCGCTGGAAAACGGTGATCCGCTCAAGATCAACGCCTTCCAGTACGATCTGGTCTGCAATGGCTATGAGATCGCATCGGGTTCGATCCGCAACCAGAGCCCGGAACTGATGGTGAAGGCGTTCGAGCTGGTCGGCCTGTCGAAGGCGGACGTGGAGGAGCGCTTCGGCGGCCTCTACCGCGCATTCCAGTACGGCGCACCGCCCCACGGCGGCATGGCGGCTGGCGTCGATCGCATCGTGATGCTGCTGTGCGGCGTGCAGAACCTGCGTGAGATCAGCCTGTTCCCGATGAACCAGCGCGCCGAAGACCTGCTGATGGGTGCCCCCACCGTGGCCGAGCCCAAGCAGCTGCGCGAACTGCACATGCGTGTGATGGAGCCGGTCAAGGCGGCGGCGGTCGCTACCAACAAACCGGTCACGCCAGAGGCTGGCTGATCTGTCAGCAGCGGCGCACGGCCTAGGGTTGTCCGCCGCTGCCAGGACCGTGACGGGCTGTTTAGCGTCGCTCTGAACTCAATCGATAGGTGGCGACCTGTCTTGTCCGAGATTCGGCAACGCCAGGCGCAAACCTACGAGGCGGGACGCGGATAGACGATGAAGTCCGCATGGCGGTCTATCTTCGGATGGTCGCCTGCCGCCCTGATCGCTTGCTGCAGCTTCGCGATGCTGGACGGCGGCAAAGGCAGCGCCCGCTCCGCGGGATGCGTGGGCGCTTCCATCGCGTAATCCTGACCCGGCGTTTGCGTCATCTCGATATGCGCGCCCAGCAGCGCGCGGATCGGATGTGTCCGGGCAAAAGCGGCCAGCCGGTCGGCGCTCGCCCGAAAATCGCCAAAGCGATCGACCGGCACGTAGAGGCGGCCCGGGTAAAGCATGTCGCCGGAGAACAGCAGCCGCGTGTGCGGATCATAGACCATGATATGCGCTGGCTCATGGCCGGGCGTGGGAATGATATCGAGGATACGGCCTCCCAGGTCATAGTGGCCGATATCCTGCGGCCAGTGCGCGATCCAGAATGCGCTGGCCACGTCCGCCGGTTTTAGGCCGACGACTTTCGTATCGGGGCGCTTGAGAAATTCGTCGTCGCCGGCGTGATGGTCACCATGGCCGTGCGAATGCGCCACCAGCAGTGGAATCGGCTGGCCGCTGCCGCGCTTGGCCTGCCGGGCCGCCATCAGCTTGTCGATCGTGGGCCGCACTTTCAGGCCGCCCGCCCCGGTATCGATCAGCAGTGCCCGATCTTTGCCGAACAGCAAATAAAGGAAAGGCGCTTCGAAATTCGTGCGGACGGACTGGCGGATGACATAAGTATCAGCGTCGATCGCCTGCACCTGCATTTCCGGCTCGTTCGCGGAGGTCCCATCGATCCACGGCGCGAAGTGAGGCATGGCCGGGGGCGCTTTTGCGCCGGTCAGGGCTGTCACCAGCAACAACGGGGCGATACAAAGCCGAACTTGGCTGAGGATATGTTTTTCGCGCATGCAGCAAAGACTATGCTTCGGGTGGACGCTTGCAACAGAATTCCGTGCATGAAGCCCGGGTTTGGCCGCATTGCAGCAAGACGGCTCTTGCGTGTCTCGGGCCGACCCGCCACATGAACCGAACATTGCTGCAAGGCTTGCCAGCGGGCCGCACCGCCATTAGGGCGACTGGCGAGTTTCCATTCTCCCACTCAGAAGGGGTCACCAAATGAGCGATACCGCAGATCGGGTTAAGAAGATCGTCGTCGAGCATCTCGGCGTCGAGGCCGACAAGGTTACCGAGGACGCCAGCTTCATCGACGATCTGGGCGCGGACAGCCTCGACATCGTCGAGCTGGTCATGGCCTTCGAAGAGGAATTCGGCGTCGAGATTCCCGACGATGCCGCTGAAAAGATCAGCACCGTCTCGGATGCGATCAAGTACATCGAAGAGAACAAGGGCTGATTCAGGGCTGATCGCCCGAATCTGCCTTCCGGCCATCCTGACGCGACGAACGTGAAGGACGGCGGGATATCAAGATAACGGCAGGCTCGGCTCCCTCGGGGGTTGAGCCTGTTGTCTTTTGGCCCGCATGACTATGTTCGCCGGGTCAGAGCGTTCACGCGGAGAGTTGCATGCGTCGTGTTGTCGTCACCGGCCTTGGTCTGGTCACCCCGCTCGGGGCGGACGTGGAGACTGTTTGGGCCAATATCCTGGCCAGCAAATCCGGCGCCGGGCCGATCACCAAGTTCGACGCGTCCGACCAGAAGTGCCGCATCGCCTGTGAGGTGAAGCCGGCCGATCACGAATATGGCTTCGATCCGAACAAGCGCGTGGATCACAAGGTCCAACGCCAGGTGGATCCTTTCATCATTTACGGCATCGATGCCGCCGGACAGGCGATCGAAGATGCCGGCCTCACCGACATGGACGAAGAGACGCGGCTGATGGCCGGCTGCTCGATCGGCTCGGGCATCGGCGGCTTGCCGGGCATCGAGAGCGAATCGCTGGTCCTGGCCAACAAGGGCCCGGCGCGAGTCAGCCCGCACTTCGTGCACGGTCGCCTGATCAACCTGATCTCGGGCCAGGTCTCGATCAAGTACGGCCTGATGGGCCCGAACCATGCGGTCGTCACCGCTTGCTCCACCGGCGCACACTCGATCGGTGACGCGGCACGCATGATCAAGGACGGCGATGCCAACATCATGCTGGCAGGCGGCGCGGAAGGCACGGTCTGCCCGATCGGCATCGCCGGCTTCGCCCAGGCGCGCGCGCTGTCGACCGCGTTCAACGACGATCCCACCCGGGCCAGCCGCCCTTACGACAAGGACCGCGACGGCTTCGTCATGGGTGAGGGCGCGGGCGTGGTCGTGCTGGAAGAGTACGAACACGCCAAGGCGCGCGGCGCGAAGATCTATGCCGAGGTCATCGGCTATGGCCTCTCGGGCGACGCCTATCACGTCACCGCGCCGCATCCGGAAGGCTCCGGCGCCTACCGCTCGATGGCGATGGCGCTGAAAAAGGCGGGCCTGACGCCGGACGATATCGATTACATCAACGCCCACGGCACCTCCACCCCGCTGGGTGATGAGCTGGAACTGGGCGCGGTGCGCCGCTTGTTCGGCGATGCGATCAGCAAGGTTTCGATGAGCTCCACCAAGTCGGCGATCGGCCACTTGCTGGGCGGCGCCGGGGCGGTCGAATCGATCTTCTGCATTCTCGCCCTGCGAGACCAGATCGTTCCCCCCACGCTCAATCTCGACAACCCGAGCGACAGCTGCATGGGCGTGGACCTGGTGCCGCACACGGCCAAAAAACGAGAAGTTCGCGCCGTCCTGAACAACAGCTTCGGCTTCGGCGGCACCAACGCCAGCCTCATCATGCGCAAGGTGGACTGATTCCGATGCCGTTCTCCCGCCATGCCGACGGGGCGCAAGGCTGATGCTTTCGCGCCGTGGCTGCGGGGGCATCGCCGCTCTGATCCTGCTCGTGCTGATCGCCGCCGGCGTGGTCTTGTATGGCTGGTACGGTTCCGGCCCGCTGGCGAAGGACGGCACCTTCATCGTTCCCAACGGCGCGAGCTTGAGCGCGGTGGCTGACCGGCTCGAGGAAAAAGGCGTGATCAGCTCCGCCACCGGCTTCAAGCTGCGGGCACGCGTTTTTGGCGGCGGTCGTGATATCAAGGCGGGCGAATTTGCCATTCCCGCTCACGCCAGCCCCTCCCGCGTCCTGGGCATCATCACCAGCGACGACGTGATCCGCCGCTTTGTCACCGTGCCGGAGGGGATGCCTTCGATCATGGTCTACGAACGGCTGAAAGCGCAGGACGAGCTGACCGGAGACATCGCATCGCCTGCAGAGGGCTCGATCCTGCCGGACAGCTACGCCTTTGAACGGGGGGAGACGCGCCAAGCGGTATTGCGCCGGATGCAGGCGGCCATGAGCCGGACGATCGCCGAACTCTGGCCGAAGCGAGAGCAGGGCCTGATCGTCAAGACGCCCGAGCAAGCGATCACGCTGGCCTCCATCGTCGAAAAGGAAACCGGCAAGCCCTCGGAGCGAACGATGGTGGCGGGGCTCTACTCGAATCGGCTCAAGCAGGGGATGATGCTGCAAGCCGACCCGACGATCATCTATCCGATCACCAAGGGCAAGTCCCTGGGCCGCCGCATCCTGCAGTCCGAGATTCAGGCGGTGAACGACTATAATACCTACACGATGGTCGGCTTGCCCAAGCACCCGATCACCAATCCAGGCCGCGCATCGATAGAGGCCGTGCTGCATCCGGCCAAGACCGACGCGCTCTACATGGTGGCGGACGGCACCGGCGGCCACGCGTTTGCGGCTAACCTGGTCGATCACAACCGCAATGTGGCCCGGTGGTTTGCGATCCGCCGCGCTCGCGGAGAGCTTTAGGCGGCTCTATCAGGCGCGGGTGTCAGCGGTCCCGGTCATCGTCGTCGCTAATCGTGTCTTCCGGACTGGGATCCCAGCCGTGGTTTTCAATGATGCCGCCCACCACAGGCCGCCCCCGCGCATCAAGCGATGGCTTGAATCGAAAGCGTTCGGTGATCAGCTGGCACGTCCGCGCATCCAGGCTGGGCACGCCGCTGGACTTGATAACCCGGCAGTTGCGCACGCGCCCGTCGATACCGACCAGATAGTGCAACTCCAGCTCGCCACCGCGATGGCTATCCCGCAGTTCGCGAGGAAGATCGGACCAATAGAGTTTGCCGCGAATTTGGATCGGTCGGGTTATGGCATCGCTGTCGCCATTCCCGCCGTCACCGTTGCCGCCGCCGCCAAAGCCATCACCAAATCCTCCTGCGCCTTGGCCAGGGCCCACGCGATCTGAGGCGCCGGTATTGCCTGCGTCCCCGGTCATCGGTCGCGGCGCGGCAATAATAGGAGGGGGGATGCGCAGCGGCGTCACGACCGGGGCGAACACCGCCGTTGCCTTGTTTCGTAGATTTTCCGGCGACGCCTCATCCCGCAGCCTCGCGCTTTCGGGCTTGTCTGCCTGCGTCGGCTCCGGCTGCGGCGTAATCTCAGGCCTTGGCGGGGGGGCGGGCAGAGGCTCAGGAGCGACGTTCAAGGCGATCAGCGTTTCCTGAACTGCCTTTGAAATCGGGGCGGCCGTCGATAGTCCAAAGACCAACGCTAGGCCGCCGGAACCGACCACGACCAGCGAAGCGAGGGCGGATGTCGCGCGTTGGCGGGGTGAGGGGGCGTACACAAGGCTGATCCCATTCAAAGATGATCCCTCAAAGATGGGACCTGCAGCCTCATTAGCCAGCCTCGGTCCTCGAAAACTGCATTATTCGACTGCAATTTTTAGGACCCTCTATCCTTGATGCCGTTGTCCGACATCTTCAGGCGTCGATTGCAACGGCCCTACACGTGCGCTTGATGCCAGATATCGGTATTGGCGAGTGCCAGAAAATATTTTGTGTTATCAACGGTTTGTATGAGAAACCTTCCTGATCTCTTCCATCGATACGCCCCGTCATCAATTTTCAACTTGCCACGACCGGCGAATTGGCACGATCAGTGGGAGGCACGAGAGCGAGTCGGATGCGACAAGCTGAGTTTCAGATGGCGGAACCAACCATAGGTCAACCCGTTTAGTCGGTCAGGTACGCATCTGGAGTTTGGACCCATGACACTTATTCTCATTCTTCTTGTTGGTGGCATTATCGGCTGGCTCGCGAGCATTCTGATGCGCACCGATGCGCAGCAGGGTATCTTTCTCAATATCGTGGTTGGCGTCATTGGCGCGCTGATTGCAGGCGTTGTCATTACCCCTCTCATCGGCGGTGCGCCGATCACCAGCGGTGCGTTTGACATTATGTCGCTGTTCGCCTCTTTCCTGGGCGCAGTAATTCTGCTTGCGATCGTCAACCTTTTCCGTCGCGGATCGATCCGCTAAGGTAATCGTGACGGACGTTCGTCTTCGTAACAGGGCAAAGGAGCTTTCCCGATGAAGTTGATCACCATGCCGCGTATGGCAATCCTGGCAATTGCCGGCGCCTCGCTCAGCCTCGCCGCCTGCAACAACAAGGCAGACGACGCGACCGAAGCGCAGGCCGACGCGGTTGAGGCTTCGGCCGACGCAACGGCTGACGCTATCGACGCTGCTGCCGACAAGATGGGCGGAGCTTCGGAAGAAGCCATGCAGAACCGGGCTGACGCGGTTCGCGCCAGCGGCGAAGCCAAGGCTGACGCTCTGGAAGAGAAGGCTGACGCAGAAGCCGGTCATCCGTGATAGCCGGTTTCCACTGGTGTTAGCGCCAGTGGGTCACGCAGAGGGGACGGCGAGCGATCGCCGTCCCCTTTCGCGTTTTTGGCTTCCCGCCGGGGCCGAACGAAATAGTGCACTTTCCCTTCTGCGATTGCGCAAGTCGCGCTTGCAAAGTGACTGCCGAGTCCAGACATAGACGCGGAGCCGACCGGCCGACCTGATCACGCCGCCAACGCGGCCGTGCGATTTGCCGGGATAGATTTTACAGGACAGGCCGCATGACCGTGGCCGATAACATGACAGGAAGCTTGCCATGACCATTCCGTTGATGCCGTTGCCGTACAGCCACGACGCGCTAGAGCCGCACATCTCCCGCACCACGCTGGAAACGCACCACGGCGCGCACCACAAGACGTACGTCGACAAGCTGAATGCGGCACTCGAAGGTACCGACGAGGCGGGCAAGCCGCTCGAGGACATCATTCGCTCGGCAAGCGGCCCGAAGTTCAATAACTCTGCCCAGACTTGGAATCACGGCTTCTACTGGCACTCGCTCTCACCTGAGAAAAGCGAACCCAGCGAAGCGCTCGCCGCCGCGATCCAGCGCGATTTCGGTTCGATGGATGCCCTTCTCGAGGCTCTGAGCAATGAGGCTGTCAACCACTTCTCGAACGGATGGGCCTGGCTGGTCGTGAAGGATGGCAAGCTCGCTGTCATTTCCACGCACGACGCCGCGACCGCTCTGATCGACAGCGACAACCCGCTGCTGACCGTCGATGTGTGGGAGCATGCCTACTATATCGATCAGAAGAACAAGCGTCCGGCTTATGTCCAGGCGGTGCTGGGCAACATCATCAACTGGAAGTTCGCTTCGGAGAACTTCGAGCGCGGCACGGCATGGGTCTATCCCGCCTGAGACGCATAAATCGTTGATGGAAAAGCCCGCCTTTGCGAAAAAGCCGGGCTTTTCTTTGTGTGCGAAGTCTCTGGGCGGTTGGCTGACCCCAGGTGTCAGCCGATCTTGCGCTTGGTAGGCGCGGCTCTGGCGGATGTGACTTTGCGTGGTCGCCCACTGGGGCCAGCCTTGAGCAAAGTTGGCGTCTTGGGATCGGGCTCCGTGTTCAGCAGGCGGTTCAATTCCGCGCGTGCGCGTGCCACGCGGCTCTTCATCGTGCCCACGGCGCAATCCGCGATTTCCGCCGCCTCCTCATAAGTGAAGCCACCTGCGCCAACCAGCATGACCGCCTCGCGACGCTCAGGAGCGAGTTGCTGCAACGCGTCGTCCATGTCCGACAGATGAATCCCGCCTTCCTGGTCGGCATCCATCACCAGCATCCGCTCTGCGACGCCTTCGTCCAGATCCGTCTGGCGACGGTTACGACGCAGTTCGCTGAGGTAATGGTTGCGCAGAATCGCAAAAGTCCACGCACGCATGTTGGTGCCGGGGGTATAACGTTCTCTGGCACCCCATGCCTTGATGGCGGCCTCCTGCGCCAGATCGTCGGCGTAATCCGGGCGACCGCACAAGCCGCGGGCAAATGCGCGAAGGTGGGGCAGGGCACCCAGAAGCTCTTTGCGGAAGGCCTCGTCCGCTTGATTGCCGGATGACTTGCGCTCAGCCGTCATCGCTCTCGTCCAGCTTCTTCAGGATATCATCGAAGCTGTCCGGTATAGGCTCATCGACAACGGTATTATACAGCGCGCGAAGTCCCGCGGCCCAGCCAGGCTCAACCTCTTTGCGGGTAAGCGGCGGTATGCCAGACGGTGACCCGGACCCCCCTTGTCCTTTTGGGTGAGGCAACACGAACTCCCTTTCAAGCGAAAGCTGCTGCCAGCACGGCGGAGCAACCAAGCTTCGTCGCCGGACGGCGCGTACATCTGGAACATTTGATCCTTGTCATGGTTCCCCCCACACAAAGACTTGTCCGCGCGATATGCCGCGTCCATGTCGTGCGACCAAAATAACACTGCCGGGCAGGGTGCCGGGATAGATAAAGGACGGTTCCGGTCGTGGCTGACGACACCTTGCTGGATAGAATGGAGAAGCAGGCGTGGTTCCACCGCTATCCGCGTGGTTGGCCGCTGCTGCTCTTCGTGATTGCCAGCATCGGCACCGCCGTCAGCGTCATGGCCATCGAGCGCTCGGACCAGCAGCGTCGCGAGGTTGAGCTGGATCGCAATCTTACCGAAATCTCCTCGGCGATGCAGCGGCGGGTGACGGAGAATATCGCGCTGCTACGCGCGGCGTCGGCGCTGTTCGCCACCCAGCAGGATGTAACCCAGGCCCAGATAGCCGAGTTCTCCAGCGATCTGCAGTCCAGCGGCAATCTCTACGGGTCGCTGGGCGTCGGTTGGGCGCCCCTGCTGCGCCGTGAGAACGCGATCACTTTCCAGAATGCCAAACGGGCCAGCGGAACACCGGACTTTCGCATTTGGCCAGACCCGTCCTCAGTCAAGGCGGGTAACGGTCCAGTCCCGAAGTTCGCGACACCGATCATCTATCTTGAACCGTCGTCTTTGAGTAACGGCAAGGCCATCGGCTTCGACATGTATTCCGAGCCGGTGCGTCGCCGTGCGATGGAACTGGCGATGCGAACCGGCAAGCCTGTCACTTCCGGTCGCATCTTTTTAGCCCAGGAGCAAAACAGGCAAGTACCGGGGTTCCTGATATACATGCCGGTCATCGACGCGCGCCGTCGCGATACGGTGAAGGGCTTCGTCTACAGCCCTTTTCGCGCTGACGACTTCGTGGAAAGCGCAGCCGAGCTGTTCCGCAATGAAGAGATCGAAGTCAGCATTTTCGATGGTGCGGTAACCCCGCAAAATCTTCTGGCGCAACGCAAGGCTTCCGGCAGTAGCGGGGCGGCGATGGAGCGCAAGATTGACGTCGGCAGCCACGAATGGATCATCCGTGTCAGCGACAAGAAGACGGGCGCGCTCTCGGCGATGGCACGCATCACGTTATTCTTCGGCGTCATCACCTCGCTCATGGTCATGGCGATCGGCAGGCTGATCACTCGCCGCGCGGTGGAGGACCGCCGGGTGTTGGAGTGGCTGAGCCGGCAGGCGGCAATCCGCAACTCCCTGACTCGCGAATTGAACCATCGCGTGAAGAACACCTTGGCAAATGTGCTGTCGATCGCCGCTCTCACGCGCCGTCGGTCCACGGACATCGACGATTTTACCGATAGCCTGACGGCCCGCATCCGCGCTCTGTCCGCGACACATGACCTCCTGTCGCAAACTGACTGGAGCAACGCGCCGCTGGGTGACATCGTGCGTTCGGAACTGGCGCCCTACATGGAGGGTAATGAGCCACACGTCGTAATGAGCGGCCCGGAGATCAAGCTCGCGCCTAACGACGCCATGTCCCTCGGACTCGCGATCCATGAGCTAGCCACTAATGCCGCCAAGTACGGCGCGCTGAGCACGAACGCCGGGCGGATCCACGTTCACTGGTCGATGATCGATCCCGACCATGCCGAGCTGCACTGGCGCGAGGAGGGTGGCCCACCGGTTGCAGTGCCCAACAAGCGCGGGTTCGGAAGGGATTTGATTGAAAAGATCGTGGCGCACGAGCTGCGGTCTGACGTCAACTTGCAGTTCCTGCCGCGAGGCGTAGAATGCCGTCTGAAGGTGCCCGTGCGCGTTACGAAGGAATTCAGTCTGCGCCGCGGTGAGCAGGACTGATAGATTCTCAGGGGACACCATCCTCAGAGCATACAAAAAGGGCGGCTAGCGCATCGCGCGGCCGCCCTTTCTGCTGAGATTTGCGAAGATTACATCAAAGGCCGGCTCGACCCGAAGAACAGGGCTTGGCTGATCGCGGCCCGGACGGTCGCTTCCTGGAACGGCTTGGTCACCAGATAGGTAGGTTCGGGGCGTTCGCCGGTAAGCAGCCTTTCGGGATAAGCAGTGATGAAGATCACGGGCACGTCACCGAACTTCAAAAGATCTTCCACCGCATCGATACCGGAACTGCCGTCTGCCAGCTGAATGTCCGCAAGGACCAGACCAGCCGGGTTGTTGCGAAACAGTTCAAGCGCCTGCGAGCGAGTGGCCGCAGTACCGACCACGTTATGGCCGAGCTCTGAAACCAAGCCCTCCAACTGCATGGAGATCAAAGGCTCGTCCTCGATGATGAGAACGTCCGTGGTGGACTCGCTTTCGATCTCCTCGATCGCCTGGCGTACCAGCGTGTCCACCTCACCGGTTTCGACGTCAAGGATGTCCGCGCAATCTTCTCGGGAGAATTCCTCCACGGTGGTCAGCAGAAGCGCCTGCCGATGAGTGGGCGCAATAGTGGCGAGGCGGGTCTGTGCGGCTTGTTCGTGCAGATCGCCATGATCCGCACCTACGGGTTCATCGACATGCGACGTCGCCCAGATCCGCGTGAAGGCGCCATAGAGCGCGGCCCGGCTGCGGGCGATATCGGCACGCAACGATTGATCTGCCAGGGCTGCTTCTAGCGTAGCCCTTACATAGGCGTCTCCAGACTGCTGCGAGCCGGTGAGCGCGCGTGCGTAGCGGCGCAGGTAAGGTAGCTGTACGCTGATCTGGTCGGAGACAGACATGCTTGATCCTTGAAAGGGTGGCGCGATATAATGTTCAAATGTGAACGGTTTAAGCCGCCAGGCTGAAAGCCTAGCACGGTTGATTGAAGTGGCAAGCCAAGTTTGGGGCTACTCACTTTCGTGCAGCGCGACATCTTCCATGGCCTCAAGAAAAATTGAAAGAGTGCCCTGTGGCTGCTGGAATGTCGCATCTTTTCGGGGAACTCTTTTCTGGCCAGGATGTTTCACCAATATCACCACTGGCCCTCCCACCCCCCCGCAACCGGTGGTGATCCGATCCCGAGGCCCTCGTCCCACCCAGGACGGGGGCCTCAACTTTTTCTGCCCTGCCAAAGGCGGGAATGTCGGTGTTCGGTCAGCTACCCGATGTTCCCATCGAAAATTCATTTCAGCAAAGTTTCTCGTCATCTCATCGGCTTACCCTGGCTTTCGCGGCACCTGCTGTGTGACTCAGGAACCATTCTCCGCGGAGATACGTTCACATTTCGACAGAGGCAGACGGAGGGAAGCGTATGACAGCATCGATGATCTTGGAGGTTGAGCCTGCCAAGTCTCTCAGCGACCGCGATTTCAAGCGCGCTCTCACCGATGTAGCCCCGCATCTCCGGGCTTTCGCGCGTGGCCTTTGCGGCTGTCGTGATCGCGCAGACGATCTGGCGCAGGAAGCCATGCTGCGGGCATGGGCGGCGCGCGAGCGCTATGCAGCGGGCACCAATTTCAAGGCATGGACTTTCACGATCCTGCGCAATCATTTCTACAGCGAAGCCCGTCGTGCCCGCTTCCATGGCGAATACGATGAACTTGCCGCTGAACGTATCCTGCGCGCCCCCGCCAGCCAGGAGAGCGCGATCGAATTGGGCGACGTTCTCCGTGCGCTTACCGCTATACCAGAAACGTACCGCGAAGCCCTCGTGCTTGTTGCGGCGGGTAATCTCTCATACGAAGAAATCGCCGATATCTGCGGCATTGCGCTAGGCACTGTGAAAAGCCGAATTTGCCGCGCTCGCTCAATGCTCAGCAAGATCATCGAGTCGGGACAGCTTCCGGACTTCCGCCACAACTTTGTATTGAGCGGCGAAGCGATCGATGCCTTCTTCGACGAGTTGGTGAAGATAGCCAACACTGAAGATGCGAACATTCTGGCCGCTTGAGACCATGCTAGGTCAGTGTGGACTTAATGGCATGAACGACGCGAAGGTCGTCATCGTCGAGGATGAGTTTTTAGTCGCCCTCCAACTTGAAGACATCCTCGTTGACCGTGGCTACGATGTAGTGGCCACGGTTCCTGATTTTGCCTCTGCTGAAGCAGTGTCAAAAGCGCCGAATGTCGCATTGGTAGATCTCAATCTTCGAGATGGTCCGACCGGCCCCCTGATCGCGAGATTGCTCTGCGAACGCTATAATACTCTTATTATATATGTGACGGCAAATTCAGGTCAGATCGGTACCCCCGTCAGAACTGCGGTAGGTGTGATCCATAAGCCCTTTTCGCGGGAAACGATTGAGGGCGCCGTCGCTTATGCGTTGGATAAGACGCTTTCCATGCCTCGCCCGGCAGAGCTGCAGCCCCTGTCTAGTGACGAGCTTCTTAAAGCCTCATAGAGCCTCATCCGCGATGAGTATCTAATGCAGGTTTAAGTTTTTTTTATAATGGGAACCGCCGATGCGTCGCACCGGCGGTTCTTTTGTATCACACAGGGCCGGTTGCGTGTTCGCCAGCTTCGCCTGGCTTGATCGGCATGCCGGTGAGCATCTTGAACTTGCCCTTGATCGACATATCAGAGATCCACACTTCGGAGTCGTTGATGTCGAAGCGCAGCATCAATACGTTCGGATCATTCTTGCCGTTTGGAAACCAGCTTTCAACAACCTGATTCCACTGGTTCTCGCGGATAGACGTGTCGGTTTCCTCGACGAGATTACCCGAAATGCAGGCAAAGACGTCATGACCCTTGGTGGCAACCTGCCCCATCGCCGCGCCGCCGGCAGCAATGCGATTATCGCGAGCCAAGAAAAACCAGATGGCATGATGCGCATCACGATCCAGCTGTGCCGTCATCGGTTCGGCATGCTCGTTTGAATTCTCAAGCCGCATCATGATGAAAGGGCTATCCTGAAACGCCTTCCAGAATGTTTCGCGCGTATCCTTATCCATTATGTCACTCCTCGACTGAGCTTCTCGCAGCGTCGACGAAATTAACGCAAGGCTATCTGTGACGTTCCAAGCAGCGCTTAATACTGTCCCAAAGGCTGCTCAGTGTTCGCGTGACTTTTCGAGAGCAAGACTGAGATCTTCCACCAAATTGCCATAGGCGCGATCGGCCGCGTCCTTGTCCGGCAATCTAAGGATGTAGGAAGGATGCCACGTCACTAGTCCATCCCCTTGCGGCAGATGTAGCGGACTTCCACGCATCTTGCCAATCGTAGCGGCCTTACCGGTGACGCCTCTGACAGCGGTGGCACCCAGCATCAGGACTGTGCGCGGTCGCACCAACCTAATTTCCTGGTCCAGCCACCACCGGCACGCTTCGATTTCCGAAGTATCGGGTTTCTGATGGATGCGTCGCTTGCCGCGCATCTCGAATTTGAAGTGCTTCACGGCATTGGTGAGATAGACAGCGCTGCGTTCCACCCCAGCCTGCGTCAAAGCGCGATCCAGGACACCGCCGGCAGGGCCTACGAAGGGCCGATGCGCCTTATCCTCCTCATCGCCGGGTTGCTCGCCCACGATCATCAGCTTGGCGTCACCGGGGCCCTCACCGAAAACGCATCCGTTCGTGCCCTTCCATAACGGACAGCGACGGCATTCCTGTGCCTCTTCGGCAAGGCCTTGGAGAGAGATCCCGCGCTCATCCGGCGCGACATGCTGTGCGACCATGGTGGCCTCCCTTGCTTGTGCGCCTGCGATCAGCGGCGCGATCAGCTGCGCTTCGGGCAAGTTCTTCCAATACTTGCGCGGCATTTCCTTGGTCATCGCGCCAATTTTCAGCCGAGCCGGGTTGAAGATCGCGGCGTAATACGCCTTCCACATGTCCTCAAGCGGATCGCCGGACGGTGCCTGCGAGCGATCAGCGCCGATGCTTTCGCTCAAAACTTCGCCATCCCAGTGAACAGATAGTTCCGGCGTCAGGATCGACCATGCCATCTGCGCAAATCGCCGGACAAAGAAGCCGGCGGTCGCCCGGATAATATGATGTTCCGGCTCGAACCAAGCGACAAAGCGGGTATGCCCTTCCGCCCCCTCTTCAACGAGCACCTCAACCTCGCGAAAGCGGACGAATGCATGCATTTTGTGAATGTCGCGTCGGACCGCCTTCGCCATCAGTTCCACTCGTCGAACAAGGGGGTCGGCGTGATCGTTGAGAAGGCCCGGATGCTCTGTCACCTGCCAAAGCAGGCGATAAAGAAGCGCGAAACGCTCTGAATCTTTATGCAGAAGTGCCGATTTTGCCAGCGCGGGGAAGGCACGCGGAACCCGAAGTTCTAGCTGAGGCTCGGGGGGAAGGTCGTTTCCGCCAGCCGCGAAAAGATCGTCTGCAGACTCACGGGCCTGCCAGACGATTGCGTCTGGAGCTACGCGAGCGGCCAAGAGGCGGCGCGCGGCATCGCGCCAGCCATCCCAGTCATCTTCTGCCGCCAGACGAACAACACGCGCCGGGGCGGCGCGCATTGGTTCGGCGGGAAGAGGATTACTCGCGTTCGTCACCCGGCTTTTCTTCGGCAGCGATTTCCAGTTCCTTCGGCTTACGCTTTTCGAAAACCTTGGCGATCCGCGCTTCGTCGGCTTCGCTCAAGGTCTTGGCGGCCTCTGGAAACATTTCCTCTTCCTCCTCATCAATGTGGTGGAAGTAGCGATGCTGCAATTTGCCAAACTTCTCCGACCAATCGTCGGAAGCGATATCGAGTTCGATCAATTCGCCCAGGAAGTCGTCTATTTCCTTATGCTCGGATACTGAATGACGCGCCTCGTCGCGCAGTTCGGGGATGGCCAGCATCGTCGAGTAGAGTGACTCTTCTTCTGCGGCGGCATGGGCCTGCAACTCTTGGCGCAACTCCTCGAACAGCTTTTCGCGCTTGTCACTTTTCGCATCGCTCAGTTTCGCGAACATCTTGCGGTGACGATCGTGATCGGCTTTCAAATCTTTAAAGATACGTGCATCAGCCATGGGGGATCTCCTTTCCACTATCAACGGATCGGAGACCAAGTAAGTTTCTAGCGCGAGTCATTCTCAGCCGGCGAACAATTCCAGCTGCTTTTCAACCGGAGCCACAAGGCGACGCAAATCCGCGCGATCGATCAGCAAGGTGGGGCGCCAATCCAAGGTGACGATAAACGGACGCACCTTGGCGATCGATTGCGTCAGCCGCGCCACGTCATCAAGGCGCAATTGACGGTATCTGCGAGTGGCGAGAATGGTCTTGACCGCTTTCACCCCCAAACCGGGCACCCGCAATAAGCGCTCACGCTCTGCGCGATTTACGTCGACAGGGAAGGCGCTACGGAATTTGAGCGCCCATGCCAACTTCGGATCGATGTCCAAAGGCAACATGCCGTTTTCTGCGGCATCCTGAATATCGAAAGGCTCGTAACCGTAAAATCGCAGAAGCCAGTCTGATTGATAAAGGCGATGCTCGCGCATCAATGGCGGCCTTTGTAGAGGAAGGACTGCGCTGGCATCAGGAATGGGAGAGAATGCCGAATAATAGACGCGGCGCATCTTGTACCCCTGATAGAGCGATGACGCGCGATCGATGATCTGCACATCCGTTGCCGCATCGGCGCCGACGATCATCTGCGTTGATTGCCCGGCCGGAGCAAACCGGGGCGCGTACTTGAATTTGCGGGACGCTTCCTTGGCTTCCAGTATCGATGTCTTCATCTCAGCCATTGCGCCGGTTATGCGCTTTTCCGACTTGTCAGGAGCCAGGCGAGTCAACGCGCTGGTCGTCGGCAGTTCGATATTGATCGAAACGCGGTCGGCCCACAATCCTGCTTGCGCGACGATTTCCGGATCAGCGTCGGGAATGGTTTTCAGGTGGATGTAACCCTTGAAGCCATGATCTTCTCGCAGTTTGCGCGCGACGAGCACCAATTGCTCCATCGTATGATCCGAGTTGCGAATTATACCGGAGGAAAGAAATAGCCCCTCGATATAGTTACGGCGGTAAAAACCGATCGTTAGATCGACCACCTCATCCACGGTGAAGGCCGCGCGCCGAACGGAGGAGCTTTTACGGTTGATGCAATAGTGGCAATCAAACTGGCAATAGTTGGTGAGGAGTATTTTCAGCAACGAGATGCACCGACCATCCGGTGCATAGGCGTGACATATTCCCATGCCTTCCGTGGAACCGATCCCGCCTTTAAGGCTGTCCCGCTTGGCCGTTCCGGACGATGCGCATGAAGCATCGTACTTGGCCGCGTCCGCCAAGACCTCGAGCTTTTCTTTGAGGGACATTTTTGCCATTATGTTCGATATATGTTCTGACGGGGAGACGGGCGAGTGACCTTTAGGGCAATGCCGCGCCGGGCCGCAAAAAACCTCCTTGCCCTTGATGCGTTAAAGCATTGCTCGCCTTGTCGTGAGTGAACACGGAAAGGTTTACCGCGCCATGCCCAGCCTGCGCTTTGTCGATGACAGTATGCCCGGCATCACGCGGCGAAAGGTTCGTGGCGACAAATGGGCGTATTTTTCTGCGGCCGGAGAGCGGATCAAAGATCGTGACGAGATCGACAGGCTAAACCGGATTGCCTTGCCGCCAGCTTACGAGAATTGCTGGTTCTGCCCACGCCCGGATGGCCACATGCTGGCGTTCGGTTATGACGCACGGGGCCGCAAGCAATATCGCTACCACCCCGATTGGCGGGAGGAGCGGGAGGCGGCGAAGTTCGATCTGTGTGCCCAGTTCGGTCGCAAATTGCCGGCGGTCCGTAAGCGGGTGGCGCAAGACCTCAGCTCGCGCAAGCTGACGCGGGATCGAGCGATCGCCTCGGTGATTTCGCTGCTGGATACCGGGGCGATCCGCATCGGGAACGAGCAATACGCCAAGCAGAACAAAAGCTTTGGCGCGACAACCCTGCGCAACCGTCATGCTCGCATTGATCGCGGCATGTTGCGCCTTCGCTTTCGCGGCAAGTCTGGCAAAGTCCATGAGATCGATTGCGATGACAAGAAGCTGGTTCGCTGCGTCCGTTTGATGCAGGATCTGCCCGGGCAACACTTGTTTCAGTATCTGGATGAGGCAGGTGAGGCAGTTCCGGTCGATAGCCATGACGTTAACGAATATATCCACGCGATCATGGGCGATGCCTTCACCGCTAAGCATTTCCGCACATGGGCAGCCAGCGCGTTCGCATTCTGCCGGCTACATGAAGAACCGGGACTATCGCTCAAGGCGCTGATGACGGATGTTTCCGAGCGATTGGGCAATACGCCGACGATCGCGCGCAAATCCTATGTGCATCCCGCCATCGTGGCAGCGGCGAAGGGCGGCACGGAGGCTCCGGTCATGCCGGAAAAGCTGCCGCGCGCCACGCAATGGCTATCGCGCGAAGAACGGGGCTTGGTCGATTTCCTGGAAGCGGTCTGCCCGTAGCGGCCCTGAACCGCGGCGAGTAGGGGCGGTATTGCCTCAGGCCTGCTTCAAGCGAGCGATGGCCAGACTAATGTCCCGCTCCGAATAAGGCTTGGTGATCACCGGGACGCCCTCAAACCGCGACGTGGTGAACGAACGATCTCCGTAACCACTGGCGAAGATGAAGGGCACGCCCTTATCTCGCAGCAACTCGGCGATCTCTTCGCTCGTTTCCTTGCCCAAGTTCACGTCGAGCATCGCGAAACTGATCGTCTCTTCCTCGATGACCTGGCGCGCTGTCCGCACTGATCCGACGATATGGCAACTGGAAAAGCCCAGGTCGCGCAAGACGTCCTCCGCCTCCATCGCAATGATGACATTGTCTTCCACGATGAGCGCCGATGCCGAGAACAGTTCGGGCGCATTTTCCCGGACATCCGCAGGGGACAAAGGTACCTCGTAGGAAGAAGGCATGGGGGTATTGTAAGCGGCGATGTGCTCGCCGGGGATGACGAAAGTGGCGCGAACGCCGCTCTTCGGGTAGTCGATCGTGGCGATGCCGCTCAGTTCGTGCGGAATGGTCCGTTCGATGATGGTAGATCCGAACCCGCGACGGGTCGGGGTTTTCACTTCGGGGCCGTCGACTTCCGACCAGTCGATCTCCAGCGAACCGTCATCGCCATTGCTGATGCTGATGGCGACATGGCCGCGCGAGGCCGACAACGAGCCGTACTTGCACGAATTGGTCATCATCTCATGGATGACGAGAGCCAACGTGGTGAAGGCATTGGGCGCGACCAGCGCGTCCGGCCCCTCGATGCGAACGCGATCGGCGCTGTCGCTGGCGTAGGCGTCTGTCTCGGTGCGAATGAGATTGTAGAGCGACGAAGGCGACCAGTCCGTCTGCGTCACCTGATCGTGCGCACGGGCGAGGGCGTGGATGCGGCTGCCGATAATCTCGGCGAACTGATCGATGGTGGTCGCGCCTTCCTTCGACTGCGTGACCAAACCGCGAATGAGGTTCAAGATGTTGCGAACGCGGTGGTTCAGCTCGGCGATGAGCATGTCCTGCTGCTTGCCGGCTTGCTCCCGTTCGGCATTGGCGGCGTCGGCCAGCCTCAGCACGACTTCCAGCAAGGTGACGCGGAGCGACTCGGCGGCGGAAATCTGTTCCGGTGTCCAAGGTAACGAATACCCCCGGCGCTCTTCCTTCCAGAGGTCAAAGCTCTTTCGCGGTGTCAGGCGCGGGCCGTTCGGGCCGAACTCGATCGACTTCTCCGGATTGCCCGCCCAATAGACTTGGGTCAGATGTTCCTTGCGAAACAGCACGATATAGTCGCGCGGGCTGCGTGACACGGGTAGCGCCAGCAGGCCCGACGCCTGCTCGGCAAAATCGTGCGCGGGCGGATATACCAACGTGATATTGTCGGTCGACCATACGGTGCTGGCACCGGCAGTGTTGAGGAATCGCGCCAGGGCCTCGAACTGCGGCTGCGTGGGGGTGGAGCCGCGGGCCATGAACTGGCCGTCTACCCATCCGACGATACCGTCGAACGGGATAACCTTGCCGATCGAATCGGCGAAATCCTCAAAAGCGCTGAGCAGCGAGTCGCCACCTGCGACACGCGCCATGATTTCGTCATGCAGGCGCATGGAATCGCCACGCTTTTCAAAGGCGTAGTCGCTCTCGCGCTGATCCAGCATGTACGAGAAGAATTCACCGAACAGTTCGGCCGCGGTGCGGATCGCGTAGGACAGGCGGAGGGGTGAATAGTGATGGCACGCCATCAGGCCCCACAGCTTGCCTCGCTGCATGATCGATACCGACATGGAGGCCTTCACGCCCATGTTGCGCAGGTATTCGATGTGAATCGGGGAGACGGCGCGCAGCCCGCTCATCGACAGATCCAGCGGCTCGCCGTTGGGGTTCGTCGCCGGAACCACTGGCACCGTCGGATCGTCGATGTCGGTGATGATGCGCAGAATATTCCGCGCATAGAGCCGCCGCGCCTGGGCAGGAATGTCCGAGGCGGGGAAATGCAGGCCGTGGAAGCTGTCGACAGTGCCGTTCAGGCTCTCGGCGATCACCTCGCCCGCGCCGCTCGGCTCGAAGCGGTAGATCATCACCCGGTCGAAACCGGTCAGCCCACGCAGATGACGCGCCGCCGCCGCACAGAGTTGCTCCGTGGTGCCCGCCTTGCGCATGCGGTCAATCATCGGGCGGACGTAGCTGACGTAATCGCGGCGGTTACCCGCCTCGCTCTCCTCGATTTCGAGGATGAAAGACCGCCCCGAGGCATGCAGCGCGACATCGAACGCGCGCCCGTCCTCCATCAGATCGAGGCCAAACATCCGCTCCACAGAGTCGGCAGAGCCCAGGATCTGCAGCCGGGTACGGATATCGTGCAGCGCGCTGGCGGCGATAAATTGCGTCGCGGGCCGACCGATCATGTCCATCGCCAGCGCGCCGAAGATCTGGTCGCAATTCTGCGAGGCGTGGTTGATGATCCAGTCGCTGGAGAACGACATCAACCAGCCGAAGCTCTGGATACGACCGATGATGTGAATCGGTTCGAGATCGCAGGTCGAAAGGTCGACCTGATGCATGCCGTCCGCCATGACTATTGCGCGGTCGCCGGGGCGCTGGCGGCGAAGGCTTCGCTGAACGTATCGAATGCGGCGATCGCGCCTGCCCGTTCGGGCGCAGCGTCGCCCTCGGTAAGTTGCGACTGCTTCAACCGGGCGACCACGTCCTTCCAGATCGCCTGCCCCCGCTCATCCTCCATATAGGCGGAGGGATGGCCTTGCGCCTTGCCCCAATAGCCGTTGCGGCGGATCATCGCGAGGCCCAGCCGTGAGCCGGCCAAAACGTATGCAGTGGCCAGGGGAGTGAGCCCATCAGACACGGCAACATTTGGCAGGTCGCCGGCATCGATTCCTAGCGTCGCTAGATCACTGCTCAGCATGGCGGGATAATCAGGGCAGGGGGTGCCAAGGTCTCGCTCGACGAATGTGCGGAAGGCCGGAAACAGCGCCGACATGCCGATCGCGTGGCCAGCAAGGAAGCGTGCGTAATCCGCGCGTTCGCTGAGGTCCAGCGATCCGAATGCGGTGTCCAGGCGATCATGCGAAGCGGCGGTCGCCTCACGCAAATGATTGAGCAACGGTTGCATGTTAAGTGAATAAGTCTCCACGCTTCTCTTTGCTGCAATCACCTGAGGTTGTCCACCGATTTGCTGCAACTGCAGTGCGTTAAAGGTCGTCTCCATGCCCTTAATGGGGTCTTCCTTAACGAAAACAGATACGACCATAGGTGCTGTGGCCAGCCCCAAAATGCATGCCGTGGAACTACTGCGCTTACCCCCCGTTTTGCGCCCAATGCGCGTAATCCGACGCTGTTGGAGAGGTCGATGCTCGATCAAAGCGAACTGTTGAACGTGCTAAGTCAGAATGATCGACAAGTTCTTTTTGACCAATTGACCGAAGTGCATTTCACCACGGGCGATCTTCTCTATGAGCCAGATCAGAACGTCGATTTTTGTTACTTCCCGCTCGGTGCCTCGATCGCCTCGTACTTTGTGCTTACCGACGATGGCTCAATCGTCGAGACGTTGATGGTTGGACGGGAAGGCGCGCTTGGCGGCATCGTCAGCGCCGGGATCGCGCCGTCGTTCGCTCGCGCCAATGTGATGAACGGAGGCGCGTTTTATCGAATCCCGCTCGATCGGTTGGAGCGGGTGAAGCGCTCTTCTCCAGCAGTGGATGCGCTGTTCACCCGCTACGCCGATTGCATGATGGCGCAGGTTTTCCAGTCGATCGCCTGCAACGCGATTCATACGATAGAGCAGCGCGCCGCCAAGTGGCTGATCGCGGCGACCGAGCGCATCGGCCGCAATGATATCGCGATGACCCAAGAGCAACTGGCGGCGATGATGGGCATCGGCCGCAGTTACGCGAGCCGGGTGGTGCAGCGCTTCAAGCTCGATGACATCGTCCGCACGCGCCGGGGCGGCATCGAGGTTACGGACGCGCACGCCCTTTCGCGGCGGGCGTGCACGTGTAACGCGCGGGTGAAGCGGCATTTCGAGCGCGTGCTGGAGGGCGTGTACCCGGCGGTGTGAGGGCTCCTGTGTTCGGGGGCCGTTGCCTCGGAACTGTCACGCAATGTGCGCAATCCTGTCATGGTCTGGCCATAGGAGAGCCCCGGCAATAGAGCCCCGGGGGACACCATGACCAATTCCGTTTCCATCACCGGCTATACCGATGGTGATGTCGATACCAACCGCAGCCTGGAACCGTCGCTGGAGAGCCTGGCGGCCGAGCGCTTCTCGCGTCGCAAGGCGC
Organism: Novosphingobium fluoreni; assembly: GCF_014196615.1. Classification (GTDB taxonomy): domain Bacteria; phylum Pseudomonadota; class Alphaproteobacteria; order Sphingomonadales; family Sphingomonadaceae; genus Novosphingobium; species Novosphingobium fluoreni. The sequence continues at coordinate 398,427 of NZ_JACIDY010000002.1, forward strand.
TGATGGGCGGCTTGGGCGCGACCAGCATGGCGGTGTTCGGCACCACCATGCTGTCGGCGTGCGGCGGTGATGACAACCTATCGAACGGCCCGGTGCTGACGCCTGGCAACGTCGCCGCGACCAGCGCCGGCCGCGTGGTCACGCTGACCGTCACCGTATCGAGCCAGACCGTCACCGGCACCTGGACCCAGATCAGCGGCCCCGCCGTAACCCTCACGCGGGTGGACGATACCACCGCCACCTTCATCGCCCCAGCGGTCAGCACCGGCACGGACCTGGTCTTCGCCTATGGCGCCAACATCGGAAGTGGCGGCTTGAACGCCAGCGCTCGCAGCACGGTTCGCGTCAACCCGGCGGTCCTGGGCTTCGCGGCCGTGGCCAAGAACCTCAATGATATCGTCACCGTTCCCGCCGGATACTCGGTCACGGTGATGACGCGTCTGGGCGATCCGCTCGCGGCAGGCCTTTCGGCTTACGCCAACAACGGCACCGATGCAGACTTCGACAAGCGCATCGGCGATCATGGCGATGCGCTGCACTTCTTCGGCCTCGGCAGCTCGGGCGCGCGCGACGACAGCAGCAGCACGCGTGGCCTGATGGTGCAGAACCACGAAAATCTGAACGTCCAGTATCTCCACCCCGCCGGTCCGACCACGGATGCAAGCGGCCGCCGTCCGCAGGGCGAGGCGCTCAAGGAGATGATGGCCCACGGCGTCAGCGTCAGCGAATATGCCGATGCCGGCAATCGCAAGTGGAGCTATGTGCCCACCAGTGCTTTCAATCGCCGTATCACGCCGGCGACGCCTATGCAGTTCACGGGGCCGGCGGCAGGCTCGGCCTTGCTCTCCACCGCATTCTCGCCCGATGGCAGCAAGGGCCGCGGCACGATCAACAATTGCGCCAATGGCATTACGCCTTGGGCGACCAACCTGACGTGCGAAGAGAACTGGGCCGGCTACTTCCGCCGCGACGGTTCGGGCGCGGGCACGGATACCGCGAAGCGTTCCGCCAAGGAACGCGTGGCCTTGTCGCGCTACGGCGTGACCAGCACCACCGGCAACTACGGTTGGTCGTCGGTCGCCACCAGCGACACATTGTTTACCCGTTGGGACGCGCGCGCCAAGGCGGATGATGCCAAGCAGGACTTCCGCAACGAGCCCAACCAGTTCGGCTGGGTGGTAGAGATCGACCCCTACGATCCCTCGTCGACGCCGCGCAAGCGCACCGCGTTGGGACGCTGTGGTCATGAGGGTGCCTTCGTCCAGGCCGTTCCCGGCAAGAAGCTGGCGGTCTACATGGGCGACGATTCACGCCGCGAATATCTCTATAAGTTCGTGTCGAACACCACCTTCGCGCAGGCTGACGCCAACTCGGGCAACCGCATCGCCATGGGTGACAAGTACCTTGATGCCGGCACGCTCTATGTCGCCAAGTTCAACGCGGATGGTAATGGCCAGTGGCTGCCGCTGGTGTTCGGTCAGGTTCCCGATCTGGCAACGTACGCCTTTGCCGATCAGGCCGACATCCTCGTCAATTGCCGCCTTGCCGCCGACGCGGTGAAGGCGACGCCGATGGATCGTCCGGAGTGGACCGCCGGCAATCCGGCGACGGGCGAAATCTATCTGACGCTGACCAACAACAACGCTGCTGGTCGCCCGCTGGCGGGCACCGATGCCGCCAATCCGCGTCACTACAACGATCCGAAGGGATCGGCGAACACGGCGCAGTACGGCAACCCCAACGGCCACATCATTCGCCTGCGCGAAGCGGGCGACGATCAGGCGGCAACCAGCTTCCGCTGGGACATCTACCTGTTCGGCGCGGATTCAGCAGACGCAAACGCGGATGTGAACATCTCGGGCCTGACTGCCGAAAACGACTTCTCCAGCCCGGACGGCCTGTACTTCTCACGCCCGACAAATGCGCTGGGCCAGGTCAAGCCGGTCTTGTGGATCGAGACGGACGACGGCGCGCTGACCGATCGCACGAACTGCATGCTGCTCGCCGCGATTCCCGGCATGGTTGGCGATGGCGCTGCTAAGACCATTACCAACAAGGACTCCACCGGCGCGACTGCCACGCAGGCGACCTTCGCTGGTGCATCAGCCACTGCGGCCACGCTGCGCCGCTTCCTGGTGGGCCCGGTGCAGTGCGAGATCACCGGGATCGACATGACGCCGGACGGCCGCACGCTGTTCGTCGGCATTCAGCATCCGGGCGAAGATGGTACCCCCGCGGCTCCTTCCAGCCACTGGCCGGACTCGCAGGGCAACGCCAGCGTCGCCGCGACCGTGCGCCCGCGCTCGGCGATCGTTGCCATTACTAAGGATGACGGGGGCGTTATCGCCCTCTGACGTTTCCTCTGTAATCGAAAGGGGCGGGCGAGCGGATCGCCCGCCCTTTTTATTTGGGCGACCGTCTTAGTGAAGGACGCGACGCTCCGCAGGCAGGGCCTGCGATCGCATGGGCTGCGTCAAAGAGCGGCGGTTTCCCAGCGACAGTGCGAGTGCGGCGATAAGCGCCAGTGCAGGGCTCGCGCCCGAGGCGGACTGTTCCTGCAGAGCACCGGGCAGAGCTATGGTCGCCAAACTCTCCCCGTCCTGGCCGCGTGAGAGCAGGAAGCCGAGTGGACTGCCCAGCATCGCCATCAGTGCCGTATCGAATGCTTCGACGTCCACGAGCGCGCGAAGTCGATCAGGCGCGATCGCGTTGACCCCCAGCAGCATATGGGGCTCGGGCGCGAGCATAAGCAGGATAACCAGTTCGCTCAGCCTGTCCTTGGTCGCAGCGACCCCGCTGGCAGAGGCTACCAAGGCGAGTTCGTCCAGGGCACCGCGCCAGACTTTCGCCGAGAGGGCGGTGGTGTTGGGTGTCATCATGATTTCCGCCTCGTTCACGAACGCGGCTTAGGCGGACAATACCTCACAAGCCGCCAAGTCAGGCGTGAGTATTAATCCCAAGCCCCCAGCTCAATGACGGCCAACAGAGTGCCTCGGATAACAAAAAAGCCCCGGCTTGTGGCCGGGGCTGATTTGCATTCCACCTTGGCGGAAACTGTCTCAGTCGACGATTGCCACCATGTGCGGCAGCTTGGCGATCGCGCCGCGCACTTCGGCGGTATCCTCACGCTCGACGACGCGATGCATCTTGCCGAGGCCCAGACCGATGAGAATCTTCTTCTGACTCTCAGGGCGGCGGATCGGCGAACCGATCTGCTTGATCTTGATGGTTGCCATGTCGCTTACTCCGCGATTGCTTCGGCAGCGGCTTCAGCCTCTACCTCGGAAGCACCACCGCGGCCGAGCAGGTCGGCAACCTTCTTGCCACGACGCTGCGCAACCGACTTCGGCGAAGTCTGGCTGGTCAGCGCGTCGAAGGTAGCGCGGATCATGTTGTAGGGGTTCGAAGTGCCGACCGACTTGGTCACCACGTCATGAACGCCCAGGCTCTCGAACACGGCGCGCATCGGACCACCGGCGATGATGCCGGTACCCGCAGGCGCCGTGCGCACATTCACGCGACCAGCGCCGAAGTGGCCCTTGCCGTCGTGATGCAGAGTGCGTCCTTCCTTGAGGGGAACACGCACCATCTTCTTCTTGGCGGAAGCGGTCGCCTTGGTGATCGCCTCAGGCACTTCGCGCGCCTTCGAGTGACCGAAGCCGACACGACCCTTGCCATCGCCCACCACGACCAGCGCGGCGAAACCGAAGCGCTTGCCGCCCTTGACGGTCTTGGAGACGCGGTTGATGTGGACGAGCTTTTCGATCAGCTCCTCACCACCGTCATCGTCGCCACCGCGACCACGACGGTCGTCACGGCCACGGCCGCCACGATCGTTACCGCCACGGCCACCGCCGCGGTTGTCGCCACCACGGCCACGACTACCGCCGCCGCCACGGTTACCACCGCGACCGCCGCCCTGGCCGCCGCCGAAGCCGCCCTGGCCCTGGTAGCCGTTACCGGCTTCGGGCGCTGCGTCGACACCCTGGGGTGCTTCAGCCGCGATCGGCTGCTCGTTGTTGTTTTCGTCTGCCATCATCAGAACTCCAGCCCGCCTTCACGGGCGGCTTCGGCCAGCGCCTTGACGCGGCCGTGGAACAGGAAACCACCACGGTCGAACACGACTGCAGTGACGCCAGCAGCCTTGGCCTTCTCGGCCAGTTGCTGACCCACGCGGGTCGCGGCTTCCATGTCGGTGCCCTTGGCACCAAGCGTGTTGGCGGCAGCGAGCGTACGGCCCTGCGCATCATCGATGATCTGCGCATAGATGTGACGACCGGTACGGTGCACCGAAAGGCGAGGGCGGCTGCCTGAGCGCGCACGAAGCGACGTACGGACGCGACGCTTGCGGCGATCGAAGAGGTTGAGCTTGGCCATTACTTCTTCTTCCCTTCCTTGCGGAAGATGTACTCGCCACGGTACTTGATGCCCTTGCCCTTGTAAGGCTCAGGCTTGCGCCAGCGACGGATCTCAGCCGCGATCTGGCCGACCTTCTGCTTGTCGTTACCAGAAATCTCGATCGTGGTGTTGTCCGGCGTCTTGATCTCGATGCCCTCCGGCACCGCGATGTCGACATCATGCGAATAGCCGAGCTGCAACTTCAGGGTCTTGCCCTGCGAGTTGGCGCGGTAGCCGACACCGGTGATCTCGAGCGTCTTGGTAAAGCCCGTCGTCACGCCCTCAACGAGGTTCGAAACAAGGGTGCGCTGCATGCCCCAGAAAGCACGCGCTTCCTTGGTGTCGTTGGCAGGCTTGACCGAAATCGCGCCGTCGTCGAGCGTGTAGCTGATCTCGTCGCGCATGGTGAGGGTAAGGGTGCCCTTGGGGCCCTTCACCGAGAGGATACCGTCCTTGATGTCGGCGGTCACCCCACTGGGGATCGCGACGGGACGCTTGCCGATGCGGCTCATCAGAACACCTCCGCAAGCACTTCGCCACCGACGTTCTGCGTACGCGCTTCGGCATCCGAAAGCACGCCACGCGGCGTCGAGACGATGGTGATGCCAAGGCCGTTGCGGATCACCGGGAGTTCCTTGGAACCCGAGTAGACGCGGCGGCCCGGCTTGGAGACACGGGCGATGTGCTTGATAGCGGGTTCGCCCTCGAAATACTTCAGCTCAATACGCAGCTGCGGGTGGGCACCGGTAGCGTCATCACTGAAGCCACGGATATAACCTTCGCGCTGCAGCACCTCGAGCACGCGTGAGCGCAGCTTCGAAGCCGGCGAGAGGACGGAATCCTTCTTCGCCTGCTGGCCGTTGCGGATGCGGGTGAGCATATCACCCAGGGGATCGGTCAAAGCCATTTCAAATGATCCTTACCAGCTCGACTTGACCAGACCGGGGATCAGGCCCTTGTTGCCAAGGTTTCTGATCTCGATGCGGTTGATACCGAACTTGCGGTAGTAGCCACGCGGGCGGCCGGTCGTGGCGCAACGGTTGCGAACCCGGGTCGGGTTGGCGTTACGCGGGATTTCGGCCAGCTTGAGGCGGGCGATCAGACGCTCGGTCTCGTCGAGGGAGGTGTCGTCGGCAACGGCTTTCAGGGCCGCATACTTGCCGGCATACTTCTTGACGAGCTTCTTGCGACGCTCGTTCTTATTCACGGAACTCAGTTTCGCCATGGACTTAAGCTCTCTTCATTCGACCGCTCACGCGGCCTGCTTCTCTTCGGCAGCTTCTGCCGGGAACGGGAAACCGAACAGACGCAGCAGCTCGCGCGCTTCGTCATCGGTCTTCGCGCTGGTGGTGACGATGATGTCCATGCCACGCACCTTGTCGATCTTGTCGTAGCTGATCTCTGGGAAGATGATCTGCTCCTTCAAGCCCATCGCATAGTTCCCGCGGCCATCGAACGACTTCGGGTTCAGGCCACGGAAGTCGCGGATGCGGGGCATCGCGATCGTGACCAGACGGTCGAGGAACTCGTACATGCGCTCACGGCGCAAGGTGACCTTGCAACCGATCGGCATGCCTTCACGCAGCTTGAACTGCGCGATCGACTTGCGCGCCTTGGTGATCACAGGCTTCTGGCCGGCAATCGCCTCCATCTCGGCGGCGGCGGTCGTGACCTTCTTCTTGTCCTGGCTCGCCTCGCCCACGCCCATGTTGAGCGTGATCTTCTCGATCCGGGGAACCTGCATCACGTTCTTGTAACCGAACTTCTCGGTCATCGCCTTGGCGATCTCGGCCTCATACTTGGAGCGGAGGCGCGGAGTGTACTTATCAGCCATCGATCGTCTCCCCGGACTTCACGGCCACGCGGACCTTCTTGCCGTCCTTGGTTTCGAAGCGCACGCGTGTCGCCTTGCCATCCTTGGGATCGGCCAGGCCGACCTTGCTGATCGCCATCGGAGCGGGCAGGCGGTCAATACCACCTTGCGGGTTGGTCTGGCTGGGCTTGCGGTGACGGGTCATCACGTTGATGCCCTCCACCACGACCTTGCCATCCTTCGGCATGACCTGAACGACGGTGCCGGTGCGGCCCTTGTCCTTGCCCGAACGAACGACGACGGAGTCGCCCTTCTTGATCTTAGCGGCGGCCATTACAGCACCTCCGGAGCGAGCGAGATGATCTTCATGAAGCCACGGCCGCGAAGTTCGCGGACCACGGGGCCGAAGATACGAGTGCCGATCGGCTCCTCGTTCTTGTTGATCAGCACGGCCGCGTTCGAATCAAAGCGGATCACGCTGCCATCGGTGCGACGCACGTCCTTGCGGGTACGAACGATCACAGCGCGGTGAACGTCGCCCTTCTTGACGCGGGCGCGCGGTTGCGCCTCCTTGATCGACACCACGATGATGTCTCCGACACCCGCGAACCGACGCTTAGACCCGCCCAGCACCTTGATGCACTGGACGCGCTTGGCGCCGCTGTTGTCCGCGACGTCGAGATTGGATTGCATCTGGATCATAGATCCGGTTCCTTCTCAACGGCTTGCCGGAACAAGTCCGGCAGTTCCAAAAATACTTCGAGCCCGGCAAAATACCTGAATGGGCGCCGGGGAACGGCGCCCATAGCAGATTAGCGGGCGTTGTCCACGTCGAGGTTTGCCTCGAGAGCGGTACCCTTGCTCGCCTGCAGGCGATCGAGCACCTTCCACGACTTGGTCTTGGAGATCGGCTTGGTCTCCTCGATCCGGACCCGCTCACCAGTGTGGTAGGCGTTGTCCTCGTCATGGGCGTGGTACTTCTTCGAGCGCCGGATGATCTTCCCGTACAGCGGGTGCTTCACCTTGCGCTCGACGAGCACGGTCACGGTCTTGTCAGTCTTGTCGGAAACCACGGTCCCCGTCAGAATACGCTTGGGCATCGTTGGTCTCCTTACTTCGCCGCGTCGGCAGAGCGCTGCGTCTGCAGCGTCTTGATGCGGGCGATGTCGCGACGGACTTCCTTGATCCGAGCAGGACGCTCGAGCTGGCTCGTAGCCGCCTGGAAACGCAGGTTGAACTGCTCGCGCTTCAGCTCGGACAGATCGTCCTGGAGCTGGTCATCAGTCTTGGCGCTGAGATCCTCGAACTTTGCCATCACTCACCTCCCAGGTGCGACGTGTCGCCAAGGCGGGCGACGACCTTGGTCTTGATCGGCAACTTCATCGCGGCGCGGCTGAAGGCTTCAGCGGCGAGGGGGCCGGCAACGCCGTCCAGCTCGAACAGGATGCGACCCGGCTTCACGCGGGCTGCCCAGTATTCATTCGCGCCCTTACCCTTACCCTGGCGGACTTCGGCAGGCTTCTTCGAAACCGGCACGTCGGGGAACACGCGGATCCACAGGCGTCCCTGACGCTTGATGTGGCGCGTGATGGCGCGACGGGCGGCTTCGATCTGGCGGGCGGTAATCCGCTCCGGTTCCATGGCTTTGAGGCCGTAGGAGCCAAAGTTCAGATCCGTGCCACCCTTGGCGTTGCCGTGGATGCGGCCCTTGAAGGCCTTGCGGAACTTGGTCTTTTTCGGTTGCAGCATGGTGCTTACTCTATCCTACTGCTCAGCGTGCCGGACGGACGCCGGAGGTTTGAGCCTCCATCATCAGCCGGTCCGTCGCCATCGGGTCATGCCCAAGGATCTCGCCCTTGAAGACCCACACCTTGATGCCGATGATGCCATAAGCGGTTAGCGCCTCGGCTTCGGCATAGTCGATGTTGGCGCGCAGGGTGTGCAATGGCACGCGGCCTTCACGGTACTGCTCGACACGAGCGATCTCGGCGCCGCCCAGACGGCCACCGCACATGATCTTCACGCCTTCAGCGCCAAGACGCATCGCTGACTGCATGGCACGCTTCATGGCGCGACGGAACGCGACACGACGGATCAGCTGATCGGCGATACCCTGGGCGACGAGCTTGGCATCGACTTCCGGCTTACGGATCTCGACGATGTTGAGCTTCACGTCGCTCTTGGTCATCGCGGCGAGCTGCTTCCGCAGCTTCTCGATGTCCGCGCCCTTCTTGCCGATGATGACACCCGGGCGGGCGGCAAAGATCGACACGCGGCACAGCTTGGCAGGACGCTCGATCACCACCTTGGAGATCGCTGCCTGAGGCAGGGTCTCGATGATGAACTTGCGCATCTTGAGGTCTTCCTCAAGCATGCCGGCGTATTCACGACCTTCGGAAAACCAGCGGCTGTCCCAGGTGCGGTTGATCTGCAGGCGCAGACCGATGGGGTTCGACTTGTGACCCATGGCTCAGGCCTCCTCGACTTCGCGAACGACGATCCGCAGGCGCGAAAACGGCTTGAGGATGCGAGTGGACTTGCCGCGACCGCGAGCGTGGAAACGCTTCATCGTGATCGACTTGCCCACCGAAGCCTCGGCCACGACGAGCGCGTCGACGTCCAGGTTGTGGTTGTTTTCCGCGTTGGCGATTGCCGATGCGAGAACCTTGCGAGCCTCGTCGGCCATGCCCTTCTTGGAGAACGCGAGAATGTTCATCGCATCCTCGGCGCGGCGGCCGCGAATCAGGCCGGCAACGAGGTTGAGCTTCTGCGCCGAACCACGGATCGTGGTGTTGACGGCCAGAGCCTCCTTGTCACCGACGCGACGGGGTGCTGCTTGCTTGCTCATCAGCGCTTGCCCTTCTTGTCGGCGGCGTGGCCGGGGAAGCTGCGGGTGGGAGCGAACTCACCCAGCTTATGACCGACCATGTCCTCGTTCACCGCGACGGGGATGAACTTGTGACCGTTGTAGACCTGGAACGTCAGGCCCACGAACTGCGGGAGAATGGTGGAGCGACGCGACCAGGTCTTGATCGGACCAGCGCGGGTGCCGGCATCCTGCGCGACTTCGGCCTTCTTGAGAAGGTAGAGGTCGACGAAGGGGCCTTTCCAGACGGAACGTGCCATCGTGACTTACCTCTTCTTCTTGGCGTGACGCGAACGGATGATCATCTTGTCCGTCTGCTTGTTGTGACGAGTGCGAGCACCCTTCGTCGGCTTGCCCCAAGGCGTGACCGGGTGACGACCACCCGAGGTCCGGCCTTCACCACCACCGTGCGGGTGGTCGACCGGGTTCTTGGCGACACCGCGCGTCAGCGGGCGACGACCCATCCAGCGCTTGCGACCGGCCTTGGCGAGAGTCTGGTTGGCGTTGTCGGGGTTCGACACCGCACCGACCGTGCCCATGCAATCGCCGCGAAGGTAACGCTGCTCGCCCGAGTTCAGGCGAACGATGACCATGCCGCGGTCACGACCGACGACCTGCACATAAGTACCGGCCGAACGGGCGATCTGGCCACCCTTGCCGGGCTTCATCTCGACGTTGTGGCAGATCGTGCCGACCGGCATCTGCGCCAGCAGCATCGCGTTGCCGGGCTTCACGTCGGTCTTCTCACCGGCGACGACCTGATCGCCAACGCCCAGGCGCTGCGGCGCCAGGATGTAGGCCAGTTCGCCGTCTTCGTACTTGACGAGAGCGATGAATGCCGTGCGGTTGGGATCGTATTCCAGGCGCTCGACCGTGGCAGGCTGGTCCCACTTGCGACGCTTGAAGTCGATGTAGCGGTACTTTTGCTTGTGACCGCCGGCGATGCCGCGCGAGGTCACGTGGCCCTTGTTGTTGCGGCCACCGGTCTTGTGCTTGCCTTCGGTCAGCGCCTTGACGGGCTTGCCCTTGTGCAGGCTGGACTTGTCGACGAGGACCAGGCCGCGGCGAGCGGGGCTGGTCGGGTTATATTTCTTCAGTGCCATCGGTTAGCCCCGCACGCCTTCGGTGATGTCAATCGACTGGCCTTCGGCCAGCGTGACGATCGCCTTCTTCACGTCGCTGCGGCGGTATTCCTTACCGCGCCAGCGCTTGGTCTTGCCCTTGACGACGATCGTGTTCACGCCGGTCACCTTGACGGAGAACAGCGCTTCTACGGCAGCCTTGATCTCGGGCTTGCTTGCCTTGTCCGCCACTTTGAAGACGACGGCGTTATGCTCGGAAAGCATCGTCGACTTCTCGGTGATGTGGGGCGAGAGGATCACGTCGTAATGACGCACATCCACCTGCTGGTTCTTAGCCATTATTCAGCCACTCCCGTGGGGGCGAAACGCGCCTCCAGCTTCTCGACAGCCGAGCGGGTCAGCACCAGCGTGTCATGCTTCAGGATATCGTAGACGTTGGCGCCCACGGCAGGGAGCACGCTCACACCGACGAGGTTGCCGGCAGCGCGTGCGAAGTTCTCGCTCACGGTGTCGCCGTCGATCACCAGGACCTTCTTGCCCCAGTTCGCCTTTGCGAACTGACCGGCCAGAGCCTTGGTCTTGGCTTCGACGCCGTCCAGCGTGTCGACCACGATCAGGCCGCTCTGGGCCTTGGCTGAAAGAGCCATCTTCAGGCCAAGCGCGCGAACCTTCTTGTTGAGCGAAGGATTGAACTCGCGGCGACGGGCACCGTGAGCCTTACCACCGCCGATGAAGACGGGAGCAGCGCGGTCGCCGTGACGAGCGGTACCGCCACCCTTCTGGTTGCCGAACTTCTTGCCGGTGCGGGCAACGTCGGAACGCTCGCGCGTGGCGCGGGCAATGCCGCGGCGCTTCTCGAGCTGCCAGGTGACAACGCGGTGGAGGATGTCAGCGCGCGGCGCGAGGCCGAACACGTCGTCCGAAAGCTCGATATCGCCGTTGGCGTTCGAACCGTCGAGATTGAGGACCTGTACCTTCATGCGATCAGCCCTCCTGACCTTCGGTGGCCTCAGGCGCAGCGGTCTCTTCCGCAGGCGTGTTGGCAGCCGTGTCGTTGCTGTTGGCGGCCTGCTTCAGGCCGGCGGGGTAGGGCGCTTCCGCGTGACGGGAAACCTTGACGGCGTCCGAAACGGTCAGCCACGCGTTCTTCGAGCCGGGGACAGAGCCCTTCACGAAAAGCAGGCCGCGCTCGTCATCGACGCGCACGATCTCAAGGTTCTGCTGAGTACGCTGGCGGTCACCCATGTGGCCAGCCATCTTCTTGTTCTTGAAGACCTTGCCGGGATCCTGGCGGTTACCGGTCGAACCGTGGGCACGGTGCGAGATGGAAACACCGTGGGTGGCGCGCATACCGCCGAAGCCCCAGCGCTTCATGGCGCCCTGGAAGCCCTTACCCTGGGTGTGGCCAGCTACGTCGACCAGCTGGCCGGGGACGAAATGCGAAGCGGCGATGGTGGCGCCCACTTCCAGCACGGCGTCGTCTGCCACGCGAAACTCCGCCACGCGCTGCTTGAGCGAGACATTCGCTTTGGCGAAATGCTCACGCTGCGGCTTAGCGACGTTCTTCTGCTTGGCTTCGCCCGCACCGAGCTGGACCGCGACATAACCGTCGGTGTCAGATGTACGGACCGAAATCACTTGGTTGTCTTCCAGCGCCAAGACGGTGACCGGCACATGCCGTCCGTCCTCCTGGAAAAGCCGGGTCATCCCGACCTTTTTGGCGATCACGCCAGTACGCATGACCATAACTCCTAACAGAGGCCTGCCGAGACCATCTCGACAGGCGTGTCCAGCCCTGGTTCGATGCGTGCCCCCGTCCGGGCTGGGTGCCTCCTGGAACAGGCCGAAGCCTGCGGAAGCGAGACGGGGGACGCATTCCCGATCCGAAGACCGGAGGTATCCCTTGTGTCCGCGGCGGGTTTTGGTCGCTGCGGCTCTGTCTCGTAGCGCCGTTGGCGCCAGAGCCGGACTCGAGGAGCCCGGAAGGAATGTGGCCCTTAGGCCAAAACAATCGCGTCGGGAAGAGGCTTTATGCCAGCTTGATCTCGACGTTCACGCCGGCGGCCAGATCGAGCTTCATCAGCGCGTCCACCGTGGCAGCGTTCGGCTGCACGATGTCCAGCAGGCGCTTGTAGGTGCGAACTTCAAACTGCTCGCGCGACTTCTTATCGATGTGCGGACCACGGTTGACCGTGAACTTCTCGATCTTCGTCGGCAGGGGGATGGGCCCACGGATCAGAGCGCCGGTGCGGCGGGCAGTGTCGGCGATTTCGCCGGTGGCCTGATCCAGCACGCGGTGATCGAACGCCTTGAGGCGAATGCGGATGTTTTGAGCTTCCATGTCCCTACCGATGAGAAAGAGCAAAGGGGCGATGCCCCAGAAGAAATTCGAAGCGCGCCCTTACGTGCATGAAGGGATTCGCGCAAGGGTTGATCGTGAGAAATGTGGGTACGCCGGCAAGCACCCCGTCTCTCTATCGCTTCAGTATTCCGGAAATAGCGCGCGATGTGATGTCGGCGGGTTAGCCGGACAAGCAAAAAGCCCGGCCTCCTTTCGGAAGCCGGGCCTCTTGTTCGGTATGATCCGAAGAGCTGTGCTTACTTCGTGATCTTGGCGACGACGCCCGAACCCACGGTGCGGCCACCTTCGCGGATAGCGAAGCGCAGGCCGTCGTCCATGGCGATCGGAGCGATCAGCTTGACCGAGATCGTGACGTTGTCACCCGGCATGACCATCTCGGTGCCCTCGGGAAGGATCACTTCGCCGGTTACGTCGGTGGTGCGGAAGTAGAACTGCGGGCGGTAGTTGGCGAAGAACGGCGTGTGACGGCCACCTTCGTCCTTCGACAGCACGTAGACTTCGGCGTCGAAGTCGGTGTGCGGGGTCACGGTGCCCGGCTTGGCCAGAACCTGACCACGCTCAACGTCTTCACGCTTCAGGCCGCGAACCAGAGCGCCGATGTTATCGCCAGCTTCACCCTGGTCGAGCAGCTTGCGGAACATTTCGACGCCGGTGACGACGGTCTTCTGGGTGTTGCGAATGCCGACAACTTCGACTTCCTCGCCAACCTTGACGATGCCGGTCTCTACGCGGCCGGTCACAACCGTACCACGACCCGAGATCGAGAACACGTCCTCGACCGGCATCAGGAAGGGCTTGTCGGTCGGGCGAGGCGGCTGCGGGATGAACTCGTCAACGGCCTTCATCAGCTCAAGGATCTTCTCCTTGCCGATGTTGTCGTCGCGACCTTCCAGAGCGGCCAGAGCCGAACCCATGACGATGGGGATGTTGTCACCATCGAAGTCATACGAAGACAGCAGCTCGCGCACTTCCAGTTCGACCAGCTCGAGCAGCTCGGAGTCGTCGACCTGATCGACCTTGTTCATGAACACGACGAGCTGCGGAACGCCGACCTGGCGCGCCAGCAGGATGTGCTCGCGGGTCTGCGGCATCGGGCCGTCAGCAGCGTTCACAACGAGAATAGCGCCGTCCATCTGGGCGGCACCGGTGATCATGTTCTTCACGTAGTCGGCGTGGCCCGGGCAATCGACGTGTGCGTAGTGGCGCGCATCGGTCTCGTATTCGACGTGTGCGGTCGAGATCGTGATGCCGCGCTCGCGCTCTTCGGGAGCCTTGTCGATGTTGGCGAAGTCAACGGCTTCACCGCCGAATGCTTCGGCCATGACCTTCGTGATCGCGGCGGTCAGCGTGGTCTTGCCGTGGTCAACGTGACCGATGGTGCCGATGTTGCAGTGCGGCTTGTTCCGCTCGAATTTAGCCTTCGCCATTGTTCAAACCTTCTGTTCGCTTGATTTTGGTTCTGTGGGAAATGAGCGACGCCCACCGAAACAGGCGCCGCCCCTAGAATGATTGCGCCTTTTAGGCAAGCTTCTCCTTGACCTCGGCCGCGACGTTTGCCGGAACCTCGTCATAGTGGGAGAAGAACATCGAGTAGTTTGCACGACCCTGCGTGAACGAGCGCAGCTGGTTCACGTAGCCGAACATGTTCGCCAGAGGCACCATGGCTTCGACGACCTGAGCGTTGCCGCGGGTGTCGGTACCCTGGATCTGGCCACGACGGCTGTTCATGTCGCCGATGACGTCGCCCAGATATTCCTCGGGGGTGACGACTTCGACCTTCATAATCGGCTCGAGCAGTTTGATACCCGCCTTCGAAGCCACTTCGCGCATCGCACCGCGACCGGCGATTTCGAACGCCAGGGCGGACGAGTCGACGTCGTGGTACGAACCGTCATAGAGGTTGATGTCGAAGTCGATGATCGGGAAGCCGACCAGCTGACCCGAGGCGGCCGTCTCGCGCATGCCCTTCTCGATCGCGGGGATATATTCCTTCGGAATGTTACCGCCCTTGATTTCGTCGGTGAAGGTGATGCCCGAACCGCGCTCGCCCGGCGTGACCTTGACCTTCACGCGGCCGAACTGACCGGTACCGCCCGACTGCTTCTTGTGGGTGTAGTCGACGTCGACGGGCTTAGCGAGATACTCGCGATAGGCCACCTGCGGCGCACCCACGTTGGCCTCGACCTTGAACTCGCGACGCATGCGGTCGACGATGATGTCGAGGTGAAGCTCGCCCATGCCCTTGATGATGGTCTGGCCCGATTCGTGGTCGGTCGAGACGCGGAACGAGGGGTCCTCGGCCGAGAGACGATTGAGCGCGACGCCCATCTTCTCCTGGTCGGCCTTGGTCTTGGGCTCCACGGACAGTTCGATAACCGGCTCGGGGAATTCCATCCGCTCCAGCACGATCGGCTGACGCTCGGCGCACAGGGTGTCGCCGGTGGTGGTCTCCTTCATACCGGCCAGCGCGACGATATCGCCCGCGAAGGCCTCGTCGATGTCCTTACGGTCATTGGCGTGCATTTCGAGAATGCGGCCGACCTTCTCCTTCTTGTCCTTCACCGAGTTCAGGTAGCCACCCTTGGTGAGCGTGCCCGAATAGATGCGGATGAAGGTGAGCGAGCCGACGAACGGATCGTTCATGACCTTGAAGGCGAGGGCCGAGAACGGCGCGTTGTCCTCAGGCGGGCGGCTGTCCTTCTCGTCGCTGTCCATCTTGACGCCCTGAACGTCTTCGATGTCGAGCGGCGAAGGCAGATAGTCGACCACGGCGTCGAGCAGGGGCTGAACGCCCTTGTTCTTGAACGCCGAACCGCACACGACCGGCACGAACGCGTGGCCCAGCGTACCCTTGCGGATCAGCTTCTTGAGCGTCGCGACGTCAGGCTCGTTGCCCTCGAGATAAGCTTCCATTGCCTCGTCGTCCTGCTCGACCGCCAGCTCGATGAGCTTCATGCGGTACTCGGCAGCTTCGTCGGCCATGTCGGCGGGGATCTCTTCGTAGAAGAATTCGGCGCCCAGCGCTTCGTCCTTCCAGATGATCGCGCGGTTATGCACCAGATCGACCAGGCCCTTGAGGTCTGCTTCCATGCCGATGGGCAGATACAGCACCGCAGGGGTCGCGCCGAGGCGGTCGATGATCGACTGCACGCAGTACTTGAAGTTCGCGCCGGTGCGGTCGAGCTTGTTGATGAAGCACATGCGCGGCACGCCGTACTTGTCGGCCTGACGCCACACCGTCTCGGACTGGGGCTCCACGCCGGCCACGCCGTCGAAACAGGCAACCGCGCCGTCGAGCACGCGCAGCGAACGCTCGACTTCGATGGTGAAGTCCACGTGGCCCGGGGTGTCGATGATGTTGATGCGATATTCTTCACCCTTGCCGCTGTCTGCCTTCCAGAAGCAGGTGGTGGCAGCGGAGGTGATGGTGATGCCGCGTTCCTGCTCCTGCTCCATCCAGTCCATGGTAGCGGCGCCGTCATGGACTTCGCCGATCTTGTAGGACTTGCCGGTGTAGTAGAGGATACGCTCGGTCGTGGTCGTCTTGCCGGCGTCGATGTGCGCCATGATGCCGATATTACGGTACATCGAAAGCGGATGGCTGCGTGCCATGATCTTAGTCCTTGGGTGTGCGGGGGAGGGGAACCGCCCGTTAGATAGGTTCCCGGCCCCTCAATTAAAAGTGTGACGCCGCGATGACGAGCGCACCTTGTCGCCAGGCTCGAGGCCTGGCGATCGGCATTACCAGCGGTAGTGCGAGAAGGCGCGGTTGGCGTCGGCCATGCGGTGCGTGTCTTCGCGCTTCTTGACCGCGTTGCCACGGTTGTTGGCGGCATCGAGCAGCTCGCCCGAAAGACGCGCCGACATCGTGGTTTCGGGGCGGTTGCGCGCTGCGGTGATCAGCCAGCGGATGGCGAGAGCCTGGGCGCGCTCGGGACGCACTTCGACCGGAACCTGATAGGTCGCACCACCTACGCGGCGGCTACGGACTTCTATCTGCGGTGCGACGTTGGTCAGCGCGGAGTGGAACAGCTGGACCGGATCGGCCTTACGGCGGGTCTCCATGGTTTCCATAGCGCCATAGACGATCGCTTCGGCGACCGACTTCTTGCCGTCGTACATGAGGTTGTTCATGAACTTGGACAGGATGAGATCCCCGAACTTGGGATCGGGCAGGATTTCCCGCTTCTCGGGACGACGACGACGTGACATTTGCTTGAACTCCTTCGGAGTGCGGCAAACCCATCTGGGTTCGCCTTGCGGCACCGGCCCGCTCCCCCACCCGGCCTCCCACAGGATGCCCATGCAGGGCGTCCGGGTGGGGAAGCGGGCCGGTGCCGGCCTTAGCGCGGTGAAACCTTACTTCGGACGCTTGGCGCCGTACTTCGAGCGGCTCTGCTTGCGGTCCTTGACGCCCTGCGTGTCGAGCACGCCGCGAAGGACGTGGTAGCGCACGCCAGGAAGGTCGCGAACGCGGCCGCCGCGGATCAGCACGACCGAGTGCTCTTGCAGGTTGTGGCCTTCACCCGGGATGTAGGTGATGACTTCGCGCTGGTTGGTGAGGCGAACCTTGGCGACCTTGCGCAAAGCCGAGTTCGGCTTCTTCGGGGTCGTGGTGTAGACGCGGGTGCAAACACCGCGCTTCTGCGGGTTCTGCTCCATCGCAGGGACCTTTGACTTGGCCTTCTGCGGCTCGCGACCCTTGCGGATCAGCTGGTTGATCGTGGGCATTGCGTACTCTTCTTCCTGAAGTAGGAGTGCGATGGATCCGGTCCGCGCGCCTTGCGTAAGGTAGCGCGGAACGGACCCGTCGCACCCCGGTCCACTGGTGTGGCGGGAGGGGAAGAGAATAGCCGGTATCACGAAAAAGTCGTTGGTCCGGCGCAGCGCCTTCGCGCTTCGATCCGGACGGAACCACCGTCACGTGAGCCGAAAAACACTCCACCCGACGCACCCGCCGGATTACTTTGCCGCACGATCCTGGAAGAATTCCCGCGAGGCGAAACCCCGCAACCGGACGACAATGTTCAGCTCTTGATCCCACGGGCAAGCCCGGATGGGATGGGCGCCATTAGCCGCAAGGTCGGTGCAGGTCAAGCGCAGCGGGCTGGCCTGCCGATCGGCGGCCGACTTAGCTGCGAAAAGTATGGAATCATACGAAGAACATACGGCCAGCGCCGGTTGCTCGTCTCGAATTCCAACGTCGCCAGCGCTCAATAGGGTTCCTGCAAACGACTCGCCTCCCGCCGTGGGGTGCCTTGAGCGTTCAGGAGCATCGACATGCAAGACAGCCTCTGGATCGGCCTCTTCCTTTTCCTCCTGATCGGGAGCCTCGGCTACGCCGCGCTCTGCGATCGGGCCTGAGAGGACACCGGTCATGACAATCGACTTATGGCTCGCGGGCATCACCGCGCTGGGCCTGCTGATCTACCTGGTGGCCGTGCTCGCGCGGCCCGAGCGGTTCTAGGAGGGGCATGATGACCTTCCAGGGGTGGCTGCTGATCGCAGTCTTCACCGGCATTCTGTTGGCACTCGTCAAGCCGATCGGCCTATGGCTTTTCGCGCTCTACGAGGGGCGGCGGACGCCGTTGCATGTGTTGCTGGGGCCGGTAGAGCGGGGCTTCTACCGTCTTTCCGGCATCGATCCGGACGAGGATCAGTCCTGGCGCCGATACGCGGTGCACATGCTGATCTTCAATGCGGCGTTGATGCTGCTGACTTACGCAGTGCTGCGCGCGCAGGCGTTGCTGCCGCTGAACCCGCTGGGCTTTGGCGCAGTGAGCGAACACCTGGCGTTCAACACGGCGATCAGCTTTGGGGCGAACACGAACTGGCAGAGCTATGCCGGTGAGTCGACGATGTCGAACCTCAGCCAGATGCTGGGTTTGACGATCCACAATTTCCTCTCGGCGGCGACCGGTATCGCGCTGGCGTTTGCGCTGTTTCGCGGGTTTGCCCGGCGCAGCGCCACCGGCATCGGTAACTTCTGGGCCGACGTCACCCGGGTGACGCTGTACCTGCTGTTGCCGTTGTCTATCGTCCTGGCCGTGTTCTACATCGCCAGCGGTGTGCCGCAGACGCTGGCCGGTTCGGTCGATATCGCCACGCTGGAGGGCGCGAAGCAGACGCTGGCGCTGGGGCCGGTCGCTTCGCAAGAGGCGATCAAGATGCTGGGCACCAACGGTGGTGGCTTCTTCAACGCCAACTCCGCGCATCCATTCGAGAACCCGACGGCGCTGACCGACCTTGTGCAGATGCTCTCGATCTTCGCGATCGGCGTGGGCCTAACGTATTGCTTCGGCAAGGCCGTGGGCAACACGCGACAGGGCTGGGCGATCCTGGCGGCGATGATGACGCTGTTCCTGGCCGGAACCACGATCGCCTATTGGCAGGAAGCGGCAGGCAATCCAGTGTTGCATGGCCTGGGCCTGCCCGGTGGCAACATGGAGGGCAAGGAAGTGCGCTTCGGCATCGCCGCAAGCTCGCTGTTCTCGGTCATCACCACGGCCGCATCCTGCGGTGCCGTCAACGCGATGCACGATAGCTTCACGGCGCTGGGCGGCATGATCCCGCTGTTCAACATGCAACTGGGCGAAGTGGTGATCGGCGGCGTGGGCGCGGGTATCTACGGCTTCCTGCTGTTCGCCATCCTGGCCGTGTTCGTGGCCGGGCTGATGGTGGGGCGCACGCCCGAATATGTCGGCAAGAAGATCGAGAGCCGGGAGGTGAAGCTTTCCGTCCTCGCCATAGCGGTATTGCCGCTGTGCATCCTGGGCATGAGCGCGGTTGCGTCGATCATCCCGGCTGGTCTGGCGGGGCCACTCAACAAGGGGCCACATGGCTTCTCGGAGATCCTCTATGCCTTCACCAGCGCGGTGGCCAACAACGGGTCGGCATTTGCCGGTCTGACTGCCAACACGCCTTTCTACAACGGCATGCTGGGCGTGGCGATGTGGATTGGCCGGTTCTTCATCATCATCCCGATGCTGGCGGTGGCAGGCGGTCTCGCGGCCAAGAAGCACACGCCGGAGTCCGCAGGCAGTTTCCCGACGACAGGGTTGCTGTGGACCGGACTGCTGATCGGCATCGTGCTGATCGTGGGTGGCCTCACCTTCCTGCCCAGCCTCGCGCTTGGTCCCATCGCCGATCATCTCGCGATGATCCGTGGCCAGCTTTTCTAAGGATAACCGGCACATGGCCCGGAACTCTCAGGCTTCTTCGAAGTCTCTTTTCACCGCCGAACTGATCGTTCCCGCGATCGGCGACGCGTTTCGCAAGCTCAATCCCAAGGAACTGATCCGCAATCCGGTGATGTTCACCACAGCCGTCGTGGCCCTGCTGCTGACCGTCTTGCTAGTGGTCGGCCAGGATGGCCTTGGCATCGGTTTCAAGCTCCAACTGGTTATCTGGCTGTGGCTGACCGTCCTGTTCGGCACCTTTGCCGAGGCTTTGGCGGAAGGCCGGGGCAAGGCGCAGGCCGCATCCCTGCGCGCCACCAAGGCCGAACTCACCGCCAAGCGCGTGAAGGGCGCCATCGACTCCGGGGTGGTTGAGGACGTTCCCGCCAGCGCGCTTCGCAAGGACGATGTGGTGCTGGTGCAGACTGGCGATCTTATCCCTTCCGATGGCGAAGTGATCGCCGGCGTCGCCTCTGTCAACGAAGCCGCCATCACCGGCGAAAGCGCGCCGGTTATTCGCGAGGCCGGTGGCGATCGCTCGGCCGTGACCGCCGGCACCCGCGTCATCTCTGACGAGATCCGCGTGAAGGTGACGGTGAACCCGGGGCAGGGCTTTCTCGATCGCATGATCGCGCTGGTCGAAGGCGCGGAACGGCAGAAGACGCCGAACGAGATTGCGCTCACCCTGCTGCTCGTCGGCCTCACGATCATCTTCCTGATCGCAGTCGGCACGATCCCGGCTTTCGCGACATACGCGGGCGGCAGCATTCCGGTTTCGATCCTGGCCGCGCTGTTGATCACCCTGATCCCGACGACGATCGCCGCCTTGCTTTCAGCCATCGGCATCGCCGGCATGGACCGTCTGGTGCGCTTCAACGTGTTGGCAAAGTCTGGCCGCGCGGTCGAGGCGGCGGGCGACATCGATGTGCTGCTGCTCGACAAGACCGGCACGATCACCATCGGCGATCGTCAGGCGACGGAGTTTCGCCCCGTCGGCGGCATCGACGTGCGTGAACTGGCCGAAGCCGCCTTACTCGCCAGCCTGGCGGACGAAACGCCCGAGGGCCGCTCCATCGTCGTACTGGCGCGCGAAAAGTTCGGCCTCGATCTGGCGGCACTTCCGGCTGGGGCCGAGGTCATTCCGTTCACCGCGCAGACGCGCATCTCGGGCGTCGATACCGGCGGCCGCGTGGTGCAGAAGGGCGCGGTCCAGGCGATCCTGAAGGCCAATCCGGGTGCGGGCAGCACGGCCGCCGCCACCGAACTGCGCCGGATCACCGACGAGATCGCCCGCGCAGGCGGCACGCCTCTGGCCGTAGCGGTCGACGGTACTTTGCTGGGTGCGATCTTCCTGAAGGATATTGTCAAGGCGGGTATCCGCGAGCGGTTCGGCGAGTTGCGCGCGATGGGTATCCGCACGGTGATGATCACCGGCGACAACCCGCTGACCGCTTCGTCCATCGCCGCCGAGGCCGGGGTCGATGACTTCCTCGCCGAAGCTACGCCCGAAGACAAACTGGCGCTGATCCGCAAGGAGCAGCAGGGCGGGCGCCTGGTGGCGATGTGCGGCGATGGCACCAACGACGCGCCCGCCCTGGCGCAGGCCGACGTGGGCGTGGCGATGAACACCGGTACCCAGGCCGCGCGCGAGGCGGGCAACATGGTCGACCTCGACAGTGACCCGACCAAGCTCATCGAGGTGGTGGGCCTGGGCAAGCAATTGCTGATGACTCGCGGCGCGCTGACCACATTCTCCGTAGCCAACGACGTCGCCAAGTATTTCGCCATCATCCCGGCGATGTTCGTGGCGCTTTATCCGGGGCTGGGCGTGCTGAACGTGATGGGGCTGGGCACGCCGGAAAGCGCGATCCTGTCCGCGATCATCTTCAACGCGCTGATTATTCCGCTGCTGGTACCGCTGGCGCTGAAGGGCGTGAAGTACAAGCCGATGGGGGCCGGGCCACTGCTGGCGCGCAACCTGGCGATCTACGGCCTGGGCGGCCTGCTCGCGCCCTTCCTGGGCATCAAGCTGATCGACCTTGCGGTGAACGGCATCGGCCTCGCGTGATCTGGAGACGCACCATGAACAACGATATTCTTTCTTCCCTGCGCCCCGCCATCGTGATGACCGTGCTCTTCGCGGTCGTGCTGGGGCTGCTCTACCCGCTGGCGATGACCGGCATCGGACAAGCGCTGTTCCCTGCCCAGGCAAATGGCAGCCTGGTGACCGAGAATGGCAAGGTGGTCGGCTCCAGCGTGGTCGGCCAGGCCTTCACTTCGAACCGCTATTTTCAGACCCGCCCCTCCGCCGCCGGCAAGGGGTACGACGGCCTCGCCTCATCCGGCTCCAACCTGGGACCTGCATCGCAGGTTCTGGTGGATCGGGTGAAGGCGGACATCGCCGCCAAACAGACTGCTGCACCCGGTCGACCTGTTCCGCCCGACCTGGTGACAACCTCCGCCTCGGGGCTCGATCCTGATATCACCCCCGAGGCGGCCTTTTATCAAGTGGATCGCGTAGCTCGCGTCCGCAACCTCGATCCCGCCATCGTGCGCCGTCTGGTAAGCAACAGCGTGGACCAGCGCTTGTTCGGTTTCCTGGGGGAACCGCGGGTGAATGTGTTCGCCCTCAATCGACGGCTGGATGCAATCGGCGCTAGACAGGCGCAGTGAGCCAGACAGACCGACCATCGCCCGAAGCCCTCCTGCGCGCCGCCGCGCAGGAGGGCCGTGGCCGTTTGAAGATATTCCTTGGCGCAGCTCCCGGTGTTGGCAAGACGTGGGAGATGTTGTCCGACGGTCGGCAGCGGCGCGAGTCCGGCGTTGACGTGGTGATCGGCGTGGTCGAAACCCACGGGCGGCGCGAAACCGAGGCGTTGGTCGAGGGCCATGAGATCATCACCCGGCGCAGTGTCGACCACGTCGGCCACAGCCTGGGCGAAATGGACATTGATGCGCTGCTGGAACGCCGCCCGCAGCTGGCGCTGGTGGACGAACTGGCCCACACCAACGCGCCCGGCAGCCGCCATCCCAAGCGCTATCAGGACGTGCTGGAACTGCTGGACGCAGGGATCGACGTCTATTCCACGCTCAACATCCAGCACGTCGAAAGCCTGAACGATGTCGTCGCCTCGTTCACGCGCGTTCGCGTGCGTGAAACGGTGCCGGACTCGGTGCTGGAGCAGGCCGAGATCGAAGTGGTGGATATTCCACCTGACGAGCTGATCGAGCGACTGAAGGACGGCAAGGTCTATATCCCGCACGAGGCGACGCGCGCCCTGGGGCACTTCTTTTCCAAGTCCAACCTAACGGCCTTGCGCGAACTGGCGCTGCGCCGCGCCGCGCAGGCGGTCGATGCGCAGATGCTGGAGCATGTGCGAGCTCATGCGCTGGCGGGCAACTTCGCGGCGGGGGAGCGGATCGTCGTGGCGGTCAGCGAACATGGCCATGCCGGCGGTCTGGTGCGCGCTGGCAAGCGATTGGCCGATGCGCTCAAGGCGCCATGGACGGCGGTTCACATCGAAACCGCCCGCGACCGCGCCTATACCGACGACGAGCGGCGACAATTGGCGGACAATCTCGCGCTGGCTTCCCGCCTCGGAGCGTCGACCGCCAGCATTCCCGCGACCGGGGCATTCGAAGGCCTGCGCGATTTCGCGCGCGAAGCGCGGGCGACGCAGATCGTACTCGGCAAGTCGGAACGGTCCTGGTGGTTTGAGTGGCGCCACGGCTCGGTGGTCGATCGGCTGGTGCGGGAAGTGGGCGAGGTGGCGATCCACGTCCTGCCCGCCGGTGAAAGCCCCGGCCCATCACACCGCCCGCAGCGCCTGGCGTTGCCCGGTGCCTGGGGTGATCCGGATGACTACTTGTGGTCATTGCTGATGGTGGCGGCGATGACGGTGCTAGGCCGCCTGCTGCTGCAAGTGATCGACCTCAGCAACATATCGCTGCTCTATCTGGTGCCGGTGATGTTCGCCGCGGCGACCTTCAGCCTGCGCGCCGGGCTGTTCGCGGGCATCGCGTCCAGCCTGGCGTACAACTTCTTTTTCCTGCCGCCCACCGGGACGCTGACGGTCAGCAATCCGGAGAACGTGATCTCGATTCTGGTGCTGCTGGGCGTGGCGATCGTCACCAGCCAGTTCGCGGCACGGGTGCGGGCGCAAGCGAACCTGGCGGGATCGAGTTCGCGCCAGAACGCCGCGCTGGCCGGCTTCTCCCGTCAGCTGACGGCGGTAGCGACAGGGGACGAATTGATGCAGGCGATCTGCGCCGATATCGCGCGCCTGCTGGATGTGCGCACCGCGCTGTTGCTGCCATCCACCAACGGCCCGGACTTGCAGGCCGCGTTCCCGCCTGAGGACCGGCTGGGCCAGATCGAGCTGGCAGCCGCGCAGTGGGCGATCGATAACGAGCAGCCTGCCGGTCGCGGTTCCACCACTCTCACCGCTTCGGACTGGCTGTTCCACCCTCTGCGCACGTCTCGCGGGGTGTTGGGCGTGCTGGGCATTGCGCGTCAGGATGCGGGCGAGCCGATCCGGTCGGACCAGATGCCCTTGCTGATGAGCCTGCTGGACCAGGCCTCCATTGCGCTCGATCGGATGGCGTTGCAGAAAGAGAACCTAGAGGCGCGGGCGATCGGTGAGCGCGATCGGCTGCGCTCGGCGCTGTTATCGTCGGTCAGCCACGATCTGCGTACTCCGCTGACGACGATCCTGACAGCGGCGCAGCAGATGAAGGCCCACCCTTCGCCCGATCTGGCCGAGACGATCGAGACCGAGGCGCAGCGGCTGAACCGCTTCGTCGCCAACTTGCTCGACATGGCCCGGATCGAGGCGGGGGCATTGCCGATGAAGGTGGAGCCGACCGATCTGTTCGATGCCGTGGCCAGTGCCGCGCATGACACGCGCATCTCGTTGCAGGGGCACAAGGTGGTGGTCGATATCCCGGCGGACATTCCGCTCGTAAGGGTGGATCCGGTGCTGCTGCACCACTGCCTGATCAACCTGCTGGACAACGCCGGGCGCTATGCGAATGCGGGTACGCCGATCACGATCCGGGGCCGCCGCCTGCCGGATGCCTTGCTGCTCTCTGTGATCGACGAGGGACCAGGCATCCTGCCGGGCGAAGAGCGGCGCGTGTTCGAAACCTTTACCCGGCTTCAGGGTTCGGATCGGGTGCGCCACGGCACCGGGCTGGGCCTTGCGATCGTGAAGGGGTTTGCAGAAGCGATGGGCCTGTCGGTGGAAGCGGCCAACAACCATGATCCCCATGGCGCATGCTTCACGATCCGCCTGCCCGAAGCCTTGCTGCTGACCCAGATCGACAGCGGCGACGTGCCATGAAGAATCGCCCGAAAGTCCTGGTGGTGGACGATGAGCCGCAGATCCGCCGCCTGATCCTCGCCGCGTTGGGGAGGGCCGATTACTTGGCCATCGAGGCGCAGAACGCGCGTGAGGCAATGGCGATGCTGCGCGATCAGCAGCCAGAGGTCGTGCTGCTCGATCTGGGGCTGCCCGATCGTGATGGCTTGGAACTCGTGCCACTGATCAAGCAGAACCCCGGCGTCACCGTGATTGTCGTGTCCGCCCGTGATGCTACGGATGAGAAAGTCGCGGCGCTCGATCTGGGCGCGGACGACTATCTTACCAAGCCGTTCGATACCGACGAACTGCTGGCGCGCCTGCGCGTCGCGTTGCGCAACCGAGTGACGCGGACCGGTGGTTCTCCGCTGCTGACAGCGGGCGATGTCAGCATCGACCTGCTCGATCGCCTGATCACGCGCAACGGCGACGAGGTACATCTGACGCCCAAGGAGTTCGCGATCCTGGAGCAACTGGCGGCTATGCCGGGCCGGGTGATCACGCATAAGCAGATGATGAGCGCGGTATGGCCCCGCCAAACCGAGCAGCGCGTGGAATACCTGCGCGTCCTGATCCGCAGCTTGCGGCAGAAGCTGGAGGCCGATCCGCAGAATCCGCAGCTGATCTGCAACGAACCGGGCATCGGCTATCGCCTGCGTCTACCGGCTGCCGCGAACACCAACCACTGATGCAGTCGGCCAATTCAGGCCGGAGATTCTAGTACGGCCTTGCGGAGGCGGGGTATTAGGCCCGGATCGGCCACGAGGCGATCGGCCTCCTCGTCCAGGATCGCCAGGAACGCGGCCCGCTTGGACGCTTGCAGGTCCGCCCCCGCCATGGTGCGATCCGGTTCCAGCGTGGAGGCGATCAGGTCGATCATCCGCTCGGCACCGTGCAGGCGCCCCCACAGATAGTCGTTCTCCCGGTAGGAGCGGCTGAAGAACGCCCCAAAATTGTAGAACTCGCAACCACGAAGCAGCGGCTCATCGGTGGGGTGAGGGATGGCGTGGCAATCGTCGGGACTGATCCGGTCAACACGCACCGGGTCGAACTCGGTCAGGCTCTCGCTGCGCAGCAACGGCAGGGTCACGGCATCGTAAAACGGGAAGCCCAGATACGTGAACAGCATCCGCCGCCGCAGTGGCGATGGCATCGCGG
Source organism: Novosphingobium fluoreni (assembly GCF_014196615.1). GTDB lineage: Bacteria > Pseudomonadota > Alphaproteobacteria > Sphingomonadales > Sphingomonadaceae > Novosphingobium > Novosphingobium fluoreni. The sequence goes on from NZ_JACIDY010000002.1 coordinate 424,644, forward strand.
CCATGGCCTGTGCCAGCAGTTCGTCCACTTCGGCGTCGATCCGCACAAGGTCGCGCTGCCGGGCGACGTGGGCGATCAGCGCGCCGGGATCGGTGAAGACATTGCGGGCCAGCGATGGAAACGCCTCTCCCAGTGCCGCCAGCGACTCCTGCGCCAGGTAGAGCGATAGCGCGTGGTAGATCGCGGTGCGGGCATTGTCGCGATCAAGCTCCGTCGTGTCCTCATCTTCCGTGCCCTCCTGCGTCACCCGGCGCGCCAGCAGGCGCAGTCGGCGGATGCGAAATGCCAGATCGTGCAGGCGGAAGAAGGCGATCATCGCGGGCGAGCGCGCATCGCGCAGGCCGTTCTCGTGATCCCAAATGTGGGCGGCCAGATAAGTGGTGAGTTGCTCCTTGATCGGTGCGGCAGATGGCAACGCCATTTCCGGCGCAGCTTCCAGAACCAGGCCGGCGATGGTGGCAACGATACCGCGAAACTTGCTTTGAGCGTACCCATGGTAGGCATAGCCGGCTTGCTCGAACGCCGCCTGCTGCGCACGGGCGCGCCACGCGGCCAGGCGCTTGGCATTGGGATGATCGAGGAAGAACGTCCGGCCGAACAAGCGATCCACCGTTTCTTCGATTTCCGGGCGCAGCGCCTCGATGATCTGCCGCAAGTTCGCCATGTCGCGTGATTTGCGTTCGATCGCTTCCAGATTGTCGCGGATCGGCTGCTCGCGCGGGATGGCGGACAGCGCCCCGAAGATGACCGAGAAGAACCCGGGCGCCTTATCATCTTTACGCCGTGCGCCGCCGGTCCGATCAGGGGTGGGGTCTATGTAGACGATCCGCCGATCGATCTCACGCGTGGCGGGCCGATCGCGCAGGACGGCCATGGCATCGGCGAAGGGGGCGTTCACCAGCACCGATCCATCGATCAGGGACACGCGATCGATCTCTGCGCGCCGGGCATGTTCGGGCATCGTCCGGCGAAGAAAGCCATCGCGATCCGGCCAGGAAAGGCTTTCCTCTTCGACGAGCTGATCGATCTCATCCACGCGCAAAGCGGGAAAAGCGCCGGGGAAGCTGGCAGAGGCGCGGGCCGCCATCACCAGTTCGGGGATCGCGCCAAAAGTCGCCTTGCCGCCGACTGCGGCGCGAAAGCTGAATGTCAGCCGATGCTCGCTTTCCAGCACCAGTGCGGGAGAATGCAGCCGCAACGTTTCGAGGTGGCCCGTGAAGTCGGTCGCGGTGACGAACAGGTCCAGCGGATGGCCCGCCGGCAGGAGCGGAGCCTGGGCGGGGGCCTGCGCCATCGCCGTCACCGCGCGGCAGAGCAGCCGCGAAAAGCCGATGCCGCTGAACGGCGGCTCGAACCAGCGGGACCGGATCAGCCGGGAGAGCTTCTCCCGCACCTCCGCGCGAGTTTCGGGCGCAACAGTCTCGCTGACGGCGTTGCCCGGCCGATGCAGCAGGTAGTTCACCAGCGGTGTCGCCCAAAACTTCGCCGCGCGCGATCCCGGGCGGGCATCGGGGTCCAGCAGGACATCGACATCGGCCGTTTCCAGCCACAACTCGGTCAGGGGCTCGAGTGATTGTCCGGAGTGAATGGCCTGGGCCAGGAACACGCTGTTGATGCCCCCGGCGCTCGCCCCGGCGACGATATCGGTGAGGACGCGCAGGCGAACCCCATGTTTGGCCTCCAGCGCGCGCAAAAGATCGAGATAGACCGCGATGCTGCCGCCAGGCTCATCGTCGCCAGACCCGAAAGCGCAGCTGGCCTGCAGCGCTTTCCACAATTCCTTGGTGACGCCGTGCATGTAGACGGCAAGGCTGACCCCGCCGTAGCAGACAAGCCCGATCCGCAGTTCCTTCTGCCGCATCGTCGGATTGTGGCAGAGCCCGTCCGCCGACGCCACCACCTATGTCGAACGCGACCTTCGCGGGAGGGGCGAACCGTTAGCCCTCCAGTCGGGCAAGCGCCTCATAAGCCAGGACGGCTCCGGCCACGGCGGCATTCAGGCTATCGGCCCGGCCGCGCATCGGGATGGTGACACGCAAGTCGCACTCCGCCTCGTAAGTCTCGGGCAAACCTTGCGATTCGTTGCCGATCAGGAGGAAGCACGGCGCGGCGTAGGCGGCTTGGCGGTAGTCCGTGGGATCGCGCAGAGAGGCTGCAACGAGTTGCCCCGGGCCGCTGCGAAGCCAGGGTATGAATTCGTCCCAGCGCGCCGTGCCTATCCGTTGCGTGAAGACCGCCCCCATGCTCGCCCGGACGGCTTCTACCGAAAAAGGATCCGCGCAGTCGTCGATCAGGATGAGCCCGCCCGCACCCACCGCGTCGCCCGTGCGCAGCATGGTGCCCAGGTTGCCCGGATCACGCAGCGCCTGTGCCACCAGCCAAATCGGCGCGGCGTGACGATCAATCCCGGCCAAGCGCGTATCGAACTCGGCAAAGACGCCGGCCACGGCTTGCGGGTTGTCCTTGCCCGTGACCTTGGCAAGAATATCCTCGTCCATCTCGATCACTTCGCCGCCACTTGCCACGACAGCGCGCTCCAACTCGTCGAGGAGGGGGTGGGGTGGACGGCCGCTGGCCATCACCAGCTGCTCGGGCAGGATGCCGCAAGCGCGCGCATCGGTCAGCAGGCGCAGTCCCTCGGCGAGGAACTTGCCCTCACGCCGGCGGTGTTTCTTCTCGCGCAAGGAGCGCAGGAACTTGACGGTGGGGTTGGAGAACCCGGTGATCGTGCGACGCAAGGCGGCTCAGTCCTCGCCGAAGCCGTCCTTGACGAGACCGGCCAGTTGACCCAGCACGCGCTCGGCATCGTCCCCTGAAACGGCGATCTCGATCGTGTCGCCCTTGGCCGCGCCCAGCATCATCAGGCCCAGGATGGAGCCGCCCGCGGCCTCTACCCCGTCCTTACTGACGGTGACGGTGCAGCTTGGCGGCAGATCGCTGACCAGGTTGACGAACTTGGCGCTGGCCCGCGCATGCAGGCCGCGCTGGTTAACGATGACAATGTTTTCGCGGCAATCGATCATGCATCCTGCCCCAGATATTCCGACGCAATCGTGATGTAGTTGCGCCCGGCATCGCGCGCGGCCGACGCAGCCTCGCGCACCGACATGCAGCGGCGGGCCTTGGCGAGACGGATCAACATCGGCAAATTGATCCCGGCGATCACCTCGACTGTGCCGGATTGCATCAGCGAAATGGCGAGGTTGGAGGGCGTGCCGCCGAACAGATCGGTCAGGATGACGACGCCTTCGCCTTGGTTAACGTCTTTGATCGCACGCGCGATTTCCGCCCGGCGCTGCTCCATGTCGTCGTTAGGGCCGATGCAGACGGAGACGACCGCGGGTTGCGCGCCGACCACATGCTCCATGGCTTTCACGAACTCGACAGCCAGATCGCCATGCGTGACGAGGATCATGCCGATCATTGGGAAACACCGCTCCGAAAATGCTGTGAACGCAACCGCGCGTCTCTCCTAGTGGTCACGTCGCGGGCTTCCTTCCAGAAGGTCGGCGGCACGTGCGCCCAGGTTGCGGTGCAGCAATGTGGGCGAAAAGCCACGCTCACGCAAGGCCGAGACCATCTGCATCGCGGTGAAGACTGACCGATGACGGCCGCCGGTGCAGCCAAATGCGATATGCACATAGGATTTTCCCTGAGCACTGTAGCGCGGAAGCAACAGCAGCAGCAGGTCGCGAATCCGCTCGAACGCCTCGGCGTAAGCGGGATCGCGCTGGATATGTTCGCCCACGGCCGCATCTTCGCCGGTGAGAGGGCGCAGTTCCGGTACCCAATGCGGATTGTCGAGAAAGCGCATGTCGAACACCAGGTCCGCCACCGGAGGCATCCCGCGTGAGAAGCCGAAGCTGGAGACGGTGATCGTCAGCTCCTTGCTGTCTTCGTCTCCAAAGCGTTCGCGCATGGCGCGCTGCAGATCGTTGCTGGTGAACTCGGTCGTGTCGACGAGGATGTCCGCCCAACGACGCAACGGTGCAAGCAGTTCGCGTTCGGCGCGGATGCCGGTCGCCACAGGGGTGTCTCCGGCCAGCGGATGGCGGCGGCGCGTCTCGTTATAGCGCCGCTCGAGCTCCTGGCTCGAGCAATCGAGAAACAGTGTGGTGATCTCAAGATCGGACCGGGTGCCCAGCTCCTTCACCATTCGGATGATCGCTTGAGGGTCAAAGCCGCGCGTTCGGGAATCGAAGCCGATCGCCAGTGCTCCGCGGGTTTCGCCGGTGGCTTGTCCGAAGGCCTGTGGGGTATCGATCAGCCGATCGAGCAGCCGGATCGGGAAGTTGTCCACCACCTCCCAGCCCAGGTCTTCCATCACGCGCAACGCGGTTGTCTTGCCCGCGCCCAGCATGCCGGTCACCAACATCAGGCGCTGACGTTGGCCAATCTCGCTGCCGGAACCAGTCTTGCCGCTGGAAGTAGACTCGTCTGTCATGGAAACACGCTTGTGCGCCTTGTGGTGCGCGAAGGGAAGACCGCCTTAAGTCCAATTTCCCGGACCGGGACGCCCAAAATGACGCAAGGCCAACTCGACTTTCAGAGCGGGGGGCGCGGGCTCAGGCCAGAGCGACACGGCGGGCACGACGATGCCTTGCCTGTCAACCGCCTGCGCCGCCTCGATGTAGCGGGGAGCATCGGCGCGCAGCTCTATCAGCAGTGCAATCTCAACCGGATCGCCGACCGGGAAGGGCAGGATGCCAAGGTTGCGCACTTCAAGCAGGCCTTCGGTACGGGGATGGGGCAGGGCGATGAGCCGCCCCTCGATGGACCGGAGCAGCACCCCGTCATCACCCACGAGCACCGCTCCTCGATCGATCAGCGCCAGCGCGAGAGCCGATTTACCGCTTCCCGGCGGCCCCTCGATCAGGACGCCTCGTCCCCCGATCGCGACACATGTGGCGATGTGGGGCGTCACTGGCGTTCCCTCCACAAAGGCAGGTTCATTTCCAATCGCGCCCCAGCTTGGCCATCGGTGCGCGATGTGGCGATCAGGCGGCCAAAATGCGCCTCGACGATGGTGCGTGCGATGGCGAGACCCAAGCCACTGTGCCGGCCGAATTCCTCGTTTGCGGGTCGCAACGAGTGAAACCGCTCGAACACCTTCTCGCGCACGCTTGCGGGGATGCCCGGCCCCAGATCGGAAATCGCCACGATCACGCGGTCGCCCTCTTGCGCCAGTTCGATCTCGATCACCGCGCCTTCGGTGGAGAAAGACACCGCGTTATCAAGCAGGTTGTGCAGTACCCGCTCCAGCCGCGCAGGATCGCCCGGCACCACCATGTCGGCGTCGTCCAGGCGGCTAACGATCAAGCGGCAGCTACCGTTTACCTTGCGTGTGTCCCGCTCGGCCACGATCGCCAGGACCAGCCGCAGCATGTCCACCGGCTCGAACGTGGTGCGGCTCAACTGCGCATCGATGCGGCTGGCATCCGCGATCTCGGTGATGAGAAAGTCGACCCGGCGCACATCATCTGTGGCGATGGCCACAAGCTGGCGGCGCAAATCCGGATCGGTCACCCGGTCGAGGTTCTCCAGCGAATTGCGCAAGGAGGCGAGGGGATTCTTCAATTCATGAGAAACATCGGCCGCGAAGCTCTCCACGGCGTCGATCCGCTGGCGCAGCGCCGTGGTCATGTCCGAAATCGCGCGCGCGAGCAGTCCGATCTCGTCGCGACGGTCCGGCAGGCGTGGCACCACCACCTTGCGGTCCCGCCCGAGCCGAACACGCACGGCTGCCCGCACCAGGGTACGCAAGGGATCGACGATCGTGCGAGCAAGGAACAGGGATAGCAGGATCGAGATCACCAAAGCTGCGCCGACGATAATGGCCAGCGTTTGGCGGGCTTCGCGCACATATTCGGTGATATCGCGGGCATTGCGCGTCATCAGCAGGGCTTCACCGCCACTGCCCACCGGCGTGGCGGCAGTGATCACCGGCGTCTGGTCCGGCGCGGCGCGGCGGCGCGAGACGGTACTGGTGGAGCGTAGCGCGTCCCCGATCTCGGGCCAGTTGGCAGCATCACTGTCGGCTGGGTCGCGGTAGGGTGGTGTGGGCGATGCGCCCAGCACGAAGTCCATCGCCCGATCCAAGGTTCGCGCCGCCTTCTGCAAGGGTGGCTCGCGCGCGGGATCGATAAAGGCGAAAGAAGGCGGCGCCAATGCGAAGCTGTCCGCCACCAGCTCTCCCGCCTTGTCGTAAAGACGCAAGCGCAAGTGCTGCATCGCGCCGATCCGCGCCATCAGCAGTTTCTGCTCGGCGCGTGGCTGGCCATTCAAGGCCGCCGCCGTCACCTCCGCCTCGATCCGCGCCAGCCGGAACCGCTCGGCGAACAATTCGCGGCGATAGCTGTCGATGTAAAATAGACTGCCGGCCATCAGCGCCAGAGCGATCACGTTAACAGCCAGGATGCGCGAAGTGAGCGACACACCCCAGGGCCAGCGCCGGGGCACCGTCAGCCGCTGGCGCCAACCATCACCCATCTGAAAACGAATATCCCGCGCCATAGAGCGTATCGATCGCGTCGAACTGGGGGTCCACGGCGCGGAACTTGCGGCGCAGGCGCTTGATGTGGCTGTCGATGGTGCGGTCGTCCACGAAGACGTCCTCGCTATAGGCGGCGTCCATCAACTGATTGCGGCTTTTCACAACGCCGGGCCGCATCGCCAGCGCCTCCAGGATCATGAATTCGGTCACGGTCAGCGAAACTGCCTTTGCATCCCAGGTGATGTGATGGCGGGCCGGGTCGAGCGACAGTCTGCCGCGCATGATCGTGCTGACCTGCTCTTCGCCCGAGCTGGCCTCCCCCAGACTGCGGCGCAGTTCGGAACGGCGCAGGATGGCGCGGATGCGGGCCACGAGCAGGCGCTGGCTGAACGGCTTGGCGATATAATCATCAGCGCCCAGGGCCAGTCCCAATGCCTCGTCCGGCTCCTCATCCTTGGATGTCAGGAAGATAACCGGCAGCGCCGATTGCGCGCGCAAGGCCTCCAACAGTTGCAGTCCGTCCATACGAGGCATCTTGATATCGAAGATCGCCAGGTCGGGCGGATTGTCGAGCAGGGCCTTCAAAGCGGTTTCGCCATCGGTATAGACCCGCGTCGCAAAGCCCTCCGCCTGAAGTCCAATAGAGACGGCGGTCAGGATGTTGCGATCGTCATCGACCAGGGCGATGGTCTGCTGGCGCGGAGATGGGACGGGGCCAGGCGATCCGCTGCTGGGCGCATTATCGGGGCCTTGCAAAGCAGTCATCGATGAAGCCACCGCCGATTAGTTATCAAATTGGAACAGGCGTGTGGGGGGTAACCGCTTGGCGGCCTGCTGACAATGAATCGAATGCAGATGCAGAATCGAGGCATCTGTGGTAAGCACAAGCACAGTTGGTGATATTTGACGGAATGACCCCGCGCGCTTATCGCGCCTGCGATTCTCTAGCAATCACTGCTGCCCGGCGCTTTTCCCCGAGCGCCACACTTATGGAGACGACCTTGACTGCATCGCTCAGCTATCCTCTCGACCGCCAGGGCATTACCACCGACGCGACGATCTTCGCCAACCTGGGCACTGCGCCGCTGGTCGAACATGCCGTGGCCAATGGCGAAGGGATGCTGGCAGCAGATGGTCCTTTCGTGGTGCAGACCGGCAAGCACACCGGCCGTTCCGCCAAGGACAAGTTCATCGTCAAGGACGCCGAAACCGAAAATACGGTGTGGTGGGGCAAGACGAACGTGCCGATGACGCCAGAGCACTTCGCCAATCTCAAGGAAGATTTCTTCGCCGCGCTGGGCGGTAAGGACAAGCTTTACGTCGCCGATCTGTTCGGTGGCTCGCAGCCCGAGCATCGCGTGAATGTGCGCGTGATCAACGAATTCGCGTGGCATAACCTGTTCATCCGCACGTTGCTGGTGCGCCCCAAGGCCGAAGAGCTGGCCAGCTTCACGCCGGAATACACCATCATCGATCTGCCCAGCTTCCGCGCCGATCCGGCCCGCCACGGCAGCCGCTCCGAGACGGTGGTCGCGGTCAATTTCTCCGAGAAGCTGATCCTCATCGGCGGCACTGCTTATGCCGGCGAGATGAAGAAGAGCGTGTTCGGCATTCTGAACTACCTGCTGCCGGTGAAGGGCGTGATGCCGATGCACTGCTCGGCCAACATCGGACCGGACGGCAAGACCGCGGTGTTCTTCGGCCTGTCGGGCACGGGCAAGACCACGCTGTCCGCCGACGCCAGCCGCACCCTGATCGGTGACGACGAGCATGGCTGGTCGGACACCGCCGTGTTCAACTTCGAAGGCGGGTGCTACGCCAAGATGATCCGCCTTTCGGAAGAGGCCGAGCCGGAAATCTTCGCCACCACCAAGCGCTTCGGCACGGTGCTGGAGAACGTGGTGATCGATCCGGAGACCCGGAAGATCGACCTCGACGATAACGCCCTGGCCGAGAACAGCCGCGGTTCCTACCCGATCGACTTCATCCCGAACGCTTCGGAGAAGAACCTGGGTCCGGTTCCGGCCAACCTGATCTTCCTCACCGCCGACGCTTACGGCGTGCTGCCTCCGATCGCGCGCCTCACGCCCGATCAGGCGATGTATCACTTCCTCTCGGGCTACACCGCGCGCGTTGCCGGTACCGAGATCGGCGTAACCGAACCGGAAGCGACCTTCTCCACCTGCTTCGGCGCGCCGTTCATGCCGCGTCACCCCTCGATCTACGGCAACCTCCTCAAGGAGCGTATCGCCAAGGGCGGTGTGAAGTGCTGGTTGGTGAACACCGGCTGGTCAGGCGGCAAGGCCACCATGGAAGGCATCAAGCGCATGCCGATCAAGGCGACCCGCGCGCTGCTCAACGCCGCGCTCGACGGCAGCCTGAACGAGGCCGAGTTCAAGGAAGATCCCAACTTCGGTTTCGAAGTTCCGGTTTCGGTTCCCGGCGTCGACAGCAAGCTGCTCGACCCGCGCGGCGCCTGGGCTGACCCGGCCGAGTACGACAAGACCGCGCAGACCCTGGTCAAACAGTTCATCGAGAACTTCGAGCAGTTCGAAGAGCATGTCGATGAGGGCGTGCGCAAGGCGGCTCCGGTCGCGGCCTGATCTTACGATCGCGATCTTCCCGATGGGGAGATGACGGCGCCGCAGCAATCCTATGGGTTGCTGCGGCGCTTCTGCGTGGATCAGGTGAAGACCGACAGGCGGAACAACAAGGAGAACCGCATGGACCTCGCGCTTTCTATCATGATGCTGGCCATCGTGGGCCTTGTCGCCGGGGCCTGGTTCGCTTTCCGTCGCGGTCAGCGCCGACAGACCTGGCTGATGCTGATCCTGGCCGTCGTCATGGCAGTGAACGTCGGCATCTGGACGATACCGACGCAGAGCGGAGCGACGCTGAAAGGCGCCGCGCCGACGCAATGACATGCGAGCGAGCGAGTGCGGGTAGCCGGGCACATGGCTCTCCCGTCCGGCTCGTCAAGTAAGATACCGCCGAATTCGTCGCACGTGGTGGACAGTCGAACGTGACGCGCTTATCTCCGGCAGCGATGACTAAACGGCTGGTCCTCACACTCCTCGCCCTTTTGACCGGGCTGGCGGCGCAACTTGCGCCTGCCAACGCGCGTGTCTGTGCCGAACAGACCGCCCCAGCCGCCATTGTCGCGCCGGTTGCGCAACGCCTACCGGCCGCGCCCGTCGAGCTGGCGCGCTTGCCAGAGGCGGGGCGTCGTCATGCCCGCATGGTGGCCGATGAAGGTGCGGCTTTCCAAGCTTTTGCGCTTTTCCACCACAGCGTGCTCATCGGAATAGACCGCGCGCGGCAATAAGCCCGAGTCGCTGACCCGTTGAAAAATCCGCCGCCCGGCAGCCCGGGCGCCAGTTGCGCGTTCGTGCGCCTGCACCTCAGATCACAGGAAAACCCACCATGCTTGGGGCAATCGTCAAGTCCATCTTCGGCTCGTCCAACGAGCGTTACGTCAAGTCGCTAGACAAGCAGGTGCGCCAGATCGCCGCTTTCGAAAGCGAACTGCAAGCCATGAGCGATGACGAACTCGCGGCGCAGACGCAGAAGTTTCGCCAGCAGATCTCCGCCGGCAGTACGCTGGACGACATACTGCCCGAGGCGTTCGCCACGGTTCGCGAGGCGGCAAAGCGTGTTTTGGGCATGCGCCATTTCGATGTGCAGATGATCGGCGGCATGGTGCTGCATCGCGGCGAGATTGCCGAGATGCGCACGGGTGAGGGTAAGACGCTGGTGGCGACGCTGGCGACTTACCTCAACGCGTTGGAAGGCAAGGGCGTCCACGTCGTCACCGTGAACGATTACCTTGCTCGTCGCGACGCTGAGCAGATGGGCCAGTTGCACGGCTTCCTGGGCCTCACCGTCGGCGTGATCGTGCCCAATCTCAACGAGTACGAGCGCCGCGAAGCCTATGGCGCGGACATCACTTACGGCACGAACAATGAGTTCGGCTTCGATTACCTGCGTGACAATATGAAGCACGACCGCAGCCAGATGGTGCAGCGGCCCTTCAACTTCGCCATCGTCGACGAGGTCGACTCGATCCTGATCGACGAAGCGCGCACGCCGTTGATCATTTCCGGCCCGACTGATGACAAGTCCGAGCTGTATATCCAGGTCGACGCGATCGTGAAGCAACTCGTGCCCGAGGATTACGAGGCGGACGAGAAGGGCAAGAACGTCACTCTCACCGAGGACGGCGTGGAGAAGGCCGAGCGTATTCTGGAGGCCGCCGGTCTGCTGGAAGGCAACAACCTCTACGACGTCGAGAACACGCAGGTGGTTCACCATCTGGACCAGGCACTGAAGGCTGTGGTCATGTTCAAGCGCGACATCGACTACATCGTGAAGGACGGCAAGGTCGTCATCATCGACGAGTTCACGGGCCGTATGATGGACGGCCGACGCTGGTCGAACGGCTTGCACCAGGCGGTCGAGGCCAAGGAAGGCGTCGATATCGAGCCTGAGAACCAGACGATGGCCTCGATCACTTTCCAGAACTACTTCCGCATGTACCCCAAGCTTTCAGGCATGACGGGCACCGCCGCGACCGAGGCGGCGGAATTCTACGACATCTACAAGATCAACGTCGTCACTATCCCCACCAACGTCCCCGTCATCCGCGTCGACGAGGAGGACGAGTTCTACAAAAACACGCTCGACAAGTTTGCCGCGATCGCCAAGTTGATCCGTGAGCGCTACGAGACCGGCCAGCCGGTGTTGGTGGGCACGGTCTCCATCGAGAAGTCGGAATTGCTGTCGGACTTCCTCACCAAGGAGGGCGTGCAGCACAACGTCCTCAACGCCCGCTTCCATGAGATGGAGGCGCATATCGTGGCGCAGGCCGGGCGACTGAACGCGGTCACCATCGCCACAAACATGGCCGGACGCGGCACCGACATTCAGCTGGGCGGCAACGTCGAGTTCCGTGTCGAGGACGAGCTGCGCGACATTCCCGAGGGGCCGGAGCGCGAAGAAGGTCTGGCTCGGATCAAGATGGAAGTGGCCGAGGAAAAGGCCAAGGTCCTCGCCGCCGGGGGGCTGTGCGTGATCGGTACGGAACGCCACGAAAGCCGCCGTATCGACAACCAGCTGCGTGGTCGTTCGGGCCGCCAGGGCGATCCCGGGTTGTCCAAGTTCTATCTTTGCCTCGAGGACGACCTGCTTCGCATCTTCGGGCCGGACACGCTGTTCTCGCGTATGATGAACTCCAACCTGGCCGATGGCGAGGCGATCGGTTCCAAGTGGCTGAGCAAGGCGATTGAGACTGCGCAGAAGAAGGTCGAGGCGCGCAACTACGAAGTGCGCAAGCAGGTCGTCGAATACGACGACGTGATGAACGACCAGCGCAAGGTCATCTACGAGCAGCGCGCGGACATCATGGATGCCGAGACGGTGGACGATGTCGTCGTGGAAATGCGGCAGGACACCGTCAACGCGATCGTCGCGGATGCCTGCCCTGCCGGCTCCTATCCCGAGCACTGGAACATCGCGCAATTGAAGGAGCGGTCGCAGGACATCTTGGGCATCGACGTGCCGATCGAAGCCTGGATCGAAGAGGACGGCGTCGATCCTGAATTGATCGAAGAACGCATCGCACAAATGGCCGATGATCATATGGCGGCAAAGATGTCGGCAGACGATGCCGGCATCTGGCGTCAGGTGGAAAAGAGCATCCTGCTGGATCGCCTGGATCACTTCTGGAAGGAGCATCTCGCCACTCTGGATGCGCTGCGCCAGGTGGTGTTCCTCCGGGCTTACGCGCAGAAAACCCCGATCAACGAATACAAGCAGGAAGCCTTCAGCTTGTTCGAGCGGATGCTGGAAACGATCCGCGAGGACGTGACTCGCATTCTATCGGTCAGTGAACTGCGCATGCCTGAAACGGCCGATCTGCCCGAGCTTCCGGACTTCCTGACGGGCCATATCGATCCGCTGACGGGCTTCGATGATTCCGCAGATGGGGATGGATCAGCCGCTCAGGCGGCCTTCTTCGGGTCGCTGGCCAGCAGCCCCCAGGCGGCGGTCGGTCCCGGTGCGTCGGGAGAGAACCCCTATGCGGACTTGCCGATCAGCCGCAACGCGCCGTGCCCGTGCGGCTCCGGTAACAAGTACAAGCACTGCCACGGCGCGCTGGCTTGACGACAACACCTTGTATCCCGGGCCGATCGGGCCCGGGACTGATTTGGGCGTTACTGGGATCCAATTAGCCTGAGCGAGCGCACCCGTCAGACTTGCCAGCGCTTAGCGGCTGGCATCTTGCGCTTTCCCTTGGGAATGAGGGGGTATGCCCCAGCTGTCAGTGACCGGCTTCCACGGCGATCCGGATCGCATCGGCGCTGGTCTTGACCCCCAAGGCCCGGAACAACGCGGCGCGGTGCATCTTCACCGTCCGTTCACTGAGACCAAGATCGAACGCGATCTGCTTGTTGAGCTTGCCATCCGCCATCTGAATCAGGATCTCGCGTTGCCGGGCGGTCAGCAACTCGACCTTGCCCTTGGATGACGACAATCCCTCGGTCGAACCGTTGGCATAGCCATTGGCCTTGGAAATCTCGACTTGCGAGCCGAGAAAATATTCCAGGTTGCCCGCGTCATCGAACAGGGGGACGATCATAACCGCGTTCCGGAATGCAGTGCCATCCCGGCGATAATTCATGATTTCCACCAGCACGGGCTTTGGCGCCGCGATAGCCTCGCGCATCTTGTCGACGAGCCAGGGCTCCGTCTCGGGCCCGCGCAGGAATCGACAATTGCGGCCGATCACTTCGTCCCGTTCGAAGCCTGTCAGGTCGAGGAACGCTTTGTTGCATTCGATGATAGGGTTATCAGGAAGTCGGGGGTTACTGACAACAGCTGCAATCGGGCTGTTTGCGATCATGGCGTGCGGAGACATGGGCATACGTTAGTCAACTTCACATCCGGTGTGAAGTTTTCGCTATATTCTCTTTCCACATTCTCTGATCGGCTGACGCAGATATCTCTCAGATGAAATCAGCCGGTTTCGTGAGTGCCTCGCTCGGGGGTATCGTTGATGCATATCTGCGATGGCGCCCAGATCGTGTCGAAAAAGGCCTAAGTGCGCTGTCGCGAATGACACAGACCGCGTGGGAGACTGCTACAGGATCAAGTTAGAGATCCTGTGCAGAATCAAGCTATCCGACTAATTGTCTACCGAAAATCAAATCAAGAGGTGCAAGTATTTCCCTCCTGAGTTGTAGCCTTGGCATTATAAATTGTGATGCATGCAGATCGTGCCTTCACGAACTTGTTGCTGTCTATTTTGATCGGTCCGTTGTGGATATTGGTCGGGATCTTGAGCTGCGTAACTTCACCCAGCACAGTGATGATACCGGTCGCGTAATTGAGGCCGAGGGTCGCCCCGCCATTCTCGAACGTGTTGGCGGTAACCCGGACGTTTATCGCTCCGGCGCCTTCCAGCCAGGGATTGTAGCTGGTCATCATACGAATGGCGACCCAAGGGACGTTACGAAATGTATTGCCCTTCAGCAGGCCGTTCGGGACCTGGATCAACATGCCGCGCCCGGAACTGTTCGCCATTGTGTTGTTCACCACGGCGAAGCGGCGAGGCGTGATGTTGATGTCTCGAGCATAGACAGCTTCGTTGATCGGCTCTCCGGCGGCCAGGCCGAACGCGATTGTGTCGCTGTTGCCGAGGGGAGGGGCGGAACTGATCATTCGCCGGCCGATGTACTCTCCGGTGGCAGTGAAAAACGCTACCTCGTCCCCGACGCGCATCATGCGGGCATCGTTGGATAGCGTGACACTGTTGGGCTTGATGTTCGATACCTTGTGGATGATCGACCGCAAGTTCACCAGATCGTCGCCGGTGTGCGCGAATGCGTTGTTTCGGATCAGGATATTGCCGCCTGCCGAGATGACATGCAACCCGTCGTAGTTGCTGCTGTAGGGTCGACCGGTGCTGGCAGACAGCGTCGAATTCACGACGGCGAAGCCGCGCCCGCGTGTCTTCAGCATCACGGCGATCCCGCGCATCGATCCGATATTAACGCCATCGAAGATGACATCCTCGCTGAAGCCCTTGTTCGTATCGCGGATGAAAATCGCGCGTTTGCCGTACCAGGTGTACTTCACCGACACCATTTGACCGTCGGCCAAGGCCTTGAAGCCGGGCGCGGCGAAGGTCCGATCGTCGATCCGGACGGCCTGGGGATCGGTCGGCGGGATGATGGCCTTGGCCTGGATTTGGGGCCAGGACCGATCGGCGCCCTCGTTCATGGCTTGAACCCAATTGATGCTCAACCCGGCGGGCAGAGGCCTGTCGAGGATCAGCCGCATAGTGCCATCAACAAGCTTCATGCGACCGTAGCCCGACAGTTCGCTGGGGTCCTCCATCACGGCGCCACGAAGGCGGATGCGACGCGAATCCTCGATAAACACGCCGTCGCACCCGGCTTCGAACAGGAGCTTCGCGCCGGTCGCATCTATCTTGACATCGTTCAACTTGCTGATCAACAGATTTGCCAAGCCTGCCTGCTCGGTCTGCCGGCCCGTCTTGAAATGATACTCGCCCGGCAGAACTTTGAGCGTGCCGCCAGCGGATGAGCGCAACTGCGTGAACGCGGCCTGGAACACGGGGGTCGCATCGCCATCGTTGGCCGGCGGCTACGAGATGCTTTGGTGCGATCTGCGATGAAAAGGGCAAGCCGCCCCAACCCAGAGCTAACGAGGCTGGGGCCAAAAAATTAATGGTGAATTTTTGCCGTCGTCATCGCGTTGCGACGGCATAGAGCGCGATGGCGCCGGCATTGCTGACGTTCAGGCTTTCCATCGCCTCGTCGATCGGCAAGCGCGCCAGCGAATCGCAATGCTGCGAGATGTTGTGGCGCATCCCTTCGCCTTCTGCTCCCAACACCAAGGCCACCGGGCCGGCGGGCAGGGCTTCCGCCAGGGTCATCTCGGCTTCGCCCGCCAGACCGATGCGCCAGTATCCGGCCTCTGCTATTTCTTCCAGAGCGCGGGCCAGATTGACCACCCGGATCCACGGCACGATTTCCAGCGCGCCGGATGCCGACTTGCCCAGAGTGCCCGATTCGGGTGGCGCATGGCGATCCTGCGTGACGATGGCCACCGCGTTGAACGCCGCCGCGCTGCGCATCAAAGCGCCGACATTGTGTGGATCGGTCACCTGGTCGAGCACCAGAATCGGCCGTTCAGGCTCGCCTTCCAGCACGTCGGACAGGAACACATCGTCCAGTGGCTCGCATTCCAGCACTAGTCCTTGGTGCGGCGCATCACGAGCGACCAGCCGCGCCAGATCGACGGGCTGGGCCCACTCAACGGGGAAATCTGCGGGAAGTTCGCCGTCAAGTGATGCCACGCCCTCGCGCGTTGCCCATAGCTTGCGATGGGTTCGATCAGGGTTGCGCAAGGCCGCTTCCACGGCATGGCGTCCCCAAAGGCGTACCGCTCCGCTTGAGGCACGACCTGAGCCGCGGCCATTCTTCATGCGGCCTGCACGGCCCCGCAGGGCACGGCCGCCGGCCGGCTTGGAACCGCTGTCTGCCATCATATCTTCCTTTTTGTCGCGCGATTATGTGCGCCTCCTGCCAGTGACCCCATTGACAGGCAAGGCTCGCTTCGTCATGTGCGCCTCCTCTCGGCAACGCAGAGCTTTCGGGCACTGCATCGCGGGGTAACCCGCCAACCGCGGAAACGGTGTGGACAGGTGGCCGAGTGGTTAAAGGCAGCAGACTGTAAATCTGCCCGTGCAAGCGTACGCTGGTTCGAATCCAGCCCTGTCCACCATCCCCTCCCGCCAGCGACACAGTCTTTTCCCGCTTTTCCCCGTCGCGGCGTTGCGGCGCGGGGATGCACAGCCTAGATGGATGGCATGCCCGGAGAAATCTTAGACAATCAAGGACGCGGTGAAGCGGCATGGCGCTGGCCGGCGATCCATCCCGAAGGCCGTAAGTTCGGCGCGATCGCCGCGGCGGTGTGCCTGCTCACGATCATCCTGGGCTGGACCTGGGTGGCTTGGCCGCTGGCGGTGCTGACGATATGCATCCTGGCGTTCTTTCGTGATCCGCAACGTGTGGTGCCACAGGATGAGCGCAGCATCATCGCGCCTGCCGATGGTCTCGTCACGCTGATCCAGAAAGTGCTGCCACCTCGTGAACTCACGATCGATGATGGCAGCGATACCCGGCCGATCAGTGCCGAGCCCGTTACGCGCATTTCGATTTTCATGAGCGTGTTCGATGTTCACATCAATCGCGCGCCCATCGGCGGGATCGTGCGCCGTGTGGTTTATATCCCCGGCAAGTTCGTCAACGCCGATCTCGACAAGGCGAGCGAGGAGAACGAGCGCCAGCACGTGATGATCGAACGTGGCGATGGGCTGCAGTTGTGCTTCACCCAGATTGCCGGCCTAGTCGCGCGTAGGATCGTTCCATTCGTGAAGCCGGGCGATATTATCGCCGGTGGCCAGCGGGTTGGCCTCATCCGTTTCGGTAGCCGTGTCGACGTTTATCTGCCGCAAGGCACGGAGCCGCAGATATTGATGGGGCAAAAGGTTATCGCGGGCGAGACCGTGCTGGCAAAAATCGGATCGGCTGGCGTGATCGAAGGTATTGCCCAGTGACGGCTTTGAAGGAATCCCGCCGTTGACCACGCAAGACGATCAGCGCGCGCGTCAGCGGTTTGACCGTAGCCTTAGCCTGCGTGCCCTGGTTCCGAACGCCATAACTGCTGCCGCGCTATGTTCCGGTCTTACCGGAATCCGCTTTGCGATCGCCGGAGATTTCGAAAAGGCGGTCCAGGCGGTCATTCTGGCCGGCGTGTTGGACGGGATCGACGGCCGCGCTGCCCGCCTGCTGAAAGCGCAGTCCAAGTTTGGCGCCGAACTGGATAGCTTAGCGGATTCGATATCCTTTGGCGTGGCGCCGGCGTTGATCGTCTATCTCTGGTGCTTGCGCGAAGTGCCAAGTTTTGGCTGGATTGCAGCCTTGGCCTACGCGATCTGCTGCGTGCTACGACTGGCACGATTCAACTCGCGGCTCGACAGCCTTGACCAGCCTCACAAGCAGGCCGGGTTCCTGACCGGGGTCCCCGCGCCGGTGGGTGCTGGCCTAGCTTTCCTCCCGATCTACCTGTGGCTCGCCAGCGGAGGTGAGCCGGATATCGCCAATCCTGTCGCTGTCGGCATATGGATGCTGTTGGTTGCGTTCCTGCTGATCTCGAACGTCCCAACGCTGAGTTGGTCGCGGGTGAGGCCGCCCAATCATCTTCGTATCGGCCTGCTCGCGCTGATCGGCATTCTAATGGCCGCCTTGCTGACGGAACCCTGGCTGACGCTGGCGGCGATTACCCTGGGTTACCTGGCGATCATCCCTTATGGCCTGCTGCGATATCGTAGGGTCAGGCTGCGTGGGCCCACAATGGCTTCGGCTGAAGCGACTCCGAGCCGTGAGTCCACGATCTGATTGGTTGCGGGATGATTGTTATCGTCTCGCGTCCAACGCCATTGTCGCTCTCATAACGCTCGAACATCGGGCGATCGGCCATCATCTGATGGTATATCGTGGTAACGTCGTCACGGTGGGTGGCCACTGCGATCCATATAGCGGCGATAGAAGTCGCGGCGGCCAGCGCGAACAAGGCAGCAAGTCCCAGAGCAATCATGGCGAAACTCCTGGCGATGGAACAGGCTGAGGATAGGCTGTGGAAAACCTGTGCCAAAGCTGTTAGTTCCGATTCTGTTCCATCTTTATGTTCATGATTTGTTCCGTTGTCAACAAAATCGAGAGGCTGCTGCCTGCTCGATTTTGCCTCCCTCATGCGACCGACCGTGAATGGTCGAACTGGTGCAGGCGGTGAGTGATAGGTTTGGGATGCGGAACGCGGGTCAGGCGGGGGCGCCGCACGATGGCAACGGGCTCAAGCGCTGGCTCGTTCTGTAGCAGATTAACGGTAATGGCAGTTGTACGATCGAGGCCTTTGATTTGAGAGGCCAGCATTTTCACTGTGCTGATGTTCTGCGAAACGGCATTCCAAATGGTGAAAACCGCCGCTGTACCGGCGAGCGCAAAAATGACAGGCAGTATGGCAGTCATAATGGTTCTCCGCTGGAACGATCGTCCGCGTGCAAGAATTTGATAGGTCCGGGTTTTTCGCCTTGCGGAGTTAACCGCCACGGTGCCCGGAATATATTCTTCAAATACGCATTAACCTTCATAAGTTCCTCTACGTGAACAACAATCATCTGCTTTGAGACGAATGGAAGGGGATGGGCGGCGAGTTGCGGCTGGATTTGTGTTTGGACACAGGCTAAAGCGCGTGCGCCTCGGCACTTTCGTTCGATTCCCGGATGAGAAGGTCGCGGCAATCCACATGGGAAGCGCACATGCCGGTGCCTCGGCGGAAAGAATGGCCCTTCGGGTTGTTCTGCCAGGTTCCAGTTTCCCAGAGGTTGAACCGGAAAGGAAATACTTATGGCGGCTCCTGTCGTCACCATGCAGCAATTGATCGAGGCCGGCGCCCACTTCGGCCACCAGACTCACCGCTGGAACCCGCGGATGAGGCCGTACATCTTCGGCGCCCGCAACGGCATTCACATCATCGACTTGTCGCAGACGGTGCCGCTGATGGCGCGTGCGCTCGACTTTATTTCATCGACCGTCCAGGCCGGCGGCAAGGTGCTGTTCGTTGGCACGAAGCGCCAGGCGCAGGAGCCCATCGCTCAGGCAGCGCGCGCTTGCGGTCAGCACTTCGTCAACCATCGCTGGCTGGGCGGCATGCTCACCAACTGGAAGACGATTTCTGGCTCGATCAAGCGCCTCAAGTCGCTGGAAGAGCAGCTGTCGGGTGACACCACCGGCCTCACCAAGAAGGAAGTCCTGCAGCTGACGCGTGAGCGTGACAAGCTGGAGCTTTCGCTGGGCGGCATCCGCGATATGGGCGGCATCCCCGACGTGATGTTCGTGATCGACGCCAACAAGGAAGATCTGGCGATCAAGGAAGCCAACGTCCTGGGTATCCCGGTCGTCGGCATTCTCGACACCAACGTCAATCCTCAGGGCATCGCCTTCCCGGTTCCGGCCAACGACGACGCCAGCCGCGCCGTGCGCTTGTACTGCGAAGCCGTGGCGCAGGCCGCGACCAAGGGCCGCCGCGAAGGCGTAGCCGATTCGGGTGTCGACGTGGGTGCTCTCGACAATCCGGTTGAGGAAGCCGTCGAGGCTTGAGGAACGGATACCGCGAACCTTCGCGGCACTTCGTCATCGAAATGTCGCGCGCCGGGTCCAATGGGCCCGGCGCGCCTGACCATTCAAGTAAAGAGGAATTGAGCGATGGCTTACACCGCCGCTGATGTGAAGAACCTGCGCGAGCGCACTGGCGCCGGCATGATGGATTGCAAGAAGGCGCTGACCGAGACTGACGGTGACTTCGAAGCCGCCGTTGACGCGCTGCGCTCCAAGGGGCTGGCGGCTGCTGCCAAGAAGTCCAGCCGCACTGCCGCTGAAGGCCTGGTCGGCGTGGCCGTTTCGGGCACTAAGGGCGTGGCTGTCGAAGTTAACTCCGAGACGGACTTCGTCGCCAAGAACGAGCAGTTCCAGGACTTCGTGCGCAACGCCACCGAAGCTGCTTTGGGTATCGGCGGAGACGATGTCGACGCGCTGAAGGCCGCGGCGTACCCCACCGGTGGTACCGTTGGTGACGCGCTGACCAATAACGTCGCCACCATCGGTGAGAACCAGCAGATCCGCCGCATCAAGACGGTCGAAGTGTCGCAGGGCCTGATCGTGCCCTACATGCACAACGCCGCCGCGCCGAACCTGGGCAAGATCGGCGTTCTCGTGGCTCTGGAATCGGAAGCTCCGGCTGAGGTTCTGGAGACGCTGGGCAAGCAGATTGCCATGCATATCGCCGCTGCGTTCCCGCTGGCATTGAATGCTGACGATCTCGATTCCGAGCTGATCGAGCGCGAGCGCAAGGTCGCCGCTGAGAAGGCTGCCGAGAGCGGCAAGCCCGAAGCGGTTCAGGCCAAGATGGTGGACGGTGCGATCGCCAAGTACGCCAAGGAAAACGCTCTGCTCAGCCAGCTGTTCGTGATCGACAACAAGACGCCGATCCAGCAGGTCGTGGATCAGGCCGGCAAGGAAGCCGGCAAGAAGATCGTTCTCAAGGACTTCGTCCGCTACCAGCTGGGTGAAGGCATCGAGAAGCAGGTGACGGACTTCGCGGCGGAAGTCGCCGCTGCCGTCGCGGGCTGATCTTCTTTCAAATCAAAGAAGCTGCGGGCCGGGAGTGAAAGTTCCCGGCCCGTTTTGCGTTTCGGCGATAGGTAAAAAGACCCTAAAGACCGCCCCTGAAGCGAAAGCCAAAGCGGTACGCCTGTGGCTTGATGCCGCCGTCTGCCGGACCGGGCCCGACGGTGACGAGTTCCAGCGTTCCATCGGCGACAGCAATGGGCACGCCTTGCTTCAGCTCAGCGGTGTGGCTGCCACTACCCAAGTCGATTCGAACTTGTACGCGAACTTGCCCCGCCCAAACGCAGCGCACCGACGGCGGGCAGCGACTGTCTTCCAGCAGCGCCAGCGGGGTAACGCGTGGCCCGTTCACGGAAGCGGTTTTGCCGATCGCTGCGTAAACCAGGCCCTCCGTCTGCTGCGAATCGTGGACGGGTTGCGGGTGGGGGACCGCACATCCGGTCATTGCCACCGCGCATGCGGGCAAGAGGAGCAACCTGAGCATCGGGAGATACAAGCCTGTTGATGCTGAATGCATTCCGAATGCTTGGCGCGGTCGAGACTGCGCGCTAGGGCGCAACCATGTCCGATAACGAAGCAACATTACCTGATTGTCAGCTGTACCTGATCTCGCCTCTCGACGTAACGGGATCATTTCCGGAGCGGCTGACGCGCGCGCTGGAGGCAGCGCCAGTCGCCGCCTTTCAACTCCGCCTGAAGGACATCGACCAGCATGAAATCGCTCGCCTGGCTGAGCCGCTTCAGCGGATTTGTGCTGATCGCGATGTTGCGTTCATCGTCAACGATTCGATCAGCCTCGCCAAGCGAATCGGCGCAGACGGCGTGCACTTGGGGCAGGGCGATGGCGATCCGGTGGAAGCCCGCAAGATACTAGGGCGCGGCGCCCAGATCGGCGTGACGTGTCATGACAGCCGTCACCTGGCGATGGAGGCTGGCGAGGCAGGCGCCGACTACGTTGCGTTCGGTGCCTTTTTCCCCACGGTAACAAAGGCGGTGGAGCATCAGGCTGCGCCAGACCTGCTTTCCTGGTGGCAAAGCCTGTTCGAACTGCCCTGTGTCGCGATCGGGGGCATCACGGCTGAAAACTGCGCTCCCCTGGTGCGGGCGGGCGCGGACTTCCTTGCGGTGAGTGGGGCCGTCTGGCGGGACGACGAAGCGGCGGCGGTGACGGGGCTTCATGAAGCGATTGCCAACGCCCGGTTGGCCTGACCATGATTCCAAAGCCATACCAGGCGGTACGACAAAATAAAATCATCCCCAAATACGCGATAAGCCGTTTGCCTGGTGCTGTTTTTAGTCTTGTGCGCCACGCGCTCCCGACCGAAAGATAATACTCGGTACAATAGAGAGCGCAGTCGAGCTGGGGGGCTCGAGTGCGGGGGTAGTCGGCTTATGAACAACTTGGACACGCATCCCACGGGTGACGACGTAGCTTGCCCTTATGCAAAAGTTCTTGTTGGCCTGACCAAAAAGCAGCACGAAGTTTTCGAATTGCTGGCAGAAAATCGCACTAGCAAAGAGATCGCGTGGCGACTGGGTGTGACTGAGGGGGCCATCACTCAGCGCATTGAGGCGGTTCGTAGCCAGACGGGTTTCCCGCCGCGTGCTGATCTGGCTCGGGCTTACGCTCGGCTTCGCGCGTCTGAAGCATTTGCGGTCGTCAAGGAACCGGAGGTCACCCCCTTCGCCTTTCGCCCGGCATGCACCTGCGGTGGTCGAGGGGCTTCGGGGCTAAGTGCTACTGCCCTGCCATTGTCGGGCTTCGATAACGGTCTCAGGCGTTTTGCAGCCATGATCGCCATAGCGGTTGGCCTTCTCGTGGCGGCTTTGGTGGCGTTGAGTGTGGCGCAAACTCTGTCTGACTTTCTCTAAAAGCCCCCCGCTCCTCCTTCTTCTGAAACGGAAATTTCGATGCTCGGTATTGCGAGGGTGGCCGCCCTTGGGATTCTGTGGGCCATCACGGTCGTCCAAGGCAGCAAGCGGGACCGGGCGATAGCCTCGGTTTTTGTGATCGCGACCTTGCTCGAGGATGCGGTGCCTGATGCGAATGGCCCTGGCATGTGGCGCGATCTGCCCGTCATGATCGAGATGATCGAGATGATTGCGCTCTCGGCGCTCGCGATCATCAGCGACCGTCAATACCCGCTGTGGATCGGCGGTGGTCAGATCATCGTGGTGATCTTTGAGGCGATCTCGACGGTGTCTATTGGCAGTTGGGAGGCAGCTTGCAGGATGATCGTGGAGTGGGGTCATGGGGTTCAATTTGCGGCACTGGCGGTCGGTGTCGTCGTCACGTGGAAGCGCAAGAGGTCGATGACGTTGCGCACCGGCCAGGCATGAACCGTTTTTGGCGTCCATTGGGGCGGCATCCCGTATCCCACCAACCATTGGTGCTCTTGGCCAGGCGTGTGTCCAACGCTCAAGGTTGCCCGGATTTAGCCGCTATGCCTGATCAGCGACTTGCCGGGAAAGAACGCAGGCAACGTATCAGCAACTTCACTTGGCGTTCAGCGCGACGCTGGCTATAGACCCCGCCATGCTCGAAAGATCGCGTTTGAAGCCCGTCGTGTTCGCTATCGCCACCGGAGCGATGATCCTGACCGCGGGTTGCGCCGGTCGTGGTGGCGGCAAGAAGGACACCGCCTACGTCGCGCGCGATGTCGACACGCTATACGCTGCGGCACAGAACCGGCTTGAGCGCGGGCAGACCAAGCAGGCCGCCGCCTTGTTCGATGAGGTTGAGCGCCAGCATCCCTACTCGCCGTGGGCCCGCCGCGCCCAGCTGATGAGCGCGTTCAGTTATTACGTCGCGCGTGATTACAACAAGGCGGTACAGTCCGCGCAGCGCTTCCTGTCGATCCATCCCGGCAACAAGGATGCACCTTACGCCTACTACCTGATCGCCGTATCCTATTACGAGCAGATCAGCGACGTGACGCGTGACCAGAAGATCACCCAGCAGTCAAAGCAGGCGCTGACCGATGTCATCCGCCGCTATCCGACCACCAGCTTTGCGGCCGATGCCAAGATCAAGCTCGACCTTGTGAACGATCACCTTGCGGGCAAAGAGATGACGATCGGACGTTATTACGAACGCAGTGGCAAGTGGCTGGCCGCAACGCTGCGCTTCCGCAATGTCGTGGATAATTATCAGACCACCAGTCACGCGCCCGAAGCGCTGTACCGACTGGTGGAGGGTTATCTGGCGCTGGGCGTGGATGACGAAGCGCAGAAAGCTGCGGCCGTGCTGCAGAACAATTATCCCGGAAGCGAGTGGTACGCGCGCGCGTACAAGCTGATCAGCAAGCACGCTCCTGAAGCCGTCGCCTGAAGTTTACCAAGGCGTTCTAGCTACGAAGTTGACATTGCGGCAGCGCCGGGGTTCAGTCCCAGGCGATGCTATCGCAGAAGACCCGCTACACCATTCGTGCGCTTCAGCACTTGTCCGATCGCTACAAGCAGGGAGGGCCGGTCCGGCTGGACGAGATCGCCGCCGCCCAGAACATTCCGCGAAAGTTCCTGACGGTTATCCTGTCCGAACTGGTGCGCGAAGGCATTGTTATATCCCACCGTGGCCGGGCAGGGGGCTATGAACTGGCTTTGCCGCCGGTCGATATCCGTTACGGTGATATCATTCGAATCACGCGCGGTAGCCTGGCGCTGGTACCCTGCGCCAGTCGGAACGCGCACGAGACCTGCGCGAATTGCCTGCCCGAGGTGGAGTGCCGCCTGCGTGGGTTGATGCTTTTGCTTCGCGACGAGATGGCGCAGATGCTGGACCGCATGACTCTCGCCGATCCTATCGCATTGGAGCCCCCATTCGATGGCGAGCCCGAAGCATCGGCGGCAATAGCCGAGTAAAACTCTACCGATCAGGTTGGCTCAACAAAGTTTCGCTTTACCGCAGACAATCTTTCCCTCTCTTGTCTATCCTCATGGTAGAGATATTAGTCGTCAGCGAAGAAGGAGCTGACGATGGGCAACGCCACTTTAACGCACGATCAAAATGAGCAGACGCAGCGAATCGCACCGATCGCCGCGCCTTTGTCGGCCGTGGCCGAGGCGCTTGGCAGACTGCGCTATGGGGCGGTCCATTTGACCGTGCATGACGGCCGGGTGGTTCAGCTCGACGTGACGGAGCGTCAACGCTTCACGTGATCGAGGCGGCGGGGGCCGCTCTTTCAGACAACATTTAAAATCAAACCAGGTGGGGGGCCGGGGGCAAGTTCCGGCAGCTGCCAATTTCCTACGAGGGATTTGGAAATGAACGCGTTCGTCCGTATCAGTCTTATCGCATCGACCGCCTTGGTCGCGCCGACATACGCTGTAGCTGCGGAAGCGCCGGCAGCAGCGGCGGCCGCAGCCGAACAGCCCGCCGCCGGCGTGGAAAACTCCTCCCCGCGGACCACTTCGGGCGATGTCATTATCGTGACGGCGCGCCGTCGCCAGGAAACCGCGCAGGCCGTGCCGCTGGCGATCTCGGTTATCCGAGGTGACAGCATCGAGGCTACCGGCAACTTCAACGTGGTGAAGCTGCAGCAGCTGGCACCGACGTTGCAGGTCTATACCTCCAACCCGCGCAACACGTCGGTCAATATTCGCGGCCTTGGCGTTCCGTTCGGCTTGACCAGTGACGGGTTCGAGCAGGGCGTGGGCATCTACGTCGACGACGTTTACAATTCACGCGTCGCCGCCGCCACGTTCGATTTCCTGGACGTAGCGCAAGTCGAGGTTCTGCGCGGCCCGCAAGGTACGCTTTACGGCAAGAACACGACCGCCGGCGCGATCAACATCACGACCAACCAGCCCACGTTCGATTTCGAAGGCCGGGCGGAAGTCAGCCTGGGCAATCTGCAATATCGCCAAGCGAAGGCGGCTGTCTCCGGGCCGCTGACGGATCAGGTCGCCGTACGCCTCGCCGTCGCCAGCACTAGCCGTCGCGGCATCTACTTCAACACGGCGACTGACCGCTACATCAACGAGCAGGACAATCTGGGCCTTCGCGGGCAGGTCCTGGTGAAGCCCACGGACAACTTGAGCATCACCTTCTCGGGTGACTACAGCCGCCAGAACCCCGAATGCTGCGGCACCGTTTTCGTGCGTGTCGGTCGTACCCAGCGTGCGCTGAACCGCCAGTATGACGCGCTGGTAGCATCGATCAACACGGCCCGGCGCGCCCAGGGTCTGCCTGATTACGCCGTGCCCAGCCGCAATCCGTATGACCGTCTGACCGATCTGGACAGCAGCCTCAACGCGGGCAACAAGATCGGCGGCGCTTCTGCTCGCATCAAGTGGGATGTGGGCGGCGGTACGCTGACCTCGGTCACCGCATGGCGCTTCTGGGACTGGAAGCCCGAGAACGACCGCGATTTCACCGGTCTCTCGATCGTGTCGAAGTCTCAGAACCCTTCGCAGCAGGACCAGTACAGTCAGGAGTTCCGCTACAACTATTCGAGCGATCGGTTCGACGTGGTGCTGGGCCTGTTCGGGTTCAAGCAGCGGATCGACACGCAGGGTACCGAGCAACAGGGTACGGATGCCGCGCGCTGGAGCCTTGCGCCATCGGCCAACCCGCTCGCTCCGGTCAACAATCCGTCCAGCCTGGCGGGACTGACCGCGACCAACACGCAATTCCTCAAGAGCACCAGTGCCGCTCTGTTCGGCCAGGTTGCCTGGAAGGCGACCGACGCGCTGACGATCCAGCCTGGCTTGCGCCTGAACTACGACAAGAAGTCCGGCTTTTATCAACGCGTCGTCACGGATGCGCAGGGGCGTTCGCTGAGCTGTACCCCCGTGCCTACCGCCGGCACCATTGCGGGAACAACGACCCAGTGCGGCGTGTATCAGCCGCAGCAGACCTCGCCCTCCGACAGCGCGTGGAACCTGACTTACGACCTGAACATCAACTACAAGCTGGCGCGCGATGTGCTGGCCTATGCGACCTACGCCAAGAGCTTCAAGACGCTGGGCATCAATCAGAATGGCCTGCCGCTGAACGCGGACAATACCGTCAATCTGGACGCCAGCACCGTGAAGCCCGAATCGGTGAACCACTTCGAAGTGGGCCTGAAAACCCAGTTCTGGAACCGCCGCGCCACTTTCAACGTCACTGCCTTCCGCACCGAGATCAAGAACTTCCAGGCGACCGTGAACGGCGGCCAGTTCGGCACCGTTCGTGGCTACCTCGCCAATGCGGAAAAGGTGCGCTCGCAAGGTATCGAGGCGGACTTCAAGGTGCGCACCAGCGAACGGTTCACCGCCTACACGAACGCGGCCTATACGGACGCCAAGTACAAGAAGTTCACCAACGCGCCGTGCCCGCCGGAGCTTTCGGGTGGCACCTTCGTAGCGGCTAACGGCAGCCAGCAGCCCGGCCCGGCCGGTGTGCCCGGATCGCTCAGCCCGCGCGCCTGCGACATTTCGGGCCAGGGCCTGCCTGGCGTTTCCAAGTGGGCTTTCTCCTACGGTGCAGAAGCGAACGCACCGGTCGAACTGCTAGGCAAGGACGGGCAACTCTACTTCGGCGTGGACGGCAACTACCGCTCTAAGTGGAATTCCAACGCCTCGCCTTCGATCTATACCCAGGTGAAGGGTTATGCCCTGACCAATTTCCGCGCGGGTTTCCGGGGTGACAATTTCGATGTCTTCGGCTGGGTCCGCAACGCTTTTGATGTGAACTACATGGACTTGCTGCAAGTTGCGCCGGGCAACGTGGGCTTGATCGCCGGTCAGCCGGGTGATCCGCGCACCTGGGGCGGCACAATCAAGTATAATTTCTGATCGGGGGATTGCTCATTTCGGCCTTTCCCGTGTGTTCACCGTTACTTGGTAGAAGGCTCGTCGTCGCGGCGGAATGCGCCGCGATTTTTGCAGCAAATGATAAGTTGAGACGTTATAGATAAGTGTTCCGACCGCGCTTCCCCCTTGCCGCGGTTCGGAGACAAGCCGGGTGACGCGTGGCTTGCACCGCGCTAGAACGCGAAGCGAACATGCTCACCCGGCTTTCCATCCGTAACATCGTCCTGATCGAGGCGCTTGATCTTGAGTTCGCGCGCGGGCTCGGTGTGCTTACGGGTGAGACTGGCGCAGGTAAGTCGATCCTGCTGGATGCTTTGGGCCTTGTTCTGGGCAACCGGGCGGATAGTGGCCTGGTGCGCAGTGGCGCGGATCGGGCAAGCGTTACCGCCAGCTTTGAATTCGCGCGATGGCCGATCCCGCTCGACCGCGCCTTGACCGAGGCCGAGATCGAGGTGGAGCCCGGCGAACCCCTGATCCTCAAGCGGCAATTGCGGGCGGACGGGGGCAGCAAGGCGTTCATCAACGACCAGCCCGTAGGTGTTGCGCTGCTGCGCGAGATCGCGCCGGCCTTGGTCGAGATCCACGGCCAGCACGACGATCGCGGCCTGGTCAACGCTCGCGGCCACCGTGATTTGCTGGACCGATTCGCTGCCGGTGATGGCGAGGCTGTCACCGCGGCATGGCGCACCTGGCGCGATGCCCGAGACCAGCTTGAGGCTCTGCGCGTGCAAGTCGATCAGGCCGCGCAGGACCGCGACTTGCTGACCGCCTATGTCGAGGAATTGACGGCCCTCGCACCCGAAGCGGGTGAAGAGGAGGAACTCGCGCTGGTCCGCGCCACGATGCAAAAGGGTGAAAAGCTGGCCGAGGACATGGCCGACCTTGCGCACCTGTTCCATGGTTCCGATTCCGCGCTGGCATCTTTGCGAACGGCGGCGCGCCGTTTGGATCGGATTGCCGCCGAGCATCCGCTGCTCGAGGAAGCCTTGGCGGCACTGGACCGCGCCGTGATCGAGGCGGACGATGCCGAGGATAAGGTGCGCGCCGCGTCCGATGCCCTGCTGTTCGACCCGGCAGAGCTTGATCGGATCGAGACACGCCTGTTCGAACTACGCGCTGCGGCGCGCAAGCACGGCTGCGCGCCTGATGCGCTCTCTGCGAAGCTGGACGAAATGCGCGCCACGCTGGATGCGATCGAGGGGGGCAGTGAGGAGCTTACTCGGCTGCAAAAGGCGGCGGCGGCGGCGGGCGTTGTCTATCGCCAGCGCGCCGAGGCTTTGCACGCCCAGCGCGTCGATGCCGCCGTTCGACTGGACAAGGCGGTTGCGGCGGAATTGGCCCCGCTCAAACTGGATGCCGCGCGCTTCCGGACAGCGGTAACCATCCTGCCGGATGAGCGCTGGGGCGCGCATGGCATGGACGCAGTGGAGTTCCTGATCAGTACCAATCCCGGTGCGCCGTTCGCCCCGCTCGCCAAGATCGCCAGCGGTGGTGAGCTGTCCCGCTTCATCCTCGCGCTCAAGGTAGCGTTGGCGGAAGAGGGCGGCGCGGCGACGGTGATCTTTGATGAAATCGATAGGGGCGTCGGCGGTGCGGTAGCCAGTGCGATCGGTGAGCGGCTGGCCCGGCTCGCCTCGGCCGGACAATTGCTCGCCGTCACCCACAGCCCGCAAGTCGCGGCACGGGGCGACCGGCACTACATGATCGCCAAGTCCAGTGAGGGCACCGTAACGCGCACGTCCGTGACGCTGCTCGATGAGGGGCAGCGCAAGGAAGAGATCGCCCGCATGCTTTCCGGCGCGGAGGTGACCGATGAGGCCCGGGCGCAGGCGGATCGGTTGTTGGAGCGGGCCTGAGCGATTTGCCGACTGGCTTTCGCACGGCAGCGCGTTAGGAAATCGCTTATGCCAGACCTCCCCGATCAAGCGCAGGCCGCCAACGAACTGATGCGGCTGGCCAAGGCCATCAACCGGGCCAACCGGCTTTATCATGTCGACGATGCGCCCGAAATCGCCGATGCGGAATACGACGCGCTGGTCCGCCGCAACGCGGAACTGGAGGCCGCGTTTCCCGATCTGATCCGACCGGACAGCCCGACCCATAAAGTCGGCCACGAAGTCGCATCCTCCCCGCTCTCCAAGGTGCGGCATGAGGTTCGAATGATGAGCCTCGACAATGCGTTCTCGCCAGAGGAAGTCGCGGAGTTCCTCGCGCGGGTGCGGCGATTCCTGGCGTTGCCTGAGGATGCCCCGGTCGCCGTCACGGCGGAGGACAAGATCGACGGCCTCTCCTGCTCGCTGCGTTATGAGCATGGCAAGTTGGTACGCGCGGCTACGCGTGGTGATGGCCAGGTGGGCGAGGATGTGACTGCGAACGTGGCGCATATCGCCGACATTGCGCAGCAGCTGCACGGCGACGTGCCCGACGTGTTCGAAGTGCGGGGCGAGGTCTACATGGAAAAGGCCGCGTTCCGGAAGCTCAACGCCGATCTGATGGAAGAGGCGCGGGCGGCAGCGGAGGCGCGGGGCGAGGCATTCGACGACGCCAAGGTGCGCCAGTTCGCCAACCCGCGCAACGCGGCGGCAGGCTCGCTACGGCAGAAGGACGCGTCGGTCACCGCCCGCCGCCCTTTGCGGTTCTGGGCCCATGGCTGGGGCGCCGCCAGCGCGGTTCCGGGCAAGACCCAGCATGACATGGTGCGGATTATCGAGGGCTGGGGCCTGCCGGTTTCGCCCGATTTCCGGCTATGCCAATCGCTCGACGAGATGCTGGCAGCGTACGAAGCGATCCGGGCGGGCCGGGCGGGCCTGCCGTATGAGATCGACGGGGTGGTCTATAAAGTCGATCGGCTGGACTGGCAGGGCCGGCTGGGCTTCGTCGCCAAGGCACCGCGGTGGGGGCTGGCGCACAAGTTTCCTGCCGAGCAGGCCGAAACCACGCTGGAGGCCATCGACATACAAGTCGGGCGCACCGGCAAGCTGACCCCGGTGGGCCGATTGCGCCCCGTGCTGGTGGGCGGTGTCACTGTCACGAACGTCACCTTGCACAACCGCGACGAGATATCCCGCCTTGGCGTCCGCCCCGGTGACCGCATCGTGCTGCAGCGTGCCGGCGACGTG
Source organism: Novosphingobium fluoreni (assembly GCF_014196615.1). GTDB lineage: Bacteria > Pseudomonadota > Alphaproteobacteria > Sphingomonadales > Sphingomonadaceae > Novosphingobium > Novosphingobium fluoreni. Next base: position 455,327 of record NZ_JACIDY010000002.1, read on the forward strand.
ATCCCGCAAGTCGTCGCCAATCTGACGCGCGATGATGCCCGTCCTGCCTACACCTTTCCCGATCATTGTCCGCAGTGCGGCTCCGAAGCGGTGGCAGCCGAAGGAGAAGTGGACGTGCGCTGCACCGGCGGGCTGATCTGCCCGGCCCAGCGTACCGAGCGCCTGAAGCACTTCGTCAGCCGCGCCGCGCTAGATATTGAAGGCCTTGGCGAGAAGACCATCGACGAGTTCTTCGCACTTGGTTGGCTGGAAAGCCCGGCTGATATCTTCCGCCTGCACCGCCACCGTGACGAGCTTCTGGCTCGTGAGGGGTGGAAGGACAAGTCTGTGGACAACATGTTGGCAGCCGTGAAAAACAAGCGAGCGCCGGACGCGGCGCGCCTGCTGTTCGGCCTTGGCATCCGCCACGTGGGCGCTGTCACCGCGCGCGATCTGCTGAAACGGTTCCACACGTTGCCCGCCTTGCGCAGCGTTGCCGAACTGGCGGCGCAATCAAGCGCAGCGGCGGAAAGCGAAACCCCCGCCTCGCCCGAAAGCGAAGAGGCCCGTGCCGAACTGCTTTCGATCGACGGCGTTGGCCCGGTGGTGGTCGAGGCTTTGGCGGACTTTTTCCATGAGGAGCACAATCGGCAGGTCTGGGATGACCTGCTGGGCGAAGTGACGCCGCCGCCCTACGTCGTCGAAACGAGGGACAGCGAAGTCGCCGGGCAGACAGTGGTGTTCACCGGCAAGCTGGAAACGATGAGCCGCGACGAGGCCAAGGCCCAGGCCGAGCGGCTGGGCGCAAAGGCCGCCGGCACCGTTTCCGCCAAGACCGACTTGGTGGTGGCCGGGCCGGGGGCAGGCTCGAAGCTGAAGAAAGCGGCCGATCTGGGCATTCGCGTGATCGATGAAACGGAGTGGGCCCAGATCGTCGCCGCAGCCGGGTAGGGCTTAAATCCAGCCTGCCGTCTGGGCCAGCAGCCACAGACCGATCGCCATGAACAATGCCGCCGCGATATAGCGCACCACGTTCAGCGGCACGCGCCGGATCAGTTCGTGTCCGAAGAACACTGCCGGGACGTTGGCGATCATCATGCCCACGGTGGTGCCGGCCATCACCGGCAGCACGGCCTGAAAGCGCGCGCCCAGGGCGATGGTGGCCAACTGCGTCTTGTCGCCCATCTCGACCAGGAAGAACGCGACCAGCGTCGTCAGGAACGCCCCGAACCGGGCTGGCTTTGCCTCTTCATCGTCCAGCTTGTCAGGCACCAGCGTCCACAGCGCCATCAGGATGAACGAAATGGCGACGGCGTAGCGAAACCACAGGCCGTCCAGGAACGAGGCGGCCTGTTCTCCCACCAGTGCGGCGAGGAAGTGGTTGGCGAGGGTGGCGACGAAGATGCCCGCGACGATCGGCAGCGGCCGCTTGAAGCGCGCAGCCAGAACGATGGCCAGCAGCTGCGTCTTGTCGCCGATTTCCGCGAGAGCGACGACAGCGGTGGAGGTGAGAAAAGCTTCCAAGGCGAGTCCTTCAGGGCCGGGCGACAGAGACAGGCAATGGCATCGCACCCCCCGCCCGGCCGGCAGAAGGCACCATGCCATTGGTCTCGCCCAAGATGCCGGATCGTTGCGATCCTGCCACCCTCCCTACGCCATGGCCTCTCGACCAAGTGTGTTGACGCAGGGTCCGCGCACGCGCGGCTGGCTACTCCCCAATGACGGGTTACTCGGCTTCCCTAAACGCAAGCGGCGGCGCAGGCAACCTTATGTTGCCGCGCCGCCTGCCCGGGGGGATAATCACGCGCGGCGGTTTTCCCGCTCATGCAATTGCCGGTAGTGCTGGACGCGGGTGGCGCGCAGCCCCGGCATGCCCTCACGATCGATGGCGCGCTGCCAGGAGGCAAGTTCCTCCAGCGTCAGGCCATAGCGCTCGCACGCTTCGCGCATCGACAGCAGGCCGCCGTTGACGGCCGCGACAACCTGCGCCTTGCGCCGGACCACCCAGCGCGATGTGTCGGGCGGCGGCAGGTCCGCCTTTTTCAATTCTTCGCCTAGCGGCCCCACGACGGAGGCGGGCTTGATGGTATCGCTATCCAGCATGGTCATGCCTCTTCAGCTACTGTTCCAGCCCCCTGAAAGAAGACCCTACAATTGGCTGAAAAGGTTAAGTGCAACTTGCTCCAAATAGTTAACGACCATTAGGGATGAAATGCGGCAACGCTTGAAAAATCAGAGCGTTATAAGCTGTGGAGAAAGCAGGATTTACGAACAGGTCGTTAACCTCTCCTAATTACCAGCCGAGCGGTACAAGGAATGCGACTGATGACCACTTTGACCGCCGCCCCGATGTCCGATGTTGATCACGTAAATGTTCTAGCGCCCGAAACGACGACTTTTCGCGCTGTTGCCCGTCATGTCACGCACGACGGCTGCCAGTTCGTGTTTCGAGAGGCGGTGCCCGGTCCGGCACAAAGGCTGACTCTAGTCCTTGAAGGACATTCTCCTGTGTCCGGCGTTGTCCGGTGGATTGTTACCGATCGTGCTGGCTTCGCTTTCGATCATGGCCTGGATGCCGAGGCGATGGCGGAATTGAGCAATCGTAGCGCGCTGGTCAGCGAGATTGAACTGCAACTCGAGCCGGTTGTGGCGAACGACTAAACACACCCTCATCAAGGGTGGGCGGCAACCATTTCATCACTCCTCCCGCGATCGGTGTCCACCATCCGGTTCGTATCCCGGCATCGGCCAGCCGATTCGATGTCCACTGATTGCAAGTCTTGATGACGGTGTAGAGCCCCGGCGCATCATAGAATACGTCCGATTGGCCATAGCCGGGATAATGCCGCGGCGGCCTGACCGTTCGCAACGAAGTTTCGATCGTACTGACGAGGCGGGCGTATTCATTAGCGCTGAGGCGAAAGGGCCGAAGGTCGTCTGACGCCACCGGGCGCACATAGTACGAGATGTGCGACAAGGCATCGCCGCCTCGCGTGAGGACATTGAACACCGTGCGCGGGGAAAGATCGCGCCATGTCGGGGTGTCCAGGAAGACTTCGCGCTCGCCCCAGCTGATCGAGACGTGGGTATAGGGCCGGTCGGGGCGGCGCAGGTCGGCCAGCGGGAAATCAGCGCGCCAGTCTTTTTCAGGCGAGGTGATCGGCAGCACCAATGCGGTGTGGACGCCATTGGTTTCCACGCCGATCAGGACACCGCCGTCCTTCGGTTCACGCCATTTCGCATTGCGTGGGATCGACGAGCCGATCCAGGCCGCCAGCACATACAGCGCCACGGCCAGCACAATGGCGGCCAGCAGCCATAGCAGCCCCCGGATCAGTTTCCTTGTCGGCGCCGTAGCCATAAGATCGACCAATCCCCCGAAACGATGCGCCCCGCCAGCCGCAGGCCGGCCCTGCGACAGACAGCGCGCACGGCGGCCTCTTGCGTGGTCAGCAGTCCAGCCAAAACCAGATGTCCGCCGGGCACCAGCGCGCGTCCGAAATCAGGCGCGAGTTCCACCAGCGGACCGGCCAGAATGTTCGCCATCACAAGATCATAGGGCCCGCGCGCGGCGATCAGCGGATGGTCGAGGCCGGGCGCGATGGTCATCACCAGCGCGCCGGGTCGCGCGCCCAGCGGCACGCTGTTCAACACCGCGTTCTCATGCACGACATCGGCGCAGACCGCGTCGATGTCACTCGCGGTAGCGCTGGCGCGAGGCCACAGGGCCATGGCGGCAAACGCCAGCAGGCCGGTGCCGGTGCCGACATCCAGGTGATTGCGCACCACCACGCCGCGCCGCTTCATGGCGTCCAGCATCGTCAGGCAGCCGGCGGTGGTGTTGTGGTGGCCGGTGCCGAAAGCCTGACTGGCAGGTATCACAAACTCGATCGTATTTGCCTGGGCCTGCGCCTCATGCTCGGGCGTACGCACCAAGAAACGGCCAGCGTGGATCGGCTCAAGATCGGACTGGCTGCGCGCCACCCAGTCTTCCTCGGGTAGCGCCTCGATCACGGGCTCGGGGGCGGGACCAGGGAACAGACCGGTTACGGCGGCCACGTCGGCGGCGGATGGATCGCGCGGCAGCCATGCTTCCAGCTTCCAATCGTCGGGGCGATCTTCGGCGATCTCAGTTCCGGCAAGGACGATCTCGTAATCCCAGTCCAGGCTGTCTTCATGCGCGACGAGCGCGGCTTCAACGGCCTCGCGCGGGGCGAGAAGCGTCATCTTGTAGGTGCGACTCACTGGGCTTCTTTATGATGCTGTCTCAAAGTCGGCTCTCTTAAGTGTCAGGATCACGGTTGGCCAGTGATCCTATTGCCCCCCGGCAAGCCTTGCGCGGTGCGGCAATTCGGCTAAGGGGAGGGCGTCAATGGGCCATGACGCCCTGCGAACAAGGTAAGATATCAGGGGACTCGACCAAGCATGGCTCAGCAAGCCGGGACCAGGAACCGCCCGCTTTCACCGCACCTGCAGATCTGGCGCTGGGGGCCGGGGATGCTCTCGTCGATCCTGCACCGCGCCACCGGCATCGCTGCCAGCGTCGGCATTCTGGTGCTGTTGTGGTGGCTGGGCGCGTTGGTTTCCGGGCCCGCCGCTTACGCCAAGTTCGCTGCGGTCGCGGGCCATCCGCTTGGCATCCTCATTTTGGTGGGCATCAGCTACTCCGTGATCGCGCATGGCGTCACCGGCATTCGCCATTTCGTGCTGGATACCGGCGCGGGTTACGAGCTGGAGCAGAACAAGCTGTGGGCGAACGTCTGCACGGCGGCGGGCTTCGTGCTGACCGCGCTGTTCTGGGCCGCGCTGCTGCTGCGCTGATCGCTGGAGGGAACGAATACCATGGGCAACGGAACTTCCATCGGCCGCGTGCGGGGCAAGGGCTCGGCACATAGCGGCGCGCATCACTGGCTGCAGTTTCGCTACACCTCGGTCGGCAGCCTGCTGCTGACTGTGTGGTTCGGCGTGTCGCTGCTGATGCTGCCGAACTTCAGCTACACCGCCGTGCGCGAGTGGCTGGCCTCGCCGATTTCCGCCACCGCGCTCGCGCTGTTCATCATCGTCAACGTCTGGCACGCCCAGCAGGGCCTGCGCGTCGTGATCGAAGACTACGTGCATGAGGAAGGCAACAAGTTCGCCAGCCTGATCGCGCTCAACCTCGTCTGTTTCGCGGCAGCCGCCTTTGGTCTGTTCTGCGTCGTTCGCCTCGCGCTGGGAGGCGCATAAAATGGCTACTCAGCCTGCATACAAGATCATCGACCACACCTATGACACCGTCGTCGTCGGCGCGGGTGGCTCCGGTCTTCGCGCCACCATGGGCTCGGCGGAAGCCGGCCTGAAGACGGCCTGCATCACCAAGGTGTTCCCCACCCGCTCGCACACCGTGGCGGCACAGGGCGGCATCGCCGCGTCGCTGAAGAACAACACGCCGGACCACTGGACCTGGCACATGTACGACACCGTGAAGGGGTCGGACTGGTTGGGTGACCAGGACGCGATCGAGTACATGGTGCGTGAGGCCCCGGCCGCCGTCTATGAACTGGAGCATGCCGGCGTTCCTTTCAGCCGCAACGCGGATGGCACGATCTACCAGCGCCCGTTCGGTGGCCACATGCAGAACATGGGTGAAGGCCCGCCGGTGCAGCGCACTTGCGCGGCGGCGGACCGTACCGGCCACGCCATGCTGCACGCCCTGTATCAGCAGTCGCTGAAGTACGCTGCGGACTTCTTCATCGAATACTTCGCCATCGACCTGATCATGGACAACGGCCGCTGCGTCGGTGTGATCGCGTTGTGCATGGATGACGGCACGATCCACCGTTTCCGTGCCAAGGCCGTGGTCCTGGCGACGGGCGGTTATGGCCGCTGCTATTTCACCGCGACGTCTGCCCATACTTGCACCGGCGACGGTGGCGGCATGGTGCTGCGCGCCGGGTTGCCGCTGCAGGACATGGAGTTTGTGCAGTTCCACCCGACCGGGATCTACGGCGCGGGCGTGCTCATCACCGAGGGCGCGCGTGGCGAAGGCGGTTATCTGACCAATTCCGAAGGTGAGCGCTTCATGGAGCGCTATGCGCCTTCCGCGAAGGACCTTGCCAGCCGCGACGTCGTCAGCCGCTCGATGGCGCTGGAAATTCGCGAAGGGCGCGGCGTGGGCCCAAACAAGGACCACATCTTCCTTCACCTCGATCACATCGCGCCCGAAGTGCTGGCCGAGCGTTTGCCCGGCATCACTGAGAGCGGCAAGATCTTCGCCGGTGTCGATCTGACGCGCCAGCCGCTGCCCGTGGTGCCGACCGTGCACTACAACATGGGTGGTATCCCGTGTGACTATAACGGCCGCGTGATGACGATCGGCGCGGACGGCAACCCGGAGACGGCGGTCGAAGGCCTGTTCGCCGTGGGCGAGGCCGCCTGCGTTTCGGTCCATGGCGCGAACCGCCTTGGCTCGAACTCGCTGATCGATCTTGTGGTGTTCGGCCGCGCGACCGGTCTGTACCTCAAGGAGAACGTCAAGCCGAGCGACGCCCACCCTGAGCTTCCCAAGGACTCGGCCGATCTGGCGCTCACGCGTCTCGATCACTTCCGCAATGCCAAGGGCGGCTCGCCCACTGCCCAGATCCGCGCGGACATGCAGCGCACGATGTCGCAGCACGCGGCGGTCTTCCGCAACGACGAACTGATGGCTGAAGGCAAGCAGAAGCTGGCGGCCACCTACAAGCGGATGGAAGACGTGCACGTCTCCGATCGTGGCCTGATCTGGAATTCCGATCTTGTCGAAACGATGGAGCTGGACAACCTCATCAGCCAGGCGACGGTCACGATGCACGGCGCACACAACCGCAAGGAAAGCCGCGGCGCTCACGCGCATGAGGATTTCCCCAACCGCGACGATGCCAACTGGATGAAGCACACTGCCGCCTGGTTCAACGGCTGGGGCGGCAAGGGCGGCGAGGTTCGCCTCGATTACCGCCCGGTTCACGAATACACGCTGACCGACGATGTCGAGTACATCAAGCCCAAGGCTCGCGTTTACTAAGACGTTTAGTCTGGTGCGAAAAAGGCCGGTTCGGGGAAGCCCGATCCGGCCTTTTTCGTGGTTTCGCGGGTGTTGAGTTGCCTTACCCCGTTCGTGTCGAGCCTAGTCGAGACACCTGGATTGGCGCAAACGTGTCTCGACGACGCTCGACACGAGCGGTTAGGGATGACTGAAGCGTTAGGCGCCAAGCATCGGGCTGTCAGGCCTCAGGCGTCGCCCACCAGCGCGGCGACTAGGGCACGAACCTTTTTCTGCCGCCACTGCGGCGCGGGGGCGATCAGCCAGTAGCCTCGCCGCGATGGCTCAGCTACGCCAAGGTCTTGAATTCGCCCCGCCGCCTGCATTTCACGCGCCAGCAGCAGCGGCACACGCGCCTTGCCCAACCCCGCCAAGGCGGCCGCGATTGCTTGTCCGGCATCGCTGACGGTGATGGCCGGCGCGTCTTCCCCCGTATTTCCGGCGCCACCGGCAGGGGCGGGATCACCCGGCCAGCCGATCCAGTCGCCTGAGCCGACAACGACTTGCTCCGCCTCGCCCAGCGATGTGCCTTCCAGTTCACCTGGGCCCTCGGTCCAGCGGATCGCCAGATCGAGGTTGGCATCGGCGAAGTCAGTCTGCTCGCCGTCGACGATGGCGAAGCGGACCTGAGGGTTCACAGCTCGAAACGTGGCCAGCCGCGGAGCGAGCCAGGCGGCGAAGAACTCTCGGGGAACGGCAATCGTGTAGACGTGGCTGGACTGGCCCGCCTGCATCGTCTGCACCGCTTCCTCGAAATTCAGGAAACCGCTGCGCAACGTCTGCAGGCCGGCGCTGGCTTCCTCGGTCAGTTCCAGGCCCTTGCTGGTGCGGCGAAACAGCACCACGCCCAGCACGTCTTCCAGCGCGCGGATTTGCTGGCCCACCGCCGCCGGGGTGACGGCCAATTCATCGGCGGCACGAGTAAAGGAAAGGTGGCGCGCGGCGGCGTCGAATACGCGAAGGGCGTTCAGGGGCAAATGCGTCCGCTTCATCCTGTATCCCTATGCAGATGCGGGCGAGGGGGCAATGCCCCAACCGTGACATGGCGGCATAACCCTATTTGCGCGCGCCGCCCCTGCTGCTAGCAGCGCACATCCCGCATTCCGGAGCCCATGATGAGCGCCCCCAGATCAGCGACCACGCTGTCATCGCGCCATTACGGCATGGACTGGCTGCGCATTGGCGCGTTCGGCCTGCTGATTTTCTACCATGTCGGGCTGGTGTTCTCGAACTGGGACTATGAGTTCAAGTCCGCCCATCGATACGACTGGACCGCGTACCCGTTGCTGGCGCTCAATGCCTGGCGCCTTTCGCTGCTGTTTGCGATCTCCGGCTATGCCAGCGCAGCGCTGCTGGCCCGGTCGGGCGGCGTCGTGCCGTTCCTGCGCGGCCGATTGAGCCGGCTGGGCATTCCGCTACTGTTCGGCATCGCCATCATCACCAGCCCCCAGCCATGGATTTGGCTGACCACGTCGGAAGGGTACCGCCATGGCTACCTTTGGTTCATGGTGCATGACTACTATTCGTTCCGCAATCTGGACGGGATCAATCTGCCTTCTTGGATGCACCTGTGGTTCGTGGTGTATCTGTTGGGCTACACCTTGGCGCTTGGCGCGCTGACGCTTTTGCCCGCGAGACTCAAGGCCGCGGTCCGTGGCGGGTTAGCGCGAGCGCTGGCCGGAAAGCTGCTGTTGCCATTGGGGATCGGCTGGATTTTCCTGGCGCGGAGCTTGCCTGGCGGGTGGGCGGACAAACACGATCTCGTCAGCGATCTTCATGCCCACGCCGCTTATCTGCCGATGTTCCTGTTCGGCGTACTGCTTCGAGGATCGGAGGGCATACGGCTGGCGATCGCCCGGCAGTGGAAGATCGCGGCGATGCTGGCCGTGATCGGCTATCTGGTGGTCGCCGCGTGCGAGGCCCTGTTCCCGGGGGAGGCCCCGATCCCTGATGCCTGGGAGGTTCCACTGCGACTGGCAAGGGCGGCGCAGGCTTGGGGCGCGATCATCGCCTTGTTCGGCGTGGCGGACCTATATTGGAACCGCGATGGCCGCTGGCGGGCGACACTCGCCGAAGCGTCGTTCCCGTTCTACATCATCCACCAGACGCTGATATTCCTTATCGGCTATGGCCTGCGCCCGCTGCGATTGCCCGCTCTTGCCGAGTTCGCGATCCTTGTCGCGGGGACGGCGGTGGGATCGCTGGCGTTCTACCTTGGCGGCCGCGCTGTGCCACCGCTGCGCCCGGTGATCGGCCTTGGCCCGCGCGGCAAACGCAAGGCCTTGATCGAACCCGCTCGCCTGCGCGGGTGAGCCGCCGGACCGGCCTTCAGATCACTTCGGCGAATGCGCCATACTTGCCGCGGTGAAACAGCATCGGGCCTTCTTCTCGCACGCTTTCCATGCGCAGCACTTCACCCATGACAAACCAGTGATCCCCCGCCTCGGTGACGGAGTAGAGCCGGCATTCGATGCAGGCCAGCGAATTGGAAATGACCGGCAGGTTGTGGTCGGAAATGACATATTCCACGCCCACGAATTTCTCATCGCCCTTGGCGGTTACCGCGCGGCAGACATCCTGCTGATCGATGCCCAGCACGTTGACGCAGAAGTGGCCTGCCTGCTCGATCATGGGCCAGGAGGTGGAACGCTTGTCCGGGAAGAAGCCGACCAGCGGCGGATCGAGCGACACGGACGTGAAACTGCCCACGACCATGCCAGCGGGACGATTGTCCGCGTCCATCGCCGTGATCACGCAGACGCCCGTGGGGTAGTTGCCCAGCACTCTGCGGAAATCGGCGGGGTCAATCGTCGTCTGCGTCACTGCTCAGTTCCTCCGTCAACGCAGGACCCTCGCCCGCGCGGCTGTTGGGGGACAGATGGCAGGTCGTATCCGGTTTGCCAATCATGCGGGTGACAGGAAGCAGAGAAGCGATATTTCATCCTGGCAACTTCGGGGCTAGGTTCGGGTTTGGCTTGCATGCAGGATTTATCGAGGAGATCGAGGATGAGTGCCCGCTTCGCCTTGGGGATCGCCGCCGTATCGCTGGCTCTAGCAGGCTGCTCCAAGAAAGCTGACGAGCCGCAGCCTGAGGCTACTGTCTCCTCGTCTGACGCTGCAGCGGCGCCGGAACCCTCTATCTCTGCGATCGAGGCAGCCCCGGTTGCATCGCCGTCTCCGATGGCGAGCAAGACGTCGGAACCGCCAGCGGTGGCCAGCACGATCCCCGCCGCGATGCACGGTCGCTGGGGGCTGGTTCCAAAAGACTGCACCAGCACAGCGGGCGACGCGAAGGGCCTGCTGGTCGTGTCTGCCAAGCAGATGAAGTTCTACGAATCCGTGGCGAGGCTCGCCAAAGTCAAGTCGTCCGGTAAAGAGACGATCCGGGCGACGTTCGGTTATTCGGGTGAGGGCCAGAGCTGGACGCAGGATGTCGATCTGAACTTGAAGGCCGGCGGCAAGACGTTGGTGCGGCAGGATCACGGGCCCGATGCGCTGCCGGGGCCGCTCACCTATACGCGCTGCTCGTAGGCCGATCGAACGTCGCGCATTGCACAACGCTGGTTTGCGCGGCTAACCTGTTGATCGGCAATCGGTGGTTATTTGAAGGTGAGCAATCGGGATGGTCAATCCTCTCTTGGTGAGCGCGGCGCGTAGCGCACCGGTCTTGTTGGCGGGTACCGTCGCCGTGCCGGCAGTGGCTGGCCTGGCGGTCGTCACCGCCGCCTGCCTCGGTACGCTGATGGTGGTGCGGCACCGTACCCAGTCGCAAGTGAGCATCCGCTATCGCAAAGGAGAGGGCTTCGTTTTCGACCTCGCCAGAGCGCCGCAATCCTGACAAGTGGCCGCATGACTGACGACCTTCTGACCCGACGCGAAAACAACGTCGGTTTTCTCACGCTGAACCGGCCCAAAGCGATTCACGCTCTGACCCTGGACATGTGCCGGGCAATGACTGAGGCGTTGCTGCAATGGCGTGACGATGCGGATGTGCACGCCGTAATTCTCGAACATGGGGAAGGGCGTGGCTTCTGCTCGGGTGGTGACATCAATCTGCTGAGGCACTCCAGCCTGAGCGATCATGGCGTGTCCGGGCGGGCGTTCTTTTGGGACGAATACCGGCTGAACCATCTGCTATTCACTTATCCCAAGCCGATCGTCGCCTTCATGGACGGCATCACCATGGGCGGCGGCGTGGGTATCTCGCAGCCAGCGCGGTACCGGATTGCGACCGAGAACACGCGTTTCGCCATGCCGGAGACGGGCATCGGGCTGTTCCCGGACGTGGGCGGCGGCTGGTATCTATCCCGGCTGGAAGGTCGTCTCGGGCAGTTCATGGCGTTGACCGGAGCGCGCCTCGATGGGGCAGAGGCGCTGTGGGCAGGCCTGGCTACGCATTACCTCGCGGCTGCCTCGATTGCCGAGGCCAAGCAGTGGATCGCAGCCGGGGAAGAGATCGATCAAGTGCTGAGCGCTCTTTCCGTTTCCGCGCCCCAGCCCCGCCTAAAGGAGCACGCGGCGCAGATTTCCAAGCACTTTGCCTTCGATCGGCTGGAGGATGTCCTGGCCTCCCTGGCTGCGGACGAGAGCGAGTGGGCCGTGCGTGAACTGACCACGCTGCGTACAAAAAGTCCGCTGTCTTGCAAGGTATCGCTGCGGCAACTGGCGACATCGGCCGGGCTGGGCGATTTTGCGGACAACATGGCGATGGAGTACCGCCTGGGCTCGCGTATGCTGCTCCAGCCGGACTTCGCGGAAGGGGTGCGAGCCGTGATCGTGGACAAGGACAACACGCCGCACTGGACGCCGCCGACGCCGGAAGAGGTTGGCGAGGCGCAAGTCGATGCGATTTTCGCCCCGCTGCCTGCAGCCGAGGAATGGAGCCCGCTGCCCGCCTGATCGGACGGCTCAGCTCAGCCTGCCTGCTGGCCTTTCCTGCGGGCGATCTCGAATGCGGGAAGGCGCATGCCCTTGGTGCGGCTGGTCAGGTGATAACGCCGACACAGTTCGCACCGATAAGCTCGTAGCGTTACCGAGGCTCGAGATGCGACCTCCAAGGCGGCGGCTTCATCCGGGAAATCGCGCTTTCTGCGGCAGACCCGTGGCGATGTTCGCATCGCTCAACCCAGGATGCCGGGGCCCAGCAGCGTTAGCATCTTCACATCGATCGCGTAGCCCGCGTTGCGCCATTCCGCGACCTGTGCGCCGATCGTGGCCAAGGGAACGCGATGCACCACGATATCCTCGCCCTCCACACCGCCGCCGTCTCCGATTTTCTCCAAGTCATAGGCGCGCAGCAGGGTGAAGCTTTCGCTGACCATCCCGGGCGACGAAAAGAACTCGCCGATCACTTCCATGCGGCCGGGGCGATAGCCCGTTTCTTCCTCCAGCTCGCGCGCGCCAGCGGCTGAGACATCCTCGTCCTGCGTGTCGTCCTCGTCCCCGACGAGGCCGGCGGGTAGCTCGATGCAGCGGCAGCCTAATGGCACGCGGTACTGGTCGACCAGTATGACGTGATCCGCGTCGTCGATCGCCAAGATTACAGCTGCACGAATGCCGCGTGCCCGGCCGACGTACTCCCATCGCCCGCGCCGCTTGGTTGTAATGAACTTGCCCTGCCAGACGATCTCTTCTGCGGCATCGGCATCGGCGACTGCGCTCATACTTCGATCAACCTGTCGGGCAATTCGTTGACGTCATCATCCTGTCGCGGGAAATGCAGCGACAGCACCGTGCCGACCTGTTCCACCGCCGCGCACATTCCGCCCGCCACATCGCCTTGCTTCACCCGCTGCAGCAGCGCGTCCAGAGCATCCGCCCACACACTCGCCTCGACCTTGGACGCGATCGCCGCATCGGCCAGGATCTCCGCGCGGTGTTCACGCATGGAGAGATAGATGAGGATGCCGGTCCGCCCGGTCGTGCGCTGCTCGGCGCCGATCCGGAAGGCCCGCAGCGCCCGCTCATGCACGCGCTTGGCCTTGATCGGACCAGGGATGAGGAAGAAGCGCAGGGCCGGTATCAGTTGCAGTAGGACCATGGCGGCGAACTTCGCGGTGGCGACGGCCAGCGCGATGGTGAACAGCTCACGAACCGTCCAGTCATGGACCCAGCCGCCGGATAGGGCCTCGAACAGCGACAGATAGAATTGCGGCGCGACCGCCAGCGCCACCAGTGCGATGAAGGCGACTGCGGCGGCCCAGGCCAGGACCACGTCGGTATAGCCGTCAGAGCGGTCGGCCAACACGGTTACGATTTCACCGGCGGTGTTGCTCTCGGCGCGGGCTACCGCGTCGCTTACACGCTGGCGGTCGGCTTCGCTGAGGGTGCTTCGTCCGGTCATGCTCACCAGCTCCCGCTCGCGCCGCCGCCGCCGAAGCTGCCGCCGCCTCCGGAGAAGCCGCCACCGCCGCCGCCCCAACCGCCGCCGCCACCGCCCCAATCACTCCCGCCGCCAAAGCCGCCGGGTATCCAGACGATGGGTGAGCCAAAGCCGCCACGCCGCCGTCCGCCGTGTCCGGTCATCGCGCGCAGCACCGGCAGGACGAAGAAGAACAGCACGAAGACGAGGAAGATGATCGTGCCCACCGGAATGCCCTTTTCGCGTTCGCGGCCTTGCTGGACGGCCTGGGCGGCGACCTTCTGCGCCTGATCGGGCGGCAGCGTCAGCTGCTTGATCACCGCATCTGCCCCGGCCTCGATCCCGCCCGGCATGTCCCCCGCCTTGAAACGGGGAAGGATGTTGTTGTTGATGATCAGGAAGTTCATCCCGTCCGGCAGCACGCCTTCCAGGCCATAGCCCGTCTCGATCCGAACCTTGCGTTCGTTGGGAGCGATAATCAGCAATACGCCGTCGTTGCGCTGTTTGTCGCCGATGCCCCAAGCTCGGCCCAGTTGGTAGCCATAGTCAGAGATTTCGTAGCCCTGCAGGCTAGGCAGCGTGGCGATGACGAATTGGCGCTGGGATTGCTTTTCCAACGCATCCAGCTTCTGCGTCAGTCGCGTCTCGACATCCGGGGGCAGAATATTGGCGTCATCGACAACGCGGCCGGTCAGCTTGGGGAACTGCGGGCCGGCCTGCGCCACACCGGGCAGCAGCGCGCTGAAGCACAGCAGCAGCGCGCCAAGGAAGGCTCTCATGATACGAGACCCGGTCTACCGTCCTTACAGCTTGCCTTCGAGGCTGGGCGCTACTTCGGCACCTTGCGTCACGGCCTGGTAAGGCACCAGTGGCGAGGCACCGCGCAGCTTGGCGCCGATCATCGTCGGGAAGACCCGCACCTCGGTGTTATAGTCCTGCACGGCGCCGTTATAATCGCGCACGGCCACACGGATGCGGTTTTCCTGGCCCTCGATCTGGGTCTGCAACATCTGATAGTTTACGATCGACTTGAGATCGGGATACCGCTCAACACTGACGAGCAAACGACCCAGGCTTTGGCCGAACTGCTCCTGCGCCTGGCTGAACTGCTGCATCTTGGCCGGATCGTTCAGATCGTTGGCGGACACCTGCACGCTGGTCGCCTTGGCGCGAGCCTCGACCACGCCGGTCAGGATCGCCTTTTCCTGCTCGGCCGCGCCCTTGGCGACTGCGGCGAGGTTGGGGACGAGATTCGCTCGCTCCTGGAAGGCGGCCTGCACGTCCGCCCACTTAGCCTTGGCGGCTTCCTGCTTCGTGGGCACCGAGTTGAATCCGCAAGCCGCGAGGCTCATGGCCGCAACGGTGACGACCAGAACGCGAGCTGACCGGACGATCCGGGCGCGAGAGAGAGACTGCAACATGCGGTAGAAATCCCTTGGCTTCAGGCGGCGCGCGGTGCGGGCCATTCCACGCGCTGAAAGATAGCGACGGTGCGCGTCCGTGCAAGGCGCAACGATGTAGGCATTTGCCGCACTTGCCACTCGCCCGCCGCTGCGGCAGCATGGTGCCCGACGCGAAAAGGATATGGGGGCCGCCATGACTTTGTTGGACGAATTCAAGAAATTCATTGCGCGGGGCAATGTCCTCGATCTGGCGGTCGGCGTGATCATCGGCGCAGCGTTCGGCAAGATCGTGACCTCGCTGACTGAAAGCATTATCATGCCGATCATCGGCTGGGTGTTCGGCGATATCGATTTTTCGAACTATTTCATCTTGTTGGGTGACATTCCCGCAACCTACAAAGGCGGCCTGACCGACTATGCCGCGCTGAAGACGGCGGGTGTGGCGATGATCGGTTACGGCACGTTCATCACCCAGATCATCAATTTCCTGATCGTTGCGGCTGTGCTGTTCATGCTGCTGCGCTCGGTCAACCGCGTCATCGATTCGATGGAGCGCGAAAAGAAAGCGGCTGCCGCTACCGCTGCGGACGAGGCGGTCGCCACCGATCCACAGCTCGATACCCTGAAGGAAATCCTGGCGGAGCTGAAGCGGCGCGAAGTTTGACGGCCTCGCTGCCTGCCGCCTCTTCACATCCGGCGGCGATCGCTTATATGACAACTTGTCGGTTTCGACCGGCTATGGCGATAAACTGCAGCGTGCAATAGGCACAGCGGACCCGGGGGCGGTACCCGGCGGCTCCACCACTCTCCTCGTTTCGACGGGGATAATGACGGGGCCGAACTAGGATCGACGTGTGTTGAAAGACGTTGTTTTCGCCCGGGCTGAGTAACCCGTTCAAGGCTCAAAACTCATAAGTGCCAACGATAACGAAGCACTTGCTCTCGCGGCGTAATTCTAGGGGCTAACGCCCTGAAGTTACAAAGTTAGAACACGGTTGGGCCCACCGGGTAACAGAAGGGATTCCAGCGGTACGGAGCGCACCGGGCAACAGAAGCGCTCCACCTTCCTCAGATTTTTGATGCATCACCTTCAACGGACGCCTTGGCCGCAGCCAGTGCCTGCTCGTGCTTCAGGCAGTCGAGGATCTTGCCCCCCGCCATGAAGACGGCCCCAGTGCATGCCAGGAACAGCAAGTCGCCACCCCATCCGGGAAAACGCGTCAGATAGACGCTGCCGCGTTCGACCGCGCCGAGCGCCAGTGCGTAGATGATGAGGAAAGCCTCCCACCGGGTCTTGATGATGAACAGGCGTCCAATCTTGCCGAGCATTGCCAACCTCATGTTTCGACAGATTATAGCAACGGCCATGCCAAGTGACCGTTCCCGCCATTTCTTAAAGTTAAGGATAGCCTGCGTGTAATGGTTTCCGACAATTAACGAAACCGCATCGCTCGAACCGACGGGGCGCCGATCGGGATGAGAGGGGCTTAACGGTTAGAGGTCAGGACCCGGGCGACCGCGACGAACTCACTCACGCTCAAGGTTTCAGCGCGTCGTTGGGGGTCGATGCCGAGCATCTCCAGCGCGGCGATCGCGCCCGGCAGGCCTTTTACGCTCTGGCGCAGCATCTTGCGCCGCTGGCCAAAGGCGGCCTCGGTCAACCGCTCCAGAATTTTCATCGATACCCCGCCGGGGGCCTCTGTCGGTTCGACGTGGACAATCGCCGACATCACTTTGGGCGGGGGCGTGAAGGCGCTGCGGTGCACCTTCATCGCCAGTCGCGCGCGGGAGCGCCACTGTGCCAGCACCGCCAGTCGGCCGTATGCACTGGTATCCGGCTCGGCGATGATCCGGCGAGCGACCTCTTCCTGGAACATCAACGTCAGCGAGGTCCACTGCGGCGGCCAAGCTTCTCCTGTCAGCCAGCCGGTGAACAGCGCCGTGCCGACGTTGTAAGGCAGGTTGGCGACAATGGCGTAAGGACCGTCGAACAAGCTGGCCGGATCGATCTTCAATGCATCGTCTTCGATCACGCGTAGCTTACCCGGGAAAGCGGCCTCAACTTCGGCCAGTGCGGGCAGGCAGCGGCGGTCCATCTCGATCGCGGTCACCTTAGCGCCGGCACGTAACAACGCCCGTGTCAGACCGCCTGGGCCGGGGCCCACTTCCAGCACTTGTTGCCCTGCCAGCGATCCGGGCACCGCCGCGATACGGTCCAGCAGGTTTTCATCGAACAGAAAATTCTGGCCGAGCGCCTTGCTGGCCGAGAGGCCATGGCGGGCGATCACCTCTCGCAACGGGGGCAAGGGGGGTGCTGGCGAGGAGGGCGGGGGCGGGGAAGAATTCACCACGCCGTCCTAGTCGGTGTTCATGCCTAAAGTCGAGCCGCCCGGTGGCCGGCGCACGCACCCGCCATGCGGATGGCAGCGATCGTCGCGCCGGCGCTGGCCGTTCCGCGCCCGGCGATCCCAAACGCGGTGCCGTGATCGGGCGAAGTGCGGATGATCGGGAGGCCCAGCGTGACGTTGACGCCCTGGTCGAAGTCCAGCGTCTTGATCGGGATCAGCGCCTGATCATGGTACATGCATATTGCCACATCGTACTTCCCGCGCTCATGCGCGGCGAACAGCGCGTCGGCGGGATGCGGTCCGGAAACCGTTAACCCCTCGGCCCGCAAGGCGGCGATGGCGGGGGCGATGACGTCGCGATCCTCGGTGCCCATGCGCCCGTCTTCCCCCGCGTGGGGATTGAGTCCGGTGATGGCGATCCGGGGACTTTCCAGCCCGAAGTCCCGCTCCAGGGAGGCGGCGACGATGCGGACGCGGCGAATGATCAGGTCCTGGGTGATCAGCCGCGGAACGTCGGCCAGGGCGGCATGGACGGTCAAAGGCACCGTGCGCAGAGACTGGCCGGCCAGCATCATCACAGCATCGTGGTGCGCGATGCCGCATGCGTCGGCGACGAACTCGGTCTGGCCGGGTTGTGTGAACCCCTGCCGCGCCAAGTGCGACTTGGCGATCGGCCCGGTGACGATCGCGGCGGCGGTGCCATCCACAGCCCAGCGCGCGGCATGGGTCAACGAGGCGATGGCAAAGAGGGCGCCCTGCGTATCAGGCTCTCCGGGGTGATATTCGGCATCGTGCTCGCCCAGCACCGGCAGGCCATGCCGGAAAGCTTCCATCACCTCCGCTGCATCCGTGATCGTCACGAGAGGCATCGACAGGCCTCGGCTCTTTGCGGCGGCGGCCAGGACGGTGGCGCCCCCGCTCGCAAAGAAGGGCGCCAGGCCCGCGGCCTCCCGCTGGCACCAGGCTTGCGCAATCAGCTCTGGCCCGACGCCCGCCGGATCGCCGATGGAGATCGCAAGCGGGGCCGTCGGCACCATCAGCGCGTCAGTTGTATTCGATCACCGCATCGCGGCGCAGATCGCGCAGATACATCTGTGCGCGCTTGTTGATGCGATCGTCTTCCATCTGGCTTTGCAACTGCTCGAAGTTGGGGCCGGAGGCGTTCGGCGCGTCGTCTCGGCCGCACAGCATCAGGACGCGGACGCCTTCGCTGATCGAACCGAACGGCGGGGACGTCTCACCGATGCTGAGCGACAGCACGGCATTCTGTAGCGGGCCCGGCAAGTCGCGCGCGCGAACCTGATCGTTGGCCACGACTTGCGCGCCCAGCTTCGCCGCTACTTCATCCACCGCGCCGCAACCCTTGGCGGTCTGCATCGTGGTGGCGAACGTCTTGGCGCGCGCCGTCGCTTGCGCCTGGGTGGTGCCAGCGGGGAAGTTGATCGAGACCTGCTTAAGCGCCAGGACAGCATCGCGCGGATCGGCGGTCAGCACCTTGCGCTTGTCGATCAGGTAAAGGATCGAATAGCCGCCGGGGATCTTGATCGGGCCGACCAGCTGGCCGGGGTTGATGTCGCTGGCGGCAGAGGCCAGTTCCGTGGGAAGCTGCGCCAGGCGAATCCAGCCCAGATCGCCACCCACGGCTGCAGTGGACGCCTGAGAATACTGGCGCGCATAAGCGACGAAGCTGCCGCCGCCCTTCAGCTGCTCTACGATCTTGCGGGCGTTTTCACCAACTTGAGCATCATCCTGATCGTTGGAGGCCAGGAAGATCTCACCCAGGCGGTACTCGTCCGTTCCCTTGGCGGCCTGAAGGCGGTTCATCACCTCCTTCACCTCGTCGTCCGAAACGTTGATGAACGGCGCGACATTGCGGCTGAGCAGGCGCTGCCAGGAAAGCTCACCCCTGATCTGGCGCTTGAGCGACGACGGCGACGAACCGACGCGTACCAGGTAGGCGTCCATCGCACCGGGGTTCTGGCCGAAGTTCTGGCCCGCCACGCGGGCGTAGGTCTGGTCGATCTCCGCCTGCTTGATATCGATGTCAGCCGCCTTGGCCGCCTGGATCTGTAGCGTTTCGTCGATCAGGTTGCGCAGCACCTGCAGGCGCAGGCGGGTCTTTTCCTCTTCGCCGACCTTGTTCTCGTTAGCCGCGAGGATCAGCGCCAGGCGCTGGTCGACATCGGTGCCGGTGATGACATCGCCGTTCACCACCGCGGTGGCGCGGCGCATGTTCGGGTTGTTCTGGGCGAAGAGCTTCACGTCATCGGGAATCGAGATGTTGCCTTGGGCGTCGTTCGGCTGGGACGGTTCCTGCTGGGCCGAAGCGATCGGCGTCGCGAGTGCGCTCGCAACCGCGCAGATCGCGAAGGAACCCTTGATCAAACCCTTGCGAATGCTGGTCTTCACCGTGTCGTTTTTCCCATTCTTGGCCGTAAACTGAGGGCCGATCCGAAAGCGTGGCCCTTAAGACCCCGCCCTGCGGCAGCGCGGCTTAACGGAAAATGAGTGCGACTGATAGCGCGATTGCGCAAGTCGCTCCCACCGTGCGGCCCGCACCGTTTACTTGAAGCCGATGTTCTTGAGCGCGAAGTAGATCTGGAACGAATTGCCGCTGCGCGCGTCACCCGTCGCCTGATAGTCCCGCCGCCAGGTGAGCGCCACTTCCAGGCAGTCGTCCGAATAGGCCGCGCCGATGCGGGTGCGCAGCGGCTGGAACCCGTCGGAGCCGTAAATGGGGTCTTGGCTACGGCTGGTCAGGTTGACGACGGACGAGCCGAATATCGACCAGTACTGGAAGAACGAGGCCCTGCCCGCGAAGCGCAATTCCTCACGATCGCGCAAGTCCTCCACCGCGTTGATGTCGCGGTTGAGCTTGGTGTAGCCGATCTCTGCGTAGGTCTTCGTGTTGCCCAGCGTCGCGTCGAGTTCGTTGCGGCGGACGGCGAAGGTGTCCTTGTCGATCCGATAGCGGTGCGTCACCGCGATCCAATCCCGATAACGGACCTCGGTACGGCCCACGATGTCGGAGGTCTTGCTGGACAGCCCTGTGCCGTCGGGCAGGATCGATTCCCGATTGCCGAGGCGAATCGACTGGCCGATGTTGGCCTTGATCCGCCAGCGAGGGCGTTCGAACTGCCAGTCCGCGCCATACGTGAAGCGCACGCCGTCCTCGATCCGGTCGTACCCGGGGAAGCGGTTGAGCGCGAAGAGGTTGCTGTCCTCCAGGTCGATTGCGCGCGAATCCTCGTTCGGGATCGAGAGATTGGGCACGCGCGGCGTGGCGACCAGTTGCACGCGCGGCGTCAGCACCTGGGTGCCGCCAAAGATCGTGCCTACCATGGGCCAGCGCACGTCCACCGCAGCAGTGGCAATACCGCGCGTCTTCCACCCGGCTTGGCCGCGATAGAGGTCGGTCAGCGTCAGGTCGTTGTCGCTGGAGTGATAGACGTCACCGCGCACCAGCCCTGTGAACGTCACTTCCTGACCCATGCCGGTCAGCTTGCGCAAAGACCACTGCGCCTTGGCGAAGGCGCGCTGGGTATCCTGGCCCTGGCTGCGGCTGATCGCCAGTGTGTTGAGCTGCGCCTCCAGCTTGCCGCCCAGCAGCGGATCATCGAACCTGCGGCGATAGTCGATCAGCGGCAAGGCGACCGGTACCTGCCCCTGATCCACGCCCGCGCGCATGGTCTGCGTGGCCCAGCCGGAGATCGAGAGGTAGCTCTTGGGGTCTATCCGCTCCACGTCGACCACCGAACGCAGCCGGTCGTCGCGATTGATGTAGTAGCGCCGCAGGAAGGTGCGGTCGGTCGTGCGGCGGATCGAGGCGGTAACGCTCCAGTTCGGGTCGAGCTGGAACTTGCCGTTGGCGAAGATATATCCGCGGAAGCTGCGGCTGGCGTCCGGATTGTTTCCGGTGATCGGAATGCGGCTGCTCGACGTGGCATAGCCGGTGATCTGGTACGCGCCTTTTGACGTCAGGGCCCGGTACTGCCCGGAGACCATCGGCGCCACTTTGGAATAGACGTAGGCGGTGGCCGTCAGGTCACGGTTTTTATCGATCTGCCAATAGTATGACCCGCTAAGCTCAAGCCCGTTCGAGGGCGAGGTGCGAAAATCCGGCACCAGGAAGCCGCCGACCGAGCCTCCGCTGGTCGAAATTCGCAGGCCGGGCAGGGGCAGTTTGATGAAGTCGAACATCTCCAGCCGCGCATTGCGGAAAGAGATGCGTTCGGCCGCATCGTCATAGACGACCTGGCTGGCGGTTACGCGCCAGCTGGGCTTCTTCGGACATCCGTCCGAATCCTCGACTGCGCAGCCGGTGTAGGCCGCTTTGTTCAGGATGACGTTGCCATTTTCGATCCGGCGGCCCTGCACCGCGGCGAGGCGTCCGCCCTGGCGAAGAGCGATCAGCAGGTTTTCCATCGCCCCGGTCTTCAGCTCGTCCGTCAACTCGACGCGGTCGGTGAACAGCTGGTTGCCGTTCTCGTCGATCATGCGCACGTTGCCGGTGGCGAGAATCTGCCCGGTGTTGCGATCCCAGGTCACCACGTCGGATCGTACCGATTGGTCATCCCGACGCAGCACGACGTTGCCGGTGGCCGTGACCTTCTCGGAGTTCTGGGCGTACTCAACCTTGTCGGCGGCAAAGGCGATCGGGATTTCGTTGGGATCGGTCGATGGCGGCGCGGCGGGCGGCAGGGGCGAGATCGGCGCATCGGGCAGCGGCCGTGTCAGGTCTTGCGCGAACGACGCCGCTGGCAGCGCCATGGCCGCCAGACCTGCTGCCAAAGCGCTCAAGGAAAGGGTTCGCAAGCGACGAGATACAGCTTGCGGTGAATGCGGCAGCAAGGGGGGCATGGCTTGCCTATCGCACTGCCCGCGCTTAACTGCAATCCGCCGGTGAAGCGAAGGCGCAGGCTTTGCGACAGCTTGCTGGTTCCCGTCCGCCGCGGTCGCTCGCAAGAAGAACTATCCCCCAGGAGAATGCATGAAAATTCAATTCCTTGACGCCGCATCGAACTCTTCCGCAGGAATCCTGGTGCAGCCGGTCAATCAGGGTGCGCTGCCTGCCGGATTGGAGCCGTTGCTGGCAGAGGCCGCCAATCGCGCCAGTTTCAACGGCAAGGCGGGCCAGATCGTCGAGGGGTTTGCAGAGCGTGACGGGCGGGTGCGCCGCATCGTGCTGGCGGGATTGGGACAGCCCGGCGAAACGCGGGCCGAGTCAGCCGAGAAAATGGGCTCCGCGCTCGTAGCCAAGTATCTGACATCCGGCGAAACCGGGCTGGCGATCGACCTGACCGGCGTTGGCCTCTCGCGCGATGAGGCCGCTGGCCTCTTGCTGGGCGCGCGCCTGCGCAGTTGGCGGTTCGACGCCTATCGCACCAAGCTCGCCGATGACAAGAAGCCGACGCTGGCACAGATCGACGTGATCGGCGCACCCGAAGGGCTGGAAGCGCAGTGGCAGATCGAGCAGGCCGTGGCGCAAGGCGTAGAATTTACGCGCGAATTGGTCACCGAGCCGGCGAACGTCATCTACCCCGAAAGCTTCGTGGAGCGTTGCCGCGCGCGGTATGAAGGCACGGGGCTAGTGGTGCGGGTTCTGGACGAGAACGAGATGGTGCAGCTTGGCATGGGCTCGCTGCTGGGCGTGGCCCAAGGCTCGGCCCGACCGGCCCGCCTGCTCGTCATCGAGTGGAACGGTGGCGCGGCCGGTGCCAAGCCGCTTGCCTTCGTAGGCAAGGGCGTCACCTTCGATACCGGCGGTATCAGCCTGAAGCCGCCCGCCGGCATGGAAGACATGAAGTGGGACATGGGCGGCGCCGGTGCCGTGGCCGGAACCATGCTGGCGCTTGCTCTGCGCAAGGCCAAGGCGAACATCGTCGCGGTCTGCGGCCTGGTCGAGAACATGCCGGACGGCAAGGCGCAGCGTCCAGGCGATGTCGTCACCTCGCTTTCGGGCCAGACGATAGAGGTGATCAACACCGACGCCGAAGGCCGCCTGGTGTTGTGCGATGCGCTCACCTGGGTGCAGCGTGAATATGCTCCTACGCGCATCGTCGACCTTGCCACCCTGACCGGCGCGATCATCGCGTCGCTCGGGTTCGAATATGCCGGGTTGTTCTCCAACAACGATGATCTGGCCGCCGCCCTTTCCGCCGCCGGAGAGGCCAGCGGCGACAAGCTGTGGCGGTTCCCGATGGGCTCGGTCTACGACAAGCAGCTGGAAAGCCCGATCGCCGACATGAAGAATATCGGCACGCGGTTTGGCGGTTCGATCACGGCGGCGCAGTTCCTCAAGCGCTTCATCGAGAATGACACGCCCTGGGCGCACCTCGACATCGCCGGTACCGTGTGGGCCGACAAGCCCGGCGCGACCTGGGACAAGGGTGCGACCGGCTTCGGCGTGCGCCTGCTGGACCGCTTCGTGCGCGACACGATCGAGGGCTAACGGCAGGACAGCTCCGCCATGCGCGTCGATTTCTACCAGCTTTCCCGCGATCCGGTGGAAGTGGCGCTGCCGCTGCTCGCCCGCGCCACCTTGAATGCGGGCGAGCGGATGCTGGTGGTATCGCAGGACCCGGCGCAACTTGCGCGAATTGGCGAGGGGCTTTGGTCCCTCGCCGAGACGTTCCTGGCCAATGGAAGAGCGGGCGAGCCGCACGAGGATCGCCACCCCATCTTGCTGTCCGAGCGTGCGGAGGCGGCCAACGGCGCGCGCTTCCTGGCACTGGCGGACGGGCAATGGCGTGAGGAAGCTGCCGCTTTTGCCCGCACGTTCCTGCTGTTCGACGATCGCACCGTCGATGGCGCGCGCGGGGTCTGGCGGCAATTGCGCGATCGGCAAGACACCGAGCGTCATTTCTGGAAGCAGGACGGTGGCCGCTGGGTCGAAGCGGGCTAGCGCGCCTTGCTCCTGCGCGCATTCCCCGCTAGGGGCCCGCGCAACCGCAGACACCAGCTTCTTTCAAGGAACCTTTCATGGCCGTGACCCGCACCTTTTCGATCATCAAGCCTGACGCCACGCGCCGTAACCTGACCGGTGCCGTCACCAAGATGCTGGAGGAGGCCGGCCTGCGCGTCGTCGCTTCCAAGCGCATTCAGATGAGCCGGGAACAGGCTGAAGGCTTCTACGCCGTCCACAAGGAGCGTCCGTTCTTCAACGATCTGGTCAGCTTCATGATCTCCGGCCCCGTGGTCGTGCAGGTCCTGGAAGGTGAGGACGCCGTGAAGCGCAACCGCGACATCATGGGCGCTACCAACCCAGAGAACGCCGATGCCGGCACCATCCGAAAGGAACTGGCCGAGAGCATCGAAGCCAACTCGGTCCACGGCTCGGACTCGGAAGAGAATGCCAAGATCGAGATCGACTACTTCTTCAAGCCCGAGGAAATCGTCGGCTGATCCAGCCTCACGGCTGATTTTTCGAAGGGCCGCTCCTGCAAGGGGGCGGCCTTTTCATTTGCGCGCGCGCCCGCGTTTGCCATATCCTGGCGAACGAGGAGATTTGCGATGCAAGGTATGGGTCAAACGGCAGGTGAAGCCTGCCCGTTCGAGTTCAATTTCGATCCCGCCACTTTCAAGGT
The DNA here is from genome assembly GCF_014196615.1 of Novosphingobium fluoreni. Classification (GTDB taxonomy): domain Bacteria; phylum Pseudomonadota; class Alphaproteobacteria; order Sphingomonadales; family Sphingomonadaceae; genus Novosphingobium; species Novosphingobium fluoreni. The sequence continues at coordinate 480,061 of NZ_JACIDY010000002.1, forward strand.
CGGCGACATGGTGAGCTACCGGGTCACCGGCAGCCTTGAAGGCTTCCCGTTCGTGGGCACTTTGCTGGAAGTTCACGATGATCACGTCGTGCTGACGGACGATCCGGACAAGGCGATCAACCGCTATCGCGGTACGCGCGAAAGCCGCCCGCTGGTGGAAGAGTCCGAAATCTGAAAGCTTGCCGGCTGATCGGTTCGATCAAGCCGGATCAGTCGGGGCGCGGTCACTGATGGCCGCGCCCCGATCGCATGTGGATCAGACGCCGTTGGCGGCGCTCAGCACGGCGCGGACGCTGGCGGTGGCCACGTCCTCGTCGATACCCACGCCCCAGATCACGCGGCCATCGGGCAGCAGGCATTCGACGTAGGCCGCCGCCCGCGCCTCGGAACTTTGCCCAAGGGAGTGCTCGGCATAATCGCGCACTTGCAGGTCAAGCCCGAAGCTGTCCTTTAGCGTGGCTGTGACGGATGAGATGAGGCCATTGCCTCGGCCCGAGACGGTCTGCTCCTGGCCATCGACCCCGATCTTGCCCGAGAAGAGACGCGTGCCATCGGCGGTGCGGCCTTCGTCCCAATCGATCAGCTGATAGCGCTGCGGGCCGCCGAGGCGATAGACCTTCTGGAATACGCTCCAGATGTCATCCGCCTGCAATTCCCGGCCCAGTTCATCCGCCAGTTCCTGGACGTGGCGCGAAAAGTCCGCCTGCATCCGCTTGGGCAGCTTCAAGCCTTGGTCTTGCTCGATCACCCAAGCAAATCCGCCCTTGCCGGACTGCGAGTTGACGCGAATCACCGCCTCGTAGCTGCGGCCCAGGTCAGCCGGGTCGATCGGCAGGTAAGGCACCGCCCAAAGCTCGTCGTTACGCTGCTCTTGTGCGGCGAAGCCTTTCTTGATGGCGTCCTGATGGCTGCCGGAAAAGGCGGTGAACACCAGCTCGCCACCATAGGGATGACGTTCGGCCACCTTCAGCTGGTTGCAGTATTCGACGGTCTGGATCACCTCGTCGATGTCCGAGAAGTCCAGCTTGGGATCGACGCCCTGAGTGTAGAGGTTGAGGCCCACGGTCACCAGGCAGCAATTGCCGGTGCGCTCGCCATTGCCGAAGAGGCAGCCCTCCACGCGGTCTGCGCCCGCCATCAGCCCCAACTCGGCCGCGGCCACGCCGGTGCCCCGGTCGTTGTGGGTGTGCAAAGAGATTACCGCGCTCTCGCGGTTGGGCAGGTTGCGGCAAAAATACTCGATCTGGTCGGCATAGATGTTGGGCGTTGCCGCCTCCACCGTGGCCGGCAGATTGAGGATGATCGGGCGCTCCGGCGTGGGCTGCAGAATGCCCATCACCGCCTCGCAGCACTCCAAGGAGAAATCGAGTTCGGCGGTGGAAAACGTCTCCGGGCTATATTCGAAATGCCACTGCGTTTGCGGGTACTTGGCCGCCTGATCGCGAAGCACTTTCGCGCCATTCTCGGCGATCGCGCGAATTTCGTGCTGCTCCATACCGAACACGACTTGCCGCCAGAGCGGCGACACGGCGTTGTAAAGGTGGACGATCGCCGCCTTCGCGCCCGCCAGGCTTTCGAACGAGCGTTCGATCAGGTCCTGTCGCGATTGGGTGAGGACTTGCACCAGGACGTCATCCGGGATGCGGCCGCTGTCGACCAGGCCGCGGATAAAGTCGAACTCGGTAGCGCCGGCTGCCGGGAAGCCGACCTCGATCTCCTTCAGGCCGACTTTCACCAGAAGATCGAAAAAGCGCGTCTTCTTCTCCGCTCCCATCGGATCGATCAGCGCCTGGTTTCCGTCACGCAGGTCGGTGGAAAGCCAGCGCGGGGCCTTGGTGATCGTGCGGCCGGGCCACTGGCGATCGGGCAAGTTGATTTGCGGGAAGGGGCGGTACTTGACCGAAGGGTCTTTCAGCATGGTCATGGCGAAACTCGCTTGGAAATCTGCGGCAGGGTGTTCTCGGTTCATGTCCCCTGGGCGCCGCTTCGCGCCGCTGTTCGACGCGTTACCTCACGCCCAAGGGCGGATAAGTCGCAGGGTTAGACCAAGCAGGGCGCGCATATGCCTTGCCTATGGCGTCTGCAACGCCGCATGTAAAGTGGCGGCGCGGGGCATCGGCTTGATGGCTGCCTTACCGTGAAGAGCAGGGAGAGAGGCTGGTGGATACGATCATCAATTATATCGCGATAACGGACAGGCTTGGCACTGCAGGCCAACCCACCGAGGCGCAGTTCCTGAAGTTATGTGGCGACGGCCTGGAAGTGGTGATCAATCTTGCGCCCGATGGCCTGGAAACATCTCTGCCCGACGAGGGCGCGCTTCTGTCTGGTTTGGGCGTGGAGTATCATCATATCCCGGTGCCATGGAACGCTCCTAGCGTGGCGCAGTACCGTCGATTTCAAGACGCGATGGCGTCTGCGGCTGGCAAACGGACTTTGGTGCATTGCCAGGCGAATTACCGCGTTACGGCTTTCATCGCTCCCTACGCGCAAGCTCATCTGGGTTGGACGCGCGTTGAGGCCGAGGCGCTATTGGCGCAGATCTGGAATTCTCGACCCGACTTTGCGATGGGGGAAGATTGGCGCGAGTTCATCGCGCAGGCTCGTCAGGCGGAGGGTCTGCCTGCCTGACAGCACGCCTTGGCCCCGGGTTTGCAGGCCCGGGGCTGGCATATCAGACGCAGCGGAGCGTTTCGATAAGCCCTTGGGCATCGGTGGTGATCGTCAGGCGGTCTTCCCGAAAGTCCATCGTCATCGCGTCGTTCGGACCCAGGACGCGGACGGTCTGCGCGCCCGAGGCGACCTTGATCTGGTCGATCAACGCATCGCTACGGGGCTGGCCGATATAAGTGACCACCCGGCTTGCCCCGCACCGGTCTGAACCGGCGACGGGCGAGGGCTGTTTCACCGGACGATACTGGTTCTGCGCGGTGCAAGCGCTCAGCAAGGCTGCCGTGACGACGCTGGCGATCAGGGGTGCGCGTTTCATCATCGTGCGGCTCATTGCTTGGAGAATGCCGCGGCGATCTTCAGCTTCACCTCGTCAGAGAGCATCGGGATCATCTGGCCCATGCCGAACTGGCTGCGACGGATCGTGGTTGTGGCTTCGAAGCCGATGTTTTCGGCACCGCCCATCTGTGCCGGGGCCTTGCCCGCGCCATAGAAATTGACGGCCAACGTGACAGGCCGGGTAACGCCGTTCAGCGTGAGGTTGCCGGTTACATCCGCCATGGTCTTGCCCTTGGGCTTGACCGAGGTGGAAACGAACGTGGCGTCCGCGGGAGAGGCACCGAAGAAATCGGGCTTGCTGGCCGCGTCCTTGGGCCCGCGCAGCAAGTGCGCGGTCAGGGCCTGGTTGACCGTGGTCACCTTGCTGACCGGAATGGTCATCGAAACCTTGGCGTTTTGCGGCGCCTTGGGATCAAGCTGCAATGTGCCGCTGATATCGCCGAAAAGGCCGAAGTAGGGCGAGAAGCCGAGGTGATTCACTTCCCATTCGACCAGTGTGTGGCCGGGATCGGCCTTGTAGGTGCCGCCAGTTACGAGCGCTGCGTTCTTCTGACCCGGAGGGCACGATGCCGCGCCTTGGGCCCACAGCGGGGCGGTGCCGACAATGGCGAGAGCGGCGGCGGATGCGAGAATGCGGCGCATGGTTCGTTACCCCGAGAAACCTTGGTACGCGCGTCAACTCACCGGGCGGGGTGAGGTTCCCAACCGGTAGGCTGGGTACGCCGCCATCAGCCGCAGCGGAAGTCGCGAGCCACGCCGGTGTTGTCCAGCATCACGTTGAGGCGGTTCGGTTTTTCACCGGCGTTCACTACGGAGCCCGGCGTCAGGAAGCGCGTGCCGCCATCTGCGGTGTTGGCAGCCTGGATATCCTGTCGCAGCTTGGGGCTGTCAGCCTGGCCCAGGAACTTGCTCATCGCTACGGCTTTGCAGGGCGCAGCCGCCTTGGCGTCCAGCTGCACGCTGGGCGGCACGACGAGGTCTGCGTAGGGGCCCTTGTTGGCGCTGGCCGAAACCTGCTGACTGCGGATCGCCCCGGCATTTTCGGCAGCGGCCTTTTCGGAAGCGACTTCGGCCGGATTGGCCTGCGCGACGCTGCTGGCCGGAGCCTGTTGCACACCGATCCGCTGCGCATAGTCGTCAGGCTGGCTGGATGTGTCCTGCTTGCAGCCCGCGATCGTCATTGCCGACAGGCAAAGCAGGGCGGAGGTACGAAGTACGGCCATTGTGCGCTCCCGATCATTCCCGCCCCATCCAAGGTGGATGGGGCGGGGGAGCGGTTAGCCTCAGTTCTTGGCCTTGTCGACCAGGGCGTTCGCCTTGATCCAGGGCATCATCGCGCGCAGCTTTGAGCCGGTCTCTTCGATCGGGTGGCGCTTGGCCGCAAGGCGCGAAGCCTTCAGCTCAGGCTGGCCCGCGCGGTTGTCGAGCACGAAGTCCTTGACGAAACGGCCGGACTGGATGTCTTCCAGAACGCGCTTCATTTCCTTCTTGGTGTCTTCGGTGATGATGCGCGGACCGGTCTTGATGTCGCCGTATTCCGCGGTGTTCGAAATCGAATAGCGCATGTTGGCGATGCCGCCTTCGTACATCAGGTCAACGATCAGCTTTAGTTCGTGAAGGCACTCGAAGTAGGCCATCTCAGGAGCGTAGCCGGCTTCCACCAGCGTCTCGAACCCAGCCTGGACCAGCGCGGTGGCACCGCCGCACAGCACGGCCTGCTCACCGAACAGATCGGTTTCGCACTCTTCGCGGAAGTTGGTTTCGATGATGCCGGAGCGGCCGCCGCCGACGCCCGAGGCGTAGGCCAGCGCCACGTCATGCGCGTTGCCGGTGGCGTCCTGCGCCACGGCGATGAGGCAGGGCACGCCGCCGCCGCGCTGATACTCGGAGCGAACGGTGTGGCCCGGGCCCTTGGGCGCGATCATGATCACGTCGATATCGGCGCGCGGCTCGATCAGGCCGAAGTGGATGTTGAGGCCATGGGCGAAAGCCAGCGCCGCGCCCGGCTTGAGATTGGCATGAAGATCATCCGCGTAGATCGCCGCCTGATGCTCGTCCGGCGCCAGGATCATGAGGATGTCGGCCCATTTGGCGGCCTCTGCATTGGACATCACCTTGAAGCCGGCGCCCTCGGCCTTCTTCGCGGTGGCCGAACCCTCGCGCAGCGCGATCGCCACGTCCTTCACGCCGCTGTCACGCAGGTTCTGTGCATGGGCGTGGCCCTGGCTGCCGTAACCCAGCACGGCGATCTTCTTGCCGGTGACCAGGTTCAGGTCGGCATCTGCGTCGTAATAGACTTTCATGGTTGGTTCCTTGCGTCGACCCTGGCCAGCGCCGGGTCCGGTTTTGTGAAAATCGTGAGGCCCCGTTGTGGCGGAACCGGTCCCGGATCAAGCCCGGGACGCGAAATGCATCTAGGCTTCGGTCGCCCCGCGGATCATGCCGACGATGCCGGTGCGGCCCACTTCGACAAGGCCGAGGTCGCGCATCAGGGCGATGAAGCTGTCGATCTTCTGGGGCGCGCCGGTCAGTTCGAACACGAAGCTCTCCGTCGTGGTGTCGACCGGGCGGGCGCGGAAGATTTCCGCCACGCGCAACGCCTCGACACGCTTCTCCCCGGTACCGGCCACCTTGATCAGCGCCAGCTCCCGCTCGACGTAAGGGCCGTTCTCGGTGAGATCGACAACCTTGTGCACCGGGATCAGCCGCTCAAGCTGGTGGCGTATCTGGTCGACCACCTCCGGCGGACCGTTGGTGACGATGGTGATCCGGCTGACCGAGTGGTTCTCGGTAATGTCCGCCACGGTCAAGCTGTCGATGTTGTAGCCGCGCGCGGTGAACATGCCGGCGATGCGGGCCAGGATGCCGGCCTCGTTATCGACGGTGACGGTAAGGACGTGCCGCTCGGACGCGGACTGGGTGATCTTCATGCTGTCAGTATCCTCAGACCAGCGCCTTGGCTTCATCGCTGACGGTGCCGACCACCTCATCGCCATGCAGCAGCATCTCGGTATGCGCCGCGCCGCTGGGGATCATGGGGAAGCAGTTCGTGTCCTTGGCGACAAGGCAATCGACGATCACGGGGCCGTCATGGTCGATCATGCCCTGGATGCCGGCGTCGAGCTGGCTTTCATCCTCGATGCGGATACCCTTCCAGCCGTAGGCTTCGGCCAGCTTCACGAAGTCCGGCAAACTGTCCGAGTAGGAGTTGGAGAACCGGCTTTCGTAAGTCAGTTCCTGCCACTGGCGAACCATGCCCATCCACTCGTTATTAAGGATGAACACCTTCACCGGCAGGCGATATTGCGTTGCGGTGCCCATCTCCTGGATGTTCATCTGGATCGAGGCGTCGCCCGCTATATCGATGACCAGCTTGTCCGGATGGCCGCATTGCGCGCCGATCGCGGCGGGCAGGCCGTAGCCCATGGTGCCGAGGCCCCCCGACGTCAGCCAGCGGTTCGGCGCGAAGAAGTGGAAGTGCTGCGCCGCCCACATCTGGTGCTGGCCGACTTCGGTGGAGATGATCGGATCACGGTCCCGCGTCATCTCGAACAGGCGCTGCACCGCATATTGCGGCGCGATCGCGTCTTCGGAGCGCGGATAGGACAAGCTGTTGCGCTGCTTCCAACCGTCGATGCGGGCTTTCCAGTCCGACAAGTCGCGGGTCTGGTGGTCGCCCAGGCCGTCCAGGATCTGGGCCAGGACCTGCGCGCAATCACCCACTAGCGGCAGATCGACATGCACCGTCTTGTTGATGGACGAGCGATCGATGTCGATGTGGATCTTCAGCGAGTTGGGCGCGAAGGCATCGAGCCTGCCGGTCACGCGATCGTCGAAGCGGGCGCCGACGCAGACGATCAGGTCCGCCTGGTTCATCGCCATGTTGGCTTCGTATGTACCGTGCATGCCCAGCATGCCCAGCCAGTCCGCGCTGTCCGCCGGGAACGCGCCCAGGCCCATCAGCGTGGAAGTGACGGGCGCGCCGGTCTTCGCCTGAAGTTCCCGCAGCAATTCGGCCGCACGCGGGCCGGAGTTGATGACGCCGCCGCCGGTATAGAGCACGGGCCGCTCTGCCGCCGCGATCATGCTGACGGCGCGGGCGATGTCGCCCGCCTCTGCGCGCTCACGCGGATTGTAGCGAATGTGGCGCTGCGGCGCGCCGTCATGCCACAGGGCGGAAGCGATCTGGACGTCCTTGGGAATGTCGATCAGGACCGGGCCAGGACGGCCGGTGGTGGCGATCTGAAACGCCTCATCGATCGTGGCCGCCAACTGCGCCGGATCGCGCACCAGATAGTTGTGCTTGGTGCAATGGCGCGACATGCCGATGGTGTCGGCTTCTTGGAACGCGTCCGAGCCGATCACCGAAGTCGGGACCTGGCCGGTGATCACGACGAGCGGGATCGAATCCATGAAGGCATCGGCAACACCGGTCATCGCGTTCGTCGCGCCCGGGCCGGAGGTGACGAGGACAACGCCGGGCTTGCCGGTGGCGCGCGCATATCCTTCGGCAGCGTGGGCCGCGCCAGCTTCGTGCCGGACGAGAATGTGGCGGATGCGCTCATCCTGGAACAAAGCATCGTAGATCGGCAGCACCGCGCCGCCGGGATAGCCGAATACGAATTCGACTCCCTGTCGGACGAGGCTTTCAACCAGGATGTTCGCGCCGCTGCGCTCTTCACTCACAACACTTGTCCTTACTGTTGAGGCACACCGGGGAAGGTGCGCCTGCGCCCGTGGGCTTTTGCCGGGCTCATAATAAAACCGACCCGGCTCCACAACCGCGGGCCGGGTCGCATCCTCTCCCTGCTCTGACCCTTCTGTGTGATCGAGCGATGGACCGACTAGAAGATCGAAAATATCAGGTCAAGCCAAAACAGCGTAATAAAGTTGCTTTAATGGTGGTTGCTGTCGAGGCATCGAAGGCAAGGCGTGGCCACTCGGTTGGTGGCTGGTGGCGCAACCAGGTGAATTGTCGCTTGGCGTAGTTTCGGGTCGCCTGCGTGCCCCGGGCCAAGGCTTCGCCTTCGCTGACCTCTCCCCGAAGCAAAGCGGCGATCTCGGGCACGCCGATCGCGCGCATCACGGGCAAATCGGGATCGAGTTGGCGCTCCAGCAATCGCGCCACCTCAGGGATGGCACCGCTCTCCAGCATCTGCGCGAAGCGGGCGTTACATCGCGCATAGAGCCACTCCCGCTCCGGTAGAAGAATCGCGGCCCTCACCGTCACGGCCTGCGCGACCCCGCCCTGTGTATCGGCCTGCCAGTCGGCCAAAGTTCTGCCGGTAGAGCGCACCACTTCCAGCGCCCGCGCGACGCGCGTGGTATCCGCCGGCGCCAGCCGCGCGGCGCGGTCGGGATCTTCCGCCTGCAACGCGGCATAGGCTTCGGCAACGGGAAGTCGCCGGACCTGCGCGCGGATCGCCTCCTCGATCGGGGGGACAGGCGCGATGCCGTCCAGCAGCGTGCGAATGTAGAGGCCTGTCCCGCCGACCAGAACCGGCACGCCACCATCGGCGTGAATGGCGGCGATTTCCTGTTTTGCCGCATTGGCCCAGTCCGCTGCCGAGCAGGCCACGGCCCCGTCCCACGCGCCGTAAAGGCGGTGATCGATCCCACCCATATCGTCCTCGGAGGGGCGGGCGCTCAACACGGCAAGGTCGGCATAGACTTGCGCGCTGTCGGCGTTGATGACCACTGCGCGCCGCCCTGTCGCCTCGATCGCTTGGGCCAGCGCGACGGCACAATCGCTCTTGCCGCTGGCGGTCGGCCCTGCGATGAGCGCCAGCGGCGGCCGGTCACGGTCGGGTTCTGTAAACCAATCTGGGGAAATGTCCGTGCTCATCGCCCGGCTGATAGCAGACGCGGAAGGCTTGTCCGCAAGGATCGATGCGGTTCGCGCCGATCTGGAAGCACGCGGCGTCCGAACCGCCGGTGTGAGCATGCTCGACCATTGCGGCGAAACGCTGGAGATCACTTCGCCGGATGACGATCTGGCCGCGATGCAGGACGTGCTGGATACGCACTTCAGCCCATCGGATACGTTGGTGGCGCGCGACGTGATCCAGTTCCCGCGGCTGTTCGTGTCCGACATGGATTCGACCATGATCGGGCAGGAATGCATCGACGAACTGGCAGACTTTGCGGGCCTCAAGGAGCAGGTCGCCGGCATTACCGAGCGGGCGATGCAAGGCGAACTGGATTTCGAGTCCGCGCTGCGAGAGCGAGTGCGCCTGCTCACCGATTTGCCGGAAAGCGCGATCGGCGAGTGCCTTTCCAGTCGGATCGTGCCGATGGCGGGCGCGGCGACGTTGGTCGCCACCTTGCGGACGCGGGGATGTCGCACCGTGCTGGTGACGGGGGGCTTCCACCACTTCGCCGACCCCATCGGCGAGCAGCTTGGCTTCGATCACGTCGTGGGCAATCGGCTGGAGGTGTCCGCCGGCAAGTTGAGCGGCGGCCTAGTCGGTGGCATCGTCGATAGCGGGGTAAAGCAGGCCACACTGCTGACCGAGGCCGAGGCTCTGGGCGAGGACGTGATAACCATGGCGATCGGCGATGGCGCGAACGACATCCCGATGATCGAGGCGGCCACATACGGCTTTGCCTATCACGCCAAGCCCAAGGCGCGTGCCGCCGCCAATGGACGGATCGATCGGGGTGACTTGACCAAGGTTCTCAAGCTGCTGGGCGTGCCGATGCGCGATTGGGTCGGCTGAGATGCCGGCGCGGGACGGTAGCGCGTTGGGTTCGCGCCACCCCCGGTATCGGCTGTTCCTGGTTGCCTTCCCCGCCGCCTCGCTGCTGCTGATCCCGTTGCTGCCCATCATCGAGGCGGTGCTGGTCGGCTTCGACGTGGCGGTGGCCGTCTTCGTGCTTTCCTGCATCAACCTGTGGCGCGATGGTCGCCCCGAAGTCATCCGGCGTCAGGCGTTTCGCGACGATGCGGGGCAGTTCCTGCTTCTGCTGCTGACGGTGCTGATCAGCACGGTGATCCTGAGTGCCCTGGGGCTACTGATCCTGGACAAGAAGGCGCTGGACGGCGGGCATATTGCGATCCTCATCGCCACGCTGCTTTCCAGTTGGACCTACGGCAATCTCGTCTACGCGTTCCATTACGCGCGGCTTTATTACTCGCCCAAAGCGGGCGGCGACCACGGGGGGCTTGCGTTTCCCGGCGATTGCGAGCCGGACTTCTCAGACTTTGTGAACTTCGCGTTCGTAATCGGCATGACCTGCCAGACCGCCGACATTAGCATCACCGACAGCGCGATGCGGCGGGTGTCGACGTTCCACGGATTGTTCGCCTTCGCCTTCAACCTGGGCATATTGGCGCTGACGGTGAACGTGCTGGCATCGTCCTGAAAAGACCGCCGTCCCGGGGCGAGCCCGGGACTATGGCGTGTCAGGCGTCCATCCAGTCCCGGAAGAACGCCTCGTGCGCCTCGCGCAAGATGGCGATCTGTGTGGAGGTTTCCCCGCCTACGCTGCGGAAGGTGAGGGTATCGCCCTCGGTTTCACCCAGGGCGACCGCGACCAGGCCGGCATGCTCGGCAGCTTCCAGCACGCCGGCTAGATCGCGCGTCGTCACCACATAGCGGGCCTGATCCTCGCCGAACCAGAAGCCCGGCTCGCTGACGGTATCTTCAGGCGCTGCTACGGCAAAGCCGATGCCGCTTGCCAGGGCCATCTCCGCCAGCGCCACGGCCAGGCCGCCGTCGGCGCAGTCATGCACCGCGGTCAACATGCCTTGGCCGATGAGGCCGCGCACCGTGTCTCCGGCCAGCTTTTCGAGGTCAAGGCCGACCGGGGGCGGCGGACCTTCTTCGCGGCCGAGAATTTCGCGCAGCCACAGCGATTGGCCCAGGTGTCCGCTTTCGCCGCCGATCAGGACGATGCTTTCACCCGCCGCCTTGAAAGCGATGGTGGCCATCTGATCGTGGTCGTCCAGCAGGCCGACGCCGCCGATCGCCGGGGTCGGCAAAATGGCCGAGCCGCCGCCAGTCGCCTTGCTCTCATTGTATAGCGAGACGTTGCCCGAGACGATCGGATAGTCCAGCGCACGGCAGGCATCCCCCATGCCGTGCAGGGCATGGACGATCTGGGCCATGATCTCGGGCCGTTGCGGATTGGCGAAGTTGAGGCAGTTCGTGATCGCCAGCGGCCTGCCGCCCACCGCGCTGATGTTGCGCCAGGTTTCGGCGACGGCCTGCATTCCGCCCTCGTAAGGATCGGCGTAGACGTAGCGCGGTGTGCAGTCCGTGCTGATCGCCAGTGCCTTCTTCGTGCCGTGGATCCTCACGACCGCAGCGTCGCCACCCGGCTTTTGCAGCGTGTCTGCACCGACCTGGCTGTCGTACTGCTCCCAGATCCACTTGCGCGAGGCAAGATCGGCGGTGCCCATCAGCTTAACCAGATCGCCGGCGACATCGGTATCTTCGGGCACGTCGCCCAAGGGCAGGACTGCGGCCCAGTCCGCATATTCCTCGCGATCGATGTACGGGCGCTCATACTCCGGCGCGTCGTCGGCGAGGGGGCCCAGCGGAATGTCGCAGACCACTTCGCCGTTGAATTCCAGCACCATGTGGCCGGTATCCGTCACTTCGCCGATCACCGCGAAGTCCAGCTCCCACTTGTGGAAGATCGCCTCCGCCATCGGCTCCTTACCGGGCTTCAGCACCATGAGCATGCGCTCCTGGCTTTCGCTCAGCATCATTTCGTAAGGCGTCATGCCCTCTTCGCGGCAGGGCACGGCGTTCATGTTGAGGCGGATGCCCGCGCCGCCCTTGCTCGCCATCTCGACCGAGGAGGAGGTGAGGCCAGCGGCGCCCATGTCCTGGATGGCGACGATCGCGTCGGTCGCCATCAATTCCAGGCACGCCTCGATCAGGAGCTTTTCGGTAAAGGGATCGCCGACCTGCACGGTCGGGCGCTTCTCGTCGCTGTGTTCGTCGAAGTCGGCGCTGGCCATGGTCGCGCCGTGAATGCCGTCACGCCCGGTCTTGGAACCGACGTAGACGATCGGATTGCCCAGGCCCGTAGCCGCCGAATAGAAGATCTTGTCCTGCGCGGCCACGCCCACGGTCATCGCGTTGACCAGGATGTTCCCATCGTAGGCCTTGTGGAAGTTGGTCTCGCCGCCGACGGTGGGCACGCCCACGCAATTGCCGTAGCCACCGATGCCCGAGACGACGCCCTCGACCAGATGCTTCATCTTGGGGTGATCGGGCCGGCCGAAGCGCAGAGCGTTCAGGTTGGCGACGGGCCGCGCGCCCATCGTGAACACGTCGCGAAGGATGCCGCCCACGCCGGTCGCCGCTCCTTGATAGGGCTCGATGTAGCTGGGATGGTTGTGACTCTCCATCTTGAAGATGGCGGCTTGTCCATCGCCGATGTCGATCACGCCGGCGTTCTCACCCGGGCCGCAGATCACCCACGGCGCGCTGGTGGGCAGCTTCTTCAAGTGAAAGCGGCTGGATTTGTAGGAGCAATGCTCCGACCACATGACCGAGAAGATCCCGAGTTCGACCAGGTTCGGCTCACGGCCGATCGCGTTCAAGACGCGCTGGTATTCTTCGGGATTGAGGCCATGCGCCTCGACGACATCAGGGGTGATTCCGGACATGGCCCCGCCCTTAGCGACAGTCCGGCGATCAGGCTAGGGTGCCAGCGTTCGCGAAATGTCAGCCGAAAGCGTGCAAGCAATCGAAAGCGTCGCTTTCCGCAAGCCACTCCACCCGATCCCGGCCTTTTCGCTTCGCGCGATAGAGTGCGCCGTCCAGCTGGCTGATCAGTTCGGGCAGATCCGACACTCCCCGATCGACATGGGCCGCGCCGATGCTGACTGTGGCGTGAACCGGCTCGTCATTCCACATCACGGACCGGCGAGCGAACGCATCGCGAAGACGTTCCGCCACGGCCTTGGCGCCCGCTAGGCTGGATACTTCCACCACCAGCGCAAATTCCTCACCGCCCATTCGCCCGACGAGATCGGTGGCGCGGCAGCATTGCCGGGCCGTGTCGGCGAAGCTTTTGAGCACGGCATCGCCCGCAAGGTGGCCATAGCGATCGTTGATCGCCTTGAAGTGATCGATATCCAGCCAAAGCACCACCTGGCTGCCGCCCGATCCCAGCCGGTCACCCATCCGTTGTTCGAACGCCCTGCGATTGAGCAGCCCGGTCAAGCCGTCATGATCGGCGGCCTTGCGCAATTGGGTCAGCAGGCTGTCGCGCACTTCCATGGCGCTGGAGATCGTCAGCGGCACCAGCACCAGAAATGCCACCGCCACGCGAATCGAGACGACCATGCGCGGGATCGACATGTCCTGGCCGATGTCCATGTAACCCAGGCCAATCATCGTCATGCACCAGGTGCCCAGCACCATCGTCATCAAAGTCGTGCTGGGAATCGAATAGGTCAGCGCGCAAAGCAGCAGCGCGGGCAGGGGGAAGACGATGCTGCCCGGTCCATCGAACACCACCATGGCCGCGCAAGAGACCGCAAGAAACAGCCCTGGCTTCCAATCTTGACTGCCGCGCCGGGCAAACGGGGTATCGCGCCTCTCCCAGGGAACGGGCAGCGTCAGGATCGCGGGAAGCACGATCAGGTAATTGACCAGTTCGCTGGCGGGCCATGTCATCATCGCCTGTAGCGCCGAACCATGGAACTGGAAGTGGACCAGAGCGGCCCCGCACAAGCCCGCCACCAGCGAGGCCGGAAGCAGGCGCGAAACGATCCGCAGCACCGAATGGACGCGCCGCAGCGTCAGGTCTCGCCGGTCGAGCAGACGGAGCAGCGAAACGGCCACGGCCGTGCCGACGACGTTGCATGCGGCAAACGACATTGCGAGCGACAGGCCGTTACCGAATAGCAGGTCGCCCGCGATAAAGGCGAAGAACGCAGCCGACCAACCCGAAACGCAAAACAATCGCCGATCGCGCAGGGCGAGGCCGACCAGCACAGCATTGGCGGGCCAGAACGAAACCGAAAAGGCGTGACGAGAGGCCAGTCCGATAAGACTAGCTATGAACACGGCGCATCCCAGCACCACAACCGCGCGCGATCCACCCTTCAAGCGCGCGGCAAGGACAGTCCAATCGTGCCCCTTGGGCCGAGGAAGACTTGCAGGGGCTGCGGCTGAACCAGACATCGTGGGAATACCTAGGCCACTTTCGTAAACAGACAGGTAACGGCGTTTCATTGTAGGCATGCGCCGCGCAAGTTTAGGGTCGCGAGCAAGTCTGCGGGAATCGGCGGACCGGCTGGCCCTGGCGGATACTGCAATCGCACAGCATCTGTCGGCGGCTCTGCTCCGGTTTGGCGGTATTAACCTTCACGGCCAGCCCATTGTGCCTACGCCTTAACCCCGGCGTGGCTTGACCGGCGCGCGCCGCAGCGCCATTGCTGCCGCCGATGACCGATACGCCCGAAATCGCCGCGATGACCTTCGAGGATGCCTTGCGCTCACTGGAAGATGTGGTGCGCGCGCTGGAAAGCGGTGACGTGCCGCTCGACGATTCGATCACGTTGTACGAACGTGGCGAAGCCTTGCGGCGGCATTGCCAGGCCCGCCTGGATGCGGCGCAGGCGCGGATCGAAAAGATCGTCGCCGGGCCGGATGGCTTGCCGGCATCCACCCAGCCCTTCGATGCGGCGGGTCGCTGAAACTTGGCTTCGGCGCAGGATACACAAGCGGGAGCATCGGCTGGTCTTTCGGCTGAAAAGCCGGACATGACAGCGATGGCGAGTGGGGAGAGGGCGATGAGTACGGGGATGTTGCGCGAAGCCATGGCGGGCATCGCCGAGGAGATCGACCGCGCGTTTGACCTGCTGTTGCCGGTGCCCGGCGATCCCCGGGCGCGGTTGGTGGAGGCGATGCGCTACGCCACGATCGGCGGCGGCAAGCGGCTACGGCCACTGCTGTTGAGCGCCACGGCGGCGATGTACGGCGTCGATCGCGATGCCGCCGTGCGGGCGGGCTGCGCGATCGAAGCGATCCACGTCTATTCCCTGATCCACGACGATTTGCCCTGCATGGACAACGACGCCCTGCGGCATGGCAAGCCGACGCTGCACCTCGCCTTTGACGAGGCGACGGCGGTGCTCGCCGGCGATGCCTTGCACGATTTCGCCTTTGAAATCCTGGCCGATACCGCCACCAGCGCCGATCCCTTCGTGCGGATCGAACTGGTTCGCGCGCTCGGCCTGGCCAGCGGCTGGCAAGGCATGGCAGGTGGCCAGATGATGGACCTGGTGGCCGAAACCAGCGAGTTCGACCTGCCCACAGTCACGCGCCTGCAACAGCTCAAGACCGGCGCGCTGCTGGGCGCGTCGATAGAGATGGGCGCGATCCTGGGCCGCGTGCCGGTCGAAGGGCGTACCCATTTGCGCGGCTATGCGCGCGATATCGGCCTCGCTTTCCAGATCGTCGATGACCTGATCGATCATGAGGGCGACGCCGCCGTGGCGGGCAAGGCTGTGGGCAAGGATGCGCAGGCCGGGAAGGAGACCTTCGTGTCGCTTCTTGGCGCCGAACCCGCCCGGCAGCGCGCGCATATGCTGGTGGACCAGGCTGTCACCCACCTCGCCAGCCATGGTCAGGAAGCGGATTTGCTGCGTGCCGTCGCGCGCTACATCGTGGAGAGGGATCACTGATGGCTGGGGCGGAGCGCGTTGGCGTCTATCCGGGAACGTTCGATCCCATCACCTTGGGCCATGCCGATATCATCCGGCGCGGCGCGAAACTGGTCGATCGGTTGATTTTGGGTGTAACCACCAATCCTTCGAAAAACCCGATGTTCACCCCTGATGAGCGCATCGCCATGGTGGAGCGCGAGGTGGCGTCTCTCGGCATCGAAAACGTCGACGTGGTTGGCTTCAACGCGCTGCTAATGAAGTTTGCCGAGGCGCAAGGGGCCAGCGTGATCGTGCGCGGGCTGCGCGCCGTGGCCGACTTTGAGTACGAGTATCAGATGGCCGGCATGAACCAGCAGCTGAACGCCGGCATCGAAACGGTATTCCTGATGGCTGACGTAGGCCTGCAGCCCATCGCCTCCAAGCTGGTGAAGGAAATCGCGATCTTCGGCGGAGACATTTCCAAGTTCGTCAGCCCGGCCGTGCGCGACGATGTGGAGGCGCGGATCGCCCAGACCGGACGGAAAGGCGATTACTGAGCGATCGCCTTCCGCCTCTTTGTTTCCGTTCATTGCCATGACAGCGGCCAGAGACTATCGCCGCGCGTGACAGTGTTCCCCTGCTGCGGCCCATCCCCCCATGGCCGCGCCTTATGAAGAGTGGCCGATGAAAGCTCGTGTGCTTGTCCCGACGATGATGGGCATGTTGATGGGGCTGGCGCTGACCGCGTCGCCGGCGCTCGCCAAGAAGAAGGCGCCCCCACCGACGCCGGAACCAACCACGGTTTCCACCGCTGTCGATTCCGATATCTCGCATGATGCGGATAACGTGCTGTTGCTGGACTTGTCGGACGGCGGGCGCGTTGCGATCCGCTTGATGCCGCAGTGGGCCCCCACCCACGTTGAGCGAATCAAGACGCTGGCCCGGGAGGGCTTCTACAACGGTGTGATTTTCCACCGCGTGATCGATGGTTTCATGGCGCAGACCGGCGATCCCACGGGAACGGGTGAGGGCGGTTCCAAGCTGCCTGACCTGAAGGCGGAGTTCAACGCCGTGCCCCATCTGCGCGGCACGGTCTCGATGGCGCGCACCAACGATCCCAACAGCGCGAACAGTCAGTTCTTCATCGTTTTTTACCCCCGCTTCGCGCTTGATCACAAATACACCGTGTTCGGCCGCGTGATCTCCGGGATGCAATATGTCGACGCCATCCAGCGCGGCGAACCGCCTGCCAACCCGACCCGGGTGCTGCAGGCCTCGCTCGCCAGTGACAAGAAGGGGCCGCCGCCTGCCCCTATCAGCGCTGCGGCACCGTCGCTCAGTGCCGACAAGCCGAGCCTCTCGCAGCCGAACTGACGCCGCTCGGCGCTGACCGATGAACGTCGACCTGTTCGATTTCGAGCTGCCGAACGAGCGCATCGCTCTGCGGCCGGTGAAGCCTCGTGATGCCGCCCGGATGCTGGTGGCCGATGGCACGGCGGAGATAGCCGATCGGCATGTGCGGGATCTTCCGCAGATGCTGCGGGCAGGCGATGTGCTGGTCTTCAACGACACGCGCGTGATCCCGGCTCAGCTGGAGGGGCAGCGGGGCGAAGCACGGATCGGCGCGACTTTGCACAAGCGCATCGATCTGCGCCGCTGGCAGGCCTTTGTGCGAAATGCCAAGCGGCTGCGGCCCGGCGATGTCATCAGCTTCCCGGCGGGGGTTTCCGCGACGGCGGAGCAGCGGTTCGAAGATGGCAGCTGGACGCTGGCGTTTTCAGGCGATGAGCCTGTGGAAGTCTTGCTGGAGCGCGCGGGCCGCATGCCGTTGCCGCCCTACATCGCCGGCAAGCGCCCTACGGATGAAGCCGATCGCAGCGATTACCAGACCATGTTCGCCACTCGCGACGGTGCGGTGGCGGCGCCCACTGCCTCGCTCCATTTCACGCCCGACCTCGTGGAACGGCTGGACGCTGCCGGCATTGGACGTGAGACGCTGACGTTGCATGTCGGCGCGGGCACCTTCCTGCCGGTCAAAGCCGAAGACACGGCTGACCACCGCATGCACGCGGAATGGGGCCGGATCGACGCCGATACCGCCGCCCGCCTCAACGCCGTTCGACAAAAAGGCGGCCGCGTTATCGCCGTGGGCACCACCAGCTTGCGCCTGCTGGAAAGCGCGGCGCAGGACGATAAGCAGATCGCTCCGTTCGAAGGTGACACGGCGATCTTCATCACCCCGGGCTATCGCTTCCGCGCGATCGACGGCTTGATGACCAACTTCCACTTGCCCCGATCGACGCTGTTCATGCTGGTCTCGGCATTGATGGGGCGTGAGCGGATGCAGTCGATCTATGCGCATGCCATCGAGCGGGAGTATCGCTTTTACTCTTACGGTGACTCGT
This sequence comes from Novosphingobium fluoreni, assembly GCF_014196615.1. Classification (GTDB taxonomy): domain Bacteria; phylum Pseudomonadota; class Alphaproteobacteria; order Sphingomonadales; family Sphingomonadaceae; genus Novosphingobium; species Novosphingobium fluoreni. The sequence goes on from NZ_JACIDY010000002.1 coordinate 498,091, forward strand.
CGCTGTTGATCCCTTGAAAGCATGTCTTGGAACCTTCGCGGTGACCGTCCATCTACCCGCGATGGAAAATATTCTTGAGATTCGCGGCCTGACGAAAACCTACAAGGGGGGCTTCACCGCGCTGAACGGTGTCGATCTGGACATCCGCAAGGGTGAGATTTTCGCACTGCTCGGGCCTAATGGCGCCGGCAAGACGACGCTGATCGGCGCGGTGTGCGGACTGGTGCGGCCGACCAGCGGCACGATCCAGGCATTCGGTGAAGACATGGGCCGCCATTGGCGTCGGCTCCGGGCCCGGATCGGCCTGGTGCCGCAGGAACTGGCGACCGACATGTTCGAGCCGGTGATGCGCTCCGTCACGCATTCGCGCGGGCTGTTCGGACTGTCGCCGGACCCGGCCCGGATCGAGGCAATCCTCAAGTCGCTCAGCTTGTGGGACAAGCGCGATACGCAGATCCGCGCCTTGTCCGGCGGTATGAAGCGCCGGGTCCTTATCGCCAAGGCCATGGCGCATGAGCCCGAACTGCTGTTCCTTGATGAGCCGACAGCCGGTGTCGATGTCGAATTGCGGCGGGATATGTGGCAGCAGATCGCCGAGATGCGCGAACGGGGCACCACCGTGATCCTGACCACGCACTACATTGAGGAGGCCGAGGAAATGGCCGATCGCGTCGGCATCATCCGACAGGGCGAAATCCTGATGGTGGATGACAAGGACGCGATCATGAAGCGCCTGGGCCGCACGGAAGCGCATATCGTCCTGACCGAGCCGCTCTCGGCCCTGCCGGACGCATTCAGCAATTATCCCATCACGATTTCGGACGATGGCCTGACCTTGACCTATCGCGGCGGGGACGGCGCGGGGCAGGGCAAGGCGGACGTGGCCGAGATCACCAAGGCGCTGACGCGGCAAGGCATCGACTATCAGGCGATCGATCAGCACGAGTCCAGCCTGGAGGATATTTTCGTCGACCTTGTCGAAGGCGGGCGTCAGGAGCAGATGGCATGAGCCTGTTCAACGCACGCAGCGCGGGCACGATCTACAAGCAGGAATTGCTGCGGGCCTTCCGCACGGCGCTGCAGTCCATCCTGGCACCGGTGCTGACGACTTCGCTGTACTTCGTGGTGTTCGGCGCGGCGATCGGCGGACAGATGCAGCACGGAATGGACGGCGTGAATTACGGCGCTTTCATCGTGCCCGGTCTGCTACTGCTGACCTTGCTGGGAGAAAGCACCAGCAATGCCAGCTTCGGCATCTACATGCCGCGCTTCACTGGCGCGATCTACGAACTGCTGTCCGCTCCGGTCGGCGTGGCGGAGACGCTGGCCGGCTTCGTCGGGGCTGCGGCCACCAAATCGCTGATCCTGGCGGCGATCATCCTTACCACCGCAACGCTGTTCGTGGACTACACGATCGTCCACCCATTCTATGCCCTGGGCTTCATACTGCTGGTTTCCGCCAGCTTCTCCTTGTTCGGTTTCATCCTGGGCATCTGGGCGGACAGCTTCGAGAAACTGTCGGTTGTGCCGATGCTGATCCTGATGCCGCTGACGTTCCTGGGCGGCACGTTCTACTCGATCGACATGTTGCCCCAACCCTGGCGCACGGTGGCGCTGGCCAATCCGGTGGTCTATCTCGTCAACGGCTTGCGTTGGACGTTCTACGGCAAGTCGGACGTATCGATCTGGCTGTCGCTGGGGCTGACACTGGCGTTCCTCGCAGCCTGCGTGGCGCTGATCGCGTTCATCTTCCGCACCGGGTGGCGCCTGCGCAACTAAGCCGTTAAAGGCGCGGGAGATGTCTGCCCGCGCCGTTGCCTTTGCCTGCTTTCTTGTTGCCGCCGCGCCTGCGCGGGCCGAATTGCCCGGTCCGGTCCGCGCAATGATCGAGGCCGCGATGGCCACGGACGACGCCAAGGCGGTCGACGCGGTGGTGAAGGCGGCCAAGGAAACGCAGCCGCAGGACAGCGCCGAAATCGATGCGATGCGCCAGAAGTTCGAAGACACTCACAAGCTGGTGGTGACGGAGAAAGCGGATAACGAACGCGCCCGCATCCTGGCCGCCCGGCCGCTGGAACTGTGGAGCGGTGAAGGCGAAGTGGGCGCGTTCAGCTCCACCGGCAATAGCCGCAACTCGGGTGTTTCCGTTGGCGTAAAGCTCAGCCGCCAAGGCGTCTATTGGCAGCACCGGCTGCAGTTTACCGCTGACTATCAGAAAACCAACCGCGTGGTCTCGCGCGAGCAGTATCTGGCGCTTTACAATCCGCGCTACACCCTCAGCGATCGGTTCTACGCTTACGGGCTGGCGCAGTACGAGCACGATCGGTTTCAGGGCTATGACAGCCGCACGTCATTCTCGCCGGGTTTCGGCTATCGCATCTTCAATTCAAATGATTTGAAACTGTCGTTTGACGGCGGCCCGGCGCTGCGCTTCACCGACTATGTCGACGAACCTTCGAAAACCACCGTCTCTGCCCTTGGCGCAATCGATTTTGCCTGGAACGCCACGCGGACTTTGCGCGTCACGCATCAATCCAGCGCCTACGTCGAGGCGGACAACAGCACTTATACCGCCACGACCTCGCTGGAGGCGGGAATGCTGAAGGGCTTGAAGGCGCGCCTGTCCTACCGCTACGAGCATGATACCGACCCCCCGGTCGGTTCGCGGCAGACCGACACGCTGTCTCGCTTCACTCTCGTTTACGGCTTCTGATCACCGCCATGACCCGCTTCGCGTTCGACATCCACGCCACCGATGGCCGCGCCAGGACCGGGCGTATCACAATGAAGCGCGGGGAAATCCGCACGCCTGCGTTCATGCCCGTGGGCACGGCGGCGACGGTGAAGGCGATGAAGCCGCAGGATGTCCGCGCGACCGGGGCGGACATCATCCTGGGCAATACCTATCACCTGATGCTGCGCCCGGGCGCTGAGCGGGTGGCGCGGCTGGGCGGGCTGCACAAGTTCATGAACTGGGATCGCCCGATCCTGACAGACAGCGGTGGGTATCAGGTGATGAGCCTGTCTGACTTGCGCAAGATCACCGAGGAGGGCGTTACCTTCGCCAGCCACCTCGACGGTTCGCGCCATTTGCTGACGCCCGAACGCTCGATGGAGATCCAGCGGCTGCTCGGCTCCGATATCGTCATGGCGTTCGATGAGTGCCCAAAGATCGACCAGGGTCGGGACGTGATCGCGCGATCCATGGAAATGTCGATGCGCTGGGCCAAACGCAGTCGCGAAGGCTTCGACGCCGGTGGCGATCATGCCGAGAGAGCGGCCTTGTTCGGCATCCAGCAGGGCGCTCTAGATGAAGACTTGCGCCGCAGCTCCGCACAGGCGCTGACCGAGATCGGGTTCGATGGCTATGCGATCGGCGGACTGGCGGTGGGTGAGGGGCAGGAGGCGATGTTCGCCACGCTGGAATTCGCGCCCGGGCAACTTCCGGCAGATCGCCCGCGCTACCTGATGGGCGTGGGAAAGCCGGACGATCTGGTCGGCGCGGTGGAACGCGGCGTGGATATGTTCGACTGCGTTCTGCCGACGCGCTCCGGTCGTAACGGACAAGCGTTCACCTGGAACGGGCCAGTCAACATGCGCAATGCGCGGCATGCGGAGGATACGGCGGCGTTGGACGATCGCTGTCCGTGCCCCACCTGCCAGACCTATTCACGCGCCTACCTGCATCACCTTATCAAATCAGGCGAGATGCTGGGCGCGATGCTGCTGACCGAACACAACCTGACGTTTTATCAGCAGCTGATGCAGGCGATGCGCGACGCGATCATGGAGGAGCGCTTCGCGGCCTTTGCCCGCTCGTTCCGGGCCGGTTACCAGCGCAGCGGATAAGCACGTTTCGCTTTTCTCTCGCGATGGATCGCCGTTGACGCAGCCGCCATAGCGAGGCACCGTCTCCCCACGATTTCCGGGGGGTTTTCAATGAGCAAACATGGGATTGGCGGCGCGGTCTTGCTGATGCTAATCGGCGTGGGCGGGGCAGCTTATGCCGCGACAGACGATGCGGCCACGGTGGCCGCGAAGTTCGGCGCGCTTCCGGCTGTCGAAGATATCAGCTTGTCTCCCGATGGCAGCAAGCTTGCCGTCGTAAGCCCGCTGCCAGATGGGCAGGGGCTATCCGTGGTCGACTATAGCGCAGGCGGCAAAGTCAAACCGATCGCCACGATCGAAAGCAAGGACGGCCGCATTTCCAAATGCTCATGGCCGACTTCCGAACGGATCATCTGCCGGGTCTATGGCATAGCCGATACCGGGGCGTTGCTCCTTGGCTTCACGCGGAACTTCGCGGTCAATGCCGATGGTTCGAAGATGGTGCAATTGACGGCGCGCCAAGGCACAAACGCTTTGGGGCCGATGCAGGACGGCGGCACCTTGATCGATTGGGACCTGCCCGATCACCCCGGCCAGATCCTGGTTTCTCGTCAGTTCGTGCCGGAAGCGAGCACCGGAACGCGCCTCGCCCAGACTGGCGAGGGCCTTGGTGTAGAGATGGTCGATACCGCTTCGCTGCGGCGCGTCACGGTCGAGCGCCCGCGTCCCAGCGCAACCAGCTATATTTCTGACGGCCATGGGCAAATCCGCGTCATGGTGTCGCAGCCTATCGATGCCACTGGCAACGTGTCGAACACGATCGAGTATCTTTACCGCAAACCCGGCTCACGCGACTGGCAGCGATTGTCGACCGCCACTGCCGGCGCCCAGTCCACTTCCGGCTTTACGCCAGAGGCCGTCGATAGCGCGAAGAATGTAGCGTATGGGTTTGATAACACGGATGGCTTTGTAAAGCTCGTCAGCCTCTCGCTCGATGGTGCCAATCGCAGAGAGGACGTGTTGAGCCGCCCCGGCGTTGACGTGGATCAGCTGATCCAGATCGGTCGCAGCGAGCGCGTGGTAGGCGCCAGCTACGCGACCGATCGGCGGACGACCGAATATTTCGACCCGGCATTGAAGGCGTTAAGCGCTGCGCTGGGCAAGGCGCTTCCGGGTGCGCCCAAAGTCGACTTTCTCGACGCGACGCAAGGTGAGGACAAGCTTTTGCTGATTGCCTCGGGCGACACCAGCCCCGGGATGACCTACCTGTTCGACAAGAAGACACGCGGGCTGGAGGAGGTTCTGCCGATCCGGCCACACTTGGAATCGGTCAGCCTCGCGCCGATGAAGTCCATCACCTTTACGGCCCAGGACGGCACCTCGATACCGGGTTATCTCACGCTGCCGATAGGCACATCAGTCAAGGGACTTCCCGCGATCGTGATGCCGCATGGTGGGCCCTCCTCGCGTGATGAGTGGGGCTTCGATTGGCTGGTGCAATTCTTCGCGGCACGCGGCTACGCCGTACTGCAGCCCAACTTCCGGGGCTCATCGGGCTATGGATCGGCTTGGTACCAGAAGAACGGGTTTCAATCCTGGCGCACGGCGATCGGCGACGTGAACGACGCCGGACGATGGCTGGTGAAGCAGGGGATCGCGGACGGCGGCAAGCTTGCGATCGTCGGCTGGTCCTATGGGGGATATGCCGCGCTGCAAAGCGCAGCGCTGGATCCCGATCTTTTCAAGGCCATCGTCGCCGTCGCTCCGGTCACGGACCTGACGATCCTGCGGGACGAAGCGTCGCAATACGTCAATGGCAGGCTTGTCGCTCAGTTCATCGGTACAGGGGCGCACCTGCGCGAAGGCTCACCTGCCCAGAACGCAGCGAAGATCAAGGCGCCGGTTTTGCTATTCCACGGAACCAGGGATCTCAACGTGGGCGTACGGGAGTCCCAAATCATGAATGATCGCCTGAAGAGCGCGGGCAAGCAAGTTACGTATATCGAGTTTCCCAAGCTTGACCATCAGCTGGTTAATGCAGCGGCACGTACCCGCCTCCTCAGCGAGTCAGATGCATTCCTGCGGAAATCATTCGGGATGTAGACGCGCGCGCGATTATCGCGCCATCGCGTCTAGGCCAGCCACTTCCAGCTTGGTGCCGGGATAAGCAACGAATTCGCCACTGCGACTATCGAAGAAACCGGCGCCGATGGCGTTGGCGAAACGCTTTGCCAAGCTGAGGTCGGGATACCATTTTCCGGTGCGGTGCGGGGTGATGAAGCGATACTTAGACATAGTGCCGAGTGAACGACGTTATGGGCCCGAGAGTTCCCGCCATCCGCCTGATCTGAAACGGTTTGTCGCAAACCAATCAGGTACGAAAAAGGCGGCCCCGAGGGGCCGCCTTCATCGATTTCAGCAGAAAAAACCTCCGATCAGCGCGAGTAGAACTCGACGACCAGGTTGGGTTCCATCTTCACCGGGTAAGGCACTTCGTCCAGCGTCGGAACGCGAACGAACGTGATCTTGTCGGTGCCGTCCTGCGAGATGTAATCGGGCACTTCACGCTCGGCCAGGCCCTGCGCTTCGATGATCAGCGCCATCTCCTTGGCCTTGTCGCCCAGGCTGATGATGTCACCCACGAAGACGCGGCGGCTGGCGACGTTGCACTTCACGCCGTTGACGCGGATGTGGCCATGGCTGACGATCTGGCGTGCGGCGAAGATCGTGGGCGCGAACTTGGCGCGGTACACGATCATGTCCAGGCGCTGCTCCAGCAGGCCGATCAGGTTCTGGCCGGTATCGCCCTTCATGCGCGATGCTTCGGCGTAGGTGCGCTTGAACTGCTTCTCGGTCACGTCGCCGTAGTAGCCCTTCAGCTTCTGCTTGGCGCGAAGCTGGATGCCGTAGTCCGACACCTTGCTCTTGCGACGCTGACCGTGCTGGCCGGGGCCGTAGCTGCGACGGTTGACCGAGCTCTTGGGACGGCCCCAGATATTCTCGCCCATGCGACGATCGAGTTTATGCTTGGCGCTCTGGCGCTTCGACATAGGAAGTCCTTCAATTCTGCTAGCCTCGCCACCATGGCGACGCCGATGTGTTTTCCGGATTCGCACCGCCCCTGTAAGGAACGCGGCCACCGCTTCACCGGAGTGCGGGGCCGAACGGACGATCCCGGTCCCTGTAAGGGCGGGGTCCAAGTGAAGGCGCGCGTTTAGCGCCGTGCCGGGGAAAGTCAAGCTGATGCCAACCCCTCGACGACGCGCGGCGTGGCGGCTAGGGCGCGCTGATGCCCAATACCACGCCCCTGTCACCAGATGCCTGCAGCACCATGGCCGAAGTCCGCGCCGGGGTCGATGATCTGGACGCGAGACTGGTCGAGATGCTGGCCACGCGGTTCGCTTACATGCGCGCTGCCGCCCGGATCAAACCTGAGCGCGGGCAAGTGCGTGACGAGCCGCGCAAGGCCGAAGTGATCGCCAACGCACGCGCACGGGCCGAAGGGCTCGGATTGCCGGCGGACGCGGTGGCGGCGATCTGGGAGGGACTGGTGGAAGCCTCGATCGCCTATGAGCTGGACCATTGGGACGAGCGCAGGGGTTGATTGACCGTCCCCGCTCGCTCGAACGGACCCGCGAGCGCTAACGCAGAATCGTTCAACGCTCTCTTTTGTCGCGCTCCAGCGTAGTGAGGATGCCGCGGAAGGTGCGCACTTCCAGGCGGTTCCAGCCGGGCTTAGTGAGTAGATTGCGCAGGGTCAGCCGATTGGTTTCCGCCCTGGGCTGCGGCCAGAAGTAGTTCTTGGCTTCCAGCATCCGCTCGAAGTGGCCGATCAGGCCTTCCAGTTCGTCCTGCGGGGCGGGGGGCAACAGTTCCTCGACCGTGGGCTGCACCAGCGTTGCATGCTTGGACCATTCATAGGCGCACAGGATCACCGCCTGGGCCAGGTTCAGTGAACCGAACTGCGGGTTGATGGGCACCGTCAGGATCGCCCGGGCGAGGGCAACATCCTCGGTTTCGAGCCCGGACCGTTCCGGCCCGAAAACAAAGGCGGAGCGGCCCGGCGCGGTCCGGATTTCGCTGGCGGCCTGCTCGGGCGTGACGACCGGCTTGGTGACGCCGCGTTTGCGCACGGTGGTGGCATAGACGTTGGCGCAATCGGCAACGGCCTCCGCCAGCGAGCCGAACACTTGCGCCTGATCCAGCACGACATCCGCGCCAGCGGCGGCCGGTCCGGCGCTGGGGTTGGGCCATCCGTCGCGCGGCGTGACGAGGCGCATCTCGGTCAGCCCGAAGTTCAGCATGGCGCGTGCGGCCTTGCCGATATTCTCGCCCAACTGCGGCCGGACAAGCACGATGACGGGGTTTTGCGGCGCGGTCATCCGGCGCTCACCCCGCGCACGGTGCTGGCGAAGTCCGCGAAATCACTGGCCTCGCTGAAATCGCGATAGACCGAGGCGAAGCGAATGTAGGCGACGGAATCGACTTGCCGCAGCCCTTCCATCACCATCTCCCCGATGGCGAGCGAGCTGACTTCGCTCTCACCCAAGGTCTCTACTTGTCGCTGCACGCCGGAAACCAGGCGATCGATTTTCTCGCCATCGACACTGCGCTTGCGGCAGGCGAGGCTGACGGATTGCTCGATCTTGGAACGGTCGAACGACTGGCGTGAGCCGTCGCTCTTGATCACGGTAATCTCACGCAGCTGGACGCGTTCGAACGTTGTGAACCGCGCGCCGCAGCCACCGCATTGGCGGCGGCGGCGGATCGCGCTGTTATCTTCCGTCGGTCTGCTGTCCTTGACTTGCGAATCGTCGTGGGCACAAAAAGGACAGCGCATTCAGTCTCGCAAAATTAGTTCGGGCGAACCCGCTTGTAGAACTGGTAGCCCGCGCCGGCAGCCAGGCCAACCGGGATCGTCACGAAGGGCAGCACGACAGCGGCGACAGCACCGATCGCACCCCAAGCCAGGACCGGCTTGGTGGAGGGGTGGCTAAGCCCGTCCTGCAGCATTCCGGCCAGCTCCTGGCGAGCGTCGGAAAGGAAATCACCGCGATTGTTGGGGTCGTTCAACTGAACCATGCTTCAAAGGTCCTCATAGATGGGAAAGCGATTGCACAGCGCTTCTACGCGCGCGCGCACCGCTTGTTCCACCTGACCATCACCTTCGTCGCCATTGCGCGCCATGCCATCGACGACCTGGACGATCAAATGGCCGATTTCGCGGAACTCTTCGGTGCCGAAACCGCGCGTGGTACCGGCCGGCGTGCCCAGGCGAATGCCCGAGGTGACGAAGGGTGAACGCTTGTCGAACGGAACGCCGTTCTTGTTGCAGGTGAGCCAAGCGCGATCGAGGCCCTTTTCCGCCGCCTTGCCGGTCACGTCCTTGGCGGTGAGGTCCACCAGCATCAGGTGATTGTCGGTACCTCCCGAGACGACGGAAAGCCCGGCGTCCTCGATGCTGGCGGCCAGCGCGCGCGCGTTGGCCACGATCTGATGGGCGTAGGCCTTGAATTCGGGCTTCAGCGCATCGGCGAAAGCGACCGCCTTGGCGGCGATCACGTGGACCAGCGGACCGCCCTGCAGGCCGGGGAAGACGGCGGTGTTGAACTTCTTCGCCAGATCCTCGTCATTGGTGAGGATCACGCCGGAGCGTGGGCCGCGCAGCGACTTGTGCGTGGTGGTGGTGACGACGTGAGCATGCGGGAAGGGCGAGGGGTGCGCACCGCCGGCGACCAGGCCGGAGAAGTGGCTCATATCCACCAGCAGCCACGCGCCCACTTCGTCTGCGATTTCGCGGAAGCGGGGGAAATCCCACACGCGCGAATAAGCGGTGCCGCCCGCGATGATCAGCTTGGGCTTGCACTCGCGCGCGATGCGGGCGACCTCGTCCATGTCGATCCGGTGGTCGTCCGGGCGCACGCCATAGGGCACGGGCTTGAACCACTTGCCGCTCATGTTGACGGGCGAGCCGTGCGTCAGGTGGCCGCCCGAGTTGAGATCGAGGCCCATGAACGTGTCGCCCGGCTGCAGCAGGGCCAGGAACACCGCCTGGTTCATCTGGCTGCCAGAGTTGGGCTGGACGTTGGCGAAATCGCATCCGAACAGCTGCTTGGCGCGCTCTATCGCCAGGGTTTCCACCACGTCGGCATATTCGCAGCCACCGTAGTAGCGCTTGCCGGGATAGCCTTCCGCGTACTTGTTGGTGAAGACCGAGCCGGTGGCTTCCAGCACGGCCTTGCTGGTGATGTTCTCGCTGGCGATCAGCTCGATCTTGGTCTGCTGGCGCTTCAGTTCCCCGCGGATGGCGGCGAAGACTTCAGGGTCGGCCTGCTCGAGGCTGGCGCTGAAGAAGCCGGTGGAGCGGATGGGGGCATCGGTGACGGTGCTCATGCGGCGGACTCCTGAGTCAGTTCTGCGATCTGGGGATGGGATAGCTTGTCAACGCGGCCGGCGTGGCGGCCGCCGCCGAACTCGGTCGACAGGAAGGCATCGAGGCAGGCCTTGGCCATGTCGATACCGGTCAGCCGCGCGCCCATGGCGATGGCATTGGCGTCGTTATGTTCGCGGGCCAGAGCGGCGGATAGCGGTTCGGACACGAGCGCGCAGCGCAGCGCCGGGTGGCGGTTCACGGCGATGGAGATGCCGATGCCCGAACCGCACAGCGCCACCGCGCGTTCCACGGTGCCGTCTGCGACGACCGAGGCCAGTTTGTAGCCATAATCCGGGTAGTCGACGCGATCGGCGGTTTCCGGCCCGAGATCAGCGACTTCGTGGCCAAGCTCGATCAGATATTCGCGCAATTCGGCTTTCAGGTCGACGGCGGCGTGGTCGGAAGCGATGGCGATGCGCATGGGCGCGATTCATCCTGGCAGTGGAGATTCACCGGCCCCCATAGTCCCAGGATGCCACTATGGCCAGTACGTGCTTCGAGGCGGCTCTAGAGCAGGGCGGAGGTGCCTCCATCGGCTCTGGCCGGCATGACACCGGGCGCGTCCAGGACGATCTGGCTCTTTTCCCCTCCCAGCAGGGCGGGGTCCGGAATTCCCTCCAGGGCCAGAACGCGCTGCGTGGCCGGGCGTGCCAGAACCCGCTCGCGATGGGCGAGGACATGCGGGATAGCGCTCATGTCGCACCGATCGGTCGGCCAGTGGAGATACGAGCTGTAGATGAAGAGGTATGGGTCCGACGTGGTATACCGGTCGCCATGCACGAAGGGGCGACCGTCCTTCAGGATGTCCTCCACCTTGCCGAAATAGTAATTCAGCATCTCGGGCACCTTGGCGCGGAGTGCTGCGTGGGCGACTTCGCCATCGGCGAACATGCGGGGCCGGGAAAAGTGGCGCAAGGTGATGTGGATGGTAGTCGCCAGGAAGCTGTTGAACGCATTCACCGTCGCCAGCCCAAATGGCGTTTGCGCCGGCAGCAGACCGGCTTCGGGGAATGTCTGCGCGAGATAGGCCATGATCGCCACATTCTCGGTGATGGGACCTTCATCGGTCACAAGAACGGGGACGAACCCGCGCGGACTGATCGCCAGGAATTCGGGCGTGCTGGTATCACCCTTCAGGACATTGACGGCGATGCCTTCGTATTGCGCGCCGCACTCTTCGAGCGTGATGTGCGAGGCCACCGGACATGCACCCGGCGCGTAGAAGAACTTCATCGGCATGGTTTTTCGCTCCGGCAATCTGGCTCGCCGCAAGGTATTCCTGCTCGATCACGGCTCGACAATGGCGGGCAGGGGCCGGCCACGCTCACATTTCACATGTGATGGCTTGCCGGCTCTATTGGATCGGCTCGACACGATAATCCGCCACGTAGCCCAGGTGATCTGACAGCTTGAAGCCGCCCGCCGCGATACCGAACGGCACGCGCACGTCCGTCAGCGTGAGCGAGGTTCCCGAAGCCGCGCGAAAGAACTGTTTGTCCTTGCCGCGTTTGATCACTGACTTGAGGTCGGCGTTAACGGGTCGGGGCGGGGCGGCGCCCGTTTCCTGCGCGATGACTTCCTGGCCGCCCGGCACCAGCGGAGCAGGACCCGTGGTCAGCGCGATCCGATTGGCGAAGTGGCCGATGTTGAAGTCTCCCCCGAACACCAGAGCCGTGTCGCGGTTGACCACGCGGCCCAGGAAAGCCCGGACTTCGCGGCATTGTTCGGCATAGGCCATGTCCGCGCGGGCGATGGAGACGCCGGTCGCCTTGCGTGAGTTAAGGTGCGTGTTCGCGATCGCGACCGGCTTTGACGCGCCGGGCACCCTGATCCACGTGACCAGCACGCCCTTGGCGGCAAGGCAATCATACCCGGCGCAGGCGTCGGGCGCGAAGGCCATCTTGGCGGTGCGCACGATCGGAAAGTCCGACAGGACGACCAGGCCGCTGTCCTGCCACTTGCCGATGGTCTCCCCCTTGATAAAGCTGGCGGCGCTGCGGAACACGCCGGGCATCGCGGTGCGATCGGTCTCGTTCGCGTCCGCCGCCGCCGGGCCGAAGGCGACATAGCGATATCCAGCCAGGGTCGCGATGGACTTGGCCTCGGGGGTGAAAGCTTCTTGCAGCAGCACCACGTGCGGCTGCGTTCCCTGTTCGCGCAGGTTGGCGAGGCGCAGGCCGATCTCTTGCAAGGAGCTTGTGCGATTTAACGCCACGGGGAAGGGCAGGCCGGCGACGTTGTACGTCATCACCGAAAGCGCGCCGGGGATCGCCTGGGGTATCGCGCCGCGTGGGATCGACACCTCCGCCGGAGCGGGCCCGGCGATGTTGCCCCCCAGAACCGCCAGAAACGCAGCCGCCATCAGCCAACGCGCACCAGACATGTGCAACTCCCGATATCCCCGCAGCAAAGCACCCACCTGCTTCGACGCCGCGCCCCGATAAAAGCCGCATGTGAAAGTTTGATGTGCGGGTGGTGACAAGCGGCGGCGTCACAGTGATGTCCGTGGCTTATTGCGCGGACGTGGGATGGAAACGGTGATGGAGCGCAGCCTGGCCTTGCATGACATAGCTGACAGCGGCTTGCGCACGTCATCCGCCGATGTGGGGCTGGCCGCTTGAGCGTGCGTGGCTCCCCGGCCGGGTCACCGGCACTTGTCGTCCCGGGCGCGACACGGCATGGGTCGCCGACGATGACGTCTCATGGTCAGGATATGCCGGCCCAGTCCGGCCTTCAACAGCTCAGCCTGGCGATGCGGCCAGAACTGCGGCGGTTCCTGCGCGCGCGTGGTTGCAGCGAGGCGGATGCCGAGGACCTGCTGCAAGAGCTGTTCATAAAGATCGCCACGACTACCACTGGACCGATCCGCACACCCAAGGCGTATCTCTTTCAGATACTCAACAACATGGCGCACACGCGCCGCCGCACCGAGATGCGGCGGCAGGCCCGCGATGCCGAATGGATCGGAGAGCGCCGCTTCGGCGATGATGCGGACGCTGCGCCCGATCCCGAAACCGCGCTCGCCGGACGTGACGAACTGGAGCGGGTGGAAGCGCAACTGGCTGATCTGCCCGAGCGGACGGCCTTCGTATTTCGCCAGTATCGCGTCGAAGGGCATTCGCAAAAGGCGATCGCGCTGGAACTGGGCATCAGCCTCAGCGCGGTCGAAAAGCATCTGCAGCGCGCTTACAAAGCCGTTCTGGTCATTCGGAACAGACAGGAACAGGGCGGCCTTGCGCCGGCTTCAAGCAAGGGAGGGATCGGAGATGCGGTTGACTGACGATCTCGTCCACGAGCAGGCGATCGCCTGGCACTTGCGCCTTACTGAAGATGGCTTCGACGAATGGGACGGCTTCGTGTCCTGGTTGGAAGCGGACGCTGCCCACAATAGCGCCTATGAGGCGGTGAGCGATGCCGATGCGGGGCTGGGGGAGCTTGCTGCTCCTGCCCCGTCGGTGGCTACGCATCCCGTTTCCTGGCCTGCCGCCTGGTCCGCGAACGACGAGCCTGACTCAGCCCCTGTGCAGCGGCGGCCTGGCAGGCTGATGGCAATGGCGGCCACGGTCGCGCTGGTTGCGATCGGTTCATGGGTCGGCTTTGGCGCGATGAACCAGACGTACGAAGTGCGCACGGCCCCGGGCGAGACGCGCACCCTGGCGCTGGCGGACGGCACCCGCATCGCCCTGAATGGCTCGACCGAGATCATGTTGGACAGGCAGGACCCGCGCTTCGCCGAATTGAAATCGGGCGAGGCGAAGTTTTCGGTCCACCATGATGCTGCCGATCCCTTCGAGCTGACGGTGGCGGACCAGAAGATTGTCGATGTCGGCACCGTCTTCAACGTGAAGAAGAGCCCGCAATCCCTGAAGGTCGAAGTGGCCGAAGGCGCGGTTCGCTACGAGGACGGACAAGTCCGGATGCGATTGGATGCGGGCGATACCCTGCAGGCCAGCGGCGCGAACGTCGTCGAAGGCACTTGTCCGCCCGAGGCGATCGGTAGCTGGACCAACGGGCGGCTGGTCTACGAAGGCGCACCTCTGGTTGAGGTAGCGGGCGATCTGGCGCGGGCGCGCGGTATTGCGGTTGAGCTTGCGCCTAACTTGGCGCAAGAGACCTTCTCTGGCGTGATTCAGCTCGACGGCGATGGAGACACGCTGCGGCAACGCGTAGCCCAACTGCTGAGGCTGAAGGTTTCCAAGACGTCCGATGGCTGGTCGATATCGAGGTGACATCGCGGCAGCCGTAAGTTGTGTAATGGCGCTCGGCGCACTCATCGCAACTCCCGCGCAAGCGCGCAGCGTTCGCCAGTTCTCCATCCCCGCGGGCTCGCTGTCCGGCGCGCTGTTGGTCTATGCCCAGCAGGCAGGCGTCTCGATCTCCATCAGCGATGCGCTGAAAATATCGCAGCGCACGGGCGGGCTGAAGGGACGCTACGAGATCTCCGATGCGCTTCGGCGGCTACTCAAGGGCAGCGGCCTGACGTTCACCTTTGTTGATCCCACTACAGTACGCATCGGCAGGATTTCTACCCCGCCGCCCAGACCGGCGGTGCGCCCAGTCGCCCCTGCGCCTTCTAAGCCGCCGCCGATGGTGAGCGCGCCCGACATCGTCGTGATCGGCACCAAGCAGCGCGCCACGCTGGCGGACTATCCGGCCAGCATATCGATCCTGCAACTGACTCCGGCCGACACCGCGCGGGGCGGGGCCGATGGTACCAGCGCCGTGCTGAATCACGTGCCGGGCCTGGCGTCCACCAACCTGGGCCCCGGACGCAACAAGGTGTTCATCCGCGGCATCGCCGATTCCAGCTTCAATGGTGAAAGCCAGGCCACGATCAGCCAGTATCTGGGCGATGCGCGGCTGATCTACAGCGCGCCCGATCCCAACCTGCTGCTCTACGATATCGAGCGGGTGGAGGTGCTCGAAGGTCCGCAAGGCACGCTATATGGCGCGGGCACGCTGGGCGGGATCATCCAACTGGTGCCGCGTGCCCCCGATCTGGAAAGCGCATCTGGCGCGGTCTCCGCTGGGCTCCGCCTCACGCAGCATGGCGCTCCGGGCTTCGATGCTTCGGCGGTGGCGAACCTGCCGATCGTCAGCGACCGGCTGGCAGCGCGGGTGGTGGCTTATGGATCACAGGAAGGCGGCTATATCGACGATACGTTGCGCCGACTGTCCAACATCAACCGCAATCGGATAACCGGCGTCAGGGCCGGGCTGCGCTGGAAGCCGGCTTCTGACTGGACGATCGACCTGGGATTGGTCAGCCAGAATATCTCCTCTCGCGATGGGCAATATGCGGATACTGCGATCGGTACCCTTTCGCGCGCATCCGCGATCGCCCAGCCGTTCGACAACGATTACCGCATGGTCAACTTCGCCATAAAGCATGCTGCCGGTGCGACGGAACTGGTTTCCTCCACCAGCTATGCGCGCCAGAATTATGACACAACGTTCGATGCCACGCGCATTCCCGGCGTCAGCGCGCCGCGCATTTACAGCGAACTGAACGACATCAGCCTGCTGGCGCATGAAACCCGCGCGTCTGGCCAGTTCAACGGTCGCGGGCGATGGATCGTAGGGGTGAGCGCGCTGTTCAACCAGGATCGATCCTCGCGCGAGCTGGGCCTTGTGGACCGGCCGCAGATGCTGGCCAGCGTCACCAACGATACTGTCGACACCGCCTTGTTCGGCGAGGGCACTTGGCCGCTGTTCCGGCATCTTGACGTCACACTGGGTGGCCGCCTGAGTTATGTGCGCCAAGTCAGCAAGCTTGCGGGCGCGGAAGATCGCAATTCGGAATCGCGTCGCACCCAGTTCCGGGGGTTGCCCAGTGCCGCGGTGTCCTGGCGACGTAACAACTGGCTGATCTACGCCCGCTATCAAGAGGGATACCGCCCGGGAGCCTTGCAGATTTCCGGTCTTGGCGGCCGATTGGCGGCGGAGCGGTTTGAGCGCGATCACATCAGCACGGTGGAACTGGGCATGCGCTTTGGCGTCCGTCCGGGGTCCCGGTTAACCGGCTCCATAGTTGGAGCGAACGCGTCGTGGGACGATATCCAGGCTGATCTCGTCAATCTGCAAGGGTTGCCCTACACGGCGAACATCGGTTCGGGGACCGTCCACACGCTGTCCGCGCAACTGGCGTGGAAGCCGCGACCGAACGTGTCGATCGACGCGTCGGGCTTCGTGACGGCCAGCAACTTGTCAGAGCTTGCGCCCGATTACGCCAGCGTGCGCAATCGCGACTTGCCTAATATCGCCGACGCCGGTTGGCGCCTGGCCGCCACGTATGACCACGACCTTGGCCGGGCACATCTGTGGCTGGATGCGGCGGTGCGGTACAACGGGAACTCGCGATTGGCCGTGCGTGAACCTTTCGACTTGCCGCAAGGCGGGTTCTACGATGCCTCCATCGGCGGCCGGCTGGCGCTGGGCAATCTTGGCTTCTCGCTGGATTTCAGCAACTTGTTCGATTCCCGGGCCAACACCTTCGCCTTTGGCAATCCCTTCTCCCTGGCGGGTGGCACGCAGACCACGCCGCTGCGTCCGCGTTCGGTCCGGTTCGGGATCGACGCTACTTTTTGATCGCAGGACCCGCCTGATGAAACGACTGCTGCTTTCCGTGCACGACGTCGCCCCCTGCTTCGAAAGCGAGGTGGATCGGCTGGCGGACCTGCTTTCCGGTCTGGCCGGTGGCCCGCGCCTGGCGATGCTAGTGGTGCCAGACCATTGGAGCCGTGCGCCGGTCGGCGCCGCACCCGCGTTCCAGGCCCGCTTGCGCGGCTGGGCCGATGCAGGCGTGGAAATGTTCGTCCACGGCTGGACTCACAAGGACAGCGCGGCCGACCGCCTGGGCCTTAGCGGAACAGCCGCCTTGAAGGCCAAGCACATGACGGCGGGGGAGGGGGAGTTCCTCAGCCTGTCTCGCACGGAGGCGGCGCGCCGCATGCGTGATGGGAAGGCGCTGGTGGAGGATATCACCGGCCGCCCCGCCGCCGGCTTCATCGCCCCGGCCTGGCTCTATTCCGACGGTGCGAAAGAGGCGTTGGTCGACTGTGGCTTTGCCCTGGCGGAAGATCACATGCGCGTGTGGCAACCGGGGGCGGAGGATCGACCGCTGGCGCGCGGGCCGGTGATCACCTGGGCCAGCCGCAGCACCGCACGTACCGCGTCCTCGCTCGCCTTCGCGGCGTTGGCGCGCCAGGCGCTGCATGGCTTGCAGACCGTACGCATCGCCGTCCACCCCGGCGATGTGACCAAGGACAGTCTGCTGCGCAGCATCGAACGCACCGTCACCGCCTTTGCGACGCGGCGCGCCGTTAGTCGCTATGCTGACTTGAATTTGATTTAGAGGCCACTCACGATACGCCCGATGCGGGTCGGGCTTGCGTGCGGAGTCTGTCGGGCATGGAACAGCCCTTATCGATCCTGATGCCGATCCACAGCTTCGAGCCGGGCGGCGTGGAGCGGGTCGGCCTCAATCTGGCGCGAAGCTGGCATGAGGCCGGGCACAAGGTGGTGGTTCTGCTGGGGCGGGACGAGGGCGCCGATCGCGCCAACGCGCCCCGGCTGCATTACGAACGGCGCCATACCCGGATGCGGACCGGGCCGTTTGAATCGCTGTGGCTGACGTGGTGCCTGCTGCTCTATTTACGCCGCCATCGGCCGGACGTGATTTTCTGCGCGGGCAATACTTACGCGGTGGTGTGCGCCGTGGCGCGGCTGTTCTACGGGCCGCAGTGTCCACCGATCGTGGTCAAGGTCAGCAACGATCTGGAACGGCGGGACAAGCCGAAGTTACGCCGCGCCGCTTATCATACGTGGCTGCGCGTGCAGGGCCTGATGTTCGACCGTTTCGTCGCGATCGCCGCGCCTGGCCGGGCCGAGATCATGCACCACATGGCGGTCGGCCCCCACCGCACGGCCGTGGTGCCGGACCCGGCGCTCACCACGCGGCGATTGCGGACGCTGATGGCCATCCCGCGAAGCGAGGCGCGGAGCATGGACGTGCGCTTCGTGGCCGTGGGGCGGCTGGTGCCGCAAAAGAACTTCGCGCTGCTGCTGGAGGCTTTCGCACGCGGCGCCCGCTCTGGTGATACGCTGACGATCGTGGGGGACGGCCCGCAACGCACCAAGCTGGAGGCGCAGGCCGTTCACTATGGCATCGAGCGGCAAGTGCGTTTGATCGGCCATGTCGCAGATCCCGATCCCTATCTGGCGCGGGCCGACTGCATGGTTCTAAGCTCGGATTACGAGGGCGTTCCCGCCGTGGTGATCGAGGCGATCGCGGCGGGTCTGCCGGTGATCTCTACAGACTGTTCGGCCAGCATGCGCGAATTGCTGGCCGGGCGCGGCGTGCTGGTGCCGGTGGGCGATGTCGATGGTCTGGCCCGCTGGATGACGGACGCGCTCTCACTTCCAATCGCCACGCGTGACACGCGCAGTTACGCCGCCGATTTCGTCATCGAAGAGTCGCGAGACAAGTATATCGCCATCATGCGCGAGGCGATCGACATTGCTCGTAACGATTTGTCGGTCTTCACGCCCTCGACAATGCGGAAGTGCCATATTCGCGGAGTCTAAGTTCGGCGAAGACAGCCAGAAGGGCCTCCTCTTGAACAACACCATTACTCTGGAACCTCGTGAGGTTCCAACGCTGAAGTTGCGCGCTCAAGATACAGCGTCCCGGATAAAGGGTGTGGCCATGTTGCCGCTGGCCTTCTCCGCGCTGATCGCGCTGGGCATCGTGCTGGAATTGCGTGGCATCAACATCCGCCAGATCGCATCGATGGTCCCGCGTTCGCCCGCGTTCTGGGTGATCTTCGCGGTTTTCTACATGACCGGGCCCGCAAGCGAATGGGTGATCTACCGCCGCCTGTGGGATCTGCCCGCCGGCTGCATGACCGCGCTGCTGCGCAAGCTGGTCTGTAACGAACTGCTGCTGGGGTATCTGGGCGAGGCCTATTTCTATGCTTGGGCGCGCCGCAAGACGCGGATGATCGCCGCGCCTTTTGCCGCGATCAAGGACGTCTCGATCCTGTCCGCCATGGTCGGCAACGGGGTGACGCTGGCGCTGCTGATCTGCACTTGGCCGTTCATCCGCTCGACGCCGCTGGGGCTGGAGAACGGGTCGGTGGTGCTATCGCTCAGCCTGGTGCTGCTGACTTCGATGGCGATGATGGCGTTTCGCCGCCGCCTGTTCTCTTTGGAGCGCGAGGAATTGAGTTTCATCGCCTTGGTCCACTTGGCGCGCATCATGCTGATGACGGGGCTTTCTGCGCTGCTGTGGCACATGGTGCTGCCCAACGTGCCACTGACCTGGTGGATGTTCCTGGCGACGCTTCGCCTGCTGATCTCGCGCCTGCCGTTCGTGCCCAACAAGGACATCGTGTTCGCCGGAGTCGCCGTGTTCACGCTGGGCCGCGAGACGGACATCGCCGCGCTGATGACGATGATGGCCTCGGCGATCCTGCTGGTCCACCTGGCGGTCGGCACGGGTTTGGTGATCAACGATCTGCTGCGGGTGGAGGAGGAGCGTTGATGCGCGCGGCATTTCTTCCGCTCGCCATTAGCCTTGCGGCGCCGACGGTTGCGGTGGCGATGCCCAGCTCACCCGATCTGGGCAAGGCCGAGGGCAAGTGCCGCGCTGATGAGAGCGGCCCCGCCTTTCTCGTCACGGTCTCAGGGCTGAAAGACCGCGTCGGACGGTTGAAGCTGGAAGTCTATCCCGCCACTCGGCAAGACTTCCTGGCGGACGACAATGTCTTGCTGGAAACCGGCAAGGTCTTCCGCCGGGTGGAGGAAATTGTGCCGACGGGCGATCCGGTGCGAATGTGCATCCGGGTGCCGCAACCCGGACCTTATGCGCTGTCCCTGCTGCATGACCGGGATATGGACCGCAAGTTCAAGTGGACGGTGGACGGCATCGGCTTTTCTGCCAATCCCCGGCTGGGCTGGGGCAAGCCCGACGCCGCCAGCGTGGTGACGCGGGCGGGCGGTGGGCTGACGCCTGTCACCATCGTGCTCAATTACCGTAGCGGCCTTGGCGTCGCTCCGCTGAAGCAACGCCCTCAATCCTAAGGCGGGAAGCTACCGACATGAAAATCGTGGACGTCTGCGCGTTCTACACGCCGCATGGTGGCGGTGTGCGCACTTATGCCGAGCAGAAACTGCGGATCGCGCCAAAGCTGGGGCATGACATCACGATCCTTGCGCCCGGTGACCGGGCCGAGGTGATCGAGCGTGGTCCCGGTGCACGGATCGTGATGCTGCCCGCGCCGCGTTTTCCGCTGGATCGCAACTATTGGTACTTCAACGATGAGCCCGCGTTGCACGATGCGCTGACGCAGCTGCGCCCAGACTTCGTGGAGGCATCGTCGCCCTGGCGCAGCGCTTCGATGGTCGGCCGCTGGCGGGGCACTGCGCCGCGCAGCCTGGTGATGCATGCCGATCCGCTATCGGCCTATGCCTATCGTTGGTTCGGGCCGATCCTGTCTCGCCCCAATATCGATCGCAGCTTCGCGCGGTATTGGAACCACTTGCGATCGCTGAACGGCGTTTTCGCCACCATGATCTGCGCCAATCGCGATCTGGGACGGCGGATGGCGGAAGGCGGCGTTTCCAGCGTGAAGGTGCTGCCGTTAGGCGTCGAGACCGGGGTGTTTTCGCCCGAGCGGCGCGACCCGGCGGTGCGCAACCTGCTGCTGGCGCAATGCGGCCTGTCGTCTGATGCCGTGCTCTTGGTGGGGGCCGGGAGGCTCGCCCCTGAAAAGCGCTGGCCGATGGTGGTGGAGGCCGTCGCCGCGGCAAGCCGGCATACCCCGGTGGGCCTGGCGCTGTTCGGTGACGGGCGTGAGAAAGCCTCGGTGCTGCGCGCTATCGCGGGCAATCCCCATATTCGCTTGTTCGCTCCGCAGCGCAATCGGGAGGCGTTCGCCGCGATCCTCGCCAGTGCGGATGCGGTGATCCATGGGTGCGAGGCGGAGACCTTCTGCCTCGTCGGGGCAGAGGCGCGGGCCAGCGGCACCCCGGTGATCGTACCTGATGCGGGCGGCGCGGCGGAGCACGCCGGTGGCGGCGGTGGTCTGACGTATCGCGCCGCTAACCGCTTCGCCGCGTCGCAGGCCGTGCGCAGCTTTTGCGAAAGCGCCGAAAATTGGACGCGGACGTCATCATCATTGATGAGCCATGAGCAGCATTTTGCCGCGCTGTTCCATCATTACGCGGCGTTGGGCCGGGCTTCGGTCGCCGCGTAAAGCCAAGCCCTAAGGGCACGCGAGAACAAATCGAAACACGATAAGCCCTATCGTCCGGAGATGACGGTCTACCTGCCATCTCCGAAGCGAAGAGTGTGCTCGCGTCTGTAACATTCGCGTGCTGCATTACGGAAATTTAACATGACAGACAGCGGCTCAGCGAGGGTGCCGGGCCATTGCATCCTCCGATCGTCGCACGTCCGAAACGGGCTGGCGGCATGATTCGTCCCTTCGAACTCGCAGAAAAGATGCCTTGCGATGAACTTTGACCACGCTGTGCCTGAGATGTCCCGGTCCAAGCAGATTCGGATACTCGCCATATCCGTCGCCGCGGTGGCGCTGGTGGTGGTGAGTGTCAGCGCGATCCATTCGTGGTTGAATCAGCCGCCACCGCCGCCCGTGCCGCTGCCGCCGGGGATCGTGCAACTGACCCAGGGGCAGGTCTCCAGCCTGAAGCTGGAGACGGCCGGGGCGGACGATGGCTATGCGCGCACGGGAGCCAGCGGGCAGATCGCGGTGGATGAGACGCGTTCGACCCCCGTGTTCCTGCCCTATTCGGGACAAGTGCAGCGCGTGTTCGTGCAGAACGGCGATCGCGTTACGGCGGGTACGCCGCTGCTGTCGGTGCGGACGACCGACATCGCCGACGCGCGCGATGCGCTGGCCGCTGCCGCGGCGCAGCGTTCCAGCGCTCTGGCGCAAGTGCGCGTCGCCAGTGAGAACACCGCACGCGCCGAGGAAATCTACCGCACGGCAGGCGGCGCGCTGAAGGACCTGCAACAAGCGCGCAGCGATCTGGTGGCGGCGCAGTCGCAGCTTGGCATTGCCAACGCAGCGATGACGGCGGCGCGCGCCAAGCTTTCGGTGTTTGGGGCCAGCGGTGGCGGCGGTGGAGAAGCGGTGATGCGCGCACCGATCAGCGGGATCGTGGTGACCCGCGCCATTTCGCAAGGGCAGTACGTGTCAGGGGGAGCCGGTGCCGGAGCCGGCGCTGCCCCCGCATTTCTGATCGCCGACTTGTCCCGCGTGTGGCTGGTGGCGCAAGTCGCAGAAAGCGACGCTTCGCGTGTGCATATCGGCGACCGCGTAGTGGTGACCGCTACCGCATATCCGGGCCGCAAGTTTGATGCGGTGATTAACAATGTCGGCGCGCAGATCGATCCGGTTTCGCATCGCCTGCAAGTGCGCGCCACGATCGCCAATCCCGATGGTGCGCTGAAGCCGCAGATGTTCGCGAACTTCACGATCGAAACCCCCGATCGCGAGGTGCAGTCCCTGGCCGCCGCGCCGCGCGCGCTAAGCCTGCCGACCGAAGCCGTGATACATGAAGGCGACACCGCGCGCGTCTGGGTGTGGCAAGGCAAGGGCCGCGTAAAGGTTCGCGACGTGGCGACCGGCGAGAGCCACGACGGCCGCGTGACGATCCTGGGTGGCCTGCGTCCCGGTGAGAAGGTGGTGACGCAAGGCGCGATCTTCGTGAACGAAGCAGGACTGGACTGATGATCAATCTGGTTCGCCATGCGCTGGCTCAGCGTATGACCGTCGTCGCGTTCTTCGTGGTGATGCTCATCGCTGGTGGGATCGCGTTCTACAACCTCAATATCGAGGCCTATCCCGACCCGGTTCCGCCGATGGTGGAAGTCGTCACGCAATCTTCGGGCCTTTCGGCCGAGGAGATCGAGCGTAACATTACCATTCCGATCGAAGTGCAGATGTCCGGCTTGCCGCACATGACGGCGATCCGCGCGATCTCGCTGTTCGGCCTGTCCGATGTGAAGATGCAGTTCACGTACGACTTCGACTATCAGCAGGCGCAGCAGCAGGTGATCAATCGCCTGGCGCAGTTGCCGCCGCTGCCCGGCGGGGCCGCGCCCACGATTTCGCCCACCAGCCCGGTCGGTGAGATCTATCGCTATCGCATTGCCGCGCCAAAGGGATACTCGGTTGAGGATCTGAAGACGCTGCAGGACTGGGTGCTGCAACGCCGCTTCCGCGCCATTCCCGGCGTGGCGGACGTAACCGGCTGGGGCGGCAAGCTGCGCAGCTATGACGTGGTGGTCGATAACGATCGCCTGCAGGCCCATCACCTCACCGTAGGCGCGGTGATCGAGGCGCTGGGCAAAGCCAATGCCAACGTCGGCGGCCAGACCATCAACTTCGGCGCGCAAAGCGCGATCGTGCGCGGCATCGGCCTGATCCAATCGGTCGAATCGCTGGAGACGACCCCGGTCGGCCGGGACGGTTCGGCTGCGGTGCTGGTGCGCGATGTCGCGACGGTGAAGATCGGCAACATGCCGCGCAACGGCATCGCCGGGCTGAACAAGGATGACGATGTCGTCGAGGGCATCGTCCTGATGCGTCGCGGCTCGCAATCGATGCCCACGATCCAGGCGGTCAAGGCCGAGATCGAGAATATCAATTCCAGCGGCATCCTGCCTCCCGGCGTCCATCTGGAGCGCATCTACGATCGCTCCGACCTGATCGGCGTCACCACGCACACCGTGATGGAAAACCTGATCGCCGGCGTGCTGCTGATCTTCTTCCTGCAGTGGGCGTTCTTGGGCAATCTGCGCAGCGCCCTGATCGTGGCCGCCACCATCCCCTTCGCGCTCGCCTTCGCGGTGCTGATCCTGACGTTGCAGGGCGAAAGCGCCAACCTGCTATCGGTGGGCGCGCTGGACTTCGGCCTTGTCGTGGATGCCACCGTCATCATGGTGGAAAATATATTCAGACACATGGCAGAGCGATCGCATCACGTGGAAACGCATGAGGGCGGCCGCTACACCATGGCCAGCCGCATCGGCGCTGTGCTGGGGGCCAGCAGCGAAGTGAGCCGCGGCATCTTCTTCGCCGCCGCGATCATCATCACCAGCTTCCTGCCGCTGTTCACGCTGACAGGCGTGGAAGGCCACATCTTTGGTCCGATGGCCAAGACGTACGCCTATGCGATCATCGGCGGTCTGCTGGCGACGTTCACGGTGGCGCCGGTGCTGTCCTCGATGATGCTGCCCGACAAACTGGACGAAGCCGAGACCTGGCTCGTCTCGCGCATACGCCGCCTGTATGAACCTGCCGCCGCCTTCTGCTTCCGCAATCAGGTGCTGGCGATCGGCGCGGGCGCGGTGATGGTGATCGGTGCGTTCATCGGCGTGCGCAGCCTGGGTGTGGAGTTCCTTCCGCACCTGGAAGAGGGCAACATGTATATCCGCGCGTCTCTGCCCGCGGCGATCTCGCTGGATGCAGGCGAGCCAACGGCGCGTGCGATCCGGCGTGACATCCTGAAGTATCCGGAAGTCACGGCAGTGCTTTCCGCGCATGGCCGCCCGGACGACGGCACGGACGCAACCGGATTTTTCAACATCGAATACTTCGTACCGCTGAAGCCGTTCGACGAATGGCCCAAAGGCATGGACAAGGAGAATCTGGTTTCCGAACTGTCCGCCAAGTTGCAAGCCAAGTATCCCGGCGTAGACTTCTCGTTCTCGCAGATCATCGAGGATAACGTCGAGGAAGCGGCGTCGGGTGTGAAAGGCGCGAACTCTGTCAAGCTGTTCGGGCCGGACCTGGTGACGCTGGAAAAGATCGCGAACCAGATGCGCGACCAGATGGCCAAGGTGCGCGGCATCACGGACCTCGGCATCTTCCAGTCGCTAGGCCAGCCCACGGTGCGCATCGATGTCGATCGCGAAAAGGCGGCGCGGTACGGTCTCTCGGTAGACGATGTGAATCAGACGGTGGCGGCCGCTATCGGCGGTACCTCCCCGGGCGACCTGTACGAGCCGCATACCGATCGCCACTTCCCGATCGTGGTGCGCCTGCAACCCGGCCAGCGTGACAGTCTGGAAACGGTGAAGCGGATCACCGTGGGCGCCACAACGCCGGACGGCACCGCGATCAGCGTGCCGCTTTCCGAACTGGCGGACATCCACCTGACGACGGGCGCAAGCTTCATCTATCGCGAGCATCAGCAGCGCTACATCCCGATCAAGTTCTCGGTCCGCGATCGAGACCTGGGCAGCGCGGTGGCCGAGGCGCAGCAGCGGATCGCCCAGAACGTCACCCTTCCACCGGGCTACAGCCTGGAGTGGGCGGGCGAGATGAGCAACTTGAAGAACGCCGTCGCCCGGCTTGAGATCGTGGTTCCGCTCAGCCTGATGCTGATGCTTGGGCTGCTCTACGTGAACTTCCGCTCGATTCGCGATGCGCTGCTGGCGTTCTCGGTGATCCCGATGGCGGTGGTGGGCGGTGTGCTGGGGCTGATGCTGACGGGAACGGCGTTCTCGATCTCGGCGGCGATCGGCTTTGTGGCGCTGTTCGGCATCGCGGTGATGGACGGCATTCTTCTGGTCACCAGCTTCAACCAGGCGATGGACGAGGGCAAGAGCCGGGTCGACGCGCTGCGCCATGCGACCACCAACTCGCTGCGTCCGGTGCTGATGACCTGCCTGGTCGCGGCGATCGGCCTGGCTCCAGCCGCGGTCGCAACCGGCATCGGCAGCCAGGTTCAAAAGCCGCTGGCGCTGGTGGTGGTGGGCGGCATGACCATGGCCCCGCTGCTGATCCTGCTGGTGCTGCCGCTGCTTATAAGCCGCTACTCCAGCCGCGTTGCCGGCAAGCGCAGGCTGGCTGAGCCCGACGAAACGGAAACCACGACGCTGCCCGCGCTGGATGATGGAGAACCGGCATGATCCGCAAGTCCCTGACCGTCCTGGCGCACGGCGCCGCGATGGGTGCGCTCGCCTTGTCGAGCATGGCGGCGGCGAAAGAGCGTCAGCCGGTGAGCAGCACAGTGGACGTGCCGATGCCGCCCGCGGTTTCAGGATCGGCGCTGCCGCCAGTGCCGGGTGCCCCCGTGGTGCCGGCGATGGCGTTGCCGCAGACAGTCCAGCCAGGCATGGCGCTGGCGCCCGGCTGGTGGCACGGCTTCGGCAGTCCGGCGCTGGACGCGCTGGTCGATCGCGCGCTGGCCGCCAACACCGATATCAAGGCGGCGCAGGCCCGGCTCGCGCAGGCCCAGGCGCTGGTCGGCGCAGCGCGAGGCGGATTGTTTCCGCAAGTCGACGCGGGGCTGACCAGCGAGCGCCAGCGATTGTCCCGCACGCTTTCCACGCCGCTCAGCAATCCCGATCCGCAAGTATTTTCGCTGCACACCGCGCAAGTCAGCGTCAGCTATTCACCGGACTTGTTCGGGGGCACTGCGGCGCGGGTCCGTTCCGCGAGGGCGCAGGCGGCGGTCGCTGCCGCGCAAGCGGACGGGGTGCGAAACATGGTGGCCGCCAATGCCGCTTTGGCGGTGATCCAGAACGCCGCGCTCGACGCAGAGATCGCCGCGACCGGCCAGGCGGTGGAGAACAATCGCCAGGTTCTGACGCTGTTGCAGACGCGCCAGCGGCTGGGCGCGGTCGGCTTGTCCGACGTTGCCGCACAGTCCGCCGCGCTGGCCGCGATCGAGGGCCAGTTGCCCCCGCTCCTACGCCAGCGGCAGGCCAATCTTTCCGCTCTTTCCGTTCTTCTCGCGGAGGCCCCCAACGCTCCGCTGGAGGGCGCGCCAGGTCAAGCCATCGGGCCAATGCCCCCGCTCGATGCCTTGACCCTGCCGGCACAAGTGCCGGTGGCGCTGCCCGCCGATCTGCTGGCCGCCCGGCCAGATGTCGCCGCATCGGCAGCCGCGCTGGAAGGCGCCGCAGCCGATGTGAAAGTGGCGATCGCCGCGCGGTTGCCGCAGATCAATCTGACGGCCAATGCTGGCGGCATCGCCGAGGATTTCGGCAAGATGTTCGCCAGCGGCAACCCGTTCTGGCAATTGATCGGCGGCATCGTCGGCCCAATCTTCCACGGCGGTACGCTTAAGAAGCAGGAGCAGGCCGCCAGGGATGCGCTGGAGGCAGCCAAGGCGCAGTACAAGGGCACCGCGCTGCAGGCATTTGCCGATGTCAGCAATTCGCTCACCGCTCTCTCCACCGACACGACTGCGCTGGACGTGGCGGCGCGGGGGGATCAGGCGGCAAGCCAGAGCCTGACTTTCGTGCGTCGCCAGCTCAGCCTGGGCAGTGTGGGCACGCTGCAGGTGCTGAACGCCACCGCCACCGCGCAGACCGCGCGCGTGCAGTACGTGGCTGCAAAGGCGGCGCGGCTGACCGACACCGTCGCGCTCTACGCCGCCCTGGGTGGTGGATTGCGCGCAGGAGCGGGTGCGGTGCTGGCCAATACTGACACGCCGCACAGCTAAAGGGCTTAGTCGCCCCGGGCCAGTTCGCTGTTCAGCCACAGCGCCACCAGGGTGGCCACTGCGCCAGACAGCAGATAGCCGCCCGAGGCCAGCAGGCCGTAGTGCGCCGAAAGCCACAGCGCCACCAGCGGGGCAAAGCCGGCACCGAACAGCCATGCCAAGTCGCTGGTGATGGCAGAGCCGGTATAGCGATGCTGCGAAGCGAAGTTGGCGGATACCGCGCCGGAAGATTGTCCGAAGGCGATGCCCAGCAGCACGAAGCCGGTGGCCATGAACACGATCTCGCCGCCTTCGCCCAGCGATAGCAGCTGGGGCGCAAAGCCGCTGAACACTGCGATGATGGCGGCGGATACGCCCAGCAGTGTGCGGCGGCCGAAGCGGTCCGCCAGTCTGCCCGATAGGATCATCGCCAGCACGCCCAGGCCCGCCGCCACCGCTTCGATCACCAGGAAGCGGGTCGGAGCTTCGCGGGTAAACAGGAACACCCAGGAAAGCGGAAACACCGTGACCATGTGAAACAGCGCGAAGCTGGCCAGCGGAGCCAGCGCGCCGATCACGATGGTGCGCCATTCGCGCTGCAGGGTGCGGGCGATCTTCTCAGGCTGCAGGTCGCGGGTTTTATAAAGGCGCTGGAATTCGGGCGTCACCACCAGCCGCAAGCGCGCGAACAGCGCGACAACGTTGATCGCGAAGGCAACGAAGAAAGGAAAGCGCCAGCCCCAGCTGAGGAAATCCGTGGCCGGCAGGGTGGACGTGAAGAAGGCGAACAGCAGGCTGGCGACGATGAGGCCCAGCGGCGCGCCCAGCTGCGGGATCATCGCGTACCAGCCGCGCCGGTCCGCCGGGGCGTTGAGCGCCAGCAGCGAGGCCAGACCGTCCCAGGTGCCGCCCAAGGCAAAACCCTGTCCCATGCGGAACAGCGCGAGGAGGGCGATGGCGGCGGGGCCGACATCTCGATAGCCGGGCAGAAAGGCGATCGCGGCGGTCGATCCGCCCAGCAGAAACAGCGCGATCGTCAGCTTCGCGGCGCGGCCATAGGCACGGTCGATCCCCATGAAGGCGATGGAGCCGACCGGGCGCGCCAGGAATGCCAGCGCGAAGACCATGAACGAATAGAGCGTGCCGGTCAGCGGGTCGACGAAGGGGAAGAAAAACCCCGGAAACACCAGCACCGAAGCGATGGCATAGACGAAAAAGTCGAAGAACTCCGACGTTCTGCCGATGATTACGCCGATGGCGATCTCTGCGGGCGAGACATCGTGCCCTTCGGCTTCGGGTGCATCCAGGACGGCGGCTGACATATCGATGCGAATCTCCGTGGGCGCCCGCGCGGGGGTACCGGTCATGATGTCTCTATCGGCCTGGATCGCGATCAGGGGGATTGGACAAAATGTCCAATCGGTTGGCCGGCCCGCCGGGTCTATTTGGCCCGGCATGCGTAATGATCGCCCCTCGTGTGCCGACCTGACCATCGAACCCGCTTCGCTCGATCGCCCCGCGCGCCGTCGGTGGGCGGCGATGGCGCTGCTGCCGCTGACGGCGCTGCTGGGGGGATGCGACTGGATCGTGCTGAACCCCGCCGGAGACGTGGCGCGCCAACAGGCGGATCTGGTGGTCATTTCCACTTGGCTGATGCTGCTGATCATCGTGCCGGTGATGGGGCTGACGGTGTTCTTCGCCTGGAAGTATCGCGCCGCCAATACCGAGGCGCAGTACGAGCCGGAATGGTCGCACTCCACGCAGCTGGAGCTGGTGATCTGGTCCGCGCCGCTGCTGATCATCATCGCCCTGGGCGCACTGACCTGGGTGGCGACGCACATGCTGGACCCGTACCGCACGATCAATCGCATCGGCCACGCGCGGCCCGTGCCGGCGACGGCGCAGCCGCTGGACGTGCAGGTTGTGGCGCTCAACTGGAAGTGGCTGTTCATCTATCCCCAGCAGGGCATCGCCACGGTAAACGAACTGGTGGTGCCGACCGATCGGCCATTGCGCTTTCGCATCACGTCTTCCGCGGTGATGAACTCATTCTATGCGCCCGCTCTGGCCGGACAGATCTATGCGATGCCCGGCATGGAGACGAAGCTGCACGCGGTGCTGAATCAGCCGGGCCGTTACGAGGGATTTTCGGCGAACTACAGCGGCGCGGGGTTTTCGCACATGCGCTTTGCGATACGGGGCATGGATGAGGCCGGGTTCGATCGCTGGGCCGCGGCGGTGCGCAAAGGTGCAGCCTCGCTGGATCGCACGGCCTATCTCACGCTGGAAAAGCCGAGCGAGAAGGAACCGATCCGCCACTACGCCAGTGTGACGCCCGATTTGTTCGACGCGGTGGTGAACTTGTGCGTTCGCCCCGGCAAGATGTGCATGAGCCAGATGATGGCGCTGGATGCCAGGGGCGGCATGGGTAACGCCGGCCGCTGGAACCTGGCCGCGCTCAGCTATGACAAGTTCGGCCATGAGGAAGTAAGCGCGGTGACGCCCGGCGGCCTGACCCAGGCGGACCAGGTGTTTATCAAGGCCTATTGCACCAACAACCGCCCGATGTCCGCCGCCGGGATGGAGACGCAGGCCCCCGCCGACACCTCGATCCTGCAAGGCGCGGGGCTGCCGATCCCGGGTAGCCCGGGCGCTGCGCCACCCGGCCTGAGCGTGCCCGCCCCCACCACCGAACCCACCGCCTTCTGATGTCCGGAACCCCGATCATGACCGCGCCAGACCAGCATTGGTCCTTCCTCCTTGGCAAGCTGTCCCTCGACGCGCTGCCGCTGCACGAGCCGATCCTCGTCGCCACTTTCGCCGCCGTCGCGCTGGGCGGCACCGCACTGGTGGGGGCGCTGACCTACTTCAAGGTATGGGGCTATCTATGGCGCGAATGGTTCACCAGCGTGGACCACAAGAAGATCGGGATCATGTACATGGTCCTGGGCCTGGTGATGTTCCTGCGCGGCTTTGCCGATGCGGTGATGATGCGCATCCAGCAGGCGATCGCCTTCAACGGGTCGGAAGGGTACCTGACCGCGCACCACTACGATCAGGTCTTCACCGCGCATGGCGTGATCATGATATTCTTCGTGGCGATGCCGTTCGTGACCGGCCTGATGAACTACGTGGTGCCGCTGCAGATCGGCGCGCGCGATGTGTCGTTCCCGTTCCTCAACAACTTCAGCTTCTGGATGACGACTGTGGGCGCGGCGCTGGTCATGGCATCGCTGTTCGTGGGAGAATTCGCGCAGACCGGGTGGCTGGCTTATCCGCCTCTGTCAGGACTGTCCTACAGCCCCGGCGTCGGCGTGGATTATTACATCTGGGCCTTGCAGATCGCGGGCGTGGGCACGACGCTATCGGGCATCAACCTGATCGCCACGATCCTGAAGCTGCGCGCGCCCGGCATGAATATGATGAAGATGCCGATCTTCACCTGGACGTCGCTGTGCACCAACGTGCTGATCGTGGCGTCGTTTCCGGTGTTGACCGCCGTCCTGGCCCTGCTGACGCTGGACCGGTACGTCGGCACCAATTTCTTCACCAACGATTTCGGCGGATCGCCGATGATGTACGTGAACCTGATCTGGATCTGGGGTCACCCGGAAGTCTACATCCTGGTGCTGCCGGTATTCGGCGTGTTCTCGGAAGTGACGGCTACGTTCTGCGGCAAGAAGCTCTTCGGCTATTCCTCGATGGTCTATGCCACGGTGGTCATTACCATCCTGTCCTACGTCGTGTGGCTGCACCACTTCTTCACCATGGGATCGGGCGCCAGCGTCAACAGCTTCTTCGGGATCACCACGATGGTCATCTCCATCCCGACGGGCGCGAAGCTGTTCAACTGGCTGTTCACGATGTACCGCGCACGCATCCGCTTCGACTTGCCGATGATGTGGACGCTGGCCTTCATGCTGACCTTTACGATCGGCGGGATGACCGGCGTGCTGCTGGCCGTGCCCCCGGCGGACTTCGTGCTGCACAACTCGCTGTTCCTGATCGCGCATTTCCACAACGTGATCATCGGCGGCGTGGTGTTCGGCGTGTTCGCCGCGATCAATTACTGGTGGCCCAAGGCGTTCGGCTTCAAGCTGGAGCCGTTCTGGGGCAAGGTCAGCTTCTGGTGCTGGGTGGTGGGCTTCTGGATGGCGTTCACGCCGCTGTACGCGATGGGCCTGATGGGCGTGACGCGCCGGATGCGGGTGTTCGACGATCCTTCGTTGCAGATCTGGTTCGTCATCGCCGGCATCGGCGCGGCGCTGATCGCCTGCGGCATCGCCACGATGCTGCTGCAATACGCCGTCTCGATCATCCGCCGCGACCAGAACCGCGACCTGACCGGCGACCCGTGGAACGGGCGGACGCTGGAATGGTCCACCAGTTCGCCCCCGCCTGAATACAACTTCGCGTTCACGCCGATCGTCCACGATCTGGATGCCTGGGCGGACATGAAGCGCGCCGGGGTGGGCCGGCCGGAGGAGGGCTTCCGCCCGATCCACATGCCGCGCAACACCGGTGCGGGCGTGGTGCTGGCGGGCCTGAGCGGCATCTGCGGCTTCGCACTGATCTGGCACATCTGGTGGCTCGCCGCCGTCAGCTTTGCCGCGGTGCTGGCCACGGCCATCGTCCACACGTTCAATTCCAAGCGCGATTTCCACATCCCGGCAGACCATGTGGTCGAAACGGAGCGGGCGCGCGGCCAGCAACTCGCCCTAGCCACAGGTGCAGCATGAGCGCTTCCGTAACCACTCCGGCCCCGACGAACCGGGCCCCGGCGAACCTGGCGCGCTGGTACGATCTGGACGAGCACGACCATCCCGAAGGCGGCAGCACCATGCTGGGCTTCTGGATCTACCTGATGAGCGACTGCCTGATCTTCGCCATGCTGTTCGCGGCATTCGGCGTGCTGGGCGGCAATTACGCGGCGGGGCCGGGGCCGAGGGATTTGTTCGACCTGCCGCTGGTGGCGCTCAACACTTCGATGCTGTTGTTCTCGTCCATCACTTATGGCTTTGCGATGCTGGCGATGCAGCGCGGGCATGTGCGGGGCGTGCAGGGCTGGCTGGTTGTGACCGCGCTGTTCGGCGCGGCGTTCCTCTCGATCGAGTTCTATGAGTTCGCCCACCTGATCCACGAAGGCGCGACGCCGCAGCGCAGCGCTTTCCTGTCCGCCTTCTTCACACTGGTCGGTACCCATGGCCTTCACGTCACCTTCGGCCTGATCTGGCTTGGCGTGCTGCTGGTGCAAGTGGGGAAACGCGGCCTGGTCGCGGCTAATCAGCGGCGATTGATGTGCCTCAGCCTGTTCTGGCACTTCCTGGACGTCATCTGGATCGGCGTCTTCACCTTCGTCTATCTGCTGGGAGTGCTGCGATGAGTGCGGCTCATGATAGCCATGCAAGTGGCGAGGATCACGGCTCGTTGAGGGGCTATGTCATCGGCTTCCTGCTGTCGGTGGTGCTGACGGCGATCCCGTTCGCCCTGGTGATGACCGGCGCGGTGGCGGACAAGGGCCTGACCGGCATGCTCGTCGTCGGGGCGGCGGTGGTGCAGATCGTGGTGCACATGATCTTCTTCCTGCACATGAACACCAAGTCCGAGGGCGGGTGGAACATGCTGGCCTTGCTGTTCACGATCGTGCTGATCGTGATCGTTCTTTCCGGTTCGCTCTGGGTCATGCATCATCTCAATGCGAACATGATGCCCATGTCGCATGAGATGTCGGAGATGCCGTGACCGAGGTGAGGGCGAAGCGCCCTGTTGTCTTGTGCCTGACCCTGCTGGTGCTGGCGGCTGTGTTCGCCGCGTTGTCGGTCTGGCAGGTGGAGCGGCTGCATTGGAAGGAAGCGCTGATCGCGCGTGTGGAGGCGGGCACGAAGGCCGCACCGCTGCCGGTGGCGCAATTGCCGACGGGTGCGCTAGATCAACTGGAGTATCGCCGCGTCGGGCTGCGCGGCCATTATCTGCCGCAAGGTTCGGCGCTGGTGACCGGCGTTTCCACGCTAGGCTCCGGATATTGGGTGATGACCCCGATGCGGGTTGACGGAGCGGGGCGGGGACCGGCGACCTACGTCAACCGCGGCTTCGTGCCAATGGGCACCCGGATCGAGGCGGTCCGCGCCCGGACGCCGCAGGGGCCTGTATCCGTGATCGGCCTGCTGCGCCTGACGCAGCCGGGCGGCGGTTTCCTGCGTGCCAACCGCCCGCAGGAGAACCGCTGGTATTCGCGCGACGTGGCGCAGATCGCGGCGCGGCATGGCATGGCGGCGGATGCGCGCTATTTTGTCGACGCTTCGCAGGAGACGCCCAGCGCGGCGGGCGGGCCAGTGCCGGGGCTGACCGTGATCAACTTCCCCAACAATCACTTGTCCTACGCGCTGACGTGGGCGGCGATGGCGCTGCTCTCCATCGGAACGGCGGTGGTGTTATGGCGCAAGCTGCGATGACGGCGCTGCCATCGTCAGCCGGGTATCCGCCGGGCAGCGCGCGCAACATGGCGCTGCTGCTGCAATTGCGCTGGATGGCGGTGATCGGCCAGTTGGTGACGATCTGGGCCACGGTGGAATTGCTGGGCGTGCGCCTGCCGCTCGCCCATCTGATCGCCGTGCCGGTGCTGCTGGCCCTGATCAACTGGGCGACGATCATCATCGGCCGCCAGCGCGGCGGATACAGCCACCTCGAGTTGCTGGCCGCGCTGATGTTGGATGTCGGCTCGCTTACCTGGCAGTTGTATTTCAGCGGCGGCACGACCAATCCCTTCGCGTTCCTGTTCCTTCTCCAGATCGTGATCGGGGCTATCCTGCTGCCGCCCGGCTGGAGCTGGATCGTCGCCGCGATGTCAGCCGCGGCGGTGGCGGGGCTGACTTTCGACTATCGCCCGCTCGATCTCCCCGCGTCGTTCGCGCAGACGCCGATGCAGCTTTACTTGGCGGGAAGCCTGATCTGCTTTCTGCTGATTGCGGTGCTGCTGGTGTTCTTCGTCATCCGCATCGATCGCAATCGCCGCCAGAGCGACCTGGCGCTGGCGGCGCTGCGCCAGCAGGCGGCGGAAGAGCATCACATCGTGCGCATGGGCCTGCTCGCGTCCGGTGCGGCGCATGAACTGGGGACGCCGCTTTCCACGATCTCCGTGCTGCTGGGGGACTGGCGGCAACATCCAGCGCTGGCCGCCATTCCCGATTTCGCCGCTGAAGTGGAAGAGATGGATGCCCAGCTTCAGCGCTGCAAGACGATCGTAACCGGCATCCTCCAATCCGCCGGCGAAGCGCGAGGGGAAAGCCCGGAGGTCACCTCGCTGCATGCCTTCGCGCAGGCGATCGCCGGCGAATGGTCTGGCCGGACAGGCGGCATCGTGATGCTGGACGATCGCATCGGCGAGAGTGATCCGACTATCGTGTCCGATGCGGCGCTGCGTCAGGTGATCGGCAACGTCATCGATAACGCGCTGGAGGTTTCGCCCCATTTCGTGCTGTTGGTGGCCTCGATCGAAAGGGAGCAGGCGGTGATCGAAGTGCGCGATCGCGGCCCCGGCTTCGCGCCCGAGATGCTGGAGGCGTTCGGTCGCCCCTATTCCTCCACCAAGGGCCGACCGGGCGGAGGGCTTGGCCTGTTCCTGGTGGTCAACGTGCTGCGCAAGCTGGGTGGCAAGGTGGAAGTGGGGAACCTGCCGGAAGGCGGCGCGCAAGTGCGCATGTCCCTGCCGCTCGCTTCGCTGGCCTACCAACCCCGGATGGTATCATGAGCAGCCCTGAAAACGACCCCGCCGATGCTCCCAGCCTCGTCATCGTGGAGGATGATCCGGCGTTTGCCCGCACGCTGGCGCGATCGTTCGAGCGGCGCGGCTACAGCGTGCGCCATGCCGCCAGCCCCGATCAGCTGACGGCGCTGCTGGCCGAGCAGGAGTTCGAATATGCCGTGGTCGACCTGAAGCTGGGCACGTCTTCAGGGCTGACTTGCGTGGAGATGATCCACGCGCGCGATCCCTTGACGCGCATCGTCGTGCTGACGGGCTTTGCCAGCATCGCCACGGCGGTGGAGGCCATCAAGCTGGGCGCGGCGCATTACCTGGCCAAACCGGCGAACACCGACGATATCGAAGAAGCTTTCGGCCGATTGCAAGGCGATGCCACGGTGCCGCTGGATGGACGCAAAAGCTCGATCAAGACGGTGGAGTGGGAATATATCCACGCCACGCTGAAAGAGTGTGACTTCAACATTTCCGAAGCCGCGCGACGATTGGGGATGCACCGCCGGACGCTGGCCCGAAAGCTGGACAAGCGGCGCATCACCTGATCGTTCAGCGGTTTAAAGCTCAGCGCTGGGGCGGGGCGGACCACATCTCCGCATCGTCGACATAGGCCTTCTGCGTACGCTTGTTGTAGAGGCACAGCTTCGACATGCTGGAGCCGCGCGTCCGGTCGGACACCAGCATCGCCACCATGCCGGTCCGGTCATCGAAGCCGACGATGGTGGATGGGCGCGCGTTGCGGATGCCGCTGGCGGCCACGCAGGCGCGTGTCACGCGCTTGTCGAACTGGGCCCAGGCGGCGGGGCTGGAAGCGTGGGCGATACCGCCGGCCACAGTGGCAGTGGTGGCCAAAGTGACGGTGGCGGCCAGGGCGATCAGGCGTCGAGTCATGCGAAGGTCTCCTGTCTGTGACGTTCTTGAACGCACGAGCTGCCGCTTCGTGATCGAACGAGGGATGAACATCATCGTCGGGCGCGCGACAGGGTTCAGAAGACGGGTGGCTTTTCGGCAGAGGGCATTGGCACGCCTAGCACGCGCGCGACGGATGGTGCGATGGCGCGCATGTCCACCACGCCCAGGTCGCCGCGCTTCTTGAGTGAAGGCCCCGATACGATCAGCGTGGAGCGCATCTGCGGCAGATCGGGCATATAGCCATGCATGCCCTTGTAGCCGGAAGGTGCGGACAAGGCCGCCGCAGGATCGCGCCCGGTTTCGAATCCCGGCTCCATGGCGATCGTCAGCACCGCTTCTGCCGGGCCGCCGCTGCGCTGGGTCTCGGCACGGTCCAGCACGCGGGCGATGTGATAGCGCGGATCGGCGGCGAGCTTCTTCACCAGCATCGTGACTTGTCCGGTCAGCGCGGCGTCGTCAGGCCGGGCCGTCACCACGAAGGCGGTGCCGCCTGCGATCCACGGCTCCGCCTGCCAGGACGAAACCTTGCCATCCGCACCCAGGCTGATGAGGCCCGCTGCCACGAACGGCGCGAAGAGGTTGATGTCCGTGGTGATCGGCTGAAACCCATGGTCGGAGACGACCACCACGGTGACATCCGGCATCGCCTTGCGCGCGGCGGAAACCAGATCGCCGACAAGGGCGTCGGTCTTCTCGATCGTGGCGATCGCGGCGGGCGAGCCGGGGCCGCTGCGATGCTCCTCGTGATCGATACCGGCCAGGTACACGGTGGTGAGGGCGGGGCGATCGGCCAGCAGCGCCTGCGCGAACTTCACGCGCGCGGCGTCACCTTCCACCGTCTCGTCGATGCCTTGCACGTACGGGCTCAGCTGCGCTTCCAGCCGTGGCAGCAGGCCGGGCGTGGCGAGCGCGGCCATCAGCTTCGCATCGTCCGCCGTGCCCGTCCGCCAGATCTGCGGCAGGTTGGCGTCGATCCCGTCCGCGCCCACGCTGACCGGCCAATGCAAGTTCGCGGTCTTCAAGCCGGCGGAATGCGCGATCTGCCATAGCGTGGGCACGCGGATATCGCTGGCGTACCAGTACCAGCCTTGCTGGTTCCTGGCTTGCGGATCGAACGTCAGGTTGTTGGACACGCCATGCCGTGCGGGCGCCGCCCCGGTAATCAGCGTGGTGTGGCTGGGGTAAGTCAGCGTGGGCAGCACGCCGACCACGCCCGAGGCATACGCCCCTTCCTGCATCAGGGCGCGCAGCTGCGGCACCTTGATCCCGCGCGCTTGCGCCTGCGTCACGTCGTCCGGCCTCAGGCCGTCGAGCGAGATCATCAGGACGGGGGAGGCTTGCACCGCCCCCGCGCTTAGCGCCAGCGAAGCCAGCGCCGCCGCCAGCACGCGCGTCAAAGTGCCACGCGCCACGATCAGAAGCCCTTCTTGATCGAGACGAAGAACTGGCGCGGCGCGCCTGCCAGCAGCGTCTGGTTGTCTCCGCTGGCGATGAAGCCGTTGGAGCCGATGGTGGAGATGTACTTCTTGTCCGTCAGGTTGGTGACGCTGCCTTCGATGCCTACACCGTGCAGCACGCCTTCGCCCTGGAACTGATAGCCGATGCTGGCGTCCACCAGCACGCGCGATCCCACCGTAACGTCATTCAGGTAAGTGACGTAGCGCTTGCTCATGTAGTCCGCGCCGACGCGGGCGGTGAACCCGTCCTGCTCGAACACGATCTCACCCTTCACCATGTGGCGCGGGGTATCGACTACGGCCATGCCGTCCGTCGCCACCAGCACCGTGCCCTGCGCGTTCACCACGTCGTTCGCGTACTCGGAGTGATTGTAGGAATAGCTGGCGAACAGCGAGAGCGGCGGCAGCACGCGCCAGTTGGCGGAGACTTCCGCGCCGTAGGTGTGGACGCTGCCCACGTTGTTCAGCGTGGCCGGATTGCCGACGATGCCCGCGCCGTTGGCGAAGGCGAGCAAGCGGTTGGAAAAGTCCACATAATAACCCACGGCGGAGGCCTGGAACGGCCCGCTACGCACGCGAAGACCGCCTTCCACCGTCTTCGACCGCTCGGGCTTCAACTGGCCGCGAATGGCATTGAAGCCCGCCTGCGTCGTGGAGAACGGACCCGTCGTGGCGGAAGACACGAAGGCGCGCATGTTTTCGGTATAGTCGGCGAACAGCTCGGCCATCGGGTTCAGCTTGAACAGTACGCTGACCTGGGGCTGGAACATGTCGCGCGCGGTGATGCGGCCGGTGGCCAGCGGCGAGGTCGTATCCGGCAGCATGATCGCGCGATTGACGACATAGACGCCCTTCCAACCCGCGTTCAGCACCAGCCGCTCGTCCATCAGGCGCACGGTGTCCTCAATATGGTATTGCAGCGTATCGGTGCCGTATTTGCCGTCCCACTGGGTGAAATAGGGGTTGCTCTGGAACTTCAGCACGTCGCGGTTGGGCGCGGCGCTGTCGGTCATGCCATAGAAGCGGCGGGCCTGGACGAACTTGTTGTTTTCAAACCAGCCGCCGATCTCCAGCCGATTTACGCCAACGTCATAGGCAAGCGTGCTGACCATGCCGAAGCGCTTCATCCGGTATTCCGTCGTGCGGAAACCTACCGGGCTGCGCGCGGTGATCACCGAGCCGTCCGCATTCAAGGCGCCGACAGGCGTGGGGGAGTAGGGCGTGATCCACGAACCCTGGCCCTTGTTCTCGTGATAATAGCCCGTCGTCACCATGGTGAGGTTGGGCGTCAGGTTGGCGTTGAAGGTGACGCCGCCCACGTAGTCTTGCCGGATCCCGGCCGCATCGAAATAGGCATCGTCCACGGTGCCGAAGCCTGCCGGGAACGTGGTGCCAACGCCGGGCCAGGGCTGCGCGTTCGCGGGGGCCTGCTGGTTCTGGTAGACCTTGGCGATCTTCAGCGCGAGCGGATAGTCGTTGGCAATGTTGTCATTGCGCAGGCCACGGCGCGCGATGATGTCGTAGCTGAGGTCCTGGTAGTCCTGCTCGCGACGGTCGGAAAAGTTCAGGAAGCCGGTGATGCTGCCCAGCGCGCCCAGATCCTTCATGATCTTGCCGTTGGCCTGGTGCTGGCGCTGCGTGCCGTAACCCTTCCACTTGTCGGTGGTGAGGTAGGCGTAGCTGAGATAACCCTTCAGGCCGCCGCCGATATCGCCGCTGTCGATGCGGGCGAATGCGCGCCAGGTATCGTCCGAACCGTAGGTGCCGCCGCCGGTCACGTTGGCCATGTCACGCGGGGTGTCGCTGAAGAATTCGATCGTGCCGCCCAGGTTGCTGGTGGAGGCGGTGCCCAGCGCGCCCGCGCCTTGCGCCACTTCGGTGCGCGCCACGTTTTCCGAGATGATGGCGCGGCTGATGTGCAGGCCGTTGACGTTGCCGTAGGTCATGTCGCCCAGCGGCACGCCGTCGAGGGTGAAGCCCAGCTGGTTCTGGTTGAACCCGCGCAGCGAGATGCGCACCGCCCACTCGTAGGCGCCGAAAGGATCGGCGGCCTGGAAGTTCACGCCCGGCAGCTTCGAGATCGCCTTCAGCGGGCTGGAGCCCGGCGTCAGGCGGGCAATATCGTCGGCGCTGACGCTTTGCACCTGGCGGCTCTGGCCAAAGCCGAGCACGACGATGTCCTGATCGTCCGCCGCGGTCTGGGCGGCGTCGGCGGCCAGCGCGGACTTGTCGGCGATTGCGGTCTGGGCGTTCGCGGCAAGCGGAAGTGCGAGCGCGGTGAAGGCGGCGCCGCTCAGAAGGCGATGTGCGATTCTCATGATGATTCCCCTGGGCCGGGTGTGGCTCGCCGCGCCCATGGGATCGCAAGGTTACAATGCAGCGTCCGTTGGATGACGGTTCAAAGATTGCCGATTTGTAACCATCGCGCCGACCTGCCCCGCACTTACGGTCATTCGGAGTGCTCTATGGCTGTCATCAGGGGAACTGATTTCTATCTTAGGGCTTGGCGGGGTTAGATCATCCCACGTCAATCGACCGATCAGGAGAGTGAACCATGGACGCAGAAACCGGTAGCCCGCTGCACGGCTGCCCGATGAAGGAGGGCGCGGCCATGCGCAAGCTCCTGGGCAAGGCCAACCGTGAGTGGTGGCCCAATCAACTTTCGATCGACATCCTGCCGCAGCAGGGCGCCAGCGGCAGCCCCTATGGCGATGATTTCAACTATGCGCAGGCGTTCAAGAAGCTCGACCTTGCGGCGGTGAAGCGCGATCTCCACGCGCTCATGACCGATAGCCAGCCCTGGTGGCCGGCGGACTATGGCCACTACGGCCCTTTCTTCATCCGCATGGCTTGGCACAGCGCCGGTACCTACCGCACCGGTGACGGTCGCGGCGGCGCATCGTCGGGATCGCAGCGGTTCGCGCCGCTCAACTCCTGGCCGGATAACGGCAACCTCGACAAGGCCCGCCGGCTGCTCTGGCCGATCAAGCAGAAGTACGGCCGCAGCCTTTCCTGGGCGGACCTGATGATCCTGGCCGGAAACGTCGCCATCGAATCGATGGGTGGCCCCGTGTTCGGCTTTGGCGGCGGCCGCGCCGATGTGTTCGAGCCGGAGAAGGACATCTACTGGGGCACCGAAGAGGAATGGCTGGGCCAGACCCGCATCGATGAGAAGTCCGGCCTGGCGCTGGAAAACCCGCTCGCCGCGATCCAGCTGGGCTTGATCTACGTCAATCCCGAAGGCCCGGGCGGTGAGCCCGATCCGGTCGGTTCCGCGCGAGACATCCGCGAGACGTTCCACCGCATGGGCATGAACGACGAGGAAGTCGTGGCGCTCACCGCGGGCGGCCACACGTTCGGCAAGTGCCACGGCGCGGGTGACGTGAACCTGGTGGGCGCAGAGCCCGAAGGCGCTGACGTCGCCATGCAGGGCCTTGGCTGGCAGTCCGGCCATGAAAGCGGCATGGGCGATCACACGATCACCAGCGGCATCGAGGGCGCGTGGACGGCCAACCCGATCAAGTGGGACATGGGCTATTTCGACAACCTGCTGAACCATGAATACGAGCTGGAAAAGAGCCCGGCCGGCGCGTGGCAGTGGCATCCGGTGGGCAATCCGGAAGAGACGCAGGCCCCCAAGGCGCACACCGCCGGCGTCAAGGTGCCCACGATCATGACCACCGCCGACATGGCGATGAAGGTCGACCCGGAATATCGCAAGATTTCCGAGCGGTTCCACAAGAACCCCGATCAGTTCGCCGATGCCTTCGCGCGGGCCTGGTTCAAGCTGTGCCACCGCGACATGGGGCCAAAGGCGCGGTATCTGGGCCCGGATGTTCCGGCCGAAGACCTGATCTGGCAGGACCCGATCCCCAAGGCGACCTACAAGACCGTGGACGCGGCGGACGTGGCGCTGCTGGAGCAGAAGATCCTGGCGTCCGGCCTCACCGTGGCGGAACTGGTTTCCACCGCCTGGGCCTCGGCCTCGACGTATCGCCGGTCGGACCATCGCGGCGGCGCCAACGGCGGTCGCATCCGCTTGGAGCCGCAGCGGAGCTGGCACGTCAACGAGCCTACCAAGCTGAAGAAGGTCCTCGACGTTTATGAGAACATCAAGGCCAAGTTCGATCAGCTGAACAAGCGCATCTCGATCGCGGACCTCGTCGTTCTGGGTGGCGCGGTCGGCGTGGAAAAGGCAATCAGGGATGCCGGGTACGCTGTGCCCGTGCCGTTCACCCCGGGCCGCACCGATGCCTCGCAGGAGCAGACCGACATCGAGAACTTCGAGTGGCTGGAACCCAAGGCCGACGGCTTCCGCAACTATCTGCCGACGCGGATGGCCGTTCCCACCGAGGAACTGCTGGTCGATCGCGCCTCGCTGCTGGGTCTCAGCGCGCCGGAGATGACGGTGTTGCTGGGCGGCCTGCGCGTGCTGGGT
Source organism: Novosphingobium fluoreni (assembly GCF_014196615.1). Lineage (GTDB taxonomy): Bacteria > Pseudomonadota > Alphaproteobacteria > Sphingomonadales > Sphingomonadaceae > Novosphingobium > Novosphingobium fluoreni. The sequence goes on from NZ_JACIDY010000002.1 coordinate 540,378, forward strand.
GCGAACTTCGGCGATACCAAGGAAGGCGTTCTCACCGATCGCCCGGGCCAGCTGACGAACGATTTCTTCGTCAACCTGCTGGACATGGGCACGGCGTGGAAGGTGATCGACGAAAGCGGCGACCAGATCTTCGCGGGCACCGATCGCAAGACCGACCAGCAGAAGTGGACCGCCACCCGTACCGACCTCGCGTTCGGCTCAAACTCGCAGTTGCGCGCGATTGCCGAGGTCTATGCAATGAAGGACGCGGGCGAACTGTTCGTGAAGGAGTTCGTCGCCGCCTGGACCAAGGTGATGAACGCGGATCGGTTTGACCTGACCGCGTGAGGCGAGGGCGGAGGGGGAGGGCTCTTGAAGGGGCCTTCCTACTCCGCCCGCGTCCATATCCACGGGCCTAGCACCAGCAGCACCGCCAGCGGGATCAGCACCGCCGGAAAACCCAGCGTGAAGAAGACGAACGGTACGCTGGCACTCATCGCCAGGATCGCCGAAACCTTGCCCTTGCGGCTGATCGCCCGCCGATCCCGCCACGCCACAAGATGCGGGCCATAGCGCTTATGCGCGTAGAGCTTGTCCGCCAGATGCGGGTGGCTTTTGGAAAAGCACCAGGCCGCCAACAGGTAGAACACGACGGTTGGCAACAGGGGCAGGAATATGCCCAGCGTTCCCAGCCCTACGAAGAACCAGCCCGATCCCGCCCACAGAAGCCGCGCCCCTTTACCGATCGGCACTGTGTCGACCGATTTAGGCCCGATAGGCGGGGCAGCGTCCGGCTCGTCAGCCGGCATAGCGTGCGGCGGTCTCGCGGATCAGCGCGATCATGTTCGGCACGCCCTGGGTGCGGTTGGAGGACAACTGGTTGCGCAAGTCGAACGGTTCCAGCTTCGCCGCGATATCGGTAGCGGCCACTTCGGATGCGGGACGGTCCTGCACGGCGGCCAGCACCAGCGCGACGATACCCTTGGTGATCGCCGCGTTGCTATCTGCCAGGAAGTGCAGGGTGCCATCATCTACCTGGGTGGGATAGACCCAGACGCTGGCCGAGCAGCCGCGCACCTTTGTGGCGTCCGTCTTCAAGGCATCGGGCATTGCATCGAGTTCGCGGCCCAATTCGATCAACATGCGATAGCGCTCATCCCCATCGAGGAATTCGTACTCTTCGCGGATATCGTCGAGGCTGCGCATGCCGAGGGCATGTAAGGCCAACCTCGCGGGGAACAAGTCAAATCCTGCTGTTCTTCTTACGCCCGGATAGAGTGGGCGTTGCGTTACAAGCCCAGCAATGTCAGGTCCGTTGCATGACCGATCACCCCTTTTACGACATGCATCGCCACGGCTTCGTCCGCGTCGCGACTTCCACGCCCAAGGTCCGCACCGCCGATGTCGCCTACAATCGCGATGGCATCATCGCCGAGGCGCGCCGCGCGCATGAGGCGGGGGTGGACTTGCTGGTCTATCCCGAGCTGTGCCTGTCCTCCTACGCGATCGACGATCTGCACTTGCAGCAGGCGATGATCGAGGCGGTGGAGGAGGCCATCGGCGCGATTGTCGAGGCGAGCCGGGGCCTCTCACCCGTGCTGCTGATCGGCGCGGCGCTGGCCGACCGGGGGCGGCTTTATAACTGCGGCCTGGCCATCGCCGATGGAAAGCTGCTGGGCGTTGTGCCCAAGTCTTACCTGCCCAATTACCGTGAGTTCTACGAGAAGCGCTGGTTCGTCAGCGGCATCGGCGTGACCGGGCGCACGATCCGGGTGGGTGCGGAGGACGTGCCGTTCGGCACCGACCTGGTATTCGCCTCCAACCGCCAGCGCGACTTTCGCTTCTTCATCGAAATCTGCGAGGACTTCTGGGCACCGACGCCGCCATCCTCGCTGGGGGCGCTCGCCGGGGCGACGATCCTGTGCAACTTGTCCGCCTCCAACATCGTGATCGGCAAGGCGGATGACCGACACTTGCTGTGCAGTTCGCAATCGGCGCGCACCGCGTCGGCCTACGTCTATTCGGCGGGCGGCCATGGTGAGAGCACCACCGATCTGGCGTGGGACGGGCAGGGCGTGATCTACGAACTGGGCGGCCTGCTGGCGCAGTCGGAGCGGTTTTCGCTGGAGCCCGAATTGTGCATCGCCGATATCGACTGCGCGCGCATCGCCAACGATCGCCTGCGGCTGCCGACTTATGCCGATGCCGCCCGCGCAGTCGGCAACCCGGAGCAGGCCTTCCGCACTATCGGTTTCGATCATCAGCCCGCCAGCGGTGACATCAGCCTGCAGCGCCCGATGCGGCGCTATCCCTTCGTGCCCGATCGTGCCGACAAGCTGGATGCGGACTGCTATGAGGCGTTCAACATCCAGGTCGACGGGCTGATGCGGCGCGTGGAGTCCGCCAAGGCCAAGAGCCTGATCATCGGCGTTTCCGGCGGGCTCGATTCCACCCATGCGCTGATTGTGATGGCCAAGACCTGTGACCGGCTGGGCATGCCACGCAGCGCGATCCGGGGCTACACCATGCCCGGTTTCGGCACCAGCGAGGGAACCCGGACCAACGCCTGGAAGCTGATGAAAGCACTGGGCATCACCGCCGACGAGATCGATATTCGCCCCACGGCGACCACGATGCTGAAAGACATCGGCCACCCCTATGGCCGGGGCGAGCCGGTCTATGACGTCACGTTCGAGAATGTGCAGGCGGGCCTGCGCACCGATTACCTGTTCCGCCTGGCCGGGCAGCATTCGGGCTTTGTCGTCGGCACCGGGGACTTGTCCGAACTGGCGCTGGGCTGGTGTACCTACGGCGTGGGCGATCACATGAGCCATTATGCGGTGAACGCGGGCGTCCCCAAGACGCTGATGCAATACCTCATCCGCTGGACGGCCGAAACCCAAGTCGATACCGAGACGCGCGAGGTGCTGCTGGCGATCCTCAACACCGAGATTTCGCCCGAACTGGTTCCGGCGGGAGAGAACGGCGAAATCCAAAGCACGGAGGACAAGGTAGGGCCTTACGCGCTCAACGATTTTTTCCTGCACCACATCATGCGTTTCGGGCAGAAGCCGTCGAAGGTGGCGTTCCTGGCCTGGCATGCCTGGCACGATGCCGCGCGCGGTGAATGGCCCGCAGGACTGCCGGACGAGGCGCGCACGGCTTACGACTTGCCGACGATCGCCCACTGGCTGGAGGCCTTCTGCCAGCGCTTCTTCGCTTTCGCGCAATACAAGCGTTCTGCCATTCCCAATGGCCCGAAGGTATCGAGCGGCGGCGCGCTCAGCCCGCGCGGCGACTGGCGCGCGCCATCCGATGCCAGTGCTGAAGTGTGGCTGGCGGAACTGCGGCGGGCGTTGCCTTGAGCGGGGCCTTACAACACGTTCGGACCGACTGAGTTTTCACGCAGCGGGATGCCATCTGTGCCCTTCGTGTCGAGCGAAGTCGAGACACCGGAGCGCAACGCCAGCGTGTCTCGACTTCGTTCGACACGGACGGGAGCGGATGCCCCCATTCCACCCATTCCCAAACCTTCGTTATTCCCGCCTGCATGGGAATGACGAAGTGGGAGGCGTATCGAACGCTCCCACCCCCTTCAGTCTCGCAGCGCCTCGATCTCACGCGCCAGGCGGTCGCCGCCGCGTTCTTCTATGGCGATGCGTTCCAGCACCGCGATGCGCTTGCGCAACTGCTCGATCTCGCGCTCCAGCTCCGGTTCACGCGAAATCTCGCCACCGGTCTTGGGACCGAACGCGCGGGACTGTTGCGCCCGGACCCAGGCAAAGGCGCAAATCGCGACGATGGCGACGACGGCGCTCCAGAAACTCATGACGTCTAACTCCTGCGACCTCGGCAGAGGTCCTTAATTGATCGCGGCGCCGCGCGTGGTTCCGCGCTGTTCCTCCACCTCGCGCTTGTCGCGCAAGGCTTCGATTTGCAGCGCGGTATCATAGCCCCCGTCGGTCACGATACGCTCCAGCACGCGGATGCGCTCTTCCAACTCGCGGGAGTGCGAGGCGTACTGCGCGGCCTTTTCGGCGGTGTTGGCCATCTGCATTTCGGCAAGCTTGCGCTGATGCTTGGTCCACACGATGAAGCAGACCATCATGAACGGGGCTAGCGGGACGAGGACACCAATGAATTCCATGTCGGATTACTCCTGAAAGAGTCGATCAGCGCAGGCTGTCGATTTCGGCGGCGAGGCGGGCGTTGCTGCTGGAATAGCGCGCTTCGATATCGGCCACGCGGCGGTCCATGTCGGACAGTTCCGAACGGTAGCGGTTCTTCGAGCGTGAGCGGTCCAGCTTGCGCAGCAGCCGCAGTTCCTCGCCTTCGCTGTAGAGCGCCATCGGCCGCTTGTTCGCGGCGAAAGCGGCGATGATATAGATCGGGATAGTGATGAACGAGACGAACAGCGTCAGGAACACCGTTGCGATCCGCACCCACAGCGCGTCGGTGCCGGTGTAATCGGCGATGCCCGCACAGACGCCGGCGAGCTTGGCGTTCGACTTGTCGAGGTAGAATTCACCGCGTGACATGATCGTGATCCCCTTGCTTTTCGTGGCGGCGCGTCAGTTGGACGGCGTGGTGGTTGTAGTGGAAGCGGCGGCGGGCTTGGCATCGCCCATCTTGCGCTTCAGTTCGGCGAGTTCGGCCTCCACGCTGTCACCCTCGTGCAAGGCGGCGATCTCCTCGGCCAGGGTGGGCTGGCGGCTGTCGCCCAGGCTCATCGCATCGGCGCGGCCCTCTGCATAGTCGACGCGGCGTTCCAGCTGATCGAAGCGCACCATCGCCTCGTCCACGCGCTCGCTGGAAAGCAGCGTGCGCAGCTTGACGCGGTTCTCGGCGCTTTGCAGGCGTGCGGCGATCGAAGACTGGCGGCTGCGGGCTTCGCGCAGGCGGCTCTGCAGCTTCTCGATATCCTGCTCGTAAGCGCGCAGCGCATCGTCCAGCACGTCGATCTCGGCCTTGAGCTGATCCGCCATGTCGCCGGCCTTTTTCTTTTCGACCAGCGCGCCGCGGGCCAGATCCTCACGGTCCTTGCTGAGCGCCAGCTGCGCCTTGTCGGCCCAGTCGGCCTGGAGCTTGTCCAGCTTGACTAGGTGGCGGCGCATTTCCTTCTGATCGGCGATGGTCCGCGCGCTGGAGGTGCGAACCTCCACCAGCGTCTCTTCCATTTCCATGATGATCAGGCGGATCATCTTGGCCGGATCTTCCGCCTTTTCGAGCAGATCGTTGAAATTGGCGGCGACGATGTCGCGAGTCCGCGAGAAGATACCCATGGCGGCTGTGCCCTTTCTGGTCAGGTGCTGGTCGGCTGGTGAATAGTAATACGCTTTTTGATGGTCTTGCGTCGAGTGGTGCGCGGCGCGCGGTTCGTCCTCGATCCCGTCCAGCGTCAGCAGGGCGGGGCGGGACGCGTCATCGCGGCGCAGATCGGCGATGTGGGCGTCGAACCGAGTCATGCCAGCGCGATCCCCGCAGGGGCGCAGCGGCACGGTGCGGCGGCGTAGGCCTTCGACGGGCCGATCAGGTCCGCCATCACCAGCACGTTGAGCGTGCCGATCGCCAGGACGCTGGCGATGATCGCAGCGTCGAGCTTGAAGCGGGCGGGGGTGGTGCCGGCGGAAGCATCGTTGCGGGGAAGCATGATCTGATCCTTGCGAAAGCGGGGTGGCGTGGTCTGTAAAAAGCTTGTGCGAACGATACAGCAAAGGTCGTGCCAAATCGCACAAGCCGCATTTTCGCGGGGTTTCCGCTCTGCGTCCTGTCCGTTTGGATAAAGCAACTTGCCGATACTTGGGAAAATCCGCTAACATTTGGCAATGGACCGGAACACGCATTTCATAGGGCAGTCGACCGCGTTTCTGGACGCGGTGGAGCGGGCCTCGCGCGCGGCGAATACGGCGCGGCCGGTGCTGGTCATAGGTGAGCGCGGGACGGGCAAGGAATTGATCGCCCAACGCCTGCACCACCTCGGCCCGCGCTGGGGTGAGCCGCTGATGGTGCTGAACTGCGCCGCCTTGCCCGAGACGCTGATCGAGGCCGAGCTGTTCGGGCATGAGGCGGGCGCGTTCACCGGCGCGACGCGAGCGCGGCCAGGTCGATTTGAGGAGGCCGATCGCGGCACGCTGTTCCTGGATGAATTGGGCACCTTGTCCATGGCGGCGCAGGAGCGCCTGCTGCGCGCGGTGGAGTATGGCGAGGTAACGCGGATCGGATCGTCGCGCCCGGTGCAGGTGGACGTGCGCATCGTCGGCGCCACCAACGCCGATCTGCCGCGTGCCGCCGCGGAAGGGCGGTTTCGGGCGGACTTGCTCGATCGCCTGAGTTTCGAGGTCATCACCCTGCCACCCTTGCGCGCACGGGAAGGCGATGTGCCAGAGCTTGCCGAATGCTACGGCCGCCGCATGGCGACCGAGCTGGCCTGGGAGCGCTGGCCCGGCTTCACCTCCGCCGCCATGGAGGCGTTGGAGGCCTACGCCTGGCCCGGCAACGTGCGTGAACTGCGCAATGTGGTGGAACGCGCGGTCTATCGCTGGGATGATCAGGGCCGGCCGATCGGCGCGATCGTGTTCGACCCCTTCGAAAGCCTCTGGGCCCCGCGTGAGGAGGATTCGACCCCATCGGCTGCGGTCTCGGAGACGCCGCAGCCCTGCGTCCCGCCACCCGTCACGCACTTGCGAGCCGCAGTCGAGGCGCATGAGCGTGGGCTGATTTCATCGGCGTTGGAGCATCATCGTTGGAATCAACGCCGAACCGCCTCGGCGCTGGGGCTCACTTACGATCAGCTGCGGCACTGCATGCGCAAGCACAAGCTGACGGTGCCGGGCTGAGCCGAGGGTTCATCGGCAAAAACGCCACACGTTCCACTTGCGTTTCGCTGGCAATGGGCCTACCTGGCCACACATCCCGACATTGGTAATGCAAGACTCGGGCTGGCGCCGGAAGGGGCCGGCGCGAAGTGGCTTTGCCGCATTGGAGCTTTCACTTGGTTGATATCGCGCGGATTACGGAGGTTGTTGAGCCTGAGGTGCAAGCCCTGGGTTTCGATCTCGTGCGCGTGCGCGTATTCGGCAAAAGCGAAGTGGGCGATGATGAGATCGCGCTGCAGATCATGGCCGAGAATCCGAAGACCGGGCAATTGGTGCTGGATGATTGCGCCGCGCTGTCACGCCGCATCTCGGACAAGTTCGATGAGCTGGAAGAAGCGGGTGAGACGCTGATCGAAGAGGCCTATCGCCTGGAAGTCAGCTCGCCGGGTATCGATCGTCCACTGACGCGCCCCAGCGATTTTGCCAACTGGGCCGGGCACGAAGCCAAGATCACGCTGAGCGAGCCGATCGAGGGCAACCGCAAGGGTCTGCATGGCGATCTTGCCGGGCTTGAAGGTGATACGGTCCAGTTCGACGATCGCAAATCGGGCCGGGTCAGCTTCCCGCTGGACCACGTCGTTTCCGCCAGGCTGATTCTGACGGACAAGCTGATTGCTGCCACGCGCCCGATCGAAACGGACGGCGCAGACGAAATTCTTGAGGAACAGGAAGACTAATCCCATGGCCAGTGCGATTTCCGCCAACCGCGCCGAGCTGCTCGCGATCGCGAACTCCGTCGCTTCTGAGAAGATGATCGACAAGTCGATCGTCATCGAGGCGATGGAAGAGGCGATCCAGAAGTCCGCGCGCAATCGTTACGGCGCCGAGAACGACATCCGCGCCAAGCTCGATCCGCGCACCGGCGACTTGCGCTTGTGGCGCGTGGTCGAGGTGGTCGAAGAGGTTGAGGACTACTTCAAGCAGGTCGATCTGGCGCAGGCGCAAAAGCTGCAGAAGGACGCCAAGATCGGTGACTTCATCGTCGATCCGCTGCCTCCGGTAGACCTGGGCCGCATTGATGCGCAGTCCGCCAAGCAAGTGATCTTCCAGAAGGTCCGCGATGCCGAGCGTGATCGTCAGTACGAAGAGTTCAAGGATCGCGCGGGCGAGATCATCACCGGCGTCATCAAGTCGGTCGAATTCGGCCACGTGATCGTCAATTTGGGCCGCGCCGAAGGCGTGATCCGCCGCGATCAGCAGATCCCGCGTGAGGCCGCCCGCGTCGGTGAGCGTGTCCGCGCCATCGTCTTGAAGGTCGAGCGGCAGAACCGTGGCCCGCAGATCTTCCTCAGCCGCGCGCATCCTGAATTCATGAAGAAGCTGTTCGCGCAGGAAGTGCCCGAGATCTATGACGGCATCATCGAGATCAAGGCCGCTGCCCGCGATCCGGGTTCGCGCGCCAAGATCGGCGTGATCAGCCATGACAACTCTATCGACCCGGTCGGCGCTTGCGTCGGCATGAAGGGCAGCCGCGTTCAGGCGGTCGTGCAGGAACTGCAGGGTGAGAAGATCGACATCATCCCCTGGAGCGAGGACACCGCGACGTTCGTGGTCAACGGCCTCCAGCCCGCCACCGTCAGCCGCGTCGTAATCGACGAAGAGGAAAGCCGCATCGAAGTGGTGGTGCCCGATGACCAGCTGTCGCTGGCGATCGGTCGCCGTGGTCAGAACGTGCGTCTGGCCAGCCAGCTGACCGCTTCGCAGATCGACATCATGACCGAGCAGGAAAGCTCGGAGAAGCGCCAGAAGGAATTCGTCGAGCGCTCCAAGATGTTCGAGGAAGAGCTGGACGTTGACGAGACGCTTTCGCAGCTGCTGGTGGCCGAAGGCTTCAGTGAGCTGGAGGAAGTGGCCTACATCGACCTGGGCGAACTGGCGAACATCGAAGGTTTCGACGAGGAACTGGGTGAAGAGTTGCAGAGCCGCGCGCAGGAAGCGCTTCAGCGCCGCGAGGAAGCCCATCGCGAACAGCGCCGCGCGCTGGGCGTCGAAGATGCCCTGGCCGAGCTGCCGCACCTGACCGAAGCGATGCTGGTCACGCTGGGCAAGGCCAAGATCTGCACGCTGGACGATCTGGCCGACCTCGCCACCGATGAACTTATCGCCAAGAAGCGCCAGGAGCAGCGCCGCCGCGACGGCACCGTCAATCGCCGCGCCCGCGACGAGGACAAGGGCGGGGTTCTGGGCGAGTATGGTCTGAACGAAGAACAGGGCAACGAGATCATCATGGCCGCCCGCGCGCACTGGTTCGACGAAGAACCGGCGGCAGCGTCGGCCGAAACAGAGGAGGCCGCCCATGCGGAATCCTCACAATGATCGCGTAAGTTCCGACAATTCGGCAAACGTTACCGGTACCTCCGGTGAGGGGCCGGAGAGGACCTGTGTCCTTTCCGGCGAAGCGGCCCCGCGCGATGCGCTGATCCGGCTGGCGGTATCCCCGCCCGGACCGGATGGTGCGTGCGTGGTGCTGCCCGATGTCCACGCGCGGGCTCCAGGGCGCGGCGCGTGGATCGGCGTGTCTCGCGAAGCCCTTGAAAAAGCGCAGGCGAAGGGCAAACTAAAGGGAGCGCTGCTGCGGGCCTTTGGCAAGTCTCTTGCCAAGGATTACGGGGACGGCACACCGCTTACCATCCCCGACGACCTGGCCGAGCGGATCGATACCGCTCTTGTGCGTGCATTCACCGATCGTCTCGGTCTTGAGACCAAGTCGGGTCGACTGCTGGTTGGTTCGGACCGGATCGCCGAGAACGCGCGCAACGGCAAGGTGCGCTGGCTGGGGCACGCCGCCGATGCCGCGGAGGACGGTTCGCGCAAGCTGGACCAGGCCTGGCGCGTCGGCAGCGATGCCGAAGGCTCAGGTTTACGCGGCACGGTGTTGCCACTGGACCGGGCGACGCTGTCTGTGGCATTGGGCCGCGACAACGTCGTTCACCTGGCGCTGGCAGATGGCAAGGCGGCCGAAAGAGTCGCCGCGCCGCTCCGGCGCCTGCTGCATTTTCGCGGTCTGGCTGAAACGGCCGGCGCAGACGCTGCAACAAACATGGGCACGGATGCGGCGCAAGCCGTGGCTGCGGCCGCAACGACGAATTGATTCGAAGGGCGAATAGAGACTTATGAGCGAGACCGACAACAAGCCTACCCTCGGACGCAAACCGCTTGGCATTAAGCGGTCGGTCGAGGCTGGCGAGGTCAAGCAGACCTTCAGCCACGGCCGGACCAACAAGGTCGTGGTCGAGGTGAAGCGCCGCAAGGTGCTGGGCCGTCCGGGCGAAGCGGTGGAAACCAAGCCCGAGCCGGTGGCTTCCGCGCCCGAGCCGGTCGCGGCTCCGCGCCCCGCACCGCCGCCGCCGCCCGTTGCCCCGCGCCGCGTGGATACGCCCTCGAACGAGACCCCGCAGGAGCGCGTGGCCCGTCTGCAGCGCGAGGCGGAGGAAGATCGCCTGCGCGTGGCCGAGGAAATGCGCCGCCGTGAGGAGGACGCTCGTCTCAAGGCCATCGAGGACGAAAAGCGCCGTGCGGAAGAAGCGAGTCGCGAGGCTGAGGAAGCTGCCGCTGCGGCCGCCGCTGCGCCGGAACCTGTGGCCGAAGCGCCTGCTCCGGCCGAGCCTGCGGCTGCGGAAACCCCGCCCGTGGAAGCGACTGCAAGCGCACCTGCGGAGCCTGCGGCTTCCCAGACGCCTGCCGCTGCGACCGAGCAGCCGGAGGCCCGTGCGCCCGAGCCTGCCGCTCCCCCGCAGCCGGCCGAGGTCATGCCCGCGCCGCGTCGTTTCACGCCGGTCGCCCGTCCCGAAATCCGCCGTGCCGAGCCGGCTGCCGCCGCGTCGAGTGGCGGTAACGCATCGTCCGCCGGGGCGTCTGCCGGAGCCAAGAAGCCTGGCGCGCTCAAGAGCGCTGCGCCTGCCGCGCCTGCCCGTCCGGGTGATCGCAGCAAGGGCGCCGCGCCCGATCGCCGCCAGTCCGGCAAGCTGACCGTCACCCGTGCCCTGAATGAGGACGAAGGCGCCCGCGCCCGCAGCCTCGCCGCGCTCAAGCGTGCTCGCGAGAAAGAGCGCCGTGCGCACTTCGGCGGCAAAGCCCAGCAGCGTGAGAAGCAGGTGCGCGACGTGATCGTGCCGGAAGCGATCACCGTGCAGGAACTGGCCAACCGCATGGCCGAAAAGGGCGCGGACCTGGTGAAGGCCATGTTCAAGATGGGCATGATGGTCACCGTCAACCAGACGATCGACCAGGATACCGCCGAACTGCTCGTGACCGAATTCGGCCACAACATCGAGCGCGTGTCGGAAAGCGATATCGATCTGGACACGTCCTACGATGTGGACGCGGACGAGACGCTGAAGACGCGCCCGCCGGTCGTCACCATCATGGGCCACGTCGATCACGGCAAGACCAGCCTGCTCGATGCTCTGCGCGGCACCGACGTGGTGCGCGGCGAAGCGGGCGGCATCACCCAGCACATGGGCGCCTATCAGATCAAGACGAAGGGCGGCGATCTCGTCACCTTCCTCGATACGCCGGGCCACGCCGCGTTCACGCAGATGCGCATGCGCGGTGCGAACGTGACCGACATCGTCGTGCTGGTGGTGGCCGCGGACGATGGCATCATGCCGCAGACGGTCGAGGCCATCAATCACACCAAGGCCGCCGGCGTGCCGATGATCGTGGCGATCAACAAGATCGACAAGCCCGAGGCCAATGCACAGAAGGTGCGCGAGCGCCTGCTGGAGCATGAGATCGTCGTCGAGGACATGTCGGGCGACGTGCAGGATGTCGAGGTTTCGGCCAAGACCGGCGCGGGCCTGGACGAGTTGATCGAGAAGATCCTGCTGCAGGCCGAACTGCTAGAACTGAAGGCCAACCCCGATCGCACCGCGGACGCGACCGTGATCGAGGCCAAGCTGGACAAGGGCAAGGGCCCGCTCGCCACCGTGTTGGTGCGCCGCGGTACGCTGAAGGTGGGCGATATCTTCGTCGTCGGCACCGAGAGCGGCCGCGTTCGCGCCATGCATGACGACAAGGGCCGCCAGATCAAGGAAGCGCCACCGGCCCTCCCGGTCGAGGTGCTGGGCCTTGGCGGTGTGCCGATGGCAGGCGATATGCTGTCTGTGGTGGAAAGCGAACAGCGCGCTCGCGAGGTCGCCCTGTATCGTCACGAGCAGGCCACCGCAAAGCGCACCGCGATGGCTCCGGCCAGCCTCGACACGATGTTCTCGGCGCTGCAGGACAAGCAGAAGGTCATCGAATACCCGGTGGTGATCAAGGCCGACGTGCATGGCTCGATGGAAGCGATCAACCAGGCGCTGCATGCCTTGTCGAACGACGAGATCAAGGTGCGCGTGCTAAGCTCCGGCGTAGGTGCGATCACCGAGAGCGACGTGACGCTCGCCGCCGCCAGCGGTGCGCCGATCGTAGGCTTCAACGTCCGCCCGAACGCCAAGGCGCGCGAGCAGGTCGAGAAGACTAAGACGCCGATGCTCTACTACGACATCATCTATGAGCTGACGGCCGAGATCGCGAAGCAGATGGCCGGCATCTGGGGCCCCGAGCGGATCGAAACCGTTGTCGGCCGCGCCGAGGTCAAGCAGGTGTTCCCCGCGGGCAAGAAGGACAAGGCGGCCGGTCTGCTGGTCGTCGAAGGCCTCATCCGCAAGGGTATCCACGCCCGTCTTACGCGCAACGACGTCATCATCTCGGCCACGCTCATCCAGTCGCTGCGGCGCTTCAAGGACGATGTGGACGAGGTTCGCGCCGGCATGGAATGCGGCGTGGTCCTGGCAGACACCAACGACATCCGTGCGGGCGACCAGCTGGAAGTCTTCGAGGTCAGCTATCGCGATCGCACGATCGGCTAAAGGTATGATCCCCGGCGCGCCTTCATACAGGGGGTGCGCGGCGGGGATCGGTACGATCGCCTGATGACCCGTTACGTCGCCTTGTTCGGCAGCATCAACGTCGGCGCCAATCGGTTGAAGATGGCCGATTTGCGCTATGCGTTCGAGCGTGAAGAATTCGAGGACGTCGAAACCGTGGTAGCCAGCGGGAACGTGCTGTTCTCGTTCGATGAGCGCCCGACCGACGGGCTGGAGGACTTGTTCCGCCACATGATGCGGGAACGGTTCGATATCGATAGCTTCGTCGCCGTGCGATCACGCGAAGAACTGCGTGAGGGCGTGGAGGGCAATCCCTTTCACGCCGATGGCGCGGCTGAGCAGGTTCACACGCATTTCCTGTCCGGCGATCCGGGTCAGGATCGGTTCGATGCGATGGTGGCAGCGTACCAGGGCCGGGGCGCGGAGCGTCTGGCGCTGGGCAAGCGGGCGCTGTTCGTGGACTATGTCGAGGGCATGGGGCGATCGCGGCTGACGGGGGATTTCATCACCCGACGTCTGGGTTGCCAGGGGACGGCACGCAACCTGCGCTCGCTCCAGCGCATCGTCGACAAGATGGCGTAGCGGCCATGCGCCAGGGCCGTGGCGCCCTGGGTCTTGTCGGCAAAGGTCGTGTCACAGGGGGTGAGGCCGGGCGCAATCCCGCAATCCCGTCTTGCAAATCGGCCCGCACCGGCCACATGAGGATCTACGATGTCTCGCCAGCAGATCACGCCTGAACAGCACTCGGTCCGCCTGCTCAAGGTAGGTGAGCGCGTGCGCCATGTGCTTTCCGAAATCCTTACGCGGCAGCAGGTCCACAGCGATACGCTGAGCGCGCATTCGGTCAGCGTTACCGAAGTTCGCATGTCTCCCGATCTTCGCCTGGCGACCGCTTATGTGAAGCCGCTGCTAGGCTCGAACGAGGACGAAGTGCTGACTGCGCTGCGCCAGAACACCGCCTTCTTCCAGAAGGAAGTGGCGCGGAACCTGGGGCTGAAATCCGCGGCCAAGCTTCGTTTCCGCGCGGATCAGACCTTCGAGGAGGCCGACCGGATCGAGCGCTTGCTGGCCGATCCGCGCGTGCGTCGCGATCTCGACGAGTGATGGACCGGCCGACCGGCGCCTGACTCATGCAGCAGACCATTCTCCAGGCCGCGGCGCTGATCGTGCCGCTGATCATCGCCATCGTCTTCCATGAAGTGGCGCATGGCTGGGTGGCCCGTGCGCTGGGCGATCCGACCGCGCAAGAGCGGCGGCGGCTGAGCCTGAACCCGCTGCGCCATGTCGATCCGGTGGGCACGATCCTGGTGCCCGGCGGGCTGGCGCTGGCCGGTATTCCCGCGTTCGGTTGGGCTAAGCCGGTGCCGGTGGACCAGCGCCGCCTGCGCAATCCGCGCTATGGCATGATGGCGGTGGCGGCCGCCGGGCCGCTGACCAATCTGGTGCTGGCGACGGTGGGCGCGGTGGCTTTGGGGCTGCTCGTCCGCGCACAGCCGAGCGGTGGCGTGGCGCAGTTCGCGGCGCTTAGCGTGTCGTCGTTCATCTTCATCAACGTGTCTCTTGCACTGTTCAACTTGCTGCCGATCCCCCCGTTCGATGGCTCGCATATCGTGGAGGGCCTGCTGCCCCGTCCGGCGGCGCGGGCCTATGCGCGGCTGCGGCCTTTCGGCTTTCCGCTGTTGTTCATCCTGCTGCTGGTGATCCCCTATTTCTGGCCGAGCCTGGGCGTGATGCGCAATGTCGTGATGCCGCCGGTGTTGTGGACGTTGGGGCATTTCGACGATCTGGTGCGAGTGATCGCCGGGGTATGAGCGGACCGTCAGGCTGGATCATCCTCGACAAGCCGCTGGGCATGGGTTCCACGCAGGCGGTGGCGGCGGTGAAGCGCAACTTGCGCGAAGCCGGCTTCGGCAAGGGCACGAAAGTGGGCCATGGCGGCACGCTGGACCCGCTGGCCACAGGTGTCTTGCCGATCGCTCTGGGCGAGGCGACCAAGCTGACCGGACGGATGCAGGATGCCGACAAGGCTTACGAATTCACAGTCCGGTTCGGCGAGGAAACCGACACGCTGGACCTGGAAGGCGCGGTGATCGCCACCAGCGACGTGCGGCCGACGATGCCTGATATCGAGGCTGTTCTGCCGCGCTTTACCGGCCCGATCGCGCAGGTTCCCCCGGCCTATTCGGCGCTGAAGGTGGATGGCCAGCGGGCCTACGACCTGGCGCGGGCAGGGGAGGCGGTCGAACTGGCGAGCCGCTCGGTCGTCGTCCATGCGCTGGACATCGTGCATGTCGATACGGTTGCGGGCGGGGATCGCATCCACGCCCTCACGCTGCTGGCCAAAGTGTCCAAGGGCACCTATATACGCAGCCTTGCGCGAGACACCGCGCAGGCACTGGGCACATGCGGCACCGTGACCATGTTGCGCCGGATTAAGGCCGGGCCGTTCGACTTGTCCCATGCGATATCGCTGGACAAACTGAACGAAATCGGTAAGGGCGCGCCACTTGAACATGTGACTTTGCCGCTGGAGGCGGGGCTGGACGACATCCCGGCCATCGACCTCGACCCGGAGCAGGCAAAGGCGGTCCGACAGGGCCGTGTTCTGACCGGATTGCCCTTTTCCGATGGGCTTCATTGCGCAAGGCTGGGCCTGGTTCCCGTCGCGCTGATGGACTTGTCGGATGGCGACGCCCGTGTCGTCAGGGGGTTCAACATCATGGATGTCGCGGAGTAATGATATGTCGGTAACCGCCGAAAAGAAGTCTGAGATCATCACCGACAACGCCCGCCAGTCGGGCGACACCGGTTCGCCGGAAGTGCAAGTCGCGATCCTGACCGAGCGGATCAAGAACCTGACCGAGCACTTCAAGGCTCACCACAAGGACAACCACTCGCGCCGCGGTCTGCTGGCGATGGTCAACAAGCGGCGCTCGCTGCTGGACTATCTCAAGAAGCGCGATGTCGCGCGGTACAACGCGCTGATCCAGAAGCTGGGTCTTCGCAAGTAAGTTTCACGGCGGCTCCGGGAAACCGGGGCCGCTGCTCTATTGGGCGTTCGAGAATAACGACGCCTGAAGGCCAGCGCTGCAATCCGGCGGCAAGGCCCGGAGCCACGACAGGCTCCACACCGGACCGGGACGGGATCCCCGGCAGTAAACCCCGCCGGCAATAGGGCCGATGGGCTGAGGAAATATCGAATGTTCGACGTAAAGACTGTATCCATGGAGTGGGGCGGCAAGACCCTCACGCTGGAAACCGGCCGCATCGCCCGTCAGGCCGACGGCGCCGTGCTGGCAACCCTGGGCGACACCGTGGTGCTGTGCGCCGTGACCGCCGCCAAGTCGGTGAAGGAAGGGCAGGACTTCTTCCCGCTCACCGTTCACTACCAGGAAAAGTTCTCCGCCGCCGGCCGTATTCCGGGCGGTTTCTTCAAGCGTGAGCGTGGCGCGACCGAAAAGGAGACGCTGACCAGCCGTCTCATCGATCGCCCGATCCGCCCGCTTTTCCCAGAGGGCTTCTACAACGAGATCAACGTCATCGCTCAGGTCATGAGCTATGATGGCGAGAACGAGCCCGATATCGTCGCGATGATCGCCGCTTCGGCTGCGCTGACCATCTCGGGCGTGCCGTTCATGGGTCCGATCGCGGCTGCCCGCGTCGGCTTCGTCGATGGCGAATACACGCTCAACCCGAAGCAGGACCAGACCCTGGCCGGTGAAGGCCGCCTCGATCTCGTCGTCGCCGCCACCGGCGATGCCGTGATGATGGTGGAATCGGAAGCCAAGGAACTTTCCGAGGACGAGATGCTGGGCGCCGTCATGTTCGCGCATGACGAGATCAAGAAGGTCGTCGACCTGATCATCGACCTCGCCGAGGAAGCGGCCAAGGATCCCTGGGATGTCGATATCTCGGACAACACCGCCGACATCAAGAAGAAGCTCAAGTCCGCAGTCGGCAAGGATGTCGCCGCGGCTTACAAGCTGACCGACAAGTCGGCCCGCTCCAACGCGCTGAACGAAGCGCGCGCCAAGGCGAAGAAGGCGTTCGCGGAAGAAACCCCGCAAACCCAGATGGTCGCCAACAAGACCATGAAGAAGGTCGAGGCGGACATCGTTCGCACCGCCATCCTCAAGGACGGTTCGCGTATCGACGGCCGCAAGCTCGACCAGATCCGCCCGATCGAGGCGATCGTCGGCTTCCTGCCGCGCACGCACGGTTCGTCGCTGTTCACGCGCGGTGAAACGCAGGCGATCTGCACCACCACGCTGGGCACCAAGGACGCCGAGCAGATGATCGACAGCCTCGATGGCCTGTCGTACTCCAACTTCATGCTGCACTATAACTTCCCGCCGTACTCGGTTGGCGAAGTTGGGCGCTTCGGTGCTCCGGGCCGTCGTGAAGTCGGCCACGGCAAGCTGGCATGGCGCGCGCTGCACCCGGTGCTGCCGACCAAAGCGGACTTCCCGTACACCATCCGCGTCCTGTCCGACATCACCGAGTCCAACGGTTCGTCCTCGATGGCGACGGTCTGCGGCGGCTGTCTGTCGATGATGGACGCGGGCGTTCCGATCGAGCGTCCGGTGGCCGGCATCGCCATGGGCCTGATCCTGGAAGGCAAGGACTTCGCGGTCCTGTCCGACATCCTGGGTGACGAGGATCACCTGGGCGACATGGACTTCAAGGTCGCGGGCACCGAGGCCGGCATCACCACGATGCAGATGGACATCAAGATCGCCGGCATCACTAAGGAAATCATGGCCAAGGCGCTCGAGCAGGCGAAGGCCGGCCGCACGCACATCCTGGGTGAGATGCAGAAGGCGCTGGGTTCGGCTCGTACCGAGCTTTCCGCCCACGCTCCGCGTATCGAGACGATCAAGATCGACAAGTCGAAGATCCGTGACATCATCGGCACCGGCGGCAAGGTCATTCGCGAGATCGTCGCGGAGACTGGCGCCAAGGTGGACATCGACGATGAGGGCGTGATCAAGATCTCCTCCTCCGACGTCAGCCAGATCGAGGCCGCGAAGGCCTGGATCCTGGGCATCGTCGAGGAAGCGGAAGTCGGCAAGATCTACGACGGCAAGGTCGTCAACATCGTCGACTTCGGTGCCTTCGTAAACTTCATGGGTGGCAAGGACGGCCTCGTCCACGTGTCCGAGATGAAGAACGAGCGCGTGGAAAAGCCGACCGACGTGGTCAAGGAAGGCCAGGCCGTGAAGGTCAAGGTCCTCGAGATTGACAACCGCGGCAAGGTTCGCCTGTCGATGCGCGTCGTCGACCAGGAGACCGGTGCCGAGTTGGAAGACACCCGTCCTGCCCGCGAACCGCGTGAGCCGCGTGGTGGTGGCGACCGTTCCGGCGGTGGTGATCGCGGTGGCAGCGGTGGCGGTGATCGTCGTCGCCCGCGCGGTGATCGCAATGACCGCGGTGGTGATCGTGGCGGCCGTGGCGGCGATCGTGGCCCGCGCCGCGATGGCAACGGCGGTGGTGATCCCGATCACATGCCGGCCTTCCTCAAGGAAGATTGAGCCGCAGCTTGGCTGACAAAGAGGCCGCGCCGGGCAACCGGCGCGGCTTTTTTGTTGTCGGGACGTGAGGTTGGGGGTGCCACGCAAGCCGGATCGCTGCCCGAGCGGAGCCAGCTTTCCCTCGCCCCCCGCAGGCGCCCTATCTCGCTCTCCGCACTTTTGCGGCTTATACTTGCGTGGGTTTGGCAAAACGGGGTTCTGGAGGGTGCGCTCAAGGCGTGGAGAGGCTAGCACGTCTTGACCTAACTAACCAGATAGGCTAAATGCGACACCCGTTGGAGCAATCCGACACGGCGGGTGCGGGTGAACGAAGGCCTCGTTCTACACTCCCCGCATCATGCGGCCGGTGCTCAAGACGGGCGCCTGCACCGCGATGTGAGACTTTGACCCGCCGGCACTAGCGTCGGAAATGGGGCTGGCGGGCTTTTGCGAGCTTTTCCCGTTGGTTGTCTTGCACCTTGAAAGCCGAGCGTGTGGTCCTGCTTTCGCATTCCCCCACTCGCCGGTCGCACGATGGAATGCCGAGCCAAGCCTGTCGCGCCAGGCCCGCGCCGGCCGCAACGCTTGGCCGTTGAACACTTCCCGGCGTTATCCCGCGCTCGCCAGCGGGTGCGAACGCGTGCCTGGCGGCCTCGGCCTCAGCCGGTCACCGTCAGGCGCGGCGGGGCGAGATCGTCGCGCGTAACTCGCTTCTCCACGCTGCGGACGCAGTTCTTGCCCGCTTTCTTCGCCTCGTACAGCGCGGTGTCGGCCATGGGCACCACATCGCTCGCGCTGGTCGATGTCTCGGGCACGGTGGCGACGCCGAACGATGCGCTGATCGACGTATCGTGCGCTTCGGAAAGTCCCTCGATCCGGGCGCGCAGCAATTCGGCTTTCATCATGGCATCGTCCAGCCCGCAGTTGGGCAGGATGACCATCAGTTCCTCGCCACCGTACCGCGCCACGACGTCGGAAGGTCGCAGCGCGGAAATGAGCTGCGCCGCCACGTCGCGCAACACGCTGTCACCCTTGGCGTGGCCGTTCTCGTCGTTGAGGTGCTTGAAGTTGTCCAGGTCGATCATGATGACCGAGGTCGCGCCGCCAGAGCGTTCTGCCAAGCTGATATAGCGCTCCAGCGCGTCTTCCATGTAGCGCCGGTTGTAGAGCCCGGTCAGCGGATCGCGCAGCGATTGCGTGCGCAGCTTGTCCCGCAGGGCGATGTTGGAGATCGCCAGCGACATCGAATCCGACAAGGCGCGCGCGATACGGCGCACGTCCATCAGTCGGGACATCGCCTGCTCGCCATCGTAGGACAGGATCAGCAGGCCATGCACTTGCCCCCGCGCCATCATCGGCACTTCCACCGTGGCGGCCGAGCCCATGGCATGCATGCAGCACAGCGTGTTGGTGCCGGGATCGTTGATATGCGGCTTGCCGCGCTTCAGCGCCCAGCACTGGCTGGGCAGCAACGTTGCACCGGGGCGGAAGGATTCGTTGCCGTTCCAGGACTTTGCCAGGTCCAGCCGATCGCGCGAGTTGTTGAACACATAGAGCGCGCCGCCATATTCGGGCAGCAGGCGTTCGGATGTGGCCATCAGGATCGAGCCGGCATCGTCGTGATCCTCCGCCGCCTGAAGCATGTCGGTCATCGCGAACAGCTCTTCGATCTGATGCTTGGTGGCGGCGGCCTTGTCATAGCTGGTCTGCTGTTGCCGCACTTGCCGCGCGCCGCGCAGGCACAGTGCGATCGACCCCATCATGAACAGGATCGAACCGATCAGCGCGATGCGGGAGGCGGCCTGCGCGTTCTCCAACGGGCCGAACCCGGCGTAGGCTTGGACCGTCGCGATCACCGCGTGCAGCCCGGTGATGCCAACGCCCAGCACGATCGTCGGCTTCATGTTAGCCGCTATGGATGCATTCTGGGGCACAAGCCGCTGTCCTCTTCCCTCGCCGGCGGCGTAATAGGACGAAAACCCTAACGATGCGTGAGCGGCGAACGGTTAGGGGACAAGAGACCGAGACAAGTAGTTGGTGGGCATAATTTCAATGGCAAAAAATAATTGTACTCCCCGCTGTTTTACTTGCCGTGGATGTTGCGGGTCTGGAACTCGTCCCTGCAACGAAAGCGTTGTTGCTCGAAATATAAGATGGCTTCCTTGAGGTGCGCGGCTTGCAGCCAAATGGCCGCACGGTGGTTCTAACTTGCGACAAACACGGTGGGTTCGCCGCCCCCCTGGGAGGAGAAGACGAACGTGCGTGCAATTGCCTGGATGATCCCGCTGGCCCTGATCTCGCTGCCTGGCTGCAATGACAGGGGGGCGGACAAGGGGAATGCGCAACAGCAGCCCGGTGCCACCAAGAGTGCGGCCACCCCCGCCAGCGGCGCTGACGCCATGGCCTCGCAGGATCCAGGGCCGGGCCAGGCGGTGCGGCCCGCCGTTGCCGATACCGAGCAGCGCCCGGTAATGCAGATGCAGGTGGTGCTGGACCGGCTCGGCTTTTCGCCCGGCGTGATCGACGGGAAGGAGGGGCTATCCCTTGGCAATGCGCTGGGCGGCTTCCAAAAGGCGAACAACCTGCCGCAGACCGGCAAGCCCGATCAGGCGACCTTGCAGATGCTGTCGCGCTGGTCGAATATCCCGGCCACCCGGGTCGTGACCATTCCCGAGGATTTCGCGCGCGGTCCCTTCGCGCCGGTGCCCAAGGAGCCGGCCGATCAGGCCAAGATGCCGCAACTGGGTTATGCCAGCCTGGATGAGAAGCTGGCCGAACGCTTCCACACCACGATCGAGACGCTGCACATGCTGAACCCGGGTGGCGCCCCGGCAGGAGCGCAGGCTGCGCCGGTTGCCGCAGCGCAGCCGGCACCCGCTCCTTCGCCGAACGCATCATCAGCACCGGGCACTCCGCCGCCCCCGATGTTCCGCGCCGGGCAGCAGATTCGCGTTCCCAATACCGGTGCCGACGCGCTCGATCCGGCAGGTATCGATGACCAGACCTGGCTAGGCACGCTGCGCGATCTGGGAGTCGGCAGCAGCCAGCCCAAGGTCGATAAGGTGGTGGTGAGCAAGTCGAAGGGCACGCTCAGCGCCTATGACGGAGACAAGCTTGTGGCCGTGTTCACCGTCACCACCGGGTCCAGCCACGATCCGCTGCCGATCGGCAAGTGGGAGGTGAAGGGCGTCGCCCACAATCCGCCGTTCCACTACAACCCGGACTTGTTCTGGGATGCGGACTCGAAGGAGGAAAAGCAGAAGCTGCCGCCGGGGCCGAACGGTCCGGTCGGCGTGGTCTGGATCGACTTGTCGAAGCCTCACTACGGTATCCACGGCACGCCTGAGCCCCAGACGATCGGCCGGGCCCAAAGCCATGGCTGCGTACGCTTGACCAACTGGGATGCGGCACGCTTGGCGCAGATGGTCCATTCGGGGACCGTTGCCTTGTTCGAGAAGTAACATGCAAGTCGGCTGGCCGGGATTGAGCCGCGCGATCGCGGCCAGCATCGTGCTGACCTCGATCTTCTGGATCGCCCTGGGCGTTTGGCTGTACCGCAATCACCTTGCCGCGGATCGCAGCTTGCGCGGCGCTGCTGTCGAAGCCGCCAGCACCGCGGCCACGGTCAGCGGCGTCGTGGGGGCTTTGAGCGGAAACGCGTCGCAAAGCCATGACAGAGGCGCAAGGTCGCTACCGCCTACGGTGATGCCCAGCGGACTGGCGATTCCCGTGGCTGGGGTCAAGCCCGCTCAATTGACGGATACGTTCTCGCAAGGCCGGGCGGAAGGTGCCCGCCATCACGATGCGATCGATATCCTGGCGACGGAGGGCACCGCGGTGCAGGCCGCCGCGCCGGGGCGGGTGGAAAAGCTGTTCTATTCGGCCGATGGCGGCAACACGATCTACGTCCGCTCTGCCGACCGACGGCTGATCTATTACTACGCGCATCTGCTTGCCTACGACCCCTCTCTGCGCGAGGGCGAGATGGTGCGGCAGGGGCAGTCATTGGGGCAGGTGGGGCATACCGGCAATGCCGACGCCGCGGCCCCACACTTGCACTTTGCGATCTGGAGCGTCGATCAAGCGGGCGACTGGTCGCAACAGGGGGTGGCGATTAACCCCTACCCGCTGCTGCATAATGGCGCGGAGCGGCGGTAGGGGGCTGTGTCTCGACTTCGCTCGACACGAACGAAGGAGGGGTGTCACCGGGACAAATGATGCCCGCCGCGTGAATACCTATCGCGCACCAACTTCCGTTCGTGTCGAGCGAAGTCGAGACACATTCGCACCACCCCGTCGGTGATGCCCTCACCATCAAGGAATAGCCGGCACCGCAAATGGAGGCGCAACCGCCGGGGCAGCGGGAGGGGCCGGAGGCGCGGCCACGCGCTTCATGCTGATGATGCGCACCGGCGGATCGAGCATCTGGCCTTTCATCACCCCTACGCCCTTGGTGACAGAGCGGGGCATACCGAAGATCTTTTCCACCACGTCCATCCCGCTGACGACCTGCCCGAAAGCCGCAAATCCGGCCTTGGCGTCAGCATCCGGAGCGTCGGGCTTGGCGTCCAGGCCCGGCTGATCGGACAGCATGATCGAAAAGTCGCCCGTGGCCGTTCCCGGCGCGAAACGGGCCATCGAGATCGTGCCACGCTTATGGAGGATGCCCGTCTGGCTGGTGGGCTCATGCGCGACCGGCTTCAGAATACGCTTGGGATCGTTCTGGGTGCCGCCCTGGATTAGCCCGTTGGGCGGCGTACCCCATTCCAGATGCATGGCGCGATAGAACGCGGTGCCATCGAACCGCTTGCCGTCCACGTACTTCAGGAAGTTGCCCGTCGTCAGCGGCGCGTGCGCGGCGTCCAGGTCGAGAGTGATCGTTCCGGCGCTAGTCTGGACCGTGACGTAGACGTCAGCGGGCGATGAGCCTTGCGGCGCGGGGGATGCCGCTGCCAATAGCATCAGGATGGGTGCAGAAAACGCGAATCGCTTGATCATGCAGCGATCTTGCCTGCGCGGCGCGCGACTGGGAACAGCCCAATCGCAGCGCCAGCGCTGACTTTTTTAGATCAGCGGACCCGTGGGCCGCCGAACGGCATCGGCGGGGGAGGACGGCGCGCACCACGTGGCAGCTGTGCCTGATAGGCCCGGCCGCAATGCTCTACGCAATAGGGGAAGCCGGGGTTCACCTTGTCACCGCAGAAGTGGAAATCCGGCTCGCCCGGGTGACCCATCGGCCAGCGGCAGATGCGATCGTTCAGGTCCAGCAGACTAGTCTTGTCCGCAATCTCGGCGCTGGGCTTGGCCGGGATCAAGCGACGCGGCGGTGCGGGCGGGATCGGCTGCTGCTGATCGCTCGGACCCTGGCGCAGGAAGCCGCCCGGGCCGACCGAGACGATGCGTGTCTGCGGCTTGGGGGCCACTTCCGGATCGGCATTTTCCGTCGTCGCGGCCGCGCTGGGCGCGGGCGACGGGCTGGCGATCGGTGCCGGGCGCTCGGCCGCAATCGGTGCCGGTGCCGCCGGTGCAGCGGCAGCCGATTCGGTCTCAAACGGGGGCGCCTCGTCACGTGGGCGCTTGGCTGCGGCGACGGGAGCGGGCGCGGGGCGCGCCGGCTTCTCGTTCGGCTTCACCGGGGAAGGGCGGGCCTTCAGGCTGAGGCGGTGGGCCTTTCCGATCACCGCGTTGCGGCTGACGCCACCCAGTTCATCGGCGATCTGGCTGGCGGTGGCGCCGCCCTCCCACATCTTCCTCAGCTTCTCGATCCGCTCGTCCGTCCAGCTCATCTGCATTCCATTCGTTCTGGCCCCGGTGGGTGCCGTACACTCTGCCCAGGCACCGTGGTGCCCAACTCAGTCGTCGCCATCGTGCCTGCGGGGCTTGCCTGCGGAGCGGTCAGCCGATAGGCGCGGGACCATGGCCGATCAACCCTCTTCGGCGGACCTCATTTCGCCCGCCGCCATTCCGCAACCCCGGTCGTTTCCGGCCCGCACGTTTCCGGCTATGGGTGAGCCCGTGATTCACCAAGTCAACTGGGTGGGGCTCAAGACCCTTTATATGAAGGAAGTGCGCCGGTTCTTCAAGGTGCAGACCCAGACGATCTGGGCCCCCGCCATCACGACGATGTTGTTCCTGGTGATCTTCACCGTCGCACTGGGGCGGGGCGGCAAGGAAGTGCTGGGCGTGAATTTCGCCACCTTCGTCGCGCCGGGCCTCATCGTGATGGGGATGATGCAGAACGCCTTTGCCAACGCCAGCTTCTCGTTCCTGGCGGGCAAGATCCAGGGCACGATCATCGATTTCCTGATGCCCCCGCTGACCGAGGGCGAACTGATGCTGGCGATGACGGCGGCGGCGATGACCCGCGCTTTGCTGGTCGGCCTGGCGCTGACCGGTGGGATGCTTCTGTGGCCGCAGGTTCATCTGCACGTTGCGCACCCCTGGGCCGTCATCTGGTTCGCGCTGATGGGGTCGGGGTTCCTGGCGCTGCTGGGGTTGCTCTCTTCCGTCTGGGCGGAAAAGTTCGACCATAACGCCGCCATCACGAACTTTGTGATCGCACCGCTGTCGCTGCTATCTGGCACGTTCTACGTGATTGATAACCTGGCGCCCGCGTTTCAAACGGTCAGCCGCTTCAACCCGTTCTTCTATGTGATCTCAGGCTTCCGCTTCGGCTTCCTAGGGCGCAGCGACATCGGCGATACCAATATGGCGGTGCTGCATTCCGCCATCGGCCTGGGTGTGCTAAACGCCGTGCTATGCCTGACCACCTATCTGGTGCTGCGCTCGGGCTGGAAGCTGAAGAGCTGAGCCTCCAGCCGCCGCGGTCAATCTCACGGCTGACCTGCCTCAGTGCGCCATGCCGCGCCGGATCTGATAGTGCCCGTCCGCGAAGTCGTCGAAGATCTGCGTGATGGAGGGATGGTCCACCGGTCCGCCATCACCGTCCTCCAGCAAGTTCTGCTGGCTGACATAGGCCACGTAGCTGGAATCGTCGCTCTCGGCCAAAAGGTGATAGAACGGCTGCTCGCGCAGCGGCCGCAGCTCTGCCGGGATGGATTCGTACCACTCCTCGCTGTTGGCGAAGACGGGATCGATATCGAAGACCACACCGCGAAAATCGTGAGACTTGTGCCGCACGATATCGCCGATGGCGAAGCGGGCCCGCGCCTTGCGCGGCGCTTCGATGATGCGGCCAGCCTGGGGGGAGAAGAAAGAAGCACGGTTCATGCATGAAGATATAGGCCCGCCCCCGGGGCCAAACAAGCGAGGGACTAGCGCTCATCCCCCGCGATCGCGATAAAGGGCTTGGCAAGCGGCCAACCTTGAGCTAACCGCGCCCCTCGCTCGACCAGCGGGACACCCCGCACAGCGCAAGACCTCTGCGGAGAGGTGGCAGAGTGGTCGAATGCGCCGCACTCGAAATGCGGTGTACGGGAGACCGTACCGTGGGTTCGAATCCCACCCTCTCCGCCAGTAGGCTTCGGTCTCCTTTAAATCGAACTTATGGCCAATGGTGCCTGTGCGGATTGCGTAATCGTTCTGATTTATGGGTTGTCTATTAGCGCAGGTTGCCCAGTCCCGTTTGCGCTCTTATTTCTGCCGCCGACAGCTTCAGCGATGCTCGTTATTGGTCGTGCGTTTCGAATTTCGATATTTCACCGGTTGTGAAAAACTGATTGCCCCAGGGTGCAGCACAGCCAATATCGACTTCGGCTTGATTACTGTGCCTATGGATGACATGCAGCGTCGAGATCGCGGCTTCGGTGTGCTTGAGCCAATCGGCAGCGGCCATTTGCGCGCGCAAGAGTTGGCCGATCAATCGTCGACATTGGGAAATAGGTAATTCTGACCTACGGACGCCCTCGATAGCTTCCGTAGAGAAGCGCAAATGTTCCACATACGCGCTAATTAGTGCTTCGACCGCGGTGTTTGCTTCCGCCGCAACAACGACGACAGCCGCTTTGTCCAGATTAATCATAAACCCTCCTTCTCAAACGCGCTTCGAGACGACATTTTTATGCTGATTTTGATCGGCCGTGAATCTCCTCTCCTAGCGTCGGCCTTTATTCGGCATTGAATATGTGGCTATTTCGAAGTGCCTGTAGACTCAGCTCGGCATCATGGGACCGCGAGCTGCGGTCTTGAAGAAGCGCGATCATTCAGGTGATGCAGGCTACTTTGGGATTTCTGGACTTAAGCCCTGATGATCATCATGTCGCACAGCTTGATGAAGTGAGCGGGTAGACTTGGGATATCCGCATGAATTCTTGCCGGAAGATTATGCCCGATCGATGCAAACGGGTGGCAAAGATCATCTGTTGGACGATCACCGGCACTGACGTGAAGGCAAGCGCCGACCCGGTCGGCCATAGTCGCCAGCCCTTCTATGTATATCCGGAGCGGAGCCCAACTTTAGCCGGATTGTCCGGGAAAGATGGGCGATGACTGTCATCGGTCTTCTCGATTTGGCGCGCGCTCGGATTTGCGGATAACACTCCATCAGTCGCTACGTTCGACAGGGGAGCTTATATGAAAAAGACGCATCTATCGCTGATCGCGATCGCAGTTTCGCTCGTCACATCGCCGGTGATCGCCGCGCAGCCCAAGGCCAAGCCCAACAGGCCGGCCACCGCCGCCAAGACGGTCACGCAGGATCCGCCGGCACCGGTGATGCAAAAGCCCGGCGGCATGACTAACCGCGACTGGTGGCCGACCCGGCTTGACCTGACGGCCCTGCGCCAGCACGAAAATACCGGGGCGAACCCTTATGGTGCGGATTACAATTACGCCAAGGAGTTCGCGAGTCTGGACCTGGCTGCGGTTAAGGCGGACATTCGCCAGACGCTTCATACGTCCCAGCCGTGGTGGCCGTCTGATTATGGCAACTACGGTCCGTTCTTCATCCGCATGGCGTGGCATAGCGCCGGTACCTATCGCATGGGTGACGGTCGCGGCGGGTCGGACGGTGCCGAGCAGCGCTTCGATCCGTTGAACTCGTGGCCGGACAACGTCAATCTCGACAAGGCTCGCCGCCTGGTCTGGCCGATCAAGCAGAAGTATGGCGCCAAGTTGAGCTGGGGCGATCTGATGATCTTGACCGGCAACGTTGCGCTGGAAGACATGGGCTTCAAGACCGTGGGCTTCGCGGGCGGTCGCGTCGATGCCTGGGAGCCTGACGTGGTTTTCTGGGGCCCTGAGACCAAGATGATGGGCACGGAGCGCTCCAATCCGGATGGCACGCTGAAGCATCCGCTGGCCGCGACGACGATGGGCCTGATCTACGTCAACCCTGAAGGACCGGGCGGTAATCATGACCCGATCGGGGCCGCCGCCGACATTCGCCACGCCTTTGGCAACATGGCGATGGACGATGAAGAGACGCTGGCGCTGATCGCGGGCGGACACACGTTCGGCAAAGCCCATGGTGCGCATCCGCAGAAGGAATGCGTTGGGGTTGAGCCAACCGCAGCGACCACTGAGCAGCAGGGCTTTGGCTGGAAGAACAAGTGCGGCAAGGGCAATGCCGAGGACACGGTCACTTCGGGCCTGGAAGGCGCATGGTCATCCGATCCCACGCACTTCACCAATGAGTACGTCAACAACCTGCTCAATTTCGACTGGGTGAAGACCAAGTCCCCGGCCGGGGCCACGCAGTGGATCCCCGCCAAGGGCGCAGGGGCAGATCTAGTCCCCGATGCTCATCTGCCCGGTGTGCGCCATGCCCCGATCATGTTCACGACGGACATCGCGCTGAAGGAGGACCCTGCGTTCAAGGCGATCCTGGTTCGCTGGCAGAAGAATCCCGAGCAGTTCGCACAGGCCTTTGCCCGGGCGTGGTTCAAGCTGACCCATCGCGATCTTGGCCCGCAATCGCGCTATCTGGGGGCGGACGTACCGAACCAGAGCTTCAGCTGGCAGGACACCCTGCCGCAGGCGAGCTTTGCGCCGGTCGACGCCGCCGATCAGCAACGGCTCAAGACGATGGTGCTGGCCTCGGGGCTGAGCGAAGCGCAACTGATCCGGACCGCCTGGGCCTCGGCCTCCAGTTTCCGCAGCACCGACATGCGCGGTGGTGCCAACGGTGCGAGGCTCAGGCTTGACCCGCAGCGTGGCTGGGCGGTGAATGACCCTGCCGAGCTGGCAATGGTGCTGGACAAGCTGACCCAGGTTCAGACGCAGTTCGGCAAGCGCGGGCATCAGGTCTCCATGGCCGACCTGATCGTGCTGGGCGGCAACGCGGCGATCGAGCAAGCGGCGCAGCGTGGCGGATACAAGGTGGCCGTCCCCTTCACGCCGGGCCGCGTCGATGTTGACCAGGCGCGTACGGATGTGAAATCGTTCGCCAACCTGGAGCCCAAGGCCGATGGCTTCCGCAACTACTACAACCCCACGGCGGACGTCAGTCCGCCGGAGGAACTGGTGCTGAAAGCCGATGCGCTAAACCTGACGGTGCCCGAGATGACCGTACTGGTAGGCGGTCTGCGATCACTGGGCGCAAACAGCGGCGGTTCGCGGAATGGTGTGCTTACCAACCGCGCGGGAACATTGAGCAACGACTTCTTCGTGAACCTTCTGTCGATGGACAACGTCTGGTCCAAGGCATCGACCGAGGGGCTGTACGAAGGCCGGGACCGGGCAACCGGTGCGGTGAAGTGGACGGCGACGCCAGTCGACCTGATCTTCGGATCGAACTCGGAACTGCGCGCCGTATCGGAAGTCTATGCGTCCGACGATGCCAAGCAGAAGTTCGTGACGGACTTTGTGGCCGCCTGGACCAAGGTCATGAACGCCGATCGCCTCTGAATACGGCCATTCGGCTGAACACGGCCCACCCGGCGAGGAAGCTGCGCGCCGGGTGGGCTTGTTATTGAAATCAAAGGATTGAACGAGGGGACTGGGTTTCCCACATCGTTTGGGGGGCAACGCAAGAGTTCGAAATGGCCGGTGGATGGTCGCGCGATGGCGCGGTGCAGGATCAGATCGATGACACGGTAAGCGATGCCGTGCGCGGTGCGCGCGCCCGGATGCCTGCGGGCGAGGGGTTGGAGCATTGCGAAGAATGCGGCCAGGCTATTCCCGTTCGCCGCCGGGAAGCTTTGCCGGGGGTGCGCACCTGCGTGGCCTGCCAGAGCGAGCGCGATAAGGCGGTGGTCCATTCTCAGATCAACCGCCGTGGCAGCAAGGACAGCCAGCTACGGTGAACTGAGCACAGACGCCGGAAGGCCTTGCCGCGCTATGCTCGGCTCCTAACCAACTCGCGCCAAGGTGGGCGACAGACGATCCACCAGGATGGCGCTGGCCTGGTTCAGTCCCACGACGTCGACCACAATACCGTGATGCCGCAGCCGCGTGACCACGTCCTCAAGTGCGCCGACGGCCGTAATGTCCCACAAGTGGCTTTGCGTCAGGTCTATGCGCACCTTTCCGGCCGTGTCGCGCAAATCGAACTGATCGGCAAAAATATCCGCGCTGGCGAAGAATACCTGGCCCGAGATGGTGTAGGTGCGCGTGTCGGTCGCCTCGTCATAAATATCCGTCACCTCCATCATGCGCGTCACCTTGGAGGCGAAGAACACGCCGCTCAGCAGCACTCCTACCGCCACGCCCGCGGATAGATCATGCGTCGCGACGGTGACGATGACGGTCGCCAGCATGACGAAACCCGAAACCTTGGGATGACGGGCAAGGTCGCGGATCGATCCCCAGGAAAACGTGCTGATCGATACCATCACCATGATCGCGACAAGGGCGGCCACGGGAACTTGCGCTACCCAGGGCCGCAGTGGCACCATCACCAGCAGCAGGAAGACACCCGCGACCAGGGTGGAGAGGCGTCCGCGTCCACCGTAGCGGACGTTGCCCACGGTTTGCCCGATCATTCCGCAGCCGGCGATGCCGCCAAACAGCCCGGCGGCGACGTTTGCCAGACCAAGGCCGGTGCATTCGCGGGCCTTGTTGCTAGTGGTCTCCGTCAGGTCATCGACGACGCTGGCGGTCATCATCGATTCCAGCAGGCCCACCGCTGCCATCGCAAGGGCGTAGGGAAACACGATGCGCAAGGTGTCCCAAGACATCGGCACGCCGGGCCAGGTAAAGGAGGGCAGGGAGGAAGGCAGTCGGCCCAGATCGGCGACGGTATGGATCGGCATCGGGTAGGCCAGGCTGATCCCGGTGAGGACGACGATGCAGATCAGAGGTGAAGGGATGGCCTTTGTCACCCGGGGTGCCAGATAGATGATCGCCAGTCCTCCGGCGATCATGGCGTAGGTGTGCCAGGTGACATTCAGCATCTGCGGCACCTGGGCCGAAAAGATGAGGATGGCGAGCGCGTTGACGAAGCCGGTCCTGACCGAGCGCGAGACGAAGCGCATCAGGATATCCAGCTTCATCAGGCCGAATACGATCTGCAGCAGTCCGGCCAGAAGCGTCGCGGCCAGCAGGTATTGCAGTCCGTGGGAATGAACCAGCGCCGCCGCGACCAGCGCCACGGAACCTGCCGCGCCCGAAATCATCGCCGGTCGACCGCCTGCGAAGGCCAGGACGATGCCGATCATGAAGGACGCGAACAGGCCGACTTCGGGATCGATGCCCGCCACGAAGGAAAAGGCGATGACTTCCGGGATCAGGGCAAAGGTGCCCACCATGCCGGCAAGGATATCGCGACGCGCACCGGCGGCGCTGTCGAACCATTCGGCGCGATACCGCGCGAGGGATGTTGTTTGCATGTTGGAAAACCGACGATGTCGCGAGGCGGGGCTTACGTGGACCGAAAGCGATCGGCCCGCGACGAACGTTATCCGGCGGATCGGCGGCCGGAATAGCCACCCGGAGTTTCACCGGGTCCTTGCGAATGACCGGCCTGTAGCGCGGCAAAACCGATAGCGCAATCACCCCCCGACCACACCGATCCGGCCGCGCGACTCCGGGCTTGGCCGAAATTGCAATGGACCCGTGCGGCTTGGCCGTTCCGCAGCCTCGCCAAAGCGGGTGTAAGTTCTTCGACGAGGGACGGGCAACAAGGGCAACTTGCCGGCGGCCGAAAGCCAGGTGAGTTTATTGGTGGGCGCAAGATGGGCAAGCCGACGCGATTTCAGACCGCGAACGTACTGATCCACCGATATCTCGGGTTGCTGCTGGCCGTTTTCCTGATCATCATCGCCGTCACTGGCAGCATCATCGCCTGGTACGACGATCTGGAACGCAGCTTCAACGCACCGATGCGCGTCGTCCAGCCTCAGCCGCAGGGATGGACCGTGCGCGATGCGTTACGGATCCGGGCCAAGCTGGAGGCGCAGGATCCGCGATCGCACGTCTTCTCGCTGCAGTTTCCGCAACAGCCGGATCAGTCGCTTTTCTCCCGTGTGATGCCCGCCATCGATCCCGCATCCGGCCAGCCGTTCCCGCTCGATTACGATGAGGTTTTCGCCAATCCCTATACGGGTGAGCGGCTGGGCCAGAGGATGATCGGACAGCCATCGGTTAAGGGCTCAGGCCTGTTTTCGTTTCTCTACTATCTCCATTACGCGCTCTTGTTCCCGCTGGGGCTGGGGATCCTGCTGATCGGCATTCTGGGCCTGGCGTGGGCACTGGAGAGCCTGATCGGGCTCTATCTGACGCTGCCGCCAAAGCTCAAGCCGGCCAAGCCCGGCGTCAGGCAGCGCTCGTTCCTGCAGCGGTGGTCCACATCGTGGAAGCTCAGCAAGGGCGCGCCGCCCGCGCGGCGCCTGCTCGATCTGCATCGCGCTTCCGGTTTGTGGCTGTGGCCGTTGTTGCTCGTCTTCGCGGTGACCGGCTTTGCGCTGAACCTTGGTGGAATGTACGCCGGTGCCGTCAACCTGTTTGCCGATTATACGCACTTTCAGGAGCGGCCCCCCGTCCCGGCGCTGGCTGAACCGCTGATCGATCCGCCGGTGACGTGGTTCCAGGCAGCAGACCTGGGTCAGCGCTATTTCGAGGAGCAGGCCAGGGCGCATCGGTTCACCCTAAAGCAGCCCGCCGCGATCGAGTATCGCCGCGACCTGGGCGTTTATTTTTACCTCATGCACACGTCGCGCGATCTGCTGGACGGGCAGGGCAATCCCACGGAAACGGACTCTCCGGCCACCGCCGCCACGATAGCCATCGATGCGCGAAGCGGCAGATTCCTGGGGCTGCAGCTCCCGACAGGGCAGCATGGCGCGAACACCGTCACCAGTTGGCTGATGGCGCTGCACGTCACGGCGATCGGCGGGCGGCCCTGGCAAGTGGCCGTCTCCCTTATCGGGCTGGTGGTCGCAACGCTTTGCGCCACCGGGCTGCTGTTGTGGTGGCGACGACGCAAGATGCGCCAACCGGTTGCTAGGGCCCGGCGCACATGATCTCGGCCAAAGATGAGTGGGCTATACGTATATGGCCATCATTACAAAGGCGGTGGCCCATCATGCAATGAGCGCTCAAGCCCCTCGCTGATACGATCCTCCAGTCAGATCAGAGGCAGGGGCGACAAGGAAGTTTTCCGGACTTGCTCGTGAGCGGCTGAGGCGACCTAGGGGCAACAACTTCATCGCGTCATCACAGTTTCGGTGAACCGGGAAGGTGTGGCCATGCGCTGCCAGATCGCTGGTGGCGCCAGGTCGTGCAAGCGGCAGCTCACAGCCTCGATGGATCAATACCGTAAGAGGGCGCGCCGCCGTCAGGCGACAGTGCCCCGCGCAGGAAGAACAAAAACGTCTTTAGGGAATGGGGGTATTATCGTGGGTAAACAGAGTATTCGTGCGTCCGTCATGGCTTCGGCTTCGATGGCTGGTTTGCTGGCGCTTGCCCTGCTTCCGGCAACCGCAATGGCGCAGGAGGTGGGCTCGACAGCAGGCGCTAACGGCAGCCTCAGTTCGGATATCATCGTCACCGCGCAAAAGCGCGAGGAACGGCTTCAGGATGTTCCGGTACCCGTGACGGCCGTCACCGCCAGTGCCCTGCTGGAACAGAACCAGCTGAAGGCGCAGGACTTTTTCTCCAGCGTTCCGGGCTTGAATCTGCAGTTCCAGAACAACCGCGCCAATCTTTCGATCCGTGGCATCACGACAGGACCTGCCACGGGCAATCCGGTGGTCGGCTATACCATCGATGACGTGCCTTATGGCTCATCGGCCGGCCTTGCGGGCCTGTTCGGCAGCGCGCCCGATCTCGATCCGTCGGAACTGGCGCGCATCGAAGTGCTGCGCGGGCCGCAGGGCACGCTCTATGGCGCCAGCAGCATGGGCGGCCTGGTCAAGTACGTGACGGTCGATCCTTCCACCGAAGGCTTCAGCGGCGTGGTCGGCGCGGGTCTCAACACTATCCGCGGCTCGGGCGGCGATGTGGGCTACAACGTGCGCGGTGCCGTCAACGTGCCGGTCACCGAGACAGTCGCCGTGCGCGCCAGCGCCTTCACGCGTGAAGACCCGGGCTATATCGACAACATCGTGACCGGGCGTGACAATGTGAACAAAGTCCGCGTCACCGGCGGTCGGCTGTCTGCGCTATGGAAGCCGTCTTCCGATTTCTCGCTGAAGCTGAGCGCGCTGATCCAGGAACGCAAGATTTTCGGCTCCTCGGACGTCGATAGCAGCACCGGATCGCGGTATAAGCAGACCAACCAGTTCGGCACCGGGCCTAGCGAATGGAAGAACCAGAGCTATAGCGCGGTCATCAACGCCTCGCTGGGCAATTCCATGCTGACGTCACTCACCGGTTATTCGATCAGCGACAACTACGACACGGTGGACTTTTCGGCCGCGGCGCTGACGGCCCTTTGGCCCGATGTCTATGGCAACCCGCAAGTGACGCGCTGGGCAACGACGCTGCGGCAGGAATACCGCGTCAAGAAGTTCTCCCAGGAAGTGCGCGTCTCTACGCCTATCACCGATGATATCGACTGGATCGTCGGAGGCTTCTTCACCAAAGAGGCCACGAAATACGCCATCATCACGTTCGCCACGGACGCCACCAATGGTGATGTCTATGGCCTGCCGATCGTGTGGCGAGACAACCTGACATTCAAGGAATATGCCGGGTTCACCAACCTGAGCGTGCGCCTTTCCGATCGTTTCGATCTGCAGGGCGGCTTGCGCTATAGCGAGAACAAGCAGCGGCTGCACCATCGCGAGTTCACGTTCTTCGGGCCGCCCGAAGGCCTGTTCTCGACTCCCTCGTCGAAGGGACATGCGCTGACGTACCACTTCACCCCGCGCTTCAAGATATCGCGCGACCACATGATCTACGGGCGGATCGCCAGCGGCTACCGTCCCGGTGGGCCGAACGCCACGTGCGACGTGGGCATTCCCTGCTCCTACCGGCCCGACAAGACGGTGAACTACGAATTGGGCGCCAAGGGCGATCTGTTCGACCGCTCACTGTCCTATGACATTTCGCTCTACCTGATCGACTGGAAGGATATCCAGGTGACGCAGGTCGCGCCCAGCGGCACCTTCAACTACAACGCGAACGCCAACCGGGCGCGGAGCCGCGGCGTCGAAGCCTCGTTCGAAGCCAGGCCGACCGAGGGGCTGACGCTTACGGCCTGGGGCGCGTACACAGATGCGACTCTGCGCGAGGATTTCACCGCACTCAGCGCCGTCTATGCCGCCAAGGGGGACCGCCTGCCATATTCCAGCCGTTGGTCGGGCCGCGTGTCCGCGAACCAGGAGGTCCCCTTGAGCGAAACTGTAACCGGGTTTGCCAATCTGGCGGTCAGCTATGTGGGGCTGCGCAAGGGCGAATTCGTGCCCTCGGCCGCGCAGGCGGCCTTGCGTCAGACCTACCCAGCCTACACTCAGTTCGACCTCAATGGCGGTTTTAAGGGCGACACCTGGCGGGTGAACCTCTTCGTTCAGAACCTGACGAACAAGCGTGGCTTTACCGGTGGCGGGTTCAACAACCAGACTACGTTCAACCCGCTCTGGTTTAACTACACCCAGCCGCGCACCCTGGGCGTCAACGTCGAAAAGACATTCTGACCGACTGACCTGCGCCTTTCCTAGTGTGAAAGCGGCAGGCGTCGACGGTGATCGATGCTTGTCGCTTTGACAGGAAGGGCAGGGGGATTCGCATTATCGCGATATCGACCATGGCGGCGGGGCGCGGACAAGCGCCGTATCTGCCCCGCCGTCACGGTTCTGAATGGAAGGTTCATCATGCGTTTGACCACCCCTTTGCGGCATCTGATTTGCGCGGGGATCGCGCTGAGTACCGCGCTGCCGCTTCACGCTGACCCGCAAGAAGTCGGCCTGACGCCGGTCGCGGTCGGTCCCGGGCCCTTCACCTATGACACAGCAGAGCAGCATGGATTGCGTGTGGATGTCCTCGCGCGGGGGTTGGCGCATGGCTATGCGTTTGCCTTTCTGCCGAATGGCGACGCGCTGATCGTGGAACGCGGCCAACGTCTGCGATTCCTGCGTGGAGCCACGGGCGAGCGGCCCACGCTGGCACCTCAGCCGATCGCCGGCCTTCCAGATTTCAGCAAACAGCCTCATGTACTGCCCGATGACGTACTGGGCATACAGGACGTGGCGCTGGCGAATGACTTTGCCACCAGCGGGACCCTTTATTTCACCTACAATCGCCCGGTCGCCCTGGATGCGAAAGCAGGGCGGCTGACGGTCACCACCATCGTCGCGAAGGCGCGATTGCGCGACATGCGGCTGGTCGAGGTCAAGGACATCGTGGTTGGAGAAACCGTGATCGGAGCCGGGGGATCGCGCATCCTCGTTGCGCCCGACCAGACCCTGTATGTCAGTGTCGGCGCGCTCAGCACTGGGGACATCCAGTCCGCCCAGCGCACGGATAGCATCTACGGCAAGGTGCTGCACGTCACCGCCGACGGGAAGCCGGCGCCGGGCAACCCGTTTGTAGCGACGAAGGGCGCTCGGCCCGAAATCTACAGCTACGGGCATCGTGATCCGCTGGGCATCGCCTTTGACGCGAAGGGCAACGTCCTGGCCTCTGAGCACGGACCGATGGGAGGCGATGAACTCAATCGCATTCAGCCGGGGCGCAACTACGGCTGGCCGCTCTTCACGTATGGCACGGAGTATGGGGGATCGCCGCTTCCCAGGACGCCGGTCGGCCCCGGCACCGAGCCGCCGCTGATGATCTGGATGCCTGCGATCGCGCCGGCCGGGATCACCGTCTACAGCGGGGACAAGTTCCCGGCATGGAAAGGCAATGTCTTCATCGCCAGCGCCCGGCGCGGTGAGATCAACGGTACCGGCTCGCTGGTCCGCGTGGTGCTGGACGACAAGCTGCAGGAATTGCGGCAGGAAATGTTGCTTGGGGATCTGCACCAGCGCTTCAAGGATGTGCGGCAAGGGCCCGACGGCTTGCTCTATGCCTTGACCGACGAGGATGAGAGCGTGCTGCTGCGAATCAGCCCGGCGAAGCCTTCAAACTAGGACCGGGTTCGCCGGCCCCGCCGTGTATGACTTGTGGTCGTTTCTGCGGGCCGGGCGGACGAAAAATCCGGAATGCGTCCCAATGGCAAAAAAACTTCAACAGGCATCGTTTCTCGGCTTGCCAACATATCGAACCGCTTCTATTGGCAGCCCTCCAACGCGCCCGTAGCTCAGCTGGATAGAGCATCAGACTACGAATCTGAGGGTCGGACGTTCGAATCGTTCCGGGCGCACCACAAACCCCCGTCAGGTCTAAAGACCCGGCGGGGGTTTCTGTTTGTGGCGGTAATGCCTTTGGTAAACGCCATCTGAGGCGCGATGCCAGTCCTGATCATTGACGCCCAGCGTCGGGCGACTTCCCCAGTGTGGCCGGCGGTTGATCTGACGACGGCGCATTCCGCCAGACTACATCAGCTGGTGAAACCTGCCGCAGCCTCAAGCTTCCAGAGGCGCGATCTCCAATATCTCTATAAGAGCGCCACTGTCGCCAAACGGAACCTCCTCGCCGACGCCCACATCCATGATCGCACGGCAAAGAGGAGCGGAAAACGCGAGCAGACCTTTCTTGGGATTGGCTTCGTCGTCGCCGACGATCGCGATCGTCCGCTGCTTTCCGTTCATCCTGATCGTGACCCGGCAACCGAAAGCGACGTGCGAGCAGTCGGGCATGTCCATCAGTTGTGCCGTGGCCAACCGGGTCCGCCAGTACCGCAGCGTTCGCCGCGTTGCCGTGAGTGCCGACTCGTCAGTGAGGGTCGGCAGCATCGCTTCCAACTCTGCGACCTTCGATCCGATCAGTGCCAGCCCGCGTGGCGTGACCAGATTGGGGCCGGGCGGAAGCGGCAGCTCGAACTTGGGTTCGAGATGCTCGTCATCCCCTTCGCGCCGAAACGCGACGCTCATCGCTTGTACTCCGTCATACCCCATGGCCTGCCACACCCACAGGCGTCCGCCAAGCCGCGCGGCGTAAAGCTCGCGATCGCAGACCAACTTCGTGGCGATGCGATGGTGGCTCCGCCTATCGCCGTTGCGCCAACAGATCGCGCTGCAGTTGCCCTTGGCGTTCGAACATCCAGCCGGGGTATTCCTGCGGGATCGCGCTCACTTTATCGAGCGCGGCCAGTTCATCACTGGTGAGGTCGATTTCGGTCGCGGCCAAGTTGTCCGTCAACTGGTCGGGACGTTTCGCGCCCACGATCACGCTTGTCACCGATCGCTGGTGCAGTAGCCAGGCCAGCGCGATGCGCGCTACGGATACGCCATGGGCCTCTGCAATGGGCCGCAGGGCCGCGATGACGGAATCGCCACGGCTCGGTTCGACGGGCGGGAACGCGAAAGCTGCGCGGCGACCTTCGCCAGGTTCGTTCGCGCTGTACTTACCCGAGAGAAAGCCACCGGCGAGCGGGCTCCACACCATCAACCCCACTTCTTCCGACATCAGCATCGGCGTGATCTCACGTTCCAGTTCGCGGCCGACAAGCGTGTAGTAGGCCTGCAGCGATGCCAGGCGGTGGAGGCCTAGCCGTTCCGCGATCCCAAGTGCCTTGGTGATCTGCCATGCCGCCCAGTTCGAAACGCCGATATAGCGGACATGGCCATGCTGAACGAGCGTATCGAGCGCCCGCAGCGTTTCCTCGATCGGGGTCACCGGATCGAAACCGTGAATCTGGTAAAGATCCACATGGTCAAGCTGGAGCCGCTTCAGGCTCGCCTTGCAGGCATCGATCAGATGATACCGAGAGGCGCCACGGGCGTTCGGGCCTTGACCCGTTGCACCGAAACCTTTGGTGGCGACAATGATCTCATCACGCTTCAGGCCCAGGTTGCGAATGGCTTGACCGGTGATCTCTTCCGATGTCCCGTCCGCATAGACGTCGGCGGTGTCGATGAAGTTGACCCCGCCTTCGACCGCGGTGCGAACGAGCGTATCGGCGTCATCCTGGCCAAGCTGGCCGATCTTCCCCCACATGCCGGCGCTGCTGCCACCAAACGTCATCGTGCCCAGACAAATCTCGGAAACGAACAGGCCGGTGCGGCCGAGGTTATTGTAGCGCATGAGGGGAAATGGCCTTTTGGAAGGTGTTCAGCGAAGCAACGCTCCAACGGCCGCTCGGTTCAAACTTTTTCCTCGTCGCCCACTCCATAGCGGTGCCGCCGCCGCCGCCCACGGAGACGGGAGCAGCGTGCGCTTGCCTGCTGGCCGTGCGCGACGGATTGGTCTAGGCGCAGGTTCCAAGGCTTAGCGCCCAGCAGCTGCCCAGATAGTACCTTTGGAAACGGAGCGACCGACATTCCACGCAAACCCAATTACGATTTCGAGCGTCGTGAGCGCGAACGGCTCAGGGCCGAAGAGGCCGCGAAGAAGGCGTTAGCCAAGGCCAACAAGCGCGCGGAGCAGCAGGGAACGCTGGACCCGGATCAGTCAGGGGGCGCCTGAGCCCTTGGCGGAAACTACCAATCCTGTCCTGGCGCAACTGGGCTGGAGGCCTTTCTTCAGCGAACAGGTCACCCCCGAGCAGCGCGGCTCTTGCCAGCCTGTGCGGGTGATGTCGGTCCATCGGGGACGCGTGACGGTTTCGGGCGAGGGGATCGAGGATTCGATCTCGTCCAAACTGCCCCATGGCGACGGAGCGGAGAAACGGCCGACGGTT
Organism: Novosphingobium fluoreni; assembly: GCF_014196615.1. Classification (GTDB taxonomy): domain Bacteria; phylum Pseudomonadota; class Alphaproteobacteria; order Sphingomonadales; family Sphingomonadaceae; genus Novosphingobium; species Novosphingobium fluoreni. The sequence continues at coordinate 579,673 of NZ_JACIDY010000002.1, forward strand.
GGCGACTGGCTGCTGATCGACCGGGAAACGCGTGATCTCGTGCATATTCTGGACCGGGCGAGCCTGTTCAAGCGTCCGGCTCCCGGCGATCAGCGCCGCGTGCAATTGATTGCCGCCAATGTCGATACGCTGTTCATCGTGACGTCCTGCGATCAGGACTTCAACGTCGCGCGATTGGAGCGCTATCTGGTGCTTGCGGGTGAGGTGGGTGTACGCGCCGTTGTGGTCCTGACGAAAGCCGACTTGTCTTCCGATGCCGATGCCTTGGTTGAGGCTGCGCGCGCGCTCCAGGCGGATCTGCAGGTGGAGCTGGTCAACGGGCGCGATCCGAGCAGTGCCGACAAGCTCGCGCGGTTCTGTGGGTTTGGTCAGACCGTGGCTTTGGTGGGGTCGTCCGGTGTCGGCAAATCGACCTTGGTCAACACCCTTACGGGATCGACCAATATCGAGACCCAGCCCGTGCGAGAAGACGACGGGAAGGGCCGGCATACGACCACAGTCCGCCAGATGCATCGTCTCGCGCCCGGTCTGGATGGAGGCGGGTGGCTGGTGGACACGCCAGGCATGCGCGAACTTCAGATGTCCGAGGTCGCCGCTGGCGTGACGGAAGTTTTCGACGACGTGGCGGCCATAACGCTGGATTGCAAGTTTGCGAACTGCACGCACGCGGACGAGCCGGAATGCGCCATACGCGCCGCCATGGCGGACGGTCGGCTCGACCCCGCCCGCGTGGACCGCTGGCGCAAGTTGGCGGAAGAGGATGCGGTGAACAGCGGCGCTGCGGCATTGCGTCGCTCACGCGCCGATAAAGGCCGCGACAGGAGACGATGATTGGCTGATCTGTATCTACGCGCGCTGGAATCCGAACGCAGGCAATTGTGGGCCGAATGTCGGATGAAGGGCCTTGCCAGAGACACGCCGCAGCGTCTCCGGATCAGCGAGCTGGACAAGCTGCTGGCGGAACACAAGGCAAAATCATCCCGCTAAACCAGAGAGGCGGGCGGACGAGGCACGGTCTCTGATCGATCGTCCTGGTTATCGCCGAGAGCGTGCTGGGGGTGTCTGCTTTCAGATGTGATCGCAGCCGCCGCTAGTTCGCGGACCTGCACGCGAGCTCTCAGCCGGGCTGCCAGCAGCGCCGTGCCGCTGACCTTGCGCTGGACGAACAGGGTGTCCACCGGCGGCACGTGCCAGGCGGCGCGATCCGCCAGCATCGCTTCAGCCTCCTGACGCACGACCGGTACGAAAGCGCGGTCTCCAAAATCGAACGGCCCCTCCCGGTTCATGGCAGCATCGATCGCGCGGATGATGCGATCGATCGCTGGACGATGCGCGGTATCGGCTCCCGGGCCGATAAAACCCGTCTCCAGCGCAGTCTCGCGCACCTTATCCAGATCGCGCGCCAAACCAGCTTCGATCAAGCGCCGGTAGGCGTCCGAGGTCTGGGCCAAAACTGGGCGGGCGGCGCCGAAATCCAGCAAGACCAGCGTCTTCGTATCCGACTGCCAGCGGTAGTTCGCGAAGTTGGGGTCGGTCTGCATCACACCGAAGGTAAAAAGCTCGCGCAAGACCAGTTCGATCAGCGCGGTCATCGCTGCGTTGCGATCGGCCTGTGACGCGGTGGCGAGGTTCTCGATCGGAGCGCCTGCCACGAAGCTCATCGCCAGCACGCGCGGCGTGGTGAGCGCTTCCTCCAATACGGGCACGACATAGCGCGTATCTCCGCTGAGCAGATCGCCAAACCGCTGCAGTTCGCGGCCCTCGCGCAGATAGTCCGTTTCCTCAGCCAACTGTCGCTTGGCTTCTGCCAGCAGCGGAGCGAGGTCGATGGTGGCAGGAAGCATGTTCGAGATACGCAGCAAGGTCGCCACGTTGTCGACATCGGCGTCGATGCTGTCGGCTACGCCCGGATACTGCACCTTTATCGCCAGCACGCGGCCATCGGGCAGGGTAGCCCGGTGGACCTGACCGATCGAAGCGGCCGCGATCGGCGTCGCCTCGAAATGGCGGAAGCGACGGCGCCAGTCAGCGCCCCACTCCCGCTTTAGCACACGATCGAGCTGAGCGGGGGGCATGCGCTGCGCCTGGTCTCTCAGCCGGGCGAGGATGGTCGACAGCTCCGCAGGCAGAACATCCCCGGCGTCCATTGAAATCATCTGCCCCAGCTTCATGGCCGCGCCGCGCAAGTGGGCAAGCCGGTCGGCCAGGCGAGCCGCATTGCCAGGCGTCAGGATAAGGTCGTTGAGGCGGGGGCGCTCCCCCTGGGCCAGCCGTCGCGCGCCTTCGGCGAGCATGCCACCCGCCACGCCGCCGGCGAGCCGCCCGAATGTGCTAAGCCTTGATAGACGCCCGCGCGGAACCGCACGTGAGCCACTTTTGCGATCTTCCGTCATCCCGCCATAGCCTTCACGGGGCAGGTCGGTTCCACGGCGTACCGCCGTTGCCCTCAGGGGTATGGTGAAGCCTGCTTTTCCTAAGGCGTTGCACCCGCTCGATCCGAAGACCCGGTTGGGGCGTTATAGTCGCCATGACCGATACGATCGAGGAACTGCGCAAGAAGATGGAGGCGGCGGCTGCCGCCCTCGACTTCGAAGAAGCCAGACGATTGCGTGATGTGATCAGCCTCATGCGGGGTGGGGCAACCGCAGACGAGGCGGCAACGGCGGACCTTTCCGGCCTGACGCGGCAACAGCAGGGTGCGATGGGACTGGGCACGAGCCAGGAGCGTCTCGCGCCTCCTTCCGGATGGACCCCGCCCACCAAGCCCGACTTGATGACGAAAGGACGAGGCAAGCGGCGGTAGTATTTCTCCAGTAGCGACGGAGCGCACGGGCGCGCTGGTCGCTCCCGCGCTTCTGTAACATTCTTTGTCTAACGCGATGCGGGTTTTGTGCGGCCGTGGAGTCGATGAACGATGCGCATCGGATTCCTATTCAACCACGATCAGATTCACCAGGTGGCGCACAGCTTGCCAATCGCGCTCGCCATGGCAGAAGTTGATTGTTCGGACGAGATCATCGTCGCCACAACCAACGCCCGCCTCGCGGCAGAAGTACGCCGGATTGCCGGTGAGGCGATTGGGCAGAGCATAGAGCATGTCGAGCTTTCGCCATCGAAGCTGACCCGCCGCGTCGATGGCGTGCTGGGGCGGGTCGTGCCTGCATCCAAGCTGCTTATCTATCGTGACAATCTGCCGTTCTTCCGCAGCCTGGATGTGCTGGTCGTGGCGGAAAAGACTTCGCTGGTGCTGAAGGATCGCTATGGCCTGCATGACCTTGCGATCGTCCATACCCGTCATGGCGCCGGCGATAGGGCGATCGGTTTCGATCCCGCCAGCGCCCGGTTCGACCATGTTCTGTGTTCAGGTGCCAAGGTCCGCGCGCGGCTTATCGAGGAGGCACGGGTCCCGGCAGATAACATCAGCGTGGTCGGTTATCCCAAGTTCGATCTGGTGCGTGACGCACCCACCCATCGCTTTCTGCCGACGGTGGAAAAGGCGGTGTTCTACAACCCCCACGTCTCCCCACACCTGTCTTCCTGGTACAAACACGGCCATGCGGTGTTCGATACCTTCGTCGGCGATCCCTATTACGGCCTGCTGTTCGCACCGCATGTCATGCTGTTCGAACGGCCCTTCGTGGTCACGATCGACAAGCTGACGCTGGACCGTGCAGGCGACATACCGATGCGATTCCTGCGCGGAGACAACATCAAGATCGACCTTGGCAGCCGCGCTGCGACCGACATGACCTATACCTTGTCCGCCGATATCTACCTCGGCGATGCCAGCAGCCAGGTGTACGAGTTTCTGCTCAGGCCACGGCCCTGCATCTTCCTCAACAGCCATCGTCATGCGTGGAAGGGCGATCCCAACTTCCGGCATTGGACGCTGGGCGAAGTGATCGAGAGCCCCGACGAGCTGCCGGACGCACTTAAACGCTGTGATGATTTGCACGAGCGGATATATAGCGCGACCCAGCAAGAACTTTTCGCCGAGAGCTTTGACATCACCAACACGCCGTCGTCCGTTCGCGCCGCCGATGCCATCGCGCGATTTGCCGAGGGACGGCGTACGCGGTCTCGTCACCTCAAGCTTGCGCCGGCCGCCTAAGCGGCTGGTCGAAGGATCGTGGGACCGTCCGCCGTGCTGAGTGCCACCGTCCCGGTGGATGCGTCGTCCCGTCAAAAGGTGCGCGGCAATGTTCGGCGTATCTTCTCAGGGCTGGGTCTAGTCCTGGGCGGCAAGGCCGGTGCCGGGCTGATCAGCCTGGCGTACCTGTTCCTGGCCACCCGCTTTTTGGGACCGGAAGAATACGGCGTCTTGGTCCTCGTCCACGCCTACGTCACCACCGTGTGCGGCGTGATCGAGTTTCCCGCCTGGCAGGCGATCGTGCGCTATGGCGCCGAGGCGGCGGCGGATGATGACCGGCACCGGCTTGGCCGCTTGTTGCGCTTTGGCGCGGTGCTGGAGCTTTCGGCGGGCCTCTTGGCGATCGCCTCGGCCTTCGTGCTGGTGCCCTATGTCGGGCCGCACCTGGGCTGGCCGCCAAAGGCGATGGCCTTTGCGCCGTTCTATGCGCTGGCCGTGCTGGGCTCCGTGCGCTCGACGCCGGCGGGCTACCTGCAATTGCTGGGCCGTTTCGATCTGCTGGGGGTGCATAATCTGGTGCAACCGGTGGTGCGGCTTGGCGGCTGCCTGTTGGTGATCGCCATGGGCTGGGGGCTGAAATCGTTCCTTGTTGTCTGGATGCTGGCCGCCGTGCTGGAATTCGCCGTGATGTGGGCGATGGGCCTCTGGCTGGCCGCGCGCGAACTGGGGCCGGCGCTGCGCCGTCCGGATGCGGGTCGAGTAACGCAGGAGAACGCCGGCGTCTGGCGCTTCATGCTGGCGACGAATGCGGACGTGACCCTGAGTGAGTTCGCGGGCCGCGCCGCGCCGCTGATCGTCGGATGGGTGCTGGGCCCTGCGGCTGCGGGCTTGCTTGCGGTGGCCCAGCGCGCGACGGTGATCATTGCGCAACCGGCACAGATTTTGGGCAACACTGCCTACGCGGAATTGGCCCACATCGTCGCGGCGGGGCAGGGCGGTCGGCCCTTGCGGCGCACGCTGATGCGGGTCGTGTCGATCGCGCTTCTGGCCACCGTTCCGGTCGTGCTGGTAGTGCTGGCGTTCCCCGCGTTCATCGTCCATTTGCTGGCAGGTTCACGCTTTGATGCCGCCGCCGCGCCGATGGTGCTGCTGGTGTTGGCCCGAGCCGTCGCCCTGGTCGCTCCTGCCTGTAGTTCGGCGCTTGCCGCGCTGGGGCAGCCATCGCGGTCCGTGATGGCAAACCTCTTCGCCAGCCTGGTGTTTCTGGGCGCACTGCCGCTATTGCTGGAGCGCTACGGGCTGATGGGGGCGGCTTATCAGGCGCTTGGCCAGGCGATCCTGGCCAGCGGCCTGCTAGTGATGTTGGTCTGGCGATCCAGCCTGCGGCACTGATGCGCCCCCGGATCGCCTACCTCATCAACTCGGTCGAGGGCGGGGGCGCGGCCCTGCCCGTGCCCGCGATAGCAAGCGTATTGCGCGCTTGCGGAGCGCAAGTGCGGGTCTTCGCCCTGACCCGCCGGGATGGTCGCGCGCTTCCGGCGATGGCGCAAGCCGGGCTCGATCCCTTGGTGCGAGACGGCGGGGAGACGGACCACCTGGCCGCCCATCACTGGATCAAGCGTGAGGTGCAGGCGTGGGGCGCAACCCACTTGTGGACATCGCTGAGCCGCGCAACGATCTTGGGGCTGCTTGCGGGTCCGGGCATGCATCTGCCGGTGATCGCCTGGCAGCATGCCGCATTCCTGAAGCCGTGGAATCGCCGTCTCCTGCGTCTGCTCCAGGCCAGAGCGAGCCTGTGGGTGGCGGACTCCGAGTGCGTGGCCGAACTCACGCGTGACAGGCTGAAAGTGCCCGCCGATCGGCTGGAGTTGTGGCCGATCTTCGCCGCAGATCCGTCCATGCCGACTGCGCGAAGCTGGCAGTCCGGCGAAATCCTGCGGATCGGCAGCCTCGGGCGCTTGCATCCGGTGAAAGGCTACGATGTCCTGGTCGCTGCTCTTGCCGAGCTGGCTCGCAACGGCTTTCGGGCGCCGGTCTCCTTCGAAGTGACGATTGCGGGCGAGGGCACCGAGCGGGCAAGTCTGGAAGCCGAGATCGCCGCACACGCCTTGCCGATGCGCTTGCCAGGCTATGTCGAGAACCCGCGCGATTACCTGGCGGCCCAGCATCTATACGTGCAGCCATCCCGATCCGAGGGCTTTTGCATCGCCGCGCATGAGGCGATGAGCGCCGGGCTGCCGGTAATCGCGTCACGAGTGGGCGAACTGGGCTTCACCATCGTCCCGGGCCAGACCGGATGGGTGCGGCCGCCGGGAGATGTCGGCGCATTCGCGCAAGCCCTGCGCATGGCGTTGAGCGACCCTGACAAGCTGGCGGCGATGGGGCAGGCCTCGCGCGCGCTGGTGCTGGAACGCTTCTCCCAAGCGCGGTTCGAGGCGGCGGGTCAGGCTATCTGGAGGCGCGTCGCAGCACTCGGCCCAGTTCGATCCTGAGGCCCGCCAGCGATCGGTCGACTGTCTTGACGTCGATCAGCGTCAGTGGCCCGCACGCCGAAAAAGTGTGCATCCCCTCACAGTTGCGGGGCGCTGTCGCGGGATAGGGCAAAGGATCGCCCGCGGTCGCCGAGAAATGGCCCTCGTCCAGTGTGTCGATCCATAACGGCCGGGTCGCCCCTCCGTAGGTTCGCGTGCAATCCTGCACCGGCAGCACGATGTGCCCGTCTATGATGATGGGCGTTCCGCCGGGCCGGGCAGACTGACGATCGCGCCGAACGGGATTACCGGGATGGGGCATCCAAGGCCCCGTCAGCGTGTCGGCCCAGGCCACATGAAGCTCTGCCACCTTGCTTTCCCGGCTGTGCGCCGATGCATAGAGCAGCCACCAGCGCCCGCCATGGCGCAGGATCGATGCGTCTACCGGCACGCAGTCCAGCGCGATGGTGCATTCCGCCCGCCAATCTTCCATGTCGCCATGAGCGCGATAGAGCGTCAGCGTGCCGGACCGATGCGCTTCTGGCAGCATCCAGGTCGCGCCTTCCCCCTCGAACACGAAAGGGTAGGACAAGTGCCAAGGCTCGGCCAGCGCCACCGAGCGATCTACAAGATTGAACTGCGCATCCAGGACGAGCCGCTCGATCCGCCCGTGGCGGGTGCGGTAGTCGTACTGTTCGACAAAGAGGTGAAGATCGGGCCCCCTCATTCTTCCGAAGGGGTCGGCCAGAAACGTGAACGCCGGCTCCTCGTCCAACCAATGCACCTGCGCGTCGGCGCTGCCGCTCACGATCAGTTGCGAAGCCGGGGTCCGCACGATGCCACAGCGCCAAATGTCCTTACGCCGTGGCATTTGGCCGCTTTCCGAAGCGAGGGTGGTGTCGGCAAGTCATGGTGATCGTGGGGTCCGCGGCGGCATGGACCGGGACAATGGCGGAGACATCCGCCACATTCAACGCCGGGCCGCAGATTGGGCCATCGCTGAATACCATTGACGGCATAGTGTCACGGATCAGTCTTAGGGACCGACTTTCCTGAACTTTGGGATCGATGGTGCCAATGCCGCTCCTCCTTGCACTTGCGCTGGCTGCGCTACCCGTCGGCTTTGGCGGTGGCTCGGCCGAAACTTTGCGGCGGTTGCCCGCGCCGGAGGCCAAGCAGGGCGTGGCTGTGGGCCCTCGCGATGTCTATGCGATCGCCAACTACCGGATCGCGCGGTACGACAAGCGCTCGGGTGAAAAACGCGCCGCTTGGGAGGGGGATCCACAGCGTTATCCGCACATCAACAGCTGTATCGTGGAGGCGCGTGAGCTGGTTTGCGCGGCGTCCAACTTTCCCCAGGTGCCGCAGGCCAGTTCGGTAGAGATTTTCGATGCCGCCACGCTGACGCACAAGCGCTCGGTGTCTCTGGGGATAGGGAGCGGCTCGCTGACCTTCGTGGATTGGCATCAGGGCGCATGGTGGGCGATGTTCGCCAACTACGACGGTCGCGGAGGAGAGCCGGGACGCGATCATCGTTACACGCAGCTGGTCCGCTTCGATGCCGAGTGGCGGCGGACGCAAAGCTGGGCGCTGCCTCGTTCCATCTTGGACAGGATCGCGCCGATGAGCATTTCCGGAGGCGGCTGGGGCCCGGATGGGCGGCTGTACCTTAGCGGACATGACTTGCCCGAGCTTTACGCGGTCGGCCTGCCCAACGGCGGCGCGACGCTGGACCATCTCGGCACGTACGCGATGGCGGCGGAGGGGCAGGCGATCGATTGGGACGAAACCAGCACGGGCCACTTCTGGGGCATCAGCCGCAAGGGTGGCGAGATGATCGAGATGAAGCTGGCTCTCGCCAAGGCGCCAAACCGCCCGGACTGATGACATCGCCATTGCCTTGCACGATAGGGCTGCGATGGCACGACGCGTTGTTACCGGGTGGAAATTGGACCTCGCCGATTGCGCTCGCCTGCTCGATCTCATTCCGGCACTGTTCCCTGACATCGTCGCCGATCATGTGACGTTGCGTTCGGGCACGGATGGAGACACGCCGCTACCCTGCAAGACGACCGGCGAAGTCGTCGGCGTCATCGACGATGGCTTGGGGATTCAGGCCCTGGTGGTGCGCATCGGTGGCACCACGGCGCGCGCTGATGGCTCGATCTTTCACATCACGTGGTCGCTTGATCAGGCCAAGGGCAGGCGCGCGGTGGAGAGCAATCAGGTTCTGGCAGAGAAGGGTTGGAAACCGCTGGCCCAGCCTATCGCGATCCGGCTGATCCCCGCCCGGTTCTGAGCGCTGCGGCAGGGTCAGGCCAGGGGCGCGGGTTGCTCGATCTGGCTGTCCCTATCGTCAGCCAACGACCGCCGCCGATTGTAGAGCAGGATCGCCCCCACCGCGACCACCACGAGCGCTATCGCCAGGATCGGGGCCAGCGAATGAAGCCGGCCAAAGGCGCGCTCGATGGCGTTGCCGAAGCAATAGCCCAGCGTCACGAAGACAAGGCCCCACACGACGGCGGCGACGGCATTGATTGCCAGGAACTTCATGCAGGAAAGGCGGGTGGTGCCGATGGCGATTGGGCTCACCGTGCGCAGGCCGTAGAGAAAGCGAAACGCGAAAACGAATAGCGTCGGGTGCTTATTGAATGCGGCCATGGCCTTGGTGAACGTGGGCCGGTGCTGCATCCGACGCACGAAGGGTCTCTCGCGAAAGCTCCGGCCGAGCAGGAAGAATAGCTGATCGGCCACGAACGATCCGGCAGCCGCAACCATGGCGGCGGGGAAGAAGGGCAGGAGGCCGCGGTGGACCATGATGCCGCTCAATACCACCACCGTCTCACCCTCGATACCGGCGCCCACGAACAGGCCGAGAAGCCCGTATGTCTGGATGATGTGATCGAGTGAAATGGTCCGGCCCTTTCGCGTGGATCCCCCTAGATCACTCTAAACCCCACGACGCGGCGGCTGTTCCGCCCCCCTTACTCACCCCGGCTGCGGCGAAGCCCCGGCGGTGACGATCCAATCCTCCTGGACCGCCACGGGCCAAGCTGTCAGCGACTGGCCGACGCAAGGGCCGCCCACGCACTTCCCATCCGCAGGACGAAACAAGGCACCGTGCCAGCTGCACAGTATGTGCGCGCCATCGGGCGTCATGTAATCGTCCAGCGTCTGTGCCAGCGGCAGGCCGGCGTGCGGGCAGCGATCGACATAGCCTGCAACCTCTTCCGCGCCGAGGCGCACGACGAAGCCGTGGAAGCGGCCGCTGCGCATCTGCAGGACGAAATTGCGGGCCGCGCCGGGGACGATCATGTCCGCCGGGCAGAGCCGCACACCGGCTGGTGTTGCGAATACCCGCGTCCCGTCCGTCACGCCGCATCCGCATCTGGCTGGCGATCAGGTTGGGCTGCTTCGACCGCATCCAGTGCCTCTGCGGCCGAACCTGCGGCAACGAGGCCGGGATAAGCCGACAAATCAACGCCAAAGCGGCGGGCACTGTAAAGCTGCGGCACCAGGCAGCAGTCCGCCAGAGTGGGCGTATCGCCAAAGCAGTACCGGCCGCCATGCTGTGCCGTCAGGGCCTCCAGCGGAGCGAAGCCTTCGTGAATCCAACGGGCGATCCAGCTCTTCACTTGTTCGTCGCTGGCATGAAAATCGCTGCGCAGGGCCTGCAGCACCCGCAGGTTGTTGAGCGGGTGGATATCGCACATGATCAACGCCGCCATCGCCCGGACCATTGCGGCGTCATCCGGGTCCTCGGGCACCAGCCGGGGTGCGGGCCAGCGGGCATCGATCCACTCGATGATGGCGGGGCTTTCGAGGTAGACCTTGTCGCCATCCGCCAGGGCCGGAACCAGCCCATGCGGAGCCAGCGCAAGATAGTCTTGCGAGCGCTGAGCTCCGACCCGCAAGTCATGCGTCACTTGCGTGTAGCGAAGGCCCTTGAGGTTCAGGGCGATGCGGACCCGATAGGCTGCGGATGACCGCCAGTAGCCATGCAGGACAAGCTCGCTCATCGTGCGGGCAGCACCTGCGCGCGGCATTCGCCCAGGCCGATAGAAACCGCCCCCGGCGCGGTGGCGCGCGCTTGCAGAATGATCTCGTCGCCGTCCTCCACGAAGGAGCGGGTCTCGCCATTGGGCAGGGTAATCGGTTCCTTGCCGCCCGTGGTCAGCTCCAGCAAGCTGCCGAAACCCTCGCGCGTCGGCGCGGAGATTGTGCCGGTTCCCAGCAAATCGCCCGCCGTCAGGTTGCAGCCGTTCGAGGCGTGGTGGGTGACGATCTGGTTCACCGTCCAGTACATGTTGGTGGCAGGTCCGGTGCTGAGGCGGAAGGGAGCTTCACCCGCGTCTCGCATACGTTGCGTCAACAAATGCGCTTCCAAAGTTATCGAAAGCGCGCCGTGCGCCTGATCGTCCTCACTGCTCAGATAGGGCAGGGGAGCGGGATCGCCTTCCGGCCTCGGTGGCTGCGCGGTGCGGAAGGGGGCCATGGCGTGGCTGGTGATCACCCAGGGGGAAATCGTGGACTGGAAGTTCTTCGCCAGAAACGGACCCAGGGGTTGGTACTCCCAAGCCTGAAAGTCACGCGCCGACCAATCGTTGAGGAGGCAGAAACCGGCGATATGTTGCGCAGCGTCGGCGATGGCGACAGGATCGCCCAAGGCGTTGCCGTTGCCGATCCAAACGCCCAGCTCCAGTTCGTAGTCGAGGCGGGCGGTCGGGCCAAACAGCGGGGTGTCAGCCTCCGGCGGTTTGCGCTGGCCCACCGGGCGGCGGACAGGCACGCCCGATGGCCGAATCGAAGATGCGCGGCCATGGTAGCCGATCGGCACGTACTTGTAGTTTGGCAGCAGCGGATTGTCGGGCCGGAACTGTTTGCCGACATTGTTAGCGTGATGGATGCCGACGTAGAAGTCGGTGTAATCGCCGATGCGCGCGGGCAAGTGCAGGGTGCAGTCGCCGGCATTATGCAGCAAAGGCTCCACAGCGGCACGGTGCGCCTCGTCCGACAGAATGGCGCTGAGATGGTAGCGCAAGGCGCGCTGTTCCGCCTGCGGGAGGGCCAGCAGGGCGTTTAGCGTGATGTCATTAGCCACCGCAGCAGCGGCTACCTCCAACGTGCCGGTCTGGGCCAGGGCGCGAAGGTCAAGGATCATGTCGCCGATGGCAACGCCGATGCGAGGCGCGCCGCCCTTAGCGGAGAAAACGCCGAAGGGCAGGTTCTGGATCGGAAAGTCGTGATGCCCATTCGCGCTGGCGACCCAACTGGATCGAGCCGGATCATGCGTTTCGTCGGTCGTCCACCAAGTCATGCGGCATCCTCTCCGGTGGGCAGTCGTGCCTTGGCGAACTCTTGCCAGCAGGCGTCGTAGTCATCTTGCAGCAGCGGCGTTTCCATCGCCCAGCGCGTGGGCGCGATAAGGTAACGGCTCTCGAACATGAAGGCCATGGTGTCTTCGATCTTGTGCGGCGCCAGCGTGGCGGACGTGGCTGCGGCATGGCTGGCGACATCGGGGCCGTGCGCCGACATGCAGTTGTGCAGGCTTGCCCCGCCGGGCGCGAACCCGCCGGCCTTGGCATCGTAGGTGCCCTCGATCAGGCCCATGAATTCGCTCATCACATTGCGATGGAACCAGGGCGGACGGAAGGTATCCTCCGCCACCATCCAGCGCGGCGGAAAGATCACGAAATCGATGTTGGCGGTGCCCGGCGTATCGCTAGGGCTGGTGAGGACGGTGAATATCGACGGATCGGGATGGTCGAAGCTGACCGTGTTGATCGCGTTGAAGTGCCGCAGATCATAGCGATAGGGCGCGACGTTGCCGTGCCAGGCCACCACATCGAACGGACTGTGAGCGATGGTGCTGGCCCACAGTGATCCGCCAAACTTCTGAACCAGTTGATGCGGCTCTTCGATATCCTGATACGACGCGGCCGGCGCTTCGAAGTCACGCGGGTTGGCCAGTCCGTTCGATCCGATCGGGCCGAGGTCGGGCAGGCGGAACAGCGCGCCATGGTTTTCGCACACGTAGCCGCGCGCTTCGCCGTCCGGCAGGGAAACGCTGAAGCGAACGCCGCGCGGGATCAGCGCCAGGTGCAAAGGCGGCACCTCCAGCACGCCCATCTCGGTGGTGATCCGCAAGCGGCCCTGCTGCGGCACGATCAGCATCTCGCCGTCGGCCGAGAAGAACGCACGCCTCTCCATCGAGCGGTTGGCCGCGTAAAGATAGATCGTGCAGCCTGTGCCCGCCGCGCTATCGCCGTTGGCGGCATAGGCGGTGAGGCCGTCCATGAAATCCACAGGATCGGTGGGCAGCGTCAGCGGGTTCCAACGCAGGCGATTGGGGGAGGGGGCAAGGCTGTGAGCTTGATCCGTCGCCAGCAGGGGGTTGCCCGCGTAAGGCGCATACGGGCGATGCTCCGCGCTCGGTCGCATCCGGTAAAGCCAGCTACGGTGGTTCTGCGCCCGCGGCGCGGTGAACGCGGTCGCGGAAAGCTGCTCGGCATAGAGGCCGTAAGGCACCTGCTGGGGCGAGTTACGCCCCACCGGCAACGCACCGGGCACCGCCTCGGTAGCGTGATGGTTGCCAAAGCCGCAGAGCATCGCCGTACTCATGCGTCGACGGAGATCACGCCGCGCCGGATCTGGTCCAGCTCGATGCTTTCGAAAAGGGCCTGGAAGTTGCCGTTGCCGAACCCCTCGTTCCCCTTGCGCTGGATGATCTCGAAAAAGATCGGTCCGAACAGCGGCTCGGTGAAGATCTGCAGCAGAATGCCTTCTTCGTTCTCCACGCTGCCATCGATCAGGATACGATTGTGACGCAGACGTTCAAGATCCTCGCCATGGCCGGGCACGCGCTTGTCCACCAGTTCGTAATACGTCTCGATCGTATCCTGCAGCCGCACACCCCGCGCGCGCAGCTTTTCCACCGTGGCGTAGATGTCGCTCGTCGTCAGGGCGAGGTGCTGGATGCCCTCACCGTTGTATTCGCGGATAAATTCCTCGATCTGGCTCTTGTCGTCCTGGCTCTCGTTCAGCGGGATGCGGATGGCGCGATCGGGCGCGATCATCGCCTGGCTGAACAGGCCGGTCGCCTGGCCCTTGATGTCGAAGTACTTCTGCTCCTCGAAATTGAAGAGCGTGCGGTAGAATTCGCTCCATACCCGCATCTGGCCGCGCCGCACGTTGTGGGTCAGGTGGTCAAGCAGATCGAGGCCGACGCTGTTTTCGGCTTCCGTTTCGCGCCATCCCGGGAACTCGGCCCAATCGGCATAGAGGTCGACACCGTCCTGGATGAAATAGAGGTACGAGCCGCCTATCCCCTGGATCACGGTATCATCCTCGTCGGTGCGCCGCGCGCCGTGGTCCAGCGCCCAGGCCATCGCCGCCGCGGGATCTTCCACGCGAAATGCCATCGCGCTGGCCGAGGGGCCATGCTCGCCCCGGAACGCAGCCACGCGGCCAGCATCGTCACGGTTCAGCATCAGGTTGATGCGGCCCTGCTTGTAGCGCGTGATGTTCTTGTGCGGGTGACGATGCGTGGGCACGAAGCCCAACTGCTGGAAGTGAGCGGCCATCGCCTGCGGATCAGGCGAGGTGAACTCGACGAACTCGAAGCCGTTAAGGCCCAGCGGATTGGTCTGGTCGGACATGGGCGGTTCCTCTCAATATTCTAGATAAGGCGTGGCTGGCGCGATTAAAGCGAGCGGCGCATCTCAGGCCCGCGCCTTGGCGTTCGCGTAGGCCTGTGTGCCTTGGGTGAAGACCGCATCCTGCGGCAGGACGGTGGTGATCGCGTGGTCGGGCGCGCCTTCCAACTCGTGGTAGAGCGGCGCGAAGTCGGTCTCGACCGTCTGCTTCAGCAGGTCCTCGAAGCTGTCGATGACGAAGTAGGTCTGTTGATAATCATCGATCCGATAGGGCGTGCGCATCAGGCGCTTCAAGTCGAAGCCCAGCCGGTTGGGCGAAGGATCGTTCAGCGCAAAGATGGATTCCCCATGCGAGGAAACGATGCCTGCGCCATAGAGCTTGAGGCGATCGCCCTGGCGGATCAGGCCGAACTCCACGGTGTACCAGTAAAGCCGGGCCAAGCGATTGATCGCCCCCAGGCCGTCGGCGCGCAGGCCACCTTCGCCGTAAGCCTGCATGTAATCGGCGAACACGGGATTGGCGAGTAGCGGCACATGGCCGAACACGTCGTGAAAGATGTCCGGCTCTTCCAGATAATCCAGCTGCTCCGGCGTGCGGATGAAGCGACCCGCCACGAAACGCCGGTTCGCCAGGTGCTCGAAAAAGACCCGATCCGGCACCAGACCCGGCACCGCGACGACTTGCCAGCCGGTGGCTTTCATCAGCCGATCTGACAGTTCGGCAAAATCCGGGATCCCCGGCTTGGACATGCGCAGCACATCGAGGCCATTGATGAACTCATCCACCGCCCGCCCTGGCAGCATCTTAGATTGCCGCTCGAACAAGTGATCCCACATCGCGTGTTCGGCTGCGGTATAGGCCTGCCAGTCCTGCGGCACCGTCCAATCGGCAGCTGCGCCTTCGGGGGGAGATGATGCGATATGCGACATACCACGTTGTCGCACGAAATGGCTGAAATGAAATTTCTAAGTCAGCCATAAAGCGGCCTTCTCCGATGAAATATCATCAGATATAACGCGTATATGAAAGACGGAAATCAATTCGATCTGATTGATCGCAGAATACTCACGCTCCTGCAACACGACGCCTCGATCAGTCACGTCGAACTGGCGCAGCAGGTGGGGGCGTCCACCGCGTCATGCTGGCGGCGTATCAGGGCGCTGGAGGAAGCGGGCGTGCTCAGCCGGCCGGTACGCCTGGTCGACCCGGAAAAGGTCGGGCGCGGTGTCAATGTGATTTGCCACATCCGGATGCGATCGCACGCGCAGGACGCGCGCAAGGCGTTCGAGGGCTTCGTGGCCGAGCGGCCGGAAGTGGTGGAGAGCTTCTCGATGTCAGGCGAATGGGACTACCTGCTTCGCATCGTCGTCGCCGACGTGGCGGGCTACAACATGTTCCTGATGCAGACCATGCTGGGCCATCCTTCCGTTGCCGGAGCGGCTTCTCATTTTGCCTTGTCGATGACGAAGTACACCACCGCGATCCCGATCGCCGACAGGGGCTGAGGCCCAGTGTTTGTTGCTGGCGCCACATTGTTCCCGCCAGGCCGAAATTGCCGTTTCTCTACGTGGATGGGATGTCACTCGAAGTAAGCATATAACAATTAAGCAAATTTCCCGGGGTATCGCTCGCGATTCCCATCGCCACGTAGCCTTAAAATATTTTATGATGTTGCTGGCTCGAAACAGCCGCACCGGGTGTTCAATCGCGGATATCTCGGAGCGTTTCGATGGCAACGGTTGCACTGACGGATTTCAAACCCGCCACGGGTGATGACACCAAGCGCGCCAAAAACGCCCTGCAGGCGCTCAACTTCTTCATGGCTGATATGCAGGCCGGCATCGGGCCATTCCTGGGCGTGTTCCTGCAACAGCGCGGCTGGACCTCGGGACCGATCGGGACGGTGATGACCGTGGGCGGCGTCGCCGGCATGCTGATGACCGTTCCGGCAGGAGCTTTCATCGATCATACCGAAAAGAAGCGTCTCGTCGTCATCGTCACCGGCATTTGCACGGTGATGGCGTCTTTCCTCATTCTTCTGTCGCAATCGGGACTGGTGGTGACCTTCAGCCAGGTGGCCACCGCGATCGCGGGGGCGGCGATCGGGCCAGCCGTCGCGGGCATGACCTTGGGCGTGGTGCGGCAAAAGGGTTTCAATGCCCAAAATGGCCGCAATCAGGCCTGGAACCACGCCGGCAACGTGGTGGGCGCGGGTCTATCCGGTTGGCTTGGTTGGAAATACGGCATGCCGGCGATCTTCTATCTGGCCGCCGTGTTCGGCGCTTTGGCGATCATCACCGTGCTCATGATTCCTGAGAAAGCGATCGACCATCGAGCAGCGCGGGGTCTGGAACGGGGTGAGGACGCCGCTGATGAGCCCGAGGAAGGCGGCAAGGCCGAAGGGTTTCGCACGTTGTTGCAAAACAAGCCGATGCTGGTGCTGGCGGCGGCGCTCGCCTGCTTCCACTTGGGCAATGGCGCGATGTTGCCGCTTTACACCCTGGCAGTCGTGGGGGCGGGCAAAGGCAACCCCGCGCTGTTTACGGCCACCGTTGTCGTGGTGGCGCAAGCGGTGATGATCGTCGCCTCGCTGCTGGCGATGAAGATGTCAGCGGGAAAGGGGTACTGGTTGGTGCTGTTGATATCGTTTGCCGCGCTACCGCTTCGTGGGCTGCTGGCGGGTACCTTCATCGAGCATTGGGGCGTTTGGCCCGTCCAGGCGCTGGACGGCATCGGAGCGGGCCTTCAAAGCGTGGCTGTGCCGGGCCTAGTGGCTTGTCTGCTCAGCGGCACCGGGCGCGTCAACGTGGGCCAAGGCGCGGTGATGACCATTCAGGGCGTCGGCGCATCGCTCAGCCCGGCGATCGGTGGCTGGCTGGCCGAGGTGCTGGGGTATCATGTGGCCTTCTACGTGCTGGGCAGCTTTGCCCTGATCAGCCTGGCGCTGTGGATCGGCTTTGGTGCCATGCTGCGGCCCGCTTGCTCGGGAACGCGTGAGACAAGCCGCCGTCAGCCAGCATAATCGCTACACTGCGCTTACAGCGGCCAGGTCCAGAGGATCAGCGGCGTCCCCACTGCCAGCACCAGCAGCGATAACGGCGCGCCCAATCGGGCATAGTCACTGAACTTGTAGCCACCAGGGCCGAATACCAGCGTGTTGCACTGATGGCCGATCGGGGTGAGGAAGTCGCATCCCGCACCGATCGCTGTCGCGATCAGGAAAGCCTCCGGGCGATAGCCCAGGTCGCTGGCGAAGACCGCGGCGATGGGGGCCATAACCAGTACGGTCGCCGCATTGTTCAGGAATGGCGTGACGGCCATCGCCGCTGCCAGGATGAGCATAACGGCGCCCCACGGCGGCAAAGTGGCGGCCAGATGCGATAGCTGCGTAGCGATGACATCGGACGCGCCGGTGCTCTGCAACGTGGCGCTGACGGGGATCAGCGCGCCGAGCATGATCAGGATCGGCCACTCGATGGCTTCGTAAGCATCGCGCACCGGCAGCGCTCCAGTCACCAGTATCAGGCCTGCGGCGGCGAAGAACGCTATGGCGACGGGCACAAGACCGGTCGCCGTCGCCGTCATGGCGGCCGCCAGGATGATCACGGCCAGCCAACCGCGCCGCGCTGTGCCCAGGCGAATCTGACGCTCCGCGATCGGCAGCACGCCCAGTTCGCGCAATCGCTCGGGCATCATATCAAGCGCGCCTTGCAGCACGATCACATCGCCGGCCCGCAGGATGCTTTGTCCCGGCTCTTTAGCGAGCTTTTCACCTTCGCGCGAAATGGCGATCAGCCGCAGCCGCAATCGGTCCTGCAACCGCATCCGCGCGGCGGATCGATCGACCAGTGCCGACCCGGCCATGATCACGCCCTCCACCACGCCAGTATCGTCGTCCTGCTGCTCCTTGTCCTGGCCGGTCAGGATCAGCCCGTCGCGTGCGATGACGCGCTCCAGCGCATCGGGCTCACCGGTAAGGACGAGGACGTCGCCCGCTTCCACCACCATCTCGGAATGAGCTTCCTTGCTGTGGCCGCCGCGCTGGATCGCGGTAACGTCGACATCGTGGTCATGGCGGGCGACGAAATCAGCCAGGGTCTCCCCGATGCTCTGGTTGATAGGTGGGACTCGCGCCGCCGTTTCGTAGGAGGAAAGGTTCAGCGCCTGTCCCATGGAGACCGTGCCCTGCCGGTCGGATGGCAGGAGGCGATAGCCCAGGCGCAGGAATAAGAGGCCCACGATCAGCAGACCCAGTCCGGTCGGCAGATAGTCAAACATGCCGAACGGCTGTCCTGTCATCTCCTCTCGCACGCGACTCACGATGATGTTGGGCGATGTGCCGACAAGCGTCATCAAGCCACCCAAAAGAGAGGCGAACGACATCGGCATCAGGAAAACCGAGGGATTGGTGTCGCTCTTACGGGCGAACTGCGTGGCTGCCGGCATCAACATGGCCAGCGCGCCGACGTTTTTGACCAGACCAGAAGCCAGCCCGACGCAGGAAGTCAGCAGCAGCAGTTGTGAACCGACCCGCCTGATCCGCTGGGACAGATAAGCGACCGCGTCTTCGATCAAACCGGAACGCTGCACTGCGGCTGAGATGACCAGCGCCGAGCCGACGATGATCACGATGTCATCCGAAAAGCCGGTGAAGGCCTGATCCGGCTTCACCAGGCCAAGCGCTATGGCGCACAGCAACGCAATTATCGCGGTCACGTCGTAACGAAAGCGTTCCCACAGGAACAAGGCCATCATGCCAAAAAGGACGGCTACGGACAGCCACTGTTCAACGGTCATCGCACCTCGCGAAAGGAAGCTTAGGGTGTGGCAACCCACCGGCTCGAAGCAAGTGCCAGAGCAGGCCGTCTTTTTTCGCGGCGCGCCAAGCCATCAATGGAGAATTGGGGCGTCTACCCTCACGCTGCCCGTCAGATTCAGCGCTTTTAGAAAGCGGATATCGTGACTTGCGACGAGCAGCGCCCCGTCGAACGATCGCAACGCCTGTTCCAGGGTCTCGATCGATTCGATATCCAGATGGTTGGTTGGTTCATCGAGGATGATCATCCAGGGTGATGCGGGTTCGGACAAGGCGGCGGCAAGGCCCGCACGCAACAACTCTCCGCCAGAGAAGGTGCCGACGATGCGCTCCGCCTCGCGATTGCGGAAGGCGAAGCGCGCGCAGGCGGCGCGAACCGCCTCTTCGTCCAGCGTCGGATGCAGTCTTTTCAGGTTGCCGACCAGCGTGTCATGCCGATCCAGCGCACCAACATGCTGGTCGAGCATGACGATCCGTTCCCGCCGACTTCGAACGAGGCCGCTCGATGGCAAGATTTGGCCGGCGATCAGCCGCAGCAAAGTGGATTTGCCGGCGCCGTTAGGCCCGGTGACGGCCAAGCGCTGTGGTCCTTGCACGGCCAGTGTCCAAGGACCCAATGTGCGATCGCCCAGTTGCACGGTCGCTTGTTCTAGGGTGACGATCTCGGACGAGGCGGGCAATCCGCTTGCTGGTAGGTCTATCGTCAGCGGCGTCAGGATTTCGACCCGCGTATGCGCCTCATCCCGGTCTCGGGTTGCCTCGTCGATCTGCGCCTTGGCCAGACGCCGGGCCTGACCGCCGCTGTTCTCCGCGCGCTGCGCTTGTGCACCCAGCAGGATTTTGGGTTCGGAGCCTTTCGCGGCGAACGCGCGCCCCGCCTTGTCCCGGCGTTGCTTGGCTTCGCGCGCCGTTTGCGCCGAAGCGCGCGCAGCCTTTAGCGCCGCTTCACCACGTGTCAGTTCATCCTGCGCAGCCGCGCGCTCAGCCTCGCGGATCGCGGCGAAAGCGGACCATCCTCCGCCGATGATGCGATTGCCGATCGTGCGCAGCTCGACAATGCGATCCATGCCTTCCAGAAGTTCCCGGTCGTGGCTGGCCACCACCACGCCGCCACGCCACTCCGCGATGAGCCGAGCGATTGCTTCGCGTCCCGTGAGGTCGAGGTTGTTGGTCGGCTCGTCCAGCAGCAGCAGATCGGGCGGCGCGATCAGCAGGCGGGCCATGCCGATCCGCGTCTGCTCGCCGCCCGAAAGCGTACCCATCAGCCGCTGCAAATCGATGCCGCCCAGTGCGACTTGATGGAGGGCGCTATCGATGGCGGCAGGCAGGGCCCAGTCGGCCGCGTCGAAATCGGCTGCATCGCCGTGCCCCGCCTCAATCCGCGAAAGGGTCGCGAGAGGTTGGGCGACGCCGATCGCGTCGGCCACCGTTTGATCCGGGTGCCAGGCTTGGGCCAGCATTCCGATAGTGCCTGTGCAAAGCACGGTGCCGGCCAGCGGCGTCGCTTCGCCCGTGATGGTGCGCAGCAGGGTGGACTTGCCCGAGCCGTTGCGTCCCACCAAGCCAACGCGTTCAGCGCCGACGGACAGCGTCAGGTCATGGAAAAGCGGCCGCCCGTCAGGCGTGGCAGCGCAAAGATTCGAAAGCGTGAGGAAGCTGGACATGGTTACCGTAGACAACAGGGAAGGCAGGGCGGTTTGCGCTGATCTTCAACTGGTACACGGTGCAGGCATCCTTGATTGCGAACGCACCCTTAGCGCCGGACCGCACAAATTTCCAGCTTTGTCACTTGGCGTCCGCCGCCTTGGGCGCACCATCGGGCAGGGCACCTGTTGCGCGCCGCCGCGTTCTTGGGGGCTATCCTCTGATCCCTCCCATCGCTGAAAGTCGAACATGCCCAGATACCTGGTCGCGCAAAGTGAATTGCCGGAGGAGCGTGCAAACCGGCGAGAACGGGCGGGGAAGAGCGCGGGAGAAACCTACAAGGCCACGTTATTACAGTTGAGCCCTAGAGCGGACGTCACGATTGTCTCTCCGGCGGACGAGGATGCGCCTGCTTACAGTCAGGAAGAATTGGCCGCTTTCGACGCCGTGTTTCTTACCGGGTCACCCATGCACGTCTATCGCGAAACCAGCGAGGTTGCGCGGCAACTGATGTTCATGCGCGCGGTTTTTGCTTCTGGCACGCCATCGTTCGGTTCATGCGCGGGGCTGCAAGTGGCGGTAGCGGCTGCGGGCGGATCGGTGCGAAAGATGCCGCAACGCATCGAAGCCGGGTTGGCCCGGCGCATCTCCGCTACCCCGGCTGGAAAGGATCATCCTTTGCTGACCGGCAGGCCAGGTTCCTGGGATGCGCTGGCGATCCATGGCGATGAAGTGGAGGCGCTGCCGCCCGGTGGCGTCCTGCTAGCCTCGAACGAAGCCACCCAAGTCCAGGCGGCGGAGATACGCCATGATCGCGGGGTGTTCTGGGGCGTGCAATATCATCCGGAACTGGCGCTGGGCGAAGTGGCGGTATCGCTGCAAGGCCAGGCCGAGGACCTGATCGAAGCAGGTCTGGCTCATAGCGAAGAGGATGTGGACGCCATGTCCCGCCGGTTCACCGCACTGCATCGCAATCCGGAAGATCGCGCGCTGAGATGGCAACTCGGCGTTGATGCGGAAACCGCCGAGGAGGACCGGCGGCGCCGTGAGATCATCAACTTCATAAACCACGCGCCCGCCCTTCGTAACGGCGGCTGACCGGTCGTTCACCAACCAGGAGTGTACTGGCGCACCGGCCACACCGATTGCGGTCTTGGCAAAATCGGCATAGCGCTATGCCGCGATGGATGGTCCGACCAAGCTGCAGCGTAAACCTCTGACATCCCCGCGCCGGGGCCGGCCATTGAAATCGGAAGCGGAAGAGCGCCAGAACCGCCTGCTGGATTATGCGCTGCTGCGGTTTCAGGAGGAAGGCTATCGCAATGTCTCGGTTGATGACCTTGCCTCCGGATTTGGTGTCAGCAAGTCCACCATCTACCTGCGATACGGTAGCAAGGCTGGCTTGATGAGGGCGGCGATGCTGCGGGCCACGCCGCTTGCCACCGTCCCGATGAGCAAGATCGATATAGACCCCGCGCGGTGCCCGGTTGATGTGTTGCGCGATTTTGCTCGGGTCTTCAGTCGTTACGTCAACGATCCGCCGATCAGGGCCTTGTGGCAGGCGGTGACGGAGGCCCGCGGGGAAATCGCATCATGGGAAACGATCGTGGCGGAGGAAACCGAAAAGATCATCCTGCCGGTCGCGCTTTATCTGAAGTATCTGCGTGTAGCGGGACTGGCCGATATCGATGACGAGCACCAGGTCGCCAGCTATTTTTTTGACCTGACCGGCAGCGGCTTTGGCCGGTTTCTGGGCCCCCCGCTCGATAAGGAACAGCAAAGTGCGTCCAACGAAGCGGCCATCGCGTTTTTTGGTCGCGGCATCGGCCTCAAGATCTGACGGGGAGAGTTGGCGGCCGTTGGCGGCAGATCGGAGCATAGGCTCGATCTGCGGACTTGCACAATCGAAACTCTGGTTCGATTATGGCAGGCGAATCAAGACGCATGGAGGGATGTTTGGGCCGTCTGCAAGGTAAGCGCGCGATCGTGATGGGCGCAACGCGTGAAGGCAACATGGGTCAGGCAATTGCCAAGCGCTTCGTCGATGAGGGCGCAACGGTTGTCGTTTCCGGTCGCGGTGCGGGCGGGCTTGAGGACTTCGCTCGCAAATACGGCTCTATCGCGGTGCCCGCAGACATCTCTTCCAAGGAGTCCGTGTTTTCGCTGTTCGAACAGGCAGAGAAGGCCATGGGCGGCGTCGATATCGCGGTGAACGCAGCAGCGACTGGCCAGTACGGGCCTTTCGAAGATACGCCGGAATCCGAGCTGGACGAGATGTTGAACATCATCTTCAAAGGTGGCTTCTTCTTCATGCAAGCTGCGGTCGGCGCGATGAAGCGCGCCGGTGGCGGCGCGATCGCCGTCGTCACTTCGCAAGTCGCCACGATGATGTTCGAAAATCACGCACCGTATATGGGCGCGAAGGCTGGTATCGAACACGTTACACGCACGGTCGCCAATGAATTTGGCCAGTTCGGCATCCGCGCCAATGTCATTGCCCCGGGCATGACCGTGACGCCGATGACGGCAGGAATGCTGGCGCCTGGCATGGTGGAGGCTTTCGCCAGCGAAACGCCGCTGGGCCGGATCAACACCGTGGAAGACATCGCGGCGGCCACCCTGTTCGCCGTCTCTGACGAATGCTTCATGACCGGTCAGACCTTCCACACGACCGGCGGCATAACCCTGCGGCGTCTACCTATGGCGTCGGAGATCGGCGCGGCGATCGAGAGTGCGACAAAAAAGCAGGCTGGATAATCGCGCTGCTTTCGCGCTCAGCAGAAGTTTAACGAAGAGTTTGCCCACAACGTTCTGACTACAAGAGGCGACCCTTGGAACTTGCTGAAAAGCTGGATGCGGTGGAGGAAATAAAGAAGCTGAAGGCTCGATATTTTCGCTTCGTCGATACGAAGCAATTCGATGCCTTCCGCGACCTGTTTCTGCCCGAAGCGCGTTTTGACGGAGAGGGCACCGGCATGGGCCCGATCGCCGATCGGGATGCATTCATCGCGCAAAGCATCGCCGGTTTGACGGGGTGCGTCAGCGTTCACCACGGCCATTGCCCGGAAGTCGAACTGGATAGCGAGACAACGGCGACGGGCATTTGGGCGATGGAGGATATGCTCCAGTGGGAGGCGGGCCCTGTTCGCTCGCTGCACGGCATGGGGCATTATCATGAGACTTACGAAAAGCGGGACGGCCGCTGGTACATCGCATCCTGGCAACTGAAGCGCCTTAGGGTCGACATGGTGCCCGCGTGACCGAGGCGGTCCGCTTCGATGGGCGTGTGGCGATCGTCACCGGTGCCGGGAACGGCCTGGGCCGGGATTATGCGCTCAACTTGGCGGCGCGTGGTGCGAAGGTCGTAGTGAACGATCTGGGCACGGACACCCGCGGCAACCTGCTGCCATTGGGGGAGAGCGGTGCGGACAAAGTGGTTGCGCAAATCCGCGCGGCAGGGGGTGTGGCGGTCACCTGTCATGAAAGCTGCGCTACGCGATCGGGCGGTAACGCGATCGCACAGGTGGCGCTCGACAGCTTTGGCCGTATCGACATATTCATCCATAACGCCGGCTTCCTGCGGAACGGGCCGTTCGAGACGCTGACGGACGAGCATATCCGGGCGATCGTGGATGTTCACCTGATGGCGGGCTTCTACGTCGGCCAGCCCGCGTTCGCCGCGATGAAGCGGCAGGGCTATGGACGGATCCTGCTGACAAGCTCGGCGTCCGCGCTTTTCGGCATGCCATGGCAGAGCAATTATGCTGCGGCGAAGATAGGGCTGGCGGGGCTGGTCAACGTGCTGGCGCTGGAAGGCGCGCAGCATGGCATTACGGCTAACGGGCTTCTTCCAGCCGGTTCGGGACGGCTTGGCCAGGATACCGATCTGGACTGGCCAGCCGGAGCGTTCGACAAGCTGCCGGCCGGAATGGACCGGATCGCACCGGCCATGCACAACGATTATGTGACACCGATGGCGCTGTGGCTTGTCAGCGAACAGTGCCAGGCCACGCATTCGCTGTACAGCGCAACGGCTGGGCGCTTCGCCAAGGTCTTTATCGGTGCCGCCAAGGGCTGGCTGGCCGATGCCCAGCAGCCGCCCAGTGCCGAGGATATCGGCGTTCATTTCACCACGATCGAGGACATCTCGCAGTTCGACACCCCCCTTAGCGTCGTAGAAGAATTCGGCCCGATCGCGGCCGCCCGCTTGGCACAAGAGGGTGCACAATCACGATAGACCGCGCAGGCCGCGATACGACGGCAGCCGGTAAAATATTTGGAGAGGATGGTACTATGCCAAAGCTTGGTCTTGAATTTCTGGGGGCCTTTGGCCTCTCGCCGGTGGAACTGGTCGGTATCGCGGCCGATCTGGATTGTCAGTTCATCTCAACGATCATGGAGCCGATGGACTACAATCCGGAGGGGCATGCTCGATGGTCTCTGCGTCAGGACCCGAAATTGGTCCAGGAATTGAGGGCGGCAGCGCGGGATACCGGGGTCGAGATCGGCCTGGGCGATGGTTTCGCCTTGCTGGCCAATCTGGACGTGCGCGAGGCTTACGCCCGTGATCTGGACATTCATGTCGAAATAGGAACCCGCCGGATCAACACGATCAGCTTCGATCCCGACGTGGAGCGAACCATGGATCAGTTTTGCCAGATCACGGAAATGGCAACGGCAAGAGGAATCGAAATCACGACAGAGTTCTGCCCGATTGCCACGATCGCGACCTTGGATATGGCGAAACGCACGGTCGATAAGGCCGGGCCGCCAGCCACGATTCTTCTGGACACTATGCACTTTCACCGCTCCGGCGCCACGACAGACGAGTTGCGCGCGATGGATAAGAAGCTGATCGGCCATATCCAGCTTTGCGATGTTCCGCAGACGCCGCTGTTCGATGATTACATGGAGGAGGCGTTGTACGAGCGTGGCATTCCGGGGGACGGCGTGGCTCCGCTCTCCGAAATCCTGGCGGCGCTGCCCCAGGTCGAATACATCGGCCTCGAAATGCCGCTGCGCTCGCTGATGGAGCAGGGGGTGGGCGTCAAAGACCGCATGGCGCGTTGCGTGGCGGGCGCGCGGAAGGTGATGGCAGGGGCCGCTGCGCTAGAGCAGGCATAAGGTTAAAGATCGCCCAGGGCCGGATCTTCCACATCGTTGCGGCCCTCTGCGACGAACTGTTCCAGCAGCCATGAGGCAGCCGGGCCGGGCGGCGTGTCGCGCCGCCAGATGCCGCCGAAGCGATAGGTGCCGCCCGTATGGTCCGGCATCGCCAGCCGGACCAGCGCACCCGATTGCAGGTCTCCCTGGATCATCGGGCCGGGCATGTTACCCCACCCGATCCCTTCGCGAAGCAGCGCGTGCTTGGCGCTGAGATCGGCCAGTCGCCAGGTCTTGTGGCTGACCACCGAGAAATCGCGCCCTTCAGTGAAGCGGGAGCGATCGGTCAGCACCAACTGGGTGTAGCCCCGGCCAGCGCCCGGCGGGATCGTTGCCATGCGGCCTAGCGGATGATCCGGAGCGGCGACGGGCACCATCGTAATCAGCCCGGCGGCAATGCATTCCAAGCCTTCGACCCCGGCGGCAAGCGGTCCCGAGATGCCGACCACCGCCGTGCCGTCCAGCACCATCGCGGCGATCGCACCCAGCGCCTCCACATGAAGGCGTAGCGACACGGTGGGGAATTCGCGCGCGAAGGCTCTCAACACGCGCCCGACACGTTCTGACGGCACCATGACGTCGATCGCCAGGTCGACCTCCGCCTCCAAACCTTGCAGCAGCCCGCGGACTTTGGCGCGCAGGCCATCGATCCCTTCGCTGACCGCGCGAGACTCCGCCAGAACCGCGCGGCCGGCCACCGTCAGCTTGGGCTTGCGGGTTCCTTCCCGATCGAACAGCGTCACGCCCAGCTGCGCTTCCAGATTGGCGATGCCGTAGCTGATCACCGACACCGCCCGGTTCAACTTGCGCCCCGCTCCGGCGAAACTGCCTTCGTCCACGATCGCCAGAAAGATGCGGAGTTGATCGAAGGTGGGATTTCCGGGGTTGCTCACTATTCAACTCTCTCTAACAAACCGATGCAATTTATCCCTCTGTCTGGAAGAGTGCGCAAGGCCCATATGGGTTGGGCAAGCCGGCGCCATTCGTCGGCGCCGGAGAACTTCCATGATCGACCTTCGTCCTTTCGATACGCTGGGCGGCGCCAATCACGGCTGGCTCGATGCCAAGCATCACTTCTCGTTCGCCAGCTACTACGATCCTGCGCGCCAGCAGTGGGGCAATCTACGCGTCTGGAATGACGACGCCATTGCACCCAAGACCGGTTTCCCGCCCCATCCGCATCGCGACATGGAGATCATCACTTACGTGCGCGAAGGTGCGATCACGCATCAGGACAACCTGGGCAATCGTGGCCGAACCGAGGCGGGGGATGTGCAGGTGATGAGCGCGGGCACGGGCATCCAGCACTCCGAATACAATATGGAGGATGTGACCACGCGGATCTTCCAGATCTGGATCATGCCGACCCGCGCCGGTGAAGCGCCGCAATGGGGTGCCAAGCCCTTCCCCAAGGGTGAGCGGTCCGGCCAGTTCGTGACGCTGGCGAGCGGCTATGAAAACGACAATGATGCCTTGCCGATCCGCACCGATGCACGCGTGGTGGGTGCCACCATCAAGGCGGGTGAGACGGTGGAGTATCCACTTGGCGCGGATCGCAAAGCCTACCTCGTCCCCGCGACGGGGGCGGTGGAGATCGATGGCGTGCGGGTGAATACCCGCGACGGCGCGGCGATCAGCGACCTGGAAGTGTTGCGCGTCACCGCGATTGAGGACTCCGAAATCGTCCTGGTCGACGCCGCCTGATCATCATGGGCTGCGGGATGCCTTCGGGCGTTCCGCAGCTTTTTTCTGGCGGCGCTGTCAGCGTGAGCCGCGTTTGCGCTTCTTTCCCAGCACTTTCGTCGTCAACGTCGTCGCCACGCCGGTGAAGAGCAGCACACCCACGCCGAAGGCCAGGATGTGCCACTCATTGATTTTCAGGCCGGGGCCCATCGTGCGCGCGGCGATGATGCCGGGGAGGAACATCAACGGCACCCACAACACTGCCGACACGATGTTGGCGATCTGGAACGGCCGCTTCGCCATTTCCACAACCCCCGCCACCAGCGGCACGGTGGCGCGGATCGGACCGAGAAACCGGCCCATCAGGACGGCCTTGAAGCCATGGCGGCGGAAGAACAGCCGGGTGCGCGCCACCATCGGACGATGGTTCTTCAGCGGCCAGCGATAATAGATGCGCGGGCCGATCCGCCGGCCCATCCAGTATGAAACCCAATCGCCCACGATTGCCCCGGCGATGGCCCATAGGATGATCGGTGCGGGATCGAGCACGCCCGCGCCGATCAGGCCGCCGATCGCCAGCATGACCGTAGTGGCCGGAATGAATAGACCGATCACCGCCATCGATTCGCCAAAGGACAGCGCCCCGATGATCGGCCCGGCCCAGAAGCCGTGCGCGGCGATGGTTGTCGTCAGCCCGGAGGTCAGATCGCCCATGCGGCGCCTTGCTCGGCATGCGCGGGCAGGCGGTTGGGCCTTGCAAAATGCGGATCGGGAACGGCGGTCAGGTGCACGGCAGGCCTATAGGCGGGAAGGGGATCGTTTGAATAGCGCTGGATCGTAACCACGCCGTAAAGCAATGTTTCCTTACCGATGCGCCGGTCAAGCCGGACCGGGCGAGCGGTGCGGCGATTGCGGGGAGATCAGGCGGGCTGCGCGGTGACGGGAGTGGCGGCGGGCATCTCGCCTTCGGGCTTGGCGTCTGCCGAAACGCGGCCAGTACGCTCCAGCTTTCCCCAGCCCACGATCCATCCGCCCACGGCAGCGGCGATGGCGCGAAGCACCACCCAGTACATGATCTGGCGATAGACCAGCCGCTGCGCGATCAGCAGGTGCGCGGGATAGCGTACGCCGCGATCGTCCAGGCGATAGGCGATCCAGCCGCACAGCACATCGATGGTCACAAAGGCTATCCAGTAGGTCCCCATCAGACCCACGTCACCGCGTGTTTGCACCCAGCCGTGCGCCTGGATGCGCAAGGAGGTGCTGATGATCGAAAGCAGCAGGGTCAGGTCGATCAGCGGCGAGATCGCGGCGAAACCGATCTGGAACAGCCAGGCCTGGGGCAGCCCGATCATGCCCAGGCCCCAAGGCTTTCGGCGGCGCAGCGCGGCGCGGTGCTTCCACAGGCATTGGAGCGTGCCGAACGCCCAGCGGAACCGCTGCTTGGCCAGCGCGGCAAAGCTTTCGGGCGCTTCGGTCCAGGCGACGGCGCGCGGGTCGAACGTGACGCGCCAGCCCGCACGCTGGATGGCGATGGTCAGGTCCTGATCCTCGGCCAGGGTATCCTCGGGATAGCCGCCCACGGCATCGAGCGCCGCGCGCCGCCATGCGCCCACAGCGCCCGGCACCACCGTCATCGCATCAAACCCGGCAAGCGCGCGCCGTTCGAGATTTTGCGCGGTGATGTATTCCACGGCCTGCCAGCGTGTCACCAGATTGACTCGATTGCCGACGCGCGCATCGCCGGCGACCGCGCCCAACCGGGGATCGGCAAACCAGCGGACCAGGCGGCGGATCGTCTCCGTCTCGAACTGGGTATCGGCATCAAGGGCGATGATCACCTCGCCCGTGGCATCCTGAAGCGCGCGATTGAGCGCGGCAGCCTTGCCACCATTAACCAACGTCAGCAGCGTGACGCGCGGATTTTCTCCAAAGGCCGCCCGCACGACATTGCTGGTGTCATCCTTGGAGCCGTCATCGACAACGATCACCTGCAAGTCAGGATAATCGCTGGCGAGCACGCGGCTGACCGAGGAGACGATTACCCGCTCCTCATTGTAGGCGGGGATGATCACCGACACGCTGGGCTCGTGGACGGGTGGCTCGCCGCGCTTGCGGCGGCTTTGCAGCCACGCCAGCCCGGTCATGATCACGGCGCGGGCGATCCCCAGCGAAATTGCGAGGTAGAACAGCCAGGCCAGCATCGCACCCACCGTCATCATCACGACGAAGGCCATTACGTCTATGCGCACGGCGGCCAGATCGGTGCGAGAGATCGCGGGCATCGCCTGCGCGGGTGATATGCCGGCAAGCTGGGACGCAGTGGTGAACTGATAGCCTTGCGCCTTCAGCGCCGCGATGATGCGCGGCAGGGCGGCCACCGTCTGCGAACGATCGCCGCCGCCATCGTGTAGCAGGATGACGTTCATCGTGTTTTCGGCCGTGGCGGAATGCACTTGGTCCAGCACCTGCTGGACGATGGCATCCGTGCCCGGCCGCTGCCAGTCGTTGGGATCGACGTGCAGCCCCACGATCGTATATCCGGCCTTCTGGGCCTCCAGCGCTGGCCCCAGTTCATCAGGAGTGGAAGGCTCCGCGTCGCCGAAGTAGGGCGCGCGAAACAAGGTCATGCTCCGCCCGGTATAGGCTTCCACCAGTCGCTGCGTGGTATTCAATTGGAGGCTCGTTTCGCGCGCGCCGGCATCGGCCAGGTTGGGGTGCGTGTAGGTGTGATTGCCCAGTTCATCGCCATCGGCGATGATGCGCTTGAGTAGGCCGGGGTTGTCCAGCGCATACTCGCCGATGACGAAAAACGTCGCTGGCACGTGCGCGGTTTCCAGTTCTGACAGGATCTGCGGCGTCCATTTGGGATCGGGCCCATCATCGAAGGTGAGCGCCAGCAGCTTGGGATTGCCGCCGCCCGCGCGATGAACGACGTAAGGCGTCGGCAGGCTTTGGAACTGTTCCTGCGTGATCAGGCCATTGGGCGCGAAGGTGGTGGTGCGATGCCCTTCGCGCGGGGTGGCGGTGATGCGAAGGATTTCTCCGGCGCCCTCCACGTCGGCGCTGCTGACAGACGTCGCTAGGGAGAGATCGGGGCGGGTGCCCTTGCGAAAGGCGTGCAGGTCTTTCCAAAAGCCGCTGTCCTCGGTGCCCAGCCGCCACATCGCTAGGTCCTGCAAGCCCATTTGCTTCAGGATCGTCATCTGGTTCCAGCTGGCCGCGGCATCCAGCATCCACACGGTGTGCTTCTCGCCATCCTCGTCATAGGCGAAGCCGGAATTGCCACTGGCGGGATCGAAGACGACCGGGGCGTTGCTGTCATGCGAGGCAAGCCAGGCGTCCTCGATCGCCAGGGCATCGGCTTGCTTGCCGTGCCAGTCATAGCCATAGCTGCCCAGCGCCACGATCAGCTTCGAGCGGCCGACGAGCCCGATGGCGCGCTGCACTTCCCGCGCGAACCAGTCCTGCGCCGCGATCGGACCTGCTTCGCCGCCGCTCCAGTGCTGATCATAAGCCATCAGGATGATCTTGTCGGAAGCCGCGGTGATCGCCCCGAGCGGCCAAGCCTCGTCCTCGGCCGGAACGGTAACGGCGATCAGCGAACCGCTGGGCAGCGCGGTGCGCAGCTGGCGGATGAAGGCGACGTAATCGGTCATGGCTGTTTCGGGCAAAGCCTCGAAGTCCAGCACCAGGCCCTTTTCATGCCGGTCGGCGACCATCTTGCCCAGTTGCCGGGCAACAGCGACACGCTGCTTGGGATCGTGAAATAGCGCGGCGGCGCCCTTGCCGTCCCATTCGTCGGGGAGCAAGTTCTGCACCATCGGCAGCACAGAGAAACGGTGCGATGTCCCGCTGACGAGGCGGTCGAACCGCGCGTCCTGCTCAATCTGCACCTGATGCTGCGGACCCGAGACGTTGACCATCGCCGGCACCACCCAGTCCAGATCCGCGCCATTACGTTGCAGCGAGAGGAAGCTGGCGTCGCTGCCGGGAAGGTAGAAGCCGATCGACAAGCCGGTCTGAGTAGAAGGGCCGCCGTGCAGCGCGGGCATCCACGCCTTCAGGCTATGGCCGGCCTTGGACTTGGCGAAACTGGAGGCATGCAGATGCGGTGTCGGCAGGTCCAGCTCCCGCTGGCGAGGCACCGCGACCAGCGTGGTAGCGAATGCGACCGCACCCAGCACCGCGACCAGCAGGGTGATCGAGAGCAACCTGCGCGACCAGCGCGTGCGGCGGCCGGTGGGATCATAGAAAACAGGCTTGCTCACGACCGTGCCGGACTCCGGATACTTGGGCTCAGGCTATCGTCTGTAGTGCGGCCCAGGTGGGTGCGATCTGTCCGGCGCCTTAACTTTGCGTCATGTCCGGTTGGCGCTCAGGGGCGCAGAGCAGGAACGTGCGGTTTGAGCGCCCCGAGCGCGGTCCGGATCAGCAGATCGCTATCATGGTTGAGGTAGTGGCCGCCGGGCAGGCCGATCACCTTCGCGGACGAGGTGATGAGCGGACACAAGCTGTCCTCCTCCTTCAGACCGTAGATGCAGATCACCGGGGGCCTATGCATCCGGGCCAGCGCGGCAGCGGGCTGGGCGTCGGGCTGGCCCAGGTAGGCAATCCCGCTCAGGTCCGCCCTGAAATAGACGTAGCGGCCCGGCACCATGAGGTCGACCACGCCGACATGGCGCATAAGATCCGGCGGCAAGCGGGGCGCGACGGTGGCGACGATATCGGCCCCATAGGACTGGCCCACCAGGATCAGGCGCTTCGCCCCGGTCAATTGCATCGCGCGCTTCATCGCGTATTCGACGGTCGCCTGCGCCTCAGCCAGAGAGCGATGATGCGCGAAGATGACCGGCGCGCTCACGCCCACCACGGTCACCCCACGGTCCTGCAAGGCGCGGGTGAAATAGCGGCTCATGCCGTATTCGAAGCCCATGTCGCCTGATACCATCACCGCCGCCACCGATTGCGCGGGCGAACGCGCGGGATAGATGCGGATCGGCACGCGCCCGAACAGATGCAGCGCCGTGGCGTTGGTGAAGAGCAACGCGGCGGTGATTAGCAGCAGGGCAACGGCGGCAACCACCTTGCGCCATCTGCGGCGCGCGCGCTTCTGCCGAAACGAACGAAGCATCGTCATCACGAAGCCTTCAGGGCGCGAGGCACGAACAGGGCGGGGGCGGGCGCGATCATCGCGGTGGCGGCCACCTGCGGCGCAGCAGCGGGGCCGGGACCTTGCT
This sequence comes from Novosphingobium fluoreni, assembly GCF_014196615.1. Taxonomy (GTDB): domain Bacteria; phylum Pseudomonadota; class Alphaproteobacteria; order Sphingomonadales; family Sphingomonadaceae; genus Novosphingobium; species Novosphingobium fluoreni. The sequence continues at coordinate 612,436 of NZ_JACIDY010000002.1, forward strand.
CCTTGGCACTGATCAGGCGCGACACATCGTGCAGCGCCTGCAACAGCCCCACGCCTTGCGGCCCGGCCGCATAGCGCGGCTCCCAGCGTGGGGAGAACTTCTCCTTGTAACTGCGCAGGCCGCGAAAGCCATAGAATGTCTCCCCCAAGCGGAAGATCAAGGCCGCCGCCTTGGCCCAGGCCGGGGCAAGCGCGCGCCCGTCAATGCCGGACAGCGGCACCATGCCCAGGATGAAGCGCTGGTAGCCTCGTTCCTTCGCCCAGAGCATCAGCCCGGCGAACAGGAAATCCATCGTGCCCGGGGGCGCTTCATCGCGATAGCGCATCAGGTCCACCGAGATCTCGGCCTTATTGCCCGCCAGCCACAAGTTGGCGAAAGCGACGATCCGATCCTCCACCATGACCAGCGCGACATCGAAATTGCTCAGGTACGCGCGGTCGAACCGACCCAGGCTGAACCCCTTCTCCTGATGGCCTTTCGCCGCCATCCATTCGTTCGAGACTTGCTCCAGTTCGTCCAGGATCACCGGAACCGCCGGGGCGGGTACGATGCGCAAGGTGGCGCCCGCCCGCTCCGCCACACGACGCGACTTGCGCACGCTGCGCAAGTCCGGTGTTTCCAGGGTGAAAGCGGGCAGGTCGACCACCGCTTCCTCGCCGAATTTCACTAGTTGCAGCCCAAGCCCGATCGCCAGATCCAGCGCGGCGGGCGAAACCTCGTACAGCAGGATGCGCCCCTGCTGGCGGTGGGAGAGCGCCCGCAGGCTCCACAGCAGTTCCGGCCAAGCCTCCCGCGCACCCACCGGATCGCCCATGACGATCCAGCTTGAGCCCTTCACCTGGTACATCAGGAAAGCGTCTCGCGCCTCGGAGATCAGGAAGCGCTTGTCCCCGGTAAGCGCCAGCATCGCTTCGGACCGGCCACTGGTGGCGACGATCTGGCGGATCAGCGGCCAGTCCTGATCATCCAAGCCCTGCAAACGACCAGTCGGGCTGGGCCGCATCAGCCGCCACACCGCAAATCCCGTCAGCACCACCGCGCTTGCCAGAGTGGCGCGCATGTAGCGCGGGGCATCGCCGTGCAGCGCGAAATTCCACCACAAGTCATCGCTGTAGGGGACATGGCGATAGGCAAACAGGCCGGACCAGGCAACGATCGCCGCCACCGAAGCCGTGGCCGTCAGCCAGCCCGCCGTCAGAGGCTGATCGATCAGAGCGGTGCGGCGATAGAACGCGTGCCGCGTCAGATGGAGCAAGGCGGCCAGGCCAAGGCAGGCGGTCGCCTCTTCATAATCGATACCCTTCGCCAGCGAAAATACCGCACCCGCCACCAGCAGCGCCCGCGTGGCCAGGCAGGCCCCGTCCAGCCGCCGATACAGCCCCGGAGCCAGCAGCAGCAGCGCCGTGCCGCACAAGCTGGCCGCGATGTGGCTGGCCTCGATGAAAGGCAGCGGCACGATGGCACCCAAAGCGCCCATGCGCGCATGGATCGCGGGCAGCGAGCCGGACAGCAGCAGCATCGCGCCACCCAGGAACGTCGCCAGGCTCAGCAGCGGTGGCGCTACGTTCACGGCGATGGCCTGGAGGCTCTCCAGCACGCGATTGGCGCGGGTGCTGCGCCGGGCCTCGTGCCACGCCAGCATCACCACGCCCAGTGCCAGCGGCAGGAGATAGTAGATCACGCGATAGGCGATCAGCGCGGCGAACAAGCTAGCCCGGTCGCTGGGGACCACCGCCAGAACGACGGATTCGAAGATGCCGACGCCGCCGGGCACATGGCTGACCAAAGCCGCCATTATCCCCAGCGCATAGGCCAGGACGAAAGCGGGCAGTTGTGACGGGTCGGCGGCAGGCAGCAGCACGAACAACGCCGCCGATGCGCAGGATATATCGATGACGGAGACGATGACCTGCGCCGCCATTTCACCGCGACGAGGCAGGGGAACCTTGAACCCGAAGATCGTGATGCGAGAGCAGGAGAGACTGCCGGCCACGATCATGGCGACCAGCATGGCCAGGATTGCCGCGCCGGTCATCCGGGCCGTGGCCTCACTGATGCTGAGCGTGGCCAGTTGCAGGGGTCCGTGATGAAGCAGCAGCGCTGCCGAAGCCACCGTAACTACGCCGACCCAGAACATCGCCGCGGCAATCCCGACCACGCGGGCGATATCCGGCGCCTCCAGTCCGGCGGCGGCATAGACGCGGTACCTGGCGGAGCCCCCCGTCAGCAACGCCAGTCCCAGGTTGTGGCTGAGCGTGTAGCTGCTGAACGACGCCAGCGCGGCCTTGCGCCAGGGCAGGGGGCGATCGATCACTCGCAGGGCCAGGACATCGTAGAAGGTCAGCGCCAGATAGCTCGCTGCCGTCAGCGCCAGGGACAGGGCGATCTGGACCAGGCTCAGATCATGAACGGCAGAGCGAACCTGGGAATAGCGCACTTGCTGGGTCAGCCGGTTCAGCGCCAGGAAGCCCAGCGCGATGACGATCAGCACCACGCCCGCCGCAATCGGTCGCCGGTATCGCTGGAGCAGGGGGCGCAGGGTCTTCATCACAATGCCGGGTATGAGGCCGCCCGCCTTGCCGTCCGATCACCGTAGCGTGAACAATCGGCAATCTTTCGATCGATCTACCAGCGCAGCGAATAGGTGATCACGAAGCAGGCGATGGTCAGCAGCACCATGGAGAGGATGAAGGTGGCATCGGCAATATGCTCCAGCCAGTGCAGCCGGCGGATCGAATGGACCCGCAGCGCGAAGTAGGAAGACAGCGTTGCCAGCAGGAATGTCACCGCGTCGATCGACAGGAGATCGTCCGCCCAGGTGCTGTCACCGTGGACCGAGTTGCCCACCCGCAGCACGCCGATGCCTGTCATGCAGACGCCCACCATGGCCGAAGCGATCGGGCAGATCAGGCGGCAGACGCTTTCGTCCAGCGCACGCCGGCGGGTTTCGTCGGGATCGCCGCTGCTGATCACGACTGCTTCTCCTGCTGCGTTCGCGGTGGGGCATAGCGCCGTTGGCCTGCGGGGCGGCTGACCGGCTCATGAGCAAAATTTAATGAAGCGGCATTGCGCCTGATCGCGCAATCGCGCCACTGTGGTGTTCGTACCTGCTCGACGATACCACCGCACCCGCCAAGAGCTTCGACAAGGCCCAAGATCGCGATGACCCAGAAGATCCTGCTGATCGAAGATGATACGACCACCGCCGATTTCATCGCCAATGGCCTTGAGGAAGAGGGCTTCCTGACAGACCGCGCCGCCAATGGCCGCGATGGCTTGTTCCTGGCGACGGACGGCACTTATTGCTGCATCGTCCTGGACCGGATGTTGCCCGGACTGGACGGCATGGCCGTACTGGCGGCTCTACGCGGGGCCGGGATCGCCACGCCCGTCATCATCCTCTCGGCGCTGGGATCGCCCGAGGATCGCATCAAGGGCCTGACCAGCGGCGCGGACGATTATCTGACGAAGCCTTTCGCCTTTGCCGAGCTGCTTGCGCGAATCCGCCTGATCGTGCGGCGCGGCACGGCTGCTCCGGCAGTGCAAACGGTTTTGCGTTGCGATGACCTGGAGATGGACCTGCTTTCACGCCGGGTGCAGCGCGGCGGCCGCCAGATCGACTTGCAGCCGCGCGAATATCGCTTGCTGGAGTTCCTGCTGCGCCATGTCGACCAGGTGGTGACGCGTACGATCCTGCTGGAAGGCGTATGGGATTATCACTTCGATCCCGGCACCAACGTGATCGACGTTCACCTCAGCCGCCTGCGCAAAAAAATCGATGAGGGACAGGCTCGGCCACTGCTGCACACTGTTCGCGGCGCGGGGTACAGGATCGGCGCGCAGCCGTGAATGCCAACTCGACCACGTTTCGCTTCGCCGGGCTGGTTTTCCTGTTCCAGATCCTGGCCGCGGCCGTGCTCTTGTTCGGCCTGGGCGCGCTGCTGCGCTCGCAAAGCCGCGATGCCGCGATCTCGCGCGCGGAGACGATGCGGACGGATCTGTTGGAATCGTACCAGTTCGGCGGGGCCGAGGCCTTGGGTCAGGCCGTGGACGGGCGGCTCATGGCCGGTGGCAGCCGGGGCGCGGTGCTGTTTCTCGCCGATGCCCGGGGCAAGCCGATCGCCGGTAATCTGCGGCAAGTGCCGCCCCGCCTTGCCCCATCGCGTGGTTACACCTTGCTGAAGGTGGCGCGCACGGACCATGTGATGCCCGAGGCGATGTTCCTGCGGGTCGGGCGGCTGACCGGCGGCGAATTGTTCGTCACCGGCACTATCGTCGAAAGCGAACGCAAGGTCTTGGCGCAGTTGGAGCGCGCTAGTCTGGCCGCACTGGCGCTGTCGATCGTCTTTGCGGGCTTCGCGGCTTTCGTCTCCACCCGACTGATCACCGATCGCCTGCGCGCGACGGTCGCCACCTTGCGCAATGTGCGGGGTGGGGACTTGTCCCAGCGTGTCCCGCGGGACGGTACGCGCGATGCCTTCGGATTGCTGGGGTCAGAGGTCAACGCGACGTTGGACCGGGTGGAGACGCTCAATGCAGAACTGAAAATCGCGACCGACACGCTGGCGCACGATCTCAAATCGCCACTCACCCGCATGAAGTCCGCGCTGGACCGGCTGGGACGAACCGTGCGCGAGCCGGAAGCGCTCGCCAGCGTCGATCAGGCCTTGGCCGAAAGCGAACGGTTGATGGCGATGATCGAAACCGCGCTCAGCATCACCCGTGCAGAGGCCGGACTTGGCCGCGAAAGTTTCGAGCGGACCAACCTGACCGAAATGCTCGCCACGATCGTCGAGATATATGCGCCGATGGTCGAGGATGAGGGGCGCATGATCACGCTCAACGCGTCGTCGGCCGTCATCGTCCCGATCCATCGCCAGCTGATGGATCAGGCGATCGGCAACCTGATCGACAACGCGATCAAATATGGGGCCGGGGCGATCACCTTGTCCGTCCGCAACGTGGAGGGAGGGGTGCTGATCGCGGTGGCGGACGAAGGGCCCGGCATTCCGCCGGAGCGCCACGCGCAGGCCCTGGCCCGCTTCCAGCGGCTGGACGATGCCCGCGGCGGCTGGGGCGCGGGGCTGGGTCTGTCGCTCGTGCAGGCGGTCGCCCGCCTCCATTCCGGCACCATGGAATTGCGCGATCACGCGCCTGGATTGGAGGTGGCGATCGTCTTGGGCGGTCAAGCAGACCCCGCCGCCTAGGGCGATAGGCCTTAGTTGATCGGTTGGACTTCCGCGACTTGGCGCAAGTCCTTGCTCATCGCGTAGTTATGGATGGGTACGCCATCCATCAGGAAGTCCTCGCGGCTGTCCTGCCGATAGCCTGCCGCCAGAAACACCGGCCGTGCCAGCTCGCTGGCGTCAGTGGTGATCATCGCCAATCCCGAACGGACGGCGAAGGCGCTTGCCTCTTCGATCAGGCGCGAGGCATGGCCTTGGCGCGTGTGATCGGGATGGCAGTAAAGCATGTCGAGGTGGCCGTCGGCTTCCAGCAAAGTGAAAGCCGCAGGATCGCCCGCCGGCGAGAATGCGATGGTGATGCGATCGCCAAAGTGGAACCATTCCAGCCACTCTGAAGGCTCGCGCGTTTTGCTGGCCCACACTGCGACTTGCGCGGGATTATAGGCGAGGGGGCCCACCTGCGTGATCGACGCAAGGTGAATATCCCGGAGCGCATGTTCGTCGCCCGGCCTGAAGCATCGGATCACTTCGTATCGTCACCGGGGAGATCGGGCTGCAGCAGCTTGTGCAGATGGACGATCACGTACTTCATCTCGGCATCGTCCACCGTGCGCTGTGCATTGGCACGCCATGCCTCTTCGGCAGAGTGAAAATCGGGATAGACGCCCACGAGGTGGAGTGACGGAAGATCGGAGAACTCAAGAACGCGCGGATCTTTGACGCGGCCGCCCATGACGAGGTGAAGCTTTTGCATGAAGGGGTCGATATCCTCTTCGAGTGAGATCGACCCCTACCCGTTTCCGGCGCCGTTAGGCAAGCTTTCAGCCACGGGGCACTGCCCGAGGCTAACTTGCCTTACGTAATCAGCGGCGGATCCGCGCCTTTGCATCATCGAGCTTGTCGAGGATGCGGTCTGCCAGGGTTGTCCGGCTTTCGGGAACACCGAATAGTTTGCTAGACTGGGCGAGGGCCTTGTCACCCAGGCGGCCGAGGCGATCGGACGCACGACCGCCGAAATCTTCCGCCCGCTCTGCTGCTATATGGCTTATGCGCTCTACCCGATCGGCTGCCGCGTGGCCCAGCACATTAGCCTTGCCCAGGGCGGCGATGCCCAGCTTTTCGGCACGGGCGATGGCTTTTTCGCTGGCCTTTTCCGCCCGGGCAGCTGCGCGTCCTGTGATCTTTTCAGCCTTTTGGGCGAAAACCCCGGCGCGCTTGCGGGCAATGGCGCCACCATCCTCGGCACGATCAAGAGCGTCGCGGCCAAACGAAAGCGCACTTGCAGCGCTTGCTTCGGCCAGCCGCAAGGCGCGGTTCGATAGCTTGCGTCCCTGGCGGCTACGCGGGATCAGCGCGGTGATCGCCAGTCCTACGACGAGACCGCCCGCCACGGTTACGAGCGGATGCTCCTTGACGAAGTCGATCACCTTTTCGGACGGTGTCTGGGGCGGCACAGCGTGAGGCAACTTCACGATATTGGTGGAGGTGCCGTCAGCCTTTGTTGCCGGAGTGATCTGGGTGTCGGGCGCCATGGGATACCTCATGTTTTCTATTTGAAGGACTTCAACACGCGGTTGAGCCCATCGATAATGGGATTTCGCAAAAACCAAAGCACGATCGCCGCGATGGTTCCTCCGATAACGGCGGGATGTTCCTCCACCACGGCGACACCCTCGTCGAAGATGAGCTTGGCGTTGTCGATCACCTCGTCGGCTATCCGCCCGCCGATACCGCGCACCGAAAGGTCCTGCTTCACATGGGCCAGGCGGGTATCGAGGTTCAGCTTGCACGTGTCACGCGCGGCTTTGTCGGCCAGGACCTTGGCTTCCAATGCCGCCGTCACGATGCCTTCTCCCCGCCCATGACCATCATCAGAATGCCGATCCGCTTCTTTGCCTTGAGCAGCAGCAGCACTGCGATCGCCAGCAGGCCCAAAGTTACAGCAGCCATCGCGCCCCAAGGCGTGAGCCATGGACCCAGCGCGATCACCAGCCCGACCACCAGGGCCATTATGGCGAAAAACACCAGCACCAGTGCCGCCACCGCATAGACGATAATGCTCTTGCTGGCGCTGACGGCATAAGCCGCCCGCGTCTTCTGAAATTCAAATTCCGCCTCGGCGTAGGATCGCGCATCGCGGGCAAGTTGTTGAAGGTCGTCGTTGAGCGAGCGCTGCCGCGCTTCGCTCAACGCTACATCGTCCTCAGGATCGGAAGACAGACCCGGAGCGGGATCGGTGCTCAGCATGTGCGTGCTATGCGTCGACGATCGCCTTACTTCAACACACGGCCGATGAGATAACCGGCGGCAGCCGCCAGGCCGAGTGCGAGGGCCGGGCTCTGGCGCACGAACTCGGCCGCTTCCTCGCCCAGTTCGTCGATGCTCTTTTCGTCCAACTTGGTGGCGACGTTCTGCACCGATTGCGCTGCGCCACGCGCGTAGTCGCCGTATTTCCCGCCGACCCGCTCATCCAGAACGTTGGCATTGTCTTGGATCAACTGGCTCAGGCTGGACAGCGCACCGCTGGCGCGGGCCTTGCCATCATCCGCGAGACCATAGGCCTTTTCTTTGTACTCTTCCGTCCGCGCCTTGGCATCGCCGGTCAGGCCATCGGCCTTGTCATGCAGCTTGCTCTGCACCTTTTCGCGATACTCTTCGGCGCGCGTCTGCGCTTCCGAACCCAGCGCCTTTGCCCCGGCGATGGCTTCATCGACGGCCTTGGTGAAGTGGCTCTTCGCATCGTCCGTGCCAGACGTTCCGCCAGTTCCGGGAAAAGTGGTGGTCTCGACCATGGTACGTCCTCCTGAATGGGATTTGCAAAGCTGAATCTGACGCATGTTTATGGGCTTTTGATAACACAACTCGCTGATCAGTGCTGCAACGCAACTTGTCAGCGAAGGTTCCCCTGCTAAGAGCGCGGCAAACCCGCGCCTAACACAGCGCGTCATTGCAGGAGCGTGAGCCGAAATGACTGCCATCATCGACATCCATGGCCGCGAAATTCTCGATAGCCGTGGCAATCCCACCGTCGAGGTCGACGTGCTTCTCGAGGACGGCAGCTTCGGCCGCGCCGCAGTTCCCTCGGGCGCTTCGACCGGTGCGCACGAAGCCGTCGAGCTGCGCGATGGCGACAAGAGCCGCTACCTCGGCAAGGGCGTGCTCAAGGCGGTCGACGCCGTGAACAACGATATTGCCGAAGCCCTGGTCGGCATGGATGCCGAGGATCAGCGCGATCTGGATCTGGCGATGATCGAACTGGACGGCACGGAGAACAAGGGCCGCCTGGGCGCAAACGCGATCCTGGGCACCTCGCTCGCCGTCGCCAAGGCTGCTGCGAACGCTCGCGGTCTGCCGCTCTACGCTTATGTCGGCGGCGTTTCGGCCCATGTCCTGCCGGTGCCGATGATGAACATCATCAATGGCGGCGAGCATGCCGACAATCCGATCGACTTCCAGGAATTCATGATCATGCCGGTCGGCGCGGATTCGATCGCCGAAGCCGTGCGCTGGGGCGCCGAGATTTTCCATACGCTGAAGAAGGGCCTCCACGAAAAGGGCCTGGCCACCGCGGTGGGCGATGAAGGCGGTTTTGCCCCCAACATTGCATCGACCCGTGCTGCGCTCGATTTCGTCAGCCAGTCGATCGAGAAGGCCGGCTTCAAGCTGGGCAGCGAAATCCAGCTCGCTCTGGACTGCGCTTCGACTGAGTTCTTCAAGAACGGCAAGTACGAGATCAGCGGCGAGGGCTTGTCGCTGTCGCCGGTTGAATTCGCAGACTACCTGGCCGATCTGACCGCCGCCTATCCGATCATCTCGATCGAGGACGGCATGAGCGAAGACGATTTCGAGGGTTGGAAGGCGCTGACCGATAAGATCGGCCACAAGGTCCAGCTGGTGGGCGACGATCTGTTCGTCACCAACCCCAAGCGCCTGACGATGGGCATCGAACAGGGCTTGGCCAACTCTCTGCTGGTGAAGGTCAATCAGATCGGCTCGCTGACGGAGACGCTGGAAGCCGTGTCGATCGCCCAGCGCGCCGGTTACACCGCGGTCATGTCGCACCGCTCGGGCGAGACCGAGGACGCGACGATCGCCGACCTTGCGGTTGCCACCAATTGTGGTCAGATCAAGACCGGCTCGCTCGCGCGCTCGGACCGGTTGGCTAAGTACAACCAGTTGATCCGCATCGAGGAAGAGCTGGGCAACGCCGCGCACTATGCAGGCGCAAAGGCATTCGGAAAGCTCAGCGTCTGATCGCTGGCTAGAGGATCGGCGCCGCCCCGGACCCGATCCGGGGCGGCTCTACCTTGTCGCCTCGATCCTCTCGAAGACGGCTAGCAACCGCTGCGCCTGTTCCAGATGCAGCAGTTCCGCCATCTTCCCCTCCACCTGGATCGCGCCTTTGCCCGCATTTTCCGGCAGCGCGAATGCGGCGATCACGGCGTTCGCCCGCGCCAGTTCCGCCTCGCTCGGCGAAAAGGCCGTATTGCAGGGCTCGATCTGCGCGGGGTGGATAAGGCTCTTGCCGTCAAAGCCGAACATCAGGCCTTGTCGTACCTCCGTCTCGAAAACATCCAGGTCCCGGAACTCGTTGCATACCCCGTCAAGGATGGCGATGCCGTGTGCGCGCGCCGCAGCGACAGCCATTGAAAGGAACGGCAGGAACGGCGTGCGGCAAAGCGTCAATTGCGCCCGCATTTCCTTGGCCAGATCGTTTGTACCCATGATCCAGAGCGACAGCCGCGTGGTATCAGCCATGGCGGCGATTTGCGGCAGGTTGCCGACAGAGCGACACGTCTCGATCATCGCCCATAACTGCAGCGCGGCCGGTGCGGCGCCCAGCGCCTTCTGATAGGCCACGATATCCTCCGGGCCATTCACCTTGGGCACCACGACGGCATCGGCCAGCGATCCCGCGATGGCAGCCAGATCGGCCGCCCCCCACGGCGTATCGAGACCGTTTACCCGGATCGCCACTTCGCGATGACCGAAGCCACCTGCGTTCACGGCCGCCACCGCCGCTTCGCGGGCCTCGTCCTTCCGGTCGGGCGCGACGGCGTCCTCAAGGTCGAGGATGACGACATCGCACGCCAGGGTACGGGCCTTAACGATCGCCTTGGCGTTGGAGGCGGGGAGGTAGAGCGCGCTACGGCGCGGGCGCAGGTTCGAATCCATAGGGCGTCTGCTAGCGCGATCGGGCGTGATGGAGAACCCGCTCGTGGTGGCTTTGCGCCTGAGACGGAAACGACCGGACCGGCCATTCGTTATCCCGGCAGCTTGAATAACGGGGCGATGAAAACATGGCAGTCGAAATCCTGCTTCCGCAAACGACACCCACCGCTCAGCGCGACCGCGTGACCCGCTGGTTCGCCCACGATGGCGACACGGTTCGCGAGGGTGAACCGTTGTTCGCGCTGGAGAGCGGCAACAATACGATCGCCGCCCCTGCTTCGGGCGTGCTGAAGATCAACGCCTCGAGCGATGCCAGCTACGAGGTGGGCACCGTGTTGGGCTATATCGACTGATCGCGGCATATGGACAGGGGCCGCCTGCCGGTCCAGACTATGCATATGAAAACGCTTCTGACCGCCGCTATTGCCTCCCTCGCTCTCGCCCTTCCCGGCGTGGCCCTCGCCAATTTGCCGGTGGGTGCGAAGGCGCCAAGCTTCGCCACGCAGGGCGCGCTGGCGGGCAAGGAAGTCCCGCTCGATCTGCGCGCCGCGCTGCGCAAAGGCCCGGTGGTGCTGTATTTCTATCCCAAGGCCTTCACGCAAGGGTGCACGCTGGAAGCGCATGCCTTTGCCGAGGCTACACCCGAATTCGCCAAGTACGGGGCGACCGTGATCGGCCTTTCGGCGGATGATCTGCCCACGCTGCGCAAGTTTTCGACCGAAGCGTGCCGGGATAAGTTCACGGTCGGTGTCGCCAATCCCCAGATCATCAAGTCGTACGACGTCGCGCTGAAGCGGGCGGGTGGCCCGGCGGCGATGACAAATCGCACCAGCTATGTGATCAGTCAGGACGGACGGATCGCCTATGTCCATTCGGATATGGATTATAGGCAGCATGTCAGCCAGACTTTGACGGCGGTGAAGGCCCTGAAGAAGCCCTGAAACTCACCTCGCGCCCGTCAGGCCCAAGGCGAGGGCAGGAACCCTCAAGCTTTACAATCGCGTCCCTTGCGCTAAGCGGGGCGACCCCATTTGTTCCGGAGTTTTCCCGTCATGCGTGCCGAAGGGCAGGCCCTTATCGAGCGTATCCAGAAGGCCATGGCGCTCGTCCGCAAGTTCCTGGATTGGGACCGCGCTGTCCGTCGCCTGGACGAGTTGAACGCGCGCGTCGAGGATCCCACCCTCTGGGACAAGCCCAAGGAAGCCGAGGCGGTCATGAAAGAGCGCCGTCGGCTGGAGGCGTCGATCGGCGCGGTGAGCCAGATCGAGGCCGAAATGGCGGACGCGATCGAGTTCATCGAGCTGGGTGAGATGGAGGACGATGCCGCCACCATCGACGAGGGGCATGCCACGCTCAAGGCTTTGGCCGAGCGCGCCGACCGCGACAAGGTGCAGGCGCTGCTGGCAGGCGAGGCGGACGGCAACGACACTTACCTTGAAGTCCACGCTGGGGCCGGCGGCACCGAGAGCCAGGACTGGGCCGAGATGCTGCAGCGGATGTACACCCGCTGGGCCGAGCGCAAGGGCTACAAGGTCGAACTGGTCGACTATCACGCGGGCGAAGCGGCCGGAATCAAGAGCGCCACGCTGCTGATCAAGGGCGACAATGCCTATGGCTATGCGAAGACCGAAAGCGGCGTGCACCGCCTTGTGCGCATCAGCCCCTATGACAGCTCGGCGCGGCGGCACACCAGCTTCTCCAGCGTGTGGGTCTATCCCGTGATCGACGATACGTTCGAGATCGAGATCAATCCGGCGGACCTGAAGATCGATACCTACCGTGCATCTGGTGCCGGTGGTCAGCACGTCAACACCACCGACTCGGCAGTGCGCATCACGCACCAGCCTTCCGGCATCGTCGTCGCCAGCCAGATCGATCGGTCGCAACACAAGAACCGTGAGATCGCGATGGGCATGCTCAAGGCGCGCATGTTCGAGGCAGAGATGCAAAAGCGCGAGGAAGCCGCCAGCGCCGAGCATGCCAGCAAGAGCGACATCGGCTGGGGCCACCAGATTCGCTCCTATGTTCTGCAGCCCTATCAGCAGGTGAAGGACCTGCGCACCGGGCTTGTCTCCACCGCCCCAGGCGATGTGCTGGACGGCGAGTTGGACGCTTTCATGGCCGCAGCCTTGTCGCAGCGCGTTACCGGCGAGAAGGTAGAAGTCGAGGACGTGGATTGATCGTGTCGTCCCTGGGTCGGCCCGGGACAGCGATGGTGTCCACGGCTTTGCCAAGCTGACGGTGAGCCGCTAAGGAGCCGCATGCCCGTGCTTCGCCGCGCCCTGTTCGCCGTGCTTGCGATCGCCAGTCTCTCTTCGTGCGAGAAGAAGGTCGAGGACGGCCGCCTGCCGACTTCGCGCGCTTTCCCCAAGGCGGATCGTCCCGTGTCGAACCTGGGGGCGAACGGCTTCTCCTCCGAAACCGAGCGCGACAGCGTGAAGGAAGCCAGCACGGTGATGGACCAGGCCGGCATCGCCAAGGGCATGTCGGTGGCGGACATCGGTGCGGGTGAGGGATATTACACCGTCCGCCTCGCCCAGCGCGTCGGGCCGGAAGGCCGCGTGTTGGCGCAGGATATCGATCGTGATGCCCTGGAGGAACTGGGCCTGCGCATCGAGCGTGAGCGGCTGGACAATGTCTCGATCAAGCAGGGGGCGGAGGATGATCCCCACTTGCCGATCAACAGCTTTGATCGCGTCATGCTGATCCATATGTATCACGAAGTGTCGGAGCCTTACGCGTTCCTGTGGCGCTTGCGCCCCTCGCTGCGGGCGAACGGCAGCGTGGTCGTCGTCGATATCGATCGTGATACGGATCACCACGGAATCCCCCCGGCTCTGCTGTTTTGCGAATTCGAAGCCGTGGGCTTCCGCTTGGCGGAATTTGTGCGTAAGCCGAAGTTGCAAGGCTACTATGCTCGGTTCGAGGCAAAGGGAGCTGCGCCTGCGCCCGAAGCGATCAGGCCATGCCGGTTGGCGGATAAAGCCGCTGCCGCACCCCGTTAAGCCGCCAGTTTCCTGAGGAAAGACGAAGAAAAGATGGGTTTCAAGGGTCTCAAGCCGATCATGTACGGCGGCCGCGAAGTCTGGCCGCTGGTTGAGGGCGGCAAGGGCGTTTCGGCCACCAACCACATGAGCAGCGGCGCCTGGGCTGCCGCTGGCGGTATCGGCACGGTCAGCGCGGTCAATGCTGACAGCTATGATGCCGAAGGCAAGATCGTGCCACAGGTCTACGATGCGTTGACCCGGAAGGAACGGCACGAGCAGCTGATCCGCTTCGCCATCGATGGCGCGGTGGAGCAAGTTCACCGGGCGCATGAGATCGCGGGTGGAAACGGCGCGATCAACATCAACGTGCTTTGGGAGATGGGCGGCGCACAGCCGGTGCTGGAAGGCGTGCTGGAGCAGACGCGCGGCATGGTCGCGGGCGTCACTTGCGGTGCTGGAATGCCCTACAAGCTGTCAGAGATCGCCGCGCGATATAACGTGAACTACCTGCCGATCGTTAGCTCCGCACGCGCGTTCAGGGCGCTGTGGAAGCGGGCATATTCCAAGGTTCCCGAACTGATGGCGGCGGTGGTCTATGAAGACCCGTGGCTGGCCGGTGGCCACAACGGCCTCTCCAACGCCGAACACCCGACCAAGCCGGAAGATCCGTATCCCCGCGTCAAGGCCCTGCGCGAGACGATGCGCGCTGAAGGCATCGCGGACGACGTGCCGATCATCATGGCCGGTGGCGTGTGGTATCTGCGCGATTGGGAAAACTGGATCGACAATCCGGAACTGGGCGGTATCGCGTTCCAATACGGCACGCGCCCGCTGCTGACGCATGAAAGCCCGATCCCGCAAGAGTGGAAGGACGCCTTGCGCGATCTGGAGCCGGGCGACGTGCTGTTGCACCGTTTCTCTCCCACCGGCTTCTATTCTTCGGCTGTTCGCAACCCCTTCCTGCGCAATCTTGAGGCGCGGTCTGAGCGTCAGATTCCCTATTCCAAGGTCGAGGCGGGCGAACATACCGTGCGGCTCGACGTGGGTGTGAAGGGCAAGAACTTCTGGGTCACGCCCAAGGACCTGGAACGCGCCCGCAGTTGGTCGGCAGCGGGCTACACCGATGGCTTGCGTACACCGGACGATACGATCGTGTTCGTCGATCCGATCGAGCGCGACGTGATCCGCAAGGATCAGGCAGATTGCATGGGCTGCCTGTCACACTGCGGTTTCTCGTCCTGGAAGGACCATGACGATTACACCACGGGTCGCTTGGCCGATCCGCGCAGCTTCTGCATTCAGAAGACCCTGCAGGATATCGCGCATGGCGGCCCGATCGACGAGAACCTGATGTTCGCAGGGCATGCGGCCTACAAGTTCAAGCAGGATCCGTTCTATTCCAACGGCTTCACGCCGACTGTTAAGGAATTGGTCGATCGCATCTTGACCGGCGACTGATCGCTCAGGCCTCGCCGTGAATGGCAGCGTCGAGGCCGGCCTCTTCGGAACTCTCGCTCACTCGCATCGGGAACGCGAGTGAGGCCGCGAGGGCGATGATCGTGCTGCCGATGGCGGACCAGGTCATCACCACTGCGACGCCGATCACTTGCGCTACAAGCTGCGCGACGGGGTTCATCGTATCGTCATAGCCGGTGCCGCCCAGTGCAGGCGCCATGAATATAGCGACGAGCACTGAGCCCGCCGCTCCAGGTACGGCGAAGAGGGAAAACACGCTGAGCCGATCGTCGATGCCGATCCGGCGGATAAGGGCCGCCGATCCGACGGCAAGCGCCGCTCCGATAGCTCCGATCGCTGCCGCCCCGCCCAGAGATACGGTCAGCGCCGCCGGTGCGATTGCGGCGAGACCGGCGACAAGGCCCAACGCGGCGGATTCCGCGTGGGGCGGTTGGCGGCGCAGGCGATCGATCAGGAGACGGGTCAGCATACCGGCGCATCCAGCGGCGTGAGTGGCGACCAGGGCGGCGGCGGCATCGTCGTTCGCCGCGAAGATCGAGCCACCGCAAAGCGCCAGCCAACCCAACCACAGCAGGAACGCCCCCGCCAAGGTGATCGGCGACAAGCGCAAGTTGCGCGGGTCATCGAAGTCCAGGCCGCGCCCCATCAGGATCGCCGTGACCAGAGCCGCCGTGCCGGCCGACACTTCGAGCGCCATTCCGCCGGCAAAGTCGATCGTACCGGAAGCTGCCGCCAACCAGCCGCCACCCCACAACCAGTGGACCACCGGCGCCAGCACGATCAGGCTCCACAGCGTGGTGAACAGGATAACCCATCCAAACCGAGCGCGCCCCGACCAG
Source organism: Novosphingobium fluoreni (assembly GCF_014196615.1). Taxonomy (GTDB): domain Bacteria; phylum Pseudomonadota; class Alphaproteobacteria; order Sphingomonadales; family Sphingomonadaceae; genus Novosphingobium; species Novosphingobium fluoreni. Next base: position 628,096 of record NZ_JACIDY010000002.1, read on the forward strand.
GCGCCTGGAATCAAGGCGGTACACACAATTGCGCAAGCGATCTGGAAGAATGCGAAGGCGCTTTCGGGCACGGTCAGGCCGTCCCGCAGGTCGCTGAGTTGGATCAGCATCCACGCATTGCCGCTACCCAGCCAGCCTGCCGTCACCGTGCCGAACGCCAGCGTATAGCCGACGAGCACCCACGCGAGCGACACGGCGGCGGCGATCGTGGCGGTCTGGACCATCGTCGCCACGAACGCGCCGGTGCGGGCACGACCCGCCTGGAAAAGCGCGACGCCGGGTAATCCGGCCAGGAGCAGGAAGACCGTCGCGGCCAGCAGCCAGGCCGTGTCGCCAGACTCGCCGGGGGCAGCGGAAAGGTCCTGCGCCTGCGACACCATCGGCGTGACGGCGACCATGAGGATTGCTGACGACATCATGCGGCGTATCGGATTCAAAACGGCATCCTCCCGACGCATAGCCCCGCGTCCATCCGAACGATTAGCCGCTCAACGTCAGGATTTGGTTACCGCCGGGTTGCCAAATAACTAAGCGATACGGCAGAGCGCGACGAGCGGAGCGATCGGCGCATCACAAGCCTTGAAGCGAGGTTCTTCGCGGGTCTATGCACCGGCCATGCCCGCCTTGCGTTCCCGTCTCGCCCTCGCTCTTGCCCTGTCCATGGCAGCTGCTTTCCCCGCCCATGCGGACGATCAGGGTGTGCCCTATTGGGCATCGATCGACGCGGACGTGGCGAACATGCGAGTCGGTCCGGGGGATAGCTATCGTATTTCCTGGATCTATCGGCGGCCGCACCTGCCCGTCAAAGTGCTGCGCAAGGAAGGGCCCTGGCGGCTGATCGAGGACCCGGATGGAGAGCGTGGTTGGATGCGCGATTTGCTGCTGTCTCGCCAGCGCGCCGCCATGATCAAGGGGAAGGGCGACGTGGACATGCGCGCCGAGCCGAAGTCCGGATCGCATCTGCAATGGAAAGTGGAGCCGGGCGTCGTGGGCCTGCTGGGCGATTGCGATGCGGGCTGGTGCCAGTTCGACGCCGACGGCCACAAAGCCTTCGCGCCCGAAGACCGGCTATGGGGCACCGGCAACCCCTGAGACGGTCCCCCGGCGGCGGATGAACCGTCTCCTAGATTATCAGCGCAGTTCGACCGCGATGGCCGTTGCCTCGCCACCGCCGATGCAAAGCGTCGCCACGCCGCGCTTCAAGCCCTTCTGCTTCAACGCCGAGAGCAGGGTGACGATGATGCGCGTGCCCGACGCGCCGATCGGATGGCCCAGCGCGGTCGCACCGCCATGGATATTGATCTTGTTATGCGGGATGCCGAGATCGTGCATCGCGAACATGGCGACGCAGGCGAAGGCCTCGTTCACCTCGAACAAGTCGACATCATTGATGCTCCAGCCCACCTGATCGAGCAACTTGGTGACGGCACCGACCGGCGCGGTGGTGAACTTGGCAGGTTCGTGCGCATGGGCGGCGACACCCACGATCGTGGCAAGCGGCGTCAGCCCCTTGGCCTTGGCCTCGCTTTCGCGGGTCAATACGACGGCGGCGGCACCATCCGAGATCGAGCTGGACGTGGCGGCGGTGATCGTGCCTTCTTTGGCGAAAGCGGCTTTCAGCTGGGGGATCTTGTCGGGCTGGCCTTTGCCGGGGGCTTCGTCCTTGTCGACGATTACCTCGCCTTTACGAGTCTTCACCGTCACCGGCACGACCTCATCGGCGAACAATCCATCGGCGATGGCCGCCTGAGCTCGCCGTAGCGATTCGATTGCGTAGGCGTCCTGATCCTGCCGGGTCAGCTGATATTCGTCGGCGGTGCATTGCGCGAAGCTGCCCATCGCCCGGCCTTCTTCGTAGGCATCTTCCAGCCCGTCGAGGAACATGTGGTCATACAGCGTATCATGGCCCGCGCGCGCGCCGCCGCGGTGCTTCTTGGTCAGGTAGGGCGCGTTCGTCATGCTCTCCATGCCGCCAGCAACCACGAGGTCGATCGAACCGGCGGCCAGCGCCTCGGCACCCATGATCACCGTCTGCATGCCCGAACCGCAGACCTTGTTCACGGTCGTCGCCTGTACGGACTTGGGCAGGCCCGCCTTCATCGCGGCCTGGCGCGCCGGTGCCTGGCCCAGCCCGGCCGGCAGAACGCAGCCCATGTAGATGCGCTCGATCGCTTCGGGCTCGACTCCAGCGCGCTCGACGGCGGCCTTTACCGCGGTCGCTCCCAGGTCTGTCGCGGCGACGTCGGCGAGTACGCCCTGCATCCCGCCCATCGGCGTGCGCGCGTAAGATAGAATCACGATAGGGTCAGCGGCGGAAATCTGAGCCATGGGCGATCTTTCACAATGAGGTCACGGACGATTGCACGCGAGGGTATTTGTGCAATGCGGCATTGGCATTGCAGCGCCGCACGGGGTATATAGAACACAATTGTCGGGCGGAAACCTCTAGTGTTGTCCGACAAAGCGTTTCTGCTCGCAGGAACGCATCATGCTGCTGAGGATTTGAACGGCTCCCGGGGTTGCACCGCGCAACGGGTAAGCCTAGGGCGCGGTGCAACCGGTTATCGCAACGAGTCAGAACTTTGGTCGATCTCTCGCAATACCTGCCGATCCTGATTTTCCTGGTGATCGCGCTGGCACTTTCCTCGGCGTTCGTGTTCCTGCCCATGGGCGTGGCGCGGCTGACGGGCACGCACAACCCCAACGCCGACAAGCTGAGCGAGTACGAATGCGGCTTTCCCGCATTCGAAGATCCGCGCAGCCAGTTCGACGTGCGATTCTATCTGATCGCCATCCTCTTCATCATCTTCGATCTGGAGGCGGCGTTCCTCTTCCCCTGGGCGGTTTCGCTGGATGTGACGGGCTGGCCTGGCTGGATCACCATGATGGTGTTCCTGGGCGAGCTGGCAATCGGCCTTGCCTATGCGTGGAAAAAGGGAGCTTTGGACTGGGAATGACCGATCTCGTCACCCAATTCCGCAAGGACGGCCACTTGCCCGAAGGGCAAACGGCGCCTGACCAGTCGTTCTTCAACGGGCTGAACCAGGAAGTGTCCGATAAGGGCTTCCTCGTCACCAGCACGGAAGAGCTGTTCCAGTGGGCCCGCACCGGTTCACTGTGGTGGATGACATTCGGTCTCGCCTGCTGCGCGGTCGAGATGATCCACGTCAACATGCCGCGCTACGACATGGAGCGGTTCGGCGTCGCCCCGCGCGCTTCCCCGCGCCAGTCGGACGTGATGATCGTGGCGGGTACGCTGTGCAACAAGATGGCTCCGGCGCTGCGCCGCGTGTACGATCAGATGTCGGACCCCAAGTACGTCATCTCGATGGGATCGTGCGCCAACGGCGGTGGTTATTATCATTACAGCTACAGCGTCGTGCGCGGCTGCGATCGCATCGTGCCGGTCGATATCTACGTGCCGGGTTGTCCGCCCACTGCCGAGGCGCTGCTTTACGGCGTGATGCAGTTGCAGCGTAAGATCCGCCGCGTCGGCACGCTGGAGCGCTGATCATGGCCGTCCTGCATTCCGCACCCCGCTTCGCCTCGAATGAAGGCGTGCTTGACAGTCTCTCGTTGGCGCTGGGCTCGATGCTTGTCTCCGCCAAGGACGAGATGGGCGAAGTCGTCCTAACCGTTCAGCGGGACCGAGTGGAAGATGCGTTGCGCCTGCTTCGCGATCTCCATCAGTACCAGCAACTGATGGAGATCGCCGGTGCCGATTATCCGTCGCGCGCAGAGCGTTTCGAAGTCGTCTACATGTTGTTGTCGTTGACGAAGAACCATCGCGTGATGGTGAAGGTCTCGGCTGCCGAGAATACGCCGGTGCCGACCGTCACCACGCTGTGGCCGGTCGCCGGATGGCTCGAGCGCGAGGTGTTCGACATGTACGGCGTGGTTTTCGCCGGCAATCCGGACTTGCGCCGCATCCTCACCGACTATGGCTTTGAGGGGCATCCGTTCCGCAAGGATTTCCCGCTGACCGGCTATGTCGAATTGCGCTATTCGGAGGAGGACAAGCGCGTCGTCTATGAACCAGTGAAGCTGGCGCAGGATCTGCGGTCATTCGATTTCATGAGCCCTTGGGAAGGCGCGGATTACGTGCTCCCAGGTGACGAGAAGGCGGGCACGCCGCCGGTCGCCGAAGCCAAGGTCACGGAAAGTCCGAAGCAAACCGGGGCAGGTGCTCCTGCGGAAGCGAAATCGCACGAAAAGGTGGTGCCCACTGCCGTGAAGGCAACCGACAAAGCCGAGCCGGGTGCGCCCGATCCCACGGCGAAGCGTGACGATCGCCCCGCTGACGGCGCGGCTTCGGACAAAGCGGGCAGCGGCCCGGCGCCGGAAGGTAGCTGATCATGAGCGGAATGACTCTGGAACGCTCGCCCACCACCACGGGCGAGGCGGTAGACAATTATACGATCAATTTCGGTCCCCAGCACCCGGCGGCGCACGGCGTGCTGCGCATGGTGATGGAGTTGGACGGCGAGGTGATCGAGCGTGTCGATCCGCATGTCGGCCTGCTGCATCGCGGCACCGAAAAGCTGATCGAGCATAAGACCTATCTTCAGGCGCTGCCGTACTTCGATCGCTTGGATTACTGTTCGCCGCTGTGCATGGAGCACAGCTACGTGCTCGCGGTGGAAAAGCTACTCAATATCGAGGTGCCGCTGCGGGCGCAGTACCTGCGCGTGCTGTTCGCTGAACTGAGCCGCATCTGCAATCACATGCTCAACATGGGTAGCCACGTCATGGACGTGGGCGCGATGACGCCGAACCTGTGGTTGTTCGAAATCCGCGAAGATTGCATGAACTTCTTCGAGCGGGCTTCGGGCGCACGCATGCACGCCGCGTGGTATCGTCCGGGCGGTGTTCACCAGGACGTGCCGCTCAAGCTGCTTACCGATATCGGTGACTGGCTGGATACGCGCCTGCCGCAGTTGTTCGATGACGCGATGAGCCTCGTGGTGGACAATCGCATTTTCAAACAGCGCAATGTCGATATCGCGCTGGTCAGCCGTGATGATGCGATCGCCTGGGGCTTCTCGGGTCCGATGATCCGTGCCGCCGGCATTCCGTGGGATCTGCGTAAGAGCCAGCCTTATGATGTCTACGATCGCATGGATTTCGAAGTTCCCGTAGGCACCAACTCCGACTGCTATGACCGCTTCATGGTCCGTGTAGAAGAAGTGCGGCAGTCGGCCCGCATCATGAAGCAGTGTCTACGCGAGATGCCGGAAGGGCCGATCGCGTCGACCGACCGCAAGGTCGTGCCGCCCAAGCGCGCCGAGATGAAAAGTTCGATGGAATCGTTGATCCATCACTTCAAGCTCTACACCGAGGGCTTTCACGTTCCCGCCGGCGAAGTCTATGTCGCGACCGAGAGCCCCAAGGGTGAGTTCGGCGTGTATCTGGTCTCTGACGGCTCGAACAAGCCGTACCGTTGCAAGATCAGGCCCACTGCCTTTTCGCACCTTCAGGCGATGGACATGATGTGCAAGGGGCACATGCTGCCTGATGCCACCGCTATTCTGGGTGCGATCGACGTCGTGTTCGGAGAGTGCGATCGGTAATGGACGGTGTTTCGATCTGGCATTGGGTGATCGTTATGGCGGTCGTCGTGCCGATCGGATTTCTTCCGAGCATCATCGCATTCGCTCGGGGACATGTGCAGAAGTGGTTGGTTTTCGTACTCAACCTTCTGCTGGGATGGACTGGGATCGTTTGGGTCGGCATGCTGATCTGGGCAATCGTGGGAAGGCCGGTGGCTGTGAAGGAAGCCACGTAGAGTTTTGAATGCCGAGACAGGCGGGGTGGGACCCCCTGTTTCGGGTGAGCGTAGCGGGGATGGTGGGAGTACGAGGTATGAAGGCGCAGATGTTCGATATGACGCGGGTTTGGGCAATGCTGACGGGACTGGCGCTGGCCGCCTGGTACTTCGCGGCGCTTTATCTCGGCTTCAAGTCGTCCGACCTGCTGCCGATGCTGGTGACGGCGATCGGCGGCTTCGAGATGTTCCTGTTCGCGCAGGACCAGTGGTTGAAGAGAAAGAGCAAGCATGGCTGATCGCCTTGCCATCGCCGAGGCCATGATCGCACACTACAATGCGCAGGATGCCGACGCGTATGTGGCGTTGATGACTGAGGACGCCTGCGAAGCAGGCTATCGCGGCGCGGTTCTGCGTGACGGGCGCGAAGGCGTGCGTTCGGGTCTGAAGGCGATGTTTGCCGAGTTTCCCAAGAATAAGGCCGAGATCGTTCAGGGCTATGCTCTGGGTGATTTCGTTGTTCTGCATGAGACGGTCTCTCGCTCTCCGGAAGCCGAGCCGTTCGACGTGATGTCGATCTACAGTTTCGAGGGCGACAAGTGCTCTCGCGTGGAGTTTGTTCGCTAATGGCCGACCGTTCCATCGCACCCGATACGCCCGAGTTACGGGCGCGGTGGGGCAATTTCACCTTTGCGCAAAGCTGGGCTGACAAGGCCAAGGCGGCAATCGCGCGCTATCCCGAAGGGCGTCAGCGCTCCGCCGTGATGGCGCTGTTGGACTATGCACAGCGCCAGGTGGGTGAGGAAACCAACACGCAAGGCTGGCTGCCGATACCAGTGATCGAGTACGTCGCGCGCGAACTCGGCATGCCGGTGATCCGCGTACTAGAGGTCGCCACATTCTACACGATGTACAATCTCGTGCCGGTCGGGCGCTTCCATGTGCAGGTCTGCGGCACGACGCCGTGCATGTTGCGCGGGTCGGACGACATCATCGCGACGTGCGAGAAGCGCGGTATGCATGCAGGCCATACGACGGACGACGGCCTATGGACCTTCACCGAGGTGGAATGCATGGGCAACTGCGCATCCGCGCCGATGGTGCAGATCAACGACGACAACTATGAAGACCTGACGCCAGAGCGGATGGACGCCATCCTCGACGCGCTGGCTCGGGGTGAGACGCCCAAAGCCGGCACGCAGGAGCCAGGCCGCCATACGGTGGAACCGGCCGGCGCGCTTTCGACGTTGACGGCCATGGCCAACGAGAACCATGACTATCGGGGTGAGTGGGCATGAGCCTCGCCGACAAGGATCGCATCTTCACCAATGTCTACGGCTATCAGCCGTGGAACCTCAGCGCGGCGCAAGCCCGTGGTGATTGGGACAACACGAAAGACCTGATCGCACGCGGGCGTGACGCGATCATTCAGGAAATGAAGGACAGCGGCCTTCGCGGCCGTGGCGGCGCGGGTTTCCCCACCGGCATGAAATGGTCCTTCATGCCCAAGGAACCGCCCAAGGACGCCGCGGGCAATCCAAAGCCCAGCTTCCTGGTCATCAACGCCGATGAGTCCGAGCCTGGCAGCTGCAAGGACCGCGAGATCATCCGCCACGATCCGCACAAGCTGATCGAAGGCGCGCTGGTTGCCGGTTTCGCAATGGGCGCTCGTGCCGCCTACATTTACATTCGCGGCGAATATATCCGTGAGGCCGAGACGCTCTTTGCCGCCGTGCAGGAGGCCTACGACGCCGGTCTGCTGGGCAAGAATGCGGCCGGTTCGGGCTACGATTACGACGTCTTCGTCCATCGTGGTGCAGGCGCCTATATCTGCGGCGAAGAGACCGCGATGATCGAGAGCCTGGAAGGCAAAAAAGGCCAGCCCCGTCTGAAGCCGCCGTTCCCGGCCGGCGCGGGCCTCTATGGCTGCCCCACCACGGTCAACAACGTCGAATCCATCGCCGTTGCCCCCACGATCCTGCGGCGCGGGGCCAGCTGGTTTTCTAGCTTCGGCGCAGAAAACAATCGCGGCACCAAGCTCTTCCAGATCAGCGGCCACGTGAACAAGCCCTGCGTCGTTGAAGAAGCGATGAGCATTCCCTTCAGCGAGCTCATCGAAAAGCACTGCGGCGGCATTCGCGGCGGAAAGGACAACCTGCTTGCCGTGATTCCGGGCGGTTCGTCCGTGCCTCTGGTGCCTGCCGAGCAGATCTGGGACGCGCCGATGGATTTCGACGGTCTCAAGGCGGTCGGCTCGGGCCTCGGCACCGCAGCCGTCATCGTCATGGACAAATCCACGGACATCGTCCGCGCCATCAGCCGCTTGTCCTATTTCTACAAGCACGAATCCTGCGGCCAGTGCACGCCGTGCCGCGAAGGCACAGGCTGGATGTGGCGCGTCATGGAGCGCCTGCGCACCGGCGAAGCACACGTCGAGGAAATCGACATGCTCCAGCAGGTCACCAAGCAGGTCGAGGGCCATACCATCTGCGCGCTGGGCGATGCCGCTGCGTGGCCGATCCAGGGCCTTATCAAGCACTTTCGTCCCGAAATCGAGCGCCGCATCGAAGAGCGGCTTGGTTCGCTGCAAGAGGCCGCCGAGTAATGCCAAAGGTCAAAGTCGACGGCGTCGAGATCGAGGTTCCGAACGGGGCGACCGTGCTGCAGGCCTGTGAACTGGTCGGTAAGGAAATTCCCCGGTTCTGCTATCATGAACGGCTGAGCATTGCCGGCAACTGCCGCATGTGCCTGGTCGAGGTGAAGCCCGGGCCGCCCAAGCCGCAAGCTTCCTGCGCGCTCCCGGCCGCCGACAACCAGGAAATCCGCACCGACTCGGAGATGGTGAAGAAGGCGCGCGAAGGGGTGATGGAGTTCCTCCTCATCAACCACCCCCTCGACTGTCCGATCTGCGACCAGGGCGGTGAGTGCGACTTGCAGGACCAGTCCGTTGCTTACGGCCGTGGCGGCTCGCGCTACCATGAGAATAAGCGCGCCGTGACCGACAAGTACATGGGGCCGCTGATCAAGACGCAGATGACGCGGTGCATCCACTGCACCCGTTGCGTCCGGTTTTCCGAAGAAGTCGCGGGCGTTGACGAGATCGGCGCGCTCTATCGCGGCGAACAGATGCAGATCACCACGTATCTGGAGCATGCCGCCAAGCATGAGCTTTCGGCCAACGTGATCGACCTTTGCCCGGTCGGCGCGCTGACAAGCCGGCCCTACGCCTTCGAGGCTCGGCCGTGGGAACTGAAGAAGACGCTGGGTATCGACGTTTCCGACGCGACCGGCGCGAACATCCGTATCGATGCGCGCGGCCGCGAAGTGATGCGCGTCCTCCCGCGCATCAATGACGACGTCAACGAAGAGTGGATCAGCGACAAGGCGCGCTATCAGGTCGATGGCCTGACGAAGCGGCGGCTGGATCGCCCGTGGATTCGCCGGGATGGCAAGTTGCAGCCGGCGACTTGGGCCGAAGCATTCGCTGCGGTCGGTTCGCTGAACCCCGGGAACAGCATCGCGGCGATCGCGGGCGACATGGTCGATTGCGAAACGATGTTCGCGGCCAAGACGCTGTTGGGCGCGTTGGGCTCCAGCCAATTGGAAGGCCGCCAGACCGGCATGGATTATGCGACCGACAGCATGGCCGCGGTTAATTTCAACAGTACCTTCAATGGCATCGAGACGGCTGACGTCATCCTGATCGTCGGGTCGATGGTGCGGTGGGAAGCGCCGCTGGTGAACGTGCGCATCCGCAAGGCGGTCAAGCGCGGGGCCAAGGTCTTCCTGATCGGTGCGGAGTGGGAGACCACCTTCGGCGGGGAGTTCCTGGGCACAGATCGTTCGCTGCTGGGCGCTCTGCCACAGCATGTCACCGATGCGTTCGGCGTGGCCAAGCGCCCGGCTATGATCGTCGGCGGAGCGGGGCTGGGTGGTGGCGGCCTTGGTGCGGCGCTTGCACTGTCAAGCAGCCTTAACCTGGTGCGTGACCTGGATGATGGCACCCAGTGGAACGGCTTCAACGTACTGCACATGGCGGCAAGCCGCATGGGTGGGCTGATGCTGGGCTTCGCGCAGAAGGGTGGTCTGGCCGATATCGTGAATGCAAAGCCCAAGGTCGTCTTGTCACTGGGCGCGGACGAAGTGGACTACACCAAGCTCGCAGACTCGATGATCGTCTACATCGGCCATCATGGTGACAAAGGCGCACATGCGGCGGACGTGATCCTGCCCGCGGCCGCCTACACCGAGAAGTCCGGCACTTACGTCAACACCGAGGGACGGGTGCAGTTTGCCGACAAAGCGGTTTTTGCGCCCGGTGATGCGCGTGAGGATTGGACGATCCTGCGCGCCCTTGCGGATGCGTTCGGAGTGTCTGTCGGTTTCGACAGCTTCGAAGAATTGCGCAGTGCGATGATCGCGGCTGTTCCGGCTCTTGGCATCGAAGGCTTGGCGGACTACGGAAGCGCTCTGCCGTCAGGTGGTGGTTCCGCCAGCGGAGCCATCGCCGCTTATCCGATCCAGGATTTCTACATGACCAACCCAATCGCGCGTGCGAGCGCCGTGATGCAGCGCTGCTCGGCGGAATTGCTGCACGGTGAGGATATGGCGGAGGCAGCGGAGTGACCGCTTTCTTCCAATCCCTGGGCATGTCCTTCGAATGGGCATGGACGATCGCGACGATCTGCGGCATCCTGCTGATCGCGCTGCCGCTGATGCTCGGCGTAGCGATGATTATTTATGCCGATCGCAAGATCTGGGCGGCCATGGCTTTGCGCCGCGGCCCCAACGTGGTCGGTCCTTTCGGCCTGCTTCAATCGTTCGCGGATGGCCTCAAGGTTTTCCTGCAGGAAACGATCATCCCATCGGCGGCCAACAAGGGCATTTTCCTGATCGCGCCGATCGTGACCTTCACGGTGGCGCTGCTGGCCTGGGCGGTGATTCCGTTCAACTCCGGCGCGGTGTTGGCGGACATCAATGTCGGCTTGCTATACGTGCTCGCGATCAGTTCGCTGGGTGTCTATGGCACGGTGATGGCAGGCTGGGCGTCGAACTCGAAGTACCCCTTCTTCTCCGCCATGCGCGCCTCGGCGCAAATGATCAGCTACGAAGTCTCGATCGGCTTCATCCTGATCTGCGTGGTGTTATGGGCCAACAGCTTCAACCTCAACGACATCGTGCTGGCGCAGAAGGGTGCGGGCCTCGGCTTCGTGAACGGCTTCTGGTTCAACATCCTGCTGTTTCCGATGTGGGTGATGTTCCTGATTTCCGGTATGGCCGAGACCGGTCGCGCGCCGTTCGACCTCACCGAGGCTGAGTCCGAGCTCGTCGCCGGCTTCCAGACCGAATACTCGTCGATGTCGTTCGCACTCTACTGGCTGGGCGAGTACGCTAATGTGCTGCTGATGTGCGCGCTCAACGCGACGCTGTTCTTCGGTGGGTGGTTGCCTCCGTTCGAGATCCCGTTCCTCTATTGGATCCCCGGCTTTGTCTGGCTTCTGCTCAAGATCCTGTTCTTCTTCTTCATCTTCTCCTGGGTGAAGGCGACGGTGCCCCGGTACCGCTACGACCAACTTATGCGGCTGGGCTGGAAGGTTTTCTTGCCGGTATCGCTCGGCTTCGTCGTCCTGGTTTCGGGCTGGCTCATGTTTACGAGGTATGGCGCATGAGTGTCGCCCAACTGGTCAAGTCCTTCACGCTCTACGAGTTCGTGAAGGCACATGCTCTGACGCTGAAGTACTTCTTCAAGCCCAAGGCGACCCTGAATTATCCGTTCGAAAAGAACCCGCTGTCGCCCCGCTTCCGCGGCGAGCATGCGCTGCGCCGTTATCCCAATGGTGAGGAACGCTGCATCGCTTGCAAGCTGTGCGAGGCAGTCTGCCCGGCACAGGCGATCACCATCGAGGCCGAGCCGCGCGCTGACGGTTCGCGCCGTACGACGCGCTACGACATCGACATGACCAAGTGCATTTTTTGCGGTTTTTGCCAGGAAGCGTGCCCGGTCGACGCAATCGTCGAGGGTCCTAACTTCGAATATTCGGTCGAGACGCGCGAAGAACTGCTGTACGACAAGACGAAGCTGCTGGCGAACGGGGACAAGTGGGAGCGGGCACTCGCCGCGAACCTTGAAGCCGACGCGCCCTACCGCTAGGGGCGCGGCAATCATGATCCACGTTTTTGCCTTTTACCTGTTTGCGGTGCTGACGATCGCCTCCGGCGCGATCACCATTCTCGCGCGCAACCCGGTGCATTCCGTGCTTTGGCTGATCCTGGCGTTCTTCAACGCCGCCGGCCTGATGGTGCTGGTGGGTGCCGAATTCATCGCGATGCTGCTGGTGATCGTCTATGTCGGTGCCGTCGCGGTTCTGTTCCTGTTCGTCGTCATGATGCTCGATATCGACTTTGCCGAACTGCGCGCCGGCTTCATCAAGAACTTTCCGTTGGGTATGTTGATCGCGCTGGTCCTGTTGGCAGAGATCGTGCTGGGCATCGGCGCGTACAAGGCGGGCGCTATGCATCTGGGTACGCCCGACGGCACCGCAATCACCGCGCCAGGTGTCAGCAATATCGCCGCGATCGGTCAGCTGCTTTATGGCCGCTACCTGTTCCTCTTCGAGGCGTCGGGTCTGGTGCTGCTGGTCGCCATGATCGGTGCGATCGTCTTGACCCACCGCCAACGTCCTGACTCGCGCGGTCAGAACATCGCACGGCAGAATGCGCGCCGTCCGGATGAGGCGACGATCAATATGAAGCCCGAGATCGGTAAGGGGATGACGCTGTGATCGGCATCGAACACTATGTCGTCGTCAGTTCGATTCTGTTCGTGCTGGGCGTCCTGGGTATCTTCCTCAACCGGAAGAACATCATCGTCATCCTGATGGCGATCGAACTGATCCTGCTGGCGGTGAACCTCAATCTCGTGGCTTTCAGCGCATTTCTGCATGACTTGACCGGTCAGGTCTTCGCCATGTTCGTGCTGACGGTGGCGGCGGGCGAAGCTGCGGTGGGCCTCGCGATCCTCGTCATCTATTTCCGTAGCCGTGGCACCATTGCCGTCGACGATGCCAACCGGATGAAGGGCTAAGACGTTGCACTCCATCCTCATCATCGTGTTCCTGCCGCTTCTGGCAGCGATCGTCGCAGGCCTTGGTAACAAGCAACTCGGGGCGTTTCCGGCAAAGGTCATCACGACCGGCGCGTTGTTCGTCGCTTGTGGGCTGTCTTGGCCGATCTTCCTTTCTTTCTTGAACGGCAGCGCAGAAGCTGCGGTCGTGCCGGTGCTCAAGTGGGTTCAGTCGGGGACGATGACGTTCGACTGGGCTTTGCGGGTCGATACGCTGACCGCAGTCATGCTGGTCGTGATCACCAGCGTATCCGCACTCGTCCACCTGTATTCATGGGGATACATGGAGGAGGAGCCAGATCAGCCGCGCTTCTTCGCGTACCTCTCGCTGTTCACCTTTGCCATGCTGATGCTGGTGACGGCGGACAACCTGGTGCAGATGTTCTTCGGTTGGGAGGGTGTCGGCCTTGCCTCGTACCTGCTGATCGGGTTCTGGTTCCGCAAGCCTTCGGCCAGCGCCGCCGCAATCAAGGCCTTCGTGGTCAACCGCGTCGGCGACCTGGGCTTCATGCTTGGCATATTTGGCACCTACCTTGTCTTCAATACGGTTTCGATCCCCGAGATCTTGAGCGCTGCGCCGGGTATGGCCGGCTCGACTATCGGTTTCCTGGGCTACCGTTTCGATACCTTGACGGTACTCTGCCTGCTGCTGTTCGTCGGTGCGATGGGCAAGTCCGCACAGCTGGGTCTACACACTTGGTTGCCTGACGCGATGGAAGGTCCGACCCCGGTGTCGGCGCTGATCCACGCAGCGACGATGGTGACCGCGGGTGTCTTCATGGTCTGCCGCCTGTCACCGATGTTTGAGGCGGCGCCGACCGCGCTGGGTTTTGTCACCTTCATCGGCGCTTCAACCTGCTTCTTTGCAGCAACGATTGGTTGCACCCAGTGGGACATCAAGCGCGTCATCGCGTATTCCACCTGCTCGCAGCTTGGCTACATGTTCTTTGCGGCCGGGGTCGGTGCTTTCGGTGCGTCGATGTTCCACTTGTTCACGCACGCCTTTTTCAAGGCGCTCTTGTTCCTCGGGGCAGGCTCGGTGATTCACGCCATGCACCATGAGCAGGACATGCGGTATTACGGTGGCCTGCGGAAAGAGATTCCGGTCACCTTCTGGGCGATGACCGCAGGCACTCTGGCCATTACCGGGGTCGGTATCGCCGATGTATTCGGTTTTGCGGGTTTCTACTCCAAGGACTCGATCCTGGAGGCTGCGTACGCCGCCAATTCGCAAGTCGGCAGCTACGCTTTCTGGATGGGCATCTTCGCAGCGTTGATGACCAGCTTCTATTCCTGGCGTCTGGTGTTTCTGACGTTCTTCGGCAAACCGCGCTGGGCCGCGTCCGAGCATATCCAGCACGCCATTCATGACGCGCATGATCATGATGCCCACGTTGGTCATGGCCACGGGGCCGAGCATAGCGATGCGCCCGCCCATGAAGACGCTGGACACGACCACCATCACGCTCATGGCGCGGATGCCCATGAAGGGACCGGCGGATATCATCCGCACGAGAGCCCGTTGATCATGCTCATCCCATTGATCCTGCTGTCGATCGGTGCGGTCTTCGCAGGCTTTGTATTCCACCACGCCTTCATTTCGGAAGGCACGGGCGAGTTCTGGAAGGGCAGCCTGGCATTTGCCGAGCATACAATCCACGCGATGCATGGTGTGCCGACCTGGGTGAAGTGGGCGCCGTTCACGGTGATGGCGATCGGTCTGGTGACCGCGTGGTACGGGTATATCAAGAATACCCGCTTCCCCGCTGCCGTGGCCGAACAGCTGGGGCCGATCTACGCCTTCGTTTATCGCAAGTGGATGTTCGACGAACTGTATCACTATCTTTTCGTCGTGCCTGCGCTCTGGCTGGGTCGCGTCTTCTGGAAAGTGGGCGATGTCGGCATAATCGACCGCTTTGGGCCGAATGGCGCGGCGTGGGTTGTCGCCAAGGGTTCGCACTACGCACAAAAGGTGCAGTCGGGCTATCTCTACAGCTACGCGCTGGTCATGCTGATCGGTCTTGTCGCCGCTATCACCTGGGTGATCAAGTGACGCGCGGCGAGACCCGAACGGGGAATTATGTGTCTTGTTTGAGAGGGCGTAAGTAATGGGGGGCTTTCCGATCCTCTCCCTGATGCTGTTGGTGCCGCTGGCCGGCGCCATCGCCTGCCTCAAGCTGCAGGCGCAAGCAGCGCGGACTGTCGCGCTGACCGCCACGCTTATCGATCTGGCGCTGGGCATCCTGCTGTGGCTGAACTTCGATGTCGGCGGCGCGCAGTGGCAATTCCAGGAGCGGCATGCCGTTTTCTCAAGCTTTTCTTACGCGCTAGGGATCGATGGGATCGCGTTGTTGCTGATTGTGCTGTCCGTGTTCCTGATGCCGGTTTGCATTGGCGCAAGCTGGACGTCGGTTACCAAGCGCGTCGGCGAGTACATGGCGGCGTTCCTGCTGATGGAAACGCTGATGATCGGCGTGTTCGCATCGCAGGACTTGTTCTTGTTTTACATCATGTTCGAAGCCGGCCTCATCCCGATGTACCTGATCATTGGCGTGTGGGGCGGGGACAACCGTATCTACGCCAGCTACAAGTTCTTTCTCTACACCCTGCTGGGATCGGTCGTGATGCTGGTCGCGATGCTGTGGATGGCGAACACCGCCGGCACCACCGACATTCCAACCCTGATGGCGTACGACTTCAGTCCGCAGGCACAGACGTGGCTGTGGCTGGCATTCTTCGCGAGCTTCGCGGTGAAGATGCCGATGTATCCGGTGCATACCTGGTTGCCGGACGCGCACGTTCAGGCGCCCACGGCCGGATCGATCATCCTGGCCGGTGTGCTGTTGAAAATGGGTGGCTATGGGTTCATCCGCTTTTCGCTGCCGATGTTCCCGGACGCCAGCGCGCAGTTCGCTCCGCTGGTTTTCGCGCTGTCGATGATCGCCGTCGTCGTCACCTCGCTGATCGCGCTAGTCCAACATGATATGAAAAAGCTGATCGCCTACTCTTCGGTCGCCCACATGGCGATCGTGACGCTGGGTCTTTTCGCCTTCAACGTGCAGGGTCTGGAAGGCTCGATGCTGGTCATGCTCAGCCATGGCCTGGTATCGGGTGCGTTGTTCCTTTGCGTGGGCGTGATCTACGATCGCCTGCATACCCGTGAGATCAGCCGCTATGGCGGCCTTGCCATCAACATGCCGCGTTACGCACTGTTCTTTCTGCTCTTCACGATGGGCTCGATCGGGCTGCCGGGCACGTCCGGTTTCGTCGGTGAGTTCCTGAGCCTGGGCGGCATCTACCAGGTTTCGACCTGGGTGGCGTTGGCGGGCACTACCGGTATCATCCTGGGCGCTGCCTACATGCTCTATCTTTATCGCCGCGTCGTCTTCGGAGAGCAGAAGAACGCCGACGCTGCCGCCATGCCGGATTTGACCTTGCGCGAATACCTGATGATGATCCCGCTGGGCCTCGCCGTGCTGTGGATGGGTGTTTATCCTGAAAGCTTCATCGCGCCGATGCGTCAGGATATAGCTGCGCTCGACGCACGCTTGGCCCGCGTAAAGCCCGCCTACGACGGCAAGCTCATCGTGGGCAAGGGAGCGCCGCTCGCCCATGAAGAAGCGCATGGAGAGGGGGGGCACAACTGATGGATCTCGCTCACTCGCTGCGCCTTATCGCGCCTGAAACCACGCTCAGCATCGCCAGCCTGATCCTGCTGTTGTTTGCAGCATGGAGCGGCGACAAGGCGTCTCGCACTTTATCTATCGCTGCCGTCGCTGTGCTGGTCGGCTGCATGTTCCTGGTAGCCCCGGCGCTCTGTTCCGGCGCCATGGGCCCGGACGTCATGGCGTTCAACGGCCAGTTCCGCGCCGACGCTTTCGCGGCTTTCGCGAAGCTGCTGATCTACGGCTCGTCTGCCGCGGCGCTGATCATCGCACCGGCTTTCTTCGAGCGAACCGGATCGATGCGCGCTGAGTATCCGGTGCTGATCCTGCTGGCGGCGCTCGGCATGGGCATGATGGCGTCTGCCAGCGACTTGCTGACTTTATACATCGGGCTCGAGCTCAATTCGCTGGCATCATACGTGCTGGCGGCCTTCCTGCGCACGGATGGCCGATCGGCGGAATCCGGCCTCAAGTATTTCGTGCTGGGTGCTCTTGCTTCCGGCATCCTCTTGTTCGGTGTCAGCCTGACCTATGGATTTACCGGAACGACGTCGTTCGCCGGCATCAGCGCAGCGTTGCAAGGGGGTATCCCGACGGGCGCGGTATTCGGCATCGTGTTCGTCCTGGCGGGCCTCGCTTTCAAGATTTCCGCCGTGCCATTCCATATGTGGACGCCTGACGTGTACGAAGGCGCGCCGACCCCGGTGACGACCTTTTTCGCCACAGCTTCGAAAGCTGCTGCCCTGGCACTGCTGATGCGGGTGTCGCTGGAGGCTTTCGGGTCGCAGGCCATCGCGTGGCGGCAAATCGTGATGTTCGCGGCGCTTGCCTCGATCGTGGTCGGCGCGCTCGGCGCGATCGGTCAGACCAATATCAAGCGCCTGATGGCCTATTCCTCCATCAACAACGTCGGTTTCGTGCTGATCGGACTTGCGATCGCAACGCCGCAGGGCGCGGCGGCGATGCTGACCTATCTCGTCATCTACGTCGCCATGTCGCTGGGGGGCTTTGTCGCCATTCTGATGCTGCGGGATGACGAGGGACGGCCTTTGGAAGCCATCGCCGATCTGGCTGGCCTTTCCCGCACGCGTCCTGGCTTGGCGCTGGCACTGGCCATGATCATGTTCAGCCTTGCCGGTATTCCGCCACTCTTCGGCTTCTGGGGCAAGTTCGTGGTGTTCCAAGCTGCCGTCCAGGCCGATTACGTTGCCTTGGCCGCGATCGGTATCGCCGCTTCGGTGATCGGTGCGTTCTATTACATCAAGGTCGTGAAGATCATGTATTTCGACGAGCCGATGGACGCGGTCAAAGGGCGCAGCGATTGGGCCCATGGTGCGCTGCTGGTGATCATGGCCGTCTTCATGTCGCCGCTGGGATATCTGCTGACGAAGTGGCTGGATGGGTTGGCCCAGGCTGCCGCGTCCGCGCTGTTCGTCGCCGCGTAAAGCGCCGCGTCGCTTGATCGAGGTCGTACCCGAAACGGGCTCTACCAATGCGGACCTTCTAGCGCGTCTTGCAGCGGGTGAGGACGTTGTCGAAGGGCATTGGCTGGTAGCGGATCGGCAGGTTGCCGGCCGTGGCCGCCAGGGCCGGGTGTGGAACGATGGGGCCGGTAACTTCATGGGATCGACCGTGATCCGCCTCCGGGCCGGTGATCCGCCTGCGCATACGCTGTCCCTCGTTGCGGGCGTGGCGACATATGCGGCCGTCGAGGCCAGCGCGCCAGAATTGTCGGGTACGTTCTTGAAATGGCCCAACGACTTGCTGGTGCGCGGTGCAAAGCTTGCCGGCATCCTGTTGGAACGCTCTGGCGAGGCCGTGGTGCTGGGGGTGGGCGTTAACCTGGCCAACGCTCCCAAGCTACCCGATCGTCAGACTGTCAGCCTGGCGTCAAAGGGCTTTGCGGTCAGCCGAGACGCTTTTGCCGATCTGCTCGACACGTGCTGGTCGCATGCGCTGCGTTCCTGGAGAAGCGGCGGGTGGGAGGAATTGCGTCAGGACTGGGCGGCGCGCGCGCATCCGATTGGTACGCCGTTGCAGGTCCACGGGCCGGATGGTGAACTGATGCGGGGTGCCTTTGCGGGGCTTGGCAACGATGGGGCCTTGCAACTGGAGCTTAGCGGCGGCACGAGACGACAGATTCATGCGGGCGAAGTTTCTCTCGCGCCGCGTCGCTGATCCAGGACACCCGCCATGCTGCTTGCCATCGATGCCGGCAACACCAACGTCGTTTTCGCCCTTTTTGACGGGCGCGCCATGAAAGGCCGCTGGCGTATCGCCACCGATCCGCGCCGGACCGGTGATCAGTACGCCGTCTGGCTGCTTCAGCTTCTGCAGATTCAGGGTTTTTCGCGCGAGGCGATCAATCGGATCATCATATCCACCGTCGTGCCGCGTGCGCTGCATAACCTGGAAATGCTGGCGCAGAACTATTTCGGGATCGAACCCCTCATCGCCGGACAGGCGGAGGCAGACTACGGGATCGACATCGATGTCGACGAGCCGCGCTCATTGGGGGCGGATCGCGCGGTGAACGCGGTGGCCGCGCACGCCAAGTACGCCGGCGACCTGATCGTCATCGATTTTGGTACGGCGACAACGTTCGACGTGGTGGACTTCAACGGGGCCTACAAGGGCGGCATCATCGCGCCGGGCATCAACCTTTCACTCGATGCGCTGGTCGGCAATACGGCGAAGCTGCCGCGTATCGCGATCGAGGTGCCAAAGGGCACCAGCGTCATCGGGCGCAATACCGAAGATCAGATGCTGATCGGCGTGTTCTGGGGCTACGTCGCGATGATGGAGGGGCTGATCGCCCGTATCCGCGCCGAAATCGGGCGACCGGCTAAAATCATCGCTACGGGCGGCCTTGCCGTCCTGTTCAACGAGGCCACCGACATCTTTGATGCGGTTGATGCCGATCTGACCCTAGAGGGTCTCGCAATATTGGCGGAGCGTGCCGACAAGTGACTGATGTAAATAGCCCCAAGGCCTACAAGCCGGGCGAGGAATTGCTGTTTCTGGCGCTGGGTGGCTCCGGCGAAATCGGGATGAACGTCAACCTATACGGGTGCCAGGGCAAGTGGCTGATGGTCGACCTGGGCATGACGTTTAGCGGCAACGAATATCCCGGCGTTGACCTGGTATTTGCCGACCTGGAGTTTATCGAGCAGCGCCGTGAGGATCTGATCGGCATCGTGCTGACGCACGCGCATGAGGATCATATCGGCGCGGTGCCCTACTTCGCCAAAAAGCTGGGTGTGCCGCTTTACGCCACGCCGTTCACCGCCAGGCTGGTCGCGGCCAAGCTGGAGGAGGAGGGCATCCTCGACCAGATCGAGCTGAACGTCGTGCATGATCTCGACGAGTTCGAGCTGGGGCCGTTCGGGATCAGCTATGTGCCGCTCGCGCACTCGATCGCCGAGGGCAACGCGCTGCTGATCGACACGCCGTTCGGGCGCGTGTTTCACACCGGCGACTGGAAGATCGACGAAGAGCCGCAGATCGGCACTCCTGCCACGGCGGAGGAACTGACCGAGATCGGGGACGAGGGCGTGCTGGCGCTGGTTTGCGACTCCACCAATGTGTTCAATCCGGAACCATCCGGGTCCGAGGGTGAGGTCTTGCGTGGGCTGCAGGCCGAAGTTGCGCGGCACAAGGGCAAGCGGGTTCTCGTCACCACCTTTGCATCCAACGTGGCGCGGCTGCAGACGCTGGGCGCGGTGGCGAAGGCGACCGGGCGCGAGCTGTGCGTGGCGGGGCGATCGCTGGATAGGATCATCGAAGCCGGTCAGGCCAGCGGCTATCTGAAGGACCTGCCCACGCCGGTCGATTTTGACACGGCGATGAGCCTGCCGCGCGGCAAGGTGCTGATCGTCGCCACCGGCGGCCAGGGCGAACCGCGCGCGGCGTTGTCCCGCGTGGCGGAAGGCAATCATCCGCTTTCGCTGGAGGAGGGCGATGTGGTGCTGTTTTCCAGCCGCCAGATCCCCGGTAATGAAATCGCGATCGGTCGAATTCAGAACCGCCTGGCGGAACGCGGCATCGTGCTGATCACCGATCGGCAGAGCCCGATCCACGTCTCGGGACACCCCGGACGGCCCGAATTGGAAACGCTGTATCGCTGGATTCGCCCTGAAATCCTGGTGCCGGTCCACGGCGAAATTCGCCACATGCGCGAACAGGCGCGGTTGGGGCTGGCGACCGGCGTGCCCAAGGCGGTGTTCCAGCAGAACGGCGATCTTGTGCGGCTTGCCCCGGGCAAACCCGGCAAGATCGAGTCGGTTCGCGCGGGCCGTCTGGTGCTGGATGGTGACATGATCGTGCCTGCCGATGGCGACGCGGTTGTGATGCGGCGACGACTGTCCTCAGCGGGTGTCGTCACCGTAGCGGTGGATGCCCGTGGCGTCGTTCAAGTCGACGCGCTTGGCCTGCCGCTCGATTCCGATCACGAGGCGTTCATCAACGAAACCCGGCGGGACGTGGCGGATGCGTTGGCGGCGGCGCAGAAAGCGCGGGCCGATTTTGGCAAGCGGCGTGAAGCGGCACGGCTTGCCGCGCGCCGGGCGGCTTCACGATGGACGGGCAAGAAGCCGCAGGTGATCGTCATGCTCGCCTCGGATCAGTAAGGAACGCAAGCCATGCAGTGGACGTCGGTCATCGCCATCTACGCCTTGCTATGGGTGCTTGCGGCGTTCCTTGTCATGCCTTTCGGACTGCGCACTTCGGATGAGGTTGAGGGGCACACGGTGGAGAAGGGCCACGCGGACAGCGCGCCGGTCAATTTCCGGCCCCGCCGCATCGCCTTTCGCGCCACGATCCTGTCGGCCGTGATGATGTTCGCGTTCTACCTGAACTACGTGAACGGGTGGGTCGATGTTCAGGACCTGAACTTCTACGGTTCCCCGCCCATCAAGAGCATGGGGTACTGACCTAGGGGCGCTACGGCGTATGTCCTCCCCGGGGGTAGGTTAGGCTGGAGCTTATTCCTTCGATAAGCGCCGATGCTACCAATGGGTCATAGGGACAGAGCCTGGCAGGCAAATCGGCCCGCCACGCTGCCTTAGCTCCGCAGGCGCTCAATCCCTTGGGCCAGCGCCACGTAGAGCTTGCCCATGTCCGAAGACAGCAGTGTCACGCCCAAGGCATGGCCTTCGCGGGTCGAGAGGATCTGCCGCAGCAGCGCTTCGAAGTCGTGGATATAGCGGCTGACATGCTCGCGGAAAGTGTCGTCTCGCTCGAACAGTTGCTGGATCGCTTTCACTTCGCCCGCATCAAGCAAGGACACGGCCCGGCGGGCAAAGATGCCACGGTCGCCGCGCAGATAGGCCGACCATGCGGTGTCAGCGACATCGCTCGACAGCGCCGTGGCAATGTCGATCGCGTTTGATTTCAGCGAGTCAACGATCAGCGCGGCGTTTCGGCTGAAGTCGTTGTCGACCTGCTCCTGCGCGATTTCCCGCGCGAGGGCGACCCGGCTTTCCAGTCCGACCACGGCGTCTTCCATCGCGGACAGTTGCTCGCGCATCTGCAGCGCCGCCTCGCGGCCAGCGCCAGACGCATGGGCGACGGCCTGCTCCAGCGCACCGGCCGCCTCGGCCGCACGCGGGCGCATGACACGGTCGATCGCCTTCGCGCTTTCGTCGCCCAACTGGTCGGCCAGTTTGCGCACGCGGCTCGCACCCTCTTCCTCGAGGCTGGCGAGCGCGGCCCGGACGGAAGCGGACAATTGCTCAACCGCTGCGCCTAGTTCCTCGCGAGTTCGCAGGCCAACGCGTTCGCTGGTCCGTTCCACGTCTTCCAAGGCGGCGCGCAAGGCCCCGATCTCAGCGTAATGCGTCTCGTTGTGTTCGGAGAGGGCGGACTGGCCGCTGGCGAGTTCGGCCTGCACCGAAAGCACCGCCTCGCGCGTGCCGTCGATCGCCGTATGCAATTCGCCGCTGCGGCGAGCGCCCGCGCCGATGTCGTCGATCAGCTGCAACACTTTGTCTCCCAGGCGGGAGAGGCGATCGTCCGCCACCGAGAGCGCTTCGGGCAACACGCCGGAGCTATGCTTGGCGCTGGCCTGGATCAGTTCGAGCAGGCGCACGCTGGCGTCGGTCAACTTCTCGACCTCGCCCTCGGTCGCGGCCAGCGTCGTGCGTGATGCGGTCAGGCGGTCGCTCAGCACCGCCAGGCTTCGGGAGAGGACACCCTCTGCCTCGGCACCGCTTTGCGCGATAGCCGCCAACCGTTCGCTGTGATCGCTGAGCGATCCGACCAGCGCTTCGCTACGCCAGGCGAGGGCATCGGAGTGCCGCTCGTGTTCGGCCAGTCGCTCCGCCACCGCACCGTCCAGTGCCGCAAGCTGCGACTGGATACGCGTCAGTGCCGCCTGCTCGCCGGCAGAGATCTGCGATTGCAGTTCGCCCGCCCGCGCGCGCAAGCGATCGACGCGTTCTTCCAGTGCGGCCAAGGCGGCCTTGTCGGTCGCCGCAAATTGCGTGCGCAATTCCTCGCCGCTGCGCGAGAGCTTGTTCGCACGTTCATCCAGTGATTCAAGGCTGGCGCGCTCGACTTCGGTGATGCGGGCTTCCAGTTCGGCGCGGCGTTCCTCGATGGTGGAGAGGCGGCCGTTCCAGGCTTCGACCGCGCGGCCCTCGCTATCCTGCAAGGCGCGACCGACGACGCCGCTTTCATCGCGCAAGGCGGTCAGGCGGGCGCGCAACGACGTGAGGCTTTCGGCCTCATGATGGTCGAGCGAGGCTCGGGCTTCTTCCACTTCCTGGGCCAGGGCGGCGGCGCGGGTGCGGATCGCCGCCAGCATCTCCACCTCGTCCCGCTCCAGGCTGGTGCGGAATTCGGCACCGCGCTGGGCCAGGGCGTCAAAACGATGCGACGCCAGTTTTTCGAGATCGTCGCAGACGCGGCGGAAATCATCGGCGGCCGCTGTCATCGACTGGCGGACGACGCCAACCTGCGCCTCGCTCGCCGCGCCGACATCGCTGAGCCGCTCAAACCCGGATACCAGATCCTGCAACTGGCTTTGCGCGGTCCGCCCGGCGTTGGCGATGTGGTTGGTCACGTCCTTGGCGGAACTGGCGATCACCGGCAATTGGCCGCGCAGGCGATCCATGTTTTCCAGTGCGGTCTTGCTGACGGCCTGGATGGTTTCCAGCCGCCCGCCGTTTTCGACGATGAGCGATTGGAGGCGATCGGCGTTCTGCGTCAGGCGCTCTACCGCCAGCCGTCCCAGCGTCTCCAGGTCGCGGGACTGTGCCGCGACGAATTCGCGCGCCAGGCTAAGCTCTCCGTTGACGCTGGACAGCCGTGTCTGCAGCAGGGCGCTTTCCCGCGAAAGCAGGGCGGCGGCATCGCCAAAGCGCCCGGCCTCGCGTCGGCTGGTGCGCATGGCCAGCAGCCATACTGCGACGACGAGCAGGACCGGCACCGCCCACTGCATGACCATCGCCGGCACCTGGCCCGGCGGCAGCGTGGCCAGCGCTGCCCATTGCGACCAGAAAAAGAAACCTGTCCACAGCGCAATCACGCCAAAGGCCCCGGCCATCGGCAGAACGTCAGATCGGGAGGCGGCGACGGGCTCGTCCTCGATCCAAGCGGAGGCGTCGATCATATCCGATTCGCTCTCGGGCATGCCCGGTGTGTCCTGAAACGGGGCAGTTTCTGCGCCGTTTTGTTCGGATGCGTTCGCCCCGAAGGCGATTATGCGTGTTTCCCCTGACATCGTCGGAAAATATCACGAAGGGGCCGTCGCGTTAAACCCCGGTTTAGCCCTAGGGCTTACCACGCTTGTGGATGGCGTACGAAGCAGGTGCCCTTGAAGCCACGCTACAGGCTGCGGCAGGCGGTGATGCGGCTCTGTTCGAGGAACTGCGCACGGCGTTCGTGGATAGCGTCGCGCGCCAGGTCGACTTGCTGGAGCGCGCCCGTTGCGATGGCAATTGGACGATCGCGGCAGTGCGGTTGAAAGGGTTGGCCGCCTCGTTCCACTCCGAAGCGTTGCTGGAACTGGCCGAGGAGGCCTTGGAAGCCGCTCCCGGAGAGCCGATGGCGGTGCGACGGCTCAAGAGCTACCTGGCGACATTCGCGACCCCTTGAGTACGCAAAAGCAGTTTTCCGGAAGGCCTCTTCGCGTCGCGCTTGGCACTTTCGTCATCAGTGCCTAGGACAGCATCGTCCGGTTGGACGGGAACAGGGCTTCCCGAACGTCAGGATAGATGGAGATATCACTCTGCGCACCGCCCTGCTTGCCATGCTGGACCCCGTGGGAGGCTCGATGGCCTACCCCCGCGCGTTCCTGCGCATCGCCGGGACGAC
Organism: Novosphingobium fluoreni; assembly: GCF_014196615.1. Taxonomy (GTDB): domain Bacteria; phylum Pseudomonadota; class Alphaproteobacteria; order Sphingomonadales; family Sphingomonadaceae; genus Novosphingobium; species Novosphingobium fluoreni. The sequence goes on from NZ_JACIDY010000002.1 coordinate 652,964, forward strand.
GCTGGCGCAGCATCAACTGGGCATGGCCCTTGCCTTGGATTGCCAGCGCGTGATCTGCCTCGCGCGGGGGCCGTCGCCAGAGCTGAACGCCGTCCAGCGCGCGGTAGAGGCGGCGGGCCTGCGCTTCCATATCGTGGCGGGACCGCAGCAGTTGTCCGCCCTTGTCACCGCTACCGACGAACTGATCGTGATCACCGAGGGCGTCTTTGCCGAGCCGGGTGACGTAGCGGAACTTCTGGAAGGTACCCGCCCGGTCGTCCTGGCGCTGCCCGATGACGGAGCGGTGGCCGAAGGGTTCGAACGGCTGGACATCAACCACGCCGCCGCTGGCGTGATGCGTATTCCCGGCTCCCTGGTGGAGCGATTGCATGACCTGCCGGCGGACTGCGATGCGGCATCGGCGTTGACGCGTATCGCGCTGCAATCCGGCGCGCAGATGCAATACGTTCCGGCCGAGGAGCGAACGGCGGCGAACTGGCGCATGGTCCGCTCCGAGGCGGATGCGCTGATGATCGAGACGGACTGGCTGCGATTGCGGCTGGCGGGTGGTCCGGCTGTGACGTTGTCTGATCGGCTGGCGCGGGCGGGCGTACTTTCTTTCGGATCCTCTCTGCTGCATGGCGGCAACGCCAGCGGCATGACAGGGCTGGGGGTGATGCTGGCGATGGCTCTGGCCCTGGCGCTGGGTTTTGCCGGGCTGACGGTGCCCGCGTTCGTGGTCATTGCGCTGGGCTGGGTGATGGCGCGCGCGACGGGTCTGCTGCGCAATGCCGAGCGACACGCCCATCGCGTGTTGGCCCCGGCGATCCCGCGCGCCGACGTGCTGGGCTGGGCGGTGGACGTGACGCTGGTGATCGTCGGCGTCGTGGGTGTCACGGCCGCTGAGGACGGCGTGCCGATCCCCCTGGAGTACCGTATCTTCGCCCCCGTGATGCTGATGTTGATGGTACATCTTGCTTCGCGTTTGCTGGCTGGTCGCCTGGCTGCCTGGACGTGTGACCGCGCAGCGCTGGCGCTGCTGCTGGCGGTCGCAGCCGCTTTGGGATACCTGGGCATCGTGATCCGGATCGCCGCCGTCGCTCTGGCGATCGCCGCCGTGCTGCTGCCGCCGCGTCGCTCGGCGTAATGGTTGGCGCTGGATAACCCGGCCTTAACCAGCGCAGGCTTATCGATCACGTATGTTCGATCCCCTCGCGCGCACCAGCAATGGGCTTTCCATCACGGATACCGTGCGCGCAGCGTTGGCCCGCGACGACGCGCTGGCCGATACGGTCCAGCCGATTTTGCGCCACCTCATCGCCAGCGATCACGGTCCGCTGTTCGGCGATGCGATCATCGCCCAGATATTGGGAACGAGCCAGGACTTGTCCCGCCAGCTGCTAAGCCGCCACGCCGGTCGCCCCGTGGCGGGGGAGCCGTTCGTCGAAGAGAGGGTAGGGGCGCTGGGCGATGTCCTGCTGGATGATCCAGCCTTGCTTGCGCACCTCCACGGCCAGGCGCTGGAATGGCATGTCTGTGCGCAACTGCAGGATGCGCCGGCGTTGGATCCGGTGATATCGCCCTTGTTGCAAGCGTTTGTCGCCAGTCACGAGCCCTCGTTGAACGGTGCGGCTCTGAAGGTTCTGGCGGCGCAAACGCGCTGGCGGCAGTCCAGCCGGCGCATGCAGTTGCCGCTGCAAGAGCTTCCCGCAGACCTGCTGCAAGCGGCGCTTGTCGCGACGCGCGCCGTCACGCCGATCGGCTCGCCCTGCGAGCCGCAAATCCGGCAGGCCTATGACGAGGGCGCAACCCGTATCGCACTGTTGGCACGGCTTGTTACCGAGCTGGGAACGGATGCCATAACCGCGCTCGATCTGAGCCGCGCGGGTGGCAGTCTCTTCGTGAGTGCAGTGGCGCAACAGACCGGGCAGGATCGTGACAGGGTGCTGCGTTCGATCGTCGCCGGCCAGTCCTTGCGCCTGGCGCTGTCCCTGATCGCAGCGGGGATGCCGGTGGCGATGGCGCAGCAGCAAATTGTGACGCTCCATCCCGATGCCATGCTGCCTGACGGTTTGGCCGGTCTGACCTCTGGCGAGGCCGCCGCGTTGCTGGCAGGAGCCGCTTGAGCGTGGACCTGGCAGAACCGATCCTGGCCCGCGCGGTTAGCGACGCGCTCGACACCTTCGTAGAGGCGGACGAGCCGCTGGCGGGGTTGCAGCACAGCTGCGGCGGGGAAATCCCGGGCCCCATCGCGATCCCGGAATTGCTCGAACTGGTGCGCCGCGCCCGCCGCTATGGTTTCCGCCTTGCACGAGCGATCCATGCGCAGGATGGCTCCGAGAACATCACTGCCTGGGTCGAAGTCGATCCGTGTATCGCCGATGGAGGTTGCGAGATCATCCTGCGCAGCTGGCAGTCGGCTTCGGTCGTGCCGGACGATGCCGCAACCGTTCTTTCCCGCCGCACCTTGCTTGATCGAGAGATGGCGGAATTGAGCGCGCTGCTGGATGCGGATCAGCGTCTCGTGATGGTCACCCAGGCCTTGGGTGAGTTACAATCGCTAGGCACAGAGATGACCGCCGGCATCGGCCAGCCATTTACCGATTTCCTTGCGCCGCAGATCCACAGCGCCGCCGTGTTGCACTGGCGGATGCTGGATGGGGCGCCCGTGGCGATCGAGGGGTCGCAGCGGCCGTGGAGGATCGTCCTGGTTCCGCAGGGGCGACCGGGAGCGGACCCTTCCGGGTTCGAACTGCTGCTGGTATCTGACGAGCCGCCCCCAGCGGCGTCGGTTCAGGACGCTGCCGCACCGCAAGTCTCACCCGGACATGGCTTGGTCGGTCATGACCTGGCCCCGGTGCTGCGCCAGCCGATCGCCCGGATCGTCGCCAATGCCGAGACGATCCGCTCGCGCCTCGCAGGACCGTTGCCGGACGCTTACGCGGATTACGCGGGCGAGATCGCCAATGCCGGCCGCTTGCTGCTGGGGCTGCTGGAGGATTTGAGCGATCTGGAAGTAGTGGAATCTGAAAGCTTCGACACTGCACCCGATCGCATCGATCTGGCGGAGGTGGCGCGTCAGGCCTCCGGGATATTGAGCGTCCGGGCGCAGGAGAAGGGCATCACCGTCATCGTTCCCGCGCAGGACGCACGTTTAGGCGCGATCGCGGAGTTTCGCCGGGTTCTGCAAGTGCTGATCAACCTGATCGGCAACGCCATCCGCTATTCGCCGGAAGAATCGACGATCGAGGTCCGGCTGGAGCGGGATGAGCATCGCGTGCGGGTGATCGTGGCCGACCAGGGCCCCGGCCTTTCGGCCGAGCAACAGGGTATCGTGTTCGAAAAGTTCGAGCGGCTGGGCCGCAGCGGCGATGGCGGATCGGGCCTTGGCCTCTACATCTCGCGTCGATTGGCGCGGGCGATGGGTGGCGAGTTGTCAGTCGACAGCACGATCGGCGAGGGCGCGCGCTTCATTCTGGAGGTTCCCGCCGATCTTGCGGCGGACAAGTCGTGATTGCGCGCAGTCCCAAGGCTCAGCGTTGGCGCGGCAAGGCAAGCCACAGCACGATCGCCCCGGCCGCTGCCAACAGCAGGCCATTGCGCGCCCAGGTCCGATCCTGGAGCATGAAGCTGTCTGATGGCCATAACACCACGCCGGTGCCCTGGCCCAACCACAGCAGGCCCATTGCGATAGCCAGCACGGCGATGATGCAGGCGCCGATCCGCACGAAGCGCATGTCCGCTGGTTCCTCCGATAATTCAGACACCAGCATATGCCCGATGGCATCAGATAGCGAGCAAAGCCTTCTCCATGCTTTGCTTTAGTGTGGGACAGGGGCCTCGGGCTCGGACGCTCAGCCCCATTACTCTTGGCGTTATCGCGGCGGTGCTGGCGCTGGTGCCGGTTCTTGCCGTTTCGATACCGGGTTTTTCGGATGCCCCAGCCCATATGGCGCGGCACCACATCCTGGCGATGGCATCCTCAAGCACGCCGCTTTCCCACTACTTCGTGGTCCACTGGCAATGGATCGCCAACCTGGGGGAGGATATCCCAGCCGTTTTTCTGGCCCACTGGCTGGGAGGAGACCTGGCGACGCGGCTGGTATCAGCGGCCATCGCACCCCTGACGATCGCCGGCATTCTCGCCCTCTCGCGCGCCGCGCATGGCCGGGTTACGGGCAGCGCGATGCTGGCGACACCCTTGGCGCTCAACCAGGCGTGGATGTTCGGCTTTTTGAATTATTGCCTCGGCATCGCGCTCGCCCTGTTGACCGCCGCATGGCTTTTCTCCCGACAGCGTGAACGTCTACCCGAGCAGGCTATATTGGGTATCGCCGCGCTTGTAGTCTGGACCGCGCACATGGCTGCCTGGGCCACGCTGCTGCTTCTGGCCGCCGCCAACGAATTGGCGCGCCTGCGCTCTATCCACGACATCTGGCCAGCAATCCGCCGGAATCTGCCGCTGATGCTGCCCGTTATCCCGCTGCTGATATGGCGCGCGCATTCGCACGGCGCAAACGTCACCTGGATCTACGAAGACGTGGTGCGATACAAATTAACGGTCTTCGCCGGTTCACTGCGCGGCACCTGGATGAAACTGGACCTGGCGTTGCTTGGCGCGATATTTCTAAGCGCCCTTCTGGCGTTGCGCTGGACCGGACGGCAGAGACAAATGGAGCCTCGGCTGCTGATCGCAGCGCTACTGCTCGCAGCCGGAGCGCTGGCCGCCCCGCTTTACCTGCTCAACTCCTGGGGCACCGACGTGCGCACCGCGCCGATCGCGATCATGCTGTTCGTGATGGCCGTGCGCCCGGCAATCGACCTACGCAAGGAACGCCTGGTATGCCTTATCGGGTTGAGCCTGTTTCTGGTGCGGCTGGGGAGCGTCACTTGGGCATGGGCGTCGCGCAGCGCTGAGTTGGAGCATCGCCTGACTATGCTGGATGCCGTGCCCCGTGGCGGCAAACTGGGCTATGTCTATGTGCGTGACAGTTGCGACGGCTGGGCGCTCACCCCTGATGAGAAGCTGGCAAGCTACGCGGTCACGCGCCGCGATGCCTTCGTCAACACACTCTTCATGGTCGACAATGCTAGGTTGTTGACGATCCGCGACCCCAAGTTTCAGGAGCGTTGGACCAGCGATTCCCAGCGTGTTACTTTGAAGTGCCCGGAAGATCGGGTGGATGCCGTTCAACTTCAGGAGCGGTTGCAGGCGATGCGTCAGGATCATTTCGACGCCATCTGGGTATCGGGCGTGCCTGCTGGTGAATTGCCGCCCGTGCCCGGCTATCGCGTCGTGCGCCATTTCCCCAAACAGGCGATGCTGGTGCAAAGGCGATAAGCGCTTTCTCGGCGCCGCACCGCTTTTACCGTAACTGCCTTGATAAAAGCGCACGATATGACGGGTGTGGCGGCCGAGCACCTCGACCGTTTCTCCTTTTGGGAAGCACCGTTGTGCTCGAATGGAAATGGCGCGAGGGTTGATTGGTTAGCCGACCGGCTCTGTTATCCGGGGTTCGGTTTCCACTTCAGGAAGATCGGGTAACCGGTTGGTGACAGTGGGATAAGGTATTTCGATACCCGCTGCGTCCAGCGCATTCTTTACTGCAATCACCACCTCGCTGCGGGTCAGGCGCATGTCACGCGGGATGGTGGTGGCCCACCACTGTACCAGGAAATCCACCGAGCTTTCGCCCAAGGTCCGCGCCAGTATGATAACCGGCCTGTCCTTGCTGACGTTGGGCAGCGCTTCCACCGCTTCACGCAGCACTCGCTGGGCGTCTTCCAGATCGCAATCGTAGCTTACGCCGACCATGATCTCGTCCCGGCGCACGACTTGGTCTGTGAGGATCTTGACCGGGTTCTTGAACAGAACCGAGTTCGGAACGATCGTCAACTCGTTGGAAAGTTGGCGGATATGTGTTTCGCGCAGGGTGATCCGCTCAACCTTACCGGTGATCTCCTTGCATTCGATCAGGTCACCAATGCGCATCTTTTCGCGCAACATGATGAGGACGCCGGCCAGGAAGTTTTCGAAGATGTCCTGGAACGCAAAGCCGATCGCCAGCGCGCCGACGCCCAGGCCTGCAAATGCACCGGCAGGCGTGAAGCTGGGGATCGCCACGGTCAGCGCGATCACGATCCCGATAAGCCAGATCGCCAACCGGACGATGGTATCGAGCAACTGCTTCAGATCCTCACGGATATGGGTGCGCCCCGTGATCCGATCGGCGATACGGATCGCGAATTTTGCGACGACCCAGGTGGCCATCAGAATAAGCAGAGAGATGCCCAAAGTAGGCAGCATTTGGATGAAGGAGCGGATCATGCGCTCGATCTGATCGTGCAAGGTCTGGAGATAATTCACGAAACTGCGCGCGTCCTGTAAGCCGAATATCCTTTCGGAACCGTCCCACGTGGGGGAGGTTCCCTGCGGTGGCCGATGCAGACCCCTTGCAGCGCGGCGTCTTTCCCGCGAAAGAGCGCGCCATCATGACTGACACCGCACTGATCGACGCCGCTCTGAAGTCCAAGGCCTGGCCCTTCGAAGAGGCGCGCAAGCTGCTGAAGCGCTATCCGCAGGGCAAAGCCAATGGCGAAGCGGTGTTGTTCGAAACCGGCTATGGCCCCTCGGGCCTGCCGCATATCGGCACCTTTCAGGAGGTGTTGCGCACTACGCTGGTGCGCCGCGCCTACGAAGTGCTGACGGATGGTGCGCCCACGCGCCTCGTGGCATTTTCGGATGACATGGACGGTCTGCGCAAGGTGCCCGACAATGTGCCCAACGGCGATCTGCTCCGCGCTAACCTCAACAAGCCGCTGACGCGCATTCCCGATCCTTTCGGCACGCACGAGAGCTTCGGCCACCACAACAACGCCATGCTACGCCAGTTCCTGGATCGGTTTGGCTTCGACTACGAATTCGTGTCCGCCAGCGATCGTTATAATTCCGGCGCGTTCGACCAGGCGCTGGCCAATGTGCTGACGCATTTCGACGCGATCATGGGCGTCATGCTGCCGACCCTGCGCGAGGAACGCCGCAAGACCTATTCGCCGGTATTGCCGGTATCGCCCACAACGGGAGAGGTGCTGCAAGTGCCTATCGAAGTGTTGGACGCCGCGACTGGCATGATAGCCTTCGAGGATGACGGCCAACGGATCGAGCAGTCGATCTTCGGTGGCCAGGCCAAGCTGCAATGGAAGGTGGACTGGGCGATGCGCTGGGTCGCCCTTGGCGTTGACTATGAGATGTGCGGCAAGGATTTGACCGACTCGGTCACCCAGTCCGCCAAGATCGCGCAGATCCTGGGCGGACGGCGGCCGGAAGGGCTGATCTACGAATTGTTCCTGGATGAAAACGGGGAGAAGATCTCCAAGTCCAAGGGCAACGGCCTCACGATCGAGCAGTGGCTGACATATGGCACCGAGGAATCGCTGGGCTTCTACCTGTTCCGCGAACCCAAGAGCGCCAAGCAGCTGCACATCGGCGTCATCCCCAAGGCGGTGGACGAGTATTGGCAGTTCCGCGGCAATCTGGCGGCGCAGGAGCAAGATAAGCAACTGGGCAATCCGGTGTGGCACTTGCTGCGGGCCAATGGTGATGGCGCAGGGGCCGAAGCGCAGGGTGCGGGCGATACGCTGCCGGTAACCTTCGGCCTGCTGCTGAACCTTGTTGGTGTGCTGGGTGCCGATGCGACCGAGGATCAGGTCTGGTCGTACTTGGGCAACTATGTGTCCGAAGCGACGCCGGAAGCGCATCCTGAGCTGAAGGCGCTGGTTGCTGCCGCGCTGGCCACCAATCGCGACTATATCGCGCCCACGCTTCATCGCCGGGCTCCGCTGGCGAACGAAGCGGCGGCGCTGACGGCGCTTGACGAGGCACTGGCCGCCGCCGGTTCGAATGCCACGGCGGAGGAACTACAGAACGCCGTCTATGAAATTGGCAAGCGCGAGGAATTCGCCTTCGACAACCTGCGGGATTGGTTCAAGGCGCTATACGAAACCTTGCTTGGCTCGTCTCAGGGGCCGCGAATGGGCAGCTTCATCGCGCTGTACGGCATTCCGGAAACCCGCAAGCTTATTACCGAGGCGTTGGAGAGCAATACCGATGCGCAAGGCACCCACGACAGCTGAGGATTTATGCATAGAGCTGCTCGGTCGTCGCCTGGATCAGGTGGACGCCGAGGAGTGGCGCGTGCTCGCTCGGATCGCCTCCGGCGAGATCGAGGATCTGGATGCGCAAGAGGAGGCGGCGCTTCACGCCACCCGGGGTCAGCGATTGGCCGACAAGGTGGCGGCGGTCGGAGGCAGCTGGGCCTTTATCATCGGTTTCGGAGTGGTGCTGGTCAGCTGGATGTTGATCAACAGCCGCATTCTGGAAGACTTCGGGCTGCATCCCTTCGATGCCTACCCCTACATCTTCTTGAACCTGATGCTATCGATGCTGGCGGCGATCCAGGCGCCGGTGATCATGATGAGCCAGAATCGGCAGTCCCAGAAGGACCGCATCGCCGCGCGCCACGATTATGAGGTGAATTTGCGCACCCAGTTGGAGATCATCCGCCTGCATCGCCGGTTCGATCGTCTGCTGGATCGGCTCGACAAGCCCGACGGACACTCCTGACGACGCGATTTTTCGAAGCCGAAAGCCGAGTTTTCCTCAGGCCCCCCACCGGCGGGAGCGGAACCATTTCGTCACCACGTATTTCTCCCCGCGCTCGACCGGCAGCGCCGCGTGCATGGTGTTCCAGTTCACGGCGCCGTCGGGACCGTTGTTGTTCCACACCAGCAAGGCCCCGGCCTGCGGCGGGATCGTCACGCCGATCCGGGTGAAGGCGGTGACGCCCCCGGCTTCGACATCGTTAAGATAGACCATCGCGGTCCAGCTGCGCTGTCCGCCTGTCTGCGCCTCGTGCTTCCAATATTCCTGATTGGTATCGAACCAGTCGCAATGCTCCTTGAACTGTTGGCCGGGGTGATAGCGCTGCCCCTGGACGCTTTCGCCCCAGGTCGGCTCGATGTTGGTCAGATCGTAGAGCCGTCGCTCAAGCGTTCGTACGACCGGGTCGGACGGATCGATATCGCCGGAATAGCTAGTGCGAAAATCCGGGTCGGCGGTGCGGGTGATGCGGGATGGCAGGGCAACCTCATCGATCATCCGCATCAGATGGGCGCATTCGTGGGCGTCCAGAAAGTCGGCGAAGGCAAAGATTTCGGCGCTGTCCACCGGCACGCGATAGGCACCGGGGTCTTGCATCAGCCGTTTTCGCACGCGATCACCGATCAGGCGCAAGGCCTTGCGATCCGGCGTTGGCCTGTGGCCTTCCTCTTGGCGCGGTGGCGGAGACATCGCCTGCACATTGCTTCCGCCACCGCATGGCTGACAAGCGATTCGGGGGATCGGGCCGTTCGAATGATACGCTGCTTGTTCTTCGCGGCGCCCTGTTGCAGGTTGCGGCATGATCCATGAAACTGTCCCACGCTACGGCGGCGTCGCCATTGTGCTCCACTGGTTGATCGCACTGCTGATCGCCACGAATTTCATTCTGGTGTGGACGGCGGAAGACCTGCCCGAAGCGCAGCAGATGCAGCAGATCGCCTTGCACAAGTCGGTCGGTATCTCGGTCCTGATCCTCAGCGTGATCCGCATCCTGTGGCGCATTGCTCATCGGCCGCCACCGTTGCAGCGCAGCCTGCAACCTTGGGAGCGCGTACTGGCGCGCGCCGTCCACACGTTGTTTTATGTGGCGATGATCGGTATTCCACTGGCCGGCTGGGCCATGGTTTCCGCGCGGGGGCCGGTCAGCGTGTTCGGGCTGTTCAGCATGCCGGCCCTGCCGGTGCCCACCACCAAGGCGGCGGGCGACACTTTTTTCGGCATCCATGAAAACCTGGCCACGCTATTCCTGGTGCTGGCAGGGATCCACGTGCTGGGAGCGTTGAAGCACCAGTTCCTTGACCGGGACGGGACGCTGGGACGGATGATCCCGTTCCTCGGTCGTCCGCGGGTCTGACGGCTGCGGTCAGCCGGACTCGCGCCGCAGCGTGATCCGGCTGACCTCATGATCAAACAGCTGCGCTTTCGCTTTCACAGATGCCGGCGAGTTGCGCGGCGCAGGCGCTCCATCCCTCGGTAAAGCCCATCGTCTCGTGCTGCTTCATGGTCTCCTCGCCCCAGTGGCGGGCGCGCGCGGTGTAGCGTGTGCCGTCGCCTTCCGGGGCGATTTCCCAAATGCCGATCATGAAGGGGCCGGACGGCTCGAAGTCACCTACGATGGCGTCGGTGCTGACGAAGCGACGGCCCTCGTCCCAAGCCAGGTAGATGCTATTTTGCGGCATCACTTCGCCGTCAGGTCCGTACATCGTCATACGACACGCGCCACCGGGCCGGCGATCCTGATGGTCGACTTCGGCGCGCCAGGGGGCAGGGCACCACCATTCGTTTTGCCGGTTGGTCATGACATCCCATACCTTTTCGGGCGGCGCGGCGATCAGGCGGGTGATGGTCAGCTCATGCAGGGGCGCGGACATGCGATGTCTCCTCAATCGCGATCGGGTGCGCCTGGCGGGAAATAGGCACGGAAAGGGCGGGCATCCTCGATGCAGAGGCTGACGCTGGGGCGAGGGAGGAGCAGACGGGATGGCCATAATCCCTCAGCATCACGCGATCTCTCACTTGCCGTCGACCTGCGGGTAGACGATGCTGGGCGAACGTGACTGCGCGGAGGTCATTTCTTCATCGCCTCTATCAGCGCGTTGTCGACCGCCTTGGCGGTTTTGTACGCCGGTAGCGCCTGGATGCGTTCCGCATAGGCGACCAGGGCCTCGTTCGGTGGGAGAATACCGAAGGTAAGGCCCCAGTCGATCGAGCTGCCCAGATAGACGTCGGCCATGGTGAACCGCGTGCCGCAGACCCAGGTCCGGTCAGTCAAGAAGGCCTCCAGCGTGTTCATCGTCCGGTCGAAGCTGCCCCAGCCCGCCATCATTTCCTGATTGCCCGAAGGCTCGAATTTCAGCGCGCGCGAGGTGATGCACTGTTCGATCGGTCCGGCGGCGAAAAGCGTCCAGCGAAAGTAGTCCGCCGTCTCCGCATCGTTGGGAAGCAGGCCCGCTTCGGGATGCATTTCCGCAAGGTAGAGACAGATGGCGGCGGCCTCAGTCACCACCCGGTCGCCATCCGGCGCGTGGTGGACGATGGTGGGCACCTTGCCCATCGCGTTCGCCGTCAGGAAGGCCTCGGGCTTGTTCGCCCAGTCCACGATGACGTGCTGGTAGTCGGCCGCAACTTCATGAAGGGCCCAACGCGCGATTTGCCCGCGCGACATGGGATTGGTGTAGAACGTATAATCAGCCACGCCGTCTCTCCCCGGTCTATCTGCTCGGCCAATCTTATGGCAGGCCAGGGAACATGATGGCAACATCGGCTTCACGTCAAGCTACATCAGTGTGATTCTTGCCAAGAACTGACGATCCAGAACGCGGCGCCGCCGCTAGCAATTCTGTCGTCCGGGTCAACATTCTAAAGGCCGTGCCGCAACCGAACTGCTAGCTCAGGTGAAAGTCGACGCAACTTGCCAAAGGATCGTACTGCTGCAAGGCTCGCTAGCCAATCATCGCCCAATCAGATTCCCTGGCGACGTCGAAATCAGCGATCATCAGATCTCACCAGATGCAGGTGCCTCGGGGGGGCGGTCATACTTCTGCTGGAAATATGTTCGCATCGAGCTCTCCCACTTCGTTTGCATCGCGTCGAACGGCAGTTCAAAATTGGCTGGCATATCCACTTCCGCCATCTTGCGATTGGCTCTTCCAAAAAAGCGCGTGGCCGTGCCCTGACCCGAAGGGAAGAAGGGTCACGAACGGTGTTGCAGCGCAGCGTCGGGTCCTTTAGCGAGAGGCACGATGACAGACCTTCCGAACCTGCAGGCTGATAGCCGCGACGCCACGATCCTCGCCGCCCCCGACATCGAACTGGACGTGCGTGAGACGTTCGGCATCGATATCGACATGAAGGTGCCCGCCTTCTCTAAAGCGGATGAGCGCGTGCCCGATCGTGACGGCAGCTACGTGTTCGATCCCGATACCACGCTGGCGATCCTGGCGGGCTTCGCGTTCAATCGCCGCGTGATGGTGCAGGGCTATCACGGCACCGGCAAGTCGACGCATATCGAGCAGGTGGCCGCGCGCCTCAACTGGCCCTGTATCCGCATCAACCTGGACGCGCACATCAGCCGGATCGACCTGATCGGCCGGGACGCGATCGTGCTGCGCGATGGTCTGCAGGTCACAGAGTTCCGTGAAGGCCTTCTCCCCTGGGCGTTGCAGCACCCGGTCGCCCTGGTGTTCGACGAGTATGACGCCGGCCGCCCTGACGTTATGTTCGTGATCCAGCGCGTGCTGGAGACTGAGGGCAAACTGACCTTGCTCGACCAGAACCGCGTGATCCGTCCGAACCCGAACTTCCGCTTGTTCGCCACCGCGAACACCGTGGGCCTTGGCGATACCTCGGGTCTCTACCATGGCACGCAGGCGATCAACCAAGGCCAGATGGACCGCTGGAACATCGTCGTCGGGCTCAATTACCTGCCGGAAAAGACCGAGACCGAAATCGTGAGCAACAAGGTCACCGGCGTCGATGCCAAGACCATTGCCGACATGGTGAAGGTGGCGGAGCTTTCGCGCCAGGGCTTCATCAACGGAGATATCTCCACGGTGATGAGCCCGCGCACGGTGATTACTTGGGCACAGAACACCGCGATCTTCAAGGATGCCGGCTTCGCCTTCCGCTTGTCGTTCCTCAACAAGTGCGACGAGACGGAGCGGATGCTGGTGGCGGAATACTACCAGCGCGTGTTCGGCACGGAGCTTCCCGAAAGCGTCGTCGCCAAGGCGTAAGTTCGGCGCGGGCAGGGAGGTGGAGGCCTCCCGGCCAGTTGCGTCAGGCGATCTGCAATCGTCGCAGGGATTTGCGATGCTCCGGCGGGATGCCTTCCGCCGGTAGCGGCTTGTCGAAAAGGAAGCCCTGCGCCTGGCTGCAGCCCATCGCATCCAGCTTGGCCAGTTGCGCTTCCGACTCGATCCCTTCGGCGGTGGTCTTCATGTCGAACTTGCGGGCGAGATTGAGCACCGTCTCCACGATTGCCCCGCTGTCCGTCTCCTCCACGATATCGCTGACGAAGGAGCGATCGACCTTCAGCTTGTCGAACGGGAAACGGCGCAAGTAATTCAGCGAAGAGTAGCCGGTACCGAAATCGTCCAGCGCGATGCGCACCCCCAGCGCGCGGAGGCGGTGAAGCGTGCGCAAGTGCATCTCGCAATCCTCCATCAGCAAGGTTTCGGTGATCTCCAGCTCCAGCCGCTCGGGGGCGACTCCGGTGGCGGCAAGGGCGCTGACCACTTGCTTGAGCACTGCATCGCCCCGCATCTGCGCCGGTGAGACGTTGACGGCGATGGACAAGTCATCGTGCCACGTCGCCGCCTCCGCCAAGGCTTCGCGCAGCGCCCACTCTCCGATCGCGCCGATCAGGCCCGCTTCTTCGGCCAGGGGGATGAAGTTCGACGGTTCGATGATGCCGCGTGTCGGATGATTCCAGCGGATCAGCGCTTCATAGCCGACCGTCCGGCGGGTGCCGATATCCAGCAAGGGCTGGTACCACATCACCAATTCGCCGCGTTCCAGCGCGACGCGCAGGCTCATCTCCAATTCGCGACGCTCCTGCAACTCGGTCAGCAGCTGCGGGTGGAACATCACGCTGATCGCCCGCCCGCGCGACTTGGCCTCATACAGCGCCAGATCGGCCGCGCGCAGCACGGTTTCACCGGTGCGGCCATGTTCCGGAGCCAAGGCGATGCCGACGCTGGCGCCACAAGGCAGGATCGCATCGTCGCGCACGACCGGGCGGGATAGTTCGGCGACGATGGCGTTACCCAGCACCTCCATGTCGGCAGGGTCGGTCACGTTCCAGGCCAGCACCGCAAACTCGTCACCGCCGAGCCGCGCCGCGACCATCCGAACGCCCAGCAGCCCTTCCAGCCGCCGCGCCGCCTCGATCAGCACGGTGTCGCCTGCGGCATGGCCATACGTATCGTTCACCAGCTTGAACGAATCGAGATCGATGAACAGCACACCCGCCATCGCTTCGGGGGAGGAGCGCGCGAGCACTTCACCCAGACGCTCGGTGAATACCGCGCGGTTGACCAAGCCGGTCAGGTTGTCGCGCATCGCCATGATGCGGATGCGTTCTTCGTTGACGCGTTGCTCGGTCACGTCGTGGACGAAGCAGCGAAAGCCTTCCTCCTGATCGTCAGCGTCGAACACCGGGCAGCCCGAGATCGACCACCAGTGCCGCTCACCGCGAATACGCAACGGCACCAGCATGTGGCGAAACTGCTGCCGGCGGCTGACCGACCCGAGCAATGCGCTGCGATCAAGCCCCGCCTCGAACAGCGTGCTGAGCGGGCTGCCGGAAAGTTCGTCTGCGGTGCGGCCCAGCAATTCGCACAAGCGCTGGGATGGGCGCACCAGCAGGCCTTCGCGATCGACCTCCACCAGAGCGTCGGCGCCATGCTCGTCATACTGGGTCAGCAACGACCGGATCGTGTCGTTGGCAACGCTGAGCTGGCGTGCCCCCAACTGGCGCGTGGCGAACAGGTTGTAGAGGTGGAACAGCGCGTAATGCAGCGCAACGATGCTGAGCGCGGCCATGGGCAGCACAATGCCCGCGTGGGTGCCGGGCGTCGCCACCAGGCCGGACGAAAGCCCGATGATCACCAGCGAGGCTGCCGCTACCCCGGCTATCGGCAGTGCCAGGGTAAAGAGCAGGTCGAACAACAGGGACGCTACGCATAACGCCACCGTCACACCGATATCGGTCCCGGCATAGCGTACCATCACCGACACGATCAGCGCCCATGCCACCCCTCTGGCAAGCAGGAAGGCCTGGATTTGCGAGAGCCGGCTCTGGGGATTGGCCAGGGGCGTCGCCAACGTGCGGCGAAGCACCAGTTCCCCGGCCATCAAAACGAGAAGGCTCACGCCCGTCAACACCAGCGCCGCCGTGGGCGCGGTGATCATCAGGGCCAGCGAAATCAGCCCCCGCAGGCCATCCGCCAGCAACCAGGGATAGCGCGCGAATTGCTGCACCCGGCTGCGGATGAACCAATCGCCATCGCGGGCCGGAACGTCATGCCGGATCAGGTCTTGCCGAAACACCGGCGAGCGACCGAGGCGGTTCAGGAAAGGCCGGATTGAAAGCATCAAAAGACCACTCACGATCCCGGCGGACCGGGCTGGTGGCGGGCGACGAGATTGTCGATCCGCAATTAACGAATCGCTGATTAAGATGAGGAAATTGCTTCAGGCGAGTTCCGTATGTTCCACTCCGGAGGAATACGTGGCGCGCAGGAAGTAAAGGCCGTCCGGCGGAGCATTGAGGCCCAGCCGCTGGCGGTCCCGCGCGGCGAGGGCATCGGCCACGCGGGCATCGTCCCACCGCCCTATCCCGACAAGCGCCAGGCAACCGACCATCGAGCGGACCTGATGATGCAGGAAACTGCGGGCGCTGGCCTCAATCACCACATATTCACCCTCTCGCCGCGCGGCCAGCCGGTCCAATGTCTTGAGCGGGCTGCGCGCCTGGCAGTGGGTGGAGCGGAACGTGGTGAAATCATGCGTTCCCACCAAAACTTGTGCGGCCCGGTCCATCGCGCCGGCATCCAGCGGCTTGGGCATCTGCCACGCCTGCCCTTTTGCCAGCGTCAGCGGGGCCCGGCGGTTGAGAATGCGGTACTCGTAAGCGCGGCCGGTACACGAAAACCGGGCATGCCAGTCCTCCGGCATGACCTCGCAAGCCAGCACCGCGATCGGCTTGGGACGTAGCCAGGCGTTGAGCGCCTCCATAAGCCGGAACGGAGCAATCGGTTTTGCCACGTCGATGTGGGCGACCATTCCCAAGGCATGAACGCCCGCATCGGTGCGCCCTGCGGCATGCATCGTCACAACCTCGCCCGTGATCGCGCTTGCGGCCTCTTCCACCGCCTGCTGGATCGAGGGGCCGTGCGCTTGCCGCTGCAAACCCATGAAAGGGCCGCCATCGAACTCCAGCGTGAGGGCGAAGCGCGTCATTCCGGGGATTTCAGCCTAGCACCGTACCGACTGGGATCGGCCGCCCCCGGAGCAAGTCGGCCACGGCCATAGCGGGACGTCCGGCGCGCTGGACGATCGTAGGCTGGATCGCGCCCGATCCACAGGCGATCGTCAGGTCTTCGCCCAGAACGAGTCCGGCTGGGCCCTCTCCCTCGACCTCGTCGGCGGCCAGAACCTTGAAGCGCTCCCCGTCCAATTCGAAGAATGCGCCGGGGGCGGGCGCAAAGGCGCGCACCTGCCGCTCGACCTGCTCCGCGCCGGCGGTGAAATCGAGCCGGGCCTCGGCCTTGTCGATCTTCTTGGCATAGGTGACGCCGTCTTCCGGCTGCGTGACAGGGCGATGGAATGCCAGGTCGCGCAACGTGCCCGCCATCAGTTGCGCACCGCGCTCGGCCAGTTCCTGCGTCAGGTCACCCGCTGTCTTGCGATCGATCGTGGTGCGCAAGGTGGCGATCATCGGCCCGGTATCGAGCCCGGCCTCCATCCGCATGATCGTGACGCCGGTCGTCGGATCACCGGCCAGGATCGCCCGCTGGATGGGCGCCGCCCCCCGCCAGCGCGGCAGGATGGAGGCGTGGATGTTGAGGCAACCCAGGCGCGGGGCGTCCAACACCGCCTGTGGCAGGATCAAGCCGTAGGCTGCGACGACGGCGATATCCGCATCGAGCGCCGCGAGCGTCGCCTGCTCCTCCGCGCCTTTCAGCGAAACCGGGCACCGCACTTCGACGCCGCGCAGCTCCGCTTCACGCTGGACCGGAGAGGGCGTCAGTTCGCGCCCGCGTCGACCGCCCGGCCGTGGCGGCTGGGTGTAGACTGCGGCGATCTCGTGCCCGGCCTCCACCAGGGCGACCAGCGCCGGCACCGCGAACTCGGGCGTTCCCATGAAGATGATGCGCATACGTCCCGGTTTGTTCTTGCGGCGAGAGGGGCGCAACCCCTATCTGCCCGATCATGGCATCGCAAGAGATCGAGACGCTCGCGGCTGCGCTTTCGCGCTTGCCCGGGCTTGGGCCGCGTTCCGCCCGCCGCGCGGTGTTGTGGCTGATCAAACGGCGAGAGACGGCGCTGGTCCAATTGTTGGACGCGCTGGGCCAGGTTCAGGCCAGCCTGGTGGAGTGTCAGGTCTGCGGCAATATCGATACCAGCGACCCTTGCGGCGTCTGCACCGATCCCCGCCGCGATCAGCGCTCGCTTTGCGTGGTTGAGGAAGTGGCCGACCTCTGGGCGCTGGATCGCGCGCGGTTATTCACCGGCAAGTACCATGTCCTGGGCGGTCGGCTTTCGGCGCTCGATGGGGTGCGTCCAGAGGATCTGGCGATCGACCGCCTCCTGGCCCGGGTTGAAGCCGGCGGCATCGATGAAGTGGTGCTGGCCATGAACGCCACCTTGGAAGGGCAGACCACCGCGCACTATCTGGCTGAGCGGCTGGAGAAATTTCCCTTGCGGATAACGCAGTTGGCGCATGGTCTTCCGGTAGGGGGCGAACTCGACTACCTGGACGAGGGCACGTTGGCGCAGGCCATTCGCGCCCGCCGTCCGGTAAGCTGACATAGCGCGGGCTTGCCACTGACAGTCATCGTCAGGACCACATTGCGAAAAAGCGGTCGCTGCCTTATTTGCAGGGAATGGCTATTCGCGAGATCATCGAAATTCCCGACCCGCGCCTCAAGCAGGTCTCCGCCCCCGTCACGGTGTTTGACGAGGAATTGCGTACACTTGTCGCCGATATGTTCGAGACGATGTACGATGCGCCCGGTATCGGCCTCGCCGCCATTCAGGTTGGCGTACCGCAGCGCGTGCTGGTGATCGATCTTCAGCCGGATGATCCCGATGCCGAGCCGGAAGTCTGCACCGCCCACGGCGATCATCACCACACCCATCAGCCGACCAAGCGCGAGCCGCACGTCTTCATCAATCCTGAGATTCTCGAACCGTCCGAGGAACTTCAGGTCTATCAGGAGGGCTGTCTCTCCGTGCCTGAGATCTATGCGGATGTGGAGCGGCCCAAGCATATCCGCGCCCGTTGGCAGGACCTGGACGGCAATGTTCACGAGCAGGCGATGGACGGCTTAATGGCGATCTGCCTCCAGCATGAGATGGACCACCTCGAGGGCATCCTGTTCATCGATCATTTGAGCCGGCTGAAGCGCCAGATGGCCATCAAGAAGCTGGAAAAGCTGCGCAAGGCCGCGTGATCGCGCGGTACTTGTGGATGAACATGCCGCGGGCTTGACGTTCTCCATTCGTTCCTGATAGGCAGGTTGGATGGAAGCTGCCTTGCTCGCGATCGTCGTTCTGCTGATGGGCCTTGGTGTGGGCTGGTGGCTGGGATCGCGCCCGGTGCATGAGTGGCGCCGCCGCCATGCCGATCGCGACGCTGAGGCGCGGGACCTCGACGAGCGCTTCCGGCGCGCCATCACCGAGTTGGCCGGCGCGACCGAACGGGCCAATCGTGCCGATGATCTAGCGCGCCAGCTGGACGAGGCACGCCGCGAACACTCGAGCGCGCTTGATCGCCTCCGCGCCGACCATGAGCAGGGTCTTGCCGCATCCCGCATCGAATCTACCGAGGCGCTAGACGGGCTTCGGCGCGAGCATGCGCTTTCGGTCGATCGAATACGTGGCGAATTGGGTGGTCGCGCAGAAACGCTGACGGCGGAACTGCGTCGCACAACCGCCGAACTGGCCGGTCTGAAGGAAAAGACCGCTAATTTCGATGAGCAGAAGCGGTTGTTGATGGGCGCGCAGGAGCTGCTGCGCAAGGAATTCGAAAATGCCGGAGCCAAGGTTCTGGCCGACGCGCAGCAGGCCTTTCTCACCCGCGCAGGCGCGCGGTTCGAGGAGAGCGAGAAGGCGAGCGCGGAACGTCTGACGACATTGCTCGCGCCGGTGAATGACCGGCTGAAGTCCTACGAACAGCAAGTGAGCGCGCTTGAATCCAAGCGCGTCGATGCGTTCGGCAAGCTGCACGGCCAGATTGAGGAACTTCGCACCGGTCAGGAGGCCGTCCGCGCTGAAGCGATGCGGCTGGGCAATTCCTTGCGAAACGCGCCCAAGGCACGCGGACGCTGGGGCGAGCAGCAATTGAAGAACGTCCTCGAACAGTGCGGCCTGACGGAACATACCGATTTCGTCACCGAGCATTCCGTCGGCACGGAAGAGGGGCGTCTGCGGCCCGATGCGATCGTCCGCATCCCAGGCAACAAGCAATTGGTCATCGACGCCAAGGTGTCTTTGAACGCCTATCAGGATGCGTTCCATGCGGACACGGAGGCCGAGCGCGAGCTGCATCTGGCCGCCCACGCCAAATCGATGCAGACGCATATCCAGCAACTGGGCGCAAAGAGTTACCACAGCCAGTTCGAGAATGCGCCGGACTACGTTCTGATGTTCGTACCGGGCGAGCACTTCATTGCCGCGGCGCTCGACAAGGATCCCGGGCTTTGGGATTTCGCTTTCGAGCGGCGGGTGCTGCTAGCCAGCCCGACCAACCTCGTCGCGATCGCCCGCACCATCGCGCAAGTCTGGCAGCAGGAGGGGCTGGCGCGCGAGGCGCGTGAGATCGGCAAGCTCGGCGCAGATTTGTATGAAAGCCTGGCCAAGACGCAGGACGATCTGATGAAGACCGGCGTTCATTTGGGCCGGGCGGTCAACAGCTTCAACGATTTCGCCCGCACTTACGAAGGCAATGTCCTCAGCCGCGCCCGGCGCTTGTCGGAAAAGCATATCAAGATCGGCAAGCGCGAGATCACAGAGGAGGTCGCGCTTGTCGAGGCCGCGCCTCGGCATGGCGATATTCCGCTCCCCAGCCTTGCGTCGGACAACGATGATATGCCGCAGGCCGCTGAGTGAGGTAGAGTCGGCGGAGTGAGTAGCGAAGGTTCGGCCACGGGACGAGGACAGTCATTGTGATCGCCCTCGGCAAGTCTTCGGAAACAATCTGGCAATCGATCGCTTGCCCACCGTGATGAATAAACCTCTCGACTGCATCGTTATCGGAGCCGGCCCGGCAGGCCTTACCGCCGCGATCTATCTGGCGCGATTTCACTTGCGGCTGCAATTGATCGACGGCGGAGAGAGCCGGGCGGCGCTTATCCCTCGCACGCACAATCACGCCGGATATCCCGGCGGCATTCCCGGGCGAGAGCTGCTGCAGCGGATGCAGGCCCAGGCGCAAGAGTTCGGCGTTGATGTGGCTTCCGCTCATGTCAAGAAACTGGAACGGCGTGACGATCTGTTTTTCGTACACAGCGACGGGCGGACGTGGACCAGCCGCAGTGTCCTCTTGGCGACGGGGGTGGTGAACCACCGTCCCGATATCGCGCCCGAAACCCACGATGTGGCATTGGAGCGGGGCCTGCTGCGATATTGTCCGATCTGCGATGGCTATGAAGTGACGGATCGCAAAGTTGGCGTGATCGGCACGGATACCCACGGCTTCAACGAGGCGATGTTCCTGCGGATGTACACCCCCCGCGTGACCTTGATCGCGCCCAGCGGGGCGCATGCCCTGTCACAAGCGCAGCGCGATCAATTGACGGAGGTTGGCGTGGAGCTTGTCGCGGGGCCCTGCCGCCCCTTGCGTATCGAGGGTGAGCAGATCATCGTCCCCACTCCTGCCGGGGACAGCCGGTTCGATAGCGTCTATCCGGCACTGGGTTCGGTCATCCGGTCGGAATTGGCCTTGATGCTGGGGGCTGAGGCGAGCGAGGAGGGATGTCTTGTGGTCGATGCCCATCAACGCACGTCGCTACCGGGTCTTTATGCGGCGGGCGATGTGACCAAGGGCCTCGATCAGATCAGCCACGCCATGGGCGAAGCGGGTGTTGCCGCAACCACGATCCGCAATGACTTGGCCGAGGAAACGCCTCTGCTCCGAGCGACACGAGATTGAGCATATCGTCGCCGGCCAAGCGTGCCATCCTGTACTTCGATGGCGGTTGCCGTCCCAATCCCGGCCCGCTTCAGACTGCAGTCGTGTGTGGCGAACAGGCCTGGATCCAGGCCGATCTGGGGGAGGGGGACAATACCGACGCAGAATGGCTCGCGTTGCTTCACGCGGCGCGATTGGCAGCGGCAAGCGGCGCGCGGGACGTGCTTTTCTTGGGAGATTCGGCGCTGGTCATCGCCCAGGCATCGGGTCGGCAACGCGCTCGCACACCGCGCCTGCTGCGCTACGTCGCGCAATTTCACGACACGGCCCGAGAGTTCGATCGCGTTGTCTTGCGCCACGTGCGGCGATCCAAGAACCTCGCCGGAATCGCCCTTGCAAGGGGCACCTGGCCCTGAGGCGTAGCCAAGGCGGCGGGTGCCCGGTGGTCTTTTGAGAATGCTGTCAGGCGATCGGCGCTGCAGCCTGTTTTGCCTTTCCTGCGGCGCAATACAAACGTTTCAAAGCGTGTCGCTCAGCTCTGACGGGGGATCAAACCGTTTGCCGGTCCATTTGTAACGTATGGTTCGGGCAGGGGGCGTGCGAGAAGACGAATGATCAGGTCGATTGACGCTTTGGGAGGTGCACCGTCAGGGCGCTTTCAGCGTGTCGGTTGCCTGAGCTTGCGCGCATCTCGCCGCTTGCCGGCCGCACGGCTTCATCGGCAGCCGGCCCGCCCCTCGTTCGATCCGCCCGACGGTGCGCGTCATAGGCGTGGCACGTCCGCGTTCGGAACGCCTGCCGCGTCCCGGTTTCTTTGGAGTTGCAAATGGCAAGACCCGGTAAGCGCCCGCCATCCTGGTTCGCGCCCGCGATCTGGACAGGCATGGCCGCGGCCGCCAGCATCATCGCAATCATCATCGGCGCAACTCTTGAATAAGCGCCCGGTCAGATTGAGCCGCGCAATGTTCATCAAGCAAGGACAGCCATGCCCCATCATACGCCGCTGATCGGCACCATCGTCGCCGGCCTGGTGGTCGCGTTCCTGATGGGGGCGCTGGCCCATCGCCTTAAGGTTTCGCCGCTGGTCGGGTACCTCGTCGCGGGGATCATCGTCGGCCCTTTCACGCCCGGCTATGTGGCGCACACCGGGATCGCCAATGAACTGGCGGAGATCGGTGTCATCCTGCTGATGTTCGGGGTGGGCCTGCACTTTTCCTTGCGCGATCTGCTCTCCGTGCGGCGGATCGCGATCCCCGGCGCAATCGGCCAGATCGTCGCGGCGACGCTGATGGGCATGGGGCTTTCCTATGTCATGGGATGGAATGGCCTGGCCGGCTTCGTTTTCGGCCTGGCGCTGTCCGTCGCCAGCACGGTGGTGCTGCTTCGCGCGTTGGAGGGGCACAACATCGTGCAGACCCACCGCGGCCGGATCGCCGTGGGGTGGCTGATCGTCGAGGATCTGGTGATGGTGCTGGCGCTGGTGCTGCTGCCCGTGCTCGCCAACGTATTCGGGCCGGAAAGCAAAGGGGCTGGATGGCAGGCGCTGCTGGTTCCGCTGGGCGTCACCTTCCTGAAGGTCGGCGCATTTCTGGCGCTGATGCTGTTGGTCGCCCGCCGCGTCATTCCGGCGGCGCTGCATTGGGTGGTCCACACCGGATCACGTGAGTTGTTTCGCCTGGCGGTGCTGGCGATCGCGCTGGGCGTGGCGTTCGGCGCGGCACTGGCGTTCGGTGTTTCCTTCGCGCTGGGTGCGTTCTTCGCCGGTATGATCCTGGGGGAGACGCCGTTGAGCCGCCAGGCCACGGCCGAGACGCTGCCCCTGCGCGACGCCTTTGCGGTATTGTTCTTCGTGTCGGTGGGCATGCTGTTCAATCCCTCCATCGTCATCGAGCAGCCGCTGCCGTTGCTGGCGACGGTGCTGATCATTCTGGTCGGCAAATCCGTGGCGGCGTACGCGATCGTCCGCGTATTCGGACATGGCAATCAGACGGCGCTGACGGTGGCGGCCAGCCTGGCGCAGATCGGTGAGTTCTCTTTCATCCTGGCCTCGCTTGGCACCGGGCTGGGCATATTGCCCGATGAAGGGCGCGATCTGATCCTGGCGGGGGCGATCATCTCGATATTCCTCAATCCGCTGATCTTTTCGCTGCTGGCCTCGCGGCGCGGAGAGGAGGGGGGCGGTGCTGCCGCGCCCGCAGGGCCGGTGACCAAGGACCACGTCGTCCTGATCGGATACGGCCGCGTGGGATCGCGCATCGCCTCCGAACTTGCGCGCGGCGGGCAGGCGCTGATCGTGGTCGAGGATCAGGAGGACATGGCGAAGCGAGCCGAGGCCGATGGCCACAAAGTAGTGCGCGGAAACGCCTTGGAGGACAGCACGTTGCAGGCGGCAGGCATCACGCAGGCCGGGCGGCTGCTGATCGCCATTCCCGAAGGGTTCGAGGGCGGCGCCATCGTCGAGCACGCGCGGGTCCTGAACCCCGGTCTGGATGTGATCGTGCGGGCCCATTCGGAAGCGGAAGTCAGCCATCTGGAGCAATTGGGCGTCAGGCACGTGGTCTTCGGCGAGCATGAGATTTCGGCTCGGATCCTGAAGCTGACCGCGAGCGATGCCGCCACGGTCTGATCGCGAAGCAAGGATTTGATTTTGGCCGGAACGACTGTGCCGGCGGCGCATTGGTGAGGCGATGACCGACCTTGCCACCACGCCGCTGCCACCCAGCGCCTTTCTCGCCCCCGCGATCCTGCTTTCAGGATCGGTGGATTATCAGATGTACGCCGATTTCCGGCAAAAGCTGGAAACCGTTCCGGACAACGGGTTGATCGTTGTCGAACTCACCACATTGGGCGGCGATCCGGAAGTGGCCCGCGTGATGGGCGAGGATATTCGCTTTCTGAGCGAGATGTCCCCGCAACGCCGCTTCGTGTTTCTGGGCAAGGCGGCGGTCTATTCGGCCGGCACCACGTTCCTGAGCTTCTTCGCCACGGAAAACCGGTATCTGACGCGGGGTACGCGGCTGATGATCCATGAGCGCAAGATGAGCCAGACGGTGCAGGTGGATGGCCCGCTGACGACCTGTACCGCCAGCTTGAAAGCAGTCCTCCACGAAATCGAGGAATCGATCATCATCCAGAACGAAGGCTTCGAAAACCTTATCCGTGGATCGCAAGTGACGATGGACGAGGTTTTGAAGAAGGCCCCGGCTAACTGGTATGTCGAGGCGCACGATGCTTTGCGGCTGGGGCTGATTGCCGGCGTGATTTGATCTGTCGTCGATCGTTTTGAGGAACGGAAACACAATCTCATGATCGCGGAGCGGAACTGAAATACGCGCCGTAAGTTACCGTGTCGTAAGCCAAACATGGGAGAGCCGCGCGTGCCGACTGTAACTGAAACTGACCGCCGCGCTGCCGAGGATTTGCGGGCCCATCTCGCTGACCTGACTGGGTTCTGGCATGCCCCGGGTGACCTTAGTCCGATATGCCTGGCCCTGGCTGCCCACCGCGAGATGGCCGAGGCAGCAGCCGTGGCAACTCTGCCGCGTGCCGATGTCGTGTCGATGGCGCAGGCGAAGCTGGACAGGAAACTCCTGGCCTATTTGCCCGGCCCGATGATCGAGAAGCGTGCGACCGGTTGAGAAGGCGGCGAATTCAGCGTGGATCGCGGGGTTCCTGGTCCAGCCAGTTGCCTTTGCCTCCGCGTAACTGGTTCCATAGCTTGTCCGTACCGGCCTCCTGCGCCTTGTTGACGAATTGAGAGGCGACGAGCCATCCCTTCAAGGGCCGCAGCGGCAGAATGCATCCGAACCCTAGCAGCGGGAACGATGTGATTAGGTGCACCCAGAAGGGTGGCTCATACCTGACTTGAAGCCAAACCACGAAGAAGATCAGCGGAAACGCGATGATGCATAGCGAGAAAAACGCCGGGCCATCGTCGGGCGCAGCGAACCTGTAATCAAGGCCGCACGTCGGACACTGATCGTTCAATTTCAACCACTTGCGAAACATCGCGCCTTTGCCGCAGCGTGGACACAGGCCGCGCCAACCGCAATGGAAAATCCATCGGGCGGCGGCATATTTGTCGGCTTTGTCTTCGGGCATGGCCGAACGCGTCCTTGTCATAGTCGGGCATGGGCACGCCCGTTATTGGCATCTCTCCCGGGTATGTTCACAAGTCAACATAAGCCGAGGAGGTGGGACAATATGTCCCACGCGCTTCTTCCGATCCTTATCTGGCCTTTGCGGGTGGCAATAGAGCGCGCCAGCGAGCGTCCAGCTTGGCCTGTGCATTCGCCTTGGAGACACGCTGCGCCAGCGAAATCCCGCGCAACGTCACCGAATGGCCGGCGAGCCAGCGTCCGGTCACACTGTAGCCGATGTCGTAGATCGCGCGATCTTCATGCGCCTCACCGTCGACGATGAAGCGCGTGGTGATCATGACGGGCAGGCGCTCATCGCCTCTGCTGTCGTCCGGCAGACCCGCCTTTTCGCGCGCTTTCTTCAGCGCGTCCTGAAACCAGCCGGCCTCGATCCTGGGCTCGCCCGTGGTGGTTGCCGGGGAGACGGCCAGATCGGATGGGAAGGCGATCGTCTGGCTTTGGACGGACTGTTCATCCAAAACGGCCTTCAACGTCAGCCTATCGTCCCGCGCCTCCGCCACGGACAGGACCAGGGTTGCCGCGCGGGAGGAGGCACGGCGGGATTGCGCGGCTTCGCTCGCCTCGGTTTCCCGGCGCTCGCTCCAGTTGTTCCATAAGGTCAGCGCGGAGATGACGACGGCGATCACGGTTAGCACCTCGGCCAAGGTGATCCAGCGTCGCCGGACGGCAGCGGCTTCTTTCGCGGTTTCGGCTTTTTCCGGCGGGGTAGGGGATGGGGTATCATTCACGCGGACGGTTCAATCCTGTTGCCCGCGTCGCGTCAACCCGCGCGGGCACGCCGCTCACCGTTCGGGCGCCGGCTTTTCCTTGAAGACCAATTCCTCGAAAGGCGGGGCGAAACCCAGGAGGCGATACATATCCCGCTCCAGGTACGGCGCGGCATCGCCTGCCCGCATATCCACGCGCGCGCATTCGCCGATCCCGGGCACGACGGTTCGGTAGAGGCCCCTGCGAATGGAAGTCGTCATATTCTCGCGCTAACCCGTATTATGGGAGCGCCTCTGCCCAGCGTTGGACAGAAGGGCAAGGGTTCTGCGCGCACTGTCATAAAAGCAGCATATACACCAAGCCCGGCGCGCCTGCATCGTATTTTACCGGACCGCCGGTTCGGTGCTGCAACGGGCTGTCATGGAAGCGGCATCAATCCGCAATATCTTTGCCATTTCCCGTCTCTAACCGCGCGCTTCGCACTGCCAGCAGGCACGCGTTCAGCGGGGGAAATAATGTCGAATTCTCAAAAACTAAGCCGTATCGCACACGCAGCATTGCTGTTGAGCGCTACGTCCGTCCTGGGCCTGAGCGTACCGGCCTTTGCACAGGATACGGCTGAGCGGGCCGATGCCGCTACGGGTGATGACGTCGCGGGCCAGATCATCGTCACCGGCAATCGCTCACGATCAACCACCACGATCGCTGCGGACGAGATCCAGAAGATCCTTCCTGGCATCAGTCCGCTCAAAGCCATCCAGACGCTGCCTGGCGTTGCCTATATCACCGCCGACCCCTGGGGTAACAACGAGCAGAACGCCTCGCTCTTCATCCACGGCTTCAGCGCAGGCCAGCTGGGCTACACGCTGGACGGCGTGCCGCTGGGTGATCAGAACTACGGCAATTATAACGGTCTTTCGCCATCGCGCGCGGTCATTTCCGAAAACGTCGGGCGCGTGAGCGTCAGCACCGGCGCGGGCGAGTTGCGGGTCGCTTCCACCAGCAACCTGGGCGGCGCGGTGGAGACTTTCTCCAGCGATCCGCGCGCGAAGCTGGGCCTTGAAGTCAACCAGACGCTGGGCAGTTACGATGCCTCGCGCACCTTCGTGCGCTTTGACAGCGGCGACATGGGCAAGGGCACAAGCTTTTACCTGTCTGCAGTGCGCCAGAAGGCCCGGGCTTGGGACTTCAATGGCAAGCAGGGCGGCTGGCAGGGCAACTTCAAGCTGGTCCACGATGACAGCGCCCGCCGCCTCACCGCCTACATCGCCTATTCGGACAAGACCGAACCGAACGAGGATGCGACGACGATCTACGCGCGGCCCGCAAACGCGGCGCAGGCGTACCAGCCCTATACCCGCCCGTTCCTCTATCCCGATTTCGGCAAGGCGCTGTCCTATCTCAGCGCGACCGGCGCGGTTCCTGCGGTGGAGAGCGTGAACTATCGCAACTATTACAGCGATGCGCAGCGCACGGACTGGCTGGTCTACCTGAAGGATGAGGAACGCCTGACGGACAAGGTCACCCTTTCGGTTCAGGGCTACTATCACCACAACGATGGCGTGGGCGTGGTCGCAGGCCCGATCACGGTGGCGTCCCTGCCCAAGCTGTTCGGCCTGTACTTCCCCGGCCGCAACCTGAAGCTGTCCACCGGCAACTCTGGCTACGCGGTGCGCACCACGGAATACCGGATCGACCGCAAGGGCGTGCTGTCCGAGCTGAACATCGATGCGGGCAACCACCAGATCGCGGCAGGCGCCTGGTATGAAAACAACAGCTCCTCCGCCTACCGCCGCTGGTACGCGCTCGACGTGAATTTCCCCGAGCGTTACAGCCCCTATATCCGCCCCAAGGGCCCGCTGTTCACGCAATATGGCAGCGAAATGCGCACCGAGGTGCTGCAGCTGCATTTACAGGACACCTGGACGCTCACTCCGCGCTTCACCATCGAGGCGGGCGTGAAGACCAGCCTGCAGGACGCGGACGGCTTCTTCACCGTGCAGCCGATCGTCGGTTCGCTCGACGGTTCATCTAGCGCGTTGCCGAATGGGCGGATCAAGACCGAAAACTGGTTCCTTCCCACGCTGGGTGGCAAGTGGCGCTTCACCGATAACGAAGAGCTTTATGCCAACGTCCAGAAGAACTTGCGCCAGTATCAGGCCTACGGTGCCGGTGGTGGCGCCGCGCCATGGTCGGTGGGCAGCCAGGCATCGTTCGACTTCATCAAGGAGAACGGCCACCCCGAAACGTCGTGGACCTATGAAGTGGGCCTGCGCAGCCGCCACAGCTTCCCCGGCTCGTTCCTCAGCGGGTTCGAAGCGCAGCTGAACGCCTACCATGTCGATTTCAGCGACCGTCTGCTGGCGATCAGCCCCACCGTGGGCGGCATCGGTGGTGGCTCGATTTCGGGCGGCACACCCTCGCTGTTCAACGTGGGCAACGTGAAGACCAACGGCGTCGATGCCGCCATCACCTTGCGTTTCGGCAGCCACTTCTCGCTTTACAACGCGCTGTCTTACAACAGCTCGAAGTATGACAGCGACTATAGCGTGATCACCGGTGCGGCGACCGGCACGCGGCTTGGCACCTTTACCGTCGTTCCCACGCCCGCCGCCGGGCAGGCCGCGCTTCCCAACGCCGGCATCGTGCCGACCGGTGGCAAGCAGGTTCCGGGCAGCCCGCAATGGCTGAACAAGACGGTGGCGACGCTGGACTTCCAGCCGGTGCAACTGCAGCTGTTCGGCGATTTCGTGGGCAAGCGCTTTGCGACTTATACCAACGACGCCTCCGTCCCCAGCTTCTTCCTGCTCAGCGGCCGGGCAGCGATCGAGCTGGGCGATATGATCGGTCTGGCAGGGGCAGAGTTAAGCCTCAACGTGACCAACATCACCGAGAAGAAGGGCTGGCTCTCGGTCCAGCCGAACGCGCCCACGAATACGTATAACGTCTATCCGATCCCGCCGCGCCAGTGGTTCGGCACGCTGAAGCTGCGCTACTAATGCGCGGGGCGGACATCACGCGTCGCGGTGTCATCGGTGCCGGGGTGGGCCTAGCGCTCGCCCCGGCACTCGCTTTTGCGGCGGAAGGAGAGGTTATGCGCAAACGTCCGGCCAAACCGCTGCTGATGGCCCATCGCGGCGCATCGGCGCTCCGGCCCGAGCATACCTTGGGCGCTTACGCCAAGGCGATCGCGGACGGGGCAGACTTCATCGAGCCCGACTTGGTCGCCACGAAGGATGGCGTGCTGGTGGCGCGGCATGAAAATGACATTTCCGGCACCACCGATGTCGCCGCGCACCCTGAGTTCGCTGCCCGCCGGACGACCAAGACGGTGGATGGCGCACCCATCACCGGCTGGTTTACCGAGGATTTCACGCTGGCTGAGCTGAAGACTCTGCGCGCCAGGGAACGGCTGGGTGGGGTAAGGCCGGAAAGCCAGTCCTACGACGGCATGTTTCAGATCGTCACGTTGGAGGAAGTCGCGGACTTCGTGGCGGCCGAGGCGGCGGCGCGAGGGCGCACGATCGGGCTGATCCCGGAACTGAAGCACTCAACCTATTTCGCCGGGATCGGCCTGCCGCTGGAGGCGCGGTTCCTGGGCATCCTGAAGGCAAGCGCCTATCTGCGCCGCGCACCGGTGATCGTGCAGTCGTTCGAAGTGGCCAATCTCAAGGCCTTACGCCCACAGATCGCCGGGATGCCGAACGTGCAGCTGATGCAGCTGATCGGCGATCCCAAGGAGGCCGCGTTCGATGGCGTGGCGGCGGGCAACCCACAAACGTACGGGCAGATGATGACGCCCACCGGGCTTGCCGCGATGGCGCGCTATGCGGACTGGATCGCCCCGGCCACGCGCGTGGTCATCCCGCTCGATGCAGAGGGCAAGCTGGGCCGATCCACCGGTCTGGTCGCCGCGGCGCACAAGGCCGGCCTGCTGGTCGGCACCTGGACGTTCCGCCCGGAAAATCGCTTCCTGGCCGCCGACTATCGCAGCGCTGCAGGCGAAGACGCGCGCAACCCTGCGGGCAGCGTTGCCGAAATTCGCCGCTACCTGGCCGAAGGGCTGGACGGGTTCTTCACGGACGATCCGGCATTGGGCCGCCAGGCGATCGCAGCAGCGGCTCACCCATCCTGATGCTCTGACCCTCGATCAGCCCAGGCACCGGGGGGCAATCGGCCGGGGAGAGGACGATGATGGTCGAGCCGTGTTCGAACCAGCCTATCTCCTCTCCCTTGCCGAAACGCGCCTTGCTGGGCCGCACGCCTTGGCCGCCTGAGCGCACGTTGCGATCGGCGTCGAGGAAGGGCAGGCGGATGCTGGCGACCAGCACTGCCGCCACCGGCACCAGCGCCAGCCGATGCCCGCTGTCCAGCGTCACCGTGATCGGCGCGCGCTCGTTCTTGCAAAATAGTCGCTCCACGCGCTTCAGCGCGATCGGGTTCACGTTCCAGGTATCGCCCGAGATATAGCGCACTTGCTCGACCGTCAGGTCATGCGGCGCGTGGAAGCGGTGGTACATGCCCGCCGTCAGCCGCAGCGTGACGAACCAGCCGTCGCGCCATTCCTGCGCCTCCGCCACACTGCCGAGCAAGTCGGCAATGGCGTAGGGAAAGCCTTTCACTTGCAGGACTTGCCCCGCGTTCACCCGGCCGAATGCGCCGACGATGCCGTCGCTGGGGGAGACGATCGTGCCGGGATCGGTGTTCACCGGCCTCGCGCCGTCCCTCAGTCGGCGGATGAAGGCATCGTGCAAGCTGCCGAACCGGGTTTCTGCCGCATCCGTCAAATCCACGTCACAGAACAAGCGCCATAGCGCGATCGACGCGGTGCGCACCGCCGGATTTCGCCGCTTGCTGAACCATCCCATGAACCGGGTGGCGGCATGGCGGGGGATGCGGTTGGTCAGGAGGAAGTTCAGATCTTCCTGCGCGCCAAGGCGAGCGAGAGCGGAACGCAGGCTCATCGTGGGTCCTTCGTGGAGCTAGGGGAAGCGAGTTGAAGCAGGACAACTGGGTTTGGGGACTGGCGGGCGCGGCGGCGGGATTGCTGGCGGTCGACAAGGCGCGCAAACGCCTGCGCCTTTCGCGCGCCAAGCACCCCTCGCTCACCGGCCATGTCCGCATGGGCAAGCGGGTGGCGGGGATGGTTCCGGGCTATGCCCTGACGCCGGACGAGTTCTTCCGTGCCGACGATGCTCCGCTCGAAGTGATCGGCCGCCGCCGCGCCGGCTTCGAGCGATTGGCCACGCTCTATGCCGAGCGTTTTGCCAAGACCCGCGCCTACACCGCCGAAATCCGCGACAGTATCCCGGACCTGGAATTCACCGCAGCCTATCGCGTGCCGTTCCCTTTCAGCCCGGTCGTTCGCGAGCGGCTGGGGGCGGGAAGCTTCTACCAGGCGGCCGAGGGCGTCAGCCTGACCGATCTGGACGGCAATCGCTTTACCGATCTCACCGGTTCCTACGGCGTCAACCTGCTGGGCGTGGATGCCTATCGCGCGATGGTCCAGCAGGGCATCGCAACGACGGCGGACCTGGGCCCGACGCTGGCCGGGTTGCATCCGGTTGTTGCCGACAACGTGCGGCGGCTGAAGGCGATTTCCGGCCTCGATGCCGTATCGTTCCACATGTCGGGCACCGAGGCGGTGATGCAAGCGGTGCGGCTGGCGCGCTATCACACCGGACGTTCGCATCTGGTCCGCTTTTCCGGCGCGTACCACGGCTGGTGGGGCGATGTGCAGCCGGGCGTCGGCAATCCGGTGCCGGCGGACCATACCTACACTCTGGCGGACATGAGCGAGGCCACGCTGGAGGTTCTCGCCACGCGTAAGAACATCGCCTGCGTGCTGGTGAACCCGTTGCAGGCCATGCATCCCAACGCCGGAGCGCCGGGAGATTCCACCCTGGTCAGCGGCCGTGCCGACAAGCGCGCCGACCGCGCGGCCTACGCCGCCTGGCTCCAGCGCCTTGCCGCGGTGTGCCGCAAGGCAGGGATCGTGCTGATCGTGGACGAGGTGTTTACCGGCTTTCGCCTCGCACCACGCGGGGCCTGCGAATATTTCGGCATCGCGCCGGACATGGTGACATATGGCAAGACGCTGGGCGGCGGCCTGCCGGTGGGCGTGGTCTGCGGCAAGGCGGCGCTGATGAAGCGCTTCCGCGAGGATCGCCCCGCCGACATCTGCTTCGCGCGCGGCACCTTCAATTCGCACCCCTACGTGATGGGGGCGATGGACGCCTTCCTGCGGCACATGGATACGGCGGAGGGCCAAGCGCTCTACCATGGCGTCGATGCGGTGTGGAATGATCGTGCCGCTGCGCTCAACGCGCGGCTGGCGGCGGAAGGTGTGCCGGTGCGGGTCGCGAACCTGGGCACGATCTGGACGATCTGGCACACGATGCCTTCGCGCTATCATTGGATGCTGCAATTCTATCTGAGAGCGGAGGGTCTGGCGCTGAGTTGGGTCGGCTCTGGGCGGATGATCTTCAGCCTGGCCTATGGCGAGGTCGAGTTCGCCTATGTGGCTGACAGGTTCGTGGTGGCGGCAAAGCGGATGGCGGCGGATGGCTGGTGGTGGGCGCCGGAGGGAGATGCCCAGCGGGCGCTGCGCAAGGGACTTGTGCGGGAGTTTGCCGGGCATCTGCTGGGGTAAGATACTCTTGCCTCGTATCTCCCCGTTCATGTCGAGCGAAGTCGAGACACGCTAGCCTTAGTGCTGCGATGTCTCGACGTCACTCGACACCAACGGCGAAGAGGCGCGCCCCCCTGGAGGCGCGCGCCCCATCCGTGCTTTACCCGATCCGTGCCGCGCGGGTTTCTGCCAGGCGCCGCACCAGTTGCGCGGGAGCCTTGCTGTACAGCCGGAAGTCGTTGAACGGGTCGGTCACGATCTTCGTGCCCCAGACAAGTCCCGTCTCGATGTCACGGATGAAGAACAAGTGCACCACGCGGAACAGCAGGCCGCCGATGCCCAGTGCCAGCCACAGCAGGCCAAGGTGTTCCAGGAACTGCATAACACCCTGATGCGGCTCGAACGCGCCGAACAGGTCCGGCCGGATGTACAGCATCACCGGGCTCAGCAACCACAGTCCCATCAGCACCACCTTGCGGGCCAGGTTGTAGCCCACCTTGACCTCTTCCTTGTACTCGTGGGTGCAGTCGTTGACGTGATCGTAGCCGCGCGGCTCGAAGAAGAAGTGGCCGGCCTGCCGGCTGGTCATGGCAACGCCCCAACCCAACAGGGCTGCCAGCGCGGGCATCTTCCACATGATCGCATAAGCGACGATGAAGGTCGTGGCGCTGACGAAGTGCAGGCTCTGGTTGACCAGGCTGTGGTGATAGAACCGGTGGTCGTCCCAGCGCTGCTCGGCCAGTTGTTCGCGAAACCGGGCGATCTTGCCGGTCCCCATGGATGACGAGGCGGCTTGCGGATACTCGTGCATGGTCAACCTTGCAGCTTTCTGTAACGGACGAGGGAGAAGTGGCCGAGCGGGGGCAGGGGGCGGTGTTCCAGCAGGCGGACCTGACCGTTGCGCTTTGCCCAGGCCTCATAGCGGGACCACGGAAACTCGGTGCGCCAGCCCAGGCGGCTGGTGATCGGCATCAGCGCCTTTTCGATGGTGTCGCGCAGCCCCCCGTTGGCGCTGATCCGGGTGGCGATCACGATTTCTCCGCCGGGGCGCACCACCCGCACGAATTCGTCCAACGCCTTTTCCGGGTTGGGCACGGCGGTGACGACATATTGCGCCACCACCACGTCGAACGCATTGTCGGGATAAGTCAGCGCTTCGGCATCGCCGACCGCGATCTCCTCGACGTTCTCCAGCTTGAGCTGGTCCGCGCGGCGGCGGGCTTTTTCCAGCATGGCCTCGGAAATATCGATGCCGACCAGCCGGGTGCGTTTGCTGTAGTGGGGCAGCGAAATGCCGGTGCCGACACCCACCTCCAGGACGAGCCCGCCGATGTTCTCGGCCGCGACGATGGCCTGGCGGCGGCCGTTGGAAAAAACGCCGCCAAAGACGAGGTCATAGACCGGGGCCCACCGATCATAGGCTGCTGCAACGCTTGCTGTCTGCATGTCGTCTCCGCCGGATCACTTCTGCTGTGTGGCGGAGATGCGAGAGAATTATTTCAGCAGCGAGACAATCACGCCGCGACGATGCTTCTGGCGACGGCTTCGGCCACCTTGATCCCGTCGATCGCGGCGGAAAGGATGCCGCCGGCATAGCCCGCACCTTCGCCGGCGGGATAGAGCCCGGCGGTATTGAGGCTCTGGAAGCTCTTGTCTCGGGTGATGCGCACGGGCGAGGATGTGCGTGTCTCCACCCCGGTCATCACCACATCGGGATGATCGTAGTTCGCCACTTGCCGCCCGAACACCGGCAGCGCCTCGCGGATGGAATCGACGACGAAGGCGGGCAGGCAGAGCGACAAGTCCGTCATGGTGACGCCCGGCTTATACGATGGGGTCACCTCACCTAAAGCCGTGGAGGGGCGACCGGCCAGGAAATCGGCCACCTTCTGCCCCGGCGCGGCATAAGTGCCGCCACCTGCCTCGAACGCCTTGCTCTCCCAGTGGCGCTGCAAGGCGATGCCCGCCAGGGGACCGTCAGGATAATCACGCGCGGGGTCGATGCCCACGACCAGGCCGGAATTGGCGTTGAACTCGGCCCGCGAATACTGGCTCATGCCGTTGGTGACGACGCGGCCCTCCTCAGATGTTGCCGCCACCACGCGCCCGCCCGGGCACATGCAGAAGCTGTAGACCGTGCGCTCGTTACTGCAGTGGTGCGCCAGGGCATAGGCCGCCGCGCCAAGGTCTGGGTGACCGGCGCATTGGCCATAGCGGGCCTTGTCCACCCAGCTTTGCGGATGCTCGATCCGCACGCCGATGGAGAAGGGCTTGGCCTCTAGGTGGACGCCGCGATCGTGCAGCATCTCGAAGGTCGGCCGGGCGCTGTGACCGATCGCCATGACGACGTGATCCGCTTCCAGGAACGAGCCATCGTGCAAGTGCAGTCCGCGCAGTTGCTGACGTCCATCGGGCCCACGCTCCATCGCCAGATCGTCGACACGGGTCTGCCAGCGGTATTCGCCGCCCAGTTCCTCGATCGTGCGGCGCATCGATTCCACCATTGTGACGAGGCGGAACGTGCCGATATGGGGATGCGCCTGCCACAGGATATCGTCAGGCGCGCCGGCTTTCACGAATTCTTCCAGCACCTTGCGGCCCAGGAAGCGGGGGTCCTTGACGCGGCAATAGAGCTTGCCGTCGGAGAACGTGCCCGCACCGCCTTCGCCGAACTGGACGTTGGAATCCGGGTTCAGCTCTGACCGGCGCCACAGCCCCCAGGTATCCTTGGTGCGCTGGCGGACGACTTTGCCCCTATCGAGGATGATCGGGCGAAACCCCGATTGCGCCAGGATCAGCCCGGCAAAGAGCCCGCATGGCCCCGCGCCGATCACCACCGGGCGGCGGCCTGACCAGCCCTGCGGCGCATGGGCAACGAAATGATAGGCCATGTCCGGCGTCGGGCGCACGTCCTTGTCACCTTCGAACCGGGCGAGCACCTCCGCCTCGTCGGCAATCTCGATGTCGAGCGTATAGACCAGCAGGATCGCGTTCCGGCGGCGCGCGTCATTGCCGCGCTTGAACACGGTGAAGTCACGCAGCGCCGCCCGTTCGATCCTCAGGCGCGTGCAGATCGCTTCGGGCAGCGCTTCGGGCGCGTGATCGAGCGGCAGGTTCAGGCCAGAGAGGCGCAGCATCAGTTCGCTCCGCCCGGCCGGCAGGAAGGTGCATTGAATCCAAACAACATGGCCCAGCCCCTAGCGCATCCGCTCGCCGTTAACGAGTGGTCGCAAAGCATGGCAACAAAACGGCCCTTCCAAGCGATGTGACGGCTTATGGATGCCACAAGCACCACCGATACGAATTCCGCTGCCGCCACGGCTGAGGCCAAGGCGCTTGAACCCGGTGCGTCCGGCAGGAATGCTGCTAGGTCGCGCCATCGCCGGCATCTGGTGCGCAACATCCTACTGGGCGCGGTGGGCATCGTCTTCGCGGTCTGGTTGATCCTGTTCATCACCAAAGGGCGGTTCCTGAAGGGCCCGTTCGAAAGCATCGTCAGTTCCGTCGCGGGCCGCAAGGTAGCCGTGGGCGGCGATTTCCAGCTCTACTTCGCGCCGATCAAGATCAAGTTCCTGGCTGAACAGCTGGACGTTTCGAACCCGCAATGGGCGCAGCGCAAAAGCTTGTTTACCGCCGGCAAAATCGATGCCCGGATTGCGCCGCTCTCCCTGATTTTCGGCCGCAAGCGGTTCTATGCGATCGAATTGGTGAACTTCGATGCGAACCTGGAATGGGACAAGCTGCACAAGCGCAACACCTGGACCTTTGGCGACGGTAGCGGCGGCAAAGATTTCCACATGCCGCGCATCGATCGCGCGATCCTGGCGGGCGTTCGCGTGCGCTACTACGATCCGCGTACGCCGCTGTTGGCAAACTTGCGGTTCGAGCCGATCGTGGCGAAAGATACCGAGATCGGCCAATCGGTAAAGCTGAGCGGCGATGGCCGCTTTCGGACCGCGCCCTTTCGCCTTACCGCCAGCCTGCTCTCGCCCGACGCCACCGTCAGCGGCGGCAAGAACAAGCTGGTCGCCCGCGCCTTTGCCGGCAACAACGTGATCGACCTGACGGGCACCTTGCCTTCGCTGACCGAGTATCAGGGTGTGCCCTTGGCCGTCCGGGCGCAAGGGCGGGATCTGTCGCAGTTGCTGGAAATCATCGACGTCGCGATCCCGCGCACGCGTCGCTACGATATGCGCGCGACGCTGGTGAACGAGGATCAGGATTATCGTTTCACCAAGCTGCGCGGCACGTTCGGGCAATCCGACCTGGCCGGTCAGTTCACGGTGAAGAACAACGAACGCCTGCGTCTTGACGCCGATCTTACCACCCGCAAGCTGGACATCATCGATGCCGCGCCGTTCATCGGGTACAACCCCGATACCGTCGCCAGCAAGGGCGCGATCGCGGCGGCGGCGGAGACGGGCAACGGCGGCCAGCGCATCCTGCCAGACGCCGCGCTGCCGGTTGCGATGATGCAACGCTTCGATGCCGGGCTGGACTGGAAGATCGCCACGGTCCGATCGCGCAGCCTGCCGATCTCCAATATCGACCTGAAGCTGGCGCTGGAGAAGGGACGGCTGGCGCTGTCACCGCTGACCATGTCGATGGCGCGCGGCAACCTGGCCTCCGACCTGATTTTTAATACGCGCCAGCGCCCCGCGGCGGACAGCTACGACATCCGCCTTGCCCCGACACCGACGGCGAAGTTGCTTGCGGGATATGGCGTGTCGGAAGCTGGAACGACCGGCACGGTCAAGGGCCGCATCCAACTGAAAGGGCGGGGCGACACGATCCACGATTCGCTCGCGACATCGAACGGGCGCATCGCTTTCGTGATGCCGAACGGCACGCTCTGGACCCAGTACGCACAGCTCGCAGAGCTCGATTTGGGAACGTTCGTCTACAAGATGTTCGAGGGTAAGCTGAAGAAGCCGATTGAGATCAACTGCGGTCTGATCGCCTTCACCGTGCGCGGCGGCAGCGCGGCGACCGATCCGATCCTGATAGACACGACCCGCAACGTGATCACCGGGCGTGGCGGCTTCAACTTCGGTACCGAGGCCGTGGACATCGCTTTCAAGGCCGACGCGAAGAAGTTCAGCTTGTTTTCCGGGCAATCGCCGGTCGGGATCAAGGGCCGCTTTGCCGAGCCACGTCTCGACGTGATTAGCCCCGAGCTGGTTGGCCGTGCGGGTGCGGGCATCGGCCTTGCGGTCCTTGCGTCACCTGTGGCGGGGCTGCTGGCCTTTGTGGATCCGGGCAATGCCAAGTCAGCGGCTTGCGGCCCCGTCCTATCTGCTGCGACGGCCAGCGCGCAGCGGACGACGAAGGGCAAGCCACGAGAGGACGTCAGTCCCCGCAAGCGCTGACGAGGCGGATACCCTGGGTTGGGCTTCACCATTGTTGCACCACAGCATCACTTCGCCATCAATCAGCAACATGCCAAAGTTTTGTCATATTTCCCCCACCGGCGCGGCCTAACGGCGCGCACAGACGCTTTTGCGGGCTTCGACCGGAATGACCGGCGATGTCTCGCCAGCGCTTCAAACAGGTGGAATAAGGGAAGCCAAGAATGACATCGATCACTGCGCGCCGTGCGATCCTCGGCGCGCTCAGCCTGGGCGCAAGTATCCTGCCAGGCATCGCCATGGCACAGACCGCCGCCGCCGATGCCGGCACTGCGGCCACTGCGGCGAAAGGAAGCGATGTCGCCGGGGACATCATCGTCACCGCTCAGCGCCGCCAAGAACGCCTGACGGACGTGCCCGTCTCGGTCGGCGTGCTACGCGGCGATGATGTGCGCACCTTCACTGCGGGTGGCGATGATACGCTGCTTTCGCTCTCGGGCCGCGTTCCCGGGCTTTACATCGAATCGACCACCGGCCGCATCTTCCCGCGCTTCTACATTCGCGGCCTGGGCAATGTGGACTTCTACCTTGGCGCATCGCAGCCGGTCTCGATCATCCAGGACGATGTCGTGCTGGAGCATGTCGTCCTGAAGTCGAATCCGGTCTATGACGTGGCGCAAGTCGAAGTGCTGCGGGGCCCGCAAGGTTCGCTGTTCGGCCGCAACACCACCGCCGGCATCGTCAAGTTCGACACCGTGCGCCCCACGCAGGAGCTGAACGGTCAGGCCTCGCTCAGCGTAGGCAGCTACAAGAGCGTCAACCTGGATGCCGGGATCGGCGGCCCGATCATCGCCGACAAGCTGGCGATCCGCTTCTCCGCCCTGGTGCAGCACCGCGACGATTATGTGGACAACACTTTCAACGGCGTCAGCGCCGACGGCACGATCACGCCGCGCAAGAACGCGATGGGTGGGTTCGACGATCGCAACGCCCGCCTGCAGCTGCTGTTCACGCCGACCGAGCGCTTCTCCGTCCTGCTTTCCGGCCACTACCGCGACTACGAGGGCACCTCGACGCTGTTCCATCGCGGGGCCTTGATCCGGGGCTCGAACGACCCGGTTGGCCCGCGCAATTCGGTTGCTTACGACGAGGCGCAGAACAACCCGCAGGCTTACAAGACCAAGGGCGCATCGGCCCACGTCACCTGGGATTTCGGCGGCGCGGCGCTGACGTCGATCACCGCGTACGAGACCACCAAGGGCTATAGCCGTGGCGATACCGATGGTGGCGCGGCGGCGAACTTCCCGGTCAACGGCGTGCCCAACGGCTTTGGTCAGTCGCAGGGCCAGATCCGCGATCTCGATC
This sequence comes from Novosphingobium fluoreni, assembly GCF_014196615.1. GTDB lineage: Bacteria > Pseudomonadota > Alphaproteobacteria > Sphingomonadales > Sphingomonadaceae > Novosphingobium > Novosphingobium fluoreni. The sequence continues at coordinate 692,172 of NZ_JACIDY010000002.1, forward strand.
AATGGTCGCAGGAACTGCGCCTAGCCAGCAGCGGGCAGACCGCGTTCAAGTGGCAGCTGGGCGGCTTCTATTTCGACAGCCGCGACACGACCGATTTCTACCAGCGCGGCTATTTTCTGACCACGGCGGCCCGCAATCCCAACAACTGGGTGCGCCTGCGCAACGTCAACACCTCCTGGGCGCTGTTCGGCCAGGCAAGCTACGACCTGACCGAGAAGCTGACGCTGACCGCAGGTGCGCGCTACACCGAGGATGACAAGAAGACGCGACTGCTGAAGACGGCTGACACCGCCGCAGGCGTGGTGACTTACGGCGGCCGCCGCTTCGTGGAACTGAAGGGCAAGAAGCCAAGCTGGGATGTCAGCGCGCTCTATCGCGTCAGCCCCGACTTCTCGCTCTATGCACGCGTGGCGCGTGGCTTCCGAGGACCCACGATCCAAGGGCGCTCGGCGGTGTTCAACTCGGACTTCACCACCGCCAATTCCGAAACGATCACTTCGGGTGAAGTCGGCTTCAAGAGCCAGATCGGCAACACGCTGCGCTTCAATGCCAGCGCCTTTGCCTGGCGCCTGAAGAACATCCAGCTGAACGGCAACGATTCGAACGGCAACGGCGTGCTCTTCAATGCCGACAAGGCCGATGCCTACGGACTGGAAGCGGACCTTGAGTATCGTCCGGTGCAGAACCTGTCCTTCACGCTAGGTGGCAGCCTGCTGCACACCGAGATCAAGGATAAGCGCGTGTTCGCGCAGGCGTGCAGCCTGAACGGCGTGCTGGTATGTACGGTCAACGATCCGGTCTTCACGCGCGGTGCCGTGGGTTCGCCCACCCGGACCTACTTCGCCCAGATCGACGGCAACCCGCTGCCTAACGCGCCCAAGTGGATGCTGAACGCCACCGCCCGCTATGACCTGCCGGTCGGCGAGCGTGGCAAGTTCTTCATCGCTACCGACTGGAACGTGCAGGGCTACACCAACTTCGTGCTCTATCGCACGGACGAGTTCTACTCGAAGGGCAACTTCGAGGGCGGCTTGAAGGTCGGTTACGATACCGGTGACTTCGAGATCGCGGGTTTTGTGCGCAACATCACGAACGAGAAGAACCTGAAGGGCGTGATCGAGAACTACATGGCGGCGGTCTATAACGAACCGCGTATCATCGGCGTCTCGCTGAGCGGCAAGATCCGCTGAGCCGGGCCTGACATGAAAGATCGAGCCGTGGCCTCTCGTCACGGCTCGATCCTCACGGCTCGATTCTATCGGCCTTCGCTGCTAAGGGCGCGGCCATGTTGAATATCTCGAGCATCACCGTGCGCCTTGGCGGGCGCACTATTCTTGACCAGGCGACCGCTGCGATCCCCACCGGCGCGCGGGTCGGGCTGATCGGCCGCAACGGCGCGGGCAAGTCCACGCTGATGAAGGTCATGATAGGCCAGCTGGAGCCGGACGATGGCGCGATCGAGATGCCCAAGCGCGCGCGGCTGGGCTATATCGCGCAGGAGGCCCCCAGCGGCACGCTGACGCCGTTCGAGACGGTGCTGGCCGCCGATGTGGAGCGCACCGCGCTGCTGGAAGAATCCGAAACCTGCGTCGATCCCGATCGCCTGGGCGACGTGCATGAGCGGCTGCTGGCGATCGACGCCTACAGCGCGCCCGCGCGTGCCGCGCGCATCCTCATCGGCCTGGGCTTTGACGAGGCGATGCAGGCCGAGCCGATGGACAGTTTTTCGGGCGGGTGGAAGATGCGCGTTGCGCTGGCCAGCCTGCTGTTCTCGCAACCGGACCTGCTGCTGCTTGACGAGCCTTCCAACCACTTGGACCTGGAAGCGACGCTGTGGCTGGAAAACTTCCTGCGCGCCTACCCCGGCACCCTGATCGTGATCAGCCACGAGCGTGATCTGCTGAACAACGTGGTCGACAACATCCTGCACCTCCAGGGCGGCAAGGTAACGCTCTATCCTGGCGGTTACGATAGCTTCGAGCGGCAGCGGGCCGAGCGTGCGGCGCAACTGGCGGCGGCGAAGGCGTCTCAGGATGCGCAACGCGCCAAGTTGCAGGACTACGTGAACCGCAACAGCGCGCGGGCCTCTACCGCCAAGCAGGCGCAGTCCCGTGCCAAGATGCTGGCGAAGATGCAGCCCGTCGTCGCGATGATGGAAGATCCGTCGCTGACGTTCGACTTCCCGAGCCCTAAGGAACTGCGTCCGCCGTTGATCACGCTGGACAATGCGGCCGTGGGCTACGTCGAGGAAAAGCCGATCCTGCGCCGCCTGGGCCTGCGGATCGATCCCGACGATCGCATCGCGCTGCTAGGGCGCAACGGCAATGGCAAGACCACGCTGGCCCGCCTATTCGCTCAGCAGTTGAAGCCGATGGAAGGCGAGATGAACATCTCGGGCAAGCTCGCCATCGGCTATTTCACGCAGTACCAGGTGGAGGAACTGGCCGGCAGCGATACGCCGCTGGTGCACATGACCCGCGCGATGGACGGCAAGCCGACTGCGCAGATCCGGGGTCAGCTGGGCCGCTTCGGCTTCTCGGGGGAACGCGCGCTGACGCCGGTTTCCAAGCTCTCGGGCGGAGAGCGCGCGCGGCTGGCGTTGGCGCTGGTAACGCGCGATGCGCCGCACTTGCTGATCTTGGACGAGCCGACCAACCACTTGGACGTAGACGCGCGCGAGGCACTGGTCCAGGCCCTCAACGCTTATGAAGGCGCGGTGATCCTGATCAGCCACGATCGCCATATGGTGGAGCTGACGGCGGATCGGCTGGTGCTGGTCGATGGCGGTGAAGCCCGCGAATATGCCGGCAGCATGACCGATTACATGGACTTCGTGTTGGGCCGCAATCAGCCCAAGGCGGACGGGAAGGGCAAGGGGAAGTCAGCGGAAAAGCCCGCTCCCATCGATCAGAAGGCGGTCAGCGCCAACTGGAAGGAGCAAAAGGAGCTGGAGAAGCAGTTCGCTCGCGCCGAAACAGCGATTGCGCGCGTCCAGTCCCGTGTCGCCGAGATCGAGGATGCCATGGTCACGCCCAAGCGCCCGCCCCACAACCTGGCGGGGCTGACAACCGGCCAGCTGGCCAAGCAGCGCGAGCAGGCGCTGGTCGACCTGGCAAAAGCGGAAGCTGATTGGCTTGCCCTCAGCGAACGTCTGGAGGCGTTCGCCTAGGCTTCGATCGCCACCCCCTCCGTTCGGGTCGAGCGAAGTCGAGACGCGCTGGGCTGGGCCCGCGTATCTCGACTTCGCTCGACCCGAACGGGAGGCGGGCTTTAGGCGAGGGGCGTTACAGCCCCTTCGCCATGTTAAAGTGCGCCGTTACCGCCGGGATCATTTCGGTGGCGAAGCTCTTCAGGCCCGCCACATCACCGCCGGTTGCGTAAGCCTTCAACGCATTCAGCGTGCTCTGATGCGCATTGACTTGCGCCGCGGCATAGGCCTTGTCGAACTCCGCGCCGGACTTGCCTTGCAGATCGCTCAAGACTTGCTGCTGCTGAGCGGTCATTGCCGCATCGGGTACGATCTTGGGCGTGGCGGATGCGGCGGCGGACTCCAGCTTCTTGCTGGACTCGGTGTGCGCCTTGATCATCTGCTGTGCGAAGGTCTTGACCTTGGCGGAGCTGGCCTTGTCGGCGGCGAGCTGGGATGTGGCGATTTCAAACGCGTCGCTGGCGGCGGCGGTATCGGCAAAGACCTGGCTGGGGCTGCGCTGGACTTCGGCGGCAGGGGTAACGCCGGGGATCGTGCTATCGGTTGCGGCGCTGGTTGCCATGGCATCACCGGCAGGCGCCTCTTTCTTGCACCCCGCCAGCGCCAGAGCGGCGACGGATACGGCGATCAGGGTCGTGTGCTTCATGATGGTCTCCAGGCGATTTGGGGTAGCAGGCCTATGCGTTGGTGACCTAACGACCTGAGAGACCGTCCCGTTCCCCCGGACCTTTCACGCCCTCATGCGTTAAGCTTTCAAAGGTCAGCCCGGCACAAGTCGGTTTTGAAAGCCTCAGCAGGAGCTTCTTCATGAGCGTATTCGGCAATATCCTGAACAAGATCTTCCATCGCGGGGGAGAGGCCAAGCCTGCCCCGGCCGCTCCGGCGCCTGCTCCTGTGCCCCAAGCCACCGCCCCCGCCCAGCCAGCGCCCGCCACGCCGCCGCCGGCACAAACGAACGCGCCGTTGTCTTCCCAGCCGGCCCAATCGGTCGATGTCGGTGCCGTGTTGCAAGCGATGGCGGAGATGAAGCCGGACCACGGCGGCAACTACAAGACCTCCATCGTCGATCTGCTCAAGCTGCTGGACCTCGATTCCAGCCTGTCCGCCCGCAAGGAGCTGGCGGAAGAGCTGAACGTCCACGCCGGCGATCATGGCAGCGCCGAGCAGAATATCGCCCTCCACCGCGCGGTGATGGACAAGCTGGCCGAAAACGGCGGTATCGTGCCGGACAGCTTGCGGAATTAAGGGCGGTTCAGCGCCTTGGCCACCAGCGGCTCGACCTTGCTGGTGATCAGGGCGATGCCCTGCGGCTTGGGATGCACGCTGTCGGCCTGCATAAGCTCGGGCCGCGTGATCACGCCGTCGAGGAAGAAGGGATAGAGGACCGCGTCGTAGCGCTCGGCCAGATCGCCATAGATCGGGTTGAAGCGCGCGGCGTAGTCCTTGCCCATGTTGGGCGCGGCGACCATTCCGGTCAGCATGATCGGAATACCGCGTTTGTGCAAATCCTCGCAGATGGCGATCAGGTTCTTGCGGGTTTCAGTGGGATCGATGCCGCGCAGCATGTCGTTCCCACCCAGGTTGACCATCGCGAGATCGGGCTTGCGTGGCAGGCCGTCCAGGGTGAAGGCCAGCCGACGCAACGCTGCGGCGGTGGTATCGCCCGAAACGCCGGCGTTCTGCACCGTCACGGCAAGACCGTCCTTCCGCAGCAATTGCTCCAGCATCGCGGGGAAGCTCTGTCTCGGTTCCACGCCATAGCCCGCGTAAAGACTGTCTCCGAAGGCCAGGATCAGTTTGCCGTCTGCAATCGGAGCCTGAGCAGCCCCCATATCGTTGCTGGAACCTTGCGAGGGCTGCTGCGCCGCATCATTCTCACGCGAGCAGGCCGTCAGGCCTTGGAGTAGCAACAATGCGCCCGCATATGGGGCCAGCCTGTTGAGCAAGGAAATTCTCCGTCCATGTCGTTTGATCCGGTTGCGGATATCGCTATTCGCACGCGCAATGTCACCCTGACACTCGGCAGCCGCGATGCGCCGACGCCGATTTTGCGGGGTATCGACCTGGAGATCGCCCAGGGAGAGAGCGTCGCCATCCTGGGGCCGTCGGGTTCGGGCAAGTCTTCGCTGATGGCGATCCTGGCCGGGCTGGAGCAAGCGAGCGGCGGGGACGTCAGCGTGGGCGGCGTCGCCTTCGCCACGCTGGACGAGGATGGCCTGGCCCGCGCCCGCCGTGGCCGGATCGGCATCGTGTTGCAGGCGTTCCATCTGCTGCCCACGATGACGGCGCTGGAAAACGTAGCGGTGCCGCTGGAACTGGCGGGGGAGGGAGACGCCTTCGCGCGCGCCGAGGCCGAGCTGGTGGCGGTGGGCCTGGGTCATCGGCTGACGCACTATCCGGTGCAGCTTTCCGGCGGAGAGCAGCAGCGTGTGGCCATCGCCCGCGCCGTAGCCCCGCAGCCGCGCATCCTGTTCGCCGACGAGCCCACGGGCAATCTCGATGGCAAGACTAGCGACGCGATCGTAGAACTTCTGTTCCAGCGCCAGCGGGATGCCGGGGCGACGCTGATCATTATCACCCATGACCCTGAACTGGCCCGGCGCTGCAAACGCGTGCTGACCATGGCCGATGGCCGCATCGCATCGGACACCCGCGCTTGAGCGGGTTTACAACGCTTAGCTGGCGCGAGAGCTGGCGGATCGCGCGGCGCGATCTGGACGGGGGTTTGCGCGGCCTGCGCTTGCTGCTGGCCTGCCTTTTCCTGGGCGTGGCGACGCTGGCCACCATCGGCAGCCTGACGAGCGCGATCACCTCCGAACTGGCCACGCGCGGACGCGTGCTGCTGGGCGGCGATGTCGAGATCGGCATGACGCAGCGGCAGGCCTCGCCCGCAGAACACGCGCAGTTTGCCGCGATGGGCCGCGTGAGCGACACCATCCGCACTCGCGCGATGGCCCAGCGCGTCGGCCTGGCCGAGGGCGCGCCCGGCTCGGTGCTGACCGAGCTTAAAGGCGTCGACCAGGCGTTTCCGCTGTATGGGCAGATGAAGCTGGCCGATGGCCGCTATCGCCCGCTGGCGGCCGACGCGGTGATCATCGATCGCGCCTTGGCCGATCGCCTGCTGCTGAAGCCCGGCGATGGGATGATCTACGGCGATGCCTCGTTCCGCGTGGCCGGGTTGATCGCCGATGAACCGGATCGCGTGGGCGAGGGCTTCACGCTGGGGCCCGTCGCCATCGTCTCGTTGGACGGCTTCAAGCGCACCGGCTTGTTGCAGCCCGGCGCGCTGTACAAGGCAAAGTACCGCATTCGTCTTTCGCCGGGCGTCGATCCCGTGGCGATAGTGGAGCGACTGAAGGCGAAATATCCCTCGTCCGGATGGGAGTACAAGGACCGCGACCATGCCGCGCCGGGGGCGGTGCGCTTCTTCGAGCGGATGGGCCAATTCCTATCGCTGATCGGCCTTGCCGCCCTGGTGATCGCCGGTATCGGGGTGAGCAACGGCGTAGCCTCGTATCTGGGAATGCGGCGCGGCAGCATCGCCACGTTCAAGATCCTGGGCGCGACGTCTGCGGATATCGCCCGCATCTATCTGCTGGAGATCGGCGCGGTTGCCGGGCTGGCGGTGATCGCAGGGCTGGTCGCCGGTGCGCTTCTGCCGATCGCGTTGGTGTGGCTGGTGCGCGATGTCCTGCCGGTAGCACCGGGCGTCGGCTTCTTCCCGATCCCGCTGGTGAGCAGCGCCGCTTACGGCCTGCTGATCGCCTTGGCCTTTGCCTTGCCCCCGCTCGCCCGCGCGCGGCGGCAACCGGCGGCGGCGCAGTTTCGTGGTGGGGTTGAGACGCGCGGCAGGATCGATCGGCGTACCGTGCTGCAGGTCGCGGCAGCGGGCACGGCCGTGGTGGCGCTGGCCCTGCTGACGGCGCGCGAGCCGGTCTTTGCCGCCGCCGTGCTGGGATCGGTCGGTGCGGTGCTGCTGATCCTGCTGGGTATCGGCAGCGCGATCCGCTGGGCTTCTTCTCGACTGCCGCGGCCGCGCCGTCCGCTGCTGCGCCTTGCCCTCGCCAATCTGCACAGGCCGGGCGCGCAGACCGTGGCGCTGGTCATCGCGTTGGGTCTGGCGCTGACGCTGTTCGTCACGCTCGCGGCGATCCAGACCAGCCTGAATAGCGAGATCACCCGCGCCGTGCCGCAACGCGCGCCTAAGCAGTTCGTGCTGGATATTCCTTCCGAAGAGCGCGCCCGCTTCGTCTCGGTGGTGCAGCGGCAAGCACCGGAAGCCAAGCTGAACATCGTGCCCTCGCTGCGCGGCACGATCACCGCCTACGGAGCGCAGCGGGTGGCCGATTTGCCCCAGATTCCGGACAAGGCCTGGTTCCTGCGGGGTGAGCGGGGGGTGACATATTCGCAGGATCTGCCCGAAGGCAGCGAGCTGGTGGACGGAGCATGGTGGCCGGCCGACTATGCCGGGCCGCCGCTGGTTTCGCTCGACCGGGAGGCCGCGCGCACGCTGGGCATCGGGGTGGGCGATACGCTGACGGTGAGCGTGCTGGGGCGTGAGATCGTGGCGCGCATCGCGTCGCTACGGCAGGTGAACTGGGAGACGATGGGCTTCAACTACGTCATGGTCTTCTCACCCAACACTCTGCGCGCGGCCCCCCACAGCCTGACATCGACCATCGACATGGATGCACGCCACGAAGGTCCGGTATCGCGCGCGCTGCTGAAAGCGTTTCCGTCCGCCTCAGTCATCGCGGTCAGCGAAGTGCTGGGGCAAGTGCGCAAGATTCTGGACCAGATGGCGACAGCAATCCTGCTTTCGGCCTCGGTGGCGATCCTGGCGGGCATCGCGGTGCTGGTGGGCGCGATCGCCGCCTCTCGGCAGGCGCGCAGCTATGACAGCGTGATCCTGAAGACGCTGGGGGCGACGCGATGGCAGATCCTGGCGGCGCAGGCGCTGGAGTACGGCTTGCTCGCCGCGACGCTGTGCCTGCTGGCGCTGGGCCTCGGCACGCTGGCGGCGTGGTACGTGATCGTGGAGGTGTTCGCGTTTCGCTGGGCCCCCGATTGGGGCGTGGTACTGGCGACGCTGGGCGCCGGCGCGGTGTTGACGCTGGGGATCGGGCTGATCGGATCGCTACCGCTGCTGGCAGTGCGGGTGGCCCCGGCCCTACGGCGATTGTGAAAGGGCGGGGCCGGTATCGGACGCGAACGGGCTGATGCCACCTCCGTTCGTGTCGAGCGAAGTCGGGACACGCGAGCACAGCGCTGGCGTATCGCGACTTCGCTCAATACGAACGGGGTAGCAAAAGCAGGAGGGGGAGAGTCGTAGAAACCTGACAGCCTCCCCCCACGTGCAAGAGCTTACTTGCGACGAGCCTTCCGCGCCGCGTAGCGAGCATCGCGCGCGGCCTTGAGTTCTTCAGCAGTCTTGGGCTTGGGCTTCGCGGCCTCGGCGGCAAGACGCGCCTCCTCTTCTTCCAAGCGCGCCAATTCGGCGGCTTCTGCCTCAGCCAGCGCCTTGGCTTCCTTCTCGGCCTTGATTGCGGCGCGCTTTTCAGCCTGAGCACGCTCCTTTGCTTCGGCGCGGGCAGCACGCTCAGCCAGAACTGCGGGGTCCACCGGCGGCTTCGCCTTCAATTTGGCCAGTGCCTTCGCCTTTGCTTCCGCGGCGGCTTTCACGCGGTCTTGAAACGCCGGCTCCTTGTATCCTGCCATCAATTGTTACTCAGTTCCTTGAATTGCTATGGTTGGTGCAGCGAAGCCGCAAGGCCTGACCTAGCACCAGCATTTACGATGGCAGCGAAATACGAGCCGCAAATCGGCTCAGGACCGATGCCATCATGGTCAGCGAACGCGCCTGTAGCACATTTCGTTGCAAGGCCAAGCCGCTTGCGGAACTATGACATGGTTCGTCATCGCGCCATCCTTTGTTTATGAAGGCGCGATGTTACAGATTCTGATCGATGCCGATGCCTGTCCCGTCAAGGAAGAGACCTATCGCGTCGCCACGCGGTACAAGGTGCCGGTGGTGGTGGTCAGCAACAGCCCGATCCGCACGCCGCGCGATCCGCTGATCTCACGCAAGGTGGTGAGCGACGCCTTCGATGCGGCGGATGACTGGATCGTGGAGCAGGCAGGCCCCGGCACCATCGTCATCACCGCCGACATTCTGCTGGCTGATCGCTGCCTGAAACTGGGCGCGGACGTGGTGGCGCCCAATGGCAAGCCGTTCACCACGTCCTCGATCGGCGGCGCCATCGCGGTACGGGCGATCATGGCGGACTTGCGCGCCGGGGGTGACGTGGTGGGCGGCCCGCCGCCTTTCAGCGCCAGCGATCGCTCCCGCTTCCTCTCCACGCTGGACCTGGTGGTGGGGAAACGGAAGCGGGAAGCCGGATCATGAATTCTCGGGCAGGGGAATGAATTCGTCGTCCCCCGGCACCCGCGCGAAGCGGCCTTCACGCCAGTCACGCTTGGCCTGATCGATCCGCTCGGCCGAGGTTGAGACGAAGTTCCAGAAGATCTGCCGCGCTTCCGGGAACGGCTCGCCACCCACCAGCATCAGCCGCGTATCGCCCGTGCCGCGCAGGACGATTTCAGCACCGGGCTTGAACACCACGAACTCGCCAGTTTCGAACCGGCCCTCCTGGCCGACGATCTCCACCGCGCCGGAAACGACATAGATCGCCCGCTCCACATGCTCAGCCTTGAGCTGGTAGCGCGCACCGTCTGCCAGCAACAGGTCGGCGTAGAGCGTGTCGGAATAGGTCTTCACCGGCGATCGCAGCCCGTCCGCCTGGCCCACCACCAGGGACAGGCGCACGCCTTCGGCTTCGGTCGTGGGAATCTGGTCTGCGGCATAGTGATCGAACGCCGGGTCGATCTCCTGGTCGGCGGCGGGGAGCGCGATCCAGGTCTGGAGCCCGAACAGCGGGCCGCCGGTGCTGCGCGCCGAGGCGGGGCTCCGCTCGGAATGGACGATGCCCGATCCTGCCGTCATCAGGTTCACCGCGCCGGGTCGGATCGTCTGGAGCGAGCCCAGGCTGTCGCGATGCTCGATCTCGCCTTCGAGGAGATAGGTCAGCGTGGAGAGACCGATGTGGGGGTGAGGGCGCACGTCCAGCCCCTCGCCGCCGTGGAACGCGGTCGGCCCCATCTGGTCGAAGAAGATGAAGGGACCCACCATCCGCCGCTGTGCCGAAGGCAGCGCGCGGCGCACGGTGAAGCCGTCTCCCAGATCGCGCACCGGGGGCAGGATCACCAGGTCCACGCTTTCGGCGTCGCTCGATCGGATGGTCATGGGTCGTCTCCTCGTCCGTGTGTCGTTGATGAGGGTCTAACCGATCGCGGGGGCCGTGTTCAGTGGATTAAAGTGGACGCAACTGTTCGAGATTGTTGAGTAGTCCCGCGCCTTTTCCGTTCGTATCGAGCGAAGTCGAGATACGCTGGTCTCGCGCTGACGTGTCTAGACTTCGCTCGACACGAACGGGAGGGGAGGGAGCTAGACTACGGGGGAAGGCTTGTGGCCGGTTCAAGTCGTGCCCGTCCACGACCCACCCAGCGCGCGGAAGAGATCGACTTGCGCGAACGCCACGTCGCGGGTGGCGGCGGCGTACTCCGCCTCGGACTGGGCGAGGGTGCGTTGCGCATCCAGTACGTCGAGGGCATCGATCTGCCCCCGTCGTTGGCGGGCCAGGCCGACATTGGCCGCACGCTCGGCAGCGCTGCGGGCCGAGGCGAGGCGCTCCTTGCGCAGCAGGGCGTTGCGATAGTTTGACAGGGCCGTCTCGGTTTCCTCCAGCGCCCGCAGCACGGCGCCGTCGAACGTGGCGAGATCGGCTTCGGTATCGGCGCGCGCGGCCCCCATCCGGGCGCGGATACCTTCCTGGTTAGGAAAGGCCCAGGAGATCAGCGGTCCCAGCAGCCAGCGCAACGGTCCGCCGCCCAGAATATCTCCGCCGCCGATCGCCGTGGTGCCGATGGCCCCGCCTAGTGAAATCCGCGGGTAGAGGTCTGCCGTGGCGACGCCGATGCGCGCGGTGTCTGCCGCCAGCCGTCGCTCCGCCGCCTTCACATCGGGACGGCGCGCCAGCAGGGTGCGCCCATCGCCGACCGGGATCGGCCGGCCGACATCGGGCGTATCACGTCGGACACGCGCCGCCTCCGGCAGGTCCTGCGGGGAGCGCCCGGTCAGGGTCGCCAGGCGGAACAGCGCGCCGTCGCGCGCGGCCTGCAGCGCCGGGATCATGGCCGCCTGCTGCTCGCGCAATTGCGTCACGCGGATCACGTCCAGGCGCTGATTGAGGCCGCGTTCGAACCGCGCATTGGTGATGCGCTTCGATCGAGTGAGCAGGTCGACCGTGCTTTGCGCCACGGCGATCTGTTGCGCGGCGCTGGCGGCGTCGACATAGGCGCGCACGGTATCGGCCACCACCGTCACCCGCACCGCGTCGGCGTCTTCCTGCGCGGCGGAGAGATCGGCGCGGGACGCCTCGACGCCGCGCTTCACCCGGCCGAACAAGTCCAGCTCGTAGGAGATGTTGAACTCACCATCGACGACGCGGTTCTCCCGATCCATGCCAGGCAGCACCTGCATCGCGGAGGAGCGGTTCTGCCGGACCGAACCCTGAACCCCGGTCTGCGGCAGAGCCAGGTTGCGTGAACCGCGCAGCTGCGCGCGGGCCCGCTCGATCCGCGCCACCGCCACGCGTACGTCGGTGTTGGCGGCCAGGGCATCGCGGACCAGGCCGTCCAGCACCGGATCGTCATAGAGCCGCCACCAGTTGCCGTCGGGCTCGGCGGTCGACACCACCGGAGATGCGCTGCCGATGAACGGCGTGGCGGCGCTGGGCGGCGTCGCAGGGGCGACGAAGTCCGGCCCGACCGCGCAGGCGGAGAGCGCCGTGGCGGTCAGCAATGCCGCAAGGGATTGCTTCAACATGCTCATATCTCCTGTCACTCAGCCGGCAACGCGGCGGCGTCATGGCCGTGTGCGGTTTTGGGCGCGGGGCGTGCCTTGCGCCGCAGCCGCTCGGCCAGATTGCGGCACACGACGTAGAAGGTGGGAGTGAAGATCAGCCCGAACCCGGTCACGCCGACCATGCCGAAGAACACCGCCGTGCCCAGCGCCTGGCGCAGTTCCGCACCGGCCCCTTCGGCAATCACCAGCGGCACCACGCCCAGGATGAAGGCGAAGCTGGTCATCAGGATCGGACGCAGGCGCGTGCGGGCGGCGTGGACGGCGGCATCGATGGTGGACATGCCCTCCTCCTCCGCCTGCTTGGCGAACTCGACCACCAGGATCGCGTTCTTGGCCGCCAGCGCGATCAGCACGACGAGGCCGATCTGGGTCAGGATGTTGTTGTCCAGCCCCCGGATCTGCACGCCCAGCATCGCCGCGAACAGGCACATCGGCACGATCAGCACGATGGCCAGAGGCAAGGTCAGGCTTTCGTACTGGGCGGCCAGCACCAGGAAGACGAAGAACACCGCCATGCCGAACACGATGCCCGCGGTATTGCCCGCCGTGCTCTGCTGATAGGCGATGCCGGTCCACTCATGGCCATAGCCGGCAGGCAGGTTGGCGTCGGCGATGCGCTCCATCGTGGTCAGCGCCTGTCCGGTCGAATGGCCGGGGGCGACGCCGCCGTCCACCTCGATCGCGCGCTGCAGGTTGTAACGCACCACGCGGTAGGGGCCTGTCTTGTCCTCAAAGGTCGCCACGGAGCCCAGCGGCACCATCGCGCCGGTGACGGAGCGGGTCTTCAGGTTGGCGATGTCCGCCGTCGATCCGCGATAGGCCGAGTCCGCCTGCGCGGTGACGCGATAGGTGCGGCCCAGCAGGTTGAAATCGTTCACGAACGCGGAGCCGAGATAGACCTGCAACGCCTCGAACACGCGCTGCACCGGCACGCCCAGCATGTCCGCCTTGGCACGATCGACATCGGCAAAGACGCGCGGGGTCGCCGTGTTGAACAAGCTGTAGACCTGTTTCAGCTCGGGCGCCTGATTGGCCTCCTTCAGCAGCGGGGCGATGGCCTTCTGCAACTCGGCGTAGCCACGGCCCTCACGGTCCTGCACGATCATGCGATAGCCGCCGGCCGGGACGATGCCGTTGATGGTGGGCGGCGGCAGAAGAACGATCTGCGCCTTGTCGTAGCCCTTCATCGCGGCTTGCGCCTGTTCCATGATCTTGGCGTACGTCGCGCCGACCTTGGCCCGGTCCTCGAAGCTTTCAAACGGGAAGTAGATCGCGGCGGAATCGGGGGAAGCGGTGCGCGAAGGCCCGTGGAGCCCGGCGAACATCACCGCGCCGCGAATGCCCTTGATCGGCAGGATGCGGGCGGCCATTTCGCGCGCCACCTCGTCGGTGCGGGCGAGCGAGGAGCCCGGCGGCAGGAATGCGGCGGCCATGAAGTAGCCCTGGTCCTGCTGCGGCACGAAGCCGGAAGGCGTGGTCCAGAACAGGCCCAGCGTTGCCAGGATCAGCGCGGCATACGTCGCCATCATCCGCAGCGGGGCCTGCACCAGGCGGTGGGTCAGCCCGGCATAGCGCTCGCTCATGCGTTCGAACCCGTGGTTGAACTTGTCCCCGGCGGTCTGCACCCACTGCTTCCAGCGCGGTGCGGTCGTCGGCACGCGCTCACGATGCTTGAGCAGGATCGCGGCGAGGGCGGGGGACAGCGTCAGCGAGATCAGCAGCGAGATCACGGTGGCGGTAGAGATCGTCACCGCGAACTGCTGATAGAACGCGCCCGAGATGCCGCTGATGAACAGAGTCGGCACGAACACCGCGCACAGCACAAGCACGATCGCCACCAGCGCGCCGGACACCTCGTCCATGGAGCGCCGTGCCGCATCGATCGGGCGCATGCCGTCCTCGATATAGCGTTCCACGTTCTCGACCACGACGATCGCGTCGTCGACGACGATGCCGATCGCCAGCACCAGCCCAAACAGCGACAGGTTGTTGAGCGAATAGCCCAGCGCCGCCAGCATCACCGCGGTGCCGATCAGCGAGACCGGAATGGCGACGATCGGAATGATCGCGGCGCGCCAGTTCTGCAGGAATACCAGGATGACGATGACGACCAGCACCACCGCCTCGAACAAGGTGTGATACACCGCGTCGATCGACTGGCCGATGAACTCGGTGGGGTTGTAGATCACCGAATATTCCATGCCCTTGGGGAAGGACTTGGCCAGCGTATCCATCTGCCCGCGCACGGCCTCCGCCGCGGCCAGCGCGTTGGAGCCGGGCCGCTGCATCACCGCCATGACCACGGTGGGCTTGTTCGAAAGGTAGGTGTTGGTGCTGTAGTCCTGCGCGCCCAGTTCCACGCGGGCGACATCGCGCACGCGGACTTGGCGGCCATCGGGATCGGTGCGGACCACCACGTCCGAGAATTGTTCAGGCGTCTGCAGGCGCCCCTGCAGCTCCACGCCCACCTGATAGGCGTTGCCCTTGTCATAGGGCGGCGCGCCCAGCGCTCCGGCGGAAACCTGCACGTTCTGCGCGCGAAGGGCGGACACGATCTCTCCGGGGGTCAAGTCCATCGCGGCGGCGCGGCCCGGATCGATCCAGATGCGCATGCCGTAGTCGCGCGCACCATAGAGCCGCACGTCGCCCACGCCTTCCACGCGCGCCAGCTTGTCGCGCACCTGGGTCAGGGCATAGTTGGACAAGTAATCGCGCGGCAGGCTGCCATCGGGCGATTGCAGGTTCACCACCATCAGGAAGTCCGGCGAGGTCTTGTTGGTGACGACACCCAGCTGCTGCACTTCGGGCGGCAGGCGCGGCGTGGCGACGGCGACACGGTTCTGCACCAAGACCTGCGCGGCATCCAGATCCGTGCCGATCTTGAAGGTCACCGTGATCGTGGTCTTGCCGTCTCCCGTGGACTGCGAGTCCATGTAGAGCATATCATCGACGCCGTTGATCTCCTGCTCGATCGGCGCGGCGACGGTGTCGGCCACGGTTTCGGCGGAGGCGCCGGGATATTGTGCGCTCACCGTGACGGTAGGCGGCACGATGTTGGGATATTGAGAAACCGGCAGGCCGAAAAAGGCGAGCGCGCCCACCACGGTGATAATCACCGCGATGACGCCCGCGAAGATCGGCCGGTCGATGAAGAACCGGGAAAATCGCATGAGCTGTGTCCCTGCTGGGCGCGCCAGGGCGCCGGGGATTTATCTGGGTCGGGCTGAGAAGCGCGAGGTCAGTTCAAGGTCGCCTGCGCCGCCATCGGCGCGTTGGGATTTCCCGCCGGATCAGGCGGAGCCTTCGTAGGCGCGATCCGGCCGGGCTTGGCATCTACCTTTGATCCTGCGACCGCCCCGGCGAAGTTGCTGATCACCACGCGGTCATCAGGCGCAAGGCCGGACTGAATCACGCGCAATCCATTGACGAGGGGGCCCAGCTGCACCGGCTTGGCGGCAACCACGCCGTCCTTGCCGACCACCA
Organism: Novosphingobium fluoreni; assembly: GCF_014196615.1. Classification (GTDB taxonomy): domain Bacteria; phylum Pseudomonadota; class Alphaproteobacteria; order Sphingomonadales; family Sphingomonadaceae; genus Novosphingobium; species Novosphingobium fluoreni. Next base: position 707,846 of record NZ_JACIDY010000002.1, read on the forward strand.
GCACGACCTTGCGCGCCTGGTCGGACTGGACGGCCTGATCGGGCACCAGCATCGCGCGGACCTTGCCGCTTTCCGCCAGGCGCATGTTGCCGAACATTCCGGGCGTCAGGAAGCCATTGGGATTGGGCACCACCGCGCGGATGCGGATCGTGCCGGAGCGCGGATCGAGGCCATTGTCGGTAAAGTCGAGCCTGCCGTTCCAGCGATAGTCCGCCTCGTCCTGCAAGCGCACCTGCACGTCTGCGGCGGCTTGCCCGGCCTGCCGCTGGCGCTGCGTCTTGAGGAAGAGCGCTTCGGAGGCATCGAAGTTGAAGTAGATCGGATCGACCGCGTTGATCGTGGTCAGCAAAGTGGCGGTGGCCGCGCCATCGCCCGATACCAGGTTGCCGATGTCCACCTTGCGATCGGACACGCGGCCCGAAATCGGCGCGCGCACGGTGGCGAATTCCATGTCGAGCGAGCGGCGGTTGAGCCGCGCCTGCGCCCCTGCCAGCGCCGCTTCCGCCGCGCGCACCTTGGCGCGCAGCTGATCCACCTCGCTGGCGGCCATCGCCTCGTCCCCGGTCAGCCCGGCGACGCGGCCATAGTCTGACCGGGCGAGCGTCAGGGCGCTGCGGGCGGAGGCGACATCGGCCTGCGCCTCGGCCAGCGCGGCGCGGTACGGCCGGGGGTCGACCACGAACAGGGCCTGGCCCTGCCGCACGAAATCACCGTCATGGAACAGGATCTGCGTCACCGCGCCCGATACGCGCGGGCGAACCTCTACCGTGCGGCTGGGGGCGAAACGGCCCACGAAATCGTTCCATTCCGTCACTTCTCGCACCAGCGGCGCGGCGATCTGGACGACGGCGGGCGGTGGCGGCGCGGCATCGGCCTGCTGTCCGGACAACATCTTCCACCCGACGCCTGCCACCAGCAATACCGCGATCACGCTGATCGCGGTATTGCGGCGGCTTCGGCGCGGGCCTGCGGCGGGCTCCGCCGAAAGATGCCGCTCGTCAGTGGGCAGCGGAATTTTGACATGCGAGTTCACTGGCGATGCTCCGGCGAATAAGGTCTGTCCGCCGCCGTTTCGGCGCGGCAGCGGCAGGCAAGCCTCTGAGGCCGCGCCCCAGGGCACGACCTTGCAAGGCCGATCGATGGCACGCCCGGTAAGGGCGCAAGGATTGTTGTTATTTTCCGGAAGCTCAACAGCTGAGTGTCGAGGTTCCGCTCCCATGAGGATTACTATACCGCTTGGTATATAAGGCAGTCGCCGACAGCGTCAACCGGTTTTGTACCAGAAGGTAATCTATTTGCACGTTCTTTGTTACAACTGTGAACGGCATGTTCATGCTCAGCCTTGGCAAGTGGCGTATTTCCGGGCTTTGACCGGCTACGCTGGTCTTCGCTAAAAGCGCCTGATGACAGATCAGACAAACACCGCGCGCGATGGCATCCTCGATTCCGGGGGCTGGGTGCTCCAGGTCCACGGCGGTGCCGGCGCGATGCGGCGGGGCGAACTGGACTCGGCGCTCGAAACCGCCACGCGTGCGGGGCTGACGCAGGCCCTGGCGGCGGGCGCGGCGATCCTGCGCCAGGGCGGTGCGGCGCTGGACGCGGTGGAGGCCGCAGTGCGCGTGCTGGAAGATGATCCGGCGTTCAACGCAGGCCACGGCGCGGTCTTCACGGCGGACGGGACGATCGAACTGGACGCGGCGATCATGGACGGCACCACGCGTGCAGCCGGAGCCGTTGCCGGCGTCACCCGCGCGCGCAACCCCGTCACTTTGGCCCGCGCGCTGATGGAGCAGACGCCCCACGTTCTGGTGGCTGGCCCCGGTGCTGATCGCTTCGGCGAGGAAGTCGGCGTCGAGCAGGTCGATCCCACGTACTTCCACACGGCGGAGCGCTGGCGGCAGCTGGAAAAGATGCGCGAGCGTGGGCAGGGCAAGGCCGTTTTCGATGCCGACGTGAAGTTCGGCACCGTGGGCGCAGTGGCGCGCGACAGCCAGGGGCACCTCGCCGCCGCCACCTCCACCGGCGGCCTCACCGGCAAGCGTCCCGGCCGGGTCGGCGATTCGCCGGTGATCGGGGCGGGCACGTTCGCGGATGATCGGTCCTGCGCGGTATCGGCCACCGGCTCGGGCGAGTTCTACATCCGCGAAGGCGTCGGCCATGAGATCGGCGCGCGCATCCGCTTCCTGGGTGAAAGCGCGCAAGTGGCGGTGGACGTTGTGCAGGCGGAGACGAAAGCGCTGGGCGGGGAAGGCGGCCTGATCGCGATCGGCCATGATGGCGCGGCGGTCTGGTCGTTCAACACCCCCGGCATGTATCGCGGGCGCGTTGCCGCCGATGGCGAAATGACGGTGGCGATCTATGGGGATGAGTAGGGCGGCGGTCTGAGGGTTTCGGGTGCTGCGGTGTCTCGACTTCGCTCGATGCGAATGGAGGAATGGGGGCGGTAGCGGCTTCCCTGAAGTTCGTCATTGCCGCGAAAGCGTGAAACCATTTCCCGCCTGAAGCGGCCCGACCCTCACCCCAGCATCAGCATCGCCGGCAGGAGAAGGCCGAAAGCCGCCATCGCCTGCACCGCCTTGCGAAAGCGCACGTCGGCAACAGAGGGGATCGAAGCCAGCAGGATCATCGCCAGGCCGATCCAGAAGATCGCCACCAGCGGCGCGCCGTTGCCCAGGGCCTTGCGGGCGACGAAGGTCATGCCCAGCATGAACGGGCTGCCCCACACCACGCCATCCCACATTCGGTGCAGGCGTGGCTCCACATGGCCACGGCGGCGGCGCTTGCCCAACCAGATGAACACTCCGGTCGCGGAGATGCCGGTCAGCGCCGCGCCCAGAACAAGGTAGGCCAGCTTCACCGGCAGGCCGCCGAAATTGCCGAAGTGCAGCCCGTAGATCGATGCTCCGGCCTGCTGCCCGATCGCGCCATCGGACAAGCCGGCGATGCCCAGCAGCCGCCCGCGCGCGTCGTAGCGATAGCTTTCGCCAAAGATCAGCCGATGCGGGTGACGGGCCGAGACGACCACCTCCTGACCCAGCGTGCCCGGCTCATGAATGGTGACGTAGGTAGGCACCGCCTGCGGATAGGTGCGGGTGAAATTGGTGATCACGGCGGCGACATCGGCGGGCGGGGCGGGCTGCGCGTTCGGCTTGCCCTCCGGCCCGAACAGCGGGGCGTAGACCGCTTCCACGTTTCCGTCCTTGAATAGCGCGGCGAGGCCCATCGCGGTCACGCTGCCCAGCCCGATGATCGCGCCCGTCAGCGCCAGCGCGGTGGAGAAGGGCAGGGTCCAGACCGAGAGGCGGTTGTGCCAGTCCGCCAGGCCGACGCCGTTGCTGTCGCGCGCGCGCAAGTTGAAGGCGTCGCGGAAGACGCGGGGATGGGCGATGATGCCCGTCAGCGACAACGCCAGCAGCATCGCCCCCAGCGCGCCCACCACTGTCAGCCCGATGACGGACGGCAGGTTGAGCGTGTAATGCAGCGCGATCAGGAAGTCCGACCAGGCGATCTCTTCCGGCCCGGCGATCGTGCCGTCCGGGTTGAGGTGGACCGCGCCGGTGTCCGTGGTGATCGTGGCGCGCGGCAGGTCATCACCCGGCATGTGGACGAACAAGTGAGTGGTGGCGGGCTTGCCCTTTTCGCTTGCCAGCACCGCCTCCACGCCGCGTTGCACGGCTTGGGGGGCGATCGCCGGCATCTCGGGCGCGTCCCGCTGCTCCAGCCGCTGAAGCTCGGGATAGAACACGCTGATCGTGCCCGTCAGGCAGACGATATAAAGCAAGGCGCTGGTTAGCAGGCCGATCGCCGCGTGGGCGGAAAGCGCGCGCTTGACGCTGGAGGGTTCGGGCGCTGCCGTCATGAAAGCACTCCTAGCGCGAGACAGGGCCAAAGCGGAAGACTGGCGAAGGCGAGCAAGCGCAACTGCCCGCGCCGGTCGCTCTCCATCAGCAGCAGGTACGCCAGCACGGCCCAGGCCAGTGGGGTCAGCGTCAGCGCCAGGAAGAACGCGTTGGCTTCTCCCGCGCCGGTGAACAGCAGGAGGCTGGCCCCGGCCACGGCGATGCCGATCCCCAGAATACCCGCGATCAGCCCCACCATGATGAACGTCAGCACGCGCCCCATCAGGCGCAGCGGTTCGCCCCGCTCGGCGATGATGCCAGCGCGGCGGTTCGAGGCACGCATCTTGCCTGGGCGGGAGCGAAAGGCTGCCCAGGCGAGCAGCACCAAGGCGGCGCCCATCGTCCATAGCGCGGTGACCGAGGTGCCCCAGGCGCCCGCCGCCTGCCAGCCCAGCACGGCTCCGGTCAGGATCAGCAGCCAGCCCGCTAGGTTCAACGGATGCGAGCGGCGGTCCTGCTGCCAGGCATAGCGCAACACGCCCACGCCTAGCATTCCGGCAAGCGATCCGGTGAGGAGAACGCCGCCCAGCGCCATCAGAAGCGGTAGCTCACAGTGCCGAACACCTGCCGCTCTTCGCCCATGAAGCAATCGCCCCGCGCCAGGCAGGCGGAGTAGAAGCGCTTGTCCAGCAGGTTGGTGGCGTTGACCGAGAAGGTCCAGTGTTCGCGCCAACGCAGCTCCGCCAGCGCATCGACCAGTGTGTAGCTTGGCGTGCGCAGGCCATTGGGGAAAGCGGATTCGCTATAGGACTTGTTCGCTCCGGAATAGCGCGCGCCCCCGCCCAGCAGCAGCCTCAGTTCGTCCGACAGATCGAATGGACGCGAGGCCCACAGGGAGGCGTTGTACTTGGGCACGTTCTCCATCTGCTTGCCGATTTCATAGGCGTAGGTCGACTTGGACACCGCCGCGTCGTTGTAGCTGAAATTGGCGACGATCTGCAGGCCGCCGGGGAAGGTGGCGTTGCCTTCCACTTCGATGCCCTTGGAGGTGCTTTCGCCGACTTGGCGCTGGCCTCTTGTGAAGGCATTGGGATCGTTGGCCGTCGGGGCAGGGATCACAACATCGACCGGCGTGTTGGTCTGGGTGATATGATAGCCGGTGACTGTCAGGATTGCCCAATCGGTCGGATGTAACTTTACGCCTGCCTCGAACTGGCGACCGCGCTGCGGTTTGAAGACAGTGCGATCCACGGTGGTTCCGATGATCGGGTCAAAGCTTTGGGTAAAGCTGAAGAACGGTGAGACGCCCTTGGCCACATCGGCGATGATACCGGCCCGGAAGGTGGTGGCGCTTTCGTTCAAGGCGCGTACCCCGAAGCTGTCAGTCGTCACCTTGTCGCGCCGTGCGCCCAGCACGACCGAAACGCGATCGGCGAAACGGATCTGATCCTGAAGGTAAAAACCCAACTGCTTTTGAACAGTGTCGTCTGATAGATACGGGTTAGGTCCGACACCGCCGCCAAAATCCTGCAATGCGTTGTAATCGATATTGTAGATATCGATATATTCCTCGCCGAAAGTATCGACCTTGCGGACGCGGCTGCGACTGAAATCGACACCTGCCAGCAAGACGTGTTCGATCTGGCTGCCCGTGTTGAAGTTCCACTGCAGGTTGTTGTCGGTGGAGAAAATTTCCATCCGGGCGCGACTTGTCTGCCGGTAGTTGCCGATGATCCGCATCGCCGGATCAGGCACCGCGACGCCATTCGCGTCGACCTGTCCCGGCAGCACATAGGGGTTTAGCGGATTGGCGTAGCTGTTGGGATAGTGCGTGCGGTAATCCACGTCGCTATCGATGTAGCGGGCCTTGAGGCTGATCTTCACCGCATCGTTGAAGCGGTGGCTGATCATGCCGGTTCCTTGCAGCAGGCGGCCGTCGTAGCGGTCCCAGCCGGGCTTGCCGATGAACAGATCGTTGCGCAGCTTGCCGTTGGGATTCGGCAGAATCGTACCGACCAGCGGCAGGAACTGCGCGGTCGAGCCGCCGTCGTCCTCCTGATAAAGGCCGAGCAGCGTGACGTCGGTCTGGGCCGAGGGCCGCCAGGTGAGCGATGGGGCGATCATCACCCGATCGTCTTTCACGAAATCGGTCTGCGTATCGGCATCGCGCACGCGCGCGGCGATCCGGGCGGCCAGCGTGTCGCTCAGCGGGCCGGTGAGATCGGCCAGCACTTCCTTGCGATCGAACGACCCGTAGCGGACGGAAACCTCGCCGCCCGTCTCGAACTGCGGCGCCTTGGAGACAAGGTTGAACAGGCCGCCGATCGAACCCTGGCCGAACAGCACAGAGGCCGGACCGCGCACAAGCTGCACGGCCGAGAAGTTGTAAGGATCGGCCGGGATCGTGGCATAGAAGCTGAACACATCGCGCATGCCGTCGCGGAACTGCTGCGCGTTGACGCCGCGTACCTTTACGCCGTCGATCCGGCTGTCACGGCCATAGGGGTTGGTCTGAACGCCCGAGACATAGCGCAGCGTATCACTGACGGAGAGGGCGCCCTGCTGGGTGAACAGTTCATCGGTGACGATGGTGACCGGCTGCGGTGTCTGTAAGGCGGGGGTGTCGGTCTTGGTCATCGCGCCGCTGGCGGCCCGCGCACCGGTTACGATGATGGCGTCCGCCGGCTGCTCTTCTTCCGCGTGAGCGGGGAACGCAACGCCCAGAACAGTCAGCGCGGTTCCGCAAAGCGCGGTAAGACGAAGCCGGTGCATACAGGTATTTCCCTCCGTTGATTGCCCGCTCGATAATGCGAGTAACTCGCAATAACAAGAAGAGAGTTGTAGGCGGCACAACGGAAACAATTTGACACAAGTAACCATATGGGTTATACGGCTACGCATCCGGCTAGGCGATGATCACGCAGCGCCGGTGTTTCGAGCCGGCGCCGTGGGCGGAGAGATGCGACGAAATCGTGTCACGTTCCCCAGCGCTCGCGCGCAGGTATGTCGTGAAGGGACCGGCTCGACTTGCGAGCCCTACGGCTGGTCCCACATGTCTGCGTCAGGGCCGAGCCGAGGTTCCCACGCCATCGGCCGTTCGCACACGGTGGCTTTTCCCGCGCTCTCCAGCAAAGAGCGCCCCGGTGCCGGCTCGATGTCCGCCCCGTAAACCTTCTGGCGTTATCCCACGCTCGCCGGTGGGCGTCCGCGCTTGTCCGCTATCACGGACGGTGGCGGATCAGGCCTTCCTGGGTCATGCTGGCGATCATTCCGCCATCCTGCGTGAAGATCGTCCCTCGCGCCAAGCCTCGACCATGCCCCGACCAGGGACTGTCCATGGTATAGAGCAGCCATTCGCCCAGCGGCGGCGTCTCATGAAACCAGATCGCGTGGTCCAGGCTGGCGGACTGGATATCTGGAGAGGACCATCCTTTTTCATGGGGCAGCAGCGCGGTGTTGATGAGGCCGTAGTCGCTCACGAGCGCCAGCGCGGTCCGCGCTTGTATTTCGTCTAGCCCGGCGGGCAGGCGGAACCAGGCGCACTGGCTGGGAAGGCCGGGCATCCCGACTGACGGATCGGCCCCCTTCGCGTCGATCTGGCCCACACGCATGTCCAGCGCGAGCGCAAGGTCGCGAAAAGGCCAAGGTAACGTTCCCATCGCCGCCGTAAGAAAGTCGGCCAGCGGCTTGGCAGCCTCCGGGCCGGGCGGTTGCGGCATCGGGCCGCGATAAGCCAGGCCCTTTTCAGGCCGCTGGAACGAGGCTGCCAGGTTCAGGATCGGCCGTCCGTCCTGCAAGGCGACGACCCGGCGATTGGCGAAAGTGCCGCCATCGAAATCGCGGATGACCCGGTAGATCACGGGGCGCGTGATGTCACCGGCGCGCAGGAAATAGGCATGAAGCGAGTGGGCGGCCCGGCCCGGTTCCACAGAGGCGACGGCTGACGCCAGTGCCTGCGCGATCACTTGCCCGCCGTAGATCCTGCCGCCTTCTTCGGGCCGCGCCGCGCCGCGATAGAAGTCGGTATCCAGTTCCTCCACTTCTAGAAGGCGCTGAACCTCGAAGACGGAAGCTTCCTGCTCGTTCACGATACCTGGCCCTTTGCCTCGCCGTGATGTTCGCGCAGCCAGTCCTGTGCCTGCTGCTCGATCGAACCCAGCTCTTCCAGCGTCTGTTCGATGGCCTGCTTCTGTTTGGCAAGCTCCGATCGGCGTTTGGCCACCTTGGCGATCAATTGGCGCACCTGGGCGTGATGCTCGGGATCGACATCGTAGAGGTCCAGGAACTCGGCGATTTCGCGAATGCTGAAGCCCAGCCGCTTGCCCCGCAGGATCAGCTGCATCCGCCCGATCTCTCGCCGCGAATAGATGCGGGTGGTGCCCACGCGTTGCGGCGCGATCAGGCCCTTGTCTTCATAGAAGCGCAAGGTGCGCATCGTGACGCCCAGCTCGGTGGCCGCTTCCTGGATGCCGAGCAGATCGGCGGGCGCGTCCGGCGCCGTTTCCGCTAGGGTCACAAAACGCCCTGAGCGGCAGCGCGCCGTGCGGCTTCTTCGGCCACCAGCTCTTTCTTCGATAGCTTGCCGACCATGGTCTTGGGCAGGCTGGGCCTGAATTCTATGCTGGAGGGCATTTCGATCTTGCTGATCCGCGTCTTGAGGAATTCCATCAACTCCTCTTCGCCGACAAGATCACCTTGATGCAAGGCCACGAATGCCTTGGGTGACTGTCCCCGATAGGGATCGGGCACACCGATCACCACGGCCTCGGCCACGCTGGGATGCTCGTACAGCGCATCCTCGATCATGCGGGGATAGACGTTGTAGCCGCTGCACAGGATCAGGTCCTTGATGCGATCGACCAGAAACAGGTAGCCGTCCTCATCCAGGTAGCCGACATCGCCGGTGCGCAGCGCGCCATAGATAAAGGTGGCTTCCGTATCCTTGGGGCGGTTCCAGTAGGCCTTCATCACTTGCGGCCCCCGGGCGCAGACTTCGCCACGCTCGCCCTGCTTCATCACGCGATGAATGTTCTCGGGGTCGCGGATTTCGATGGCGGTGCCGGGGAAAGCAGGTCCGCAGGAATTCTCCTTGACCAGTCCTTCCAGTGGATTGCAGGCGATGATCGGGCTGGCTTCGGACAAGCCATAGCCTTCCACCACGCGCACTCCGGTCTTCGCTTCAAACTTCTGGCGAATGTCCAGCGGCAGAGGCGCGCCACCCGAAATGCAGACCCGCACCTGATCGAACTCGCCATGCAGCTCGACGTTGTTGAGCGCGGCATAAAGCGTGGGCACGCCAAAGAATTGCGTGGGCTTCACCCGCTTGGCGGTTTCCAGGAAGGACTTCATCTCGAAGCGGGGCAGCAGGATCATCTCGGCGGCGGTATCGACCGAGTAGTTCAGCACCGTGGTCAGCGCGAAGACGTGGAACATCGGCAGCACGCCCAGCGTCCGCTCCTGCGTTTCGGGCAAATGGCCGACGTGCGCGATCATCTGCGCCGAATTGGCGGCGAGGTTGGCGTGAGTCAGCATCGCGCCCTTGGGAGTGCCGGTGGTGCCGCCGGTATATTGCAGCACCGCCAGATCGCAGGGGTCCTGCACCACCGGGTCCGGATCGGCCTGGCGGGCAATCAGATCGTGGAACCGCACGAAGCGCAGATCATGTGGCTCATGCGCGATATCCTTGCGCTTAAGCAGGCGATAGGCGGTGCCCTTGATCGCGGGCAGGACACCGGCGATCGGGCAGACTACCACGCGGTGCAGGCTGGTCTTGCCGATCAGCGGCTCGATCTTGGGGAGGGACATGGCAAGGTCGGAGGCGATCATCACCTCCGTCCCGCTGTCCACCACCTGGTGCTCCAGCTCCCGCTCGGTATAGAGTGGGTTGAAGTTTACCACGACGCCGCCGATCCGCAGAATCGCGAAGTAGCAGATGACATAGTAGGGCGTATTGGGCAGGCAGAGCCCGACCCTCATTCCCGGCCGCACTCCCAGATCCTGCAGACCCCGAGCCGCTCGGCGAGAGAGTTCGCCGATCTCACGATACGTCCACTTGCGACCCATGAAGTCGACCGCGGGCCAAGCGCCATGGCGGGCGACCGCATGGTCGAGCAAATCGGTGAGGAGCCGCGGCGCGATCGCCGGCATCTCATCAAGCGGTGCCGAGGGGGTACCAAGGTCAGCCGGCTCGCGAGGGCCGGCGTTGTGCGCCGCGGCCGCCATTAGAACGCCATCCTTGCGCCGAGCGAGAAGACCAGCGCGGATGCATCGCGCAACTCGCCGTTGGTGATCACCGGCGTCTGCGCCGCGGTGCCGGCATAGGCCGCCGTGATCCGGTCGATCGGCGCATCCTTGAACGTGATGTAGCTGGCGGCGGCGTCCACCGTGATCGCGCTGCTGGCCTTGATGCTGGTGCCGGCCGAGAAGTTCCAGCGGTTGCTGTCCGGCACACGGGCGTCACGATCGCCATCGCGGGTGGGGGTGTTGCCGTGCTGGATGCCGGCGCGCACGGTCAGGTCCGGGTTGACGTCGTAATCGGCACCGAACGCATAGGTCCAGCTTTTCTTGTAGTTCTCAGGGATAGCGGCATTCACCGGAGCGCCCAGCCGGATCGCGTCGAACTTGCTCCAGCCATAGCGGATCACCTGGCCGTTCAAGGTCAACTGCGGCGTTGCCTTCACCCGGACGCTGCCGATCGCCTGCCACGGTGTGCGGAAAGAAGCGCTGGTGTCGATAGAACGATTCTGGCCGGCGAGCGGGCCCAGCAGGCCTTCCGTGGTGATCGAACCGTCCAGCTTGTGCTTGATGCTGGACTTGTAGGCCAGGCCCAGCGTCACCGGACCGCCACGATACTGCGCACCGGCTGACCAGCCGAAGTCCCAGCCGTTGCCCTTCAACTGCTGGCGGCCGTCGGGCAGCGCAGGCGACAAGTTGGGCAGGTAATTGCTCAGCGTGGCATCGGCATACTCCGCGTTTAAGGCCGCGCCGATGCTGAGCTGCGGCGTCACCATGAACGCTACTGAAGGCTGAATATCGAAAGTGCGCAGCTTGGTCTTGTCCGCGCTATACCGCGCCCAGCTTTCGGCATCGTAGTCCGTGGTGAAATTGTAAGGTGCGCTCACCGCCAGACCGAAAGCCACGCGGCCCATGCCATAGGCGACCGCACCAGAGGGCAGCACACCCTTATTGATTGGGTTGCGGGCGACGGGATCACCGCCGACCGGGGCGGGGCGCTGGCCGGGGCGGACGATCACGGTGCCGTTGTCCACCACCTTGCCGCGCGGGATGATGGCGCTGGCGTGGATCGCCGCTTCGCCGCCTTCCATGCCGCCGATCGAGGCGGGGTTCCACCACAGCGAGTCTACGCCGGTATCGGCCGCCTCGCCCGAGAACGCCCGGCCCTGGGCGCGGACAGACTGCTCCTGCAGATAGAAGGCCTGCGCACTGGCTACGGTGCTGATGCCGAAGGCGAGCGCGGTGGCTGCGGTTCCGGCGAGGATGCGCCCCTTGCTGGTATTCATTCGGTTCTCTCCTGAGTTCCCTGATTTTTTAAAAGCTTGAACGACCCGAGGTATTTACTTGATCCGCGTCCAGGTCTGCGTCTTGCAAAGCGGCCAGACGATGCAGCCCTTTAGCTTTAGCGTATCGGCGCCGGCCGGGGTGATCGTCGCCTTGTAGGTGCCGCCGTCTTCCGGATTGTAGATGGTGCCGCCGTCCCACTGCTTGGCGCTGCCGGTAAATCCGCCCAAAAGCTGCAGACCCTTCAGCTTGCGACTGCGCTTGGCGGTGTCCTTGTTCTTCTCGTCCAATAAGTTGGGGTTGGTGCGAAGGTTCTGGGAATCGATCAGGCGGCCACAGATCGAGGTGCCGCACTTGGTGATTTCCACCACACCGTTGCGGCTGGGCGTGCGCCACTTGCCAAGCACCATTTCAGGCCCGGCGGCGAGCGCCGGAACCGCGACCAGCGTAGCTGCCAGCCCCAGGGATGCCATCGCCAGCGACGAGGAGTTCAATATCTTCATGCAGCTGTCCTTCGCTCTCCATTGTGCCGGCGGTGCCTCCTCGTTTTCTTGAGGAATCCACCTGTGCTTGCCGGCTTCGAGAATCGGTCTAGCGCAAAAATTGCTTGACGTATAGGGAAAGTAGCGCACCTTTAGAGGCGAGATTGAGCGGCGAGAATCGCGAAGACCGTCCGCGCCGAGGAGAGTTGCATGCAAAGCGTCGTTATTGCCGGTTATGCCCGGTCCCCTTTCCATCTTGCCAACAAGGGCGCGCTGACTAAGGTCCGTCCTGATGATCTGCTGGCACAGGTCATTCGCGGCCTGATCCAGAAGACCGGCCTGGAAGCTTCCGACATCGAGGATGTCATCGTCGGCTGTGCATTCCCTGAGGGGGAGCAGGGTCTCAACGTGGCGCGTCTGGCAGTGCTGCTGGCAGATTTGCCGATCAGCGTGGGCGGCATGACGGTGAACCGTTTCTGCGGTTCCTCAATGAGCGCGGTGCAGATCGCGATGGGCCAGATCGCCATCGGCGCGGGTGAGGTGTTCGTTTGCGCCGGTGTCGAATCCATGACCCGCGTGCCGATGATGGGCTTCAATCCGATGCCCAATCCCGAGCTTGGCAAGAAGAGCGCGGCCTACATGTCGATGGGCGAGACGGCTGAGAACGTCGCCAGCAAGTACCAGATCGCGCGTGGCGAGCAGGAGGCCTTCGCGGTAGAAAGCCAGAAGCGCGCTGCGGCCGCACGCGATGCGGGCCGGTTCGCCGACGAAATCGTGCCGATTCAGACCAAGGCCGGGCTGGTCAGCGAGGATGGTGCGATCCGGGGCGATACCAGTGCAGAAGCGCTGGCTGCCTTGAAGCCCGCGTTCGATGCGCAAGGTTCCGTAACGGCGGGCACGTCATCGCCGGTAACCGATGGCGCGGCGGCGGTTCTGGTCACCACAGAGGAATACGCCCGGGCGCATGGCCTGCCGATCCTGGCGCGCATCAAGTCGGTCAGCGTATCGGGCTGCGCGCCTGAAACTATGGGGCTGGGTCCGATCCTGTCGAGCCAGAAGGCGCTGCAACGCGCCGGCATCGAGGCGAAGGATCTCAGCGTGGTCGAACTGAACGAGGCGTTCGCCAGCCAGGCGCTGGCCTGCATCCGCGACCTTGGCGTCGATCCGGCCAAGACCAACATCGACGGCGGGGCGATCGCGTTGGGTCATCCGCTGGGCGCCACGGGCGCGCGGATCGTCGGCAAGGCGGCATCGCTGCTGAAGCGTGAAGGCGGCAAGTATGCGCTGGCCACCCAGTGCATCGGCGGCGGTCAAGGCATCGCGACCGTTCTGGAGGCTGTCGACTGATGAGTGCCACCATCAACAAAGTGTGCGTGATCGGTGCCGGTACGATGGGCGCGGGGATCGCCGCGCAAGTCGCCAACGCCGGTGTTCCGGTGCTGCTGCTGGATATCGTGCCCAAGGACGGCGGCAATCGCAACGCCATCGCCGAGGGCGCAGTGGCCGGGATGCTCAAGACCGACCCTGCGCCATTCATGAGCACCCGCGCCGCCAAGCTGGTAGAGACCGGCAATATCGAGGATCACCTTGGCAAGATCGCCGAGTGCGACTGGGTGATCGAGGCCGTGATCGAGCGCCTGGACATCAAGCAGGCCCTCTATGCCAGGATCGAAGAGGTTAAGCGGCCCGGCACGGCGGTGTCTTCCAACACTTCCACGATCCCGCTCGCCCATCTGGTCGAGGGACGGTCGGACGCCTTCAAGCGCGATTTCCTGATCACCCACTTCTTCAATCCGCCGCGCTACATGCGGCTGCTGGAAATCGTGGCCGGACCGGATAGCGATCCGGCCGTGGTCGACAAGGTTCAGGCCTTTGCCGATGTGGCGATGGGCAAGACCGTGGTGCGCGCCAAGGATACGCCCGGTTTCATCGCCAATCGCATCGGCACGCTTTGGATTCAGCTGGGCATCAACGAAGCGATGGATCGCGGCCTTACCGTGGAGGAAGCCGACGCGGTGGCGGGCAAGCCGATGGGCGTGCCCAAGACCGGCATTTTCGGGCTGGTCGATCTGGTGGGCATCGATCTCATGCCGCATTTGAAGGCCAGTCTTACCGGCACCCTGGCCAAGGACGATCCCTATCAGGCGATTGCCCGCGATATTCCGCTGATCGAAAAGATGATCGCCGACGGCTACACCGGTCGGAAGGGCAAGGGCGGCTTCTATCGCGTGAACCGTGAAAAGGGAAAGCAGCTCGAAGCCATCGACCTGGCCAGTGGCGCGTATCGGCCCAAGGCCAAGGTGACCGGTGTCTCTGGCGCGGCGGCGAAGGGCGATTTGCGCGCTCTGGTCGAAACCAAGGGCAAGCTGGGTGACTATGCCTGGGCCCTCATGTCGGGAACGCTGGCCTATGCCGCATCTCTGGTGCCCGATGCGGCGGACGATGTCGTCGCGATAGATGATGCGATGCGGCTGGGGTACAACTGGAAGGCCGGGCCGTTCGAGATGATCGACAAGCTTGGCGCGCAGTATTTCGCCGAGCGCTTGTCCGCCGAAGGCAAGCCGGTTCCGGCACTGCTGACGCTGGCGGGCGATCGGGCGTTCTATCGCGTCGAGAACGGCAAGCGCCAGTTCCTGGGCCGTGATGGCGAATACCACGATATCGTCCGCCCCGAAGGCGTGCTGCGTCTGGCCGACTTCAAGCTGAGCGCGAAACCGCTGCTCAAGAATGCCTCCGCCGCCCTCTGGGACGTGGGCGATGGCGTCGCTTGCCTGGAGTTCACCGGCAAGATGAACGCCCTCGACGGTGAGGTGATGAAGCTGATCGGGCAGGCGATCCCGCTGGTGGCGCAAGGCTACAAGGCGATGATCGTCTACAATGATGCCGACAGCTTCTCGGCAGGCGCGAATCTGGGCCTAGCCATCTTCGCGGTGAACATCGCCGCATGGAGCGAGATCGAGAAGCTCGTGGCTGGTGGGCAGATGGCCTACAAGGCGCTGAAGTATGCGCCGTTCCCGGTGGTCAGCGCGCCTGCGGGCATGGCGATAGGCGGCGGTTGCGAAATCCTGCTGAACTCCGACGCGGTGCAGGCCCATGCCGAGCTTTACACCGGCCTGGTGGAATGCGGCGTCGGCCTGATCCCCGGCTGGGGTGGTTGCGGCGAAATGTTGGACCGTGCCCGCAACGCGCCGGGCATGCCCAAGGGGCCGATGCCCGCGGTGGCCAAGGTGTTCGAAACCATCTCCACCGCCACCGTCAGCAAGTCGGCCCAGCAGGCCAAGGAACTCATGTTCCTGCGCCCCGAAGACGGCATCACCATGAACCGTGACCGCTTGCTTCACGACGCCAAGCGCAAGGCGCTTTCGCTGGTCGAGGGCTACAAGCCGCCCGAGCCGCCGACGTTCCGCCTCCCCGGTGAGAGCGGTCACACCGGTCTCAACATGGCGGCCGAGGGCTTCCACAAGCGCGGCATGGCGACCGACTACGACATGGTCGTTTCCGACGCTTTGGCAACGGTGCTGTCCGGCGGCGACGCCGACACCGTGGACATCGTGACGGAGGCCGACCTGCTGACGCTGGAACGCCAGAACTTCATGCGGCTGGTACGCGACAAGCGGACCGTGGCCCGGATAGAGCAGATGCTGGAAACCGGCAAGCCGCTGCGGAATTGAGGACGAAAGCGGAGCGCGCAACCCAACTGCCACCTTCAGACGAGGGCAGGGGACGGGCGCTCCCAAGGAGAATGACATGCAAGTCTACGAGGCACCCCTTCGCGACATGAAGTTCGTCCTGCACGAACTCCACAACGACGATGGCTTCGGCAATCTCGAAGCATTGGCGGAATTCACGCCCGACCTGACAGACGCCATCCTGGAAGAAGCCGCCAAGGTGGCGCAGGAAGTGCTGCTGCCGCTCAATCGCGGTGGTGACGCGGAAGGCTGCATCCTGGAAAACGGCGTGGTTCGCACGCCCACCGGATTCAAGGAAGCTTACGCGATGTTCCGCGACGGCGGCTGGTGCGCGCTTGCTTCCGATCCGCAGTGGGGCGGGCAGGGCCTGCCGGAATCGGTCAACAAGATGACCGAGGAGATGATCTGTGCTGCGAATGTCTCGTTCAGCCTCTACCCCGGCTTGACCCACGGCGGCACCACCGCGATCGAGGGCCATGCCAGCGACGAGCTGAAGCAGCGCTTTCTGCCCAAGATGGTCTCGGGTGAATGGTCCGGCACGATGTGTCTTACCGAATCGCACTGCGGCACCGACCTTGGCCTGTTGCGCACGCGCGCGGTTCCGCAGGATGACGGCAGCTACAAGCTGACCGGCTCCAAGATATTCATCTCGGCCGGTGAGCATGATCTGACCGAGAACATCATCCACCTGGTGCTGGCCCGCATGCCGGATGCACCGGCGGGCGTGAAGGGCATCAGCTTGTTCCTGGTGCCCAAGTATCTGCCCAAGGACGATGGTTCCGTCGGTCCTGCCAACGGTGTCTCGGTCTCGGCGATCGAGCACAAGATGGGCCTCAAGGCTTCGGCCACATGCCAGCTGAACTTCGACGATTCCGTGGGCTGGCTGGTTGGCAAACCGCACAAGGGCATGGAAGCCATGTTCACGATGATGAACACCGAGCGTGTTTCGGTCGGCGTTCAGGGCCTGGGCGTCGGCGAAGCGGCGTATCAGTCCGCCGTGTACTACGCCAAGGACCGGTTGCAGGGCCGCTCGCTATCGGGCGTGAAGAACCCCGGCGGCCCGGCGGACCCGATCATAGTTCACCCCGATGTGCGGCGCATGTTGATGACGATGCGCGCCTACAACGAAGGTTGCCGCGCCATCACCGCCTGGGTCAGCCGCGCACTCGATGCCGAAAAGCATGCGACCGATCCGGAAGCGAGACAGCGGGCCGAGGATTTCGTCGCGCTGATGACGCCGGTGGTGAAGGCGCTCTTCACCGACCTGGGTTTCGAAAGCGCGAACCTGGCTGTTCAGGTCTATGGGGGCCATGGCTACATCGCGGAAAGCGGGGTCGAGCAATATGTGCGCGATGCCCGGATCGCGATGATCTATGAAGGCACGAACGGCATCCAGGCGCTGGACCTCGTCGGCCGCAAGCTGCCCGCGCACATGGGCCGCTACTTGCGCAGCTTCTTCCACCCGGTCTCGACCTTCATCGAGGCGAACAAGGCGGACGCCGATCTGGGCAAGATGGTCGAAGGTCTGGAGAAGGCGTTTGGCGCCCTCCAGCTTTCCACCGCGACAATAGCCGAGCGAGGTATGCGCGATCCTGAAGAAGCCGCCGCGGCCGCCACCGATTACACCCGTCTGCTCGGGCTGGTGGCGATGGGGTATTGCTTCGCCAAGGCAGCCTTCGTCGCACAGACGGCTTTGAAGGGAGGCACGGACGAGGCCGACTTCTACAAGGCCAAACTGGCCACCGCGCGTTTTTTCTTCGATCGCATCCTGCCCCAAGCGACTTCGGCATTCCTGGCGATCAAGAGCGGCAAGGCATCTATGATGGCATTGGAAGCCGCAGCGTTCTAAATCTGCGAAGCGGGCGGCGCACTCTGTTCGATCGAACGGATGCGCCGCTCGACCGCTTGGAAAATAGCGTCCAGGTCGGCGATATCAGCATCGATCATCTCGTCCCACTCCGCCAACGTCGCCGCCAGGGCCTGATGGGCAAGAGCGGAGTGCGCGCTGCGTGAAGGCGGCGTGGGAGCGCGGTGCGGCCATGAGTGACCGCTCGCGTTGTTGAACAGCCATGCCACCCCGCCCAGCGCCACAGCATTCGCAAAGATCGTAACGAGATGGAGCGCGTTCCACTTGTCCGGACCCGACGCGGCAAGGGCGTAGAGCAAGGCGCAGGCGCCACCGGGCGGATGCATGCAGCGCGCCACGCTCATCGCGGCGATCGCCAAACCCACGGCCAGACTTCCCGCCATCAGCGGCATGCCGATCAGATGTCCGCATAGCAGTCCGACGCAGGCAGACAGCACGTTGCCGCCGATCAGCGGCCAGGGCTGAGCCAAGGGGCTGGCTGGCACAGCGAAGATCAGTACGGCCGACGCCCCTGCCGGCGCGACCAGCCAAGGCAGAGTGGCCGTCGTGGCCCCCCAGAGGATCACCCCGATCCCGCCCGCGATGGCAATGCCCAGCATCCCGCCAATCGCGCCGCGCCAGGCGGTTCCATGCTGCGGGAGGTGCGGCGCGGGAAAGCGCAGGGAAGGGATGGGCTTGGTAACGGACACGATCGGCTCTCCCTGTTTCGAGGGCAGCGCATAGCGATGGCCGATGGGCTGAACCAGTCTCCCGATCTCGCGGAGTGGCTGAATCCCGTCATTTTTTCGGGGTTTGGTTTTGCTATGAAACTTTTTTGAAATTGGTGTTTGACCGACTCGTTATCGTTGCCTATACGGCGTTTCACCGGACGGGACGTTGCTTTCAACGGCATGTTTAGTTTGGTCGCCGACATGACGGACAACTGAGTTCCCCACCTAGAAAGCGGGGGATGGCTGGTTGTCCGGCTTTACTGTTCGGTGGAGATGGTTGCTGGTATGATCTGGCGGTTATTTCGTGTTCTTTGACATTGTTGGTTTAGATGAAGGGACATGTGGGCGACGGCGCCTGGTCTTGGGGGTCTTTGGGCTCCGGGTACCAGTTACAAACAAGTCGATGCCTTTAAGATGTTTTGCTGCGGGGTCATTTATGGCTTTGTGGTTTGGCATTG
>NZ_JACIDY010000003.1 GCF_014196615.1 Novosphingobium fluoreni
TCCAGCGTCTTCCTGATGACTTCGTGCATGTCATAAGGCTGGTTGGCCGATGGCGGGATGATCGTGTCGAGGCTGGCCTCGCTGCGGTCCCACGGGTCGGCACAGGGGCGCTCGGGCACTTCGTCGCGGTTGGAGGCGGGCAGGAAGTCGAAGAAGTCACGCGTCGCCAGCAGCGCCTCGATGTCGTTCTCCAGCGCAAGGTCGGAGACGGACGTCTTGCTGGAGTGCGTCACCGCGCCGCCCAGTTCCTCCTGCGTCACCACCTCGTTCGTCACCGTCTTGACCACGTCGGGCCCGGTCACGAACATGTACGAGCTGTCCTTCACCATGAAGATGAAGTCGGTCATCGCCGGTGAGTACACCGCGCCGCCCGCGCACGGGCCCATGATCAGCGACAACTGCGGCACCACGCCCGAGGCCAGCACGTTGCGCTGGAAGATCTCGGCATAGCCGCCCAGCGAGGCCACGCCTTCCTGGATGCGCGCGCCGCCCGAATCGTTCAGCCCGATCACCGGCGCGCCAACCTTCAGCGCCATGTCCATGATCTTGCAGATCTTCATCGCGTGCCGTTCCGACACCGCCCCGCCGAACACCGTGAAGTCCTGGCTGAACACGAACACCAGCCGCCCGTTGATCGTGCCAGAACCCGTCACCACGCCATCGCCCGGGATCTTGGCGCCATCGTGCATGCCAAAATCCACGCAGTTGTGCTCGACGTAGGCGTCCACTTCCTCGAAGCTGCCCTCGTCCAGCAACACGTCCAGCCGCTCACGCGCGGTCAGCTTGCCCTTGGCATGCTGCGCATCAATGCGACGCTGGCCGCCACCCATCCGCGCCGCTTCACGACGCTTCTCCATCTCCGCGATGTTGGCTGACACCTGCTAATCACTCCCTGCCGTCACGGCTCTCAACCATGCCCTATCAAAGCATCTCATCCCCCGCGTCCAATGTTATTCTGCAAAGTTGTAAACACCAAGTTTGCAAAGCTGGCACCGGAAGGAAACGCCTTAACAGCTTCGGCCTGGCTACTTCAGCAGGACCAGCTCTTCCGCCATGGTCGGGTGAATGGCCACCGTGGCGTCGAAATCGGCCTTGGTCAGCCCGGCTTTCACCGCGACAGCGGCCGCCTGCATGATCTCTGGCGCCTCGGGCCCGATCATGTGGATGCCCACCACCTTGTCGGTGTGTCCATCGCAGATCATCTTGTAAAGCGAGCGCTCGTTGCGGTGTGCCACCACGTTCTTCATCGGCCGGAAATCGCTTTCGTACACCTTCACCGAACCCAGCTGCGACTTGGCCTGCGCCTCGGTAAGGCCGACGCTGGCGATCGGCGGGTGGCTGAACACCGCGCTGGGAACGCACGAATAGTCCACCGTCCGCGGCGTGCCGCCGAACACGGTGTCGGCAAAGGCCTGCCCTTCGCGGATCGCCACGGGCGTCAGCTGCATGCGATTGGTAACATCGCCGATCGCGTAGATGTGATCGACGCTGGTCTTCGAATAATCGTCGACCTTGATCGCGTTCTTGTCGTCCAGCTCGATGCCGACCGTCTCCAGGCCCAGCCCTTCGACATTGGGCACTCGGCCGGTCGCGAACAGCACGGCATCGACATCGATCGGCTCATGCCCGGTCATCGACACGCGCAGGCAGCCTTCATCGGTCTTTTCGATACCCCGGAAATCGGCGTGGAACCGGAAGTCGATGCCCTTCATGATCGAGATCTGCAGCAATCGATCGCGCAGGGATTCGTCATATCCGCGCAGCAACTGGTCGGTGCGGTTGATCAGCGTCACCTTGGCGCCGAACTGGTGGAAGATGCCCGCGAACTCGTTGGCGATATAGCCCGCACCGGCAATCAGGATGCGGCGCGGAATCGCGTCCAGGTGAAACGCCTCGTTCGATGTGATGCCCAGCTCATGCCCCGGGCAATCGGGCACGTGCGGCCGCGCTCCCGTGGCGACGAGGATGTGCTTGGCGGTCTTCTTTGTGCCATCCGCCAGCGTGACCTCGTGTGGGCCGCTGATCGTGGCGCGCTGGTGAATGATCTCGACGCCCGCATTCTCCAGCGTCTGGGAGTAGATCCCGTTCAGCCGATCCACGTCGTTCAGCACGTTGTCGCGCAGCTTGATCCAGTCGAACGTGCAGTTCGGGATATCCCAGCCAAAGTGCTTGGCGTCCTCCAGATCCTCGGCGAAGTGCGCGCCATAGACCAGCATCTTCTTGGGGACGCAGCCCCGAATCACGCAGGTGCCGCCGACCTTGTGCTCCTCGGCCACCGCCACGCGGGCACCATAGGCGGACGCCACGCGCGAGGCGCGGACCCCGCCAGAGCCTGCACCGATCGTGAAAAGGTCATAGTCAAAATCAGGCATCGGCGCGGCTCCAGCTTCGTTCCGCGCGGATATGGCATGTTGCCGCCAGAATGCCAGACGCCCGCATGCGCCGCCCCGTCTTCAAGTGGGCGCAAAATCGCCATGGATCGGCGCAAGGGCTATTGTCTATTTTGTGAATAGAGTATAACTGGGCGCTAGAAACGAACGACGACACATCTCGAGTTCGGTCATCCCCATAGGAGAGTGTCATGACCCGTCGAATGCGTGTCCCGCACAACGAACAGACCCCCGCCGTCCTTCTAGTCCCCGGCCTGTCCGGCAGCGGCCCTGCCCACTGGCAGACCATTTGGGAAGAGCAGCACGCCGATTGCAGCAAGGTCGATCTGGCGAAGTGGGACGATCCCCACCGCAATACGTGGATCAACAACCTGAACCTGGCGATCCGCAGCGCCGGACGCCCCGTGGTGCTGGTGGCGCACAGCCTGGGCTGCCTGGCGGTCGCCTGGTGGGCCAAGTTCGAGCAGGCATCGCTCGCCGAGCGGGGCGAGGCGATGCCGGTGGTGGGCGCGCTGATGGTCGCCCCGCCCGAAGTGGATTTCTTCCCGCTGGACGAGCGGGTGGCTCGCTTCGCCCCTACGCCGACCGAGCCTCTGCCGTTCCCAAGCCGCCTGATCGCCAGTCATGACGATCCCTGGATGGGCTTTCACACGGCGCAGGCTCTGGCGCGCCGCTGGGGCAGCACGCTGGTGGACGCGGGCGAGTGCGGCCACATCAATGCGGACTCCGGCCTTGGCGAATGGAGCTTCGGCCGCGAGCAGCTTGCGCTCCTGATGCAGCACGATGTGGCAATCGCTGCGCCTCGCGCTTCGCTGTCCAAGACGCCTGTGCCAGCGCCGCGCCTCGAAGCCTGAGCTTGCGCCACGGGCCCGGTTAAGTCCCGCGCTAGGGCAAGGTTCTGCGATAGGACGCCAGCGCTCGCCAATCCTGTGTCGCCACGTCCTTCGCCGCTGCCAGACGCAAGGCGCTGTTGGTGCCGATTCGTTCGTACCCCACGCTCATCACCGGCTGATACTGGCCGGTGAGACCAACCCGCTCGCGATTGTAGAGCAGCGAGCGCGTGGCAAGATCATAGCCATTGGCATACGTCAGCTCTCCCGAGCCGGAAAACGCGACCAGCGGCAGCGCCACGCCAAAGCGAATGCGGCCTGCCAGCGCCGCACGGCTCGCCGATAGCCCTGCCCGCTGGCTTAGGATCGTGCTGGCCCAGGTGAGCAGCGTATCGCCGCCGATCTTCAGCCGCGTCGCACCGGTCGAGGCATAGGTATCGAGCGACCACGCGCCCAACCGCCATTTGCGTGACAGTTCGACGAAAGCCGTCCGCGCCCCATCGCCGAACCGCATCGCCCCCGCGCCGACCGGGGTACCGAACAGCGTGCCGCTTTCGTCCAGATAGCCGACCTTCAGCCTTGCCAGCGGGGTGTTCAGGCCAAGCAGAACCCCGCGCGCCGATCCGTATCGTCCGTCGCTGGCGACGGCGGAAACAGCCATGCGCACCCCGCCCACCGGACGCTCCATTCCGATCGCCAGGTTCGCGCCCGGCGCGTAAGCCAGCGTAACGTCGGAAGCCGGAGCCAGGCCCATCGCCTCATCCTGCACCGCATCCTGCCCGGAGAACGAAGCGACGAGATTTGCCGAGCCCAGCTTGGCGGACAGCCCGGCATATGTCAGCTGCCCCCGCTGGTCCGTTGCATTGGGGCCGGTCCGATACGTCGTATAGCCAAAGCTGGCGGCGAAACCGGGTGCGGCGAATCGCGAATTGCCCGCCATCGCGCTGCTCGCCACCCGGCGCGCGAATTGCCCTGCACGCTGCTCGGGATTTGCGACGAGGCCTGCCAAGTTCCCTGAATAGTCGCGACCATAGGCATCCAGAACGGTGACGTGCGCCAGCATAGCCTTCACTTGGGCGCCGGTCTGCGCTCCGCCCACTGCTGCGGGTATGACCATCGCCGCGCCGGCTGCCGCCGTCTGGGTCAAGCCGTTCGAGAGTGTCGGCGAGACTGGAGCCAAGGCAGCCTGAACGTCGATCAGGCCCACGCCATAGGTGGGATCGACCCCGGCATCGCCGATGTCCTTCGCGGTATTGAGGATCACTTGCCCCGCCTGCACGCCGCTCAACTGCGTCCACTTGCCCAGGATGAGCGCGGCCAGCCCGCTGACTTGGCCCGCCGCCGCGCTGGTGCCACTGAAGGCGACGAGTTCTCCCGCCACGTCCATCGTGCCATTCGTGCCCATCGCCGAAACGCACCGCGACATCGCGGCAGAACCGCAGCGATTGGCGTAATCGGCGATGCTCAGGCTGCCGTCTGTCTCTTCCAGAGCGGTCACGAACAGCCAGCCGCCGCGATTGGCGGAGGTCAGATCGAGGTAGCCCTTGGCGTTCGCTTCGCCATCGTTGCCGGCCGAATTGACGAACAACCCTCCGGAGGCGGTGTAACGCGCCACCATGTCGGACCAGCCCTGGCTGGGCTTGCTGGCGTCGATCTTGGCCAGCGATGCATTGACGATCTTGATCCCGTTCGATGCCGCATAGTCCAGCGCGGCGGGCAAGGTGCGACCCAGCGTTTCCTCGCCTGTCGTCGTGTTGGTATCGCTGATGCGCAGCGCCACGATCTGCGCATCGGGCGCCATGCCTTGCACACCCGAGCCATCGTTGCGCGCTGCGATGACGCCCGCCACCATCGTGCCGTGATCGGAATACGAATCGCCGATCACGTTGCGCGCCTTGGTCACGCCGCCGGTGGTGACATTGCCGAAGTCCCTGCTCAGCGGGGAGATCTGCCCCGCCAGCTCGGCATTGGCGACGACGCCATCGTCGACCACGCCGACGAGCACGCCTTTGCCGGTCCAGCCATTATCCAGCGCATACAGCGCGTTGACGTGTTCGAACGCCACGTAATTGCGGCGATACTCATCGTCGTCCTGCACCGAGCGTTCGGGCACTTCGCTCTTGGGCGGCATCGGAATCAGGCCCGATGACGGGCTGGGCGTGGGAGTGGGGGCGGGAGTGGGGCTAGGCGATGGTGACGGTTCCACGCTTGGTGAAGGCTCTGGGCCAGGAGACGGTGCAGGGGTTGGAGACACCTCCGGCGTCGGAGATGGCGCGGGCGCTGGAGATGGCGCGGGCGTCGGAGATGGCGCGGGCGTCGGAGATGGTGCAGGCGTCGGAGATGGCGCGGGCGTCGGAGATGGCGCGGGCGTCGGGGATGGCGCGGGCGTCGGAGATGGTGCAGGCGTCGGAGATGGTGCAGGCGTTGCCGACGGCGATGGTGTGGGTGCCGCGACTGGCGCTGGGGTGGACGCTACCGACCCACCGCCGCTGCCCCCACCGCCACACGCGGACAACGCCGCGCTTGCCACGCCACACAGCGTAACGGTGCGCACATAACCGAAACGAATTCGCATAATGCCCTGATTCTCTAAGAAGAAAACGATGGGGCATGGCTAACGGATTATGCTTTCAGCGCGCTTCGACGGCTTCTATGTAAAAATACATGGAGCAAGATCAGCTTCCGGCAACCGACAGTCAGGTGATACCGGCCAGTTCCAGCAGCGCCTCGGTCGACGAATCGAAGCTGGCCCCACCCTTCTCGATCTGCTTGGCGATTTCCTTGCCCAGTTCCACGCCGAATTGGTCGAAGGGGTTGATCTCCATCAGCACCGCGTTTGCGAAAGTGCGATGCTCATGAAACGCGATCAGCGCGCCCAAGCTGATGGGCGAAACATCGTCCAGCAGGATCGTGGCCGAAGGACGATCGCCCGGATAGGCGCGCGCCGGATCGTCGCTGGCCTTGCCCGCCATCAATGCCGCGCCTTGCGCGAAGCAGTTGGACAGCAGGATGCGGTGGTGATCGGGCGAGAGATCGTCGCCCGGCGCGATCGACGCGATGAAGTCCACCGGCACCAGGTTCGTGCCCTGATGCAGCAACTGGAACACCGCATGCTGCGCATCGGTGCCCACGCCGCCCCAGGTGATCGGTGCGGTCGGCCCATCCACCGGCGCGCCGTCCGCCGTCACCGACTTGCCGTTCGATTCCATTTCCAGCTGCTGAAGGTAATCCGGCAAAAGGCCAAGTCGCTCATCATAGGCGAACACGCCCCGCGTCTGGCAACCGCGCAGGCGGGTGTATAGCTGGTCGGCGAAAGCGGCGCGCAGCGGCAGGTTGTCGATCCCGTCGGTGTCGCGGAAGTGCCGGTCGACGATCGCCGCGCCTTCCAGCATCTCGGCAAAGTCAGGCCAGCCCAGCGCCATCGCGATCGGAAAACCGATTGATGACCATAGCGAGTAACGCCCGCCGACGCTTTCGGAGAACGGCAGGATGCGGGTTTCGTCCACGCCCCATTCGACCGCCTTGTCCGTCGCCGCCGTCAGCGCGACGATGCGGCCATAGGGGTCGTCCACGCCATTCTCACGCAGCCAGCCGATGGCGCTTTCGGCATTGACCATGGTTTCCGTTGTCGTGAACGTCTTGGAGGCGACCGCCAGCATCGTCGTCGCCGGATCACACGCGGCAAACGCCGCTTCCAAGGCGCACCCGTCGATGTTGGACACGACATGCACGTCCACCATCGCCCCGTCGCGCGCGAGGGCGTTGACCGCCATCGCCGGACCGAGCGCGGAACCGCCGATGCCGATGTGGATCAGGTGCTTCACCTCGCCCATCGCGCCACGATGGATAGCCTCGACGATGGCGGCCATGCGCGAATGATAGCCGTGCGCCAGCGCCACGCTTTCATCCCGGCCCACGCCGCGTTGCGCGGTATGCTCGGCCGCGCGGCCCTCCGTCGCGTTGACGATCTCTCCTGCAAACAGCGCCCGGCGGCGCTCTGCGAAATCCGCAGCGTCGGCCAGCTTCAGGAACGCGTCGATGTGGGCGGCGTCCAGGTGCGTCTTCGACCAGTCGAACCGGATGCCTTCTTCACCCAGGTCGAGCCGGGTCGCCAGTTGGTCGAGCCGGGATGGATCTTGCGCGAACAGTTCCGACAAGGTGGGGCGCGGCAAATCCGCCAGCGTCTTCCACACCGATCCGGTCGCCTCGCTCATGCCCTGTCCTTGTTCGTTCCGGCCATCCGGCCCCGCAATCGGGCGCGGTTATGCCTGTTGCACTTGCGAACGCCAAGGCCGATCTTGTGCGAAATCGGCACCGTTGCCGGGCCTTTCCCCCACGCGCGCGGCTTGACGGAAGCCATGACGCGCAACATGGACATCACGATGACCGATCCCCACGTCGCCGCCGCAGATCGCCAGCCTGTCGGCGCGCCCGATACGCCTCCCGTCCAGGAGAAGAAGGAGGAGAACTTCTTCGTTTTCCTGGCTAAACTTGTGCTGCTGGTGGTGGTGTTTCGCAGCTTCATCTTTTCGCCGTTCAACATTCCCAGCGAATCGATGCTGCCCCGGCTGGAGAATGGGGACTACCTGCTGGCGTCCAAGTGGTCTTACGGCTACTCGAAGTACTCGATGCCGTTCAGCCTGCCGGTGATCCCGGGCCGCATCTTCGCCAGCCAGCCCGAGCGTGGCGATATCGTGATCTTCAAGGCCCCGCCGGGCAACGATATCGACTATATCAAGCGCGTGATCGGCCTGCCGGGCGATACCGTGCAAGTGCGCGCCGGCCAGGTTTTCCTGAACGGCAAGGCCGTGCCCAAGCAGCGGGTGGACAACTTCATCCTGCCCCTGACCGCCAATACGCACTGCTATGGCGTCGAGTTCGAGGCGCAGACGCCCGATGGCGGCATGGCCTGTTCCTACCCCCAGTTCCGGGAGACGCTACCCAACGGCAAAAGCTACAATGTGCTGGATCTGGGCGCCCAGCCGCAGGACGATACGCAAGTGTTCTCCGTGCCCGCCGGCCACATGTTCCTGATGGGTGACAACCGCGACAATTCTTTGGACAGCCGCTTCCCCGCGATCGAGGGTGAAGGCATCGGCATCGTTCCGCAGGCCAACCTGGTCGGCAAGGCATCGGTGATGATGTTCTCCACCAATGGCGGGGCGGAGTGGCTGAAGCCGTGGACCTGGTTCACCGCCGCGCGGTGGAGCCGGATCGGAGGAACGTTCTGAGCATCGCTTCGCCAGGCACCTCTAGTTCGCACGGGATAGCGTCATGACTTTGGCCGCCGAGGCACTGGCTTTCCTGACCGACCTGTCCGGCCAACCCCCGCGTGATCCCGCGTTGTGGCTGGAAGCGCTCACGCACGCCAGCACCGGGGAGAAGCGCAACTACGAGAAGCTGGAATTCCTGGGCGATCGCGTGCTGGGCCTCTCGATCGCCGAATGGCTGTTCGAACGCGGAGATGGCCCGGAGGGCAAGCTTTCCCAGCGGCTGAACGCGCTGGTCAGCCGCACCGTCTGCGCGCAAGTGGCGCGGGAGATCGGCCTCGCCGCGCACATGCGCCTGGGCAAGCAGGCGCGTGACGATGGCGGACAGGACAGCGACAATATCCTGGGCGACGTGATGGAGGCGCTGATCGGTGCCTGCTTCGTCGAGCGGGGCTTCGATGCTGCGCGCGACATGGTGCGGCGGTTGTGGCAGGATCAGGTCAGTGGCAGCACCGGCAGCCGCAAGCACGCCAAGTCCGCGCTGCAGGAATGGGCAGCGGGCAATCGGCGGCGGCCTCCGGAATACAAACTGGTCGATCGTTCCGGCCCCGATCATGCCGCGCGCTTTACCGTCGAAGTCTGTGTAAAGGGCGTGGGCGAGGCGCAGGCCACGGCAAACAGCAAGCAGGATGCCGAACGGCAAGCTGCCGAAGAATTCATGCGGAGGTTCGGTTGACGGAAAAGTGTGGCCTGGTGGCGGTGATCGGCGCGCCCAACGCAGGCAAGTCAACGCTGGTGAACGCGCTGGTGGGTCAGAAAGTGGCGATCACCTCGGCCAAGGCGCAGACCACGCGCGCGCGCCTGCTGGGCATCGCGCTGGACACGTCGGGCGAGGATCGGGTGCAGATCATCCTGGCCGACACGCCCGGTATCTTCGCGCCCAAGCGGCGGCTGGATCGGGCGATGGTCTCCGCCGCGTGGGAAGGCGCGCAGGAAGCCGACGCGATCCTGCTGCTGGTCGATCCGATCAAGCAACGCCGGCATGAGCTGGAACCGCTGCTGGAAACGCTGAACAATCGCACCGAGCGCAAGTTCCTGGTGCTCAACAAGGTGGACGCCACGGCCAAGGAACCGCTGCTGGCGCTGGCGCAGGAACTGACCGGAAAGGTCGCGTTCGAGGAAGTGTTCTTCGTCTCCGCTCTGACCGGCGATGGCGTGCCCGAGCTGAAGACGCGGATGGCGCAGCTGATGCCCGAAGGTCCGTGGCACTATCCAGAGGACCAGGTTTCCGACGCCAGCGAACGCCTGCTGGCCGGCGAAGTGACGCGCGAGCAGATCTACCGCCTGCTGCATGACGAACTGCCGTACGATACGGCGGTGCGGCCCGAGGCCTACACCCCGCGCAAGGACGGCTCGGTGGAAATCCGCCAGCAAATCGTCGTAGCGCGCGACAGTCAGAAAGCGATCGTGCTGGGCAAGCGCGGCGCGATGATCAAGGCCATCGGCGAGGCCGCGCGCAAGGAACTGGCGGAAATCCTAGGGCAGAAGGTCCACTTGTTCCTCCACGTCAAGGTGGAAGAGAACTGGGCCGAAGCCAAGGACCTGTACGAAGAGCTGGGGCTGGACTGGGTGAAGTAGAGCGGGCAGCCTCTTCGCCTCCCTTTCGCACACCTCCTACCCCGTTCGTGTCGAGCGTAGTCGAGACACCTTTGCGCTTGGTCAGCGTGTCTCGACTACGCTCGACACGAACGGGGTAGGTTATACTGAAATCGGAGCCCTGAGGGTGACGACCAGCCCCTCCACCGTGTAACTCTCACCCCGGGCCACCTCCAAGCGGATCGCATCGGCCCGGCCCCGATCGAGCACACCCGCCGCCACATCGCGCTCATGCACGATCACATCCGCCGCACCCAGCCAGCGCAATTCGCGCAAGGTCAGATCGTCGGGATCGTGCGACCGCAGCGTGATATCGATCGGCTCCGTGGCCATCACGACAGCGTCCGCTCCCAGCCATTCGTCGATCCGCGCCGCGCTGGCCTCGTTCAACGGATCGAGGGCGCCGCCCGCCGCCAGGGCCGTATCCAGCGCCCGGCGACGATCGCCCGCGTCGGGCCAGCGTGCCCGCAGCGCCGCGCGCGCGGCGTGCAGCCCATCGGCCAGCGCCCCCAGCGATCGCGGCAACATGGCTTCCAATCGCAACCGCACTTGCTTGGCGAGCCCGGCCGACGCGCCGCCCGTCCCGATCGCGATGAGCACCGGCGCGCGGTCCAGCACGGAGGGGACGGTGAAATCGCACAGTTGCGGCCGGTCCGTTACGTTGACGAGCAACCCTGCACACCGCGCCCGGATGGCATCGGCTTGCGCCGACTGCTCATCCTCATGCGCGATGAAGGCCAGCCGCGCGCCCCTGTCGATGCCCTCCTGCAGGTCGTCGACGATCTGCCCGCCAGCCCGCTCGACCAGCCGCCGCTTGGCGTCCGCCGCATCGCCCATGCCCAGCACGATCACCGGCTGGCCCGCGATGCGATGAAACAGCGGCAGCGAGGCGATCATGCGGCTAGAGCCATTCCGGCACGCGTTCTGCGGCCAGGATCGTCGCAGGCTCGATCCGCTCGGCCACGATCGCCCACTTGTCGCCATCCACCATCACTTCGGGCACCAGCGCGCGGCTGTTGTAGGTGTTGGCCATCGTCGCGCCGTATGCCCCGGCGGTGCGGAACACGCCCAGGTCTCCCGCCACCACGGCATCGACATCGCGCGCCATGGCGAACGTGTCGGAGCTTTCGCAGATCGGGCCGACGATGTTCGCCGTCATCCGCTCACCCGTCGGCTGCACGGCCGCGAAGTCATGCCAGGCATCGTACATCGCGGGCCGGACCAGATCGTTCATCGCAGCATCGACCACCACGAACGGATTGACCGCGCCGGGCTTCACCCGGATCACCTCGGTGACCAGCACGCCGCCATTGCCGGTAATGACGCGGCCCGGCTCGAACATGATCGTCGCGTCCCAATCGCGGGTGACTTCGGCCACCATCGCGCCGTACTCCGCCGGCCCCGGCAACGTCTCACCCACGCGATAGGGCACGCCCAGCCCGCCGCCCAGATCCATGTGCGTCACCGAAAGCCCTTGCTCGCGCAGGGCCCGCATCAGATCGCCCATCTTGGCAAAGGCCACGCGCGAGGGTTCGAGGTCGGTGATCTGGCTGCCGATATGCACCGCCAGACCGCGCATCGTCAGCCCCGGCAGTGCCGAGAGCCGCGCATAGATTTCTGCAGCGCGATCGTAAGGAACGCCGAACTTGTTCTCGGACTTGCCGGTGGAAATCTTGGCGTGGGTCTTGGCATCCACATCGGGATTGACCCGCAGCGTGGCGGTCGCGACCACGCCGCGCTCGGCGGCGATGGCAGCCAGCTCGACGCCTTCCTCCTCGCTCTCCAGGTTGAATTGGCCCAGCCCGGCATCCAGCGCCTCGGCCATCTCACGCCCGGTCTTGCCTACGCCGGAGAAGACGATGTCCGCACCGGGCATGCCGGCCGCCAGCGCGCGATGCATTTCGCCCGCCGAGACCACATCCGCGCCATAGCCTTCCTTCGCCAGCAGCTTCAGCACCGCCAGGTTCGGGTTGGACTTGACCGCAAACGCCAGGTGGACACGCGGCAGTGCGCTCAACGCCTCGCGAAAGACGCGGGCATGGCGCGTCAGCGTGGCGCGCGAATAAACATAGACGGGCGTGCCCACCGCTGTGGCGATCGCGGCCAGCGGCACATCCTCGGCGTGCAACGCGCCGTTCTTCAGCTCGAAATGGTCCATGGGGCCTTACTTGTCTTCGGGAGGCGGCAGGTCGAACGGATCGTCCTCACGCTCTTCGGAGCGGGTGCGAAGCTCTACGCTGCGTTCGGGAATGGCGAGCGTCGGGGTGCGCAGCAACTCGGTGGGTTGCGGCTGCACCGCGCGGCCATACGGCGCGGGCGGCAGCTGCTGGCCGGGTTTCAGCGCCAGGTCCTTGCGCGAACCGCATGCGGCCAGCGCGCTTAGTAGGCCGCAGGCGATCAGGATACGAGTTGCGTGTTTCACCGTCATTCGCCTTCCAGCGCCTGCCGGGCATCGGCGACACGCTTGCGCACCTCGTCCGGAGCGGTGCCGCCATGCGACTTGCGCGCAGCGACCGACGCCTCGACTGAGAGTGCGGAGAATACTCGCTCATCGATGCGGTTGTCGATCTGTTTGAGATCGGCGAGCGGCAACTGGTCCAGCGGCACGCCGCGCTGTTCGGCCAGCTTCACGGCCGCGCCGGTGATATGGTGCGCCTCGCGGAAGGGAATGTCCGCCTGGCGCACCAGCCAGTCGGCCAAGTCGGTCGCGGTGGCAAAGCCCAGCTCGGCGGCGGCACGCATCCGATCGGTGCGGAACCGCGTCTCGGCGACCATCCCGGTCATCGCCGCGATCGACAGCGCCAGCAAGCCCGCCGCCTCGAACACCGGTGGCTTATCGTCTTGCATGTCTTTCGAATAAGCGAGCGGCAGGCCCTTCATCGTCATCATCAGCGAGACGAGGCAGCCCGAGATCCGCCCGGCGTGCCCGCGCACCAGCTCTGCCGCATCGGGATTTTTCTTCTGCGGCATGATCGAGCTGCCGGTGGAGAGCGAATCGGGCAAGGCCACGAAACCGAACGGCTGGCTGGCCCAGATGATGAACTCCTCCGCCAATCGCGACAGGTGCAGCGCGCACTGGCTGGCGACCATCAGGTAATCCAGCGCGAAGTCCCGGTCCGACACCGAATCGAGGCTGTTGGCGGTTGGACCATCGAAGCCCAGCGCCTGCGCCGTCATCTCGCGATCGATCGGAAAGCCGGTTCCCGCCAACGCTGCCGCACCCAGTGGCGACTTGTTGAGGCGCTTGCGCGCGTCCGCAAAGCGCGAGCGATCGCGCGCGATCATCTCGTAATAGGCCATCAGGTGGTGGCCCAGCGTGACGGGCTGCGCGGTCTGCAAGTGGGTGAACCCAGGCATGATGCTTTCGGCATGCTCGCCCGCACGGGCCACCAGTGCTCCCTGCAGCGCCCGCAATCCGGCGTCGGCATCGTCCATCGCATCGCGCACCCAAAGGCGGAAGTCGGTCGCCACCTGGTCGTTGCGGCTGCGCGCGGTGTGGAGACGGCCGGCCACGGGGCCGATCAGTTCGGCCAGGCGGCTCTCCGTGGTCATGTGGATGTCCTCGAGGCTCCAGTCCTCGGGCACGCCATGGGCTTCGTATTCGACCGCTACGGCGTCCAGGCCCTTGACGATGGTCACCGCATCCTCGTCGGAGACGATGCCCATCGCGCCCAGCATCGTCACGTGCGCCTTGCTGGCGCGGATGTCCTGTCGCCACAATGCCTTGTCGAAGGGGATCGAGGCATTTATCTCGCGCATGATCGCCGAGGGCCCTTCCGCGAAGCGCCCGCCCCACATCTGATTGCCCCCCGGGGCGTTTCCGGAGCCTGTGCCCTTGCTGTCGTCCCGCTCGTTCAAACTCGCCGCCCTTGGTTTCGCGCTATTCGTCGCGGGGTGCGATAAGCAAACCCCACAGCCGGTGCAACCGGACGAAAGCCCTTCCGAACTGCCCAAGAGCGAAAAGCTGTCCGGCACGCTGGATCGTTCGCACAAGGGCGAGGCGATGCCGGACCTGACCTTGACCGACGCCAGCGGCAAAAAGCTGGCCATGGCATCGCTGCGCGGCAAGCCGACGCTGGTGAACCTGTGGGCCACATGGTGCGCGCCCTGCGTGGTCGAACTGCCCACGCTGGACCGGCTGGTGGACCTGCAGGAAGGCAAGCTGCGCGTCGTCACCGTCTCGCAGGACATGACGGGCACGGAAAAGGTGGCCTCCTTCATCAAGGAGCGCGGGGGTGACAACTTGGAGCCCTGGGCCGACGCCAAGGGAGAGCTGGGCGCGAAGTACCAGGTGCAGACGCTGCCGACGACGATCCTCTATAATGCGCAGGGGCAGGAAGTGTGGCGCTTCACCGGCGGCAAGATCTGGACCAACGTGGAAGCGCTGCAACTGATCGCCGAGGCCCGCTGAACGAGAGAACGGCAGGCCCCTCCCCCGTTCGTGTCGAGCGAAGTCGAGACACCAACGGGGCATGACCGATGGTGATTGCGCGCACTGCCCTTGCATTGCCACACCATTTCCGTAAGCGTGCAAGATGCATAGCGTTCAAGAAACCCTCGCGGAATTGGTCCGCGTTTACGAAGCCGCCGTCTCCACGTTGAAGGCCGATATCGCCGCCTTCATCAAAGACGGCACTCTCCCCCCGTCAGACCGCCGCGCCGACCGGCTATGGTCCTATCCCGAACTTCGCGTCACGTATGAGGGGCAGGAGCATGGCTCTGCCTCATCACGCGCGTTTGGTCGGCTGCCAGGGCGCGGCACTTACGTCACCACCGTCACTCGCCCGCATCTCTTTGCGGATTACCTGGCCGAGCAGCTGGCTCTGCTGGAGCAGGAATACGTGATCAACGTCAGCGTCGTCCGCTCGGCGCAGGAGATTCCGTTTCCGTACGTGCTGGACGGTCTGGCGATCGGCGCGGTGACGCCGGCCGAACTGGCCGCACATTTCCCGACGACGGAACTGGCGATGATCGGTGACGAGATCGCCGACGCCATCGATCGCAACGCACCAGGCGATCCGCTCCCCCTCGCCCTGTTCGACGGGTTGCGCACCGATTTCAGCCTGGCGCGCCTGGCGCACTACACCGGCACCAGCGTTGAGCATTGCCAGCAGTACATCCTGTTCACGAACTATCACCGCTATGTCGATGAATTCGTGGACTGGGCGGGCAAGCAAGTCGGCCAGAACGACTATATCGCATTGTCAGGCGCTGGCGGGCTCTACCTGGACACACCCACCGACAACGCCCGCGCGCGCCTTTCGGATACGGCATGGCGCCGGCATCAGATGCCCGCCTATCACCTGATCCGAGAGGACCGGTCCGGCATCACCCTGGTCAACATCGGCGTCGGCCCTTCCAACGCCAAGACCATTACCGACCACCTCGCGGTGCTGCGCCCAGAGGCGTGGCTGATGATCGGCCACTGCGGCGGCCTTCGCGAATCACAGCGCATCGGGGACTATGTGCTGGCCCACGCTTACCTGCGCGACGATCATGTTCTCGACCCGGTGCTGCCGCCGGAAATTCCGCTCCCCGCCATCGCCGAAGTGCAGCAGGCACTGGCGGAGGCCGCCGAAAGCGTCAGCGGCACCGGCGGCGCGGACCTCAAGAAACGGATGCGCACCGGCACGATCGTCACCACCGACGATCGCAACTGGGAACTGCGCTACACCCATTCCGCTCGCCGCTTCAGCCAGAGCCGCGCGATCGGCATCGACATGGAAAGCGCCACCATCAGCGCGCAAGGTTTCCGCTTCCGCGTGCCTTACGGCACCTTGCTGTGCGTCTCTGACAAGCCGCTGCACGGCGAACTGAAGCTGCCGGGGCAGGCGAACCGGTTCTATGAAGAAGCGATCGGCGCCCACCTGGCGATCGGCGTGCGCACGTGCGAACTGCTGCGCGATCAGGGCGCAAGGCTCCATTCGCGCAAGCTGCGCGCCTTCATCGAGCCGCCATTCCGGTGAGCCTTGGCCGCACGCAAAGTCCCCCGGTGGGGCAAAATCCCCTGCCTCGGCTTGACGAGCGTCACACAACCGTCACACGAGCGCGCCATCGCGCATGGAGTGTTGAAGAATTCGCCAGATAGCTGCCCTTCCCTACCGCTTCGAGGATGGAGCCGATGGCCCCGTCCGGGTTCTGCTCGTCACGTCGCGGGGCACGCGCCGCTGGGTGATACCCAAAGGCAATTCCATGTCCGGCGTAAGCCGTCACGCGGCTGCCGCACTGGAAGCGGAAGAGGAGGCCGGTGTCACCGGATGGGCCTGCCCCACGCCACTGGGATCGTACCGCTATCGCAAGCGGCGCGGAAACGGGGCGGCGCTGATGGTCGACGTCGAGGTGTTCCCGCTGGCCGTCCAGCAGGAGCTGCCCGAGTGGAAGGAAGCGCATGAACGCGAACGCCGCTGGTTCACGCTTGGCGAAGCGGCGAACAATGTGGACGAAGCGGATCTGGGCGATCTGATCCGATCGTTCGACACTACCGAATTTCGCGCCGCTACGGCGCGCACCACGATGCTGGGCACCGTTGCCCAAAAAACAGGGATAAGCCGCATGTTTGGTTGGTTTCAGAAGCTGCTGCCGCAAAAGGCCAACTTCTTCGACCTGTTCGAGGCGCACGTGGCCACGGTCGTCGCCGGTGCCGATGCCCTTGCCCGTCTGTTCTCCGATGGACGCGGGCGGCAGGATCACATCCGCGAGATTAAGGAACGCGAACACGACGCGGACGAGATCATTCGCGAAGTGCTCAGCCTGGTGCGCCGCACCTTCCTGACTCCGTTCGATCGCAGCGCCATCACCCGGCTGGTCAGTTCGATAGACGATGCCATCGATCGGATGAACGGCGCGGCTTCGGCCATCGACTTGTATGATTTCAGCGATTTCGACCAGGAAATGCGCGACATGGTCGCCCTCATCGTCGACAGCAGCCGCGTGCTGGCAGAAGCGGTGCCGCTGCTGCGTGATGTAGGCAAGAACGGCAAGCGCCTGCACGAACTGACCGAGCGGCTGGTCCGCATGGAAGGCCACGCCGACGATATCCACGCGTCGGGCGTAAAGCGCGCCTACCAGGCTTTCGGCGAAACCAACCCGATGGGCTTCATCGTCCGCCGCGAGATCTTCAACCAGTTGGAACGGATCACCGACGCGCTGGAGGATGTCGCCAACGAGATCGACGGCGTCGTCATCGATCACGCCTGAGGGCTGCCGCCATGCATGAACTTGCCCTGCCGCTGCTGGTCGGCCTGATCGTCGTCGCGCTTGCGTTCGATTATCTGAACGGCCTGCACGATGCCGCCAACTCGATCGCCACCGTCGTCGCCACCCGTCTGCTCGGCCCGGTCGCGGCGGTGCTGTTCGCCGCCTTCTTCAACTTCGCCGCCTATTTCCTGACGCTGATGTTCCCCGCCTTGCACAAAGTGGCCGAGACTATCGGCGGCGGGCTGATCGCCAAGGACCTGATCACGCCATCGGTAATCTTCGGCGCGCTGATCGGCGCCATGTTCTGGAACGTCGTGACCTGGCTCAAGGGCATCCCCTCGTCCAGCAGCCACGCGCTGGTCGGCGGACTGATCGGCGCGGGCGTCGCCCATGCCGGTCTTACCGGCGTGCAATGGTCCGGCCTCAACAAGACTCTGATCGCCATCGTCCTGTCTCCGCTGCTGGGCATGATGATCGCGATGGCGCTGATGCTGCTGACAAGCTGGCTTTTCTCCCGCTCCACCAACCGCGTGGCGGACAAGTCCTTCCGCGTGCTGCACCTGATGTCGTCTGCCGCCTATTCGCTGAGCCACGGCTTGAACGACGCGCAAAAGACGATGGGCATCATCACCGTGCTGCTCTATTCCACCGGCTATTACAGCGGCAAGTTCGAGGTGCCGCATTGGGTGGCGATCTGCTGCTACGTCGCCATCGCGCTGGGCACCATGACCGGCGGCTGGAAGATCATCGAGACGATGGGCAGCCGCATCACCAAGCTCAGCCAGCACCAGGGCTTCTGCGCCTCGATGTCCGGCTCGATCGTGGTGTTCACCGCGTCGCTGCTGGGCATCCCGGTCTCGACCACGCATACGATCACCGGCTGCATCATCGGCTCGGGCGTCGCACGCCGCACCTCCGCCGTCCGCTGGGGCGTGGCGCAAAGCGTGGTCATGGCCTGGATCATCACCATCCCCGCCTCCGCCGCCGTGGGCGCGATCTTCTACCTGCTGACGGTGCCGTTCGGAGGATAGCGGTCCCACGGGGCGTATCTCCCCGGGGTTCCTGCCCTGGGCACCGTCGCGGAAAGTCAGTTCGCCGGATTGTATTTTTGAACGAAGCGTATGCTCTCGGTAAGCATGCGCTTGCGGGTTTCCTCCTTCGAAAGCCAGTGGTCCTCACCCTGAAGGGTGATGAGCTCGAACGGCTTGCCGTTGTCCTTCAAGGCATCGGCCATCACCCGGCTTTGGCCGTAGTCCACCACGGTATCATCCTTGCCGTGGATCAACATGATCGGGCCATCCGCTCCGGCCGCAAACTTGCGGGGTGATACCGCCGAAAAGCCCTTCGGTTCACCCAGTTGCCGCTTCAGGGCGCGGCTCAGCATCTTGGAGCCGCCACTCTCACGAGTATCCGTGTTGTACATTAAACCGAGATCGGAAATCCCGGCCACGGCCACCGCGCATCGGTATATCCCGTGTTGCAGCGTGACACCGGCCAGCGCCGCATAGCCGCCATAGCTGGCACCAACGATACAGGCCCGCTTGGGATCGACGATGCCTTTTGCCGCCAGCGCGGAAAGCCCATCGGAGATATCGGTCTGCATCTTGCGGCCCCACTCGCCATCACCAGCGCGACGCAAGCTATAGGAACCGCCGGTCGAGCCGCGGAAATTAGGCTGAAACACCGCGTAGCCGCGAGAAGCAAATGCTTGCGCCATCCAGTCGAACTGCACCGTGTCATGCGCCGCCGGCCCCCCGTGGGGTAGCATGATGACGGGCAGGTTCTTTGCCGGTATTCCAGGTGGCAAAGTCAGTACACCGTTCAACGCCAACCCATCCTGCGCCTCATAGAGCACGAGCGAAATCGGGCCGACCTGCTCCGGTGCAATCCGAAGACGCTCGTAGCCGATAGGCTCGGCGTGCTTACCGGCCACGTCCACTCGGTACCATGTGCCGCTATCGCCATTCCCTGATGTCCGCACCAGAACCTTGGAGAAGTTCGGCGTGTAGTCCATCAGTTGGGTGTTGAGCCCCTTGAACGCGCGGAAAATCGCCGTCAGCGCTCGCTGCTGCGCCGGGTCACTCATCACCGTGACCCGAGTGTCGCCGTCCGTCCGGTAACCCTGCAGACGACCTGTGACCTTGTCGACGAACACCCGATCGATCGCGATACCGGGAACGATCTCCTTTGCATCCCCGCCCATTATGGGCACTTCGAACCAACGCTGGCCGTGCTGGTCGTCTGCGGTCTCATAGATCACGCTACTACCGTCATGCCCGAACGAGATCAGGCTGATATCACCTGTCGGCGTGGTGCCGCGCGCCAATTCCTTGGACTTCGCACCGGTGATCCGCCAGCCACCGTCGATTTGAGAAACATCGAGCATCGCGCCAACCTTGCCCGAGGTATCGATCAACCAATCGCGGAAGTGATCCTCTTCGGGGGGCGGAGCGACGGCCCGTGCCCTATTGGTGGACAGATCAACGCCATAGAGCGTCGTGCGGCCATGCTCCATGTACCGCCCCGAACCGCCCATCTGCAGGGCGATCCCGCCGAAAAAGCCCACAGTGCGGCCGTCGATCGATCGGATGCCATATTGCCCGCGCGTGGTGCGTGCCACCGAATCTGTGTTGGCAAAGACGGAGCCGGAAACACCGCCCGGCTTCATCGCCAGAATGATAGTGCCGGTCAGTTCGTACTTGTCAGCGGTGAAGCCAAATACCGGCACTGTCGACGTGGTCGTCAGCAGAACCGTCTTATCATCCGCCCATTGAATGCTGCGCACCTTGCCCGGTCCGGCCGAGATATTGACGAAGGGCTTGTCCTGACCATCGATGGCGACGATCCGACGCTCGCCTTTGATCCGCACAACCGCAGCCGTCAGCGAACCATCGGGCGAGATGGCCGCGTCCTCGAACTGAGACAATTCCCCATAAGCATCGAGCGGCGGCGCTTCAGCTGCCCGCGCACCGCCTAGGACTGACGCGACAGACATAGCCGTCACCGCATATTTCAAGATCAGCTTCAAGATTCTACCCCCCGGTGAGTGGGATAGTATTCCGGCTAACAATGTGTCTGACAAGAATTCTCTACAGGAATAGGGAACGCCCGACCGCCCCCCTTTACGCCTCCTCCATCACCGCCAATACGTCATCCACGCAGGCGGTGGCGAAGGCGGTGTATTCGTCGGCGACGGCGTATGGCAGCAGTATGCGGCGGCCTTCGACCAGCGCCCCGCAGCTGTAGGTAACGTTGGGCACATAGCCGCCGCGATGTTCGGCGCTGGGATGGATCAGCGGGGAGCGGGTGCGGGCAAGAACGCGGGAGGGGTCGTGCTTGTCCAGCAGGCATGCGCCGATCGCATAGCCGCGCACCAAGCCGACGCCGTGGGTGAACACCAGCCAGCCTTCGTCGATTTCGATGGGTGATCCGCAATTGCCGATCTGCACGAATTCCCACGGGTACTTGGGCGCCATGATCGGCTGGCCCTCTTCCCAGGTGTAAAGATCGTCCGAGCGCAGCAGCCAGATGCTCTCGCTGTCCTGGCGGCCGAGCATCACGAATTGTCCGTCGATCTGGCGCGGGAACAGCGCCATGCCCTTGTAGCCCGTCATCGCACCGGCCAGCGGGCGCATGTCGAAGCGGCGCAAGTCTATTCCGCGCAGCAGTTCCTGGCGGACCGACTTGCCATCGAACGCGGTGTAGGTGCCGATCACCGTCTCCACACCCTCGGCATCGCGGAACGGAACCATGCGCAAGTCTTCCACACCTTGGCGCTGGCTGGGCAGGATGGGGAAGACGACGGTTTCAGAGATATCCTGGCTGTCCTCGCAGATGAGCCGCACCCAGCCGCCCTCACTATCGTTCTCCACGCGCGGCGGGACGCAGTTCGGACTGACCGGATCGATCGTGATCCCGGTGCCGCCGTCCCACGTTCCGGCGCGGAAGGTGACGGATGAGATATGCCCCTCCCCGATGCCACGCAGGGACAGGATGAAGCGCAACTGGCCGTCATCGCTGAGGCCCTGCTCGCCGGGAATGCGCACGATGCTGGGATTGAACAGCGCGGCGGATTCGAAGGCGTATTCCTGGCTGAAGTAAGCGCCAGCGATCAGCTTGTCCTCATGGCTCAAGTCGCAGATTTCCGGCATCCGATCGGCAAGCGCGTCGACTTGGCGCAGGAACACCGCATCGGCATTGCGATGGCGCTGGTGCATAGGGCCGGCGATATGGTCCAGCATGTGCTGCCGCACCTCCGGGTCCAGGCCGCGCAGCCGCTCCAGCACCGCCTGCTGCCGCGTGGGCCTGCCATCGGCGAACGCCTTGGGGTATTCGAAACTGAATGGCCGGATCACCGTGCGGGCGGGATCGGGATGAAGCTCCAGATCGATCTTCTGGAAAACATCGGAAGCAATCATATCAGCGGCGATCCCATAGTATGCAGGAGCAGACGCTTCGACGTAACCCATGTTCCCCCCGGCAGCACTTTGCAGCAGGTGCCTTCCAGGGCCATCGGGCCGGTTGGCAACGCTTCGTAACAATGCTAGCCGCGCGCTCACCGGGGCGATGCAACCTCCCGGACAAGCGCAGCGCGCGCTCAAGCGTTGCTTCTTCCGCCGGCGGTGCCGGTCGATGGAGCTTGTCCCGATGCGCCGTTTCCCCTTGTCCACCGGCGCGCTGATCGCCGCACTGCTGCCCGCGGGCGTTTGCGCCAAGGCTCCCACGTTGCAAGCCGCCATCGGCGCGCCCGATGATTTCACCCTCTCAGGCAGCGTGCGTCTGCGGTACGAGACGATCGCAGGCGCACCGCGACCGATCTACCGATCCGATGACGAGGAACTGGCGCTGCGCACCACCCTCGCGGCCGAGTATCACGCGCATGGCATCCGGATCGGCGCGGAAGTCTATGACAGCCGCATCACTCTCGACAGACCGGGCAGCCCGGTGACGACCAGCGAAGTGAACGCGCTGGAACTGGTGCAGGCGTATGTCGGCGCGGACCTGGGCCAGGCGCTGGGCCGGGGCACCAAGGCGCAAGTGATGGTGGGGCGGATGATGCTGAACCTGGGCTCTCGCCGCCTGGTCGCCGCCGATGACTATCGCAACACCACCAACAGCTACACCGGCGTTCGCGCCGACATGACGCTGGCCGATGGGACGACGGGCACCTTCATCTATACCCTGCCGCAGTACCGCCTGCCGGACGACGCTCCG
This sequence comes from Novosphingobium fluoreni, assembly GCF_014196615.1. Classification (GTDB taxonomy): domain Bacteria; phylum Pseudomonadota; class Alphaproteobacteria; order Sphingomonadales; family Sphingomonadaceae; genus Novosphingobium; species Novosphingobium fluoreni. The sequence continues at coordinate 22,498 of NZ_JACIDY010000003.1, forward strand.
GCACTTCGGCGCGGGAAAGTGCAGATGGACCGGGAGAGCCTGAACCTGCGGCTGTGGGGCGGCCTGATCGCCCATCCACGAACACTGGCGGGGGCGACGGCGGAACTCAGTTTCTTTCGGCTGCAAGAGCGGGACAGCCCGGCGCTACCCACACGCAACCGCGATCTGACCACGGTCGGAGCGCGGCTGATCCGTGATCCCAAGCCCGCCCTCTGGGACTTCGAGCTTGAGGGTATCTACCAGACCGGTTCGATCCGGGCGAGCCTGGCTCCATCGGCGGCGCGGCAGGCGGTGAGCGCGTGGTTCGTCCATGCCGACGCGGGATACAGCTTCCCCGGCGCCGCGAAGCTGCGCCTCTCCGCCGAATTCGACTATGCCAGCGGTGATGGTCGCGGTGGGCGCTATGGCCGGTTCGACACGCTGTTCGGCATGCGCCGCGCCGATCTTGCTCCTGCCGGTATCTATAACGCCCTGCTCCGCAGCAACATCATGACGCCTGGCATCCGGGTGGAGGCTGCACCGGGCAAGCGGCTGGACATGTTCGCGGCCTACCGCGGGCTATGGCTGGCGGACCGCTTCGACGCGTTTTCCGGCACCGGAGTGCGCGATCCCAATGGCCGCAGCGGGCGCTTTGCCGGTCAGCAACTGGAAGGCCGCGTGCGATACTGGCTGGTCCCCGGCTTTCTGCGGGGTGAGATCGACGCACTCTGGCTGGCACGCGGACGCTTTCTGAAGACCGCGCCAGGGGCCAGGGACAAGGATGCAAAGTACCTGGCAGTCGCGGCCACGGCGACGTTTTGAGGGACACGCCGATTGCCCTACACCGTTCGTGTCGAGCGAAGTCGAGACACGCTGGCCTGGCGCTGCCGTGCCTCGGCTTCGCTCCACACGAACGGAGGGGCGAAGGTAACTGAGGTTTGAGTGAGAGGCGCGTCAACACGCCCCTCACCCTCATCACATCACCAGCCGCAGGTCTTGCCCTTGTTCTGCTTTTGCAGCCAGGCCGTCAGCGGTGCGAAATAGCGCAGCATGGGCTTGCCGCTCATTTCGCGGCTGCCGGTGAAGGCTTGCAACGCATCGGGCCAGGGCCTGGACGCGCCCATCTCCAGCATGGCGTTCATCTTCTCGCCCACCTTCTTGTTGCCATAGAAGCTGCAGCGATGCAGCGGCCCCTTCCAGCCGGACTGCTTGCACGCCGCCTCATAGAACTGGAACTGCAGCAGCCGCGCCAGGAAATAGCGCGTATAGGGGACCACGGCGGGCACGTGGTACTTGGCCCCGGCGTCGAACGCGTCGGCCGGGCGGTCTCCTGGCGGCACGATGCCCTGGTATTGCAGGCGCATCTGGTTCCACGCGGTCTCATACTGATCGGGCGTGATCTCGCCCGAGAAGATCTTCCAGCGATAGCGATCGATCAACAGGCCGAAGGGCAGGAACGCCACCTTGTCCATCGCCTGGCGCAGCAGCAGGCCGGTGTCCTTGTCAGCGCCGGGAACGCGGCTCTTGTCCAGCAGGTCGATGTCGACGAGATACTGCGGCGTGATCGACAGCGCCATGGTGTCGCCGATCGCCTCGTGGAAGCCGTCGTTCGCTCCGTCTAGGTAGTAGGACGGCTGCTTATTGTAGGCGCGCTGGTAGTAATTGTGGCCCAGCTCGTGATGGATGGTGATGAAATCATCTCCGTTGACCTTGGTGCACATCTTGATGCGCAGGTCGTCCTTGTTGTCGATGTCCCAGGCGGAGGCATGGCAGACGACTTCGCGATCGGCGGGCTTGGTGATCTGAGAGCGTTCCCAGAAGGTCTGCGGCAACGCGGCAAAGCCCAGCGAGGAGTAGAAACCCTCACCCGCCTTGACCATCTTGACCGGGTCATAGCCCTTGGCCTTCAGCAGATCACCCACATCATAGCCCAGATCGCCCGCGCCGGCCGGGGCGACGATATCGTAGATGTTGCCCCATTCCTGCGCCCACATGTTGCCCAGCAGGTCGGCACGGATCGGGCCGCTCGCCTTTTGCACGCCATCGCCGTACTTCTCGTTCAGCTTGGTGCGGGTGTAGCAGTGCAGCTGGTCGTACAGCGGCTTGACTTCGGCCCACAGCTTTTCGGTCAGTGCGGCGAACTGCTCGGGCGTCATGTCATAGTTCGAGCGCCACAGCGCGCCGGTATCGGCGTAGCCCAGTTCCTTGGCGCCGGCGTTCTCCAGCTCCACCATCTTCACGTAGTCCGCCTTCATCGGCTTGCCCACGTTGTCGTGCCAGCTGGTCCACATCTCGGCCAGTTCCGCCGGGTTGCGGTTTTCGCCCATGGCGGCCTCGATGTCGGAGCCGTTGATCGGCTGGCCCTTCAGCGTGCCCTTGCCCTTGCCGTATATGCCCTGCAGCCGCGCGGTCAGCGTCGCCAGTTCCTCGGCCGCACCGGGGCGACTGGGGGCGGGCTGCACGATCAGGGTGCGCATTCGGCTGAGTTTGCGGTTAACGTCGTACGACAGGCCCGGCTGCTGCGCGAAAGTCGCGGCCTTTAGCGCGGTGTCGACGTTGAACTTGTCCTTATCGGCCGTGGCGCGTGCCGTCACGGCTTCGCTGTCAACGGTGATGTAGGTGTTATAAACCCAGTCGGCCTGCGCCTGCTCGATCGTCTTCTGGTTGTAGGTCGCCTCGGCCTGTTCGACGAACTGGGCGGCGGTCTGCGGCGCGGACGAAGCGGGTGCGGCCGGTGCAGGCGCATCCTGCGCGTTGGCAGGAACGGCAGCGGCCATCGCCCCGGCCAGCGCCAGCAGCGAGATTGCGTGTGATTTCATGGGTGCCCCGTTATTCTCATTATCAGACGGGCCATGCTGGCGCTGCACTGACACGCGGTCAAGCGGCGGGTTCGGGGGGCACGCCGTGTCTTTTCAGGCAGCCATCCGTGCGTGGCGATGCCCCGATCACGCGTTGAGGAAAGCCACCATCGCCTGACCCAGCGCCGCCTGCGTCACCGATGACATGTGCGTGCCCGGTATCTCGACATAGCGCGCATCGGGCAGAGCCTGAGCCAGCGCAGGGGCGGAGCCGTTGTCATCATCGTCCGCACCACAGACCACCAGCGTCGGCATCGTCACGGCGGCCAGGTCTTCGGCGGACGTATCGTCAACCGATGCCAGCAACAGGCGCGCCGCCACCCGGTCCACCTTCTGGCTCTTCATGAAAGACTTGGAGATGAAGGCCGGGTCACCATGCTTGATCTCGTCATAGCGGTCGATCGCATCGATGAAGAAGGCGCTGCGCCGCGCCCAATTGCCAAGCCCTTCGATCCCCATGCCGCCCAGGATCAGCTTGCGCGGCGCCAGACCCGCCAAAACCGATCGCACCGCCGTGCGCGATCCCAGCGAGAAGCCGCCCATGTCAAAGTCGGTCAGGCCCAGCTGCTCCACCACCGCCAGCGCATCGCGCACCAGCACGTCGGCGGGGTAGGCCGCGGGGTCGTGCGGCGCTTCGCTTTGGCCATGGGCCCGCAAGTCCGGCATGATCACTTCGAACCCGGCAACGGCCAGCTTCTGCGCCGTGCCAAACTTTATCCAGTTGATCTGCGCGCTGGAAAACAGGCCATGGAGCAGCAGGAGCGGACGGCCCGATCCCAGGCGATGAACCGCCAGCTGGCATCCACCATAGCCCGGCATTGTCTCGATACGCGCGTCTAACATGGATAAGCGGCCTCCTTGAAACGCCACATGGCCCAGGCGGGCAAAGTGGGCAAGGCGCGGGTTTCGGGAACAGCCGCCTAGATCGAGAGTTTGCGCTCGATCGGCAATCGTTCCACAAGGCATCGCGGGCATGCGTCGCTTAGTCGCCCTTTCCAGTGTCGTTCTTTGCCTTTCGGGCTGTGGCACCTCCACTCCCGATACCGTGCCGCCCCGGGCGACCGATGCGATCGCCATCAAGCCGCAATCGTCTTTAATCGCGGTGCCTCTTTCGGCAGACCTCTCTCAGCTGACCGCGACGCTGGAGCGCGAAGTGCCCCGCCGCCTCTGGGCGATCGACAAGCCTGGCCAGGTCTGCGTCGCCAGTGACAAGGTCAAGGTGCTGTTCGTCGAGGTAAAGACTCCGACGATCAAATGCCACATTGTCGGGCAAGTGACGCGCGGCCGCTTGTCCCTGTCCGGATCGGGCCACAACTTAGTACTGTCGATGCCGGTGCACGCAGTCATCCACGCGCGCGATATCGCCGGCGTCTTGAAGCAGGAAACCGCCACCGCCGATGCGCAGGTGCAGGCGCGGATCGACCTGGATGTAGGGCCGGACTGGCAGCCGCGCGGCAAGGTCGACCTCGCCTACCGCTGGACCGCGCCGCCCACGGTCGACTTTCTGGGCCAGAAGATCGACCTGTCCGAACCGGCCGACGCCAAGCTGAAGGGCGTCATCGCCCAGTTGGAACGCACCCTTCCGGGACAGCTCGGCAAGCTGCAACTGCGCGAACAGGCGCAGCAGGCGTGGAATGCGGGCTTCACCTCGCTGCTGCTCAACCGCGCGCATCCGCCGGTGTGGATGCGGGTGACACCGCAGGAACTGCAATACGGCGGCTATGATATCGCCAACAATCGTCTGACGCTGCGCCTGGGCCTGCGCGCGGTGACCGAAACGTTCGTCGGCCCCCGCCCCGCCAATCCCGCCATCACGCCGCTGCCGCCGCTATCCCGCCTGACCACCCAGCCCGGCAACCTCAGCTTTTTCATCCCTGTCATCGCAGACTATCGCGAGTTGCAGCCGGTGCTGCTGAAAGCGCTGCACAAGCGGCAGGTCCGCCCCTTCCGGGTCCCCGGCGTGGGGCCGGTATGGGCGCGCTTCAACTCCGCCACGATCTACGGCACCACCGGCGGGCGCATTGCCGTTGGCCTGAACCTGAACGCCAGCGACGAGGCGGGCACGATCGGCAAGGCCCGCGCCACCGTGTGGATGACCGCGATCCCAGTGAACCAGCTCAATTCGCGCCAGGTTGGCTTCGATCAGTTCGAAATCACCGGCAGTACCGATCGCCAGGATGCCAAGCTTGTGCTGAAACTGGCGAACGCGCCCGGTCTTTCTCGGACGATCGCCTACGCACTGACCCAGAACTTCGAGAAGGATTTCGACAAGTTGCTGGGCAAGGTCGATCGGGCAATCCAGTCCCGCCAGGAAGGCCCCTTCGTGATCCGCGCCGATATCGAACGCGTGGAAACCGGCACTCTCAAAGCCGCAGGGCAAGGCGTGTATCTGCCAGTGCGCGCCACCGGCCGCGCCACCATAACCCTCGCGCCGAAGTAAGGCGGACGGCCGACTGTTTCTGCTGCGTCGACCCGAGGCTCAGCCAGGTCGACGCACCAGAAAAGGCTTATTGGGCCGGTGTTTGCAATCCCGACCAGCGCGCCAGGAACGCCAGGATGTCGGAGCTTTCCTCGATCACCTTGTCGGTCGGCTTGCCCGAACCGTGGCCCGCGCGCGTCTCGATGCGGATCAGGTGCGGCTTGTCACCCACCTTGGCCGCCTGCAAGGCCGCGGTGTACTTGAAGCTGTGCCCCGGAACCACGCGATCGTCGGTATCCGCCGTCGTCACCAGCACCGCCGGATAGTCCACGCCCGCGCGGATATTGTGATAGGGCGAATACTTACGCAGAACGCGGAAGTCCGCCTCCTTCTCAGGATAGCCGTAGTCGTCCACCCAATAGCGGCCAGCGGTGAAGCGATCGAAGCGCAGCATGTCCATCACGCCCACTTGCGCATTGGCCGCCGCGAACAAGTCCGGCCGCTGGTTCACCACCGCGCCGATCAGCAGGCCGCCGTTGGACCCGCCCTGCACCGCCAGGCCGCCCTTGGGAGTGATCCCTTGCGCAATCAGGTACTCGCCCGCCGCGATGAAATCGTCGAACACGTTCTGTTTGTTCGCCAAGCGCCCGCCATCGTGCCACTCCTTGCCATATTCGCCGCCACCGCGCAGGTTGGCCATGGCAAAGGCGCCGCCCGCCTCCAGCCACGCCATGCGCGCCGCCGAGTAGCCGGGCGTCAGCGAAACATCGAAGCCGCCATAACCATAAAGCAGCGTCGGCAACGCCTTGCCCGCCTGCGACGCCGCCTTGTTGCGCACGACGAACATCGGCACCTTCGTGCCATCCTTCGAGGCATAGAACCGCTGCTCGATCGCGTACTTGGCGGGGTCGAACTTCAAGGCCGGCTTGGCGAAGGGTTCCGACTTGCCGGTGGCGATGTCCATCCGGTAGATCGCGGCCGGCTGGTTGAAGCTGGAATAGGTATAGAACGTCTCGGGATCGCCGGGCTTCCCGTCAAAACCGGAAGCGGTGCCCAGTTCACCCAGCGTCAGCGTGCGCACCTTCTTGCCATCCAAAGAGACGATCTCTGCATGGCTAGCCGCATCCTTCAGGTAGTTCAGGACGAGCTGGTTGCCGATGATCGTCGCACGCTCCAGCAAATCGCCGCGCTCGGCCACGACCTGCCGGAACTGCGGCTGCGCGGCGGCCATGTCGGCCACCACCAGGCGGTAGCGCGGCGCGTTCTGATTGGTAACAAACCACAAGTTGGTGCCGGTGCTGGCGACCAGTTTCCAATCATCCTTCGGCTCGGCAACGAGCATCCGGATCTTCCACCCGTCCGTCTTGCGGCGCGAGAGATCGATAACCCGCACCTGTTGCCGGTTGTCCGTGCCGGTGCTGCTGGTGATCACGGCGTAGCGCCCGTCCGGCGTCACTTCGGCCGTATGGTTCATCTCGCGCTGATCGGGCGTTTCCAGCACCAGCTGATCGGCGGACTGCGGGGTGCCCACCTTGTGGTAATAGACCTTGTGGTCATAGTTCCGCCCCTGGAATGCCGTGCCCTGCTCCGGCTCGGGGAACCGCGAGTAGAGGAAGCCGTCGTTGCCCACCCAGGCGATCCCGGTGAACTTGGCCCACTTCACCTCATCTGCCAGCGGCTGCCCGGTCTTCACGTCCAGCACCTTGATCACGCGCCAGTCGCTGCCACCGTCCTGGACGCTGTAGAGCAAGTGCCTGCCATCGTCCGACGGCTCCCATGCGTCCAGCGCGGTCGCGCCGTCCTTGGCCCAGCTGTTGGGGTCCAGCAGCAGGCGCGGCGTTCCGTTCAGACCATCGCGCACGAACAGCTGCGCCTGGTTCTGCAGGCCGGAGTTGCGCGTATAGAAGTACCGCCCCGCCGCCTTCACCGGCAGGCCGAAGCGCTCGTAATCGATCAATTCGCGAATCCGCGCCGCGAACCAACCCCGCTGGGGCAGCGTATCGAGGTAGGCCCGGGTCACGGCGTTCTCACGCTCGACCCAGGCGGCCACTTCCTTGTCGCTGCGGACGTCGTTTTCCAGCCAGCGATAAGGATCGGCAATCTTCTCACCAAAGTGATCCTCCACCACAGTGCCGCGGCGGGTATCGGGATAGGCAAGTGGCTTCATGGCATCGGCCCAGATCGGGGTGGTGGCGAATGCGGATACGGCGGCGGCCGCAGCCAGCAGCAGACGGGTGCGTCCAGGACGACGAGACAAGTGGCAACTCTCCGAAAAAGACAAGGCGACCGGTAGCTTAGCGCCCCCGATCGCCCTGGCAATCAACGGATGTGCTTGTCCCGAACCTACGGGACAGCAGAAGCCTCAGGCCTCTTCGTATTCTTCCGCGTCGGCGTTGACCGGACCGGAGTCCTGACCCTTCGCGTCCACATCGCGATCGACCAGTTCGATCACGCCCATCGGCGCTGCGTCCGAACCGCGATAGCCGGCCTTGATAATGCGGATGTACCCGCCTTCACGGCCCGAATAACGCTCGGCCAGAACCTCGAACAGCTTCTTTTCCTGCGTCTCGTCCATCAGGCGCGCGTGCGCCAGGCGACGGTTCGACAGGCCACCACGCTTTGCCAGCGTGATCAGCTTTTCGACGTAAGGGCGCAGTTCCTTGGCCTTGGGCAAGGTGGTCTTGATCTGCTCATGCTTGATCAGCGCGGCGGCCATGTTGCGCAGCAGCGCGGTACGGTGGCCAGTGGCGCGCTGCAGCTTGCGGCCGCCCATTTTATGACGCATTTTCGTGTACTCCGTTCGTAAGGGGCCCGTGTGAGGTAGCCCGGTCCTGGCCGTCGCTTAAGGGGGGACGGCCCTGCCCTTGTTTGCGGGTGACAGTGAGCAAAACCACTCTCGTCATCCCGGCCCTGAGCCGGGTTTCCGCTTGTTCTTCTTCGCAACCTACCGCTCTAGCCAAGCCGCCACGGGTTCTCACCCGTGACGTCAGACAGCGCCTTGCGCCGCTGGCCGGCAGGCCGCCGATCCCGACCTAAGCTACCGTTTCGCTGCGCAAAACGTCGCTTACGATCGGGCGGACGCTGCTCGATTAGCCGAGCAGCTCCTGCTCCAGCTTCTTGGCCATCTCTTCGATGTTCTCGGGCGGCCAGCCTGGGATGTCCATCCCGAGGCGCAGACCCATCGAAGAGAGCACTTCCTTGATCTCGTTGAGCGACTTGCGGCCGAAGTTCGGCGTACGCAGCATCTCGGCTTCGGTCTTCTGGACCAGATCGCCGATGTAGATGATGTTATCGTTCTTGAGGCAGTTGGCCGAACGAACCGAGAGCTCGAGCTCGTCCACCTTCTTGAGTAGGTAGCGATTGAGCTGGTTGGTATCGCTTTCTTCGGTAGCAGCACCACCGCTGGCAGCCATGCCGATCATCGGCGACTGACCGACCGGAGCCGCGTCCTCGAAGTGGACGAACAGCGCCAGCTGGTCCTGCAGGATGCGCGCGGCGTAAGCCACGGCGTCCTCGGGGCTGACAGTGCCGTCGGTTTCCACCGTGAGGCTGAGCTTGTCGTAGTCCAGCTCCTGGCCGATACGCGCGTTGTCCACCTTGTAGGACACCTGGCGCACGGGCGAATAGAGCGAGTCCACCGGGATCAGACCGATCGGCGCATCGACGGGACGGTTCGAGACGGCCGGAACGTAGCCCTTACCGCTATCCGCGGTCAGTTCCATGTTCAGCGTCGCGCCTTCGTCGAGATGGCAGATCACGAGGTTCTTGTTGGTCACCTCGATGTCGCCCGAAACGGCGATATCGCCTGCCTTCACCTGGGCCGGGCCCGTGGCGGAAAGCTGGAGACGCTTGGGGCCTTCGCCCTGCATCTTGAGCGCGATCTGCTTCACGTTCAGAACGATGTCGGTCACGTCTTCACGCACGCCGGCAAGGCTGGAGAATTCGTGCAGGACGTTCTCGATCTTGATCGACGTGATCGCCGCGCCCTGCAGCGAGGACAGCAACACGCGGCGCAGCGCGTTGCCGAGCGTCAGGCCGAAGCCCCGCTCCAACGGTTCTGCAACGAAAGTGGCGCGAAGCTTGGGGTCAGCCCCCGGCTTGATCTCAAGGCTGTTCGGCTTCTTGAGTTCCTGCCAGTTCTTGATGTTGACGGTCATGTGCTTCCCCTGGGGTAATTCAGTGCGACTTCGGCCGCTAAGCCCGAATGGGCCGCGGCCGATGCGTGGCGGCGGGTATCCGGCCTAGGAACCGGACCCGTCCACCGGGACTTGATCAGACGCGGCGACGCTTCGAGGGGCGAACGCCGTTGTGCGGGATCGGGGTCACGTCGCGGATCGAGGTGATGGTGAAGCCGACCGCCTGAAGGGCGCGCAGAGCGCTCTCGCGACCCGAACCCGGGCCCTTGACCTCGACTTCGAGGGTGCGCACGCCATGCTCGGCGGCCTTCTTGCCCGCGTCGTCCGCAGCCACCTGAGCGGCGTACGGGGTGGACTTGCGGCTGCCCTTGAAGCCCATCATGCCCGCAGACGACCACGAGATGGCGTTGCCCTGGGCGTCGGTGATGGTCACCATGGTGTTGTTGAAGCTGGCGTTAACGTGCGCAATGCCGCTCGAGATGTTCTTGCGCTCGCGGCGCTTAATGCGCTGTGGTTCGCGTGCCATGTCGGTTTATCCTGTCGAAATTCGCTGAGGGAAAGCTGCTGCCTGTGAAAGGCGCGGCTTACTTCTTCTTGCCGGCGATCGGCTTGGCCTTGCCCTTGCGGGTGCGCGCATTGGTGTGCGTGCGCTGGCCACGAACCGGCAGGCCCTTGCGGTGACGCAGGCCACGATAGCAGGCGAGGTCCATCAGGCGCTTGATGTTCATCGCGGTCTCACGACGAAGATCACCCTCAACGGTATGTTCGGCGTCGATGGTTTCGCGGATCTGAAGCACTTCGGCGTCCGAAAGGTCCTGAACGCGGCGGGCATGATCGATGCCCAGCTTGTCAGCGATCTTGACGGCATTGGTGCGACCGATACCGTGAATGTAGGTCAAGGCGATGATCACGCGCTTGTTGGTGGGGAGGTTTACCCCGGCAATACGAGCCACTTAATTCTCCTGCTCCACAGGGGAGCCTTGGCTCCGCCTATCTCAACGCTCTGACGCTCTTATGACAGGTGGGGGATCCACGAAGACGAAAGGACCGGTGGGAGCGGGCAAAAATGCCGAACACCACTGCGGACACAGCCGTTTCTGTCGAGCGAAGGGCGCGCTTAAATTGATTCGTAAGGATTGTCAACGCCGCACCGGCGTACAGGACCTGCCCTTCGTCGCCAAAGCGGACGCCAGGGCGTGTGACCGAGAAGGGGTTATATCGCACGCGTGAACCGCAGTCAAAGGCGGCGAGAAACGCAGACATCGGAACGCGTGCCTTAGGCTATTCCTGCGCTATCGCCACCACTAAACCGGCCAGATCCGGAATCCGCTCGTTCGGCTGGATTGCGGCCCGGAGCCTTATCCCCGTGGCTGGCGCGGGATGACTTTGAAACAGGGCGGAACGGGTGGAGGCCGAGGCCGAATCTACACCCGCATCGGCATCAGGACATAGAGCGCGGGGCTCTTGTCGTCCTGGCGTATCAGCGTCGGCGCGCCCGCGTCGGCGAGGTGCAGTTCCACCGTGTCGCCTTCGATCTGGCCGAGGATGTCCTTGAGGTAGTTGGCGTTGAAGCCGATCTCAAAGCCGTCCGAGCCATATTGCGCGGGCACTTCCTCAGCGGCGGTGCCGTTGTCCGGCGAGGTGACCGACAACGTGACGCGATCGGTGTCGAGCGCCATCTTCACCGCGCGCGTCTTCTCGGTGGCGATGGTCGCCACGCGGTCCACGCCCTCGAAGAAGCTCTTGGGATCGATCCGCAGCAGCTTGTCGTTCCCGGTGGGGATCACGCGGCTGTAATCGGGGAAGGTCCCGTCGATCAGCTTGCTGGTGAGGACCACGCCATGCTCACCGCCCAGCGTGAAGCGCACTTTGCTGGCGGACAGTTCGATCAGCACATTGGTGTCGAGCGATTCTTCCAGCAGCTTGCGCAGTTCGGCCACGCATTTGCGCGGCACGATCACGTCCGGCATTCCCTGTGCACCTTCCGGACAGGCCAGCGTGAAGCGAGCCAGACGATGCCCGTCGGTGGCCGCTGCTTTCAACTGGTCTTCGGCGACATGGAAGAAGATGCCGTTCAGGTAATAGCGCGTCTCTTCGGTGGAGATCGCGAAGCGGGTGCGGTCGATCAACTGGGCCAGCGTGACCGCCGGAAGCTCGAAGCTGGTAGGCAGCTCGCCTTCTGCGATCATTGGAAAATCATCACGCGGCAAAGTGGGAAGCTGGAAACGGCTGCGTCCGGCCTTCACCACCATGCGGTTTTCGGAAGCGTCCAGGCTGACCTGGCTGCCGTCCTGCAACTTGCGCGCGATGTCGAACAGCAGATGGGCAGAGACGGTGATGGCGCCGGGCTGTTCCACCGCCACCGCGCCGACCGTTTCCACCACTTGCAGGTCAAGGTCGGTCGCCATGATCTTGAGCGCGCCGCCCGCCGCCGCCTCGATCAAGACGTTCGAGAGGATGGGGATGGTATTGCGCCGCTCCACCACGGATTGGACGTGAGACAGGCAACGCAACAGCGTCGAACGTTCGATGGTGGCCTTCATGATCGCCTCATGTCCCCCGGCATCGACCGACTGGCCGACGCCCTTGAATACGGACCATCCTCTCTAGCGCCGGGCCGGTGCGCGGCAAGGATGAACTGGGTCGTAACGCGCGAATCTGGGGATAAGGGCGGGGATTGTTGCATTGCCTGCATCTTTCCCCCTCTCTCAGCGTGGAGCGAGGCCCCTCCCCCCGCGAACCGCCGCCTTCAGATCATGGCCATGCCGCCGTTGACGTGCAGCGTCTGCCCGGTGACGTAGCCGGCTTCCTTGCTCGCCAGGAACACGCAGGCCGAGGCGATATCCGCGCCCTCGCCCATGCGGCCCATCGGGATCTTGGCATTGAGCGCGTCCTTCTGCGCATCGGGCAGCACTTCGGTCATTGCGGTGCGGATGAAGCCGGGCGCGACGCAGTTCACGGTGACGTTGCGGCTCGCCAGTTCCTGCGCGAGGCTCTTGGACATGGCGGTCAGGCCGCCCTTGCTGGCGCAGTAGTTCATCTGGCCGGGATTGCCGGTGGTGCCCACGATCGAGGTGACCGTGATGATCCGGCCAAAGCGCGCCTTCATCATCGGCTTGGTCGCGGCGCGCATCAGGCGGAACGCGGATTCCAGGTTCACGCGGATCACCTGATCCCACTCATCGTCCTTCATCCGCATCGCCAGATTGTCACGCGTGATGCCGGCGTTGTTGATCAGGATGTCGATCTTGCCGAGCGAATCGAGCGCGGCCGGGACCAGCTTCTCGACCTGCTCGGCATTCGAGAGATCACAGGCGATGGCGACGTGATCCACTTCCTGCAGATGCTGCGGGCGATGCTCGTCCAGCTCATCGCGAAAGGCGCGCAGCTTGGTCTGGTTCGAGCCAGAGATCGCCAGCCGCGCCCCTTGCGCCGCCAGCCCCCGCGCGATCGCCGAGCCGATCCCGCCCGATGCGCCGGTGACGAGGGCGGTCATTCCGTGAAGGTCGAACATGGGCATAGCTCCGAAGAAGAAAAGAAGATGGTTCGCGCAGAGGCGCAGAGGCGCAGAGAGGTCAAGGCTGGTAGTTGTTCACCAGTCGTCGAATTCCCTCTTTCATTGTTTCACCAGAAAAATTGAGGAGTAAGCCTACGGGCTTGTGCATCAGGCGCAAGTAGGTGAGTACCTGCTTCGCATGGACCGGGGCTATTGCTTCGATGGCCTTGATTTCCAACACGACAATGTCGTCCAGCAAGAGGTCGGCCCGAAAAGCCGCCGGTATTCGCAAGCCATCGTATTCTATGTCGACCGGCACCTGCCGGTCGACCTTATGGCCGCGACGGACAAGATCAGCGGCAAGCACAAGTTCATAGGCGTTCTCCAAGAGGCCGGGCCCCAGACCTCTATGGATCCCGATCGCGGCTTCGATGATATCCGCGGTGATCGCATCGATCCGGTTCGCGCAACGCCCTCCTCTGCGCCTCTGCGGTCTCTGCGCGAACCCCCTGTTTATCTTCTAGATCGCCTTAGCGAGCGCCTCGATCTCTTCCATCGTCACGACGGAGGTGATTTCCACATCGCCCGCGCTGCGTTTGATCATGGGGCCGACGACTTTGCCGCCCAGTTCGATGAAGTGCTGAACACCCGCTACGTGCATCGCGATCGCGCTTTCGCGCCAGCGGACGCGGCCGGTGACTTGTTCGACGAGGAGGCGCTGAACTTCTGCGGGGTCGCTGGTCATCGCCGCCGTGACGTTGGCGAAGAGCGGCAGGCGCAGCGCGCCCGGCGGCGTGGCGGCGAGCGCTTCGGCCATGGCGTCGGCCGCAGGCGCCATCAGCGCGCAATGGAACGGGGCGGACACCGGCAAAGACACGCCGCGCTTGATGCCGTGCTCCTTCACAAGGGCGATCGCGCGCTCGATCGCTTCGCGGTGGCCGGAGAGCACGACCTGGCCCGGATCGTTGTCATTGGCGACGGAGCAGACCTGCCCCTCGGCAGCGGCGTCGGCCAGCGCGGTGGCCTTGGCGATGTCAGCGCCCAGCAGCGCTGCCATCGCGCCCTGCCCCACCGGTACGGCCGCCTGCATCGACTGGCCGCGCAGCTTCAGGAGGCGGGCGGTGTCCGCCAGGCTGAACGCCCCGACGGCGCACAGCGCGGTATATTCGCCCAGCGAGTGCCCGGCGACGAAGTCGCCCTTTTCCACCAGCGAGACGCCGAAGTCCTTCTCCAGCACGCGCAAGGTGGCGATGGCGTTGGCCATGATCGCGGGCTGCGCGTTCTCCGTCAGCGTCAGCTGGTCCTCCGGCCCCTCGCGCATGATGCGCGAGAGATGCTGGCCCAGCACTTCGTCCACTTCCTGAAACACTTCGCGCGCGGCGGTGCTGGCATCGGCCAGATCCGTACCCATGCCGACCTTCTGGCTGCCCTGTCCGGGAAAAACGAATGCGCGCATCGCGATGAACCTCTCCAACTGCTGGCCGCGCCTTCATCCCAAGGTCACGGTGACGTGGCGGCGCGGATTATTGCGGTTGCGCGCCGGGAGCAACCCCGAACGGCACGATCCTGTTGGCGGCGTCATGCCCGATGTCGGCGCGGCCAAGGTAGGGGATGGCGTGCCGATCGCACCAGTAACGGGCGATCTCCTCCTCGGTCTGGCCGAAGGGCCGGTCGTTCTCGGGCACGTCGCTGATGCGGCCCAGCAGCAGTCCGGCGACACCGCCCAAATGCGCGGTCACGTGGAAGAATAGGCGGTCGACGGCGTAGAGATGCTCGGAGACTTCCTCCACCATCACCACGTGCCCGGCCAGGCCCGGCATCAGCGGCGTGCCGCATAGCATCGCCAGCGTCATCAGGTTGAACGCGACGGTGGGGCGATGATCGAGCGAGGGCTCCAGCCCGGACATGTCGCCCGAGAGATAGCGCAACACCCGGCGCACGGCTTCGTCGCCTCGATCGCGGCGACTGCAAGCGAGCATTGGCGCGTGGACCGGGCGGCCGATCCGCTGGCGATAAAGTGCGCCCAGGAGGTAGCCCGCATCGGAGTAGCCGAGCCAGGTCTTGCGGTCGGCATTACGGTCAAACAGACGTAGCGCATCTTCCGCAATGCGGCCCGCGCCATAGCCACCGCGGGCGAACCATACGGCGTCGAACGAAGGGTCGTTCGCACACTCGACCAGGGCATCGCGGCGCTGGGCATCGCTGCCGGCGAAGTGGCCCTCCACGGCATAGCTTTGCGGGTGGACGACCAGTTCGACGCCCGGAAACTCCGCAGCGGCTAGCGCGGTGACGCGGGCGGCGTCCTCTGGCAGGATGGGCGTGGACGGGGCGCAGACGGCAATGCGGATCATCCCATCAGCAAAGCAGCTTGCGACGGCGATGGCCAGAGGGTGTCCATCTCGGGAGCCCGCGAGAGGCGTTTCCGCGAGATCGATGTGAGATAGACCGGCCTTGCGCGAACCTGTTGTGCCGCGCCGCTACTCGCCTTACCCAGCGTTGCCATGACCGCTCCTACGCACGATCTCACCGCCCGCCCCTGGTTCTTCTGCGGCATCGGCGGGTCAGGCATGTTGCCGCTGGCGTTGATCCTCAAGGGCCTGGGCGCCCAAGTCGCCGGGTCGGATCGCAGCCGCGATCAGGGACGCAGCGCGGAAAAGTTCGCGTGGCTGGAGCGTGAAGGCTTTCACTTGTTCCCGCAGGACGGCAGCGGCGTGACCTCGGCGGAACAAGTGCTGGTCGCTTCCGCCGCGGTGGAGGACAGCGTGCCCGAAGTCGTCCGCGCCAAGAATTTGGGGTGTGACCGGATGAGCCGCGCCCAGTTGCTGGCCGCGCTGTTCAATGCAGCACCACGCGGGATCGCGGTAGGCGGCACAAGCGGCAAGTCCACCGTCACCGGCATGATCGGCTGGATCCTAACCGCCACCGGTCGCGATCCCACGATCATGAACGGCGCGGTGATGAAGAACTTGCGCGCGCCCGACGCTCCTTTCGCCAGCGCCCGCGTGGGGCAAGGCGCGGTGTTCGTTTCCGAAGTGGACGAGAGCGACGGCTCGATCGCGCTCTACCGCCCCGAAATAGCAGTGCTGGGCAATGTCAGCCTGGACCACAAAAGCCTGGAGGAATTGCGCGCCCTGTTCGGCGACTTCCTGGCGACGGCGAAAGTGGCGGCGATCAATCTCGACGATCCCGAAAGCGCGGCGCTGGCGGAAAGGGCCAACACCGTGCTGGGCTTCGGGATCGAGAGCGCGGACGCCGCCATCGGCGTGGAGCCGGGCAGCGTGGTGCAGCGGGCGGACGCGATCGAGGCGCGCGTGATCGACCGGTGTGACGGATCGACGCACCCCCTCACCCTGCTCCAGCCCGGACGGCACAACCTCTACAACGCGCTGGCCGCGCTGGCAGGATGTGCCGCGCTGGGCGTGCCGCTGGACGAGGCGGTGGCGGCGCTGGGCGGGTTCGAGGGGCTCGCCCGCCGGTTCGACATCATCGGTACCAGCCCGTCCGGCGTGACGGTGATCGACGATTTCGGCCACAATCCGGACAAGGTCTCGGCCACGCTCTCCACGCTGAAGGCGCATCCCGGCCGCGTGATCGCCTTCTTCCAGCCGCACGGCTACGGTCCCTTGCGGCAGATGGGCGCGGAACTGGCGCAAGTCTTCGCGAGGCTGCTGGGCCCACAAGACGTGGTGCTGCTGTGCGACCCGGTCTATTTCGGCGGCACGGTGGACCGCAGCCAGGGCAGCGCGCGGATCGTCGACCTGATCGAAGCGGCGGGTGGCCGGGCGGAGTACATTCCCGCGCGCGAGGATTGCGGTGCGCGGATCGTGGAACTGGCGCAGCCGGGCGATCGCGTGGTCGTGATGGGCGCGCGCGACGATACCCTGACGACGTTCGCGGATGGGCTGCTGGCGAAGTTTGGGTGAGCGCTGACAATGCCCGGCGGGCGTATCAGTGCGCGCCCTTCCCCCGCGCCTTGGCGATGAGGTGAACGATCAACGCGATCACGCCACCCAGCACCAGCCCCACCACGGCAGACGCCAGCGCATAGCTCAGCCAGCCAAGCACGCCGCCCAGCGCGCCGGTGGCGTGTTCCACCGCATGTTGGATGCCGTGCGCGACATGCGCGGGGCCAGCCAGACCCAGTTCCTCCAGCCCATGCAGGATGATCCCGCCGCCGACCCACAGCATCGCCACGGTGCCCACGGTGGACAGCAGCACCAGCAGCACCGGCATTGCTTTCAGCAGGCCGCGGCCCGTGCTCTTGGCGGCGGCGTTGTCCTTCTTGGTCAGGTGCAGGCCGATATCGTCCATCTTCACGATCAGGCCCACCGCGCCATAGACCAGCACGGTGATGACGATGCCCACCAGCGCCAGGATAACCCCGCGCCCGATCAGCGTCTGGTCCGCAACTTCGGCCAGCGCGATCGCCATGATCTCGGCCGACAGGATAAGGTCGGTGCGCACCGCCCCCGAAACGCGCGCCTTTTCGAACGCGGCGACGTCCGTCGGCTCATCCTCCAGCGTTTCGCCATGCTTGGCCCCGCCCAGCTTCTCCAGCACCTTTTCCGCACCTTCGAAGGAAAGGTAGGCGCCTCCCAGCATCAGCAGCGGCGTGATCGCGCCAGGCAGGAACTGGCTCAGCAGCAGGGCCACCGGCAGCAGGATGACCAGCTTGTTGAACAGCGAACCCTTGGCGATCTTCCAGATCACCGGAAGCTCGCGGTCGGGCGTGAAATCGGTAACATAAGACGGAGTCACCGCCGCGTCATCGATCACCACGCCAGCAGCCTTGCTGCCGGCCTTGGCGATTCCGGCGGCGACATCGTCCGCCGAAGCAGCCGCCGCCCGAGCGATGACGGATACGTCGTCCAGTAATGCAACGAGACCCGATGGCATGATGATGCAGCTCCCCTGTTGCAACTTAGCGCGCTCTGGCCGATTCTATGACGCAATGCGAGAGCGAAGGCGAAAAAGCGCGATGGCGCATCAGGTTGCATCACCGGCTCTCACCAGGGGGCGGCGCATACCGGCACGTCCGCCTATCGGGATGATCATCCCGGCATGAACGAGGTACCAGCGACACTCCCGGAAACCGGCCGCCTGCGCCGGCAGATGCGGGCGCATCCGGGGCTTGTCGTCCTGGCGGCCGTCTTGCTGCTGCTGGTCGCGTGGCAGACGTGGACCGCGCCGCCGTGGAAGCTGAATGCGCCGCCGGTCGCCGCCGGGGTCGATCTGCTGGACGCCAACGGCAAGGTATTCGCCCATCGCGGCCCGCGTCCCTCCGAACGGATCGACGCCGCCGCCCTGCCCGCACATGTGCGCAGCGCGTTCCTGGCCATCGAGGACCGCCGGTTCTACGCCCACGGCGCGCTGGACTATCGCGGCCTGACACGCGCGGTGCTGGCGAACCTGCGGGCGGGCGGCGTGTCGCAAGGTGGCTCCACGATCACGCAGCAATACGTCAAGAACGCCTTCCTCACCCACGATCGCACCTGGACGCGCAAGTTCAAGGAACTGTTGCTGGCCGACTGGGTGGAGAACTGGATGAGCAAGGACCAGATCCTCTCGCGCTATCTGGAGAAGGCGTATTTCGGGGCGCAGCAGACGGGGCTCGCCGCCGCATCGCGCTTCTATTTCGATCGCGCGCCCGAAGACCTGACGCTGGGCCAGGCGGCGATGCTGGCCGGATTGGTGAAAGCGCCTTCTCGCCTCGCCCCCACGGTGGACCGGGCCGCCGCGCGCGCCCGGATGCGCGTGGTGCTGGGCGCGATGGCGGACGCGGAATTCATCACCCCGGCAGAGGCCAAGGCGGTGCGCAATCCGCGCGTCGTCTCTAGCGGAAGACCCCGGGAAAGCGCGGGCTGGTTCGCGGACTGGCTCTACACCCGGCTGCCCGATGATGCGGCCGGCGCGATACGCACCACGCTGGAGCCCGAAATTCAGCGCCGGGCCGAGCGGGTGGTGGATCAGGCCCGCCTCGGCGGTGCGGAAATCGCGCTGATCGCGCTGCGCCCCGATGGCCGCGTCGCCGCGCTGGTGGGCGGCAGCGACTGGCAACCCGGTGCCTTCAACCGGGTCAGCCAGGCCCGGCGACAGCCCGGTTCCACCTTCAAGCTGTTCGATTATCTGGCCGCGTTCCGGTCCGGCGCGCGGCCTGACGACATCGTGGTCGATTCCCCCCTGGTGATCGGGGACTGGCGGCCCAGCAACGGCTATCGCGGATACTATGGCCCGATGACCCTGCGGGAAGCTTTCGCGATTTCCAGCAATACCGCCGCCGTGCGGATCGCGCGCGCGGCGGGCTATCGCGAGGTGGTGAAGGCCGCGCACGATCTGGGCGTCGTATCCCCCTTGCCCGAGGATGCGCCCAGTCTGCCGCTGGGCACCGCGAACCTCACGCTGGAGGAACTGGCGGGTGCCTACGCCGCTTTCGCGCTCGGCCGCTATCCGGTGGCCGTGCATGGCAGAGCGGGTGCGGACAAGCTGCCGCCCAACCGCCTCGATCAGCGCCGCGAATGGGC
The DNA here is from genome assembly GCF_014196615.1 of Novosphingobium fluoreni. Lineage (GTDB taxonomy): Bacteria > Pseudomonadota > Alphaproteobacteria > Sphingomonadales > Sphingomonadaceae > Novosphingobium > Novosphingobium fluoreni. The sequence goes on from NZ_JACIDY010000003.1 coordinate 41,907, forward strand.
ACCGATGCTGGACCTGCTCTGGCAATCGGCGAACGAGGGCACCGGCCGCCGCGCCTCGCTCTCGCTACCCACATTCGGCAAGACCGGCACCACCCAGGATGGGCGTGACGCGCTGTTCGTGGGCTTTGCCGGCGATCTCGTCACCGCCGTGTGGATCGGGCGCGATGACAACAAGCCGATCCCCGGCGCCAGCGGCGGCCAGTTGCCGGCGCGTATCTGGCGCAATTTCATGAGCGGATTGGCGCTGAAGCCGCTCGCCATCCCGATGCCGCCGCAAGCCAGCCGCATTCGCCGCGTCTGGGGGGCGGAGGATACCTCCGAGGGCGAGGATACAGGCGAAGAGGATGCGCCGCTCATCCAGCTGCCGATAGATCCGCGCGCGGTCTTGGAGGGCCTGCTGCCGCGCCCTGACGATCGGAGCGGCCCGCCCGATCAAGGTTTGCCGCCGCCGCCGCCGCAAGATGGCCCCCGCTACGATCCCGACACGCCCGAGGATATGGAATAGCGGGCGAAACCCGCGTGATCAGCCGCGCAAGCTCGCCCTCGCCTTCGGGCACAGCACCGCGCGAATGCGCTCCCACCAGCTCTCACTCGCCGATGCCACCGCTGCATTGGCGGCGATGCCGGACTGGCGAGTCGTGCGATTCACATCCCTCACCGGCGCGCCCAGAAGGTTGGTGCCCCGGCAATCCTCGATGCGGGTGGGCGGCGTGCCGGAGACATTGGCATAAACGATGTGCCGCAGCCGACGCCTGGCTCCGTCTCGGGTATCGACGGCGTTGACCTTGCGGATGGTCAGCCCATCCCCGAGATCGCCGAACACCACCACGGCGGAGGATAGCTCTCCGGCGCGATCGGGCGGGAGGTCGATTTCGGCCCGTCCTGTATTGGCGATCGTCAGGTCGGAAATCAGCCCGGCACAGGCGTTGATGCGGATACCGGCGCTACGGGCGTTCTTGATTGCGCCGCCGCCGACGTCGATGTCTTCGTAGCGGTCCACCAGGATCGCGAACCCGTCGATATCGTGGCTGATCCGGTTGTCGCGAATGGTGGCGCCGCGCAGCCCCACCACCCATGGCGTCTTGCTCTTGTTGTTGGCCGCCTGGCTCACCGTGATGGCGTTGGGATTGGCCAGCGCCGCGCCTTCGAGGTTTTCGTAAGTATTGATGATCGTATTGCGCGATATGTCGACATCGCACCAGTTGAACGCGTCGATGCAGCCTTGGTAGACCGTGTTGTCGGTGAAGGCGATGGTGTGCATCGTGCCGTTGTAGATGTTGTTCGGAAATCCCTCGTAGAAGAAGCTGAACGTCACCGCGCGGCGATAGTGGGTTCGCGCCGCCAAGGCCTCCTTGCTGTCGCTGGCGAACTTGGGCGTCCGCTCCGGCGGCGCATAACCCTGGCGGAAATCGAACACATTGTGATGGATGCGCACGTTGATGATCGGCACGTGCGCTTCCAGCTTCTCGATATCGAGCGCGGCCACCCAGCGGCTGTCCGCCACGCCGTCCTTGAAGGTATTGTACGCGATTTCCGCATCGTTCTGCCCGCCGCCGATGTCGTGCGAGAAGTTGTCGTAGAAAGTGCAGTGCAGGATCTTGATCCCCACGCCATCGAGATTGATCCCCGCCCCGCGAAAGCCGTGGACGGTGCATCGTTCAAAGTACCAGTCACGCGCACGCAGGCACAGCACACCATGGCCGTGTTGCCATTGATCGCCGTCCACGCTGCCGGCACGCGAAGGCGTGATATGCTGGTTCTGGATATTGCCGTCGATGTCGATCCCAACGAAGCTGACGTTTTGCGCCGCCGCCTTGTCCTCCCAGAACGGGTGGTAGAACAGCCCGCCCGGCTCTCGCCGCCCGCCGCTCAGCAGGAACTTCGCTCCCTCACCGCTGAAGTGCAGGTTCGAATAGAGACGGATGACACCGCGCTTGAATGCGAACGGACCGCCCACCCCGTTGAACATCCCATAGGTCGCCGTCTCGCCACCGATGAGATAGACCCGTTCCTTGCCGCCGCACAGGATCGTCGCGCCGCCCATCCGCGTCGCCATCGCGATCACCTTGCGCACGGCTTCGGTATCGTCGGTCACGCCATCGCCGCGCGCATGCTCCCACAGCCGGATCACGTTGGTCTTGATCGCAGGCGTGAGGGCGTGGTTCCTGGGCGCAGTGGTCAACGCTTGGTACTTTCTCAGTATCGCTGGGGACTATGTGATCACACGGATACCCGGCGCGAACAACGCGCTTTCGCACAGCCCACCCCGCGCAGCGCCCGCTTGGCGCGTGACGGTGGCGGGCGAGCGTTCTAAAGCAGCCCGGATGCTGCCGCCGCTGCCAGACCTTCCGATCGATCCGCTGCCCTTGCAGGTGCTGTTGCCGTGGCTCGATCTAGCGGGCTTGGCCGTGTTCGCCGCGTCCGGCGCGCTGGCGGCGGCGCGCAAGCGGCTGGACTTCGTGGGCGCGTGTTTCTTCGCGCTCATCACCGCGACCGGGGGCGGCACCTTGCGCGATCTGTTGATCCGCGCGCCGGTGTTCTGGATGCAGGCGCCGACCCCGGTGCTGTTGTGCATCGGCGTGGCGCTGGCGGCCTGGGCGATCCCGCTCAAGTGGTGGCCCGAGCGCGCTCTGGACTGGCTCGACGGCGCAGGTCTCGCCGCTTACGCCGTCTATGGTGCGGGCAAGGCGCTGCAATACGGCATCTCACCCGTGCCCGCCGTTGCCGCAGGCGTGATCACCGCCTGCCTGGGCGGCGTGATCCGCGATATCACCGCCGGGGTGCCATCGATCCTTTTGCGGCACGAACTCTATGTCACGGCGGCGCTGGGCGCGGCCACGCTGTTCGTGGTGCTGACGACGCTGGGCCTCCCCGCACCGATTCCGGCGATGCTGGGATTTCTGGCCGGGTTCGCCCTGCGCGGCGCCGCGATCTTGTGGAAGATCACGCTACCCGCGCACCGGGGCGCCTGACACCGCGCTTGCCTTCGTGGCGGAAAGCTGTATGGGCCCACCCTTCAAGAAAGCCGGAGGGGCCCCGCAATCGTGCGGATCAGCCAGCGATCGGTTACAGATGTGAAGGAAGCTGCCGTGGCTCATTATGAGCACGTGTTCCTGGCGCGCCAGGATCTGAGCCAGTCGCAAGTCGACGCGCTGGCCACCACCGCCACCGAGATCGTCGAAGCCAACCAGGGCAAGGTCACCAAGACCGAGTCGTGGGGCCTCAAGAATCTCGCCTACAAGATCAAGCGCAACCGCAAGGCGCACTTCGTGATGCTCAACCTGGATGCATCGGGTGCCGCCGTGGCTGAGCTGGAGCGTCAGACCGCCATCAACGAGGATATCATCCGCTGGGTGACCATCCGCGTTGACGAGCACGAGGAAGGCCCCTCGGTCATGATGCGCAAGTCCGACCGCGAGCGTACGCGCCGCCGCGAACGTGAGGGGAACTGATCATGGCTCGCGCCTTTTTCCGTCGCCGCAAGTCCTGCCCGTTCTCGGGCAAGAACGCGCCCGCCATCGACTACAAGGACGTGCGCCTGCTGCAGGGCTTCATGTCCGAGCGTGGCAAGATCGTTCCCAGCCGCATCACTGCGGTTTCCGCCAAGAAGCAGCGTGAGCTGGGCCAAGCTATCAAGCGCGCCCGCCACATCGGCCTGCTTCCCTACATCGTGAAGTAAGGAGGGCGAGACCCATGGATATCATCCTCCTGGAGCGCGTCGAAAAGCTCGGCGCCATCGGCGATGTCGTTTCCGTCAAGGACGGTTACGCGCGCAACTATCTGCTCCCCAACAAGAAGGCCCTTCGCGCCAATGAGCGCAACAAGAAGGTCTTCGAAGCCAACCGCGCCAAGATCGAGGCCGAAAACGCCGAGCGCCGCACGGATGCGCAGAAGCATTCGAGCAATGTCGAAGGCAAGCAGGTCGTCCTGATCCGCGCCTCGTCGAACTCGGGCCAGCTTTATGGTTCGGTTTCGGTGCGCGACATCGTCGACGCGCTGAACGCCGACGGTGCCAAGGTGACCAAGCAGATGATCGTGCTGGAACGCCCGATCAAGACGCTCGGCATCTTCGACGTGCGCGTTTCCCTGCACCCCGAGGTTTCGGTGGGCGTAAAGGTCAACGTCGCGCGTTCGCCGGACGAAGCCGAACTGCAGTCGCAGGGCGTGGACGTCATGGCCTCAATGTTCGAAGCCGACACCAGCGGCTTCACCGAACGTCGTGACCCCAGCCTCGAACCGGGCGAAATCGTCCAGGACGAGGACGAGGCCACCGAAGCGCAGGCCTGAAGCCCGCGCTATATCGGCTGACAAAAAAGGCCCCCGCATCCGAAAGGACGCGGGGGCTTTTTTGTGTCGATACCGGGATGCGTTGGCGGAGCCCGCGTTCTGCGGCTCGCGGCTTCATCCGCGGCATTACTGTCTCTGTCCCCCTTCCCGAAACCCAAACTTCGTCATTCCCGTGCAGGCGGGAATCCATTTCCGGCACTCCCGGTTTGATGAAGGCTAAGCGCAAACTGGTGCTATCGGCTTGCCAGCGGGAATGACCAAGGTGTGAGGGGAAGGCGTTTGAGAGTGGTGGCGGCAATCGGATGTCTTGACATAAAGAACCATATAGGTTATACGCCGCAGTTATCGGAGAAATCCGACATGGCGGGTGCGGGTGGACGAAGGCCTCGTTCTAAACGTCCCGCGCCTTGCGGCCGGCGCTCAAGACGGGCGCCTGCACCGCGATGCAAGACTTCAACCCGCCGGCACTAGCGCCGGAGATGGGGCCGGCGGGCTTTTGCGAGCTTTTCCCGCCGGTCGTCTTGCACGTTGAAAGCCGAGCGTGTGGTCCTGCTTTCGCGTTCCCCCGCTCGCCGGTCGCACGATGGAATGCCGAGCCAAGCCTGTCGCGCCAGGCCAGCGCCGGCCGCAACGCCTGCTTTGAACATACCCCCGGCGTTATCCCGCGCTCGCCAGCGGGGAATCAGGCGTGTCCGGGATTGTCGCGAAAGGTCATCCCGCCGTGGCAGGCGCAGCCAAGGGGAAGAAGGGGATCGCCGCGCGCAGCGGTTCACCGTGTTCGCGCTCGAACGTATAGTAGCCTTCCATGCTGCCGTGCGGCGTGGAAAGCGGGCATCCGGAGACATAATCATGGCTCTGGCCGGGCTTCAGCAGCGGCTGTTCACCGACAACGCCATCGCCCTCCACGAAATTGACGATGCCGTGACCATCGGTGATCCGCCAATGCCGCGTCACCAGGCGCACGGCTTCGTTGGAATCGTTCTCGATGCGAATGTGATAGACCCAGAACCACTTCCCCGCCTCAATGCGCGATTGCTCGGGCAGAAAGTTCACCGCGACCCGCACGGTGATGCCATCGGTGATGGCGGTATGCTGGAACAGCTCCTTCATGATGAGCACGAGGGTAACGCTTGCGCCGCCCCGGTCAACCGCCTGCCCCAGAGATTCTTTTGCAGCTGCGAGGGAACCGATCCGCCGGCTCCCCGCGCAGTCCTGCCAAATCGTATCAGAGCCCGGCCTTGGTGAACGCCTGATCCAGATCCTCGATCAGATCGTCGGCATCTTCCAGCCCGACGTTGAGGCGCAGCATCCCTTCGCCGATGCCCATCGCCTCGCGCCCGTCGGGGCCCATGTTGTGATGGGTGCTGGACGCAGGGTGACACATCAGCGAACGCGAATCGCCGATGTTGTTGGAGATGTCGATCAGCTCCAGCGCATCCAGAACCGCGTGCGCCTGCGCACGCCCGCCATCGAGCACCATCGAGAAGATCGGCCCGCAGGCGTCCATCTGCTTGTGCGCCAGCGCGTGCTGCGGGTGGCTTTCCAACCAGGGATGCAGGATCGTGGGCACGCGGCTTTCGACGAAACGGCCCACCTTCAACGCGTTCTCGCTCTGCCGGCGGGCGCGCAAGTCCAGCGTCTCCAGCCCCTTCAGCACCACCCAGGCGTTGAACGGCGAAAGGTTGGGCCCGGTGTTGCGCTGGAACGGCAGCAGTTTGTCGTTGATGAACTCTTCGGTGCCGCAAACCGCACCTGCCAGCACGCGCCCCTGCCCGTCCATCAGCTTGGTGGCTGAATAGGCGACCACGTCCGCCCCGAACTCCATCGGCCGCTGCAGCGCGGGCGAGCAGAACGCATTGTCCACCACCGAGGTGATGCCGTGCGCGCGCGCGAGGCCGCAGATGAATTCGATATCGGCGATGTCCATCGTCGGATTCGCCGGGCTCTCGAAGAAGAAGACCTTGGTGTTGGGCCGGATCGCGGCTTCCCACGCGGCATTGTCCCGCGCGTCGATCGTCGTCACTTCCACGCCAAAGCGCGGCAGCAGGTGATCGCCCAGCCAGCGGCAGGAGCCGAAGGCGGCGCGGGCCGTCACCATGTGATCACCCGCCGAAAGCTGGCACAGCAGCGCCGCCGTCATCGCCGCCATGCCCGATGCTTGCGTGCGGCAAGCCTCCGCCCCTTCCAACAAGGCGATCCGTTCTTCCAGCATCGCCACCGTGGGGTTCTGCAGCCGCGAATAGGTCATGCCCTCTTCCTCGCCCGCGAAGCGCGCGGCGACGGTGGCAGCATCGTCGTAGGAGAAGCCCGAGGTGAGGAACAAAGCCTCGCTCGTCTCCCCCATTTCCGAGCGCCAGGTGCCGCCGCGAACGGCACGCGTGGCGGGTCGCCAGTGTTGGGTTTTGGTGCGATCTTGTCCGGTCGTGCGCTTCATGGCCCGCCATCTACGAGCGTGTGGGCGCAAGGACAAGCGGCTGCTTTGCGCGAAGCGCTTGCCGCCGCCCCGGCAGGCCCGTATGCCGCCGCCGCGATGCTGACATCCCTGCCCCGGACGCGCGACCCCCTCACCTGGTGCATGGCGATCGCCGTGGTATTCCTGATCGTGTGCCTGCACCGTCTCGGCATCCCGAACAAGATCTATTTCGACGAGGTCCACTACGTCAAAGCGGCGCGCAAGATGCTGCTGGGCCTGCCCGCCAATCGCGAGCATCCGATGCTGGGCAAGGAGGCGATCGCCGCGGCGATGGCGCTGCTGGGCGATCGGCCCTGGTCCTGGCGAATCCCCTCGGTGCTGTTCGGCGCGCTGGGGCTGCACGCTTACGGCCGGTTCATCTGGTACCTGACCGGCCGGCGCGCGGTGACGATCATGGCGATGGTGCTGATGGCCACGAATTTCGTGTGGCTCGTCCTCAGCCGGATCGCGATGCTGGACATGGTGCAGGCTGGCCTGGGCATGGTGGCGCTGTGGCAGGTGACCGCCGCCTTTCGCGAACCGCGACGCCACGCCCGGCTGCGGCTGATCGCTGGCGGACTGGCCATGGGCCTATCGCTGGGCGCGAAATGGAGCATCGCGCCGATCCTGGTCCTGCCGGGCCTGACGTTCGTGGCCCTGCGGGTACGCGAAAGCGGCTGGCGCATCATCGGCCGCAAAGGCGCGGGGCCGATCCCGGGCATCTCACTTGTAGAGGCCGCGCTCTGGCTGGGGCTGGTCCCGTTGGCGGTCTATTGGCTGACCTATTTTCCCGGCTTCTTCTGGGCGCACAAGCCGATCGACCCCTTGGGCTTCATCGAGCAGCATCGTTACATGCTAAAGCTGCAGGACAGCGTGACCAAGCTGCATCCCTATCGCAGCGTGTGGTACATGTGGATGGTGGACTGGCGGCCGATCTGGTTCCTCTACCAGGTGACGGACGGCGCGCAGCGCGGGATCATCCTGTTGGGCAATCCGGTCAGCATGATCGCCGGGCTGCCGGCGCTGGCCTGGTGCCTGTGGGCCGGGATCAAGCAGGCGCGGTGGGAGGCGCTGGCTCTGGTGGCGCTTTACGTGCTGACGCTGGGAGTCTGGGCGATCAACGGCAAGCCCATCCAGTTCTACTATCACTACCTGCTGCCCGCCGCGTTCCTGGCGGCGGCGCTGGCGCTGGCGCTGGAGGCGCTATGGCAGCGGCGCGATCGATGGCGCTGGCTGACACCCGCCACCTTGGCGGCCAGCGTGGGAATCTTCGTGTACTTCTACCCGATCATCTCGGCCGGAGCCCTGCACCACGGCAAGAAGAGCTACGCGCAGTGGATGTGGCTGGATAGCTGGCGGTAGCGGCGGTTCGCGTAAGTCCGAGCCGTCACCCAAATTCCTAGGCCTAGCCTAAACCATCGCCGTTCGTGTCGAGCGAAGTCGAGACACGAGAGAGCCGCGCCAACGTGTCTCGACTTCGCTCGACACGAACGGAATATCTCAATCCTGACGGACTATCCGAAAGCCGGGTGAAACCTCAGTTCGCGCCGTACTTGCCCCAAACGAACTTGGACGAGAGCGCGAAATTCCACACCGAAGCCATGATCACGCCGGTCAGCGCCGCGGGGAATTCGTGGATACCGTAGTGCACCAGCACCGAGGACACGCCGACGTTGGCGGTCAGGCCGACCGAGCATGTCAGCGCGAACTTGGCCCAGCCGCGCATCAGCGGCACGAAGCCGGTCAGCCGCTTGTCCGCATAAGTCAGCGCGTTGTTCAGGAAGAAGTTGAACGTCATCGCGCAGATCGCCGCGATCGTCTGACCCACTTCGAAAGCCCCGACCAACTGCCCCTTCAAGCCGGGAGCGGACCCGCCGAACAGCGCCAGGAACGCACCCAAAACCGCCATGTGGACCACGACGCCGACCGCGCCGATCGTGCCAAACAGCGCGAAGCGCGTGGGGATTATGCGGCCCAGCCACTTGTCGTACAGCCCCACCAGGAACTCGAACACGACGGTGCGATCCAGCTTGCTCTCCCCTTCCGCGCGTGCGGCGAAGTCGAGCGGGAATTCCTTTACGCGCAACGGCGTCTCCACGGTGGCAAGAATATCTAGAAGAATTTTGAAGCCGACGCCCGACAAACGGTGAGCGTCGGCCCGCAGTATTTCGGTGCGCAGCATGAAAAAGCCGCTCATCGGATCGGACAACTGCACGCCCGTCACCTTGCGGGCGAGCTTGTTGGCGAAGCCGGAGGCCTTCACCCGATCGGGGCGGTTCCACGCCTCCGTGCTGGCGCCTTCGCAAAAGCGCGAGGCGTAGGAGAGGTCGTACTCGCCCGATTTGATCGCGGCGAGCATGCCCGGCAGCAGCTTGGGATCGTGCTGGTGATCGGCGTCCATCACCGCGACGACGGGGGCCGCAGTGGCGCACATCCCCTCGATCGCGGCGGAGGACAGGCCGCGCCGCCCGATCCGTTGGATCACTCGCAGGCGCGGATCGCGAAGCGAGATATCGCGCGCGGTATCGGCGGTGCCGTCCGGGCTGTTGTCATCGACGACGATGGCTTCCCAGGCGACGCCCTGCAGCGCCGCGTCCAGCCTTTCGACCAGCGTTTCCAGGTTCTTGCGCTCATTGAACGTGGGCAGCACGATCGCAAGCTCAAGCGGCTTGGCGGCGGCGTGCACGGCCTGCGCAAGATCGGGACGGGGCATGTTCATGGACACGGGCTCTAGATGGTAAACCTGAAAGAAGCTTTAGTGCAATTTACTTTGCAACTCGGACAGTTGCCCATCAAAGCGCGGCAAGGACCGCATCGCCGATCGCGCGCGTGCCATCGGTGCCGCCCAGGTCTCCCCCGCGCACCCCTTGCGCCAGCGCCTTGCCCACCGCGGCCTCAATCCGGGCGGCCTGGTCTTCCAGCCCGAAGCTGTGGCGCAGCAGCATCGCGGCGGAAAGAATCGTGGCCATCGGATTGGCGAGGCCCTGCCCGGCGATGTCGGGCGCGGAACCATGGATCGGCTCGTAGAGGCCGTAGGTGCCCTCAGCCAGGCTGGCCGAAGCGAGCAAGCCGATCGAGCCGACGCACATGCTGGCCTGATCGGACAGGATATCGCCGAACAGATTGCCGGTGACGATCACGTCGAACTGGCCGGGGTTCTTCACCAGCTGCATCGCGGCATTGTCCACGTACATGTGGCTCAGCTCGACCTCGGGATATTCGCGCGCAACCTCGATCACCACGTCGCGCCACAGCTGCGAGGTTTCCAGGACGTTCGCCTTGTCGACCGAGCACAGCTTCTTGGACCGGCCCATCGCCGCCTTGAACCCGGTGTGGGCGATGCGGCGCACTTCGTCTTCAGCGTAGGACATCATGTCCCAGCCCTGGCGGCGGCCATCATCGAGGGTGCGCGTGCCTTTCTCGCCGAAATAGACGTCGCCATTGAGTTCGCGCACGATCAGCAGGTCGATCTTGGCGGCGACTTCGGGGCGCAGCGTGGTCAGGTCTTCCAGGCCCTTGAACACGGTGGCGGGTCGCAAGTTGGCGAACAGGCCCAACTCCTTGCGCAGACCTAGCACCGCCTGTTCGGGACGGAGGCGCCGCTCCAGATGGTCGAGCGAGAAATCGCCCACCGCGCCGAACAAGATCGCACCGCATGACCGGGCGATCTCCAGCGTCTCAGGCGGCAGCGGGTGGCCATGCTTGCGATAGGCCGCGCCGCCCACATCACCCTCGACCAGCTCCAGGCCGGGCAGATCGAGCGCCTGCAACACGCGAACCGCTTCGGCCGTCACTTCGGGGCCGATCCCGTCTCCGGCGAAAACCGCAATCCGCATCGCATCAGCGCTCATAACCGTAATCCCTCACGCCTCCCGGATGCGCGCCAGACGCTCGCGCAGGAGTGCGCGCGCCGCCATAACGTCTGCGCGCAGATCGGCAAGCGGGTAGCGCGCCAGTTCACGCCCGATACGATCGAAAGCGTCGAAGAAGGCCGGCCAATCGCCCTCCTCGGGCCGCTTGACGCTGACGCCGTAGCCCAGTTCGCGCAGCAGCAGCACCTCGTAGGACAACAGCGGCACCGCCCAGCCCGACGCGGACGGCGCGACGCAAAGGGCCGTCAGCAACGCACTCAGCGCATCGAACAGGCGCGGAAACGGCTGACGCTCCGGCAAGGCGGAAGTGGTGAGCGCGGTGGTCCAGGCGATGGCGGCGGCAGGCAACGGCTCGCTCAGCCATGGCCCGCGGCTCTCGCGCAGTTCGATCCGGGCGAAGGGCAGCTGGCTTTCGACACGGGAGCGGACTTCGGCCTCCACCAGGTTGCCCGGCAGCAGCACCGGCCGCAAATGACGCCCGCGGCCGCCAGCGACATAGGCCCCCACCATCCCTGCGTCCGGGGTCAAAAGCCGCGCGATGACGGCGTTTTCCCCGTGAGCGTGATTGGCGCAGACAATGGCAGGGCCGCGAAATTGCATGATCGTGGTGTGAAGGTCACGCTTCCCAAGGGCAAGCGCTGTCCCGGATCAGGCCCGCAACCAGACCGACATTGCGATCAGGCGACCACTTCCTTGCATTCCGCGCAAGGTTGCGCCGCCTTGGCGCGGTCGGCATCGATAGCGGGGTTCTGCGCCCGGCCCATCGTCCAGTTCCGACCCAGCCGCACGGAGGGGTTGGGCGCGCACCAGATTTCGCCGCTGTCGTTCAGCACGGTGACCCATATCAGGTATGCTCCTGACCATAGTCGATCATTCCGATCGCGTAGCCGTCGCCTTTTTCAAGCACATGCAGGGGTATGGTAGGATCAAGCTGCGTAAACATGGGTCACTGCCTTCCGCTCCTAAAAACGTCAACGGAAGCAATAAGTTGCAGCGACCCGAAGATCGGCGATCAGCTTTGCTGGGAAAGCTTCGCTTCGAGGGCGGCCACGCGCAGCTTGAGGTCTTCGGCCTCTTCGCGCGCCTTGGCAGCCAGGTCCTTCACCGTGTCGAACTCTTCACGGCTGACGAAGTCCATCTCGCCCAGCATTTCACGAACGCGTTCCTTGGCGGAATCTCTGGCCTCACGGCCGACACCGGCAAGAGTACCGGCAGCGCTGTTCATCAGCTTGACGAAATCGGAGATGATGGGGTTTTCGCTTTGCATGGGCGCTAGATGGGCGGAAACGCGGCCCTTCGCAAGGGATCAGAACTCGATCCGCTCCATCGCGCCAGACGCCTTTACGCCATCCATCTCGCGATTGTCGCGCAGGAAGGCATAATTGAGATACGTGGCGAACAGGATCCAGACCAGATAAGGCACCAGCAGCCACGCGGCGAGCGGCCGGATACGGGCGAACAGCACGATCGTCGCCACCACCGCCACGTCCATCACCAAGATGCAGACGAGCGCCCATGTCATCTGGTGCGCGCCGAAGAACAAGGGCGACCATGCCAGGTTGATCGCCAGTTGCACCAGGAACGCGATTACCGCCATCCGCCGTCCCCGCGCGCCCACGGCGGAGAGGACCATGGCGAGGGCGATGCCCATCAGGATGTAAAGCACGGTCCACACCAGCCCGAACGCGGCCGGGGGTGGATAGCCCGCAGGCTTGCGCAGCGCCGCGAACCAGGCCTGGTCCGCCCCGCTACCGGAAAGCGCCCCGGCCAGGATACCCAGGAACAGGACCACCGGCACGCAGACCAGTGCCCAGCGGATCACGCCGGCGCGAAGCTGCCATGTGGAAGCGAGGGAATTCATCCGTTGCCGTGCCTTGCGAATCGCCAGTGTTGGCCACGGTGTTAAGGCAAGATCGCAACGGCGCAAGAATGCGTGGAAAACCTCAGGTGTCCCGATTTGCGCATACCAGGAACTCGACATTGCCTTCGGGCCCCGTGATCGGGCTCTCGACGATGCCGCGAACGGTCCAGCCCACCTGCTCCAGCCAGTCGCGCACTTCGCCACAAACCCGTTCGTGAAGGGCGGCATCGCGGACTACGCCGCCCTTGCCCACTTCTCCCCGGCCAACTTCGAACTGCGGCTTTATCAGCGCCACCAGAGTACACTTCGGAGCAGCCAGGCGAAGCGGCACTTCAAGCACTTTGGCCAGCCCGATGAAGCTGGCATCACACACCACCCAGTCACACGCAGCGTCGATCAGGTCGGACGTCAGGATACGGGCGCTGGTCTGCTCCAGCACGGTGACGCGTGGGTCCTGCCGCAGCTTCCAGGCCAGCTGGTTGGTGCCGGAATCGACCGCGAAGACCCGCACCGCGCCGTTCGTCAGCAGCACATCGGTGAACCCTCCGGTAGAGCTGCCGATGTCCATCGCGATCGCGCCTTGGGGATCGAGGGCGAAGTGCTGGATCGCATGGGCCAGCTTGATGCCGCCGCGCGAAACCCAGGGATGATCACGCCCGCGCACCTCCAGCGGCACATCGGCGGCGATCTGCTGGCCGGGCTTGGCGATCTTGCTTTCGCCCGCGAAGACCAGCCCGGCCAGCACCAGCGCCTGCGCACGGGTGCGGCTTTCCACCAGGCCGCGATCGACCAGCAATTGATCGACCCGGACTTTCACCGGCTTGACGGGTCTTTCACCGGAACGGGCGGTGGAACGGGGCGAGTGCGGGTCGGACATGGCTTTGGCAGCATCGGTCGGGGTTGTGGCGGGGGCCGTCTCATTCCATACCCCCGGAATGAAGGCAAACACGCTTCGCATCGCGACCCTCGTTTGTGGCGCACTCGCCGCGGCTTCCTGCGCCGATAGCCGGGTCATCCCGGCGCAGCCGCAGAGCACCGCCGCGCGTCCGCAGACCCCGTATCAAGGCGCGCCGAGCCGCCCTGCCTCCAACGCGGCACCGGCGCCGAAAGGCTGGGCGGACTTTCCCGCGACACCGGGTGACTGGCAATGGACGCAGCAAGGCGGGCAGTCGACGGCGCGATTCGCGGGCGGTCGCCTCGTCCTGCGCTGCGACCCTGCTCGCGGCACGGTCCGCCTGGAACGCGGCGACGGAGCACCTTCCGGGGCGACCGTGCTGCGCGTCATCACCCAGACCCAGACGCGCCAGTTCACCGCCGTTCCGGCAGGCGGCGCCCTGGGGATCGACATCCCGGCGCGGGACAACTTGCTGGACGCCATGGCCTTCAGCAAAGGCCGGTTCGCAATCGAGACCACGGGCATGCCCACGCTCTACGTGCCGAGTTGGACCGAGGTGAGCCGCGTGGTGGAGGATTGCCGCTGAAGTGCCACGATCAGGATGTGGAAAACTTGCGCGAGCGGCTGATATTGGCGGGAAAATTTTTCAAAACAAGTCTTGTTGTGCGCTGCGGGATATCCCACAAATAGAGCAAGGACGAAGGGTGCTTGCAGGGATATCCGGCAAGGTTCTTCGGCCCCAGCCGCGTCATCGCGGCGACTATGGCTCAACAGCGCGAAAGGAGGTGATCCGATGTCTCATGGTTCAGCAGAGAGGTCGGCTTTTTCCGTCGCGAGGCATTATCGCTGAATTCTAGAGAGTAAGCGATAAAGGTTTCGCTGGCGGCACTTTCCGGCCGCTGACCATGTGAAGGGCCGTACCGAGATATCGGTGCGGCCCTTCTCATATTCATCATCGACACTTGGCTAGAAGCCGGGCTGAGTAGCGCGGGAAAATGCAGTGAGCTTTGATCGTCACGTCTTGCTGTCCGGGTGCTCTGGCGGCGGGAAGTCCACGCTCCTGGCCGAACTGCGACGACGCGGTTTCGCGACGGTTGAGGAACCGGGCCGCCGGATCGTGGCGCAGGAGACCGCATGCGGCGGCGACGCCTTGCCATGGATCGATCTTGGCGCATTTGCACGCCGCGCGCTCGCGCTGGCTTCCCAAGACCGAACGCGTGCGCCGCAAGGGTGCTGGGTTTTCTTCGATCGGGGCGAAGTGGACGCGGCCACCGCGCTGATGAACGCCAAGGGCATTCCCCTCGACAACTCTTTGGGCGCGAAGGCGCGATACCACCAGCAGGTGTTTCTGACGCCGCCCTGGCCCGAGATCTATGAATACGACGCCGACCGCCGGCACGGTTTCGAGGAAGCGGAGGCGGAGTATCAACGCCTGACGGCGGCCCTTCACGCGCTCTCCTATGACACGATCCTGCTCCCCCGATTGCCCGTAAACGAGCGCGCCGACTTCCTGCTCGATCGGCTGAGAACCAGCGTCCGAACGGCCTGAACGCACATCGGGGTTGTCTTCCGCGCGATTTTCGTCAAGCGACGTAGGATCATATCCAGACTGCAAGGATCACCGCCATGGCGACTCTCGCCGAACCCGCGCTCCAATTCACGACCCTTCCCCTCGCCGCTCCAATCAGCGCAGAGGATCGGGCCGTGGTATTGGCGAACCCCGGCTTCGGCACGCTTTTTTCCGAGCACATGGTGACGATCGAGTGGTCGGAAGGAAAAGGCTGGCATGACGCCGTGGTCGGGCCGCGCCAGCCGATCGCGCTCGATCCGGCCTGTGCCGTGCTGCATTACGCGCAGGAGATCTTCGAGGGTCTGAAGGCCTATCGCCATCCCGACGGCAGCGTGGCGCTGTTCCGCCCCTACGAAAACGCCCGCCGCTTCAACAGGTCGGCCGAGCGCCTGGCGATGCCGGCATTGCCTGAAGAGGTGTTCGTCGAATCCGTCCGTCGCCTGGTCGAAGCCGATCGGGAGTGGCTGCCCGATGTCGAGGGTGGTTCGCTCTATCTGCGCCCCTTCATGTTCGCCTCCGAGGCGTTTCTGGGCGTGCGGCCGGCCAAGGAATACAAGTACATCGTCATCGCCAGCCCGGCGGGCAACTACTTCAAGTCGGGCGCGCCGGCCGTCTCGATCTGGGTGAGCGAGGATTACACCCGCGCCGCGCCCGGCGGCACCGGAGCGGCCAAGTGCGGCGGCAATTACGCCGCCAGCCTCGTCCCTCAGGCGGAGGCCATCGCGAAAGGTCACGATCAGGTCGTATTCCTCGATGCGGTCGAGAACAAGTGGATCGAGGAACTGGGGGGCATGAACCTCTATTTCGTGTTCGATGACGGCACGCTGCTCACGCCCCGTCTCTCCGGCACGATCCTGCCCGGCATCACGCGCGACAGTCTGCTGACTTTGGCGCGCGACGAAGGGCTGAACGTGCAGGAAGGCCGCTACAGCATCGACCAGTGGCGTGATGACGCGCAGTCCGGCAAGCTGGTCGAGGTCTTCGCCTGCGGTACCGCCGCCGTCGTGACTCCGGTGGGCAAGGTCGCCTCGCGCTCGGGTGAATTCACGATCGGCTCAGGCGGACCGGGCCAATTGACGCAAAAGCTCAAGAACCGCCTGGTGGCGATCCAGCGCGGTGAGGCGCCCGATCCGCACGAGTGGGTGCTCAAGCTCGGTTAAGGCCGATGCCATCCCCCCGGTCATGCGACCTTTAGGGTCATTGACCGGGGAACAAGACGATTAACGGGAACGCAGACGGTATTGCACCGTTGACACAGGATAGTTGCGTCTACGACACTGGACGCCTGATCCTGCATCACCCGAAGGCCGCACCCGGATGAATCATTCCAGCCTACCCCACGCGTCGCGTCGCGACGTGCTCAAGACAAGCGCTGCCGGCGCCGCCATCGCCTCCAGCGGAGGTGCGATCGGCGCCGCCACCGCCGCGCCGTTGGCGGAGGCTGCCCCGCCCCGCGCGAAAGTCTCCTTCAAGGTGAATGGTAAGGGCCAGAACCTGGAGCTTGATACCCGCACCACCCTGCTGGACGCGCTGCGCGAGCATCTGCACCTGACCGGTAGCAAGAAGGGTTGCGACCATGGCCAGTGCGGCGCCTGCACCGTCATCGTCAACGGCAGGCGGATCAACTCCTGCCTGAGCCTGGCGGTGATGCATGAAGGCGATGAAGTCACCACGATCGAGGGCCTGGGCTCGCCTGATAATCTGCACCCGATGCAGGCGGCATTCGTCAAGCATGACGGCTATCAGTGCGGCTATTGCACGCCGGGCCAAATCTGCTCCGCCGTCTCGGTGCTGGAGGAAATCCACGCCGGTGTCCCCAGTCACGTCACTCAGGACATCGCCGCCGGGCCGCCCATCACGGTCGAGGAGATGCGCGAGCGGATGAGCGGCAACATCTGCCGCTGCGGCGCTTATTCCAACATCGCGGAGGCCATGGCCGAAGTCGCGGGGATCAAGGCATGAAGCCCTTTACTTACGAGCGCGCCAAGTCACCGCAAGAGGCTGCCGCAAAGGCCGCAGCCAAGCCGGGGGCCAAATTCATTGCGGGCGGCACCAATCTGCTCGATCTGATGAAGCTGCAGATCGAAACGCCCACGCACCTGATCGACGTGAATGATCTGGGCCTCGACAAGATCGAGGAAGCGGACGGCGGTCTCAGGATCGGGGCATTGGTTCTCAACACCGATCTCGCCGCAGACCAGCGCGTGCGCAAGGATTACGGCGTGCTGTCCCGCGCGCTGCTGGCCGGTGCCTCCGGACAATTGCGCAACAAGGCGACCACGGCGGGCAACCTGCTTCAGCGCACCCGCTGCCCCTATTTCTACGATACCAATCTGCCGTGCAACAAGCGCAAGCCGGGTTCGGGCTGTGGCGCGCTGGGCGGCTATTCGCGGCAACTGGCGGTCATCGGCACCAGCGACGCGTGCATCGCCACTCACCCCAGCGACATGGCCGTCGCCATGCGGGTGCTGGACGCGCAAGTGGAGACGATCGATCCCAAGGGCGCGAAACGCTCCATCCCGATCGCCGATTTCCATCGCCTGCCCGGCGACACCCCGCAGGTGGAAACGGCGCTGGCGCCGGGTGAGTTCATCACCGCCGTCACTCTGCCCGCGCCTGTCGGTGGCCGTCATATCTATCGCAAGGTTCGGGACCGGGCGTCTTATGCCTTCGCCCTCATCTCGGTCGCGGCCGTGGTGCAGGAGGACGGCAGCGGCGCCATAGCGGTGGGCGGCGTTGCCCATAAGCCCTGGCGGGTTGCAGCGGCGGACGCCGCGCTGGTCAACGGCGCCAAGGCTGCCTCCGGGCAGCTCCTGGCCGGAGCCAAGACCCGTCCGGACAACGCGTTCAAAGTTCCCCTGGTAGAGCGCACGATCGCCGCAGCGCTGGCGGAGGCCAAGGCATGATGAAATTCGAACAACCCGCAGGCCAGAACCCGATCGACAAGGGCACCGTCATCGGGCGCGCCACGCCGCGCATCGATGGTCCGCTCAAGACTTCGGGCCTCGCGACTTACGCCTATGAGCAGTGGGACCTGCCCGCCAAGCCCGCCTACGCCTGGGTGCTGGGCGCGGCGATCGCCAAGGGCCGCATCGCCTCGATCGACACGGCCCGCGCCAAGAGCGCCCCCGGCGTGCTCAAGGTGCTGACGGCGGCGGACACCAAGCTCCCCGGCAAGGGCAGCCGCAATACGGCCAAGCTGCTGGCGGATGGCGAGGTGGAGCATTATCACCAAGCCGTCGCCATCGTGGTGGCCGAGAGCTTCGAACAGGCCCGGCACGCCGCCGCCCTGATCGATGCCCGATATGAACGAACGGACGGCCAGTTCGATCTGGCCGCCGGCAAAGGCTCCGCCCAGCCCGATCAAGGCACCAACGACAGCAAGTTCGGCGATTTCGACGCGGCGTTCGGCAAGGCGCCGGTCCAGGTGGATGTCACCTATACCACGCCGGACGAAAGCCACGCGATGATGGAGCCTCATGCCACCATCGCCGCCTGGCAGGGCGATGCGCTGACTCTGTGGACATCGAACCAGATGATCAACTGGGGCAAGCAGGACTTAGCCAAGACGCTGGCTATACCGCCCGAAAAGGTCCGGCTGATTTCGCCCTATATCGGCGGCGGTTTCGGCGGAAAGCTGTTCCTGCGCGCCGATGCCATCGCAGCCTCGCTCGCCAGCAAGGCGCTGGGCGGCCGTCCGGTCAAGGTCTCGCTGCAGCGCCCCTTGATCATGAACAACGCCACGCACCGCCCCGCCACGATCCAGCGACTGCGCCTGGGCGCGGATCGCAAGGGCAAGCTGGTTGCCATCGGTCACGAAGCATGGTCGGGCGATCTGCCCTCCGGTGAAGCGGACGCGGCTGTGGCGCAGACGAAACTGCTTTACGCCGGGGCCAACCGGATGACGCAGACGCGGCTTGCCGTTCTCAATCTGCCGGAATCCAACGCCATGCGTGCGCCCGGCGAAGCGAGCGGCATGATGGCCTTGGAAGCCGCGATGGACGAACTGGCGGAGAAGCTGGGGATGGACCCGGTGCAACTGCGCATCGTCAACGACACGCAGGTGAACCCCGAAAAGCCCGAACAGGCATTTTCGCAGCGCAGCCTGGTGAAGTGCCTGCAGGAAGGCGCGCAGCGCTTTGGCTGGAATGATCGGCCCAAGACGCCGGCCTCTCGCCGCGATGGCCAGTGGCTGGTCGGCTATGGCGTGGCCTCCGCGTTTCGCAACAACATGAACCAGAAGTCCTCCGCCCGCGTGCGCCTGGGCACCGACGGCAAGGTGACGGTTGAAACCGACATGACCGATATCGGCACCGGCAGCTACACGATCATCGCCCAGACGGCGGCGGAAATGCTGGGCCTTCCGCTCGATCGAGTCGTGGTGAAGCTGGGTGATTCCAGCTTTCCCGTTTCGGCAGGCTCGGGCGGCCAATGGGGCGCGAACAGTTCAACCTCCGGCGTCTATGCCGCGTGCGAGAAGCTGCGCGGCACCATCGCTCAGCGCCTCGGCCTCGATCCCGCCAACATCGATTTTGCCGATGGCCAAGTCCGCAGCGGCAACCAGTCTTTCGCACTGGCCGATGCCGCCAAGGGGGGCGAGATCGTCGTCGAGGACGGCATGGAATGGGGTGAGATCAGCAAGAAGTATCAGCAGTCCACCTTCGGCGCGCACTTTGCCGAGGTAGCCGTGGATGCCTACACCGGCGAGGTGCGGGTGCGGCGGATGCTGGCGGTGTGTGCGGCAGGCCGTATCCTCAACCCGCAGACCGCCCGCAGCCAGGTGATCGGCGCGATGACGATGGGCGTCGGCGCGGCACTGATGGAGGAGCTGGCGGTGGACAAGCGCTTTGGCCTGTTCATCAACCACGATCTGGCCGGATACGAAGTGCCCGTCCACGCCGACATCCCGCATCAGGAGGTGGTCTTCCTCGACGAGGTGGACGACAAGGTTTCGCCGATGAAAGCGAAGGGCGTGGGCGAACTGGGCATCTGCGGGTCCGCCGCCGCGATCGCCAACGCGGTGTATAATGCCACCGGCGTGCGCGTGCGCGAATATCCGATCACGCTGGACAAGCATCTGGACAAACTGCCGGCCATCGCCTGAATCAGCAGCGCGGCGGTCAATCGATCCGGCCGCCGCGCGCTACTCGTCGCCAGGCATTTTATGACAAGAGGTTGCGCGCTTTGACGTGCCATGTTTGATATTCAATAACCTGCTGACGTCTGGCTGATACGGAAACCCATGCTCGAAGCGCGCGAAACGTCGAACCCGGTTGCCACCATGGCCGCCATCACCCCCGCCTCTGAGCCCGATATCACGCAGTCCCCGGCCCGGTTCTTCAACCGCGAATTGAGCTGGCTTACCTTCAATCAGCGCGTTCTGGCCGAGGCGGAGAACCCACATTATCCGTTGCTGGAGCGGCTGCGCTTCCTGTCCATCTCGGGCAGCAACCTCGATGAATTCATGACGGTGCGCGTCGCCGGGCTGGCCGGCCAGATCCGCCGCTCGATCGATGAGATCTCGATCGACGGGATGACGCCCACGCAGCAGCTGTCCGCCGTCCACGAACGCATCCTCGAAATCGAGGCGACCCAACAGGCCATCTGGCGGTCCTTGAAGGACGAACTGGCCGAATGCGGCATCCGCGTCGTCGGCGAAGAGCGCGTGAGCGCCGCCAACGACCGCTGGCTGAAAGACTATTTCCTGGGCCACATCATGCCGGTGATCACCCCACAGGCGATCGACCCTGCGCACCCCTTCCCCTTTGTCGCCAACACCGGCATCGGCGTGATGTTCTCGCTCACCCGCGCCGCGGACAATACCGCGGTGATGGAGATGATCCTGATCCCCCAGGCCCTGCCCCGCTTCGTGCGGATACCGGGGCCTGATGCGATCTACATGTCGATCGAGGACCTGATCTGCCGCCACGCGGAAGAGATTTTCCCGGGCTTCAAGGTCAACGGCCACGGCGTGTTCCGCGTCCTGCGTGACAGCGACATAGAGATCGAGGAAGATGCAGAGGATCTGGTTCGATATTACCGCACCGCGATCCAGCGGCGGCGACGTGGCATGGTCATCGTCCTGCAGCTGCAGGGTCGGTTCAATCCGGCCGCCGAAGAACTGCTGCGGGCGCAGCTGGGCCTGGACAAGGCGCTGATCATCAAGACCGGGGGGCTGATCGGCATGGCGGGCCTCTCCGGCATCGTCGAGGAAGACCGGCCTGAGCTGAAGTTTGAGCCATATTCTCCGCGTTACCCGGAGCGTATCCTGGAGCATGACGGCGATTGCTTTGCCGCGATCCGCGAAAAGGGCATCGTTATCCAGCACCCCTTCGAAAGCTTCGAAGTGGTGATCGATTTCCTGAAGCAAGCCGCGCGTGATCCTGATGTGATCGCGATCAAGCAGACGCTCTATCGCGCGGGCAAGCAGTCCGCGATCATCGCCGCGCTGATCGCTGCGGCCGAGGCGGGCAAGTCCGTCACCGCCGTGGTCGAGCTGAAGGCCCGCTTCGATGAGGAGCAGAACCTGCTCTGGGCCAGCCAGCTGGAACGCGCCGGCGTGCAGGTGATCTATGGTTTCGTCGACTGGAAGACCCACGCCAAGGTTTCGATGGTGGTGCGCCGCGAAGGCGATGGCTATCGCACTTACTGCCACTTCGGCACCGGCAACTATCACCCGGTGACGGCGCGCATCTACACCGACTTGTCGTACTTCACCGCCGCGCCCGAGGCGGGCCGTGACGTGGGCAAGCTGTTCAATTTCATCACCGGCTATATCGAGCCCAAGCACACCGAGCTGCTATCGATCTCACCCATCAGCCTGCGGCCCACGCTGTACCAGTGCATCGATGCAGAGATCGCCAACGCGCAGGCCGGCAAGCCTGCGACGATCTGGGCCAAGATGAATTCTCTGACCGATCCCGATCTGATCGACCGGCTCTACGCCGCCAGCAGCGCGGGCGTGGAGATTCTGCTGGTCATCCGCGGCATCTGCTGCCTGCGCCCGGGGATCGAGGGGCTGAGTGAGAATATCACTGTCAAATCGATCATCGGTCGCTTCCTGGAACACGCCCGGATCTGGGCCTTCGCCAACGGCAGCGAACTGCCCAGTCGCAAGGCGCGGGTCTTCATCACCTCAGCTGACGGCATGAGCCGCAACCTCGATCGCCGCGTGGAACTGCTGCTGCCGCTGCGCAACAAGACCGTCCACGATCAGGTGCTGGGCCAGGTTATGCTCGCCAATCTGCTGGACACCGAACAAAGCTGGTTCCTGGAGGCGGATGGCGACTATCATCGCGCCAAGGTGGGAGAGGATGAGGACGAGGCGTTCAACCTGCACAGCTACTTCATGACCAATCCTTCGATTTCCGGGCGTGGCGCTTCACTTGCCAGTGGACGAAAGGTGCCGAAGCTGTCGCTTCGGCGCGGCAACATATGATAGCGAGGCTCCGGAACCGGGGCTGAGACGAAACGCTAAAACGATCATGACCGGCACAAGCCCACTGGGCGAAAACGCGAGCGTCAAGCGCGCGATCATTGATATCGGCTCCAACACGGTGCGGCTTGTGGTCTATAACGGTCCACTTCGCGCACCCGTGGTGATCCTGAACGAAAAGGTCAGCGCCAAGCTCGGCAAGGATCTGGGCAAGAACGGGCTGCTGTCTGCCAAGTCGATGCAGACCGCGCTGGCCGCGCTGGCCCGCTTTTCCGCCATGCTGGAAATGCTGGGCATCGACGATGTCGATTGCGTGGCCACCGCCGCCAGTCGTGATGCCGCTAACGGTCCGGACTTTTTGGAAGCCGTGCGCCGCCTGGGCCTTTCCCCACGGCTGCTGACCGGCGAAGAAGAAGCGCGCGCCAGCGCCACGGGCGTGATCGCCGCATTTCCCGGTGCGAAGGGTATCGTGGGCGATCTGGGCGGTGGTAGCCTGGAACTGGTCGCCATTGACGGCGATGTCCGACCGGGCGGGATAACCCTGCCTTTCGGCACCTTGCGCCTACCGGAACTGCGCGCGGGCGGTGCGGTGCGCTTTGCCGGTCTCGTGCGCGATGGACTGGCCAAGGCTGACTTTTCCGCAGTGACCGGCCACCCGCTCTATATCGTCGGCGGTTCGTGGCGGGCGCTGGCGTTGCAGGCGATGCACGATCTCGATTGGCCGTTGGACGATCCGCACGATTTCGAACTGATGCCCGATGTCGCCCTGCGCATCTGCCGCCAGTTTGAGAAGAGCAAGCCTGAAAAGGCCGATCCGCGCATTTCCACGTCGCGCCTTGCCAGCCTGCCCGATGCGGCGGCGCTGCTGGGCCAGTTGGTGGAGCGGATCGCGCCCTCGCGGATCATATTTTCGTCGTGGGGCCTGCGCGAAGGCCTGGTATTTGCCCGCCTGGACGAGGCGACGCGCCGGCAGAACCCGATGCTAGCCGGCGTCGCGGGCTTCGCGCGTTCCGCCGCCGTCGATCCCGCACATGCCATTAAGATCGCGGACTGGACGCGGGATGTCTGCCGGGCCGCGCCCGAGGATGAGGACTTGCGCCTGGCCTCTACCATGCTCGCGCTCGCGGCGATGCGCACCGAACCCAACTTGCGGGCGGAAGAAGCCATGACCTGGGCGCTGCGCAAGCGCT
The DNA here is from genome assembly GCF_014196615.1 of Novosphingobium fluoreni. GTDB lineage: Bacteria > Pseudomonadota > Alphaproteobacteria > Sphingomonadales > Sphingomonadaceae > Novosphingobium > Novosphingobium fluoreni. Next base: position 65,469 of record NZ_JACIDY010000003.1, read on the forward strand.
GGGTAGGCCTGAACGCCCGGGGCCGAGCGATGATGGCGATGACCGTTTTCGCCAATTCCGGCCTGACCGACGTTCCCGCGACTTTCGCGCGGCTTGCCGGCCCGGAGGACTTGCGCACTGCCGTGGGTTGGGGCCTTGCCACCCGGCTCTGCCGCCGCCTGACCGGATGCGCCGAGAAAGCGCTCCGCCAGACGGCCCTGCGCCGGGCCGATGGGAAGCTGGTGCTTTCGCTGGATGAGCCGGTCCAAGCCCTTTTCAACAACTCCGGCGCCAAGGACTTGCGCCACTTGGCGGAATGGCTGGGCATGGAGGGCGAAGTCGCCAGCCCGGTCCCCGCCTGATCGCGTGCCTAGTTGAGACAACTAACCGACGAGGGCGCGGCTCTCCGCGATAGTGGAGATGCCGCGTTTGCCGTCCTGCCGGTCCAGCTGGACGACGATGTCGATCACGCTGGCGGCATATTCCAGCGTCTCGCTGCGAGTAAGGCCGATGCCGGTCTGCATGCTCATCAGCGCGATCTGCTCCAGCGCGCCGCGCGGCGAATTGGCGTGAACGGTGGAGAACGAGCCTGGGTGGCCGGTGTTGATCGCCCGCAGGAAGCTGACTGTCTCGGTACCGCGCAACTCACCCAGCACGATACGATCGGGGCGCAGGCGCAGCGCGGCCTGCAGCAGATCGTTGGCCGAAACCTTGGCTTCGCCCAGTTCCCCCTTCACCGCGATCAGCCCGACGCCATTGGCACCGGGCAGGCGCAGCTCGGCGGTATCCTCCACCAGCACCACCCGCTCATGCTCGGGAATTTCGGTCAGCATCGCGTTGAGGAAAGTGGTCTTGCCGGTGGACGTACCGCCCGAGATCAGGATCGTGCGGCGGCGGCGAATGGCATCGCGCAGGAAGGCGATCGGCTGCGCCAACGGGTCGGGCGCAGGCGTTTCGGGCGGCAGCGTGATCGGCCCGCGATCGTAGGCGTCCAGCGGCAGCTCCAGCAGCCGGTGCCGACGAATCGCCATGGCCCAGTTGCTGCGGGTGGCCGGTGGACCGACCAATTGAATACGCGCCCCCGTCTGCCCCGAAATCGCGGGCAAGGTGGCGGATAGCAGCGGGTGTTCGCGGTTGATGCCCTGGTGGCTGATCCGGGCGACCTGCTCGGCCAGGCGCTGGAGCAACTGATTGTCCATCGCCGGCAGCTCGATCCGGCTCATGCCGCCTGCCGCCGCGTCCTCCACCCAGATCTCACTCGGCCGATTGACCAGGATTTCCGTCACCGTCTCACGCTCCAACCAGGGGCGCAGCGGCGCGAGGTACGCGTCCAGATAGACGCTGCGCGACGACGTACCGGCAGAGGTCACGGCTTCGGCGCTCCTGATATCGAGGGACGCGCGGGCGGGCAGAGTGTGGACATCGGCGACCATGCTGATCACTTGACCTTCGAAAAGTCCAGATCCTTGGCGGTGAAGACGCGGATCGGTTCGCCCTGCCGCACCCGGACGGTAGGACCGACCTGCCCGCCCTGCTGCACGGCGGTGGACGCAGCCGTGCTGCCGCCGCCGACGACGACCGACGAGTTGCTGCCGATCAGGTTGGGCAAGCCGCCCAGCACCGAAAGCAGCATCGCCGAGCCGAACCGCTCGAAGAAGTGGCTGTTGACCTTGCCCGCCAGGCCCGTCTCACCCCCGAACGCGATCGCGGGGGAGCCAAGGTCCGCCGACACGCCATCGGGCCGGATCAAACGCGTCCAGATGACATAGGCGCGCTTTTGCCCTGCGGAGAGGCCGCTCTTGTACTGGCCGATCAGGCGCGACGAGCGTGGGACCAGCACGGTCCGCCCGTCGAAGCTCTTCACGTCGGTGCTGACGATGGCGCGCACGAAACCCGGCACGTCGGTGTCGATCGCGGTTTCCAGCACGGCCGGGATCAGCGTGCCCTGCGTCACCGTGGTGGCGGGATCGAAGCTGCGCTTGGCGGACGCGCTGCCCCCGCCCATCGCGCCGAGGCGGGAGGCGAATTCGTCGTTGGCGGTGCCGCCCTTGAAGTCGATCTTGCCGTCGGCAACGGCCTGCGCCGGCGCGCCTGCCGCGTCGAAGACCACGGTCGGGCTGGCCGCCGGGTTGCCCTGCGGACTGCTCATCACGCCCGGTTGGGCAGACAGGACAGCCTGCGGAGCCGGAGCGGCCAGCGGTGCCGGGGCTACGCTGGGCGAAACGATCGTCGGCTGCGGCACGGGCGTGATCGCGGCGGCAGGGACGACGGGGGCCGTGGCGACGGGCGCGGCGACGGTTTCTTCCGGCTTGGCGTTGCGCGCCGCGTCCATCGACCACAAGGTCACACCGCCCAGCAGCGCCACGATCGCGACACCGGCGGCAAGACCCAGGCCATCGCCCTTCTTGCGCTGGCTGACGGTGGGCAGGACATTGCGGGTAGCCAGGTCGATGACCTGCGCACCGCCGCTTTCGCGCGGATCGCGGGCGTCGTCTTTGTTGAAGCGCTCACGCAGGGCGGAATTCGGAGCCATGGATCAGTTCTCCCGGATCGGCGAGGCAGCGGGGGTGGCAGCGGCCACCACGGCGGACGCGGGCGCAAGGCTGGCGGGCGGCGTTGCGGCTCCGGCATTCGGCGCGGAGGATGGCGTGCCCGCTGCAGGGGCGGCGGGACGCTGGTTCTCGATCGTAGCCTGCGACTTGCCGGAGCGCAGCAGGATAACGTGCGGCACGTCCTCCACCACGATCGTGCGACCGCGCACCGAGTAGTTGACCGGCCCCACTTCTCCCTTGGCGTTCTGGATCAGGATCGCGGGCACTTCGGCCTTTTCGCCCCACAGCAGATAGGTGGCGTTGCCATCGTCATACATGCGCGCGGGCAGGATGCGGGCATCGCCTTTGGTGCGGAACGCGAAGTTCAGCGCGGCGGGATCGACCGGCGTCTCCACCGTGCCGCCCAGCACCGATTGCTCGGCAGGTGTCAGTGCGGCCACCATCGGCTCCGCTTTCTTGGGCGCGTCCTTGTAGGTGAAGCGCAGCAGATAGACCGGCTTGGCCTTGGGCGAGGCGACCAGATCGAAGAAGTACGTGTGGCGATCGGTAACGACCGTCATGTTGGTACGCGCGGCGGCCTCCAGCGGCTTTACGAACAGCACGTCGGCGCGCTTGTTGGGCGTGATCTGCCACGATGCGCTATCGCCCACGGCGACATTCTCGATCGCCTCGCCTTCGCCGAACGTGATCGTGGCCTGGACGCCGGGGCGGCCATCGATCCGAACCACTTCGTTGGGCGCATAGGGATGCTGGACCAGACGCTCGTCGGCCATGGCGGGCTGCGCCAGGGCAGCGGCAAGGGCCAGCGGAGCGGCAAGAAGCAGGCCGCGGATCATCGTATCATCTCCTTTGCCGGACGGGCCGTGTTGCCGCGTGCGGTATCGTTCGAAGCGCGAAAGCGACTGCCGATGCCCTTCGCGCGTGAGGCGGAGGCGCCGCCCCCTATCGGTTCGAGCCCGCCGCCACTCACTTGGGTGATGACGGTGCGTCTCTCGCCCGAGCGGCCGCCCTCCCCCGTCTGTTGCTGCATCTCTACCGGGTTACCGACGGCAGCAGCCAATGCGGCGCGGCGCGGCGAAGACGTCTGGGCGATCGAGGTGCCCGCGGATTGCATCGCCGGAACTGACATCGCGGCAATCGCGCGGCTTTCGGCGCGGTCTTCCCGCTCGCTGCGGCCGAGTCCGAAGACCTGCCAGCCCGAAGCGATCGTGCCCGCCACCTTCAGCATCATCGTCATCAGCGCGCAATGCACCGCCGCGACCAGGAACAGCGCCATTGCCGCCCGTCCGTCGATATCGACCAGGTTGGAAGACAGCGCGCGCACCACCGGCACCAGCAGTTCCAGCGTGATGCTGCCACCCAGCACGACGAACAACGGAGTCAGCGCCGTCAACGCAACGCCGCGCAGCCAGCCCGCAGTCAGCCCACGCGTTCCGGAGAACAGCGCCATCACCACGAAGATCGGGCCCAGCGCCATCAGCAGCGCCAGCGCGATGCGCGCCGTCAGCAGCACGCCCACGGTGCCCAGCATCAGCAGCAAGCCGCCCATCCACATCACGCTTTCGGGCGTGAACAGGCCCGAGGCGCCTGCGGTGGCGGCAGCCTGAGCACCGGCCTGAGCCGCTGCGCTACCCTGCCCGTGCCCGGCGGTTTCGGTGATTGCCCCGAACACCAGGTCGATGCGATCGCCGAAGATCTGCGTAGCCGATCCGCTCGATCCGGTGAGGACCGAGGCAATCCAGTCCGGCCCGGCCACTGCCAGGTTCCACATCACGCCCTGATAGGCGATCCAGCTGGTGGCGAATGTCAGCACCAGGCCCAGCGTCAACATCCGCGGCGTCAGCGCCGAGATGCCCAGGCTGGATCGTCCGGTCAGCAGCGAAAAGGCGAAGAAGGCGATGTAGAGCGTCAGCAGGATCGTCAGCACCGGAGCCATCGCCCCGCTGGCGCCGAACAGGCGGCCGAAGGTGGCGGCGGTCATCTCGCCCGCCATGCAGTCCACCGCCCGCAGCGCCGGGCCGACGCCCGCCGAGGCGACTTCGGTCAGTTGATCGCAGGAGCTGGCCATCCTACTCGGCCGCCTCGGTCCAGAGCGCGGGCTCATCGCCGTCCGCCGGCCATTCCATGCCGGTCAGCAGCGGGTACCAGTTCTCCGGCGCGTCGCCATAGCGCTCACGCAAGGTATCCAGCTTGCGCACGGTGCTTTCACGGCCCGAAAGGACGGTCAGCACTTCCGGCATGCCCGAAAGGTCGAGGCGGACCACCACGGAGGCGTCCGACTGGCGGATCAGGAAGCAGCGCGAATGCGCGGGCAGTGTGCGGATCACGTCCAGCTCATGCTCTGACAGGCCAAAGCCGTCGCAATAGTCCTCCGCCCGGGCGCGGGCGTTGGGCATGAACAGCATCGTCGCGGTCTGCTCGACCAGCGCCGTGGCGATGCGGCTGTCCAGCGCGTCGCGCGCCGACTGGGTGGCGAAACCCACCAGCGCGTTGCGCTTGCGCAGCGTCTTCAACCAGTCGCGGATGCGGGCGGCGAATACCTCGTCGTCGAGCGCTTTCCAGCCCTCGTCGATCAGGATCATCGTCGGTTCCCCGTCAAGACGTTCCTCGATCCGGTGGAACAGGTACATCATCGTCGGCGTGCGCAGGCGTGGGCTTTCCAGCAGCGCGGTCATGTCGAAGCCCAGCTTCTTGGCAGACAGATCGAGGCGGTCGGTCGCGTTGTCGAACAGCCAGCCATGCTCACCGCCGACCAGCCAGGCATCCAGGCGCGAGGCCAGGTCACCGGGCTCGGGACGGCGCGAACCGGCCAGCAATTCGCGGAAGTGCGACAAGCGCCGCAGCGAGGGATCGTTGTGGTACGCCGCGTCGACGGCGGCGGCGATGGTGCTGAGCTCCTCCGGCCCGCGCGCCTCCAGCAGCACGCCCAGCCAATCACGCAGGAAGGCGCGGTTGGTGGCGGTGTCGGGCAGCGACAGCGGGTTGAAGCCGGTCGGATGGCCAGAGGCGATGCGGCTGTAAGTGCCGCCGATGCCGCGAATGAACACTTCCGCCCCGCGATCCTTGTCGAACAGGATGGTGCGCGGATCGTACTTCTGCGCCTGCGCCGCCAGAAAGTTCATCACCACCGTCTTGCCCGAGCCCGAGGGGCCGATCACGGTGAAATTGCCCAGGTCACCTTGGTGGAAGTTGAAGAAGAACGGCGTCTGGCTGGTGGTGGCAAGCAGCGTCACCGCTTCGCCCCAGTGGTTGCCGCTGGCCTGCCCCATGGCGAAACCGTGCAGCGAGCCAAAGCAAGCCATGTTGGCGCTGGAGATCAGCGCACGGCGCACCAGGAAGCCCTCGTTGCCCGGCATCTGCCCCCAGAACGCGGGTTCCAGGTTGACGTCCTCGCGCACGGCGACGGCTCCGGCATCGGCCAGGGCGGCGGCGCACAGCGCGGTCGCCTCGTCCAGCACATCGAGGTTGGGCGCACGCACCAGCACCGACAAGTGATGATCGCCAAAGCCCACCGCACCCGTGCCCAGTGCATCGCGGGCGCTCGACATCTCGCGCCGCTCGGCCATGGCTTCCTCGTCTGCGGACTTGAGGCGGCGGATGGCAAGGTCGATACGCTCGCGGGCGATCTGGCGGTCGGACGGGGCGTAGGTTTCCGTCAGCACCATCTCGCACGGCAGGCGCAGCAGCGGATCGGTAAGGCCGGGGGCGGTGGAGTCCGGATAATCTTTGAGACTGACCAGCGAGCCGAAGCTGACGCCGTTCGCCCCGCGCAGTTCCAGCGCATCCATGCCGAAGTTGACGCGGCGATAGGGCAGCATGTGGCCGATGTCCGCCTCATTGGCGGGACGACGCACGGGCCGCATCTCACCGTTGTAGAGCGCGCTGAGCAGTTCGAGGACTTCCGAGCAGCGACCGGCGGGGCTGTCATAATCGCCCAGCAGCCGGGCCCCGTACGCGCCCAGCGAAGCCGTCATCGCGCTGGCCGCGGCACGCAGCGCCCGCACATCGGCGACATCGGCCTCGACCGGACCAGCGCCGGAGCGCTTCATCATGCGCGAGAGCTTGTCGGCCCAGCCCGCCTTGCCGCGCGCGGGACGGCGCACCAGCGTCACGAATTGGTCGTTGACGAACAGCGCCCCAGAACTGGTCCGCTCACGCCAGCGCGCATCGATATGCGCGGTCAGCGGATCGGAGAACTGGCTCTCCAGCTCGATTTCCACCCGGCGGCGGATCACGTGATGATACAGCACGAAGCGCGCATCCAGCGATGAGCGCAGCAGCACTTCGCGCGTGGCGGCGTGGGCGTTCAGTTCATCGGTGTCGGCGGTTTCGAACGCAAAGCCGGGCACCATCAGCGACAGCATCACCGAACCATCGCGCAGCAGCACGACGTTTTCGTCCACCAGCGCCAGATAGGGCAGACGATCCCCCACCATGGCTTCCTTCTTGCCCCAACCCGAAAGCTGGGTCTTGATCTGCGGAAGTTTCGGCTTTGCCATCGGTAATTCCCCCGCCTTACGGCGCGTAGCTGTTGCAGCCCCAGCGCGCCCAGTTGGGCACGCGCGGGCACTTGCTGACTTTGGCGATCCACAAGTCGAACACCCGCGGCTCGCGCAGGCAGGCGATATAGCCGACGCCGTGCATGGCGAGGGCGGCGGGCAGCGCCCAGAAGCTCTTGGTGATCAGGAACACTTCCGTGGTCACCGCAGCGTTGATGATGAAGTAGCTGTAGGTTACGCCCGCGAACATCTGCGGCCGGGTCAGCGCGCGATGGACGGTGTAGCGGGCCAGAGAGCCTTGGGCCGCCATCAGCCGGCTCCCGGCCCCATCGCGGCGCCCTGGATGCCGGAAACGATCGCGCCCGCGCCGAACAGCACGAAGCAACCGATGATCACGGTCGCCCCGAAACGCCAGTTCATCCGGCCCGTCAGCATCATGAAGCCCACCGCAGCCACGGCCATCACGGCCACCGCGGTTGCCACATTACCAAGAAGCGTGCCCTGCATCCAGCCCAGCGCCGCAACGATCGGACCGCTGCCAGCAGGATCGCGCACAGCCACGGTTTGCGCCTGCGCCAGCGTTGGGACGAGCGCGGCAAGAACCGCCGCCAAACCCTTGCCGGATCGGGAAAATTTCTGCGTCATCATGTGCGAGTATCGAATCACCGCGCCCTCCATGGATGCGCAGATACCGCGTTTATAATGACAACTCTGTGACTGAAATACGTAGGGGTGGCGGCGCGCCGGGCTTAACCGCGTTCCCTCACTTCACGCAAACCACGATGGCTTCGCCCGGGGCACCTGCCCCGAACGAGATACAGCGCCAAGCGATCAGCGAGCGGCCTGGGCGCTGGTACGCTGCAGCTTTGCCAAGGCGGCGCGAGCGGCTTCGCGCGAATCCATCCAGCTGCCGTCAGACAGTTCCAGGTCATAACGGTCCGGGCTGGAAATCGCGGCGCGGAATGCGGCCAGCGCCTTATCGGTCGAACCCTGGCGCGCATAAGCCGTGCCCAGATTGATCAGCAGCGCCGGATCCGAAGTATTCGCCTCGCCCTCCAGCTTGCGCACCGCAGCGTCCGATTGCCCGGCCGACAATTCAGCATAAGCAACGTCCGACATGCCGGCTTCAATCGCGGCTGGCGCGCCTTGGGCCAGTGCGGCAGAGATGATGATGGCGGTCAGTGACATGGCAAGTCTCCCGTTCGTTTTCTTTGTGACGGAGCCAGCTTCTGCCTTTCCAGGGCTCTCATCAACAAAATGACGCAAGTGTCATAAAACTGCAATCGACCTGTGATCGCGGTTGCTTTCAAGGGAGTCGATTGGGACTTTGGGCGTTTATCACGCCGCTGTCATGTGATCGTCAGCAACTTACACAAAAGTGTCATCTCACCGCCAACAAAACGTCATTTGCCGCGCCTAACACGCCGTTCCAGCGGCGGCGGAATCGCCCCGTGTTCGTCCACCAAGGGGGATACACCGTGAAGAAAGTTTCAGGCCTGCTGCTGGTTGGCTGCAGCGCGCTCGCCCTCGCCGGCTGCGGCCCTAGCGACATCGCTTCGCCCGGCACCGGCGGCAACGTCGTCGTCAACAATCCTGCTCCGACGCCTTCTCCCTCGCCCACCCCGACGCCGACGCCGACCGGCGTCGTCGCTGCTTCGGGCTGCCCCGGCATCTCGGCCTCCACGCAGCTGAAGGACGCAGGCGTTCTTTCGGGTCCGACCGGCAGCTACCGCGTCTGCACGATCCCCGCCGTGATCGATCGTTCGATCACGCTGACCAAGCAGGCCGGTCTGGTCTACCAGCTTGATGGCCGCGTCGATGTCGGCTGTGATGGCGGCTTCGCCGCGCCTACCAGCGGTTCGCCCTTCGCCACCTCGACCGTCGGCTGCCCCTCGGCCAACCTGACGGCCGACACCAACGTCACGCTGACGATCGATCCCGGCGTGATCGTGATCGCGGCTCCCGGCGCCACCTGGCTGGGCGTAAACCGCGGCAACAAGATCAACGCCGTGGGCACCGCTTCGCAGCCGATCATCTTCACCAGCCGCGACAACCTGCTGGGCCAGACCACCGACACTTCGCAAGGTCTGTGGGGCGGCGTCGTCCTGATGGGCCGCGCTCCAGTGACCGATTGCACCACCGGCACCACCGCTTCGGGCAATTGCGAGCGCCAGACGGAGGGTTCGACCAACCCGGCACGCTTCGGCGGCACCGACAACGCCTATAGCGCCGGCCGCATGAGCTACGTCCAGATCCGCTACTCGGGCTTCATCCTGAGCAACAACATCGAGCTGCAATCGCTGACCGGCGAAGGCGTCGGCACCGGCACCACGCTGGACCACATCATGAGCTTCAACAGTTCCGACGATGGCACCGAGTGGTTCGGCGGCAGCCCGAACATGAAGTACTACGTCTCGATCGGCGCTGACGATGACAGCCTCGACGTCGACACCGGCGCGCAGATGAACGTACAGTACGCGCTGATGATCCAGCGCGATGGCCTGGGTGACGCCTTGTTCGAGATCGACTCGAACGGCAACGAGGGTGATACCCCGCGCACCAAGCTGAACGTGGCGAACTTCACCGCGATCCAGAAGCAGACCAGCAGCAACAACGAGAGCAACGATCAGGCCGCCAGCCTCTTCCGTGGCAACTCTGACACGACGCTGATCAACGGCATCATCGCCACGCCCAACAACGAGTGCATCCGCATGAACGGCTCGGGCTCCACGCCCGCAACGCTCAATGCCTACTCGGTGGTGATGACCTGCAACGCCACGAAGTTCATCGGCACCGGCGCGTACTCCGCCTCGCAGGTATCGGGCTTCTTCAACGTGACTGGCCGTAACAATGACGACGGCTTCACCAGCACGCTGAACGGCTACACCAACGGCACCAACGAGACCGGCAAGCAGGCCACCGATCCAAAGACGATCTCCGCGTTCTTCGACACGACGACGTGGATCGGCGCGGTGCGCAACGCTTCGGACACCTGGTACGCCGGTTGGACCTGCAACAGCACGTTCGCCAATTTCGGCACCGGCAACTCGGGCAATTGTACCTCCTTGCCCACGACCTGAGCCGGGACCGCCTGACTCAAAGCGGGGGCGGCCATCGTGGCTGCCCCCGTCCTTGCATTTGCATCTAGGGGAAAAGTCGATGTCACTGACGTCGCGACTGGTGGGGGCACTTATCGTTACCTCCGCGCTCGTATCGCCTTCGCTGGCCTGGGCCCAAAGCGACCCGAGTTCGGGGCCGCAGCAGCCGCCGAGCGGCCCGGATCTGGGCAAGCCCACCACGGACGCGCCGGTGGACGGCGTGGATCAGGGTGACGCTGGTGAGGGCAACACCGCCGCTGCCGACGCCGAACAGGCGGACGCTGAGCAGACTGGCCCCGAAATCTCGGTTCCGGGTGGTGACATCGTTGTGACCGGACGCCGCTCGCGCAATGTCGTGAAGGCATCCAACCAGGTCATCTCCGTCCTGTCCGCCGAAGAGATCGCGCGGACCGGCGAAGGCGACATCGCCGGCGCCCTGGGCCGCGTCACCGGTCTCTCGGTCGTGGGCAATGGCCTGGTCTATGTGCGCGGCCTGGGCGATCGCTATTCGCTCGCGCTGCTGAACGGGTCCCCCCTTCCCAGCCCCGAGCCGCTGCGCCGCGTGGTGCCGCTGGATATCTTCCCCACCGGCGTGATCGCCTCGTCGCTTGTTCAGAAGAGCTACTCGGTGAACTACCCGGGCGAGTTCGGCGGCGGTGTGATCAACCTCACCACCAAGGCCGTTCCCGAAGAGCCGTTCCTGACGATCTCGGGCGGCGGCAACGTCGATACCGAAACCACCGGGCAGACCGGCTACAGCTATTACGGCTCCAAGTCCGACTGGACCGGTTTCGACAATGGCAGCCGCGACCTGCCCAATTCGCTGAAGGACTACTTCAAGAGCGGCGCACTGGTGAACTCCGACCAGGCACTGGGCCGCACCATCGGCAGCGATCTGGTGCGTTTCAGCAAGGCGACCGCACAGCGCGTGCGTGACTTGCCACCGGGCTATTCCGTCTCGCTGACAGGCGGCACGTCGTTCGATATCGGCGATGGCCGCATCGGCGTGATCGCGGCTGCCGGTTTCAGCAACAAGTGGCAGAACCGCGAAGTCACGCAGCAGACCACCAACAGCTCGGACTTGTCGCTCAACACCGACTTCCGCCGCGTCAACACCGACAACCACATGATCGCCAACGGCCTGATCGGGTTGGGGGCGGAATTCGGCAACAACAAGATCCGCTGGACCAACCTCTACATCCGCGACACGGTGAAGCAGACGCGGCTTGGCCTGGGCAAACGCTTCGTCAACAGCGTCACCGCGGACTACAACCAGCAGGACACCGCCTGGTACGAACGCCAGCTGATCGACACTCAGTTCGTGGCCGAGCTGAAGCCGACTTCTGAACTTTCGATCGACCTGCGCGGTGGCTACGCCAATTCGCAGCGTGAAGCGCCTTACGAATTCGGCTTCGAATATGTGCGCACCAACGTGGCGTCCGACCCGTTCGGCAACTTCTTCGTCAACAACCTCAACGGCAACAGCGGCGAAGCGCAAGTCGCTTTCTCGGACCTGAACGAGAACCTGTGGTCCGGCGGGATCGACATCTCTTACAAGGTGACACCGGAACTGACCGCCACCGTGGGCGGCGTCTATAGCGATACCGCGCGTACCAGTTCGCGGCGTGAATTCACCTTCCGCGCTTCGAACAACTTCCCCGCCGCCGCCGCCGTGCTGCGGCCTGATCTGCTGCTCTCGCCCGGCCTGATCAACGGCGTGACGACCGACAGCGCGGGCCGTCCGCTGGCGACGCCGGTCGGTGGCATCAACCTGATCGAAACCGACACGGGCAGCCCGGCGTTCCGCGCCAAGCTGCGCAACTATGCCGGTTACGCCAAGGTGAACTGGCAGGTGACGGACGACCTTAGTCTGGATGCCGGCGTGCGCTTCGAAAAGGCGCGCCAGTCGGTGGAGGCGGTGCAGGTTTACGCAACGCCCACTGCGCTTCCGGATTCACCGGCGCTGCGCAAGCAGTACTGGCTGCCCGCCGCGACACTGACCTATCAGGTCCAGCCCGACGTGCAGGTTCGCCTCAGCGCCTCGAAGACGATCGCCCGCCCGCAATTCCGCGAGTTGATCTATCAACCCTTCTTCGATCCGGACAGCAACCGCCAGTACCTGGGCAACCCGCTGCTGACCGACAGCCAGCTGTATAACGGCGAGGCCCGCGTCGAGTGGTACTTCGCCACCGACCAGCGCCTGTCGGTTTCGGGCTTCTACAAGAAGATCAAGAACCCAATCGAAAGCTACGTCTTCGTCCTCGCCGACGATCTGGTGACCAGCTACGCCAACGCACCCGAGGCCCAGCTCTACGGCGCCGAACTGGAACTGCAGAAGTACTTCGACCTGGGAGCCGAAGACGGCTGGTTCGGCAACCGCCGCGGTGTGGTGATCGCGAACTACACCTATTCGCACTCCAAGCTGAAGGTGAACGCGGCGGATTCCGTCGCCATCTATCCGCAGGCGGCGGCCACTTCGGCGACCGACTTCTTCCGCAACGGCGCGCCGTTGACCGGGCAGTCGGACCACTTGGTCAATCTGCAGCTTGGGCTTGAGAACACCGAGCGCCTGTCACAGCAGACGATCCTGCTCAGCTTCGCCAGCAACCGCGTGGTCAGCCGTGGCCTCAACGGCACCGAGCCGCTGCCCGACGTGATCGAGAAGCCGGGCGTCCAGCTGGACGTGGTCCTGCGCGAAGGCGTCCAGGTCGCAGGCAAGGAAGTGGAGCTGAAGTTCGAAGCCCGCAACCTGCTGCGCACGCGCCACCAGGAGTATCAGGACAACGGCACCAACCGCATCCAGATCAACTCCTACGACGTGGGGCGTGTGTTCGCGCTTTCGGCGGGCATCACGTTCTAGAAATCAAGTTCACCCTGAAGGCCGATCCCCGCGCCTTCAAACAGCACCTGCAGACCCGATCGCCTCGCGCGATCGGGTCTCTTTTTTAGACCGGACACGATGGATTGCCCGCTGGCGAACGCGGGATAACGCCTGGGGATATCGGGCAGACGGCGGACGTTGTGGCCGGCGCTGGCCTGGCGCGACAGGCTTGGCTCGGCATTCCATCGTGCGACCGGCGAGTGGGGGAACGCGAAAGCAGGACCACACGCTCGGCTTTCAATGTGCAAGACGACCGACGGGAAAAGCTCGCAAAAGCCCGCCAGCCCCATTTCCGACGCTAGTGCCGGCGGGTCAAAGTCTCACATCGCGGTGCAGGCGCCCGTCTTGAGCACCGGCCGCATGATGCGGGGAGTGTAGAACGAGGCCTTCGTTCACCCGCACCCGCCGTGTCGGTCAATCTTCCGATCGATCCGACGGGTGAGGCGTATAACCTATATGGTTATTCATGTCAAGAAAAGTCGCACGGCCCCTGACCCGCTCGTATCGATCGAAGTCGAGACACGCAGGCGCCGCCGTTGGGTATCTCGATTCAGCTCTACAAAGGAAACTAGCCCGCCCTTGCGCGGCTCAGATCTCGTCGAAGACATACCCCAGCGAGCGCACGGTGCGCAGCGGATTGCCCGCGCCCGCCGCCTTCAGCGCGCGCCGCAATCGGCCGATCCACACGTCGACCGTGCGCTCGTCGATCGGCGGCTCCTGCTTGCCCAGCGCGCTGATCAGTTGCGCACGGGTGAAGACGCGGCCGGGATGTTCGATGAAGTAGCGCAACAGGCGAAATTCATTGGGCATCAGCGAGATCGCCTTGCCGTGCCAGCGCGCCTGGAACGCGGAGATGTCGATCGTCAGGTCCCCCAGCGAGACCTTGCGCCCGTTCGCTTCGACCGGCTCCACCACGTGGGTCGCCAGCACCCGATCGAGCAGCGCGGTGCGCGTCAGCGGGCCGACCATGTAATCGTCCGCGCTGGTGCGTAGCGCCCGCTTGCGATCGTCCTGGTCGTCTTCCTCCAGCACGATGGTGATGTGCGCGGTCGCCGTGGCAGGATCGCAGCGCAAACGGCGGACCAGTTCCAGCCCCGACATCTCGGGCAGCACCCAATCGACGAACGCCCATAGCGCGCCCTCGATCAGCGGTAGTTGCCCCACGCTGGACCACCGGTGGAGGACCAGCTCCAGATCGCCGTGACGAAAAGGCGCGAAGCCGCCGGCAAGGTCGCCCGTCAGCAGAATATCGATGCGCTGCATGGGTCCCCTCATTTGCCCGTGCCCGCTTCTGGCGCGCCATTGTGACGGGGGGGTGACATATCGGCGACGCTTGCGTGAAACCGGCGCGGCAATCGCTTCGTGACCGGCCCCGCCGCCGGCTTGCCATGGCAGGTGTCATCGAAATGACCGGGAAACGTCACAGCCGCGCCACCCCCGCGCGCTACGGCAAGGCAGCCGCAGCCAAGGAGAGCACCGAAGTGCAAACCCGCGACGACAGCCTTCTCGCCCGTTTCGCCCCCGCCATCACGCCGGGGCCACGTTCCGCTGGCTTGCAAGGCAAGATCCCTGACTGGCTCGATCTGCCCGATCCCAAGGGCTTCCGCCCCAAGCGCAAGTACCGCACGGTCTGGATCTCGGACGTCCACCTCGGCACGCGCGGCTGCAATGCCGAGATGCTGGTGGATTTCCTGCGATCGTTCGAATGCCAGACGCTCTACCTGGTGGGTGACATCGTGGACGGCTGGCGGCTGCGCAAAGGCTGGTACTGGCCCGACGCGCACAACGAAGTGGTCCGCCGCGTGCTGAAGATGGCGCATCGCGGCACCCGCGTGGTGCTGATCGCGGGCAACCATGACGAGATGCTGCGCGACTATGCGGGCATGAGCTTTGGCGGCGTCGAACTGGCGCTGGAAGCGGTTCACGAAACCGCCGATGGCCGCAGGCTGCTGATCACCCACGGCGATGCCTTCGATGGCGTGGTGCTCTACGCCCGCTGGCTCGCCTTCCTGGGGGACCAGGCTTACGGCCTGCTGCTGCGCGCCAACATCGTGTTCAACGCGGTGCGGCGGCGGATGAAGATGCCGTACTGGTCCCTCTCCGCCTATATGAAGAAAAAGGTGAAGAACGCGGTCGCCTTCGTCTCCAGCTATGAGGAGGCCGTGGCGAACGAGGCGATCTCTCGCGGGCTGGACGGGGTGGTCTGCGGCCACATTCACTGCGCCGAAATCCGCCAGTTCGGCGGCATCACTTATTACAACGACGGAGACTGGGTGGAAAGCTGCACCGCCCTGGTCGAGGATGCGCAAGGCGCGATGTCCATCGTCGACTGGGCGAGCGAAAAGGCCGCCGAAGCTTCCGCCCGCATCGACGTCGAAGCCCACGAGATCGAAAGCGCGGCATGAACCTCGCCATCGCGACCGACGCCTGGCTGCCGCAAGTCAACGGCGTCGTCCGCTCGCTGTCCACCACCATCGGCTTGCTGCGCGCGCGCAGCCACGCGGTGGAGGTGATCGCGCCGGACCGGTTCCTGACCATGCCGATGCCGGGCTATGCCTCGATCCGCCTCGCCATGGCCCCGCGCTTCGGCGTGCGGCGGATGCTGGACTCGATGCGGCCCGACCTGGTGCATATCGCCACCGAAGGGCCGATCGGCTGGGCGGCGCGCGGCTGGTGCCTATCGCGCGGGGTGCCGTTCACTTCCGCGTTCCACACCCGCTTTCCCGAGTATGCGGCGGTGCGCACCGGCATCAGCGCAGACCGATTCTGGCCGATCATGCGCCGCTTCCATGCCCCCAGCAGCGCGGTGCTCGTCTCCACCCGCAGCCTGGCGGATGAACTGGCGCAGCGCGGCATCGGCCCCACCATGCCGTGGAGCCGGGGCATCGATGACAGCCAGTTCCGCCCCGAAGGCCCTCGCCATCCGCAGATGAGCGCGCTGCGCCAGACGCGGTCGGGGCCGGTCCTGCTCAACGTCGGGCGCATGGCGGCGGAAAAGAACCTGGAGGCTTTCCTCGATCTGTCCATCCCCGGCGCGAACAAGGTCGTCGTCGGCGATGGACCGGCGCTGGCAGCCTTGCGGCGCAAGTATCCCGACGTGCTGTTCCTGGGCTCCCTGTCCGGCGAGGCGCTGGCGAGCGCTTACCGCGCGGCGGACTGCTTCGTCTTTCCCAGCCGCACCGACACGTTCGGCCTCGTCGTGATCGAGGCGCTGGCCTGCGGCGTGCCGGTGGCGGGCTTCCCGGTCAGCGGCCCGATCGACATCCTGGGCCCCGACGGACGCGGTGTGGAACAGGTCCTGCCCCAACCCGCAGGAGTCCTGCACGAAGACCTTGCCCACGCCATCGACGGTGCCCTGGCCCTGGAACGGGGCGCCGCGGCCAGCCTGGGCTCCCGCTACTCCTGGGACCGCGCGACCGACCAGTTCGAAGCCGCGATCTCCCTGGCGCTGCAAGGCAGCGGGCGGGGCCTGGCGGCTTAACGACCACCTCTCAATATCGTCGCCCCGGGCTTGACCCGGGGCCCCGCTTCTTCTTTCAAACGGGGAAAGTAAGCGGGCCCCGGATCAAGTCCGGGACGACGCGTCAGCCAAAAGCCGCGCCCCCCAAACCCCTCAGCTCATGTCCATCGCATAGCCCGCCGCGCGGACGGTGCGGATGGGGTCGACGTCGTTGTCGCGGTTGATGGCTTTGCGTAGGCGGCGAATGTGGACATCCACGGTGCGCTCGTCGATGTCGGAGTCCATGCCCCATACGCCGTCCAGGATCTGCTGGCGCGAGAGGACGCGGTTGGGGCGTTCCATGAAATAGCGCAGCATCTTGAACTCGGTGGGGCCCAAGTGCAGCGCCTCGCCATCGCGGCGGACGCGGTGGCTTGTGGGGTCCAGCTCGAGATCGCCGAACACCAGGCTGTCGCCCGCGAGCGAGGGGCGCGAGCGGCGCAGCAGCGCTTCGACGCGGGCCATCAGCTCACGCGGGGAGAACGGCTTGGTCACGTAATCGTCCGCGCCGGTCTTGAGGCCGCGAATGCGGTCTTCCTCTTCGCCGCGCGCGGTGAGCATGACGATGGGGATGCGCGCGGTTTCGCGGTCCTTGCGCAGCTGGCGGCAGACCTCGATGCCGGGCACCTGCTCGATCATCCAGTCCAGGATGATGGCGTCCGGCATCTGTTCGCGCACCATGACGAGGGCTTCCTCGCCATCGCCGGTGGAGCGCACGTCATAACCTTCGGCAGAGAGATTCCAGCTGAGCAGATCGCACAAGGCGCGATCATCTTCGACGACGAGTACGGACGGGTTCATGGCGTTTCTTCCCTGGCGTCCCGTTCCGAGCAGTATTCACCCGTCGCGGCGTAGTAGACCATTTCGGCGACATTGGTTGCGTGATCGCCGATGCGTTCGAGATTGCGAGCGACGAACAGCAGCTGTGCGGCGCTGGTGATCGTGGCCGGATTTTCCATCATGTGCGTCAGCAGCGAGCGGAACAGCGTGTTGTAGAACTGGTCCAGCTTCTCGTCCCGGCGGATCACTTCGACCGCCAGCATCGCATCGCGCGAACCATATGCGTTCAGCACATCACGCACCATGCCTTGCGCGATATCGGCCATGGCGGGCACCAGCGTCAGCGGCTCCACCTTGGAGCGGCCTTCCATGTCGTTCACGCGCTTGGCGATGTTCTTGGCGTAATCGCCGATGCGTTCCAGCACGCCCGAAATCTTCAGCGCCGCGATCACATCGCGCAGGTCGTTCGCCATCGGTGCGCGCAAGGCGATGGTGCGGATGGCGAGGCGATCCACCTCGGCCTCCAGCGCATCCAGCCGGGCATCGGCGGCGACGACGCGCTCGGCAAGGTCCTCGTCATGGCGCACCAGGGCGTCGATGGCGTCGTGGATCGCCACTTCGGCAAGTCCGCCCATCTCGGCCACGAGCCCGCGCAGCTGGCTGATCTCGCTGTCGAAGCTCTTGACGGTATGATCGACCATGGCAGTTCCTCTCAGCCGTACCGGCCGGTGATGTAGTCCTTCGTCCGTTCCTCGCGGGGATTGGTGAAGATCTGATGGGTGTCTCCATACTCGACCATTCGGCCGAGGTGGAAAAACGCGGTTTTCTGCGAGACGCGCGCGGCCTGCTGCATCGAGTGGGTGACGATGACGATGGCGTAGCGGCTTTTCAGATCCTCGATCAGCTCCTCGATCCGCGCGGTGGCGATCGGGTCCAGCGCGGAGCACGGCTCGTCCATCAGGATCACTTCGGGGCTGACCGCGATGGCGCGGGCGATGCACAGGCGCTGCTGCTGGCCACCCGAAAGCGCGGTGCCGGCATCGGTCAGCCGATCCTTCACCTCGTTCCACAAGCCGGCGCGGGTCAGCGCCTTTTCGACGATGCCGTCCATGTCGGCCTTCTTCTGCGCCAGGCCGTGGATGCGCGGGCCATAGGCCACGTTCTCATAGATCGACTTGGGGAACGGATTGGGCTTCTGGAACACCATGCCGACACGGGCGCGCAGGGCGACCGGGTCCATCTCGCGATCGTAGATATCCTCGCCGTCCAGCAGGATCTGGCCGGTGACACGCGCGCCCGCGATGGTGTCGTTCATGCGGTTCAGGCTGCGCAGGAACGTGGACTTGCCGCAGCCCGAGGGGCCGATGAACGCGGTGACGACGCCATTGCCGATATCGATCGAAACGTCGTCGATCGCCTTGTTGTCGCCGTAGAAGACGTCGACGTTGCGAGCCGTCAGCTTGGTTTGGGGGAGTTTGGTCTGGGTCATATCCTACCAGCGGACTTCGAACTTGTTGCGAAGGTAAATGGCCAGGCCATTCATGGCGAGCAGGAACACCAGCAGCACGATGATCGCGGCACTGGTGTTCTGCACGAAGCCGCGGTCGATCTCGTCGGACCACAGGAATATCTGCATCGGCAGCACGCTGGACGGATCGTTGATCCCGCCGGGCGGCGTGGCGACGAAGGCGCGCATGCCGATCATCAGCAGCGGCGCGGTCTCTCCCAGCGCGCGGGCCATGCCGATGATCGTGCCGGTCAGAATGCCAGGCAGCGCAAGCGGCAGGACGTGGTGGAACACCACCTGCACCGGCGATGCGCCCACTCCCATCGCGGCAGTACGGATGGAGGGCGGCACCGCCTTGATCGCGTTGCGGCCAGAGATCACGATCACCGGCATCGTCATCAGCGCCAGCGTCAACCCGCCCACCAGAGGCGAGGAGCGCGCCATGCCCGCCATGTTGATGAATACGGCCAGGCCCAGCAGGCCGAAGATGATGGAGGGCACGGCGGCCAGGTTGTTGATCGAAACCTCTACCCAGTCGACCCAGCGGTTTCGCGGGGCGAACTCCTCCAGATAGATCGCGGCCAGCACGCCCATCGGGAACGACAGCACCAGGGTGACCACCATCGTCAGGAACGATCCCTTGGCCGCGCCCCAGATGCCCGCCGCGCTGGCGTCGGTGGAGTCAGAGCCGCTGAGGAACGACCAGTCCAGGCCCGCCAGGCCGTTGCGCAGCATGATGAACAGCAGCAGCGCCAGGAACAGCAGCGAAAGGACGATCGCGCTCAGGCCCAGCAGGCGAAAGCGCCGCTCCGACGCGTTGCGCGCCGCGATCCGCCGGGTCATCGCGTCCGATTTCCAGGTATTACTCATAGGCCTCCCGGAAGCGCTTCACCACGCGTAGGGCGATGATGTTGAGGATCAGCGTCACGACGAACAGAACCAGCCCCAGCGCAAAGGCGGATAGCGTCTTGGGGCTGTTGAACTCCTGGTCGCCCGTCAGCAGCTGGACGATCTGGTAGGTCACCGTCGTCATTGAAGCGAAGGGATCGGCGGTGAGGCGCGCGGTGGCACCGGCGGCCATGACCACGATCATCGTCTCGCCGATCGCGCGGCTGACGGCGAGCATCACGCCTGCGACGATGCCGGGCAAGGCGGCGGGCAGCAGCACCTTCTTGATCGTCTCGGACCTAGTGGCGCCCATCGCCAGCGAGCCGTCGGCCATGGCGCGCGGCACGGCGGCGATCGCATCGTCCGCCATGGAGGAGACGAACGGGATGATCATCACGCCCATCACCAGGCCGGCGGCCAGCGCGCTTTCGGTCGAGGGGTTCTGATAGCCCAGCGCCGCGGCGAAATCGCGGATCGCGGGCGCCACGGTCAGCGCGGCGAAGTAGCCGTAAACCACGGTGGGGATGCCCGCCAGGATCTCCAGCACGGGCTTGAGCACCTTGCGCGCGCGCCGATCGGCGTATTGCGTCAGGTAGATCGCGCTCATCAAGCCCAGCGGGATCGCCACCAGCATGGCGATGAAAGCGCCGATATAGAGCGTGCCCCAGAACAGCGGCACCGCGCCGAAATTGGCGTTCAGATCATCGCCCACCGCATTTGCCGGGGCCCAGTGGGTGCCGGTCAGAAAGGCGATGGGCGATACGTCCTTGAAGAAGCGCGCCGCCTCGAACACCAGGCTGGCGACGATGCCCAGGGTGGTCAGGATCGCCAGCAGCGATGCGCCCAGCAGCGCCAGCATGACCAAGCGTTCGACCCGGGTGCGGGCTGGGTAGCCGCTGCGTACTCGCGTGAAGGCATAGCCCCCGCCCGCCAGCGCGGCCACCGCCACCAGGATCGCGCCGATCAGGCCATAGTGATCCTGCGCGGCCTTCATCGCCGGCGCGAGCGTGGGGGATTCGTCGTAGAATCCGATGAAGCCGGGATCTTCCGCGATATTGCGCGCTTCGGACAGGATCGCCGCGCGCTGCACGGGATCGGACGGGATCTGCGCGGCGACAGGCTCTGACAGCACGGTGTGATCCACAATCACCGGCGAAACCGCAGACCACAGGCCCCACACCAGCAGCGCGGGCAGCACGATCCACAAGGCGAGGTGCCACGCGTGATAGCCCGGCATCGAATGCATCGAACCACGCCCGGAGTAGAGCAGCTTGGCCCGCGCCCGTGTGCTGAACCAGCCGATCAGGCCCAGCGCCAGCACGGCGGGAAAGATGACCGAAGCGATCACTTGAGACCTGCCGGGTCGAGCGGGGTCAGGTCGGCCACGATCGCTGCGTTCCTGGCGCGAACGTCGGCCGGGGCGATCACCATGCCCTTTTTCTGCAGCACGCCATCGGGGCCCCACACCTTCGGCCATTCCGCCAGATAGGCGCGCAAGCCCTTGATCGGGCGCAAGTGCGACTGCTTGACGTAGATGTAGAGCGGCCGTGCGCCGGGGTACGAGAAGTCGGAAATGGTCTGGTACGTGGGTATCACGCCGGACATCGGGATGCCGCGCAGGCTATCCGGGTTCTCTTCCAGGAACGAGTATCCGAACACGCCGATCGCGCGTGGGTTCTGCGAAATCTTCTGGACGATCAGGTTGTCGTTCTCACCCGCATCCACATAGCCGCCATCCTCGCGCACCTGGGTGCAGATCGCCTTGTACTTCTTTTCGTCCTTGTCCTTCAGCGCCTTGATCGCCGGATCGGTCTTGCAGCCCGCTTCCAGGATCAGCTCCGCCAGCGCATCGCGCGTGCCCGAGGTGGAGGGCGGACCATAGACCATGATCGGCATGTCCGGCAGTGCGGGGTTCACCTGCCGCCAGGAGGCATAGCGATTTTTCTGGCCGAAGGGCCTGGCGGCGATCGCCTTATAGACGTCCACCGGCGTCAGCTTCATGCCCGGCCCGCGGGTGGATTCGGCAAAGGCGATGCCGTCGATCCCGACTTGTATCTCGATCAGCTGCTTCACGCCGTTCTTGCGGCACAGCTCGAATTCGGTCTTCTTGATCCGGCGAGAGGCGTTCTCGACATCGGGGTGGGCATAGCCCACGCCTTCGCAGAACTGCTTCATGCCCGCGCCCGTGCCGGTCGCCTCGATCACGGGGGATTTGAAGCCGGTGCGGGCGAACTGCTCCGCGACTGCCGTGGCGAATGGATAGACGGTGGAGGAGCCCACCGCGCGGATATAGTCACGCGATCCGTTGGTCGACCCCGAGCCACACGCGGCGAGAGCGACAACGCCCCCGGCGATCGCGGCGACTCTCAGGACAGACAACATCGATAACCCCCTGCGCGCCGCTCTGACGCGCTCCTAGGGACATGGCATTACACTTTTGTGACCATGACATGACTATGTTGTTCGCCAGGAGGCGAAAGCGGCCCCCCGACCCGCTCGCTCAATCCTTGCGCAAGGGGAGCATCATCGACGCTGTGGTGCCCGCCCCTTGCCGGCTGGCGATGTCGAAGCGTCCGCGGTGGCGTTCGACGATGTGCTTGACGATCGAAAGCCCCAGCCCCGTCCCACCGGCGGCGCGACTGCGGCTGGTATCGGCACGGTAGAAGCGTTCAGTCAGGCGCGGCAAGTGTTCGGGCGCGATGCCGTCGCCATCGTCATGCACGGTCACCAGCAGCCAGCCGGTCGGCGTGGCTTCCAGCGCGACCTGGACCGGCGCTTCCTTGCGGCCATACTTCAGCGCGTTGTCCATCAGGTTGCGCATCACTTGCGCCAGTTGCCCGCGATCGCCCAGCACCACCGCGACGTCGCAATTGGCGCTGACCGCCACGCTGTTCTCACTCCGGAATTCGCCCGCCACTTCGCGCGCCAGTGCGACCATCTCGATCTTTTCGCTTGGCACTTCGTGCTTCACCGCCTCGATCCGGGAAAGCGACATGAGGTCCGAGATCAAGGACTGCATCCGCAGCGCCTCGTGCCGGATGGTGTTGAGGAACCGCTCCCGCGTGGTTTCATCGCCACCCGCCTTGGGGTTCATCAGCGTCTCGACGTAACCCAGCACGGTGGCCAGCGGCGTGCGCAATTCATGGCTGGCGTTGGCCACGAAATCGGCATGAGCCCGCGCGGTGCTGACTTGCACGGAAAGGTCGTAGAGCGTCACCAGACGCTCACCCACGCCCAGCACCTTGCAGTCCACTTCCCAGACGCTGCTGCCCACGGACAGGCCGGAAACCTTGGCGTTGCCCCCGCCCTCGCCCAGAATCACGGCGACGGCGCGCGGATCACGGATGGCGATGCGCACGTCCTGGCCCAAGATGTGCGCGCCCAGCAGGGTCTTGGCCGCCGCATTGGCGAAAACCACCTGCCCCCGCGCGACGACGATCGCCGGGGTCTGAATATGTTCGAGAAGGTGGACGCCATCGACTGCCATCGGGCTGCACTCTTAGTGTGGCAAAACGTTTTCGCCTAGCCGCTGCTGCAACTGCTAAGAGAGTTAGCCGTTATCAGCAAGACAGATGGGCCTTGCAATCGCACGCCGCTTTGCTCCACTTGGTGCAATTGTCCAACGCAGGACATGCAGGGAGAAATCATGAGGCACACCTGCCGATGAGCCGCTTCGTAGCCGACCGCCTGCTCCTGTTCGGGGCCACCGGCGACTTGTCCAAGCGCATGCTGATCCCATCGCTCTGCGCGCTGGACGCGGAGGGTCTGCTCGATCCCGGCATAGAGATCATCGGCACCGCCCGTTCCGATATGAGCGATGCCGAGTTCCGCAATTTCGCCAGGGAATCGCTGGAGCAGTTCCTGCCCGCCGAACGGCGCGGCAGCATGGCGACGTTCCTGAACCGCCTGACCTATCAAGCGCTGGACGCCTCGCAGACCGAAGGGTTCGACGCCCTGGCGCAGAAGGTGGGCAAGACCGATCACGGCCTGGCAATCTTCCTTTCCACCGCCCCCAGCTTGTTCGAGCCGACGATCGAGGGCCTCAAGGCTTGCGGCCTGGCTCGAGACAACACGCGCATCGCCCTGGAAAAGCCGCTGGGCACCGATCTCGCCTCCAGCCGCGAGATCAACGACGCGGTGGCCGGAGCCTTCCCGGAAGACCGGATCTTCCGGATCGATCACTATCTGGGCAAGGAAACCGTACAGAACCTGCTCGCCCTGCGCTTTGCCAACGCCTTGTTCGAGCCGCTGTGGAACGCATCGCACGTCGATCACGTGCAGATCACCGTGGCCGAGACGGTGGGCCTGGAATCGCGCGTGGCCTACTATGACGATAGCGGCGCGCTGCGCGATATGGTGCAGAACCACATGCTCCAGTTGCTGGCGCTGGTCGCGATGGAGCCGCCCGTCCGCTATGGCGCTACCGAAGTGCGGGACGAAAAGGTGAAAGTCCTGCGATCGCTGCGCGCGGTCGGCCCCGAGGAAGTGGTGACCGGCCAGTACCGCTCGGGCGCGATCGCGGGCAAGGCCGTGCCCGGCTATGACGACGAACTGGGCAAGGATTCCGCCACCGAGACGTTCGTGGCGATCAAGGCCCACCTCGATTGCTGGCGGTGGAAGGGCGTGCCGTTCTACTTGCGCACCGGAAAGCGATTGCCCAACCGCACCACCGAGATCGTGGTGCAGTTCAAGCCGGTGCCCCACTCGATCTTCTCCGGGCGCGGCGCGAAGACGGTGCCCAACCGCTTGGTGATCGGCATCCAGCCGTCCGAAGACATCCAGCTCAGCCTGATGGCGAAAGTGCCCGGTCTCGATCGCGACGGTCTGCGCCTGCGGCCCGTGCCGCTGGACATCGCGATGCCCGAGGCGTTCTCCGGCCCGCAGCGCCGCATCGCCTACGAACGGCTGCTGCTCGATCTGATCGAGGGCGACCAGACCTTGTTCGTCCGGCGCGATGAAGTGGAAGCCCAGTGGGACTGGATCGACAAAGTGCGGGCACTTTGGGAGGAACAGGGACTGGAGCCCAAGACTTATACCGCAGGAAGCTGGGGGCCATCCGCCGCGATCGCCCTGGCTGAGCGCGACGGTGTGACATGGCACGAATGACCGGGCCGCTGATCCCCCGCCCGGTTACGGTGCGAGTGATCGTCTCGGCAAACAACGAGCAGGACCAATGACCGAACTTTCCCCCGTGGTCGCCCGCGTGACCGAGCGTATCGTGGCGCGATCCCGCGATAGCCGCGCCCGCTATCTCGATCTGATCCAGCGGGAGAGCGATGCGTTCTCCGATCGTGGGTTCCTTTCGTGCTCCAACCTGGCGCATGGCTTCGCCGCCGCCGGGGAGGACAAGGCCAGCATCGCCACCCAGCGCGGTCCGAACATCGGCATCGTCACCGCCTATAATGACATGCTCTCGGCCCATCAGCCCTATGGCCGCTACCCCGAGCAGATGAAGCTGTTCGCGCGCGAAGTGGGCGCGACGGCGCAAGTGGCGGGCGGCGTGGCGGCAATGTGCGACGGCGTGACTCAGGGGTTCGCTGGTATGGAACTGTCCCTGTTCAGCCGCGACGCCATCGCGCTTTCCACCGCGGTGGCACTCAGCCATGCGATGTTCGACGGCATGGCGATGCTGGGCATTTGCGACAAGATCGTCCCCGGCCTGGTGATCGGGGCTTTGCGGTTCGGCCACCTGCCCGCCGTGTTCGTGCCCGCCGGGCCGATGCCCAGCGGCATCAGCAACAAGGAAAAGCAGAAGACCCGCCAGCTCTATGCCGAGGGCAAGGTGGGCCGCGCCGAACTGCTGGAGAGCGAAAGCGGCAGCTATCACTCGCCGGGCACCTGCACGTTCTATGGCACCGCCAATTCCAACCAGATGATGATGGAAATGATGGGTCTTCACGTCCCCGGCTCCGCCTTCGTCAACCCCGGCACGCCGCTGCGCCAGGCGCTGACTCGCGCGGCGGTGCATCGCCTCGCCGCGATCGGCCGCAAGGGCGATGACTTTCGGCCCATGGCGCATGTCGTGGATGAAAAGGCGATCGTGAATGCGTGCGTCGGCCTGCTGGCGACGGGCGGATCGACCAACCACGCGATCCACTTGCCGGCGATGGCACGGGCGGCGGGCATCCTGATCGACTGGGAAGATCTGGACGAGCTTTCGGGCGCGGTGCCGCTGATCGCGCGCGTCTATCCCAACGGCTCTGGCGATGTGAACCATTTCCACGCGGCGGGCGGCATGGGCTATGTCATCCGCGAACTTTTGGGCGCAGGCCTGGCCCACGGCGATATCCTGACCGTAGCCGAGGGCGGCATGGCCGACTATGCGCGAGAGCCCCATCTGGAAGGCGACGCGCTGGTCTGGCGCGATGCCCCCGTGGTCGCGCGTGACGAGACCATGCTGCGCCCGGTGGCAACGCCGTTCCTGCCCGATGGCGGCATGCGGCTGGTGCAGGGCAACCTGGGCCGCGCTACGTTCAAGACCAGCGCCGTCGATGCGCAGCGTTGGACGATCGAGGCCCCGGCCCGCGTGTTCGACACGCAGGAAGCCGTCGCCAAGGCGTTCGCGGCGGGAGAGCTTGATCGCGATGTCGTGGTGGTCGTCCGCTTTCAGGGGCCGCGCGCCAATGGCATGCCAGAACTGCACAAGCTGACGCCGCCGCTGGGTGTGCTGCAGGATCGCGGACACAAGGTGGCGCTCGTCACCGATGGCCGCATGTCCGGGGCCAGCGGCAAGGTGCCCGCCGCCATCCACGTGACGCCCGAGGCGCTGGCCAAGAACGGTGAGTGGGGCCCGCTGGCCTACTTGCGCGATGGGGACATCGTGCGCCTCTCCGCCGACGACGGCACGCTTTCCACCACTGCCGACTTGTCGAGCCGCGAACCGGCACAGCCGCCGGTGCCGGAACTGGGCATGGGCCGCGAACTCTTCGCCATGTTCCGCGCCGGCGCCAGCGGGGCGGAGCAAGGCGCCTCTGCCATGCTGGAGATGGCGGGACTGTGAGAAGCACGACGAAACGACCAATTCCAAACCCGTTCGTGTCGAGCGAAGTCGAGACACGGCAGCGCCACATCCACGTGTCTCAACTTCGCTCGACACGAACGGCTTCTGGGTTTGCCAGAGAGATTCCTGCATGACCCAGCTCGTCACCGTGGACATCGGCGGCACCCATGCCCGCTTCGCCATCGCCACCATCGCCGATGACGGTGCGATCACGCTGGGCGAGCCGCAGACACTGCACACCAAGGATCACGCCAGCTTCCAGACTGCGTGGGAGGATTTCCGCGCGCGCCAGGGCGGCGTCTTGCCCGATAGCGTGGCGATCGCGATCGCCGGACCGGTCGGCGGGGAGGTGATCCGCTTCACCAACAACCCCTGGGTGATCCGCCCTGCCCTGATACCCGAGAAGCTGGGCGTCAGCCGCTATACCCTGGTGAACGATTTTGGCGCGGTGGGCCATGCCGTGGCTCGGGCCGACGCCGCGCATCTGCTGCACTTGTGCGGACCGGACGTGCCGCTGCCCGATCAAGGCGCGATCACCGTGATCGGCCCCGGCACCGGGCTGGGCGTCGCCATGCTCCTGCGCAATCCTGCGGGCTATCATGTGCAGTCGACCGAGGGCGGCCACATCGATTTTGCCCCGCACGATGTGATCGAGGACGCCATCCTGACGCGCCTGCGCCAGCGGCACAACCGCGTTTCGGTGGAGCGCGTGGTCTCCGGCCCCGCGATCGTCGATATCTATCAGGCGCTGGCCAACCTCGAGGGCCGCGCGGTGCTGGAACGCGGCGATGTCGAGTTGTGGACCGCAGGCACCGACGGCTCAGACAGCCTTGCCGCCGCGGCGGTTGACCGCTTCTGCATGGCGCTGGGCAGCGCGGCGGGTGACTTTGCCCTGGCGCATGGCGCCACCGGGGTCGTCGTCGCAGGCGGCCTGGGCTATCGCATCCGCGACGCTCTGAAAAATTCCGCCTTCGCCCGTCGCTTCGAGGCGAAAGGCCGTTTCGCGGGCTTGATGGCGGCGATGCCCGTCAAGCTCATCATCCATCCGCAGCCCGGCCTGTTCGGCGCTGCTGCCGCCTTCGCCGGGGAGCATTTGCCGTGACCGAACTTTCGCCGATCCCCAGCCCGGTCGAGCGGGTGATGATGCTGGCCCCGGTGATCCCGGTGCTGGTGATCGATGACCTCGACCACGCCCTGCCCATCGCCGAAGCGCTGGTGGCGGGCGGTCTTCCGGCGCTGGAAGTGACGCTGCGCACCCCTTGCGCGATCGACGCGATCAAGGTGATGAAGCAAGTTCCGGGCGCGGTGGTCGGCGCGGGCACGGTGCTGAACCCCGATGATCTAGGCCGCGCGCTGGACGCAGGTGCAGAGTTCATCGTCTCGCCCGGCCTCACGCCCAAGCTGGGCGAAGCGATGGCCCGATCCGGCGCGCCGATCCTGCCGGGCACCGCCAATGCCGCCGACATCATGCTGGCGCTGGAGCTGGGTTTCACGCGCCTGAAGTTCTTCCCCGCCGTGGCTTCGGGCGGCACTCCGGCGCTGAAAGCGATCGCCGGGCCGTTCGCGTCCGTGCGCTTCTGCCCCACCGGCGGCATCACCCAGGACACCGCGCCGGAATGGCTGGCCCTTCCCAACGTGCTGTGTGTCGGCGGTAGCTGGATGGTGCCCAAGATCGAGGCGGGACAGCGCCCCGATACCGCCCAGATCGAAAGGCGCGCCCGCGCCGCCGCCGGGCTGGCTCGCTGATGACGCCCCCCAGCGCGACAGCTGCGCCGACGATCGTCGATCTCAATACCCGGCTGGCCCAGTTGCATCAACAGACGGCGGAGAACCCGCAGTTCAATCCCGTCTTCCAACTGGCCCTCGATCTTTCGCGCAAGCTGGAAAGCGGTGCGCTGAGCCTGGACGCGATCGAGGCTCTCGTCGCGGAACTGGAATGCGAAGGGCTGCGGGTGCGCGCCGCGCGGCTGGATCGGATCGCCGGCCCGATCGCCCCCGATGCGAACGACAACGCGATCGAGGCGCTGGCGGCGCAGGACGATTTCACCGCCTTCGCCGTCCACTGGCAGCGGCCCGCGGCCCACGTCGTCTTCACCGCGCACCCCACTTTCCTGCTTAGCCGCGCCCAGTCCGAAGCGGTGCGCACTTCCGCGTCGAACGGCGATTTCAGCGAGGCCAGCGTCTGCGTCGCCCCGGCCCAGCGCGATACGATCACGCTGGATTACGAGCATGACGAAGCCATGGCCGCCCTCACCCGTGGCCAGGCCGCGCGGGACCGGATCAACGCGCACTTGTTCCGCATCGCCGCGCAGCGCTGGCCCAAGAAGTGGAAGAGCCTGCAACCCATGCCGTTCCGCTTCGCCAGCTGGGTGGGCTACGACATGGATGGGCGCACGGATATCTCGTGGTCCACATCGATCCGCTATCGCCTGCAGGAAAAGGCGCTGCGGCTGACGAGCTATGTCGCAGCGTTGCAGACGGTGCTGCCATCGCTGGCCGCGCGGCTGGATCGCGCCCGTGCTCATACGCAGGAGATGGCCGAGCACTTCGCCGCCGATCTGTCCGCGCCCGAAGACTTGTCGAAGGCGGCCAACGCGCTGACCGCCGACCATGCCGACAAGCTGATCAGCCTCGCGCCCGTGATCGCAGAGTTGGAAGACGAGGCGCGCCATGCCGAGACGGACGTGGCGCGCGAACTGCTGGTCGTGGCGGCGGCGATGCGGGCCGATGGCCTGGGCATGGGCTGGATTCACTTCCGCGTGAACAGCAGCCAGCTGCAGAACGCGATCCGCCAGCGCATCGATCCGGAAGGCACGCTGAACCTTGCCAGCCAGGCCGCACTGGTGCGGATGCGCGAGCTGCTGGCTGAGGTGAAGCCGCTGCGGTCTAACTTCGCCGCGCTGGCGATCGAGAACAGCACGGCAGTGCGCCAGTTCCTCGCCATGGCGCAGATCCTGGGCCACATCGATGCCGACGCCCCGATCCGCATGCTGGTGGCGGAGTGCGAGCAGCCGACCACGGTGCTGGCCGCGCTTTACTATGCCGAGATGTTCGGCGTGGCGGACAAGGTGGATGTCTCCCCCTTGTTCGAAACCGAAACCGCGCTGGAGCATGGCGGCCGGTTCCTGGACGCGGTTCTGGCGGAGCCCGCCTATCGCGCCTACGCCCGCCGCCGGGGCCGCGTGGCGATACAAACCGGCTTTTCGGACGCGGGCCGTTTCGTGGGCCAGATTCCCGCCGCGCTCGCGATCGAGCGGCTGCAGGGCCGCCTTGCCGAAGCGATGGTGGCGAACGGCCTGACCGACGTTTCCGCGCTGGTGTTCAACACCGGCGGCGAATCGATGGGCCGGGGCTGTCATCCCTCCAGCATGGAGGACCGCCTGCATTGGCAGATGTCCCCCTGGGCCCGCCGCAAGTTCCTGCGCGCCGGTGTGCGGCTGGAGCCTGAAGTCAGCTTTCAGGGCGGGGACGGCTACTTGTGGTTCGGGTCTGACGAACTGGCGCTGGCCACCCTCACCCGCTTGACCGAACAACCGCTGTGGCAGGCCGATACCAGCACTCCGGCTGACCCGTTCTATCGCCGCACCGACCTTAGCCTCGATTTCTATCGCGCCATCCGCGATACGCAGCACGCGCATCTGGAAAGCCGCACCTACAGCCGCGCGATCACCGCCTTTGGGCTGGGCCTGCTGAACGATACGGGAAGCCGCAAGGCGCGCCGCCAGTCCGACCTTGCCGCCGATCGCACGATGAGCCTGCGCCAGATCCGCGCGATCCCGCACAACGCCATTCTTCAGCAACTGGGCTATCCGGTGAACGTAATCGCCGGCGTCGGCAGCGCGGCGGAGGGCAATCAGGAGGAAATCGCCGCCCTGCTGCGCGATAGCGAGCGAGGCCGGGCGCTCGTCCGCCTGGTTCGCGCCGCCAACGCTCTTGCCTCGATCAAGACGGTGGCCGCGTTCGGAGAGCTGTTCAACTCCGCCTACTGGTCCAGCCGCCCCTATCGCGGCGACGAACAGCGCATCGCAGACGGCTGCCTCCGCCTGGCCGAATATCTCACCAAGGATGATCGCGCGGGCGTGTACCGCCGCCTTGCCTCTCGGCTGCGAGTGGATGCGGTGAAGCTGCACCGGCTGCTGACCATGATCCCGGACGATGCGCCGCAGGATTCCTCGCGACCGGAACGAGAGGCGACGCGGCGCAACATCGGCGCGCTGCAAGCGCTGCGCCTCACGCTGTTTCAGCACATGTTCCTGCGCACGGTGATGGTGCCGCAATTCAGCCGCGCGAACGACATCAGCCATGACGACGTGATGGAGATGTTCTTCACCTTGCGCGTCGAGGATGGCC
Organism: Novosphingobium fluoreni; assembly: GCF_014196615.1. Lineage (GTDB taxonomy): Bacteria > Pseudomonadota > Alphaproteobacteria > Sphingomonadales > Sphingomonadaceae > Novosphingobium > Novosphingobium fluoreni. Next base: position 96,502 of record NZ_JACIDY010000003.1, read on the forward strand.
TGGCCCAGCTGCGCCGTGCGTTTCCGGTCCACCTGGCCAGCATCGACGATTTCGCGATCGATGCCCCCAGCGATTATCCGGACGAGAGCGCCACCGGCTACGCCCAGATCCATCGTGATTTTATCGAACCGATCGAGCGATCCTACGCGCTGTCGCTGCGGATCGGCACTGCCATCGCCAACGAATTCGGCGCGCACGGATAAGGGAGAAGCCATTCATGCTGACCGTCCACCACCTGGGCCAGTCCCAGTCCGAACGCATCGTCTGGCTCTGCGAGGAGCTGGAGCTGGATTACGAACTGAAGCGCTATGAGCGGCGGGCTGACAATCACCTGGCGCCCGATGAGTACAAGGCGCTGCACCCGATGGGCATCGCGCCGGTCATCACTGATGGAGACCTGGTGCTGGGCGAAAGCGGCGCGATCTGCGACTACATCGTCACGCGCCACGGTCAGGGCAAGCTGGTGCCGGCACCCGATCACCCCGACTTTGCCGACCACTTGTTCTGGTTCCACTGGGCCAACGGCACATTCATGGCCACGGCGATGATGCAACTGGTGCTGGGCTTCACCGATTCCGTGGGCAAGATCCCGTTCGTGGCGGATCGCGATCGGCGCGGCTGGGAGATGGTCGAGACGCGCCTTGGCGAAGCACCCTTTTTCGGCGGCCAGGCCCTCACCACCGCCGATATCATGATGGGATACGCGCTCACCACCGGGCGGGGTTTTCGCCAGACCAGCATCGATGGCTTCCCCAACCTGAAAGCCTACCTGCAGCGCATCGGCGAGCGACCGGCCTACCAACGGGCGATGGCCAGGGCCGAACCCGGCGTTGACCCCAAGCTGACCTGAGCCTTCACCGCCGGATGGCGTAGAGCCTGCCATCCGGCCCGTGAAACACCTGCCGCAGCCAAGGCAGCCGCTGTTCGGGCTGATCGAAGATCCACACATAGTCGAACCGGTCGCGCGGCAAGGCGGCCAGGCTCTGGACCACGCTTGGCCCGGCACACTGCGCGCGCCCGCCGCCCAGAGTGACGGAGGACAGCTCGTTGAACGGCCGCCCCTTGTTGTATGCGGGGTGCATCAGTTGCGCGCCCGGCGTATCCCACTGCGTGTTGGTGAACGCATCGCGCCGGATGATCGCCAGGCTGGCGAGATGCTCGAATCCGCGCATCTGCCATGAGCCGCAGTATGTCGTCACCGCCAGCGCGGCGATGCGGCTGCCTTTCGGCACCTGATCCAGCGCCCCTAAGTCCTGCTGGGCGGCGATGGCGCGCTGGTGCCACCCCACGCTGATCGCCGCCAGCCGCACGCCGAACAAGGCGAGCCCCACCAGCGCGACGATCATGCCCTGCCGCCGGTCTAGCGGCGCGACCGACAAGACCAACACGATCGCCAGCACCGGCAGCAACCGCTCATCCGCGAAGAACGAGTTGAACAGCATCGTCGGCATGGCAAGGTACGCGCCCGCCAGACCCGCCGCCATCGCCAGCAGCCTGACATCTTTGGTGGTGCGGCGGCTGATCAGCAGCCACGCCGTGATGCCCGCCAGCACGCCCACGCAGGCGATATCGAACACTTTGTTCTCTGCCTTCAGGACCACGAACGGCCAGACCATCTTCAGCCGCCAATCATAGCTGAACAGGTCCGCGGTCCCTGCCGAGGCCGCGCGCCACAGCAGGATGAACACCAGCGGCAGCAGCAGCGGCAAGGTGCGCAGCACGGTGGTCTGCATCGCCTTCAACGGGCTGTCAGCGGAGCGCAACTGCGTGGTCAGTTCCCACATGCCGACCATCACCAGCAGCCCTCCCCAGGCGGCGACGTGGGCGATCCACACCACCATCGCCAGCACCGCGAACAGCGGATAGCGCCACTTGGCCGACAGCGCGGGCAAACGCATCCACAAGGCCAGCACCAGCAACCCCAGCGCCACTCCCAGGTGATAGTTCACGAAGCCGTAGATGAACGAAAACGTCCAGACGAACGGCAAGGCTAGCAGCGCCGTAGGCGGCACTTTGCCCCAGGCGCCTTTCGCCACCGCTTGGATGCCCCACACCGTCAGCGGCGGAATCACCGCGGCGGCCAGGCGCGCCGCCGGCTCCGTGGGCAGCACAAGGCCCAGCGGCACCATCATCAGGTCCACCCCCAGGTTGCCGATCAAGCTCCAGTGAAAGTCGAAATATCGGCTGAGGAACGGGGACTGCGCGCCATGGCTCATGATGTGATAGCGGGCGGTGTGGGTGAAGTAGTCCGGCATCATCGGCAGCGGCGAGACCACGAACGGCAAGGTGGAGACCGCCGCGATCAGCAGCCAGAACCAGCCGCGCTCCCAGAACGGGGCCTGCCTTGCCGTGTCATCGCCGATCATGCGAGTGCCTGCCGCCCGTTACCGCTGTGCCCAATCCGCTTCATAGCGCCTGCCAGGCAAAAAGCGACGGCTCCCGCTCGCCAGGCCGGTGGCCATGGCATCGCATCTTGCTATATCGGCTTCAGCACTTCTTCATCGGTTGGCAGCTATTGAGGCAGGCGTGAGCGGACGCATTCTCATCGCATTGGCACTGGCCGGGCTGCTGGCCATCGGCGGCGTGCTCTGGGTATCCACCAGCGGGATGCGCTCCTCGGCGCCGGTGGCCCGGCCTGCCGCGAACGCGCAAGCGCCGGCCGGCGTTGCCGATCCAAAGGCGACGGCCCCTGCTCCTGCCTCTGGCCCCACCCCCTCTCCCGCCGCAGCGGCTGACACGCCCTTCGTCATCAAGCGCATCCTGCCGATCAAGGGCGCGATCAAGTATGGCGAGTGGCATTGGGACGAAGCGGGCGTGCCCGCCGGGCCGATCGTGATCACGGTGGACCTGGACGCACGCGTGCTTTCGATCTTCCGCTCCGGCTATGAGATCGGCGCGGCGGCGGTTCTGCTGGGAACCGAGGACAAGCCGACGCCGCTGGGCGTGTTCCCGATTACCGAGAAGGATCGCAATCACGTCTCGAACCTGTACGACGCGCCCATGCCCTACATGATGCGGCTGACGAACGACGGCATCACCCTGCACGGATCGAAAGTGGAATGGGGCTACGCCAGCCACGGTTGCGTCGGCATGCCCGAAGCCTTCGCCGCAAAAGTATACGGCGCCTCACAAATCGGCGACCGCGTCTTCATCACGCGCGGCAAGACTGTCGGCATGGGCGACACTCTGGTTTCGTCCTGAGGTAGAAAGACGGCGGGCAACCGCTCTCTCGATAAAGAGAAGATCACACTTCGCCCCGGACGTGATCCGTGGTCCCGCTCCCTTCCCGACACGCGGACAAGAGACGGGATCCCGGGTCAAGCCCGGGATGACGAGACTGCGATGGCCGTTCTCGCTCACTTGCAGACATTCATTAGCGCCAGCATAGTGATTCAATGCTGATCACATTGCTAGTGCTCGTCGGCTTCGTCACAGGCGTTCTCCTGATTACGGGCGCGGTCGCGGCGATCTGCCGCCTCGTCACTAAGAGCCGCGCCGTGTCATTGATGATCGGAACCCTCGCCATACCGACTCTGATCTTAGCTTCGTTGGCCTTTTGGATGCTCACGATGGGGGTCCACGACACCCCACCGGGTATGGTCATTATCGGGAACTTGATCGCCGTTGCTATCATCATGCCTCTCGCGCTGCTCGCGAGTAATCTGACTAATCGCTTTTTGGATCGTCGCGCTTTACGGAACGTCGGCTGACCACTAAAACTCGCCGCTCACCGCATCCCCACCCCGCTTTACTCACCCCGCCCGCTTCGGTGCCTTTCGCGCCGGGGCTTTGGCGAAGCTCCAGCCGCCGGCGTTGGGGCGAACGACCAGGGCGCCGATGGAGGCGGGTTCGCCGGCCGCCAGTGCGTCGAACAGGCGGGCGATCGCGCTGCCTCTCGCTTCATCGTCCAGTTCGGCGACGATGCGCGCTATCACGCGCAGCGCGATCGCTTTGGGGGCCATCGGCCGATAGGTCATGCCGAACGGGTCGCGCTTTACCCGCGCGTTGAATTCCATGTCCGCCGACCAACTGAGCGCGGCATCCGCGTCGGCTAGGTGAGCGGCGCTTTGGGCGATGGCGGGAACGTCCAGCCAGTCCGCGCCCGAGATCGCCTTGCGCAGGCGAGCGCGGTCGAAGCGGTCGTCGCGGTTGCTGGGATCGTCAGCAGCCGTCACGCCCGCATCGGCGACGACTTGCGCAAGGTCAGACCGCCGCCAGCCGAGCAGAGGCCGGATCAACGGCAGGTCGCCGTCCGCCATCCAGCCACGCGGCCGCACCCCGGCCAGCCCTGCGACGCCGCTCGCCCGGTTGAGGCGCATCAGCAGTGTTTCGGCCTGATCGTCGGCATGATGCGCGGTGGCGATCGCGTGGAGGCTTCGCTCCTGCGCCCAATGCGCCAGCGCCACGTAGCGGGCGCGGCGAGCGCCGTCCTGCACGTTGCCAGGCTCGACCGTAACGGGCAGAATCGCGTGCGGGATATCGAGCGATCGGCACAGCGCGGCAACATCCGCCGCCTCGATCGCACTTTCGGGCCGCAGGCGATGATCCACCGTCGCCGCCTCCACTCGTCCCGGCAAGGCCGCCGTCGCCAGGAGCAGGAGAGCCAGACTGTCCGGTCCGCCCGAAACCGCCACGCCCAGCCGGGGCGCGGCCGGGGCGTTCATCTCCGGCCAGACCATGCGCAGGGACTGGGCGAAACGCCCAGCCCGTTCGTCAGGAATGCTCACCCCGCAAAATGCGGCGTCAACTGCACTTCAAGCCGCCCTTGGTCGTATCGTATACGCTCTTGAGGCGGCCGGCGGCCTCGGCAGCGTAAGTCGACCCAAATTCCGACAAGGCGATGCAGGCGCGCTTGGTGTCCTGCAACTGCTTCATCGAGATGGCGAGATAGAGCAAGCTGTCGGGCGCACGATCGCCGCGCTTGTCGGCCTGATAGTTCTGGACGAACCACTTGGCCGCTTCCAGGGCATTGCCATCGTCCAGGTAGGCGCGGCCCAGCAGATTGCGGCCCCAGCTGGCGCGTGAGCCGCGCGGGTACCTTTCCAGGTACATCTTCAACTGCTGCTGAGCCTCGGGATAGAACTTGGCTTCCCACAGGCGATAGCCGTAGCTGTATTCGTCCTCCTCGGCGTTACCGGTGCTGGGCTTGACGATGGCGCTGACCGCCTGAACCCGCGAGGAGCTGGGCGCTGCGGCGGCTGGGGACGGTGTAGGGGTCGGGCGTGGCGCAGGCGCTGGCGTGGCGGTGCCGCCCGCGATCTGGCCGGAGGGCGTGGTGCTGACTGGAACGCCAGCATCGTTCGTCGCCAACGGCTGCGTGCCGGTGCCGATGCTCGTCCCCGTGGTGGACGGCTGCGTGGTCGCCAGCTTCGCTTCCAGCTGGGTGATGCGATTGCTGTTCTGTTCCACCTGCCCGGTCAGCCGCGCGACCTGGCTTTCCAGCGCATCCATGCGGGTGAGCACATCGGTCATCGCGCTGGTGGACGGCAGGCGCGCGCCCGGCGTCGGGGTGGGGGCGGAGATTTCCGGCGTGAACATCTTGTCACCATTACCGGGGAAGACCTTGCGTTGCAGCGCGCGCACTTCGCCTTCGACCTTGTTCAGCCGCAGCTCGGTGTTGCTCTGCGCCAGCGCGGGCAGCGCCGTTCCCGCCAGCATCAGCGCGAGGACAGCACCGCTGGCTTGCCGCAAGCCGGTCAGCCGCGAGGGCATCAATACCATAGCCGATCAATCTCCCTTACCGGGCCGCCCATGGGGCCACCCGCATCACCGCCCGCAGGCGTTCCCGATCCTAGATTTGCCTCAACCGCCGGCCCGTGTCGAGCAGGGCCTACTGCGCCGTAGTGGATACCGAATTGTCCTGAGGCACGTTGGCCGGTGCCTCGATGCCCCGCAGCATGTCATCCATGCGGGGGGCCGGTGGCACATCGTCCCGATTGCCGCCCACTTGCTGGCGGATGGGTTGCAGGCGCGTCGTGGTAGCGACCGGACCGGAAGAGGTCGGTGCAGGCGAAGTCGGCGCCGCGGCGGGTGCCTGCCCCGCGGGGCCGATCCGCTCCACTAGAGCCGCCGGGGTCAGCACCACACCGCTGACCACCTGGGGCTTGTCTCCCAGCATCGCCAGCGCCCTGCCGCCGACGGTGATCTGCAACTTGTCCGGACGGCCAGTGCGCAGTTGCGGGTTCTGCGCGTCAGCCGGGACGGTGTAGCTTTCGCCCTGCGCCAGTTCCTTCTGGAACAACTGGTCGCCCTTGTTGTCCGTTACCTTCACCCAGACGCGCGGCGCCATGGCGGTGAGGATGACCGGCCCGGCGGGCGTTGCCGGTTGCGCTTGCGGCGCACGGGCTATGCTGGGCGCGGCGGCCACTTGCCTAGCATCGGGCTCCAGCGGCGGCAGCTGCCCCTCAGGCGAAAGGAAATTGGTCCAGTAAACCAGCAGCGCGCCCACCACGACGACGGCTAGCAGGCCAGCCGCCCACGCGATCCGCGTCGGCGGCACGCGCGCGGGATCGCCGGGTTCGAAGCTGGGCAGCGTTGGCGGGCGGGAGGCGGGTTGCGCATCGATCTGGCGGCGAACACGCGCGGCGATGTCCGCCTCGTCCAGGCCGACGGCGCGCGCATAGGAACGGGAGAACCCGATCGCATAAGTCGGCGCGGCAAGGTCGGTGAACCGGCCTTCCTCTATCAGGATGAGATGGCGTTCGGCCACGCGCGTCTGCGCCGAGATATCGCCGAGGCTGAGCCCCTGCGCCTCTCGGGCGGCACGTAATTGATCACCGACGCTGGTGGGCGACGAAGAGATGCTCGGCGTAATGTCGTGTTTTTCCATGCCGCTCCCGACCGGCGGTTGATAGGGGGCTTCCGGATGGAGACAACGCGGTCCCGACGGCGAAGTCAACCGGGTGTCACGCTCGGACAGGTGCTTTTCGGAGGGTAAAAGTGAACGCAGGATGACAGATACGTATTTAGGCCCAGGTCAATCCACGGAGATGCCGCGTTCCTGAGCCCAGTCCGTCAGCACCTGCCGCAGGTTTTTCGGTGGATTGGCCAGCCAACCCTCCATCGCCGCACGAATTTCCCCGACATTGCACTGGCCGATCATCGCCTTGAGCGGTCCGACCGAAGCGGGGGTAATCGAGAGACGTTCGATCCCCACGCCGATCAGCGCCAGCGCTTCCAGCTGCCGTCCGCCCATCTCGCCGCAGACCGTGGTGTCCACATTGTAACCGTCGAGCGAGCGGACCACCCGGCGCAGATAACGCAGGATCGCCGGGCTCAGCCAGTCATAGCGCTCGGCCAGCTTCGGATTCGCGCGATCGGCAGCAAAGAGGAATTGCGTGAGGTCGTTGGTGCCGATCGACAGGAACTGGATGCGGGGCGCGATCAGGTCGAGCTGTTCGGCCAGCGCCGGCACTTCCAGCATCACGCCATAGCGGATGCTCTCCGCCACGCGCTTGCGGCGGCTGCGCAGGAATTCCAGCTGCCCTTCGAAGACCTTGCGTGCGGCCTCGAACTCCCACGGTTCGCTGACCATCGGGAACATGACATTCAGCGTCCGCCCCGCCGCCGCCTCGATCAGCGCGCGCGCCTGGACTTTCAGCAAGCCATCCCGCTCCAGCGCGACGCGCAACGCGCGCCAGCCCATCGCCGGGTTCTCCTCACCCTCGCCGTCATCGTGACGCAAGTAGGGCAACGTCTTGTCGCCGCCAATGTCGACGGTGCGGAACATCACCGGCTTGTTGCCCGCCGATTCCATTACTTCGCGATAGAGCCGCGTCTGCCGCTCGCGCGCGGGGAGCGTGGCCGAGACGAGGAACTGGAACTCGGTGCGGAACAGGCCGATCCCATCCGCGCCGGTCAGCGCCAGGTTGGCGACATCGTCACGCAGGCCAGCGTTGATCATCACGGTGATGCGTTTGCCGTCCTGGCTGATCGGTACCACGTCACGCAGGGCCGCATAAGCCGCCTGGCGTTCGCGACTGCGGCCAAGCCGCGTCTCGAACGCCTCGATCTGTCCAGCGGCGGCGCGGATGGTGACAGTGGCCTGATCACTATCCAGCAGCAGCGGATCGCCTTCCCGCACTTTGCCGCGCAGGCCCCTCACCCGGCCCAGGACCGGAATGCCCATTGCCCGCGCCACGATGACGACGTGGCTGGTCAGCGAGCCTTCTTCCAGCAAGACGCCCTTGAGGCGGCGCCGGTCGTATTCCAGCAGTTCGGCCGGGCCCAGGTTGCGCGCGATCAGGATCGCATCGCTGCGAAGGCCCATGGTGGCGGCAGTGCCCAGCTGGCCCGAAACGATGCGCAGCAAGCGGTTGGACAGATCCTCCAGATCGTGCATCCGGTCTGCCAGCAGGGGATCGTCGATCTGACGCATCCGCATCCGCGTGCGCTGCTGCACCCGCTCGATCGCGGCTTCGGCGGTCAGCCCGGAATCGATCGCCTCGTTGATGCGGCGGGTCCAGCCTTCGTCGTAGGCGAACATCTTGTAGGTCGCCAGGACCTCCTCATGCTCGCCGCCCACGCCGAATTCGGCCTGGTTGGCCATGCGCTCCACCTGGTCGCGCATCTTGTCGAACGCCATGATCACGCGGGCGCGCTCGGCCTCGGTGTCCTCGGCCACGACATGCTCGATCGTGATGCGCGGCTGGTGATAGACGGCAACGCCGCTGGCGAGGCCCTTCACCAGGGTCAGCCCGCGCAACTGCTCAGGCCCGGTCTGGCCGGAAGCACCGGCATAGCTATCCACTTCGTCCACCAGATCGGCGTTGTGGATCAGTTCGGACAGCACCATCGCCACCGTCTGCAAGGCCTCGATCTCGATATCGGCATAGCCGCGCGGGTCCACATGCTGGACTGACAACACGCCCACCGCCCGCTCACGCCGCACGATCGGCACGCCGGCAAACGAGTGGAATTTCTCCTCGCCCGTTTCGGGACGGTACATGAAGTCAGGATGGGCCGTCGCCTCGGCCAGGTTGAGCGTTTCGATCTCCTCGGCGATAGTGCCGACCAGACCTTCGCCCACGGCCATCCGCGTGACGTGGACGGCCTCCTGCGCCAGTCCGCGCGTGGCGAACAGTTCCAGCATCCCTTCGCGCAGAAGGTAGATCGAGCAAACCTCGCTATCGAGGCATTCGCCGATCACTTCCACCACGGTGTTCAGCTTGGTTTGCGCGTTGCTGCGCGAAGCCATCACTTCGTGCAGGCGCGTCAGGATATTCCGGGCGGCTTCGACGGCTCCGATGCTCATGTTGTCTCGACTAGCCCAAAGCTCCGGCTTTGGGAACGCAGCAGAACCGCCGAATGTCGCTATTTATTTATGAGGTAAATATCGAAAGGGCCCGATCAATGACGGGCGATCTCTTCCTTGAGGCGAAGTTTTTGCTTCTTAAGAGCTTGTATCGCCACGGCATCGGGTATGGGCCGGCTCATCTCCGATTGGATCTGCCGCTCAAGACCCGCGTGTTTGTTCTGCAAGGCGCTGACGTGCGAAGTTTCCATGGATGGTCCTCCTTTCAAACGCGCCGAACCCGTGTCTGCCGACTCGGCATCATGCGGATGCGGCACAATTGTCATGGAACCATAATAGGGCGGGCTTGCGAAGCGCCGTGATGCCCCATATCGGTGAGCCGCCGCCCGGCTGCGTCGAGCCGGGAAAGCGGTTTTTGATGAATTCCAACGGTGAGGAAGTGCCGCGTGACCGAAGAGGAAATGCGCAAGCGCCTGGAAATACTGCGGGTTGAGCATCGCGATCTCGATGCCGCGATCGATGCGCTGAACGCGGCCGGCTCTAACGACCAGCTGCAGATCGCGCGCCTGAAAAAGCGCAAGCTGCGCCTCAAGGACCAGATCGCCATCATCGAGGACTACCTCATCCCGGACATCATCGCCTAAGCCATTTGCCCGCTTGCGCAGGGCTTTGCATGGACGGCTGACCCGCCGCCACAAATCAGGCGTCGCGTTCCCTTTTCGGACAGGTGCGAATTGACCCGAAAAAAGTAACGCGGGGCCGTTGCCGCGCCTCCCCGTTCGGTCATATCAGAGCGCCATGGGGCATGCAGTTACGATCAATCCACGGATCATAGAGGGGCTTTATTGCGAGGCGCTCGTCCTATCGGACGAAGTGCGCCACGCTTTCGCGCTGAGCGGGAGGATGGGCACTGGCCATGGTGACGACCTTGGCGACCCGGAAGACCGCGCCCGCGTCGCCTTGTCGAGCGAGGGGCTGCGCACCACCACCCGCATGATGCACGCGGTGGCCTGGCTGCTGAACCACCGCGCCTACTTCCTGGGCGAATTGTCCGAGTTCCAGCTGCGCCGCCATGGCCGCCTCTCTGCGGACATGCGCCGCTGCGAGGTGGATCAATTGGCGCTCTTGCCTCCGCCGATCCAGGAATTGGTGCAGACCACGCTGCGCCTCTACGATCGGCTGTTGCGCCTGGATGCCCGCTGGCGCCAGCCTGAGGAAGACCACGGCGCCATCGCCCGCCTGCGCGAACGGCTGGAGCGGCGTCTGGCGGGGTGAGCGATATCGGGGCGCAGCGCACCAGAACGCTCCTGCATCGTCGCAAAGGCCGATCCGTCTCCGGCTCGACACCGCCGCCACGAGGCCCCATATCGCCCGTCATGGACGCTCCTGCCGAACCCTATCCCTACGCCTCGGCCGAACAGGTGGACCCGCTGGTGCGGCGCGTGCTGGCGCACAATCCCTCGGCCTTCACCTACACCGGCACGCAAAGCTATATCGTCGGCAGCGGCGCCGAAGTGGCGGTGATCGATCCCGGCCCCGACGAGGCTGAGCATATCGAGGCGCTGCTAGCCACCATCGGCGATGCGCGCCTGGTGGCGATCTGCTGCACGCACACGCATCGCGATCACTCACCCGCCGCCGCGCCCTTGTCGGCACGGACCGGCGCGCCGATCATCGGCTGCGCACCGTTGACGATGGACGACGATGGCCCCCGCGCCGACGCCGCCTTCGATGCCTCCTACCGCGCCGACCGCGTGCTGGCCGATGGCGAAACCGTTGTGGGCGATGGCTGGACGCTGGTGGCGGTGGCGACGCCGGGGCACACTTCGAATCACATCTGCCTGGCGCTGCCCGAAAGCGGCGTGCTGTTCACCGGCGATCACGTGATGGGCTGGTCCACCAGCGTGGTCTCCCCGCCCGATGGCGACATGACCGACTACATGGCTAGCCTGCAGAAGCTGCACGATCGGGAAGATCGCATCTACTTTCCCGCCCACGGCCCCGCGATCGAGAAGCCCCGGCAGCTGGTGCGCGGCATGATCGGCCACCGCCGCAGCCGCGAGAAGCAGATCCTGAAGCAGATCGGCGAAGGCCACACCCGCATCGCCCAGATGGTCCCCCGGATGTACAAGGGCGTGGACGAACGGCTGTGGCCGGCCGCAGGCCGCTCCGTCCTGGCTCATCTGATCGACCTGGACCGCCGCGGCTTCGTCACCCCGGTGGGAGAAGAGTGGTTGCCCGCCGCCTGAGCTGGAAGACGGGCTTGCCCGCCGGGGCACATCGAGCGGCCTGGAGGGCACCCATGTCCCGGCTAACCGTTGAAGCCTCATGCCCGATTCCCTCAATTTGCCCGAGCGCCTGAAATCCTCGATCCGAACGCGCGTGGTGCGTGTTTTCAACGATGTCGATCGCGGACAGGCCCCTGTGCTGCGCAGCGATCATGCGCTGTTCGCGCCTGGCTCGGTAGTATGGCGGGTGCATGGCGATGTCGGCGCGATGATGGTCGGCGGTATCGCCAGCCTCCTTCTGCAGATGCTCCACCCCGCCGTGCTGGCCGGGGTGTGGGACCATTCCAACTTCCGCCGCGACATGCATGGCCGCCTGCGCCGCACCGCCCGTTTCATCGCCGAAACGACTTATGCCGATCGCACGCAAGCCGAAGCGGCGATCGCCACCGTCCGGCGGGTTCACGACTATGTGTCGGGTACACTGCCGGACGGCACGCCCTACACTGCGAACGATCCGGCGCTGCTGGCCTGGGTCCATGTGACCGAGACCAGCAGCTTCCTGGATGCCTGGATCAGATACGGCGAGCCGCTGATGTCGCTGGCCGAGCAGGACCGCTATTTCGCGCAAATGGCGCAAGTGGGCGAAGCGCTCGGCGCTCATCCCCTGCCCCGCAGCCGGGCCGAGGCGCGTGATCTGATCGCGCGAATGCGGTCGCAGCTGAAGGTGGATGCCCGCACGCGGGAAGTTGCCCGCCTGATCCTGAGCGGCAATAGCACGTCCGCGCTCGGCGATGCACCACGCAAGCTGGCGACGCAGGCCGCCATCGATCTGCTGCCGGACTGGGCGCGCCGAATGCATGGCCTCTCCGTCTCAACCCTGGGAAAGCCCTTGGTTCGCGCCGGAACATTCGGCGTAGCACAAACCCTGCGTTGGGCTTTTCGCTGACACGACACCCAACGGGATCGAAACCGAGGTCGACAGGGCACGAGGAGGTGGCCATGGACCGTCTCCATGTTGGCCCGCCTCGCCCCCGCGCTGTTCGTCCTGATTTGGTCCACCGGTTTCGTCACCGCGCGCTGGGTGGTGCCGCACGGTGCGCCGCAGCTGATCCTGCTTGTCCGACTGGCCATCACCGCCGCGGTGATGGCAGCCGCGGCGTTCACGGCGCGAGAAGCCTGGCCGCGCGGCGCGCAGCTGCGCCGCCACCTGCTGGCCGGAGCCCTGTTGAACGGCATCTACTTATGCGTCAGCTGGTGGGCCGTGCAGCGCGGGATGCCGGCCGGGATCATGGCGCTGCTGGGCGCGCTGCAACCGTTGCTGGTGGCGGTGGGAAGCTTCCTGTTCATGGGCGAGCGCCTGCCCGCGCGCGGCTGGGGCGGGCTGGCCGTTGCGCTGGCCGGCGTGTTCCTGGTGCTGGCGCCTTTGCTGGAGAAAGGCTTGCAAGTCAGCGTCCCTCTCATCGTCGTTGTCGGCGCCTGCACCGCCATCCTCGCCATGGCGGCGGGGACCATGGTCCAGTCCGGCAAGTTGGCGGCGGATGGCATCTGCGTATCCAGCGCTGTGCAGAACCTGAGCGGCGCGATCGTCGCCCTGGTGATCTGCGTGATGGTAGGCGATTATCGCTGGGACAATTCGCCGCAGTTGTGGTTCGGCCTGGGCTGGTCGGTGCTGATGCTGTCCGCCGCGGGCCTTTCGCTGCTGGTCTGGATGACACGCCGCCAGGGCCCCACCCGCGTCAGCGTGCTGCTATTGCTGGTGCCGCCCCTGGCCGCGCTGGAATCGCGCTTCCTGTTCGGCGAGCACTTGATGACCGTGCAGATCATCGGCTTCGCCGTGGCGCTGGGGGGCGTGCTGCTGGCCCGATCAGGTCCGAAAAAAGCCTGACGGCCCGCATCATTGCTGTGGCAAGGGGCCGCCGCCTCGCCTAGCCTCCTGAGCATTGCGGCGGACCGGGGAACACGAATGCAGCCACTTCTGGGAAAGACCGCCGTCATCATCGGTGGCGGACGCGGGATCGGCGGCGCGATCAGCCGGCGATTGGCCGCCGATGGCGCGAAGATCGGCTTCACTTATCGTGATCGCGTGAGCGAGTCGCAAAGCTTGCGAGCAGAGCTGGAAGAAGGCGGCACCCAAGTCGCCATAGCGCAAGTCGATGTCCTTGACGTACCCGCACTGACCGATGCGATCGAGGGGTTCGCGCGCGACCTGGGCGGCCTCGACATTCTGGTGACGGTGGCGGGAACGACGGTCTCGGGCGCGCTGGAAACTTACGCGGACGATGCGTTCGATATCTCGTTCAACGCCAACGTGAAGGCCCCCTTCCATGCCGCCAAGACCGCCGCCGCGCTGATGCCTTCGGGCGGGCGGATCATCACCATCGGCAGTATCGTGGCGGATCGGATGCCCGGCCCCGGCGGCACGCTCTACGCCGCCAGCAAGGCCGCGCTGAAGGGCATGACGCGTGGCCTGGCCCGCGATCTGGGGCCCAGGGCCATCACCGCCAACCTGGTCCAGCCAGGCCCGATCTCGTCCGAGCGCAACCCGTCGAACGGGCCAAACGCACCCGCGCAACATGCCCAGCTCGCGATCGTGCGGCATGGAACCCCGGATGAAGTGGCCGCGCTGGTGGGCTATCTCGCTTCGCCAGAGGCGGGCTTCGTCACGGGATCGGTCTATAATATTGACGGCGGCTGGTCGGCCTGAACGCCCGTCAGCGCTTCTCGTAGCGCGTCAACCCGGCGCCCAGCGCGTTCTGCCCCAGCTTCACTGCATCGCCGGACCAGTCCGCCACGAAGGCGCTGCGGCGTTCGATGCCGGGCGCGAAGCGGGCGTCGTTGTTCTCTATCACCAGCCCGCCCGAGGTGTGGTTCTGATGCTCGGCCGCTATGGCGATGAAGGCGGAGTAGTTCTCCTTGTCCCGCCCCTGGACGAACCAGTTGTCGGCAATCCGGCCGGTTGCGCCGTCGCTGAGGTCGATCATGTAGTTGGTCGCGCGGCCATGCGAATCATCGAAGCTGCAATTCAGGATCGCCACTCTGGCGGCGCGGGTCTTGACGTAGTGGCCGCCGGTCCCCTGCTCGAACCGGCTGTTCGTCACCGTCAACGCGCCGTAGTTTCCGATATAGATCGAGTGAGCGCAGCCTGACCCTTCGCATGTCCCCAGGCGGGTGAACGTGGACTTGTCGATCTTGACTACGCCCTGCGGATCGTCGCCCGTCAGGATGCCCTGCTCGCTATCGCGAAACCAGCTTTGCGAGACCGAGAGGCTGCCATGTTCCAGCCGCACGCCAGAGCCGTTCTTGTCACTGACGCGGATATTGGCGAAGGTCAGCCCATCGATCCGCGCCGCCCGCCCGCGCAGCACCAGAGCGCCCTTTCCTTCGCACGCAACACCGTCCAGCACCGCCTGGCCCGGCACCGCGGCAACATAGGCGACGTCGCCCTGTGTCTGCACCGCGCAATCGGCAAAGCGGGCGGAGCCGAAACGGATCGTGCCGCGCGCATCGCCGATGGCGTCGACCGCCTCTTGCAACCGGGCGTAGCTGCGCCCGGTTTCCACCACCGTGTAGGGCGCGTCCTCGCTCTGCGCGAAGGTGGGCGCAGCAGCGATGGTGACGGCCGTGGAAACGGCAAAAGCTGCGAGCGCAAGGCGGGGCGTTGTCTTCATGGTAGCGGCTTAACGCGCAATTCGGCACCCGGGCATCCGCTGGTTTGATGCTGCCTCTTTATGGGACGCAAGCCAGCCGGTTTATGACTTTGCGACAAAACATGTCCGCGCTGGCCGGCATCTTGAAGAGCATTGAGGACCAGCCCAAATCAAACCTGCGGACCGGGCCCCTCTGGCGCGGCGCTCTTGCGAGCGCGGCGTGATGTCGGACCGCATCGGGTGAGACCGATGCCGGAGATACGGGGCTGCCCTTCCCCCCCAAACTCCTAGGCACCGCGCTTCGGCATTGGCTCACTCGATCGAACCATCATCCTCGTTCGATAGGGAACTCGGCCATGCATCTGCGTTTCTTCACGCTGTTGGAGCAACTTCAGAAACTCGACGACCACCTGCGGCTGGCGCAATCGCGCAGTCGCCCCGATCCGATCGAGATCGGCCATCTCAGCGCGCGCAAGCGCACGCTGCGGCAGCGATTGGCGAAAGTGATGCAGCGATCCACCGCCCAGCCTGCTTGATGGAGCGCTTGAGCCATGGAATTTCTAATTGCTGACTGGCTGGGCACGCCTGCGTGGTTCTGGCTGGCATTTGCCGCGATCGTCCTGATCCTCACCGCCTTCGACCTTGGCGTCCTGCACAAAGACGACAAGGAGATGGGCATCGGCGAATCCCTCAAGCTGTCCGTCTTTTATATCTTCATCGCCATGCTGTTCGGCGCCTGGGTGCTTTACGCCAAGGGCCAGCAGGCCGGCGTGGAATACTACACCGGCTATTTCATCGAAAAGGCGCTGTCGATCGACAACGTCTTCGTCATATCGATGATCTTCGGGTTCTTCGCGATCGAGGCGAAGTACCAGTATCGCGCGTTGCTTTGGGGCATTCTTGCCGTCATCGTGCTGCGCGGCCTGATGATCGCGGGCGGCGCGGCGCTGATCGCCAGCGCGCACTGGGTGATGTGGATATTCGCCGCCTTCCTGGTCTTCACCGGCGTGAAGATGCTGTTTACCGGAGAAAGTGAGCCGGACATCGGCAAGAACCCGGCGGTGCGCTGGATATCGAAGCACCTCAACGTCACCAAGGAACATCACGGCAGCCACTTCTTCGTGAGGGCCCCGAATGCGCAAGGTCAACTGGCCTGGGCGGCGACACCGCTGTTCCTGGCGCTGGTGGTGATCAACCTGGCCGATCTGGTCTTCGCGGTGGATTCGGTGCCGGCGATCTTCTCCATCACCAGTGACACGTTCATCGTCTACACCTCGAACATCATGGCGATCCTCGGCCTGCGCGCGCTGTATTTTGCGCTGGCGGCGATGGTGCACCGCTTCCACTACCTGAAGTATGCGCTGGCGCTGGTGCTGGTGTTCATCGGCGCGAAGATCCTGATCGCAGACTTCGTGCTGGGCGGGGCCAAGTTTCCCCCGCTGCTCAGCCTGGCGGTAACCGTGGCGCTGATCGCGGGCGGCGTGGTCTGGTCCTTGTGGAAGACCCGTGGCGAAGATCTGAAGCAGGTGGCGCACTAACTTCGGCCAGCCCGTGCCCGCCGGCAGGCAAGGCCGGGCGGACACGTGGCAGCGTGGCTATCAACGCCGATGATCCGCAGCTAAGGCGCGGCGATGGAAGCTCATTCCGCACCATCGCCGCGCTGGAGCGCAGGCCATCTGGCCGCCCTGCTGCTGGCGAACGTCGCACTGGCTTTAGGCCCATGGTTCGTCAGGCTGGCGGATACCGGCCCCGTCGCCGCAGGGTTCTGGCGGCTGACGCTGGCGCTTCCCGTGATCTTCGTCCTCTCCCGCCGTGATCCGGTGCAGCGCCGGAGCGTCAGCGGGGCCACGCTCGCGCTGGTGGCGGGAGCGGGCGTGTTCTTTGCGCTGGACCTGGCCAGCTGGCACATCGGCATCGCCACCACCAAGCTGGCCAACGCATCGCTGTTCGGCAATTCGGGCAGCGTCATCCTGATGGCCTGGGGCTTGATCGCCGCCCGCCGTGCTCCGCGCGCGCTTGAGATCATCGCCATCCTCTGCGCGCTATCCGGGGCGGCGGTGCTGATGGGCGGTTCGCTGGAGATCAGCCACGCCAGTTTCGTGGGAGACCTGTTTTGCCTGCTCGCGGGGTTCTTCTACGCGTTCTACATCCTGATGCTGGCCCCGGCCCGCGCGCGACTGGGCCAGTTCTCGCTGCTGTTCTGGTCCACCCTGACCGGAGCGCCGATCCTGCTGGGCGTGGCGGCGCTGATGGGCGAGGCGATCGTGCCCGGCAACTGGACGCCGCTGCTGGTGCTGGCGATGAGTAGCCAGGTCGTGGGCCAGGGGCTGCTGATCTATTCGCTGAAGAATTTCCCGCCGCTGGTGATCGGCCTGGCGCTGCTGACCCAGCCGGCCATCTCCGCCCTCACCGGCTGGCTGGCCTTCGGCGAAATGCTCAGCGCAGGGGACGTCCTGGGCATGGTCCTGCTGGCGGGCGCGCTTGTGCTGGCGAAAGTGGGGGATCGCCCTGCGCCATAAGGCCGGTCGCACGCTGGCATCGGTCAGTCATCGCCATCTTCCGGCAGCGGAACCTTGAACCCGTTGAGCGTGGTTGAAACCATGCAATAAAGCCCAACCAAGTAGATCAATTCCGCAGTGCCGCCCTGTCCGAACATGTCAATCATCTGCCGGTAGAGAAACTCAGGCACGATCTTGCCGGTGACCAGAACCGTGGCGAAGTCGTAGGCTAGGCTTTCAGTCGCGGAAAGGTCGGCTGGGCGGTTGCCGCTGATGATGGTGCGGATTTGATCGTCGCTTAACCCGCGATTTTCAGCGATATGGATATGGGCGTATAATTCGTATTCAGAGTGGAAATGCGCACCCGTGACTAGAATCGCGACTTCGCGAACCGTTCCATCCAGTTCCGGTTTCTGCGCCAGCGCTTTCACCAACTCCCAGACCGGGCCGCCGAACTTGTCAAATGTCAGCCAAGGATTCCAGGGCCCGACCAGATCGCCATTGCCATCGATCGCGGTGAAGCCCTTGAAGTTCTGCTCTATGCCCTGCTTCATATCGGCATAGAGCGTGGCGCGCCCGTCAGTCAGAGCGGTGTGATCTAGCTGAGGCAAACGCATGGCAAGACGCTCCGGGATGACAGATCTATCGAGAGTCGATGGTTATCGGCTAAACGCCCGAAGGACGAAAAGGATACCCGTGAAAACGGCCGTCGGAAATGCGCCCGGCGCAACGCATTACCGCCCGCCCAGATCGCCCTTGCCGATGGTGCCGCTGGCCATTTCCAGCATCTTGTCGAGGCTCTTCTTCGCCGCAAGCCGCAGCGGCTCGGCGATCTCGATGCGCGGCTCCAGATCGCGCAGAGCGAGGTAGAGCTTCTCCATGGTGTTGAGCGCCATGTAGGGGCAGATGTTGCAGTTGCAGTTGCCGTCCGCACCGGGGGCGCCGATGAAGGTCTTCTCCGGCAGGGCCAACTGCATCTGATGGATGATGTGCGGCTCGGTCGCCACGATCAGCGTATCGCCCGGCATCGTCTTGGCAAACTGCAGAATGCCGCTGGTAGAGCCGACATAGTCCGCATGATCGACGATGTTCGGCGGGCACTCAGGGTGGGCGGCGATCGGCGCTCCGGGATGCTGAGCGCGCAGTTTCAGCAGCTCGGTTTCGCTGAAAGCTTCGTGGACGATGCAAACGCCCGGCCACAGAAGCATGTCACGGCCGAACTTGCGGTTGAGATAGCCGCCCAGATGCCGGTCCGGGCCGAAGATGATCTTCTGGTCCTTGGGTATCTGCTGCAGGATCGTCTCCGCGCTGGAGCTGGTGACGATCACGTCTGACAGCGCCTTCACTTCGGTCGAGCAATTGATGTAGGTCAGCGCGATGTGATCGGGGTGCGCCTCGCGAAACGCCTTGAACTTTTCAGGCGGGCACGAATCTTCCAGGCTGCATCCGGCGTCCATGTCCGGCAGCACAACGATCTTGTTGGGGCTGAGAATCTTGGCCGTATCGGCCATAAACTTGACGCCGCAAAAGGCGATCACTTCCGCGTCGGTATCAGCCGCCTTGCGGCTCAATTCCAGGGAATCGCCCACGAAGTCGGCGAGGTCCTGCAGCTCGGGCTTCTGGTAGTAATGCGCCAGGATCACGGCCTTGCGCTCATGGCGCAAACGCTCAATCTCCGCGCGCAAGTCGAGGCCGGTCAGGTTCAATGTCTGTGCGGTCATGGTGTCCCCTGGGATCGTTGGCGCCCATGTAGTGAGCGGCAGCCCATAGCCCAAGCAATTTTGAATCTGGGCGCTCTACTTCGCGGGTGCAGGCTCGCCTTCGAAGCGCGCGTTCACGGTGACATCACCAAAACCGGCGATCTCCAGCGGGATTGCCAGGTTCTGGCGGATCGCGTCCTTGGCGGCGGAGCGCGCCAGGCCGACCAGCACCGGATTGCCCGCTTGCTGCGTCGCCTGCTGCTCGGCCAAGCGGGTGTTGGCTCGGCTGAGGGCATCCTGCGCATCGCGGGTGATCCACACGCCCTCGCGCAGATATTGCGCACGGGCTTCATCCAGATTGGGCGTGCCCACGGTCAGCGGCGGTAGCAACACGTCCAGCGTGTGCGTACTGGTGTTCCAGGCCAGCCGATTGCGATCCATCTTCGACAGGTCGAGCGAATAGTCGACTCGAGCCGGGATCACCGCGACCTGGCGGGACTTGACCAGGCCCAGCAGGCGGCTGTCCTCGGCTGAGACCACCGGCGCCAATTGCGCGCTGAACACCGTCAATCGGTTCTGCTTTTCGAACGCGACGATGGTCGTGCCGATAGGATCACCGCCGCCCTTGGGCCAGAACGCCCG
Organism: Novosphingobium fluoreni; assembly: GCF_014196615.1. Taxonomy (GTDB): domain Bacteria; phylum Pseudomonadota; class Alphaproteobacteria; order Sphingomonadales; family Sphingomonadaceae; genus Novosphingobium; species Novosphingobium fluoreni. The sequence continues at coordinate 116,470 of NZ_JACIDY010000003.1, forward strand.
GTAGCCCAGCCACGCCGCGATCGCGAGCATGACGATGAACAGCACCCACGGCAAACCTTGCGTGCGCGCCAGGGCGCGTTTGCGTTCGGTCACGGGCGGGGTGTCGACGTTGATGCTCATGGCGGGGCAACGCGGGGAACGATGCGGGGTTCCTGAAGCCGCCCGCTCAGACCTTACAGAAGGTGCCCGGTGCGATCGCGCTTGGTATCGAGATAGCGGGCGTTGTGCGGATTGGGCGGCAACTGGTGCGGCACCCGCTCCGCCACCTTCACGCCAACTTCCTCCAAGGCCGCGACCTTGGCGGGGTTGTTCGTCATCAGCCGGATTGTGCGCACACCCAGCAGTTCCAGCATGCGCGCCGCCACCGGAAAATCCCGCGCTTCGGTGGGAAGGCCCAGCCGGTTGTTGGCGTCCACGGTATCGAAGCCCTCATCCTGCAGGCGATAGGCGCGCAGCTTGTTGATGAGGCCGATGCCCCGCCCTTCCTGCCGCAGATAGAGCAGCACGCCCCAGCCGCCGCCACTTTCGCCCTCGCCGTGACCGGAAGCCTTGGCCTCATGCGCCATGGCGTGCAGCGCGGCGTGCAACTGCGGTCCGCAATCGCATTTGAGCGAGCCCAGGATATCGCCGGTCAGGCATTCGGAGTGCAAGCGCACCAGCGGCGCGCGGTCCCCGTTCGGCTGGCCGATGATCAGCGCCACATGCTCGCGCATGTCATCGCGAGAGCGGAAGGCCACGATCTCGGCATCCTGCGCGGCTTCCACCGGCAGATGCGCGCGCGACGCGATGATAAGGCGCGCAGTGTCCTTCCACTGCGCCAGATCGCCGGACTGTACCGCCTGCGCATCATCCACCGGAGCCGGGTCGACCAGAAAGGCAGGCAATATCCCTGCCAGCCGCGCCAGTTCCAGCGCCGTCACCGCCGCTTCGCCGTAAACCAGATGCTCGGCCGCGAACGGGCCCTTCATCGGATAGACCAGATCAAGCGCCGGATCGGCCACTGCCCGGGCGGCATCCAGATCGAACGGCTCCGCCGCCCGGATCAGTACCGGAGCTTCGGGTACCGCCGCCTCGCGCTGGTTGGCCAGCTTCAATGTCACGGCGCGCGCCGCCGAGATCAGCATGCGCGCGGCACCTGCCTGCGGGGCAAAGCCTGTCTCCGCCGGCAGCAGCGTGAACGCATCGTCCACCCGGATCGGCCAGCCGTGGCGCAAGGCGTCGATCGCCAGGGCGACGCGGCGAGAGGCGGACGATGCGCTCAGAGATCGAACTCGGTGATCAACGGCACGTGGTCGCTCGGTTGCTCCCACCGGCGGGTTTCGTCCACGAAGCGATGCCCGCGCGCTTGTGGGGCCAGTTCGGGCGAGGCCCACATATGGTCCAGCCGCCGCCCCTGGTCCTTCTGCCGCCAATAGCTGCGGTAGGACCACCAGGAATAGTTACGCTCCGGCGCGGGGATGAACTGGCGGCCCATGTCCACCCAGCCGTGCGCATCCCGGAACCGGTTCAGCGTATCAACCTCAATCGGTGTGTGGCTGACGACCTTGAGCAGCGCCTTGTGATCATAGACGTCGCTTTCCAGCGGCGCGATGTTGAAGTCTCCCACGATCAGGCTGGGCCGCTCGATCTGCTCCGCCCAGCGCGTCATGCGCTCCAGAAAGTCCAGTTTCTGGCCGAACTTGGGATTGAGCGCGCGATCGGCGATATCACCGCCGGCCGGGATATAGACGTTTTCCAGGATCAAGCCCTGCCCCGCCCCCAGCAGTTCCACGCCGACGTGCCGCGCTTCGCCGTTGTCCTGCCAGTCATGCCGGCTGAAATCGCGGAAGGGCAGGCGGCTGACGGTAGCGACACCGTGGTAGCCCTTCTGCCCATGGATCGCGCGATGGGTGTAGCCCAGCCGCTCGAACATATCGTGCGGAAACAGATGCTCCGCCACCTTGATCTCCTGCAGGCACAGCACGTCGGGAGTCTGCTCCGTCAGGAACCGCTCCACCTGATCGATGCGAAGGCGGACGGAATTGATGTTCCAGGTGGCGATACTGACCATGGCGGGAGCTTTAGGCATGCGATCCACGAAATGCCAGTACCCTCCCCGCCGACTTTGCGCGTCGCAACGGCGGGACGGAGTGCTGATGCGGAAGGTGGTCTAGAAATGGAAAACCCTCGAGCCGGGGGCAGAGGCTCGAGGGTTCCAGTTGAGCGTTCGTCACGCTTATCAGCGGCCAGTAGTGAGGCTGGGCAACAGGGGGGAAACCCGCCTCAGGCCTTGCTGACAACCCCTATGTAGGGTGCATCGCCTTGCTGCCAAGTGAACGAAGCGAAAGGAAATGTCGCAGTTTGTCGCTGTCCTTGCGCATCTGGCGACAGGCCGTTCCCCTTCATCGACGAGTGGTCGGTCGAGGATCGCGCCAACGAAATTCCGAGTCAGGAACAGCGATGCCATACTGCTGATTGCTGAGGCGCACGGTGGTGCGTTTGTTTTGCGAATCCAGCGCCACCCAGTAACTGAGTTCAAGTCCGCCCGGCGCAGACGCCTTGCGCATGAAGATCAGCGTGATCACGCCATATTCGGGATGCTTGCGATCGCGCACTTCCACGCTGACGACGTTGGGATTGCCGGTGGGCTTCAGCGTGCCGAAAGTCGCCACATCGCGGCGCGGGTCCAGTAGCGCGCCCAACGGGCTGTTGCCGATCGGCCAGCGCTGCACCTGCTTCACTTCGTAATCGACCAGGGTCAGTGCCTTGCCGTCACCCACGATCAGCAAGGGCACGCCCTTTTCGTACTGAAAGCGGATACGGCCCGGGCGCTTGATCGTGACCACGCCGCTGACGGTCTGGCCGGAGCGGTCAGTCTGCGTGAAATTGGCGCGCAGCGTGGAGATGCCGCGCAAGGCCTCCACAACCTCGCCCAACTGGCCACTGGCCGGGGCGCGAGACTGTGCCGCGGCTGGCGCAGACGCGGTGAAGGCTGGAACACAAAGCGCGGCCAGAATGGCCGCGCTCGCGCAGTTACGAAGGGTCTTGATGGTACGGTTCATAGGCTCCCCAATGGGTTCGACGCCTTGAACCGGCCCTGAATCGCCGGAACGCGAACCCTTGCTTACTTGATCTTGGCTTCCTTGAACTCGACGTGCTTGCGCACGACGGGATCATACTTCTTGAAGCTCATTTTCTCGGTCGTGTTCCGAGGATTCTTCTTGGTGACGTAGAAGAATCCAGTGTCGGCGGTGGAAACCAGCCGGATCTTGACAGTTGCGGGCTTCGCCATGGCGCTTGTCCTGTTCCTTTAGAGCCGCGCCGGGGCGGCCACATCCTGTGATTTGCAAACGATGAGGGCGGCATCAACGCGCCGCCCTGCAAGGCTGCGGCCCATGGCGGATGTGGCGGATCGAGTCAAGGGCAGCGGTGCCGCATATGCCGAGCAGAACGCCTGTAGAAGCCCCGCCCTAGTCCACTTCGAAATGCGGGATCGGCCTCAACACGTCGAACTGCTCCTTCGCCGGCTTGCGATCGAGCGGCTTGAAGTTCAGCAGCTGTGGCTCGCAATCGGTATCCGGCAGGCGATCCAGCAGATTGCGGATCAAGGTCAGCCGCCCGCGCCGCTGATCGTTGAAGTCCACCAAAGTCCACGGCGCGTGAGGCGTGTGCGTCGCCGCCAGCATCGCCTCACGCGCCTTGGTATAAGCATCGTACTTATCGCGCGCGGCAAGATCGATGGGTGATAGTTTCCAGCGCTTCAGCGGATCCTCCAGCCGCTCGGCCAAGCGCTCCTCCTGCTTGTCCTGATCGCAAGTCAGCCAGTATTTGAAGAGGAGCACGCCGTCGTCCACCAGCAGCTTCTCGAATGTCGGAGCCTGATCCAGAAAGGCGCTGACTTGTTCCGGCGTGGCATATCCCATCACGCTCTCCACGCCGGCGCGGTTGTACCAGCTGCGGTCGAACAGCACGATCTCTCCGCGCGCGGGCAAATGCGGGACGTAGCGCTGGAAATACCATTCGCCCTGCTCGCGCTCGCTGGGCGCGGACAGGGCCACGACACGGCACTGACGGGGATTGAGGACGTGGCGCACTGCACCGATCGCACCGCCCTTCCCCGCCGTATCGCGCCCTTCAAACAGCACACAGATGCGCGCACCGGTGGCCGCCGCCCACCGCGCCATGCCGACGAGGTCAAGCTCCAGCGCCTCCAGCGCGGCGTCGTAAGGCTTGCGCTTGAGCTTGCCCATCAGCGTGACAGCAGGAAAATGGCCGCCACGCCCGCGACGATGCGATACCATGCGAACGGACTGAAGCCGGACTTGCTGACGAAGGCCATGAACGCCTTGATCACCACCAGCGCGACGATGAAAGATACCACGAAACCGATCGCGATCTCGTTCCACCCTACCGGGCCGACACCAGCGGCAAGTTCATGGCGCGATTCCAGCAATTCCAGTGTGGTCGCGCCCAGCATTGTGGGAATCGCCAGGAAGAAGCTGAATTCGGCAGCCGTGCGGCGCTCGATCCCCATCGCCAGTGCGCCCATGATGGTGGCGCCAGAGCGGCTGACGCCCGGCACCATGGCCAGGCATTGCGCCACGCCGATGCCCAGGCACTTGGACACGGGCAGCTCGGCCACGCCGGTCAGCGGACCGGGCTTGGCGATCTTCTCTATGGCGAGGATGGCGATGCCGCCCAGCACCAGCGCATAGCCGACGACAATCGGCGCACCGAGCAGGACGTTGATGTATTTCTTCAGCACCAGCCCCAGGATCGCGGACGGCAGGAATGCCAGCAGGACGTTGCGCACGAAGCGGATGCTGACGGGGTTGAGCTTCAGCAGCCCCGCGCCCACGGCCCAGAACGTGCGCCAAAACTGCACCACTACGGCCAGGATCGCGCCCAGCTGGATGACGATGTTGAAGACCTTCCACGTGTTGGCATCGTAACCGAACAGCTCGGTCGCCAGGATTAGGTGCCCGGTGGAGGATACCGGAAGGAATTCGGTCAGCCCCTCGACAATGCCGAGGAGGATAGCGGTGAGCGTCAGGTCCATGGCCGCAGAGACATGACGCGGGCGCGGTACAAGTCAATCACGCTTCTGCTGCGGCGCGGAAGAAAAGGCGTGGACGATTGCGGTGCGTCCACGCCCGGGGGGAATAGCTCAGGCGGCGGCGTAACGGCTTTCGACCGGCGGGCTGTCCGCAACCGCATTCAGGACCTTGCGATAATAACGCGCCAATTCAAGGTGAAGCGTCCGCTTGTCGGCGCGGCGCGCCCCTGCCGCAACGAGGTAGCAACGGTCGATACGACGCAGCAGAAACTCCCGGGTCATCAAGGTTCGCATGGTTCGACTCCTTTGAACTCGTCCTTCAACTCATCTGGTAGAGATTTAGTTCGTGGGTGAGAAGGCCCTTTGAGACGGACTGCAAAATCCTTGCGGTGAGATGAATGACGTTGCGGATGGCTCCGATGTGCTTCGTTAGGGACGGCGCGGAAGCGGCCATCCCCAAGGAAAAGACGTGTCCAGAACGCCAAGCGGCATGATGGTTTGCCTAAACGCCTTGCCCGAATGGGCACACTTTCTTTCAGCTCGCGGGCGCATCCAAATAGCGTCCCGCCACTTACTCAGTCGCATCCTTCTTCAGGATGCCTGAAGAAGGATAGCCTATCATGAAATCATATTCCCGCACGCTGTCCGCCGTAATGGCGGCAACCCTCGTCTTTGGCGCACCTTCGCTGGCGCTGGCCAAGAACCCGATGGTCGGTGGCGCCGCGATGTATCCGACCAAGGACATCGTCGACAACGCGGTCAATTCCAAGGATCACACCACGCTGGTCGCGGCGGTGAAGGCTGCCGGGCTGGTGGAGACGCTGAAAGGCCCCGGTCCGTTCACCGTGTTCGCTCCCACGAACGCCGCCTTCAAGAAGCTGCCCGCCGGTACGGTGGACACCCTTCTTAAGCCTGAGAACAAGGCCCAGCTGACGCAGGTCCTGACCTATCACGTCGTGCCCGGTCGCCTGACCGCGATGGACATTGCGGCCAAGGCAAAGGCCAATGGCGGCAAGGCCATGCTGACCACCGTCCAGGGAGAGCAGCTGACCGCTTGGAAGGACAAGGCTGGCGGCTGGTGGCTGACCGATGCCAAGGGTGGCAAGGCCAAGATCACGATCCCCAACGTCATGCAATCGAACGGCGTGATCCACGTGGTCGATACCGTATTGATGCCGTAAGTCTCTGATCCCGGGGCCGCATTCGTGGCCCCGGGGTATTTTTCCGGCAACAGAACTCCTAGCTCAGACGTGCCGCCGCAAGCCCTCGGTCCATAACGCGAGCCGGGCTTGTCTTACGCCGTCATCCATGGCCGCGTTAAACGTCTGGCGCTCTCCGCCCATGCAGACCGCGTCTTCCAGCGAGGCATGAAGCCCCACCCCGACGCTCGCCAACATCGCCGCGCCCAGTGCGGTCGTTTCCGTGTCCGCCGGGCGTTCGACCGGAAGCGCCAGGATATCGGCCAGGTCCTGCGCGATCCAGTCATTGGCGCTCATGCCGCCGTCTATCCGCAAGGTCTTCCACGCCGCGCCGTCAGCCGCAAAGGCGTCCTGCAGGTCATGGCACTGGTGGGCGAGTGACTCCATCGCCGCGCGCACGATATGGGCGCGGCTGGTCCCTTGTGTGATACCTGCGACAACGCCGGTGGCGTCCGGCTTCCAGTGCGGAGCGCCCAGCCCGGCCAAAGCAGGCACGAACAGCACGCCGCCATTGTCCGGCACGGCGCGAGCGAGCTGCTCGCTCTCGCAGGCGGTGCGGATCACGCCCAGTTCGTCCCGCAACCACTTGATCAGGCTGCCCGCGACGAAGATCGAGCCTTCCAGCGCATAGGTCCGTTGGCCACCCTGCTGGCATAGCACCGTGCCGAGCAACCGGTGCGAGGAGCGCGGCAGTTTGGCACCCATGTTGGTCAGCACGAAAGCGCCGGTGCCGAATGTCGCCTTGGTATCACCCACGGCAAGGCAATGCTGGCCGATGGTGGCGGCCTGCTGATCGCCGGCGAGGCCGCAGATCGGGATGGCAGCGCCCAGCAGCGCCGGATCGCAGCGCCCGATCTCGCCATGAGTGTCGACCACCTGGGGCAAGGCCGCGCGCGGCACGCCGAACAAGTCCAGCAGTCCCTCGTCCCAGCCCGGCGCGTCCAGCGCCAGCAATTGCGTGCGGCTGGCATTGCTGGCGTCTGACACATGCAGGCCGCCTGTCAGCTTCCAGACCAGCCAGCTTTCCACGGTGCCGAACGCCAGCCTGTCTCCCAGGTCGCGCGCGGCGGGCACATTGTCGAGGATCCAGCGCATCTTGCTACCGGAGAAGTAGGGGTCGATGACCAGGCCGGTCAGCGCCTGCACCGCCTCTTCATGCCCGCCTTCGCGCAAGGCGGCGCAAAACGGCGCGGTGCGGCGATCCTGCCATACGATGGCCCGCGTGATCGGCTCGCCGGTCTGGCGGTCCCAGGCGACAACCGTCTCGCGCTGGTTGGTGATGCCCAGCGCGGCGATGCGATCGGCCCCACCCACTTGCTCGATGACGGCGCGCGCACAATCGAGCGTCCGTCCCCAGATTTCATTCGCGTCATGCTCCACCCATCCGGGCTGCGGATAGCGTTGCGTCAGTTCCTTTTGCGCGGTGTGCAGCACGCGCCCGTCATGCGCATAGACGATCGCACGGGTGGAGGTGGTTCCCTCGTCCAGAACAAGAATGCAGCCGTCCATCATCGTCTCCCCTTCCGCCGCTTATTCGCCCAGGTAGGCCTTGAGGCCCGCCACTTGCGCCGCATCCAGCCGCAGCCCCAGCTTGGTGCGCCGCCACAGGATGTCCTCAGCCGTACACGCCCATTCACGGGTGACGAGATAATCGACCTCGGCCTTGGTCAGCCCATGGCCGAAGTCCTGCCCCAGCATCGTCGGGGACTGCGCATCCGACAGCCAGAGCCGGGCCTGGGTACCGTATGCGCGGGCCACACGATCGACCGTGGCGGGGGACAGGAAGCGATAGCTACCCGCGATTTCAGCCTTCAGCGCCTCGATCCCATCGATCGGAAAGTCACCGCCCGGCAGGGGCGCATCGGCGGTCCAATCTTTACCCGAGAGGCCGGGTACATGGCCCTTCAGCTTCTCCACCGCGTCCTTGGCGAGATGGCGATAAGTCGTGATCTTGCCGCCGAAGACGGAGAGGATCGGCGCGCGCCCTTGTGCATCCTCGTCGAGATCGAAGCTGTAGCCCCGCGTCGCGGCTTCGGGCTTACCGGTGCCTTCGTCGATCAGCGGGCGCACGCCCGAGTACGTCCACACCACGTCGCCAGGGCCGATTTGCCGCTCGAAATAGGCGTTGGCCGCATCGCAGAGATACGCGATCTCCTCCTCGCTCGCCTTCACGTCCTTCAGCGGGCCGTGATGATCGCGATCGGTAGTGCCGATCAGCGTAAAGTCCTGCTGATACGGGATAGCGAAGAAAATTCGACCATCGGGAATTTGGAAGAAGTACGCGTATGGATGGTCGAACAAGCGCGGCACGACGATGTGCGAGCCGCGCACCAGCCGCATTTTCTTCGCGGTGTTCTCGCCCGAAAGGTTCAGCAGATCGAGCACCGCCGGGCCGGCGGCGTTCACCACGGCGCGGGCCTGGAAGGATTGGTGCGGCGTATGGATCAGCCAGCCCTCGCCTTCGCGCTCCATGGCAGTCACCGGCGTGCGCGGCAGGATAGTCGCACCGCGATCGGCGGCGTCACGCGCATTCAGGACCACCAGGCGGGCATCGTCCACCCAACCGTCGGAATAGACGAAGGCCGGGCCGTAACCGGGCTTCAACGCCTTGCCGGCGGGATGCTTGTGCAGATCCACACTCTGCGTGGCGGGCAGCGCGCGGCGACCGCCGATATGGTCATAGAGAAACAGGCCCAGGCGCAGCAGCCAGCGCGGGCGCAAGCCCTTCACATGCGGCAGCACGAACCGCATCGGCCAGATGATGTGCGGGGCGATCGCCCACAGCCGCTCCCGCTCGCTCAGCGCCTCACGCACAAGGCCGAATTCGTAGTGCTCCAGATAGCGCAAGCCGCCGTGAATGAGCTTGGTGGAGGCGGATGATGTGCCGCTGGCAAGATCGCCCTGCTCCAGCAACAGCACTTTCGCGCCGCGCCCGGCGGCATCGCGTGCAATCCCGCAGCCGTTCACACCGCCGCCGATTACGGCGATATCGTAGATCGTTTCCATCATGGGCCTTTCACAAGATCATCATGCTGAACGCGATGGCGACCAGCAGCGATGCCACTGTCGCCGCGACCACCGGCATGGCCGCTCGCCAGCCCATTTGCATCACCAGATCAAGGCGCGACCGCATCGCCGTCGCCGTCACCGCCAGCAGCAGTAACGCCTTTGACAACGTTAGACAGAACTTGGCGACGACCGGCGGCACCGCGATCATCGAATTGAGGACCACCACCACCAGAAACAATGCGATGAACCAGGGCAGCGCCAGCTTCCTGATCCAATGCCGCCCCCGCCCATCGTCATCCGCCGCCCAGATCGACACCACGGTGACCACCGGCGCGAGCAGCGCCACGCGGCTCAGCTTGACGATCGTGGCATAGCTGCCCGCCGTATCGGAAAAGGCGTAACCGCCGCCAATCGCCTGCGCCACGTCGTGGATCGACGCGCCGATCAGGAACCCGGCCTGCCGATCATCGAAATGCAGCGCGGCAGCCAGCGGCGGATAGAACGACATCGCCAGCGCGCTGGCCATCGAGACGACCACCAGCGTCAGCGCAAACTGCGCCTGGCTGACGCGCTTGGGGCCCAGCACGCCGAACAGCGCCAGCGCTGCGGAAGCCCCGCAAATCGCGGTCGCACCGCCCGCCAGCAGGCCGATCGCCGTCGTCGCCCCGGTCAGGCGCGCCACCAGCAGCGCCGCGCCCATCGCCGCCGCCATCACCATCAGCAAGGCCAGGAACGGCACCGGGCCCAGCCCTCCAATCTGCGCGATCGTGACCTGCGTGCCCAGCACGACGATGCCCCAGCGCAGGCAGCCTTTGGAGACGAAGTCCAGCCCCGGATTGACGCGCGGCTCGCTGGTGATGAAGTTCAGCGCCAGGCCGATCAGCAGGCCCATTAGGATGATCGGCGCGCCGTAATGCTCGGAAAGCCAAGCGGCGGCGATGCTGGCGATCGCGCAGACCGCGAATCCTGGCCACAATAGCTTCCACTCGTCGATCCGGGACCTGCGCGGCGCAGGCGCGTCCTGCTGGGCAAGAAAAATCTCGCCATACAGGTCTCCGGCATGATCTGGTGTCACCCTTGGCGGCCCTCTCTCAAGTATCATCGGCACGAAGACACTTGCTGTATGTCCTGCGTTGTCATATCCCTTCTATGACCAAGCGCCCGGACGGGCAAGTGCTTTGCGTAACCGGGACGGGCAAGCCGCCAAAGATGCGGTCGATCTGTGGGAGAGTGCGAATGACGATACCTGAGCGACAACTAGGCTCGCCCCCTTCACAGCCGGACAAGGCCGCCGCCCGCGCCCAGAACGTTCTTATCGGCCTGATCTTCTTCGCCACCGCGCTCAACTATGTGGACCGGCAAGTGCTGGCGCTGCTCAAGCCGATGCTGGAGGCGGAGTTCCAGTGGAACGACCAGCAATTCGCGCATCTGGGTTCGATCTTCCAGCTTTCGGCCGCCGTGTCGCTGCTCGGCGTTGGCTGGTTCGTCGATCGGTTCGGCGTGCGGCTGGCTTATGGTGTGGCTGTCGCGGTGTGGAGCCTGGCGGGGATGGCCCACGCGCTGGCCGCCAGCGTCCAGCAATTCGTGGTCGCACGGGCCGTGCTGGCCACCGCCGAATCGGTGAACACTCCGGCGGCAATGAAGACGGCGGCCACCTATCTGCCGATCGAGCGCCGCTCGGTGGGCATCGGCATCATCAACACTGCGCCCAATATCGGCGCGATCCTGACACCGCTGCTGATCCCGCCGTTCGCGCTGGCATTCGGCTGGAAGGCCGCATTCGTCGTCACCGGTGGCCTCGGCATCGTCTGGCTGATCGCCTGGCGGCTCAGCACTTCGCGGCTGCGCCCTGTCGGTGGTCAGGCCAAAGCCGGTCCCGCGAAGGTCGCCTGGGGGGAAATCCTGTCGGATCGGCGCAGTTGGACCGTGATCGGCGCCAAGGCGATCACTGACCTGGTCTGGTGGTTCGTGCTGTTCTGGGCGCCTGACTTCTTCTCACGCCAGTTCGGCCTGACGCAGGGTACGCTGGGCGGGCCGATCGCGCTGGTCTTCACGCTGGCGGCGCTGGGCGCGGTGAGCAGCGGGGCCCTCTATCCGGTGCTGCTGCACCGTGGCCTCTCACTCAACGCCGCACGCAAGAGCGCCATGCTGTTCTTCGCCCTCGTCGTGCTGCTGATGCCGCTGGCGATGATCGCGCCCAATCCGTGGATCGCGGCGCTGTGCATCGGTTTCGGCCTGTTCGCGCACCAGGGCTTTTCCACCAACCTGTTCGGCATGGCGACCGAGATCATCCCGACCCGCCGCATCGCCACCGTCATCGCGCTGGGCGCGATCGGCGGGAACCTGACCGGGACCGGGATCATCGAGTTCGCCGGCTGGTCGCTGGACCATGGCCTGGGCTACGCCCCGCTCTTCGTGATCTGTGGCGGCGCTTATCTGGTGGCGCTGGCGTTCATCCACCTGATGCAGCCCAAGCTGGTGGCGGTGGAAGACTAAGGGAGCATTACTAAACCCCGGGCGGCGATCGACGCCAAAGCCGCCCACCACCGTCGCCCCCGCCTTTGCGGGGATGACGGTGGCTTTTGCCCCTAGCGCAGCTTGCCGATCGTCATCCCGTGCTGCTTGGCCGCATCCTTGGTCGATTCCTCGGTACGGTTGAGCGCCTTGGCGATTTCCTTCAGCCCTTTGCCCTTGTCCGCCAGAGTGCGCAGTTTCTGCAGCTCATCCGGCTTCCAAGGCTGTTTGTGCTTGGCAAGCTTCTCGCTCATTCGGCCGCCTCCGCCTTGGCCTTTGTTGCTTTCTTGGCCGGGGCCTTCTTCGCCGCCGTCTTCTTGGCCGGAGCCTTCTTGGCAGCGGCCTTTTTCGGCGCGGCCTTCTTCTTGCCCTTGGCCGGCCCCTTCGCCGCCTTCTCGTCGATCAGCACGATCGCCGCTTCGGCCGTGAGGTCCTCGGGCTTGGCATCGCGGGGCAACGTGGCGTTGGTGGTGCCATCCGTGACGTACGGACCGTAGCGGCCCGCCAGCACCTTCATCTCGCCACCGGAAATCGGATGCGTGCCCAGCACCTTGATCGGCTCGGCCGGCGTGCGATTGCCGCGTCCGCCCTTGTTCGCCGCCGCTTCGGCCAGCAGCGTAACCGCCGCGTTCATGCCGGTTTCGAACACCTCGGCCGTAGAGCGCAAGCGTGCGTACTTGTTATCATGCACGAGGTACGGCCCGTAACGCCCGATACTGGCGGTTATCTCCTTGCCGGATTCGGGATGCGTGCCGACCGTGCGTGGCAAGCTGAGCAGCTTGATTGCCCATTCCAGGTTCAGCTCGTCGATATCCTTGGGGATCGAGGCACGTTTGGCTTCCTTGCCCTCACCCAGCTGGATGTAGGGCCCGAAGCGGCCCGAGCGGCGCATGATCTCCAGCCCGGTCTCCGGGTCCTGGCCCAGACCTTCGTCCTCGCCACCGTCGGCTTGCCCGCCCGGCTGCGCGAACTTGCGGGTGTACTTGCACTCCGGATAGTTCGAGCAGGCGACAAAGGCACCATAGCGCCCGCCACGAAGCGACAAGCGCCCAGCCTCACACTTGGGGCAAAGGCGCGGGTCGGAGCCATCCTCCTTGGGCGGGAACAAGTATTCGCCCAAGAACTCGTCCAGACCCTCCATCACTTCGGAAGGCTTGCGCTCCATCACTTCGTCGGACTTGGGCTTGAAGTCGCGCCAGAACTCGGCGAGCACGTCCTTCCATTCGGCCCGTCCGCCCGAAACGTCGTCCAGTTCCTCCTCCATCCCGGCGGTGAACTCGTACGCGACGTAGCGCTCGAAGAACCGCTCAAGGAACGAGGTGAGAAGCCGACCGCTTTCCTCCGCGAAGAAACGGTTCTTCTCGGTGCGGACGTAGTTACGGTCCTTCAGGACCTGCAGCGTCGCGGCGTAAGTGGAAGGCCGGCCGATCCCCAGTTCCTCCAGCCGCTTGACCAGGCTGGCCTCCGAATAGCGCGGCGGCGGCTGGGTGAAGTGCTGCTCTGCACTGACGCCCTTCTTGGCCGGCATGTCGCCCGCTTGCATCGCGGGAAGCAGGCCGCTCTCCTCGTCATCCTCCCCCTTCTGGTCGCGCCCTTCCTCGTACACGGCCAGGAAGCCGGGGAATTTCACCACTTGCCCGGTGGCGCGCAATTCGTTTCGCCCGGTGCCGTCGCGCAGCGTGATCGTGGTACGCTCCAACTGGGCGGACGCCATCTGGCTGGCCATCGCGCGCTTGAATACCAGATCGTAGAGCCGCGCCTCGTCACCCGAACCGAAGCGCTCCTTGGTGAAGTCCGTCGGTCGGATCGCCTCGTGCGCCTCCTGGGCGTTCTTGGCCTTGGTTTCGTAGTGGCGGGGCTTTTCCGGCAGGAAATGGCCCGAGAACTTGTCGGAGATCGCCGCGCGCGCCTCGGAAATTGCCGAAGGGTCCATCTGCACGCCGTCGGTCCGCATGTAGGTGATCGCGCCCGCCTCATACAGCGTCTGCGCCACCCGCATCGTGTGGCTGGCCGAGAAGCCCAGCTTGCGCGCGGCCTCCTGCTGCAAGGTCGAGGTGGTGAACGGCGGCTGCGGATTGCGGCGGTGCGGCTTGGTTTCGACGCCTTCCACCTTGAAGGCGCCCGCTTCCACGGCGGCCTTGGCGCGCATCGCGGTGCCTTCGTCGCCCAGGCTCAGCCGATCGAGCTTTTCGCCTTCGAACGCCACAAGCTTAGCCGTGAAGTCCGTGCCGTCATGCGCCATCTGCGCAGCGACGGACCAATATTCCTGCGGGCGGAACAGCTCGATCTCCCGCTCACGCGAGACGATCAGACGCAGCGCGACGGACTGCACGCGGCCTGCCGATTTCGCGCCTGGCAGCTTGCGCCACAGCACCGGCGAAAGAGTGAAGCCGAACAGATAGTCCAGCGCGCGGCGGGCAAGATAGGCGTCGATCAGGTCCTGATCCAGCTCACGCGGCTGGGTCATCGCCTTGGTCACCGTGTCCTTGGTGATGGCGTTGAAGGTGACGCGCTGCACGTCCTTGGGCAGCGCCTTGCGCTTGGCCAGCAGTTCGCGCACGTGCCAGGAAATCGCCTCGCCCTCACGATCAGGGTCGGTCGCCAGGATCAGACGGTCGGCCTGCTTGGCAAGGTCGGTGATGGCCTTCACCTGCTTGGCCTTGTCGCCGTAAAGCTCCCAATCCATCGCGAACGCCTCATCCGGGCGGACCGATCCGTCCTTGGGCGGCAAGTCACGGACGTGGCCGTAGGAGGCGAGGACGCGGTAGTCCTTGCCCAGGTACTTCTCGATGGTCTTGGCCTTGGCCGGCGATTCTACGATGACGAGTTGCATTCAAATTCCCATGACGTCCCTACGCGTGCGTACGCGCATACATACACGTGTAGGGTGACGAGCATTTTCCGGAGCCGCAAGGGGGTCAGGCGAAGACGTCTTCCAGTTCGGAGGCGGCGGTGAAGATCTGCCTGAACACCACGACGCTGATGTAGGCTGCGGCGATCAGGCCCAGGTTGACGAGCACGCTCACCAGGAAGGTCACGGGCGTGCCCAGCGTTCCCTCTTCCGCGACGACACCCTGCGTCACTAGATAGCCCGCCGGCGCGGCCATCAGTAGAACCAACACGATGAAAGCCAGGTAATACAGGAACCACACAAGCACGAGCTTCCACGCGAACGGCTGCGTCACCCGCCAGCTTTCGCGCAAGGCGTCGGTCGCCCGATACCCCTGCGACAAGACCATGGTGGGTGCCAGCGACCATCGCGCCATCAGGTAAAGCCCCGGCACGATCAGGAAAACAAGCCCGACTATCGCGCCGATGCCCGCCAGCAGTGACGCGCCGAAATAGCTGCCAAAGCCGCCCTCACGGTCAACCAGTCCTTCTTCGCGCAGCAATGTTCGCATCACGAGATAGACGACGGCGATGGAGACGACGCTGGAGATCAGATTGTTATTCGAGTCCGGCGTGACGATCTCGAACGCGGTGTCGACCACGGCCATCACGGCCGCGCCCGCAAGCAACGCCATGGGGCGGCGTCTGATCAGATCCCACGTCCCGCCTGAGACACGGCCTATTCCCAGGCGTGCTGCCGAGTTTTCCATCAAAGCCCCCTACTCGCAATCTTCGCGTAATCACGCCGAGAGACTGACCCTCCCGCCGGCGTGCCGCATCAGCCTGCCCGCGATCTCCAGTTCGAGCAAGGACAGTTGCACCGCGGACGCACTGCCGCCTGACTGGCGGATCAATTCGTCCACGCCGATCGGCGCGAGTGTGAGCAGCTTGGCCACATCGCACGGACCATCGTCATGCGGAACGAGAACCGGGGCGGTGATCCAGCCTGGCTGAGTCTCTCGAAAGGAAGAGCGCGGTGTGCCGTCAAAGCCGGAGAGCAATTCCACCACATCTTCGGGCCGCTGCACCAGCACCGCACCGTCCCGGATCAGCTGATTGCAGCCGTGCGACCGGGTATCGAGCGGGGAGCCTGGGATCGCCATCACTTCCCGCCCGAATTCCCCCGCTAGCCGCGCCGTGATGAGCGAGCCGGAGCGCGGCGCGGCTTCCACCACCACCGTCCCGGCGGCCAGCCCGGCGATGATGCGGTTACGCGTGGGGAAGTGGCGAGCAAGCGGTTCGGTGCGCGGCGGCTGTTCGGCGATCAGCAGGCCTTCCCGCGCCACCTGCTCCTGTAGGTCCGCATGTTCGGGCGGGTAAGCGATATCGATGCCGCTGGCGATCACGCCGATCGTGGCGCCGTTCCCCGCAGCCAGAGCGCCGCCATGGGCCGCGCCGTCGATGCCACGCGCCAGGCCAGAAACGATCGTGAAGCCCGCCTCTGCCAGAGCGAGCGAGAAATCGCGGGCCAGC
Source organism: Novosphingobium fluoreni (assembly GCF_014196615.1). Lineage (GTDB taxonomy): Bacteria > Pseudomonadota > Alphaproteobacteria > Sphingomonadales > Sphingomonadaceae > Novosphingobium > Novosphingobium fluoreni. Next base: position 132,589 of record NZ_JACIDY010000003.1, read on the forward strand.
TTCACCGCCGCACCGGAGGCGTTGCGCGCCCCCACGATCGCGACGCAAGGCCCCGCCGCACGCGCCGGATCACCTCGAACTGTCAGGATCGGCGGCGCGCCTTCGCTCTGTGCCAGCAATTCGGGATAATCCGGCGAATCATGAAATAGATAGCGCGCACCGGCTTTGCGCACGGCGCTGATTTCCGCGGTGATGCGCTCTTCCGGGGCAGCATGATACGTCTTGCCGCCGCGTCCCGCTATGTCCGGCAAAGCCTCCAGCGCGGCGATGGCGGTGCCGAACCGGCCAAGAAGCTGCCCGTAGCTGACCGGGCCGATATTGGGCGATCGCAACAGACGGATGCGGGCGAACGCCTCATCGCGTGAAAGCGGCTCGCTCACGCTTTGGAACTACCGATGCGTGGCTCCGTTCCGGAGCGCAGGCGTGCGATGTTCGCCCGGTGCATCCAGACCACCAGCACGGCAAGGATCGCCAGCGCAGGCGCATAGGCCGGATAGCCCAGCACCAGGGCTGCAATCGGTGCGCCCACGGCGGCGCTCATCCCGCCGACCGAGGAGACGCGCGTGATCGCCAGCATCCCTAGCCACAGGCCCGCGTAGACAAGCCCGATCGGCCAGGCGAGCCCGAAGCTGACGCCCGCCAGCGTCGCCACGCCCTTCCCGCCGCGAAAGCCCAGCCAGGCCGGAAAGCAATGGCCCACGACCGCCGCGACCGCCGCGAACGGCTCCGCTCCGGGCCAGATGCTGCGCGCCAGCAGGACCGCGACAAGCCCTTTGGCCAGATCAAGCAGCAACGTGGTTGCCGCCAGGCCCTTACGCCCGGTGCGCAGCACATTGGTGGCGCCGATGTTGCCCGAACCGATGCTGCGCAAGTCGCCCGCGCCGGTCAGCCGCGTCAGCAGCAGGCCGAAGGGAATCGAGCCGAGCAGGTAACCAAGGGCGATAGCTAGAATCTGCGTCATGCGCGTCTCTTAGCTTCTCCCCCCGCGCTTGGCGAAGCCTTGTTGGCCAAGCCGCCGCCGCGCGGCTAACAGTCGCGTCGACTCCTGCGCGAAAGGCCCCTCCAAAGTGGATGAACCCCTCGACCCGTCGGCACCGATCCTGCTGTTCGATTCGGGCGTCGGCGGGCTCACCGTGCTGGACGAAGTGCGCAAGCTGCTGCCGCAAGCGCCGATCGTCTACCTCGCTGACACCGCCGGCCTGCCTTATGGCACAAAGACCGAGGCGCAGATCGCAGCGCGCGTCGCCGGGTTGCTGGGCCGCGTGACCGAGCGGTTGAAGCCGCGCCTCGTCTGCATCGCCTGCAATACCGCCTCCACCATCGCGCTGGGCATGGTGAGGGAGGTGCTGGAAGTGCCGATCGTGGGGACCGTGCCGGCGATCAAGCCCGCCGCCGCCATGACCAGCACCGGCGTGATCGGCCTGTTGGGCACCGAGGCCACGATCCGCCAGGCCTATGTCAATCGCCTGGAGGCCGAGTTCGCCAAGGGCAAGCAGCTCCTCCGTCACGGCGCCCCCGGACTGGTGGAAGCGGCGGAGGCCAAGCTGCATGGCCGCGCGCCCGACCCGGCCGCGATCACCCATGCAGTGGACCACCTGCGCGCCATGCCGGGCGGCGATGCGATCGACACCGTCGTCCTGGCCTGCACGCATTTCCCTCTGCTGGAGCAGGAATTGTCGCAAGCCTTCGGGCCCGGCGTCGCCTTTGTCCACGGCGCGCAAGGGATCGCCCGCCAAGTCGCCAGGCTGCTGAAAGGTCAGGAATTTAGTCGCATACGCCCGGATTACGCGCTAACCACAGGTGACGAAACGATGACACGAGCGCACGAGGAGGCGCTGGCTCGCTTCGGACTGGAGGGGGGCCGCAAGGTTTGACGCGCAAGCTGAATGTGGTGCTGATGGCGCTACTGCTGCTGGCAGGTGCGCCGTTCGCCTGGTTCCTGCTGGACGCCAGCGCCGCACATGGAGAGGCCAAGCCCCTCACCATCAAGCAGCTCCGCCGACTTTCCGCCAGCGACCCTCACGCAGGAACGGCCACGCCCGTAGCGATCCGGTACGAGGTGGTGGCCCGCAAACATATCGTCAGCGATCTGCTGGCCGCAGGCTCCGGGTTGAAGCCCCATGTTTTCGCATTGCTGGCCTATCAAGTGCTGTTCGATGATGGCAGCACCGTCACTCTCGATCGTGGCCTGACTCGCGGACAGGCGAAGGAATACGGTTTCAGCCATTTCGATATCGCCGCGCAGACCCGCGTGGAGCGAGCCCTTGCCGCATCTGCGCTGGACTTGAGGCTGACCGGGCAGGCTCCCCCTCACGCCGCGCTGGAATCGGCAGCGCCCTACGCCGCCAGTGCGGGCATCGTCGTGATCCCCACGCCCGGCGTCAACTTGGGCGCGCGCATGATCTACGTTCATCTTGCCGATGGGCGCGAAGTGCTGTTCGCAGGCGATATCGCGCCGATTCCCGATTCCTGGACGCAGCAGCGGCCCCCGGCTCGACTCGCCACGGCGCATCTCTACAAGGCCAATCGTGATGAGATCGCCGGCTGGCTGGGAACGATCGCGGCATTGCGCGCCGCCGCCCCCGCGCTCCACATCGTCGCGGGCCATGACATGGCCGTGCCCCGGCTGATCGAACCTGGCTTTATCGACACATCCGGGCACAGCCATCGGCCAGGGCGATCAATGGCCCGGTCGTGGGAAATGCCGCCTATAAGCAACTGGCAATGCAGGTTAGGATGCGGTAAGGCGCGGGCCATTGAGGCTGCCGGTGGCGCCCCGTGGAGCGGATCGACTTCGTGAACTACGACCAGATTTTCGACCAGGCTATCGAGCGTCTTCATTCAGAAGGCCGCTACCGGGTGTTCATCGACATCCTGCGCAACAAGGGTGCGTTTCCCAACGCACGCTGCTTCGCCGGACACAACGGCCCCAAGCCGATCACGGTATGGTGCTCCAACGATTATCTGACGATGGGCCAGCACCCCAAGGTGGTGGCCGCCATGGAAGAGGCACTGCACGATGTGGGCGCAGGCTCTGGCGGCACGCGCAACATCGGTGGCAACACGCATTACCATATCCAGCTGGAACAGGAGCTGGCCGATCTTCACGGCAAGGAAGCTGCGCTGCTGTTCACCAGCGGATACGTTTCCAACGACGCGACGCTCTCAACGCTGGCCAAGCTGCTGCCCGGCTGCGTGATCTTCTCCGACGCGCTGAACCACGCCAGCATGATCGCGGGCATCCGCAATTCCGGCTGCGAGAAGAAGGTGTGGCGGCACAACGATGTCGAGCATCTGGAAGAACTGCTCGCCGCCGCCGATCCCGCCGCGCCCAAGCTGATCGCGTTCGAGAGCGTCTATTCGATGGACGGTGATGTCGCCCCGATCCACGCGATCTGCGACCTGGCGGACAAGTATAACGCCATCACCTATATCGACGAAGTCCACGCTGTCGGCATGTACGGCAAGCGCGGCGGCGGCATCTCCGAGCGTGATGAGGCCGCGGATCGCATCCACATCATTGAGGGAACGCTGGGCAAGGCGTTCGGCGTGATGGGCGGCTATATCGCGGCGGACAAGCGTATCGTCGATTGCATCCGCTCCTATGCGCCGGGCTTCATCTTTACGACTTCGCTGTCCCCCGTGCTGGCGGCAGGCGTGCTGGCTTCCGTGCGTCACCTCAAGTCTTCTAACGAAGAGCGTGAGGGCCAGCAGCGCGCCGCAGCGATGCTGAAGTCGCTGTTCCGGGAAGCTGGCCTGCCGGTGATGGACTCGGTCACGCATATCGTGCCGCTGATGGTGGGCGATCCGGTGAAGGCCAAGAAGATCAGCGATATCCTGCTGGCGGAATACGGCGCCTATGTGCAGCCGATCAACTTCCCCACCGTGCCGCGCGGTACGGAGCGGTTGCGCTTCACGCCCGGCCCTGGCCACACCGACGCCATGATGCGTGAACTGACCGATGCACTGGCGGAAATCTGGGACCGCCTGGAGATGCGCCAAGCAGCCTGAGGGTGCGGGGAATGCTTCGGCTTCCCTCCACCTCGTCCGTCTTGCGAACGCGGGAAGCCGTATTCGCTAACCGGCCACCGGAAGTCCGCCCCATCCGCAAGAACCTGGAGTATCCGAGCGTCGGATGAGCCGCCCCTCGGATGTCGGGTCACGCCTTCGCGAGATTTTCGGAAGTGGGGTTCTGTACGTTTGCGTGTGAAACGCGGGCAACCGTGAGCGCAATTACCTGCGACTTCAGCCGATCCCGAACTGACCAACCGACCCCACCCGCTCGTGTCGAGCAAAGCCCAAACCCGGTCACCAGCAACACCGGCGCTAAATCTTTGTGGTACTCGCCGATGTCGGCGATAGCCGCCTACTCCCATGAGTAAGCGGCCCTGCCCTCAGATGAATTCGATCTTCTCAACCACGAAGAACTTGTCGCCCGCAGGCACGGTCACTTCGATCTCATCATCGACCTTGCGGCCGATCAGGGCCTTGCCCAGCGGCGAGTTGTAGCTGATGCGGCCAGCCTTGGCGTCGGCTTCATACGTGCCCACGATCTGATACTTCACCGGCTTGTCATCATCATCCAGCAGCGTCACCGTGGCGCCAAAGATGATCTTGTCACCCGAAAGGGTCGCGGGATCGATGATCTGCGCGCGGCTGATCCTGTCTTCCAGATCGGAAATCGACGCTTCGACCTGGCCCTGGCGTTCCTTGGCCGCATGATATTCTGCGTTCTCGGACAAATCGCCGTGCGCGCGTGCCTCCTCGATCGCGTCAACGATCCGTGGGCGTTCGTCACGCAGGGCCTTGAGATCGGCGGTCATCCGCTCGTAGCCTTCCGCGAGCATCGGCAACTTCTCGACACTGGCCATGTGCTTCGCTTTCGTCCTTATGATGCGCCCGGCGAGGCGCTTATGAGCTAACCGCGCCGGAACCTAGCCCCGTTATATAAGCAATTGGCCCGCTCCTCAAAGGCGCGGGCCGATCGTCTATAATGTAGGGAGGCGCGAAAAGTTTCAGCTATAATAGTCTTGCAACGAACGCACTTCAAGCGGCGCGCCGCGCATCGCCGCGATCGCCTGCGCCGCCGCGCGGCTTGCCGCGGCCGTCGTGAAGTACGGGACCTTGCCGGCCAGCGCGGATTTGCGGATCGACTGTGAGTCCTGCAGGCTTTGCCAGCCCTCGGTCGTATTAAAGATCAGCGCGATTTCGCCGTCGACGATCTTGTCGACGATGTGCGGACGGCCTTCCGCCACCTTGTTCACCAGTTCCACCGGCAGCCCGGCATCGGCGAGGTAACGCTGCGTGCCCGATGTGGCGATGATGCGGAAGCCCATCGCCACCAGTTCCTGCACCGCCGGCAGGATTACCGGCTTGTCACTGCCCTTGACCGACACGAATACCGTGCCGCTCTCAGGCAGCTTCATTCCCGCACCCAGCTGGGCCTTGAGGAAGGCGGTGGCGAAATCGGCATCGATGCCCATCACTTCGCCGGTGGACTTCATCTCGGGGCTCAGCACCGGATCGACGCCTGGAAAGCGATTGAACGGAAACACCGCCTCCTTCACCGCCATGTACGGCAGATCGCGCTTGAACGGCGGGAACGTGCTGAGCTTTTCGCCCGCCATCACCCGCGCGGCGATCTTGGCCACCGGCTGGCCGATCGCCTTGGCGACGAACGGCACCGTGCGGCTGGCGCGCGGGTTCACCTCGATCAGGAAAACCTCGCCGTCCTTGACCGCGAACTGGATGTTCATCAGGCCACGCACACCCAGACGCATCGCCAGCAGCTCCGCCTGGCGCTCCATCTCGGCGATGATTTCGGGCGATAGGCTGTAGGGCGGCAGGGTACAGGCGCTGTCGCCCGAGTGGATGCCCGCTTCCTCGATGTGCTGCATCACGCCCGCGACGACGACCTGCTCGCCATCACACAGCGCATCCACGTCGCACTCGATCGCATCGCGCAAGTACTGGTCGATCAGCACGGGGCTGTCTCCGGAAACCTGCACGGCGGTGGTGATGTAGTTGTCCAGCTGCTGCTCGCTGTCGACGATCTCCATCGCGCGGCCACCCAGCACGTAGCTGGGGCGCATCAGCACGGGGTAGCCGATGCGATTGGCCACGGCGACTGCCTCGTCCCGGCTGCGGGCGATGCCGTTCGCAGGCTGCTTGAGGCCCAGCTTGGTGACCATGGCGGCGAAGCGCTCGCGATCCTCGGCGAGGTCGATGGCATCGGGCGAGGTGCCCAGGATCGGAATACCCGCATCTTCCAGCGCTTGCGCCAGCTTGAGCGGGGTCTGCCCGCCGAACTGCACGATCACGCCGACCAGTTCGCCCGACTGCTGTTCCACCCGCAGGATTTCCAGCACGTCCTCCGCGGTAAGCGGCTCGAAATAGAGGCGGTCGGACGTGTCGTAGTCGGTGGAGACGGTCTCGGGGTTGCAGTTGACCATGATGGTCTCGAACCCGGCCTCGGCCAGCGCGAAGCAGGCGTGGACGCAGCAATAGTCGAACTCGATGCCCTGGCCGATGCGGTTGGGGCCGCCACCCAGGATCACGATCTTGCGCCGGTCGGACGGCATTGCCTCGTCCTCAGGCTCTCCGAAGATCGGGGCCTCATAGGTCGAGTACATGTAAGGCGTGATCGCCTCGAACTCGGCGGCGCAGCTGTCGATGCGCTTGAAGACGGGCAGCACGCCCAGCTTGTGGCGCAGCTTGCGCACTTCCTCTTCGCTGGTGGCACCGGCCATCGCGCGCAACGCATCGTGCAGCAGGCCCGAACGGCGCGCCTGGGTTTCAGCCAGGCCGCCCGCCACGCCAACCGAGCGCACGGCCAGGTTCGCCAGGCGCTTGTCGGAAAAGCCCATCGCCTTCACCCGCCGCAGCCCTTCGGCATCGATCGGCAGGCCATCGGCGGTGATCTTCGCCTCTTCGGCCACGATCTCTTCGATGTGGCGCAGGAACCAGCGGTCGTAATGCGTGATCGCGTGGATCTCTTCGACGCTCAGTCCTTCGCGCATCGCCTGTGCGACGACGAGCAGACGGTCCGGCGTCGCCTTGGCGAGCGCGGCGGTGATCACGTCCCTGGCCGCGCCTTCCAGCGCCGGCACCCGGTTGAAACCGTCAAGGCCCGTCTCCAGCCCGCGCAGGGCCTTCTGCATCGATTCCTTGATGTTGCGCCCGATCGCCATGACCTCGCCCACCGATTTCATCGCGGTGGTGAGAAGCGGATCGGCGCCCTTGAACTTCTCGAACGCGAAACGCGGGATCTTGGTGACAACGTAGTCAATCGTCGGTTCGAAACTCGCCGGGGTCGCGCCGGTGATCTCGTTCATGATCTCGTCGAGCGTGTAACCGATCGCCAGCTTGGCGGCGACGCGTGCGATCGGGAAGCCGGTCGCCTTCGAAGCCAGCGCCGACGAGCGCGAGACGCGCGGGTTCATCTCGATGACGATCAGGCGGCCGTCCTTGGGGTTCACCGCAAACTGCACGTTCGAGCCGCCGGTTTCCACGCCGATCTCGCGCAGCACCGCGATGCTGGCGTTGCGCATGATCTGGTATTCCTTGTCCGTCAGCGTCAGCGCCGGCGCGACGGTGATGGAATCGCCCGTGTGGACGCCCATCGGATCGACGTTCTCGATCGAGCAGATGATGATGCAGTTGTCGTGCCGATCCCGCACGACCTCCATCTCGTACTCCTTCCAGCCGAGCAGCGATTCCTCGATCAGCACCTCGGTGGTTGGAGAGGCATCGAGGCCGCTCTTCACGATCGTCTCGAACTCGGCCTTGTTATAGGCGATGCCGCCGCCGGTGCCGCCCAGCGTGAAGCTGGGGCGGATGATCGCGGGCAAGCCAGTGTGCTCCAGCCCGGCAAGCGCCTCTTCCAGCGTATGCGCGACGACCGAGCGGGCGGATTCCAACCCGATCTTGTCCATCGCCTCGCGGAAGCGCTGGCGATCCTCCGCCTTGTCGATCGCGTCGGCGTTGGCGCCGATCATCTGCACGCCCAGGCGATCGAGCGTACCGTCGTTGAACAGCGCCAGCGCGCAGTTCAGCGCGGTCTGCCCGCCCATCGTCGGCAATAGCGCGTCAGGACGCTCCTTCTCGATGATGCGCGTGACGATCTCGGGCGTGATCGGCTCGACATAAGTGGCGTCGGCCATGTCCGGATCGGTCATGATCGTTGCCGGGTTCGAATTCACCAGAACGACGCGATAGCCCTCCTCGCGCAGCGCCTTGATCGCCTGCGTGCCCGAATAGTCGAACTCGCACGCCTGGCCGATGATGATCGGGCCTGCGCCGATGACGAGGATGGTGGAGATGTCGGTGCGTTTGGGCATGATGGTCAGCCGGCCTTGATGAAGTGGGTCACGATCGAGAGGGTGGGGAAAGGCGGCTCAGGCCGCCTCGGTTCGCTCCATCATCTCGACGAACTGCTTGAACAGATAGAAGCTGTCCTGCGGGCCGGGGCTCGCTTCGGGGTGGTACTGCACGCTGAAGGCGCGCTTGCCGCTGAGGGAGATGCCGCAGTTGGAGCCGTCGAACAGCGAAACGTGCGTCGCCACCACGTCTTCGGGCAGGCTTTCGGTGTCGACCGCGAAGCCGTGGTTCATCGAGGTGATCTCCACCACGGCGTCGGTCAAGCGCTTTACCGGATGGTTCGCGCCGCGATGGCCCTGGTGCATCTTCAGCGTCCTGGCACCTGCCGCCAAAGCGAGAAGCTGGTGGCCCAGGCAAATTCCGAAAACCGGAATGTCGCGCGCCAGCAGTTCCCGGATCACCGGCACCGCATAGATGCCGGTCGCCGCCGGATCGCCGGGGCCGTTGGAAAGGAACACGCCATCGGGCTTCAGCGCCAGGATCGTCTCCAGCGTCGCCTCGGCGGGAACCACCGTCACGCGCGCGCCGGCTTTCACCAGGTTGCGGAAGATGTTGTCCTTCGAACCGAAGTCGATGGCGACGGCGTGCGGACGGGTATCGCGTGAGGAGCGGCCGTAGCCCTGCCCCAGCGTCCAGGTGGAGCCTTCCCACTGCTCTTCGATCTCGCGGCTGACGATCTTGGCCAGGTCCATGCCTTCGAGGCCCGGCCAGTCCTGCGCGCGCTTGATCAGCGCCGGGATATCGAAGCGGCCTTCGGGATCATGGGCGATCACCGCGTTAGGCGCGCCGGACAAACGGATACGCCGCGTGATCGCGCGCGTGTCCACTCCGGCCAGGCCGACCTTGCCCTTGTGCGCCAGCCAATCACCCAGCTCACCGCGCGAGCGGAAGTTGGAGGCCTGCGTCACATCCTCGCGCACGACCATGCCGACCGCACCATCGACCTTGGATTCGTGATCCTCGTCGTTGATGCCGACATTGCCGATGTGCGGAAAGGTGAAGGTGACGATCTGCGCTGCGTAGGAGGGATCGGTCATCACCTCCTGATATCCGGTCATCGAGGTGTTGAAGCACAGCTCCCCCACAGCCTCTCCGACAGCGCCGAAACCTCGGCCCCAGACGACGTGCCCGTCAGCAAGGACGAGAACGCCTGTCGCTCCGTCTGGTTTTGGCGCGTGCGAAGATGCGGCGTCGGCCATGAAGGGTCGCTCCGGTGACAAGTTCTACCAATGGGTGCTAAGGCGCTGCGGCTAGTGGCGGTTCCGCCTGTCGTCAAGGCGCGCGGTGGAAATTGCGCACGAAACGCACTAGTTTCCCGCCATCGATTTCATTCCAGACCTTCAGGAACACGACAGAACATGATCCGCGACACGATCAAGGCCGCCCAGATTTCAAGCATGAAGAGCGGCGACAAGCAACGCCTCGCCGCGGTGCGCCTCATCCTCGCCAAGATAAAGGACCGGGACATCGAACTGCGCACCGGCGCCGCCCCGACCGACGATGACGCGATGGTGATCGAGGTGCTGCAAAAGATGGTCAAGCAGCGGCGCGAATCGATCCAGCTGTTCGAACAAGGCGGTCGGCCGGAAAAAGCCGAGGAAGAAAAGGCGGAACTGGCGGTGATCGAGGATTTCCTGCCCCAGCAGATGTCCGAAGCCGATACCAAGGCCGCGATCGAGGCGATCAAGGCGGAAACCGGCGCGGGCGGCCTGAAGGACATGGGCAAGGTGATGGCCGAACTGAAGGCCCGGCACGGCTCGGTGCTGGATATGGGCAAGGCTAGCGGGTGGGTGAAGGAAGCGTTGGCTTAAAAGAATTTGCGCTGCCCCCGGGGGCCGGTGCACCACAATCTCCCCTCCCGCTTGCGGGAGGGGTCGGGGGAGGGCCTGTTTGCCCAGCGAAAGAGCAGCGGTTGGACTACCAAGACAAAGGCTACTCTCGCCCCACGGCGCGCTCCCGCGAACTTCGCCGTGACGCTACCGAAGCCGAACGCAGGCTCTGGTGCGCGATCAGCGCTCGCAAGCTAGCCGGTGTTCGGTTCAACCGCCAGTTTCCCATCGGTCCTTTCATTTGTGACTTCGTTTCCCGAGAGTACCGGCTGGTGATAGAGGTCGACGGTGGGCACCACGCCCATGCTGTCGATGATGACCAGAAGCGCACCCGCTTTCTTGAACAACAGGGCTATACTGTGATCCGCTTCTGGAATGCCGAGGTCATGGATAGTCTGGACGGAGTACTGAACCGGATTGCGCACGTCTTGTCAGACATGCCCTCCCCCAACCCCTCCCGCTCGCGGGAGGGGAGTTTGTGGGGTCCTAAGGCATCGCGCGGACAGGCCCCTCCATGCTGACCCCCCAATGGCTCGACCAGCTCCGCTCTCGCGTCACGCTCTCCGCCCTTATCGGCCGCACGGTTCGCCTGACCAAGGCGGGCAATGAGTTCAAGGCCTGCTGCCCGTTCCATAACGAGAAGACCCCCAGCTTCCACGTCAACGACGCGAAGGGTTTCTACCACTGCTTCGGCTGCTCGGCGCATGGCGATGCGATTCGCTGGATGACCGATCATCAGGGTCTGGCTTTCATGGATGCGGTGAAGGAACTGGCCGCCGAAGCCGGCATGGACGTGCCCGCGCCTGACCCGCATCAGGCTCGCGCGGCAGAGAAGCGCGATTCTCTGCACGACGTGATGGCCGCCGCGCAGGAGTGGTTCGTCAGCCAGCTGGCCGCGCCCGAAGGTGAGGCGGCGCGCGCCTATCTCGCCACGCGCGGGTTCGATGCGCACACGGTGCAGCGTTTTGGCTTCGGCTTCGCGCCCGAAGGACGCCAAGCGCTGAAAGGTGCGCTCTCGCGCTTTCCCGAGGCGATGCTGATCGAGGCGGGCCTGCGGATCGTCGTGGACGACAAGGACCCGTACGATCGCTTTCGCGGTCGGCTTATGCTGCCGATCGAGGATACGCGCGGCCGCGTGATCGCCTTCGGCGGCCGCATCCTCGCCAAAGGCAAGACGGACGCTCCCAAGTATCTGAACTCGCCCGATACACCGCTGTTCGACAAAGGTCGCACGCTCTACAACCTGCATCGCGCCGCGCCCGCTGCCCGCCAGTCCGGGCGGATGATCGTGGTCGAGGGCTATATGGACGTGATCGCGCTGGCTGCCGCCGGGATCGCCGAATGCGTCGCCCCGCTGGGCACCGCGCTGACCGAGCCCCATATCGAAATGCTGTGGCGCCATGTCGAAACGCCGATCCTGTGCTTTGACGGCGATGCCGCCGGCCAGCGTGCCGCAATGCGGGCGGTCACGCGCGCCCTGCCCCTGCTCCGCCCGGCGCACAGCTTGCGCATCGTCCGTCTGCCCGAGGGGCTCGATCCGGACGATCTGCTGAAGGCCAAGGGCAGGCCCGCGATGGAAGCGATGCTGGAAGACGCGCGCCCGCTGGTCGATGTCCTATGGGAAGCGGAACGCGAATCCACCCCGCTCGATACCCCCGAAGCCAAGGCCGGGCTGAAGGCGCGCCTGCTCGCGCATGTCGAGGCGATCGGCCATCAGGACGTCGCCAGCCTCTACAAGCGCGAACTGATGGACCGCTATTCCGCTTTCGCCTTTCCCCGGCGAGAGGAACGGCCCTTCACTCCGCGTCGCGCCGCACCGAACGGGCGGGGCAATTTCAAACGCGGCGTGTTTGAGGAGCGGCAACCATCAGATCCGCAATCGATTGCCCGGCTCAACCGCGCGATGGACGGTGGCCGCGATGCCCTGTCCGCCGCGATCCTGGCCGGTCTCGTGCGGTGGCCCTCGCAAATCCACCGCCATGCCGAGACGCTGATGTCCACGCATGGCCTCGATCGACGTTTCGCGTTGCTCGTCGATTGCTGTGACTCAACCGATCCGCTTGAAACCGCTGATCTGACTTCCATATTGGTTCGACACGGCCTGGAATTGCCTGGTCCGTCCGCCTGGTCGGGCTTGCGTTTCGGGTTTCTCCAACCTGAAGCGACGGAGGCTCAAGGCGCTTCGGAGCTGGCGCAAGCGATAGAACTCCTGGTCGAACGTCCGGCGTTGGAAGCGGCGCTGGCGAGGGCTACGGCACGGTTTGAAGGTGACTTGTCCGAAGAGGCGTTTGAAGAGCAACAACGATTGCTCAAGAGAAAGCTGGAATTTGACAACCGCCTCAGGCAAATGGCGACCAGACATGCGGCCGGTTCGTAAAATAACGCGGCGGCACGATCACACGGCGGTAGAATGAGCAAGAACGACACCAACGGCGGCGATAACAATTCCGACGGCACCGATGCGCCGTTGATCGACCTCAACGAGGCTTCGGTCAAGAAGCTGATCGCGCGCGCCAAGCGTCGCGGTGTGATCACCTATGACGAGCTGAACGAAGCTCTGCCCCAAGACCAGATGTCCACCGATCAGATCGAGGACATCATGGCCGCGATCTCGGAAATGGGCGTCAACATCGTCGAGAACGACGAAGGCGCCGATAGCGAGGAAGAACGCGAAGCGGACGACGCAGAGAACGAGGCGGAGGAGGACGATGGTTCCGCTCCGCGCCAGAACGTCGATCCTGCCAAGAAAAAGGAAACGATAGAGCGCACCGATGATCCGGTGCGCATGTACCTGCGCGAGATGGGCGCGGTGGAGCTGCTCAGCCGCGAAGGCGAGATCGCGATCGCCAAGCGCATCGAAGCTGGCCGCGACATGATGATCCTGGGCCTGTGCGAAAGCCCGATCACGTTCCACGCCATCATCCAGTGGTCCGAAGCGCTGAACAACGGCGAGATGCAGCTGCGCGAGATCCTCGATCTCGACGCCATGCTCTCCAAGGAACCCGCCCCCGAAACGCTGACCGACGACGCCGAGGAAGGCGATGGCGAGATCAGCGAGGCGACCGCCGGCCCTTCCTACAAGGAAGAGGACGAAGTCGAGGAAGAGCCCGAATCGTCCGATGACGACGAGGACGGCGTCGAGCGCCGGGCCAAGCGCCCCGTGGAGGAAGAGGAAGAGGACAACACCCTCAGCCTCGCGCAGATGGAAGCCGCGCTCAAGCCTGAGGCGCTGGAGAAGTTCGCGCAGATCACCGAGATGTTCCAGACCTTCGAGAAGCTCCAGTCCGAGCGGCTCGATGCGCTGGCGCTGGGCGTCAATTTCTCCGCCGTGAAGGAACAGCAGTACCACCAGCTGCGTGAAGACCTGACCGCGCAAGTGGAATCGGTGAAGTTCCACGCCACCAAGATCGAATACCTGGTCGACAATCTCTACGCCTTCAACCGCCGCCTGACCGCGCTGGGCGGCCAGATGCTGCGTCTGGCAGAGCGTCACAAGGTTAAGCGTACCGATTTCCTGACCGCCTATGTCGGTCGCGAACTGGATGATACCTGGCTTGCCGAGATGGGCAAGAAGGACAAGAAGTGGCTGGCTTTCGCAGAGAGCGAGGCCGATCCGGTCGAGCGCATTCGCTCTGAAGTGTCGGACATCGCCGCTGCCACCGGCATGGCGCTCCCCGAGTTCCGACGCATCGTCAACATGGTCCAGAAGGGTGAGCGCGAGGCGCGCATCGCCAAGAAGGAAATGGTCGAGGCGAACCTGCGGCTCGTGATCTCGATCGCCAAGAAGTACACCAATCGCGGCCTGCAGTTCCTGGACTTGATCCAGGAGGGCAACATCGGCCTGATGAAGGCGGTCGACAAGTTCGAGTATCGGCGCGGCTACAAGTTCAGCACGTACGCGACGTGGTGGATACGCCAGGCCATCACCCGCTCGATCGCCGACCAGGCGCGGACCATCCGCATCCCGGTCCATATGATCGAGACGATCAACAAGCTGGTGCGCACCAGCCGCCAGTTCCTCCACGAGCAGGGCCGCGAGCCCACGCCGGAGGAAATGGCCGAGCGTCTGTCGATGCCGCTCGAAAAGGTCCGCAAGGTTATGAAGATCGCCAAAGAGCCGATCTCTCTCGAAACGCCGATCGGCGACGAGGAAGACAGCCATCTGGGCGATTTCATCGAGGACAAGAACGCGATCATCCCGGTGGATGCCGCGATCCAGGCCAACCTCAAGGAAACCGTCACCCGCGTGCTCGCCTCGCTAACCCCGCGTGAGGAACGCGTGCTGCGCATGCGCTTCGGCATCGGCATGAACACCGATCATACGCTGGAAGAAGTTGGCCAGCAGTTCTCGGTCACGCGTGAGCGTATCCGCCAGATCGAAGCCAAGGCGCTGCGCAAGCTCAAGCACCCCAGCCGCAGCCGCAAGATGCGCTCTTTCCTGGACCAGTAAGCACCCGGCTCCAAGCAGTATATCAAACACCCGCGACCACGTGTCGCGGGTGTTTTCGTTCAGGACCCGCAGAGTAGCCTACCAGGACCCGGACCAACTCTTCGGCTACCCACCGCTAGATCGGTCTGCGTTTGAACCGCGCCATGTTTACATTTCGTTCCGCCCTCCCCATCGTGAGATAGATGGACTCGCTCGCCCTTCCCGCGCTTCATGCCAGCCATGCCGGAACGTGGCTGCGTGAGCGGACCGGCGTGACCCGCACGGTGGGCAAGGGTGAGGCGGTGATGGCGGTGGCAGACACGCCGCACCTCATGCTCAACGCCCCGCTGGTCGCGACACGGCTGGGCTATCCCGATCTGTCCGGCCTCGATCTGTTGGAACTGTTCGCTTTCATCCACCCTGCGCGGTTCGTGGTGCCGACGCCCAAGGGCCTGGCCCATGCGCTGGGACTGCTCGAGCCGAGTGACGACGCCCAGGTTCCGCAACTGTTGCAGCAGGCGGCCGCAGCCCTGCTCGCCGTCTGTCAGGACCCTAAGTGGGTGGAGCGCGAGGGCGCGTGGAGCGCTCTACAGTCCCTTACCCGCCTGCGTTGGCCATGGAGCGGGCCTCTCACCGGTTGCATCCCCCGCCCGGAACGCGCGGAGCGCTGGCTATTCAGCAAGCTGCCTGAGTGGGAGGAAGCGGGCGAATCAGCTCAGCCCCGGCAAGTCGAGCTGGGCGAAGCCGATACCCTGTCTCGCCTGGCGGAGCTGACCGGCCACGCCGCCGAACAGCGAACCGGCCAGCGCGATTATGCCGCGCGGGCCACCGGCGCGTTTTCGCCGCGCCGCAAATCCGGTCAGCCGCATCTGCTGCTGGCGCAAGCCGGGACGGGCATCGGCAAGACGCTGGGGTATCTCGCCCCGGCCTCGCTGTGGAGCCAGCTTTCCGGCGGGACGGTGTGGGTGTCGACGTTCACCAAAGCGCTGCAACGGCAATTGCGCCAGGAAAGCCGCCGCGCCTGGCCGGAGCGGCGCGCCGATGGCACGCAGCCGGTGGTGGTGCGCAAGGGGCGTGAGAACTACTTGTGCCTGCTCAATCTGGAGGATGCGCTGCAGGGCGGCTTTGCCGGGCGCGCGGCGATCCTGGCGCATCTTGTGGCGCGGTGGGCGGCTTACACGCAGGATGGCGACATGATCGGCGGCGATCTGCCAGGGTGGCTCGGCACCCTGTTTCGCCAGCGTGGGATCGCGGCGCTGACCGACCGGCGCGGCGAATGCGTCTATGCCGGCTGCCCGCACTATCGCAAATGCTTCATCGAACGGGCCGCCCGCGCCAGCGCCAGCGCCGACCTCGTAATCGCAAACCATGCCCTCGTCATGGTCAATGCCGCGCGCGGACGCGATCATGCCGCGCGCCCCACGCGGATCGTTTTCGACGAGGGGCATCATGTGTTCGACGCCGCCGATTCGACCTTTGCGGCCGCCCTTACCGGTGCCGAGGCGATCGAGCTGCGCCGCTGGGTGATCGGCCCGGAAAAAGCCTCACGCGGGCGGCGGCGTGGCCTTGCCGCTCGCCTTGCCGATGTCGCCAGCTATGACGAAGCGGGCGGTCGCGCGATCAGCGCCGCACGGGAGGCGGCTGAGGCACTGCCTGCCGACGGTTGGCTGCAACGCTTGGTCGAAGGCACACCCTCCGGCCCGGTGGAGGAACTGCTCGGGGCCGTGCGCGCGACTGTCTATGCGCGAGACGAAAGCGGCGGCACCGAAGCCGGCTATGGCCTCGAAACCGAGGCAGCCGGTCTGGAGGGGCCGTTCGTCGAACAAGCGCAGGCCGCCCGCGCCGCGTTGGCAGAGTTGCGGCAGCCGTTGATCCGTATCGGCTCGCGGCTGGAAGCGCTGCTGGAAGAGCCGCCCGACTGGCTGGACAGTCAGGGCCGCCAGCGAATCGACGGCGCACGTCATTCGCTCAGCTGGCGGGTCGATCTGCTCGCCGCTTGGGAAGCGCTGCTGGAACGACTGGGCGGCCCCGCCGATCCGGAATTCGTGGACTGGCTGGCTGTCGATCGCGGGGAAGCGCGTGAGTTCGATGTCGGCATTCATCGCCGCTGGGTGGACCCGATGAAGCCGTTCGCCCGCACCGTGCTGGAACCGGCCCACGGCGTCGTCATGACATCCGCCACTCTCACCGATCGCACCGGGCGGGAGGAGGAGGATTGGGCTGTCGCCGTGGCGCGCAGCGGGGCGCCGCATATCGGCATCACGCCGCAGATGTCGGCGCACCAGAGTCCGTTCGACTATCAGGCGCAGTCCGAAGTGCTCATCGTCACCGATGTGCCGCGCGGCGACATCCCCGCGCTGGCGGGGGCCTATGGCCGGTTGATCGAAGCATCGGGCGGCGGCGTCCTGGGCCTGTTCACTGCCATTCGCCGCCTTCGCGCCGTCCATGGCCGCATCGCCGATCGCCTCGCACGCGGCGGACTGCCGCTCTATGCCCAGCATGTCGACCCGATCGACACCGGCACTTTGGTGGACATCTTTCGCGACGATCCGGCCGCCTCGTTGCTGGGGACCGACGCTTTGCGCGATGGCGTGGACGTGCCGGGCCGCTCCTTGCGACTGGTGGTGATGGAGCAGGTGCCCTGGCCCCGTCCGACCATCCTGCATCGCGCCCGCCGGCTCGCTGCCAGCGCGGAGAAGAACGGCGCGCAAAGCTATGACGATGCGATCATCCGGGCTCGGCTGGCACAGGCGTTCGGCCGGCTGATTCGCAGCAAGGACGATCGCGGCCACTTCGTCGTCCTGTCATCCGCGTTTCCGTCCCGCTTGTTGACCGCGTTTCCAGCCGGGACGCCAATCCACCGCGTTACGCTGGACGAGGCCTTGCAACGCGTCGCCGCTCATGGTGAGGAGCCGGGCATGAGCAGCACCGAAGCCGCGCGCGCATCATGATCGCGCGCCTTTCCCACGCCGACGCCTCCGCGCGGATCGACCGCCCATGAAGAGGCTGGCCCTGTTTCGCCACGCCAAGTCCGATTGGAACGACGCGCGGCTGCGTGATTTCGATCGGCCGCTCAACCAGCGCGGGCGAACCGGTGCGGCGCTGATGGGGCTGCATATCCGCGATTATGGAATGGACTGGCAGCGGATCATCGCCTCCCCCGCCGTCCGCGTGACGCAGACGATCGAGCTGGGAAGCGAGGCTGCGGGCCATACGCCGCCGGTCATCTGGGATCGGCGGATCTATCTCGCCAGTTCGCCGACCTTGATGGAGCTGCTGCGTGAGCAAGACGAACAGGCGGATGCGATCATCATGGTCGGCCACAATCCCGGGTTGGAGGACCTGATCTTCGATCTGGTGCCCGATGATGGCAAAAGCCCGCTGCGCGATGAGGTGGAAGACAAGTTCCCAACAGCCGCCTTCGCCGTTCTGGAACTGGCGATCGATGCCTGGAGCGAGATCGATGACGGCTGCGCGCGCCTGGTCCACCTGATGCGTCCGCGCGATCTGGACGCCCGGCTGGGTCCTTCGCTGGAAGACTAAGTCGTCGCTGCCTTTGCCGGCACTGAGCCGTCAGTCGCGGTCGAGCGCGCCGGCCAGTTCTGCGCGAATTTCGTGAAGGCGTGCCATCAGCTGCGATGGCTCCACCGTCGTTTCCAATTTCGCGGTCAACGGCTCGGTGGCAGCTTCTGGCACCCTGACCGTTTCAGCGCTGGTGGCGCCCTGTCCCGTTTCCAGAAACTGCCGCGCACCGCGCAAGGTGAAACCTTCGCGATGCACCAAGCGGTCGATCTCGGCGATCAGGGCTATGTCTTCGGGCCGGTAATAACGCCGCCCGCCGCTGCGCTTGACCGGGCTGAGCATCGGAAACTGCTCTTCCCAATAGCGCAGCACATGCTGCCGGATGCCCAGCACCCGGGTGACTTCCCCAATGGTCCGCAAGGCATCAGGCGCCTTGCCGTCTTTGAAGTCTGGAATCATGGCGCTACCATAGCGCCTTGATGCCGCCCCCGTCACGCAACGATCGTCACGCGGCGGTGATGCGATCCTTCAGCATCTGGCTGGCGCGGAAGGTCATCACGCGGCGTGGAGTGATCGGCACTTCGACGCCGGTCTTGGGATTGCGCCCGACCCGTTCACCCTTGTCCCGCAGCAGGAAAGTGCCGAAGCCGGAAATCTTGACGTTTTCTCCGCGAGATAGGGCCTCGCACATGTGCCGCAAGACGGACTCCACCATCCCCAGCGACTCGGCACGGGACAGGCCGAGCTTGGTATGAATGGCTTCGGCAATGGCTGCGCGTGTGAGCGTCTCTGTCGAGCGCATCGTTCCCTACCCTTTTCGCAAATAACCCCGGGGCGGGATCATAGATTTTTGTTTGAATAAATCAACAAATGTGCAGAAAAACGCGCATCAAACTGTACTGATGCGTCTGATTACATGCGAACCAGGCTTGCACCCCAAGTGAAGCCGCCGCCCATGGCTTCCAGCATGACCAGTTGACCCGGCTTTATGCGCCCGTCCCGCACGGCCGTATCCAATGCCAACGGCACGGATGCGGCGGAGGTATTGGCGTGGCGATCCACCGTGATCACCACCTTTTCGGGCGGCAGGTTCAACTTGCGCGCCGTCGCGTCCAGGATGCGGGCATTGGCCTGATGCGGCACCAGCCAGTCGATATCGCTCGTCTGCAGGCCCGTTTCGGCCAGCACTTCGTGCAGCACGTCGGCCAAGTTGACCACGGCATGGCGGAAAACCTCACGGCCTTTCATACGCAGCTTGCCGACGGTGCCGGTGGTGGACGCACCACCATCGACGTAAAGCAACTGGTTGTGGTTGCCGTCCGCATGGAGCTTGGTCGCCAGGATGCCGCGCGGCGAATCGCCCGCCTGGTCCTGCGCTTCCAACAGGATCGCGCCGGCGCCATCGCCAAACAGCACGCAGGTGGTGCGATCTTCCCAGTCGAGAATGCGACTGAACGTTTCCGCGCCGATCACCAATGCGCGTTGCGCCATGCCGGTGCGCAGCATCGAGTCCGCCACGCCCACGGCATAGAGGAAACCGGAGCAGACAGCGGCGACATCGAAGGCGATGCCGCCGTGACAGCCGAGGTTGTGCTGCACGATCGTGGCGGTGGCCGGAAAGGTCTGGTCCGGTGTGGCGGTGGCGAGGACGATAAGGTCCACATCTTTCGCCTGCACCCCGGCGGCGGCGATCGCGGCGCGCGCGGCCTCGGTGGCAAGCGATCCGGTGGTCTCGTCGGCTTCGGCAATGTGGCGCTGGCGGATGCCGGTGCGCTCTACGATCCACTCATCCGTGGTATCGACGCGAGCGGCCAGTTCGGCGTTGCTCACCACGGTGCGGGGCAGTGCCGAACCGGTGCCGATCACGACCGAGCGACGCATCAGGCGCGCTCTTCCTGCGCCGATGCGCCATTACGGCGCATGCGCAGCGATTCCTCTCCCACTCGGGCAAGGTCGGCGGTTATGCGATCGGTCACGTCTTCCTCCAACAGCCGCGCGGTGACCGCGACGGCATTGGCGACACCCGCCGCATTGGCGCTGCCGTGGCTTTTCACGACGATGCCGTTGAGGCCCAGGAACACCGCGCCATTGTGGTTGTTCGGGTCGAGATGATGCTTCAGCAGCTCGGTCGCCGGGCGGGAGACCAGAAAGCCGATTTTCGAGCGCAGTGAACTGGCAAAGCTGCGGCGCAGGAGGTCACCCACGAAGCGGGCGGTACCCTCGATCGCCTTGAGCGCGATGTTGCCGGAAAAGCCGTCCGTCACCACGACATCGACATCGCCGCGGCAGACCTTGTCTGCTTCGGTAAAGCCATCGAACGAAATCGAGAGATCGGCGGCGGCGGCTTTCAGCACGTTTGCGGCATCGCGCAGTTCGTCGGTGCCCTTAGTTTCCTCGGTACCGATATTCAGCAAGCGCACGCGCGGCGATTCACGCCCGGTGACCACGCGCGAATAGGCCGCGCCCATGATCGCGAATTGCACCAGGTTACGCGTGTCACATTCGGTGTTGGCGCCAAGGTCCAGCATGACGACATCGTTGTCGCCCAGCGTCGGCAGCAGCGCGGCCAGCGCGGGACGGTCGATCCCCGGCATGGTGCGCAGCGCAAGCTTGGACATCGCCATCAAAGCGCCGGTATTGCCGCCGCTGACGGCTGCGCCGGCATCGCCGGTTTTCACCGCGTTAATAGCCAGGCCCATGGATGTGCTTTTGGCACGACGGATCGCCTGGCTAGGCTTATCCTCGCCAGTGATCACACCATCAGTGTGGAGAATTTCGGACGACGCCCGCAGATTGGGATGCGCATCGAGCGCAGCCTTGATCCGCGGTTCGTCACCCACGAGCAGGAACTTGAAGCGATCGTGGCGGCGGCGCGCGAGTGCCGCGCCTTCCACCATCACGCGCACGCCCTCGTCACCGCCCATCGCGTCAACGGCGATACGCGGCAAGCTCATCGATAGTCTCCTGCCTTAAGGAACGTCAGGTCTTACGCTTCGACCGCAACGATCTCACGACCATTGTAATGGCCGCAGGCAGTGCAAAGATGGTGAGGACGCTTCAGTTCACCACAGTTGGTGCACTCAGCGAATGCTTCCGGCTTCAGCGCATCATGGCTGCGGCGCATGCCCCGGCGGGACGGGGTGGTTTTTCTTTTAGGGACAGCCATTTCGGCACCTGTTCCAAAACGTTTGAATGGTTAAGTCAAAAAGGCCGCCGAGACCTGAAGGCCGGCGGCTTTCGCGAAGGCGCGCCTATAACCGATTTTGCGCTGGTTGCAAGCCGTAGTCGGTCAGACCATGCTGGCAACATAACAGGGGAATGCCTTCAATCATGATTCTACAAACCACCTTGAGCTTGTCCGCCGCGGCCGCGATCATCAACATCTGGCTGGGGATCCGCACGGGCCAGGTTCGGATCGGCAAGAAGATCATGCATGGCGACGGGGGCGACGCGCTCTTGCTGCAGCGGATGCGGGCGCAGGCCAACTTCGTGGAAAACACGCCCTTCGCGCTGATCCTGATCGCGGCGATCGAGCTGACCGGCAAGGGTAACCAGTGGCTGGCGATCGTTGGCTCCATCTTCATGCTGGCGCGCGTGGCCCATGCATTCGGCATGGACCGCGCCGGACCCAACCCGCTGCGTGCCGGCGGCTTCATCATCACCTTACTGGTGCTGCTGGGCCTGGCGGCTATGGCGGTGCTGATCGCCTTGGGACGCTTCTAGCTTCCCTTAGCGGGCGAGAGCGGCGTCTCCCACGAAGGGGTTGGAGCGCCGCTCATCGCCGAACGTGCTGATCGGCCCGTGGCCCGGCACGAACGTGGTTTCGTCCCCCAGCGGCCAGAGCCGTCCGGTGATCGAATCGAGCAAGGTCTGCAGATCGCCGCGCGGAAAGTCAGTCCGGCCGATCGAGCCTTGGAACAGCACGTCACCCACGATCGCGAATTGCGAGGGGGCGTGGTGGAACACGATGTGGCCCGGGGTGTGCCCGGGGCAATGATAGACGTCCAGCTCCAGCTCACCCACCGTCACCCGGTCGCCGTTTTCCAGCCACCGGTCAGGCTCGAAGCTGTGCGCTTCCATGTTCCAGCGTGCACCGTCCTCGTCCAGTTGCGCGATCCAGAAGCGATCCTCTTCCTGCGGGCCTTCGATCGGCACGCCCTGCTCCTTGGCCAACTCGCCCGCCAGGCCGCAGTGATCGAGGTGACCATGCGTCACCAGAATCTTCTCAAGAGTGACGCCGGTCTTCACCAAGGCCTCCTTCAGCCGATCGAGGTCACCGCCCGGATCGACCAGCGCGCCCTTCATCGTCTTGGTACACCAGATCAGGCTGCAATTCTGCTGCAGCGGCGTGACGGGCACGATAGCGACCCGCATCGGAGGCTGTGGCGTTGGCGGTTGGGAAGTTTGTGTCATGCCGTGGGAAATGGCCACAGCCGCCCGCGAATGCAACCGGCGCGATGCCGGGCCAATCCCCACCGACGCCGCGAAAGCTCGCGTGTCAAAGTCGGCCGCTCTTCCATACGACCCGGCCGATCACTTCCACCTCGCCGAGCTCGCACTCGATGGGGGCGTAGACCTTGTTGTCGCTCAGCAGAGTCAAACGGCCCGGAAGGCTGGTATCGATCCGCTTGACCAGCAAGGCCCCTTCCCGACGAACCACATGGATTCCATCACGCAGAGTTTCGGTGCCGCGCTCTACCAGAATCTCGTCCCCATCGCGCAAGGCCGGTTCCATCGAGTCGCCACGCACCGCGATCGCCGAAAGCCGATCGGGTTGCAGCCCCTGAGCGCGCAGCCAGCGGCTGGAAAAGCGGAAGCTGCCAACCGCGCTCTCCCCGGAAACTTCCGCGCCCGGCCCTGCCGACGCGTAAAGCGGCAGGCGCGGGATGTCGATCCACTGCGCCCGCCCCAGATCTAAGTATTTTTCCTGTGGTGCACCAAGGTCTGTCGGGTCGATCCCGAAGAACTCGCTCAGCGTGGCGCGATCGGTCTCCTCCAGCTTGCGAGGACTGCCCTTGCGGACGAATTGCTGCAGATAACTGGCGTTTTTCCCGATCAGCCGGGACAGCTGCGAAAGGCTGACCTGCCGCTCTTCCGCAAGAGCCAGCAGGCGACGGCGCGTAGGGTCCAATTCCATGTTGTCAGCATAGTGAAGGAAAAATCCTAGACAAGTAGGATTTCGCTTGGAACAAATGGAGACCACAGATCGAGTCACGCACGAGTGAGAGCCACCGGATGATCCTGCACCGCGTAGAACAGTTCCTGCGCCTCCACGACATGCCGTGGACCAAATTCGGCCGCCTCGCCGCCGGAGATCCGCGCCTGGTGGAAGACATGCGCAACGGCCGCGAACCCCGCCCCGCGATGATCCGCAAACTAGAACATTTCATGAACAATCATACGGAGAATACCAATGCTTCTTGAAGCGGCCCGCCCTTCCGCCATGATCACAGGTCTGCGCGAACAGGGGCTGCGCGGCCCCTGGCTTCGCTTGTTGCGGGTGCTGATCGACCTCGCCGGCCCCGGCCTGCAACTGCTGCATCATTCCGAGCAGGCGTGGTCCAGCGCCACCTTTCATGGCGCACGGCATACGTTCACCCTGTTGTGCGAGGGCATCGATGGGGTTGCGGCGGGCGAACGTCTGATCGCAGCTCTGCCCGATCACGAATTTACCTTACCCGGTCGCCTCGTGGCCGATGCCCAGATCGTGTCGGTCGACCACGGCTTGCTGCCCTCGCCCAGCCTGACGATGACGGTGGCGCTGTTGGTGCTGGACGATGACTGACGGCGCGGTGGCCTGCCGCTCAACCGCCTTGCGCAAACCGCTCGCGCATGGGCGGGGTGTGCAGGCAGGCGGCGAAATCAAACGGCCGGGTGCGCAGTGGCGGCACCCCCGCCGCATCCGGATGGCGCGGGTTCAACAGTACCACATCCGCTTCGGGCAGCACGCGCGAGGATATCGCAGCGAGGAGCGAACGGCGCTCCTCCAGCCAAAGCCCCACACTGTCGCGCAAGCGGCGATCATCGCCATCGTCCGCCATGCGTTCCGGCACGGCGTCCACTTCGGTCCAACCGAGCACGTAGTCTTCGGCAACGCCCGCAAGATCTGGTGGCAGGTATCGCAGCGTGATCAACACGGCGAGGGCGGCCTCGTTCGCCAGTGCGACCACGGGCAGGCCCGGCGCGCTGTAACGGCCGCCATGGATTCGCGCGCCCTCTCCGTCCAACGCCGCAAAGGGCGCGCGGGTAACGCGCCACAGTCGCATGCCTAAAGCTTCCACTCCCAGCCCAGCGGATCGCCGTCCATCACCTCGACTCCATAGGCCGCAAGTTCGTCACGCAAAGTATCGGAGGTGGCGAAGTCCTTCTCGGCCCGTGCCGCCTTGCGCCGGTCCAGCAGGGCATCGATAGCCGCCTCGTCGATCGTTGCCGCGATCGGGCGCAGGCGCAGATCGGCGCGCGTGAGGCCAAACAAGTCCAGGCCCAGAACCGAATCCATCTGCTCGACCACGGCGCGCTTGGCCCCGGCGTCTATCTTCTTGGCCGCCAGCACATCCTCCAGCGCGGTGAGGGCAATCGGCGTATTGAGATCGTCGGACACGGCCGCGTCGAACGTCGCCAGCATCGGCGCCAGCTTGGGATGCACACCCTCGCCCGCCGACACATCGCGCAGCCGCTCGGCCGCGATCAGCATCCGCTTCAACCGCGTCAGCGCCGCGCCCAGGTTCTCCCATGAGAATTCCAGCTCGCTGCGATAGTGGGCCTGCAGGCACATCAGTCGGTAGGCAAGCGGGTGATAGCCGCTGTCGACCAGCAGCTGCACCCGCAGGAACTCGCCGCTGGACTTGCTCATCTTGCCCGAGCGTTCGACCAGGAAGTTGTTGTGCATCCACATCCGCGCGCCGGAATTGGCCGGCACGTCCAGACCGTTGGTGCAGCAGAAGGCCTGATTCTGCGCGATCTCGTTGGGATGATGGATCTCGCGGTGATCGATGCCGCCGGTGTGGATATCGAAGGGAAAGCCCAGCAGGTCACCCGACATGACCGAGCATTCCAGATGCCAGCCCGGCGCGCCGCGACCCCACGGCGAATCCCACTCCATCTGCCGTGTCTCACCCGCCGGGGTCTTGCGCCAGATCGCAAAGTCGGCGGCGTTGCGCTTGCCCTCCACCGCCTCGATCCGGCCTTCGCCCTCGTCGGTGTGGGCGCGGGCCAGCCGCCCGTAATCGCTAACGGTGGAGACGTCGAAATAGAGCCCGCCGTCCAGCTCGTAGCAATGCTTGTCGGCGATGCTCTGGGCGAATTCGATCATCTGCGGCACATAGTCCGTAGCGATCGACCATTTGGCCGGCTCGCGCACGTTCAGCGCGCGGATGTCGGCCCAATAGGCTTCGGTATAATGGCGCGCGATGTCCCAGATGGACTGCGCTTTCTGGCGCGCCATCTTCTCCATCTTGTCCTCACCGGCATCGGCATCGTCGGTCAGGTGGCCGACATCGGTGATGTTGATGACGTGGGTGAGCGCGTAGCCCTTCCAGCTCAGCGTCCGCCCCAGCACATCGGCAAAGACGTAGGCGCGCATGTTGCCGATGTGCGGATAATTATAAACCGTCGGCCCGCAACTATAGACCCTCGCCTCGCCAGGATGGACCGGCGCGAACGCCTCCAGGCTGCGGGTCAGGCTGTTGTAGAGCTTCAGCGTGGTCATGGCCGGGGGACTTACGCAAGGCCCCCGGCCAGTCAAGCTTCATGGGTAACGGCGATCCACACTGAGATCACCAAACCGCGACTTACCGGCGTGCTATTTCTTAGGGCCCGCAACCGCATCGATCATTCGCGCCAACTCGTCAGGCGTCGAATAGAACGGCGAGTGGTCGGTATCCAGCGTGGATATGGGGCACGGTTGGGCGGCGATCATTGCGCGTTGGAGGCCGGGGTGGATGGTCTCGTCCTGCTCGCATAGGATGTAGTGGCGAGGGATGCGGCCGTAGCGTTCGGGGGTCAGAACCAGCGGCGCGGCGTTCAGGCCGGTCGGCTCGGGGCTGAGGCGGGCAAAGGCCTGGTCCGCCAGATCCGGGGGTGTGCGCGTGTAGAACGTGGCGCGCGCGGCGTCGCGATCGGTGCAACGGGATGTCCGGCCATCTTCCGACAGGGTGAGCGTGTGACGAAACTGCGCCATGCTGCCATTAGGGTCGTTCTTGAACAACGCGCCCATCGTTTCGCCCGGCAGCGGCATCACGCCTGCTACATAGACCAGCTTGGAGACGGCGTGTGGAGCAAGCTCAGCCGCGCGGCTGATGACGATGCCGCCTCTGCTGTGGCCGACCAGAGTAGCCGGTTCCCCGCCTGCGCCGGCCATTCCCGCAATGAACATCGCCCATTCGTCCAGCGTGGCGACATGCCCCGAGGCGGCATCCGCGCCTATTCCGGGCAAGTCAGGCGCCAGAACTTCGTGGCCTTGCCCTTCCAGCAGGGGCTTGATCAGTTCCCACGACCAGCCGCCGTGCCACGCGCCATGGACCAGGATGATGCGGCTCATTCGCCGGCAGCCAGTGCCGTCATTCCCAGCCGTCGAACCGCACGTGCTCGTCCAGGGGCACGCGCGGACGCTCGAAGTTGTTTACCGGTGCAGCGGGATCGCGATAGCCGATGGCGATGCCGCAAAACAGGATCTGCTCGTCATCCGGAACGCCGATCTCGGCCTTGATCAGCCGGGCATAGAGGCTCATCCATTCCTGTGGGCAGCTGTCCAGCCCTTCGCCGCGCAGCAGCAGCATGATCGTCTGCAGCCACATGCCCACGTCGGACCATTGCGGCGGCCCCATGAACCGCTCGAAATGGCAGAGCAGCAAAACGGGCGCGCCAAACGAGACGATGTTGTCACGCGCGAAATCATGGCGGCCCTGCTTGTCGTCGCGCTTCACATCAAGTGCACCGTACATGCGCGCGCCTACGTCTTGCAGGCGCGCGAGATGCAACGGCGACGCATTGGGTTCCGAGAAGCTGTACTCAATCGGGTCCTGCGGCTGGGCAGCCAGCATCTTGCCCTGAAGCGCCTTCAGCGGCGCGCCGGTCAGCACCGTGGCGCGCCAGGGCTGGAAGTTGCAGCCCGACGGAGCCATGCGCGCCTGATCCAGGACGCGGCGGATCGTTTCCAGATCGACGGGCTTGTCCCGAAAGGCGCGGATCGAGCGACGGCTGGCGACGGCTTCGGCGACGTCCATCATTCTTCCTCGAACAATCCAGCAAGCTGCTCGATCATGGTGCCGCCCAGTTGCTCCACGTCCATGATCGTCACCGCGCGGCGATAGTAGCGGGTCACGTCATGGCCGATGCCGATGGCGACCAGCTGCACGGGGGACTGCCGCTCGATCCAATCGATCACCCGCCGCAGATGCGCCTCCAGATAGCCGGCGCTATTGACGCTCAGCGTGGAATCATCGACCGGCGCGCCATCGGAAATGACCATCAGGATGCGGCGGTCCTCCTGCCGGCCGAGCAGCCGCTGGTGCGCCCAGAGCAGCGCCTCGCCGTCGATGTTCTCCTTCAGCAGACCCTCGCGCATCATCAGGCCCAGGTTCTTGCGGGCACGCCGCCACGGCTCATCCGCCTTCTTGTAGACGATGTGGCGCAGATCGTTGAGGCGTCCGGGATGAGGCGGCTTGCCATGGGACAGCCAGGCTTCACGGCTCTGCCCGCCCTTCCACGCACGCGTGGTGAAGCCCAGGATCTCCACCTTCACGCCGCAGCGTTCCAGCGTGCGGGCCAGCACATCGGCGCTGATCGCGGCGATGCTGATCGGCCGCCCGCGCATCGAGCCGGAATTGTCGATCAATAAGGTGACGACGGTGTCCTTGAACTCGACATCGCGCTCAACCTTGTAGCTCAGCGATTGGCCGGGCGAGACGACCACACGCGCAAGGCGGGCGGCATCCAGCATGCCTTCCTCCTGGTCGAAATCCCACGAACGGTTCTGCTGCGCCATCAGGCGGCGTTGCAGGCGATTGGCCAATCGGGTGACGATGCCCTGCAGGCCTTTCAATTGCGCATCGAGGTAGGCACGCAGCCGCGTCAGCTCTTCCTCGTCACACAAGTCATGCGCGCCGACCACCTCGTCGAAGGTTTCGGTGAAGACCTTGTAGTCGAACGTGTCAGGGATGTCGGTCCACGGGCGATTGGGGCGGACAGGCAGCATGCCCTCCTCACCCTCTTCGCCTTCCTGGCCCTCCTCCATATCGTCGGAGTTTTCGCCTTCGGACTCGCTCTCGCCGTCGTCTTCGCCTTGCGTGGGTTCGGCCGCGACTTCGTTGGGCTGCTGCTCCTCGCCCTTGTCGTCGCCGGTTTCCTGTTCCTCGGTCTCCTCGTCGCCGTCCATATCCTCGGCGTCGTCCGGCTCCTGGGGCAACTGCTCGGACCGCGTGAGTTCCAGGTGCTGCAGCATGTTGAGCGAGAGCGACTGGAACGCCTTCTGGTCCTCCAGCGAGCCCGCCAGTGCCTCGAAATCGTCGCCTGCGCGCTCCTCGATCCAGCGGCGCACCATATCGACGCCGCCTTGCGCCAGCTTGGGCACGGGCTGGCCGGTCAGGCGCTCGCGCAAGAGCAGCGCTAGCGCGGACTGGACGGGCACTTCATCGGCGCTGGTGGCGCGCGTGATCGGATCGCCGCCCATCCGCACGCCGAGCGACGCATCGAGGTTATCGCGCATCCCCGCGAACTTGTTGGCGCCCAGCGCTTCGTATCGGATCAGCTCGACCGCGTCGTAACAGGCCCGCGCGGCGGGCTCTATCGGAGCATTGCGCTGGTGGAGCCGCTCGTCATGATGGCGCAGCTTGAGCGCGAAACTGTCAGCAAAGCCCCGCGCCTGCATCGCCGCCGCACGCGGCAAGGTGCGGCCCGGCATCGGCACGCGAAAGGTGCCGCCGGTGGCGCTGGGTGCGTCGGACGTCCAGTTGACCTCCACCTCCGCATCATGCGCGATGGCGCGGCTGGCTCCGGTGAGGACGGACTTGAAGCGATCTGTGGGAGATTCGTCGGACATATCGCGCAGAACGCTAGACGGGTCAGGTTGGTGGCAGCAAGCCTGACGACGCCCGATTGCCCATAGTTCGTCATTCGCGCGCCGATGCCGCGCACTTCGGCGCCCCCCAGCCCCGACCCTCGCCATTATCGCCTATGCGGGAATGACGAGGGTCAGGAGGAGGCGTGACGTCAGATCGTCTGGCCGGTCTTCGCCCAGTCCGCCATGAAGCCTTCGATGCCCTTGTCGGTCAGCACGTGCTTGAACAGGTTGTGGATCACCGCCGGCGGGGCGGTCATCACGTCCGCGCCGATGCGCGCGCATTCCAGGACATGGATCGGGTGGCGGATCGAGGCGGCCAGGATCTCGGTTTCGAACGCGTAGTTGTCATAGATCAGGCGAATGTCGCGGATCAGGTCGAGCCCGTCGAAGCCGTTGTCGTCATGCCGGCCGACGAAGGGCGAGATGAAACTTGCGCCCGCCTTGGCCGCCAGCAGTGCCTGATTGGCCGAGAAGCACAGCGTGACGTTCACCATCGTGCCATCACCGGTCAGCTTTTTGCAGGTCTTCAGCCCGTCCACGGTGAGCGGCACCTTGATGCACACATTGTCCGCGATCTTGCGCAGGATTTCCGCCTCACGCATCATCCCGGCATGGTCGAGCGCAACCACTTCGGCGCTGACCGGGCCATCCACCAGGCCGCAGATTTCCTTGGTCACTTCCATGAAGTTGCGACCGGACTTGGCGATCAGCGACGGGTTGGTGGTGACGCCATCAAGCAGGCCGGTTTCGGCCAGTTCAGCGATTTCCTTGGTGTCGGCAGTGTCGACGAAGAACTTCATGATGCGCTTCCCTATAGGCCAGTTTGCGCGACGCTATAGGGAAAGGGTGTCAGGGCCGCTAGAGCCTGACGCACTGCTAAAAGTCCACGCCGTCACCCGCCTTGCGGCAGGTGACGGGCGTGAATCTTGCCTCAGCGCGGTTGCGCGAACACGCGTGCCAGAGCCGGATCGCTGGAGGGGTTCTTGCGCAGTTCCGCCTCCTCCGCGCCGATCTCGTACCAGATCGCATTGTCGGCGTTGAGCGCAAGAGCGTGGGCGGCGTCCGAAAGGTCCACGCCCGCCAGCGCGGAGAGCGCCTGGCCGACCAAGGGATCGTCCGCCACCTGCATAAGGCGGTTCAATTCCGGGATCATCGCATTGACCAGCGCCGGGCCCATCTCCGCGCGCAGGAAGCTGGTGGCGGCGGTGGGATCGCCTGTGATTAGCGCGGCGACGTTCTGGATGCCGATCGTGCGAACGGTATCCGCCACCAGCGGCGCGGCAGCGCGAGCGCCATCCTCGGCGATGATGTTCAGACGGTGCTGCAAGCGCTCCCGGAAGGCGGGTGATTTCAGGATACCCTCCATCACGCTGCCCCGCTTGCCGAACAACACCGGCAGGTTGATCCGCGCGACCGAGCTATCCCAGAAGCCGTCGGGCGCGGTCAGGCGTGCGAACGCCCGCTGTGTCGAAAGCTCTAACAAACGGCGCACCGCATCATCATAAGAAAACGCGGCGCGGCCGCCCACGGTGGTGCATCCGCCCACCAGAAGAAGGCCAGCCAGTACGCCGCCGCCGGCCAACAGCCCCCGCCGGTTTACCGCAGTCCCCATCCACAGCCCCGACTTCACTTCGCGCATACGCAACTCCTTCCCGTAACCGGACCCCGGTGCCTATATGCACGTCCCTGATGGAACGCATACGACTTCTTGTATTCAACGCCGCCCTTGGCGTGCTGGACTATCGCAAGCCCGAGGGCATGGCGGTGGAGCCGGGTTCGATTGTCATCGCGCCGCTGGGCCCCCGCCAGATCATCGGGATCGTCTGGGAACCAGAACGCCTCAGCGCAAAAGAAGTGCCTGAGGCAAAACTGCGCGCGGTGCTTGAAGCTCTGCCGGTACCCCCGCTGCCCGCGCCCTTGCGCCGCCTGATCGAGTGGACAGCTGACTATTATTGCGCACCGATGTCCAGCGTGGCGCGCATGGCCCTGGGCAGCAGCGCGGCGCTCAGGGGCGGCGGCACCACCACCGAATATCGCCTGACGGGGCAAGAACCTGCCCGACTGACGCCGCAGCGCGCCGCCGCATTGGATGCGCTGCAAGGCGAACAAGGTTCGATCCGCGAACTGGCCGAACTGGCCAGCGTCTCCGAGGGCGTGCTGCGCGGCATGGTCGGCGCTGGGCTGCTCGAGCCGATCGTCGTCGATTGCGATCGCCCCTATCCGCCCGCCCTGCCCGATTTTGCCGAGCCCGTCCTCAACCCCGGCCAGCGGGAGGCTGCGGATACGTTCGTGGCGGCGGTGGCGGCAGGCAAGTTCGCCCCCTTCCTGCTCGATGGCGTAACCGGGTCGGGCAAGACCGAAACCTATTTCGAAGCGGTGGCCGAGGCGCTGCGCCAGGGGCGGCAAGTTCTGGTGCTGCTGCCCGAAATCGCGCTGACGGAAAACTTCCTGCGCCGCTTCGAAAGCCGCTTCGGCACGCCGCCGCTCCTGTGGCACTCCTCGCTTAAGGCCAGCGAGCGTCGCCGTGCGTGGCGCGCGATCGTGCGGGGTGAGGCGCAAGTGGTGGTCGGCGCACGCTCCGCGCTGTTCATGCCTTATGCCAGGCTAGGCCTGATCGTGGTGGACGAAGCGCACGAGGTTTCGTTCAAGCAGGACGACGGCGTGCGCTACAATGCGCGCGATGTCGCGGTGATCCGCGCAAGGTTCGAAAGCGTGCCGGTGATCCTGGCCAGCGCCACGCCTGCGCTGGAATCGCTGCAACTGGCCGAAGCGGGCATCTACACCCGCATCGAACTGCCGGACCGGTTCGGCGGCGCCCAACTGCCCGAGATCAAGATCGTTGACCTGCGCAGCGAAGCGCCCGAACGCGGCCGCTGGCTCGCCCCCCGGCTGGTCGAGGAAATGAAGCTGCGGCTGGCGCGCGGCGAGCAATCGCTGCTTTTCTTAAACCGCCGAGGCTATGCACCACTGACGTTGTGCCGCCATTGCGGCCACCGCTTCCAGTGCCCCAACTGCACGGCGTGGCTGGTGGAGCATCGCTTCTCCAGCCGCCTGGCCTGCCACCACTGTGGGCACGAGACGCCGTTTCCGGAGGCCTGCCCCGAATGCGGCACTGGCGACTGCCTCGTCGCTTGCGGCCCCGGCGTGGAGCGCATCGCCGACGAAGTAGGCGAACTGCTGCCGGACGCGCGCGTGGCGGTCGTCACCTCCGACACGCTGAACTCGCGCGAGGCGGTGGGGCGGTTCGTGGCGCAGGCAGAGGAAGGCGCGATCGACGTGATCGTCGGCACGCAGCTCGTCACCAAGGGCTACCACTTCCCCCAACTCACGCTGGTGGGCGTGGTCGATGCCGACCTTGGCCTCGAAGGCGGCGACTTGCGCGCGGGCGAGCGAACCTATCAACAGATCGCCCAGGTTTCCGGACGAGCAGGCCGCGCCGAAAAGCCGGGCGAAGTCCTCATCCAGACCCGGCATCCCGACGCTTCGGTGATCTCAGCCCTCGCCTCCGGCGACCGCGACGCGTTCTACGCCGCCGAGACTGAGGCCCGCCGCGACGCCGGGGCGCCACCGTTCGGCCGCTGGGCCGCGATCATCGTTTCCAGCGAGGACCAGTCCGAAGCCCAAAGCGCCGCTCGCGCCATCGGCGGCACCGCGCCCAATCATCCCGATATGCTCGTGCTGGGCCCCGCGCCCGCACCCATGGCGCTGCTGCGCGGCCGCTACCGCTATCGGCTGCTGATCAACGCGAGGCGCTCGGCAGAACTACAGCGCTACCTTCAGGAGTGGCTGGGACCACTGGAATTCCCGCAAGGCGTGCGCGTGGCGATCGATATCGATCCGTATAGCTTTGTTTGACCTCGATACCTGACCAGCAAGCGCGATGAGGGGCGGCGGCAGATCAAACCTTCAACAGGGATCGATCTATCGACAATTCTGAGAGACAAATCGGTCGGCACAGTTCTGGCCTGCGACCATTTGTGACAAATCTTTGCTGACGATCGACAACGCCCGCCCGTCCCAAAGGGCATGCCGCCGACGCCATTGTCGCGCGTTACCGATATCCACATGACGACCCTCGTTCCCATCCTCGGCGACCAGCTCACGCGCACGATCGCCAGCCTTGACGGCTGCGACAAGGCGTTCACCGTGGTGCTGATGATGGAGGTCTGGGACGAGACCACTTACGTGCGCCATCACAAGCAGAAGATCGTCCTGATCCTCTCCGCGATGCGCCATTTCGCCGCCGAACTTGAAGCGCAAGGCTGGACGGTCGACTACGTTCGGCTGGACGACAAGGCCAACACCGGCAGCTTCACCGGCGAGGTCGAGCGGGCGGTGAAACGACACAAGGCAAAAGCCGTGCGCGTCGTCGAATCCGGTGAATGGCGCGTCGCCGAGATGATGGAGGGATGGAGCGAGGCGCTCGGCATTCCCGTCGATATCCTTCCGGATGATCGCTTCCTATGCTCGAAGGAAGAGTTCTACGTCTGGGCGCAGGGGCGCGAGCGGCTGCTGATGGAAAATTTCTATCGCGACATGCGCGTGCGCACCGACTTGCTGATGGATGGCAAGAAGCCCGAAGGCGGCCAGTGGAACTTCGACAAGGAGAACCGCGCCGGGCCCGACATGCTGATGGACCCACCACCGACCCCGGGCTTTCCGCCGGACAAGGTGACACGAGAGGTCATCGCCCTGGTCGAATCGCGCTTCGGCAATCACTTCGGCAGTCTGGAGCGCTTTCGCTGGCCGGTTACCGCGAAGCAGGCGAACAAGGCGCTCGACAAGTTCATCGCGGAACGCCTGCCAGAGTTCGGCACCTATCAAGACGCCATGGTGCATGGTCAGGATGACCTGTTCCACTCGTTGCTGTCGACCTCGATCAATCTAGGCCTCCTCGATCCGCTGGAAGTGTGCCGCCGCGCCGAAAAGGCCTATCGCGAGCGCAAGGTGCCGCTGAACGCGGCCGAGGGCTTCATCCGCCAAATCATCGGCTGGCGCGAATATATCCGCGGCATGTACTGGTTCGAGATGCCGGGCCTGCGAGAAGCGAACGCGCTGAAGGCGCAGCGCCCGCTGCCGGATTTCTATTGGACCGGCGAAACCGACATGCGCTGCCTGGCCGATTGCGTTCGGTCCACGCGGGACAATGCCCATGCGCATCATATTCAACGCCTGATGGTGCTGGGCAACTTCGCACTGCTGGCGGGCATCCTGCCGCAAGAGGTCGAGGACTGGTTCCTCGTCGTCTATGCCGACGCCTACGAGTGGGTGGAACTGCCCAATGTGGCCGCCATGGCGCTGTGGGCGGACAAGGGCCGGCTCGCCTCCAAGCCCTATGCTGCCAGCGGGAACTACATCAACAAGATGTCCGACTATTGCGGCCCGTGCCGGTATGACGTTCGCAAGAAAACCGGCGAAGACGCTTGTCCGTTCAACCCGCTGTACTGGCACTTCCTGGTGCGGAACCGAAAGCTGCTGGAGAAGAACATGCGGATCAACCGGGTCTATGGCACCTGGGATCGCATGGACGCGGACAAACGCAAGGACTACCTCGCCAGCGCGGAGGCGGTGCTGGACAATCTGGTCCCGGCGAGAAAGGGCTGGGCGCGGGATTAGATTGCGGCGCCGCGCTTCATCCCGCCCCGATCACCCTCTAATCTCGCTCTCGCCGCAGCAACTCGCGCTTGATATCCAGCCCATAGGCATAGCCGCCCAGCGTGCCATTCGTGCGCACCACACGGTGGCACGGGATCAGCACCGCCACGTTGTTCGCGCCGTTGGCCGAACCTGTCGCCCGTACTGCGGCCGGCTTACCCACGGCGGCGGCGATCTGGGCATAACTGCGCGTCTCGCCCTTGGGGATACGTTGCAGTTCACGCCAGACCGCTTCCTGGAACGCGGTGCCCTGTACATCAAGCGGGATGGCGTGCGCTTCACCCGGATCCTCGACCGCGGCGATCACTTCAGCCAGAAATGCCGCGAATGCCGTATCGCCTTCTATCAGGTCCGCGCGGGGGAAACGCCGCGCCAGTGCTTCCGGCCCCTCCTCGAAAGACAGCCGGCAGACGCCCTTGTCCGTTGCCGCGACCAGCATCTGGCCCAGCGTGGTCGCCACCACCGCCCAGCGGATGGTTACGCCCATCCCGCCATCGCGCCAAACCGAAGGCGACATGCCCCATCTCCTCTCACTTGCTTCGTAGAACCGCGATGGCGCCCCGTAACCAGCCGCATAGATCGCATCGGTGATGTTGGTTCCATCTCGCAAGGCCTGCCCGGCTCGCTCCAGCTTGCGCGCCCTGAGATACGCTGCAGGACTTAGCCCGACCGAACGCTTGAATACCCGCTGGAAATACGTGGGCGAATACCCGGTCGCTTGCGCCAAAGCGGCCAGCGACACCCCCTTTTCGCCGCCGTTGAGCAGCGCGATCGCCTGCGCCACCGCAGCCTCGTCAGGCGCAACGTCATCCGGCTGGCATCGCCTGCACGGTCGCAAGCCTGCCGCCTGCGCCTCTCGCCCATCCCTGTAGAAGCGCACGTTGTGCCGCGAAGGATGCCGGGCTGCGCAAGAGGGCCGGCAATATATGCCGGTCGAGTGCACGCCCGTGACGAAACGGCCGTCGAACCCCTTGTCGCGCGCCAGGACCGCCCGCCAGGCCGCCTCATCGTCGATGGCGTCCTTCGCCGTCGCGATATCTTCGGGAGAATCGGCTGCATTCATATGTGATGGTGTAGCCGCGAATCCCTCGTCATGCCTCCCGCAGCTTGCGTTCAAAGTGGCCATACCCTTGAAATAGCGCCACTGCCCGGGTTTCGGAGCTTCTTTCCCCAGCCCGACCCCGGTCCCTTGCAGTGTCGGGAAATCGTCGCTATGCGCCCCCCGTCTGGGGGACGTTCGATCGCGGTTTCGCGCTAGTCGCTGACGCGCCCCTTGCGAACTAGTACGCCACTTGATGCAAGGATACGACACGCGTGGAGAATTCCGGCGGAATCAAGGCCAGTCTGCAAGGGCGCTACGCGTCAGCCCTGTTCGATCTTGCGAGCGAGAATGGCACTGTCACCGCGGTAGAGGCCGATCTTGACCGGATCGAGGCCGCAATCCGTGAAAGCGACGATTTCGGATCGCTGATCCGCAATCCCCAGGTCAGCCGCGCTGACGCAGCACGCATCATGAATGCGATTGCGCCGGTGCTGGGCCTGTCGGACCTGACCAAGAACTTCCTGGGCGTGCTGGCCGGCAATCGCCGCTTGTCCGCCCTGCCCGAGATCATCCGCGCCTTTCACACGATCGCTGCTGCGCAACGCGGTGAAGCGACGGCACAGGTCACCTCGGCGCATCCGCTCGAAGAAGGCCAGATCGAACAGCTTCGCCAGAAGCTGGAAGCGCGCGAAGGCCGCAACGTCAAAATCCGCACCAGCGTGGATCCTGAGCTGCTGGGAGGACTGGTCGTCACGATCGGCTCCAAGCGCATCGACAGCTCGATCCGCACTCGTCTCAATTCGCTCGCCCAGGCCATGAAGGGCTAAGAAGGAAAACCCTATGGACATCCGCGCCGCAGAAATTTCGAAGGTCATCAAGGACCAGATCGCCAGCTTCGGCACCGAAGCGCAGGTCTCCGAAGTCGGCACCGTGCTCTCGGTGGGTGACGGCATCGCCCGCATCCACGGCCTCGACAACGTCCAGGCCGGCGAAATGGTCGAATTCAACGGCGGCATCCAGGGCATGGCGCTGAACCTCGAAGCCGACAACGTCGGTGTCGTGATCTTCGGTTCTGACTCCACCATCAAGGAAGGCGACAGCGTTCGCCGCACCGGCACCATCGTCGACGTTCCCGTCGGCAAGGGCCTGCTCGGCCGCGTGGTCGACGCGCTGGGCAACCCCATCGACGGCAAGGGTCCGATCGTCTCCGAGAAGCGCGCCCGCGTTGAAAGCAAGGCGCCCGGCATCATCCCGCGCAAGTCGGTGCACGAGCCTGTGCAGACCGGCCTGAAGGCGATCGACGCCCTCGTTCCTGTGGGCCGTGGCCAGCGCGAGCTGATCATCGGTGACCGCCAGACCGGCAAGACCGCCGTCGCCATCGACACCTTCATCAACCAGAAGGGCGATCATCAGGGCACGGACGAGGGCAAGAAGCTCTACTGCATCTACGTCGCCGTCGGCCAGAAGCGCTCGACCGTGGCGCAGATCGTCCGCCAGCTCGAAGAGAACGGCGCGATGGAATACTCCATCGTCATCGCCGCCACCGCTTCGGAGCCCGCGCCGCTGCAGTACCTCGCACCTTACACCGGTGCCGCGATGGGCGAATTCTTCCGCGACAACGGCATGCACGCCGTGATCGTGTTCGACGACCTTTCCAAGCAGGCTGTGGCCTATCGCCAGATGTCGCTGCTGCTGCGTCGTCCTCCGGGCCGCGAAGCTTATCCGGGCGACGTGTTCTACCTGCACAGCCGCCTGCTTGAGCGCGCCGCAAAGATGAACGACGATTTTGGTGCTGGCTCGCTCACCGCGCTGCCGATCATCGAAACCCAGGCAGGCGACGTTTCGGCGTACATTCCGACGAACGTGATCTCGATCACCGACGGTCAGATCTTCCTCGAAACCGGCCTGTTCTATCAGGGCGTGCGTCCGGCCATCAACGTCGGCCTCTCGGTCAGCCGCGTCGGCGGTTCGGCCCAGACCAAGGCGATGAAGAAGGTCGCCGGCTCGATCAAGCTGGAGCTGGCGCAGTATCGCGAAATGGCCGCGTTCGCGCAGTTCGGCTCGGACCTCGATGCCTCGACCCAGAAGCTGCTCAACCGCGGCGCGCGCCTGACCGAACTGCTCAAGCAGAAGCAGTTCTCGCCGCTGACCATGGAAGAGCAGGTCGCCTCGATCTACGCCGGCACCAACGGCTATCTCGACAAGCTGCCCGTCGAAAAGGTGACGCAGTACGAGGCTGAGATGCTCAGCTACCTGCATTCCGAGCACCCCGCCGTGCTGGCTGAAATCCGTGACACGGGCAAGTTCGAGGGCGAGACGCCCAAGAAGCTGGCGTCAGCGCTAGAAGCGTTCGGCAAGCAGTTCGCCTAATCGCCTAAGCCATCACCCCGGCCTTGAGCCGGGGTCCCGCTCGCCGCAGCGGTCGGAACAGCGGGCCCCCGGATCACTTCCGGGGCGACGAATTGGAGAGTACCAAGAGTGGCTTCGCTGAAGGAACTCAAAGGCCGGATCAACTCGGTCAAGTCGACCCAGAAGATCACCAAGGCCAAGCAGATGGTCGCGGCGGCGAAGCTGCGCAAAGCGCAGGCTGCGGCAGAGGCCGGGCGCCCCTACGCCCAGCGTCTCGCCGAAGTCATGGCCTCGCTGTCCAGCAAGATCACGGTGACTGACAACAGCCCGCGCCTGCTGGCCGGGACTGGTGCGAACAGCGTGCACCTGCTGGTCGTCGCCAACTCGGACAAGGGCCTGGCCGGCGCGTTCAACTCGAACATCGTCAAGGCCGCGCTGACTGCGGCCCGCCGCCTGGAAGCCGAAGGCAAGTCCGTCCTGTTCTATCTGATCGGCCGCAAGGGTCGCGCGGTGATCAGCCGGAACTATCCCAAGGCGATCCTGCAGTCGTTCGACACCACCGACGTGCGCACTCCCGGCTTCGACGAGGCCGAGAAGATCGCCGACGAGTTGGTAAAGCTGTATGAAGATGGCCGCTTCGATGTGGCGCACCTGTTCTTTTCGAAGTTCAAAAACGCGCTGACGCAGGAACCGACCGAGCAGCAGATCATCCCGGTTCCGGCTCCCAAGGCAGCTTCGGCAAAGACCGATGCTGGCGCAGTCGTAGAATACGAGCCGGACGAAGAGGAAATCCTTGCCGCCCTGCTGCCGCGCTACCTCAAGACCCAGATCTTCGGCGCGCTGCTGGAGAACATGGCGTCTGAGCAAGGCGCGTCGATGACCGCGATGGACAACGCCACGCGTAACGCCGGCGACTTGATCAAGGCCCTGACCATCCAATACAACCGCAGCCGCCAGGCCGCGATCACCACCGAACTCGTCGAAATTATCGCTGGCGCCGAAGCGCTCTAAGCACCCGAAGGCAAGGAAACGAACATGGCAACCGCCCCAGTGCTAAACCAGACCACACCTAACATGACGTCTGGCGGCAAGATCAGCCAGGTCATCGGCGCCGTCGTCGACGTGAGCTTCGAAGGCGAACTGCCTCCGATCCTCACCGCGCTCGTCACCGAGAACAACGGCAACAAGCTCGTCCTCGAAGTCGCGCAGCACCTTGGTGAGAACACCGTGCGCTGCATTGCGATGGATGGCACAGACGGCCTGACGCGTGGCCAGAACGTGTCGAGCACCGGCGCGCAGATCACCGTGCCGGTTGGCCCCAAGACGCTGGGCCGCATCATGAACGTCATCGGCGACCCGATCGACGAGCGTGGCCCTGTCGGTTCGGACATGCACGCACCGATCCACGCCGAGGCTCCCCCGTTCATCGATCAGTCGACCGAAGCGTCGATCCTGGTCACCGGCATCAAGGTCATCGACCTGCTGGCGCCTTACGCAAAGGGCGGCAAGATCGGCCTGTTCGGCGGCGCCGGCGTCGGCAAGACCGTGCTGATCCAGGAACTGATCAACAACATCGCCAAGGGCCACGGCGGCGTGTCCGTCTTCGCTGGCGTGGGTGAGCGTACCCGCGAGGGTAACGACCTTTATCACGAATTCCTCGACGCCGGCGTCATCGCCAAGGATGCCGAGGGCAACGCCACTTCGGAAGGCTCCAAGGTCGCCCTGGTATTCGGCCAGATGAACGAGCCCCCGGGCGCCCGCGCACGCGTTGCTCTGTCGGGTCTGACCATGGCAGAGTACTTCCGCGACCAGGAGGGCCAGGACGTGCTCTTCTTCGTGGACAACATCTTCCGCTTCACCCAGGCCGGTGCCGAGGTGTCGGCTCTGCTGGGCCGTATTCCTTCGGCCGTGGGCTACCAGCCGACCCTGTCGACCGACATGGGACAGTTGCAGGAGCGCATCACTTCCACCAACAAGGGCTCGATCACGTCGGTCCAGGCGATCTACGTCCCCGCCGACGACTTGACCGACCCTGCGCCAGCCGCATCGTTCGCCCACTTGGACGCGACGACCACGCTGAACCGCGCGATCTCGGAGCTGGGCATCTATCCGGCGGTCGATCCGCTCGACTCCACCAGCCGCGTGCTGGCGCCCGCCGTCGTTGGCCAGGAGCACTACAACACCGCGCGCCGGGTCCAGGAGACGCTGCAGAAGTACAAGTCCCTGCAGGACATCATCGCGATCCTGGGCATGGACGAGCTTTCCGAAGAGGATAAGCTGGTCGTCGCCCGTGCTCGCAAGATCCAGAAGTTCCTCAGCCAGCCATTCCACGTGGCCGAAGTCTTCACCGGCATCTCGGGTAAGTTCGTCCAGCTGGAAGACACGGTGAAGTCGTTCAAGGCCGTCGTCGATGGCGAGTACGACCACCTGCCGGAGAACGCCTTCTACATGGTCGGCGGTATCGACGAAGCGGTCGAGAAGGCTAAGAAGCTGGCTGACGAAGCGTAAGCTCCGGCAAAGCCGAGAGCTTCCACAATCTCCCCTCCCGCCTGCGGGAGGGGTCGGGGGGAGGGCATGTGGGCACCCTCCCTTACGGATAAACAGGCCCTCCCCCAGCCCCTCCCGCAAACGGGAGGGGAGCATGAGGACCCTCAACTGAAGCGAGGGATATTCGACTATGGCACTGCACTTCGAACTCGTGACCCCGGCCCGCCTCGTCCGCTCGGAAGAGGTGCACATGGTCGTCATCCCTGGCACAGAGGGCGAGATGGGCGTTTTGCAGGGCCACGCGCCGTTCATGACCACGATCAAGGACGGTCCTCTGAAGATCTATCGCACCGAGAACGGCGCGCCGGAAGAAGTTCGCATCCAGGGCGGCTTCGCCGAAGTGGGCGCGAATGGTCTTACGGTGCTGGCCGAACACGCCGAGGGCTGAGGTCCTGACAAGCGGCTGATAATGAGCGGCGGCGCCGCCATCCGGCCTGCTGTGTCTGTCGTCACGGCTTTTTCGGTCCGCTTCTCAACGCCGTCGTTTGGCCGTGGAGGCGTGAAAATCCGGCGGTTTGCCCGCGATCCAGCGAAGATAAGTCGCTATCGCAGAGTTCTGGCGCAGCGCTTCCACATGTTGCCCAAGCCGCGCCAGTTCAACATTCGCGAAAGTAGCGTGCAGCGTTCGATGGCAGATCGGATGCACCGCAACAGTATCGCGCCCACCGCGGCTTTTAGGAACCGGATGGTGTCGTTCGACACGTCGGCCAAGTGGGCGTTCGCAAAGCCAGCAGGTCTCCGGGTTGGGATCAGGCATCACGATGCAAGATAGGATGCGTGCTGCCCCGACGAAAGCGGGTGAGCATTCCGCTGCACTGCCTTCCAAGGCAAGTTCGCCGCAGAGCTGGGCGGGCGCAGCGTTGTTGGTGCTGTTCACTACGCTGCCGGTGCTTATCCTTCGCACCCCACCGATGATCGACGTGCTGGGGCATACCGGGCGCTATGCTCTGCAGACCGGGTTGCAAGACGACCCGTGGCTGCAGCAGTTCTTCCATTTTCGTTGGCAGGTTATCGGTAATCTGGGCGCTGACTTGATCGTCGAAGCCCTGCATCCGCTGCTCGGATTGACCGCCACGGTGAAATCGGCCTTGGCGCTGGTACCGATCCTGGCGGGCAGCGCGATCCTGCTGCTGTCTCGCATGATCCACGGGCGGGTTACGGCCTTTGCCGTGCTGGCCCTGCCACTGATCTACGCGCTTCCGTTCACCTGGGGCTTCCTCAACTTCTCGCTGGCGATGGCCCTGGCACTGCTGGCATTTGCATTGTGGCTGCGGCTGGGGCCGGGAACGGTCCGCTCCCTGCTATTCGTTCCGATCGGCTTGGCGGTCTGGCTGTGTCACACGTTCGGTTGGGCCTTCCTGGGCATCTTGTGCACCGGAGAGACGCTGGCGCGGCAGTGGAGCGCGCGACGTTCCCTGCAGAGCGTCGCGGTGAATACGATACGCGACGAATGGCCGCTGCTGGCACCTCTATTGCCAATGCTGCTTTGGCGAAGCAGCGCCACCGGCTCGGGGATCGATGGCTGGTTCGATATTGCGCAGAAGGTCTCCTGGCTGCTTTCCATGCAGCGCTTAAACTTCCACCAGTTCGATCTCCTCTGCGCCCTATCTCTGGTCCTGGCGGCGGTAGCAGGTTTCGTGCTGCCTCAGGTTTCGGTCGACCGTAGGCTGGGATGGGGCGCGGCAATCGCACTGGCAGCCTTCCTGCTTCTGCCGGGGCAAGTGTTTGGCTCCGTCTTCGCCGACATGCGGCTGGCCCCTTATGTCCTGATCGTGGCGCTACTCAGCCTGCGCGAAAATGTCAGTGGCACTGCCTGGCGCGTGCTGATGGGCATGGCGCTGGCTTACCTCGTCTTGCGCTTGGTGATCACCGGCACTGTCTATCGTGAGCGCGAGGCGGAACTGGAACGGCACCTGGCTGCCCTCTCCGCTATCCCCGAACATGCCCGGCTCGCTACCTTGGTAGAGCTACCTTGCCACAAAGAGTGGGCCCTGCCCTGGTTCTCGCATATCGGCAGCATGGCGCTGGTACGCCGCCATGCCTTCGTCAACGACCAGTGGGCCAATTCCGCGATGAACCCGTTGACGGTTTCCTACGCAGTGGCCGGGCCATTCGCCACCGACGACCGACAACTGTTCTATCCGCAGCGCTGTGGGATGACGCCGACACTGCCGCAGGCGATAGCCGCGTTGCCGCTGAAGGCATTCAGCCACGTCTGGGTAATCGGCCCTGATCCGGCGGCGATCCCGCACCGCGATGGTCTGCGCATGACCTGGCAACAACGCGATGCGGCGGTCTTCACCACCCAACGCTGATGACCAACCCGTGCCGCACGCGATTTTTGCGGCATTAGGAAGTTATCAAAGCTTCATCCTTAATACCGCCTTTCATTCAGACGCACGGCGAGCGCGTAGCGGCGATCGCGCAAGGGGTTGGTGGATCAATGACGGCATTCGGGCGACGCAACGGCATCGGCGGAATGAATCCGGGCGCACGGCCCGCCTTCGGTGTGGCCAAGCCCCTGAAGGGCCCTGCACCCGATCGCGCTCCGCAAGCGCCGCTTCCCGGTGGCGAGCAGTTTCCGCCTGTGCCTGGTGGAGACCTCTTGGCCACGCCGCCGCTGAACCGGGCCGACGATGCGATGTCGCGGCTGGCCGATCGCGCCAATGCGGTTCACGAACAGGCCGAGCAGGACGGCTTCGAAGCCTCGATCCACAAGATCAAGGAGCAGGTGCTGCCGCGCCTGCTGGAACGCGTCGACCCCGAGGCGGCGGCGACGCTGACCAAGGACGAGCTGTCCGAGGAATTCCGCCCGATCATCATCGAGGTGCTGGCCGAGCTGAAGATCACCTTCAACCGCCGCGAGCAGTTCGCGCTGGAAAAGGTGCTGATTGATGAGCTGCTCGGTTTCGGCCCGCTGGAAGAGCTGCTGAATGATCCGGACATCTCGGACATCATGGTCAACGGCCCGAACCAGACTTACATCGAAAAGAACGGCCGCCTGCAATTGGCCGGCATCCGCTTTCGCGATGAGCAGCATCTGTTCCAGATCGCCCAGCGCATCGTCAACCAGGTGGGCCGCCGCGTCGACCAGACGACGCCTTTGGCCGACGCCCGCCTGAAGGACGGCAGCCGCGTCAACGTGATCGTGCCGCCGCTTTCGTTGCGCGGAACGGCGATCTCGATTCGTAAGTTTTCCGAGAAGCCGATCACCATCGACATGCTGCAGGGCTTTGGCTCGATGAGCGAGAAGATGGCGACCGTGCTGAAGATCGCGGGGGCATGCCGAATGAACGTCGTCATCTCGGGCGGTACCGGCTCGGGCAAGACGACGATGCTCAACGCCCTGTCGAAGATGATCGATCCGGGTGAGCGCGTGCTGACGATCGAAGACGCGGCCGAGCTTCGCCTGCAGCAGCCACACTGGCTTCCCCTGGAAACCCGCCCGCCGAACCTGGAAGGCCAAGGCGCGATCTCCATCGGTGACTTGGTGAAGAACGCGCTGCGTATGCGTCCTGACCGCATTATCCTGGGCGAAATTCGCGGCGCGGAGTGCTTCGACCTGCTCGCCGCGATGAACACCGGTCACGATGGTTCGATGTGCACGCTCCACGCCAACAGCCCGCGCGAATGCCTGGGCCGTATGGAGAACATGATCCTGATGGGCGACATCAAGATCCCGAAGGAAGCAATCAGTCGCCAGATCGCAGAGTCGGTGGATCTTATCGTACAGGTAAAGCGCCTGCGGGATGGTTCGCGCCGCACCACCAACATCACCGAGGTGATCGGGATGGAGGGTGACGTGATCATCA
This sequence comes from Novosphingobium fluoreni, assembly GCF_014196615.1. Lineage (GTDB taxonomy): Bacteria > Pseudomonadota > Alphaproteobacteria > Sphingomonadales > Sphingomonadaceae > Novosphingobium > Novosphingobium fluoreni. Next base: position 177,212 of record NZ_JACIDY010000003.1, read on the forward strand.
CGCAGGAACTGTTCAAGTTCGAATATCTCGACGAGACGGACGAGGGCAAGATCATCGGCGAGTTCCGGCCCTCGGGCCTGCGTCCCTATACGCTGGAAAAAGCGCGCCAGTTCGGCTTCGATCAGGCCTACCTGGAGGCCTGCCTCTGATCGTCAGCCGTCCTGCCATAGCTTGATCGCGCCGGCGATCAGCAGGATGGCCAGCACCGTCGACCAGAAGGACACGGCGCGCCAGGGCACGAAGCCCACGCGATCCAGTTCATCGCGGCGCATCCGGGCGCGATCGCCCAGCCATGCCATGATGGAGATCATAGCCGCGATGATACCCGCCGCGGCGCACCATATGCCCGGATTGTCCATCGGCGCGCCTTGCCCGGATTTCATGAGCAATTAAAGCGCGATTGGGTGACTGCTCGCACCGAACGCCCGATCCTGGGTCTCCTTTTTCGCGCCGCCGCGATGCTCCTGATGTCGACGCTGGTGATGCTGCTAAAGCTCGCGGGCGAGCGCGGGATCGCGACGCCTGAGGTGATGTTCTGGCGGCAGGCGACGACCATCCCAATAATGTTCGTCGCGCTGGCGCTGATGGGTCGGCTGGGCAATTTGCGGACCCGTCGCTGGAAAAGCCACGCCGCTCGCGCCGCCGTGGGGACTGCAGGGCTGTTCTGCAATGTGACCGCCGCCGTGATGCTGCCGTTGGCGGAGGCGACGACGATCGGTTTCACGGCCCCGATGTTCGCGGTCCTGGTTTCCGTCCTGGTGATGCATGAGCGCGTCGGCTGGTGGCGGCTGAGCGCCGTGGCGCTGGGCTTTGCCGGCGTCGTGATCATCGCCCAGCCCGGACATGCTCCAGTCCCCCTGCTGGGGATTGTCGCCGGGCTCGGCTCCGCGCTGGTGGTGGCCGTTGCCGCCTTCCAGATCCGAGACCTGACGCGAACGGAAGACCCGATCGCCTGCGTCTTCTACTTCGCGGTGTTCGGCGCGCTGATCGCCTCGCTGATGCTGCCCTTCTATGCCACCCGGCATGATCTGGGGGACATCCTGGTGCTGCTTGGCATCGGCCTTTCCGGTACCGCGGGCCAGCTGCTCATAACCCTGTCGCTGCGGCAGGCAGCCGTCTCCACCGTGATCGTGATGGATTATACCGCGCTGATTTGGTCGACCCTGTTCGGCTGGCTGGTCTGGGACCGGTTGCCACCCAGCGTCACGTGGCTCGGCGCCCCTCTGATCATCGGGGCTGGCCTTATCATCATCTGGCGGGAACACCGCTTGTCGCGCGCGATACCGCCGGCAAATGCGATGGAAGAAGATTGAACCGTCGCAAACGGGAACATGGCGCTGCATCGACTGTTTCGCAGCGCAGGCGCTGAGCTTCGCTCTAGATGCCTGCGCATGCGAAAGGATCAAAAATGCTCAAGAAAGTTGTGTTCGCGCTCGTTGCCGGAAGCATCGCCCTCAGCGCTTCGGCCTGCAACACCGTCAAGGGTGCCGGCAAGGACGTACAGTCGGTCGGTGAAGCGGCAGACCGCGCACTGTAAGTGATTTTGGACGGTTGGCGGGGTCCGCCCCGGCAACCGTCCGAAACTTGCGGCGATGGACTATCGATCGCCGATTTCGCTGGGTGACGGCAACCCGGCAGGCCCCGGCTCCCCCTTCCAGACCAGAATCGGCTTTCGAGCCGCCAGTGTCTCGTCCAATCGGCGACGAGGCGCAAAATGCGGCGCAGAGTGCAAGCTGCGATCCCCTGCCTTGGCCCGTTCCGCCAAGCTACGCAGCGAAGCGATGAAGCGGTCCAGCCCGGACTTGCTTTCGGTTTCGGTAGGCTCCACCAGCATCGCGCCGTGCACCACCAAAGGGAAATAGACGGTCATCGGGTGGAAGCCCTCGTCGATCAGGCCCTTGGCGACATCCTGTGTCGAGAACCCGTCCGCAAATCCCCGATCGCTGAACAGCGCTTCGTGCATGCAAGGACCGCTCTCAGCGAAGGGTGCCTGCAGCACGTCCTCCAGGCTGCGCAGAACATAGTTCGCGTTCAGGACCGCATCCTCCGCCACCTGCTGCAAGCCGTCCGCGCCGTGGCTGAGGATATACGTGAGCGCGCGCGTAAACATGCCCATTTGCCCGTGGAATGCCGACATGCGGCCGAAGCCTTGCGAGTGGTCAAACGCCTGCGCGTTCTCCTCCTCCACCAGATGGATCACGCCATCCGCTGTCTTGGCGGTGAACGGCAAGGGACCGTACGGCGAGAGCGCCTCTGACAGGACCACCGGGCCGGAACCTGGCCCGCCGCCGCCGTGCGGCGTGGAGAATGTCTTGTGCAGGTTGATGTGCATGGCATCGATACCAAGATCGCCGGGGCGGACCTTGCCGACGATCGCGTTGAAATTGGCACCGTCGCAATAGACGTAACCGCCGATGGCATGCACCGCGTCCGAAATCGCCTTCATGTCTGGCTCGAACAAGCCGCAAGTGTTGGGATTGGTGATCATGATCCCGGCGATATCGGGGCCGAGGCGGGCCTTCAGCGCCTCCAGATCGACCCGCCCCGCGGCATTCGCTGGAATGCTTTCGACCTTGAAGCCGGCGAACGCGGCCGTCGCCGGGTTGGTGCCGTGGGCGCTTTCCGGAACCAGGATCACGCCGCGCTGCTCCCCACGCGCCTCGATCGCCGCCTTGATGCACAGCAGGCCACACAACTCGCCATGCGCGCCGGCCTTGGGCGTCATCGCCACGCCGTGCATCCCGGTCAGCGCGATCAGCCAGTGCGCCAGTTCATTGATAACACCCAGCGCGCCCTGCACGCTGGATTGAGGCTGCAACGGATGGACGTCGGCGAAGCCCGGCAGGCGGGAGACCTTTTCATTGAGACGCGGATTGTGCTTCATCGTGCACGAACCCAGCGGGAACGGCCCGAGATCGATCGCATAGTTCTGACGGGAGAGACGCGTGTAGTGCCGTACCGTCTCCGGCTCGGTCAGGCCAGGCAGGTCCGGTGCAGCCTTGCGCAGTGGCAAGCCCGCGACTGGAGCACCTTGCGGGTCATCCAGATCGACGCCGCACTTTTCCCTGCCGCCAATCTCGAAGCTTAGAGGCTCTTCCAGCATCAAGCCGTAATCGCCGCTTTTAGTTGTGAAATTCTCGCCCTGCGGCGTCGTGTCTCCCATCGTCGGTCGCCATCCGGCGGCGTTTGCGGCGCTCATGCCAGCACTCCTGCAAGTTCGGTGGCGAAAGTCTCGATGTCCTCGTCCGTGACGGTCTCGGTAGCGGTGACGAGCAGCCCGTTCGCCAAACCCTCGACGCCCGGATAAAGGCGACCGAGCGAAACGCCGCCCAGCACGCCGCGATCCGCCAGCACCCGCACAACTTCACGCGCATCCTGAGGAAGCAGCAGCGTTACTTCGTTGAAGTAGGTCGTATTCAGGCAGGAAACGCCAGGCACCTTTGCCAGGCGCGCGACCATGGCCTGCGCGCGGGCGTGGTTGACCTTGGCCAGACGGGCCAATCCCTCGCCGCCCAACAATGTCATGTGAATGCTGAAAGCCAGCGCACAGAGTCCTGAATTCGTGCAGATATTGCTCGTCGCTTTCTCACGCCGGATGTGTTGCTCTCGGGTCGAAAGGGTGAGGACGAAGCCACGCTTTCCTTCCGCGTCCACGGTCTGACCGCAAAGCCGCCCCGGCATCTGCCGCACGAATTTTTCGCGACAGCCGAACAGCCCGAGATACGGCCCGCCGAACTGCAGGCCTACGCCAAGCGACTGCCCTTCTCCCACCACGATATCCGCCCCCAAATTGCCCGGAGCTTCGATCAAGCCGAGTGCGACAGGTTCCGTCACCACCGCAATCAGCAGCGCGCCCTTCGCCTGTGCCGCCGCCGCGATCGCCGCGAGATCGGGGATGCGGCCCAGGATGTCCGGGTATTGGACCACGACGCACGACGTATCAGCATCGATAGCGGCAATCACCGCGGCATCGTCCGCCTCAGCCGAAAGCTCGGGCAGGCGCGCGTCGATCGTATCGCCCGTGAAGCGCGCCATCGTCTTCACAACTTGCGCGTAATGCGGATGCAGCCCGCCGGACAGCACCGCGCGTGATTTGCGGGTGATCCGGCCTGCCATCAGGATCGCTTCCCAGCACGCCGTCGAACCATCGTACATCGAGGCATTGGCGATATCGGTACCCAGCAACCGCGCCACTTGCGTCTGGAATTCGAACAGGACCTGCAGCGTGCCCTGCGCGATCTCCGGCTGGTACGGGGTATAAGCCGTCAGAAACTCACCGCGCTGGATCAGGTGATCGACCGAGGCGGGGATGTGATGGCGATAGGCCCCGGCACCCAGAAAAAAAGGCGCGCTCCCGGCCGATAGGTTCTGCGAGGCCAGCCGCGTCATGTGGCGTTCGACGGCCAGTTCATTCGCATGGAGCGGCAGCCCTACGATCGGTCCGGACAAGCGCGCTTCGGCGGGAACGTCGACGAACAGATCATCCACGCTGGTTGCGCCGATGATGCCCAGCATCGCGGCCCGATCATCCGCGGTAAGTGGCAGGTAACGCATGGTTAGCTCCGAAAAAAGGCCAGCCTACTCCCGCTAGGGGAGCGCAAGTTCAACAGCATGTCGCGGAGGGCGCGAAGGCCCGTCAAAGCGCCTCGACGAAAGCCTTGTACGCGGCTTCGTCCATCAAGCCGTCCAGCTCGGCTGGATCGGTCAGGGTCAAGCGGAACAGCCAACCGCCCTTTTCGGCGTCGCTGTTGACCAGTTCGGGCTCATCGGCGAGCGCGGCATTGGCCTGGTCCACGGTGCCGGAAACCGGGCTGTACACATCCGATGCCGCCTTCACGGAATCCACCACCGAGACGGCATCGCCCTTGCCGACGCTCGCGCCCTCGGCCGGCAACTCGACAAAGGTGATATCACCCAACTGGCCCTGCGCGTAATCGGTGATGCCGACCGTGCCGGTATCGCCGTCGACTTCGATCCACTCGTGATCCTTGGTGAAATAGCGGGTCATGAAACAATCCTCAGCGATGATAGCGGTGGGGGACGAAAGGCATGGGCACGACGCTGGCGACAAGACGCTTGCCGCGTACCTCTACCTCAAGAGACGTGTTTTCGGCGGCGCAGGGTCGCTCGACATAGGCCATGGCGATGGGGCGCTGAAGCGTGGGAGAGAAACCGCCCGAGGTGACAGTGCCGACCTGCTGTTCGCCCGACCAGACGCTGGCACCCTCTCGCGCGGCCATCCGGCCCTCCAGGACAAGGCCGACCCGGGTGGTGGCCGTACCGTCGTTCAGCAGCGGGAGTATCCGCTCCGCCCCCAAAAAGCCGCCGTCCTCGCGCCGGCGCTTGGAAAGGGCGAAAGTCAGGCCTGCGGTGACCGGGTCGGTATCGGGCGAAAGGTCGTGGCCATAAAGTGGCAAGCCGGCTTCCAGACGCAGGGAGTCTCGCGCACCCAGGCCGATGGGTTTAACCTGCGGCTGCTCGCAAAGTGCTGTGGCCAGCGCCTCGATATGCTCACCCCGCACGGAAATCTCGAAGCCATCCTCACCGGTATAGCCCGACCGGCTGATACCGAGCGGACGATCGCCCCACAGATAGGGAGCGGCCTGCATGAACTTGAGATCGACCAGTTGCGGCCCGTCCGCCATCGCGGGTTCCAGACCCAACCGGGCCAGCGCCTCCACGGCCTTGGGGCCCTGCAGCGCCAGCAGTCCGTGCTCGTCGAGGTGGTTGAGAGTTATCGTATCGGGCAGATGTTCGCGCAGATGCGCGAGATCGTCCCATTTGGTGGCCCCGTTCACGACAAGGTAGAACGTGCTGCCCCGGTTGGTGACCATCAGGTCGTCGAGAATGCCGCCATTCTCATCCAGCAACAGCGAGTAGCGCAGGCGCCCCGGCTTCAACGCGGATATTTCCCCCGGAAGCAGTGCCTCCAGCGCCTTTGCAGCGGCGGCGTGGTCGCCGTCTTCGCTGGAGATTTCCAGCTGCCCCATGTGGCTGACATCGAACAGGCCAGCACTCTCACGCGTCCAGAGATGCTCGGCGATTATGCCTTCGTATTGCACTGGCATCCAGTAGCCGGCGAACTCGACCATGCGGCCGCCCCGTTCGCGATGCCACAAGTCCAGCGGCAGGCGCTGCGTTTCGAGGACGGCTTCCTCGTCATCAAAGGAATCGATTTCGCTCAAGGCACAGCTCCGCACAGACTTGGCACACCCAACAGGTGCCCCCTCTGTCACGGAAGCCTGAGAGCTTTCCCCCGGTTCCCGCAAAAAGCGGATCGGGGTTACACCTTCGGCGGCCGCCCCCGGACGGGGATCGGCACTTTCCAGAGTATCGCTATCGACGAAGCGCGGTCCTTTTGCCTGAGAGTTTCCGGGGCGGTTGCTCCTTCGGCGTCACCAAGACCCGTTTTCGCGAATCGTCGGCGATCTCTCCCGCGCTGTCAGCGAGTGGCCGGACGGATGCGTGATAGCCTGCGCCAAGTCAACGTGGGCGATGGGACATGTACGCGCATTCCCCGCCACCGGGACTTTTCGGATAATCCGCTTGCCGAACCTACCACATGGTATAGAAAGCCGTTGACAGGCGCGGTTCAGGTTTCTATACCGATAGGTACAGAAGAACGCCGCCGCTCTGTCCCTTCGGCATCAACGTCCTTCTTCATCGGCTCCGGCGCCCGCCGTGCCGGAGCGTGTCCTGATGTGCGTCCCGCCATCCCCCCGCCGGGGCGCACATCAGGGCCTTTTTGGGAGGATTGAGATATGGCATTCGTAAACTTCGCCGATGCCGCTCCTGCGGCTCTACCTATCGCTCACTCGGCGATCTTCGCGATGCGCCGTCCCGAAGCGGTCGAGCCCTACGTCGCGCCGCCGCAGGTCGCGCCGCTCGACGCGCTGGAGCGCCGCGTGATCGAATTGGCGCGGGGCGATGGCATGGAAACACTTAACCCCCGCCGCAAACGCTCGTGGCTCGCCCGGCTGATCCTGGGACCGCAAGCTCCGTCGCCGGTGTTGGCGAACGAGCGGCTGGAGGCGTTGCGCCGCCTGGCCGTACAAGCCTGGCATCACGGCTACACGCTGCCCGCCTCTGCCCTGCACGAAGCCCGCAAGGCCGGCTGGGACGAGCGGCAGATCGGTGCCGTGATCGACATGATCGGCCGCTTGCAGCCTCCCGTCCGGCGCCTCGCCGCCTGACGGCGGACCTGCGCAAACGACGCGGCCCTGATGGGGCGGGCTTCACCACCGAAGCCCGCCCTTTTTCTTAAGCCTTGTCGAACAAGTCGCGATACTGGCGCGGCTGAGACCGCAGGTACTGCGGCGGCGCGGTGACATGCGCACCCAGATGCGCAGCGGCGTGCCAAGGCCAGCGCGGATCGTAGAGAATACCGCGCGCCAGAGCGATCATGTCCGCATCGCCGGTGGCGACGATGGCTTCCGCCTGCTCGAATTCCGTGATGAGACCCACGGCCACTACCGGCATGGTTGTGGCCTGCTTCACCGCGCGGGAGAGCGGCACCTGATAGTTGGGGCCGACGGGGATTTTCTGCGCCGGATCCAGGCCGCCGCTGGAGATGTGCGCGGCGGCGCAGCCACGCTTTTCCAACTCTCGGACCAAGGCGACAGTCTGCTCGGCATCCCAGCCACCCTCGACCCAGTCGGTGCCGGAAAGGCGCACGGTGACCGGTCGATCCACCGGAAAGGCAGCCCGCACCGCATCGAACACCTCCAGCGGGAAGCGCATCCGGTTTTCCAAGCTGCCGCCGTACTCGTCCTCCCGATGGTTGGAGAGAGGCGAGAGGAACTGATGCATCAAATAGCCGTGCGCCATGTGCAATTGCACCGCTGCGATATCCAGGCGCGCGGCGCGCCGGGCGGCATCGGCAAAGGCCTGCACCAGCGCCGCGATCTCCGCCTTGTCCAGCGCCAGCGGCGCGGCCTCTCCCTCGGCATAGGGAGCGGGCGACGGCGCACGGGTCTGCCAACCGTTCACGTGATCGGCCGGAATTTGCTTCTCACCCAGCCATGGCACATCCGTAGAAGCCTTGCGTCCGGCGTGCGCCAACTGGATCGCGATCGGCATGTCGGAATAGGAACGCACTGCCTTCAGCGTGCGAGCCATTGCCGCTTCGGTGGCATCGTCCCAAAGACCGACATCGGCGTAGCTGATGCGCCCTTCGGGCACCACCGCCGTCGCCTCGATCGTCAGCAACGCGGCGCCCGACAGCGCGAGATGGCCGAGGTGGATCGTGTGCCAATCAGTCATGCAGCCATCCACGGCGGAATACTGGCACATCGGGGCGATGACGATGCGGTTGGCAAGCGAGAGACCGCCGACCTCAATCGGCTCGAACAACTTGGGTGAAGGCACGGCGATGCTCCCGGAGAATTTTGCAAAACGGGGACTTGGTATCGCAGGCGCCCTCTCACAAGGCGCTGACAGCCGCGCTTATTGGCAAGACGGTTGCATGAAGCGGCAGCGAGGATGAGACGGACCGCCTCAACGCACGAAAAAGGGCGACGCTCCGCTCGAAGCGCCGCCCCCAGATCGGTACTCGAAAATTCGCTCAGGCTGCGGCTGCAGCCTCGACCTTCTGCGTCGAACCCTTGTAGATTTCGTCGATCGCCTCGCCCAGCGCCTTGTCGAACTCGTCGTCGGTCATCTGCGAGCGCAGATCCTGCAGCAGCGCGCGGCTGAAGCTGGCGATGATGCCCTTGTTCCTGGACAGTTCGACGCACGCTTCGGGGCGCTCGTAACCGCCGGAAAGCGCGACGACGCGCAGCACCTTGGGATGCTCCACCAGCGGATCGAACGTGCCGGGCTTCACCGGCAGCGACAGCTTGAGCATCACTTGAACGCCCTCGTCCAAGCCGTCGAGGCCCTTGAGGATTTCCTGAAGCAGGATCGCGTCACACTCGGCGCGGGTCTCGCTCTTGATGTTGATCTCGGGCTCCAGCATCGGCATCATGCCGTGGCTGAGAACCTGCAGGCCGATCTCGAACTGCTGCTTCACGATGGCGGCAATGCCTTCCTGGTTGGCCGAGTTGATCACCGACCGCTCCTTGGTGCCATAAACGCCCAGCGTCTTGGAGCGCTCCAGCAGCGCGTCCAGCTCCGGCATCGGCTTCATCAGCTGCACGCCGTTGGCCTCGTCTTCCAGACCCTTGTCGATCTTGATGAAGGGAACCACGCCCTTCGCAATCAGCGCCTGCGGGGTGGGCACGCCATCGACCTTGCCATCCATGGTGCGCTCGAACAGGATCGCGCCGATCACCTTTTCACCGGTGAAGGCGGGCGATGAAATGATGCGGCTGCGCATGTCATGAATCAGGCCGTACATCTCGGCCTCAGTGCTCCACGCGCCCTCCTCGATGCCGTAGCCCTTGAGAGCCTTGGGTGTCGAACCACCGCTCTGGTCGAGTGCCGCAATAAAGCCTTTGCCTGCGGCCATCTTCGCCGTCATGTCGGAGGTCTGCATGATCTTCCCCTGTATTGGATCGCTGAACTTTGGCGACGTCTATCCGCCACCCGCTTTTTTCGCAACTGCGGCAATGGCGGACTGTACCATTTCAGGCGCCCACCGTTTGCCGGCGATTATCCGTCTGGCGCAGCAGCGCTGACAGCTTGCGGCGTAGCGGCAAGTCATACCACCGCACCGCCGCCCAGGACGCGATCAGCATCAGCGCCATGAACAGCGTCGCTGCCGGAATCGGTGCCAGGCCGACATACCGCACGGCCGCACGCATCGGTTCGATGAAGGACCAATGCACCGCGTAAAGCGCATATGACGTCTCGCCAATGAACGCCGCGGCGGGCGCGATGAAGCGTACCGGTTCGATCCGGCTGCCCAGGAATACAAGTACTGGCGAGAAGAACAGGATGATCGACAAGTCGTAGATGGCGAACCATTCGCGCGGCATCGGCATGGCCAGTAACACCACGATTGCGAGGATACACGCCACGCCCAGCCAGTGGGCGGGCCGCCCGTGGACAGCACCGCGATCCGGCAGCATGGCAATGATGATCCCTAGCGTGAAGGAGAATGCCGTACGCATCAGCGCGATGCCATGTTCCCCCCACAAGGCGCCAATATTGCCCGAGCCGTTGTCCAGGATGATCGGCACCATGCCGATCGCCGCGACAATACAGATCGCCGGCAGGGCAAACCTGGGCAGGCGGAAAATCAGCACGATCAGCGCCAGATTGGCCACCACCTCGAAGAACAAGGACCAGGACGGCACGTTGAACGGATAAAGCGGCAGCGTTGCCGGTGATGGCAGCATTGCCGCGTTGAACAGCGTGGCATTCAGCAACTTGCTCGCCGCCACCGGACGGTGCGGGTCACCCACCATGAGTTGCTGCACCGCCAGCGCTATACCCAGCAGCAGCCCCAGAAGAAACAGAGGATAGAGCCTGGCGAAGCGCTGCGCCATGAACCGACCAACACTCAAGCCCGCCCGAAACCGGGGTAAATAGCTGCGATAAAGAACGAAGCCGGACAGCACGAAGAAGAAGTCCACCGCAACGTAGCCATGAGGCATCAGGTAGATATCGAAATGAAACAGCGCGACCGCGATCGCTGCCAGCCCGCGCATCCCGTCCAGCGTGACGTAACGCGCCGGTGACTGCGCGGTCACGCCGGGGCTGGTATCCGGAAGACCCGTCATGGAAGCGCCAACTCAGCGCTGGCTAGGGCCTGATGATATGAAGGCCTTGGCCGCTGCCCCAGACGTATCGCGCGAAATCGAGGCACGCTGGCGCGAAGCCCGCACCTCTCGACTTCGCCCGCCACAATAAGGGGAAGAGGTTGCATAAGGGAAGAAGGATCAGGCCTCGAGCGCCACGACGCCGGGCAATTCCTTGCCTTCCATCCATTCGAGGAAAGCGCCGCCCGCGGTTGAAATATAGGAAAAGTCCTGCGCCACGCCGGCGTGGTTCAACGCCGCAACGGTATCGCCGCCGCCAGCGACGGAGACCAGCGATCCCTCATGCGTCAGCGCCGCTGCCGTTTTGGCGAGAGCCACCGTCGCTGCATCGAACGGCTGCATCTCGAACGCACCCAGCGGCCCGTTCCAGACCAGCGTCTTGCAGGTCTTTAGTACGTCGCCCAGCGCCTCGGCAGCCGATGGCCCGGCGTCCAGGATCATCTCGTCCTCGGCCACCTCATGCACGTTGCAGGTGCGCAAGCTGGCCGGGTTTGCCGCGAATTCTTTGGACACGACGACTTCGTACGGAAGATGCACAGTGCAGCCCGACTTGTCGGCCGTTTCCAGGATCTTGTTCGCAGTGTCCGCCAGGTCATGCTCGCACAGCGACTTGCCGACGTTCACGCCTTTGGCGGCGAGGAAGGTGTTCGCCATGCCTCCGCCGATGATCAGGTGATCGACTTGCGTGACGAGGTGCGTCAGCACGTCCAGCTTGGATGAGACCTTGGCCCCGCCGACCACGGCAGCGACCGGCTTCACCGGCTTGCCGAGCGCGGCATCGAGCGCTTTCAGTTCCGCCTCCATCGAGCGTCCGGCATAGGCCGGCAGCACTTTCGCCAAACCCTCGGTCGTCGCATGCGCGCGGTGCGCGGCGGAGAACGCGTCGTTCACGTAGAAGTCGGCGTTTTCGGCCATCGCCTTCGCCAGGTCGGGATCGTTCTTTTCCTCGCCCTTCCAGAACCGCGTGTTCTCCAGGATCGCAATATCGCCAGGACGCAGGATGCCTACGGACTGCTTGACGATGTCACCCGCGATCTCGGGAACGAACATCACTTCCTTGCCCAGCACCTTTTCGACGGCGCCGACGACCATCGAGAGCGATTGTGTCGAGACACGCTCCCCCTTCGGACGGCCAAAATGCGCCAGCAGCAGGACCTTGGCGCCCTTCTGCGACAGTTCCAGTACGGTCGGTGCGGCAGCGCGGATGCGCGTATCGTCGGTGACGCTGCCATCCTGCATCGGCAGGTTGAGGTCGACACGGACCAGCGCGACTTTACCGTTTACGTCACCAAGATCGTCCAGGGTCTTGAAACTGCTCATCTTTCGATCCTTATTTCATCGCCCACGGCGATCTCGCCGTCCGTCAATACTTTACCCAGAAAACCGCCCCGCCAGTCTGGCAGCAATGCGGCTTTCAGGCCGGGCAGCAATTCTTCCATGCGGCTGCATGGGTCGCATTCCTGCGTGATCTCTATGCGCAAGGTCGCGCCGATCGCCACGATCGTGCCGGCCTCGCGCGGCAGCCGCAGATGTTCGATCAGGAGATTGGCGCGGCGGGCATGCCATGGCAGCCTGTCTCCGGGGCGGACTTGGAGTTCGGCCATCGCCGCGTCCCAGCAATCAGCCTCTATGAGCGAGACTTGCCGGCGCCCCTTGCCGCCCGGTTTCACCGCGCCGCGAAAGTCACCTTGCAAGCCGCCCACGACGGAGACGCTGACGTGATCGATCGGCTCGATAGGTCCGCGCGGCCGTGCATGCCGCGCGATCCCGCCCAATCGTCCCGTCTGCATCATCCGTTGATCGCGTCGCTTAGATAAGCTTGGCGATCACGCCGGCCGTGTCGACCATGCGGTTAGAGAAGCCCCACTCGTTATCGTACCACGACAGCACGCGAACCAGCTTGCCTTCGAGCACGGCCGTTTCCAGGCTGTCGATGGTGGACGATGCCGGATCGTGGTTGAAGTCGATCGAGACCAATGGCTCTTCGGTGAACGCCAGCACACCCTTGAGTTCGCCTTCAGCGGCTTCCTTGAGCAGCTTGTTGACTTCCTCAACCGAAGTGTCGCGGCTGGGCTGGAAGGTCAGGTCGACGACCGAGACGTTCGGGGTCGGCACGCGGATCGACGAACCATCGAGCTTGCCCTTCAGGTCGGGTAGGACGAGGCCGACAGCCACGGCGGCGCCAGTGCTGGTGGGGATCATGTTCATCGCCGCAGCGCGGGCGCGGCGCGGGTCGGAATGGATCTGATCCAGGATCTTCTGGTCGTTGGTGTACGAGTGGATCGTGGTCATCAAGCCGCGCTCGATGCCGATCTTCTCGTGCAGGACTTTCGCCATCGGGGCGAGGCAGTTGGTGGTGCACGACGCGTTCGACACGACAAGATGCTCGCCGGTGAGCTGGTCATGGTTCACGCCATAAACCACGGTCAGGTCGACGTTCTTGGCCGGGGCCGAGATCAGCACGCGCTTCGCGCCGGCCGAAAGATGCTTGGAGGCGCTGTCCTTGTCGGTGAAGAAGCCGGTGCATTCCAGTGCGATGTCCACGCCATTGGCGGCGTGCGGCAGATTGGCGGGGTCGCGCTCCGCCGTCACCTTGATGCGCTTGCCGTTGATGACGAGATCGTCACCATCGACTTCCACCGTGCCTTCGAAAGCACCGTGAACCGAGTCACGCTTGAAGAGGAGAGCGTTCGCCTTGGCGCTCGCGAGGTCATTGATCGAAACGAGTTCGAGATCGTGGTCGGTCCGCTCCAGGATGGCGCGAGCGACATTGCGCCCGATACGTCCGAAACCGTTGATCGCAACCTTGGTCGCCATGAGAACTTCTCCTTCTTAAGTGCTGATTCTATCCAGAATTTGGGGAACGATCGCATCCGCCGTGAAGCCGAAGCGCGCAAACAGGTCCTTGGCGGGAGCCGACGCGCCAAAGCGATCAAGGCCGATGTTGAGGCCATTGACCATCGTGTAACGCTCCCAACCCCAGGTCACGCCCGCCTCGATCGAAACGCGCAGGATCTGCGACGGGTCGGCATCGGGAAGGAGATCACGTTTGTAGGCTTCGTCCTGCTGCTCGAACAATTCCAGGCAAGGCGCGGAGATCACGTCTGCACCGATACCCTGGCCTTCCAGTTTCTCGGCCACCTGCAGCGCGATCTGCACTTCCGAGCCGGTCGCCATCAGGATTACCTTGCGGGCGCCCTGCGCGCTCTTGAGGCGATAGGCCCCGCGCGCGGACAGCATGCCGCCTTCGTGGCGCAGCTGCGGCAGGTTCTGGCGAGTCAAGGCCAGCACCGACGGTGTCTTGGGCGATTGCAGCGCCAGCATCCAGCACTCCGCCGTCTCGATCACATCGGCTGGGCGGAACACGTTGAGATTGGGGATCAGCCGCATCGACATGATGTGCTCGATCGGCTGGTGCGTCGGCCCATCCTCACCAAGGCCGATGGAGTCGTGCGTCAGCACGTAAACGACGCGCGTTTCCTGCAGCGCCGACATGCGGATGGCGTTGCGGCAATAGTCGGAGAAGATCAGGAACGTGCCGCCGTAGGGGATCACGCCCCCGTGCAGCGCCATACCGTTCATCGCCGCAGCCATGCCGAATTCGCGGATGCCGTAATAGACATAGCGACCGGCATAATCGTCTGCGGTGAACGGAGCCTGGTTCTTGGCCTTGGTATTGTTCGAGCCGGTAAGATCGGCCGAGCCGCCGATCATCTCGGGGATCGCCGGCACCAGCACGTTCAGCGCGTTTTCAGACGCCTTGCGCGTGGCGATGTTGGCGTCACCCTGCAGCCAGGCATCGAACGCGGCGCGAATATCCGCGTCGTCGGAAAGTTCACCCTTCATGCGGCGCTGCAGTTCCGCTCCTTGCGGATCGGCGGCGGCACGAGCCTCCCACTCCTCACGCGCGGCAACACCGCGGCGACCCGCCTCGCGCCAATCGGCCAGCACGTCTTCGGGGATGACGAAAGGCTCGGACGTCCAGCCCAGGCCCTGGCGGGTCAGCGCGATCTCGTCAGCCCCCAAGGGCGAGCCGTGGACATCGTGACCGCCCTGCTTGTTCGGTGAGCCCTTGCCAATGATCGTGCGGCAAGCGACCAGGGTCGGCTTTTCGGACAGGTCGGCTTCCGCCAGCGCCCGCTCGATGTCCGCGAAGTCGTGACCATCGCACTGGATCACGTCCCAGCCCGAAGCACGATAACGTGCCGGGATATCTTCGGTGGTGGAAAGCGAGGTATCGCCATCGATGGTGATGCGGTTATCATCCCACAGCACTTTGAGGCGGCCCAGCTTCAGCGTGCCGGCCAGGCCGATCGCCTCGTGATTGATGCCTTCCATAAGGCAACCGTCACCCGCGATCACCCAAGTGTTGTGATCGACAAGGTCATCGCCGAAGGTGGCGTTCAAGTGACGCTCGGCAGCGGCCATGCCCACGGCCATCGCCAAGCCCTGACCCAGCGGGCCGGTGGTGCACTCGATACCGGGGATCAGGAAATTCTCAGGGTGACCGGCGCAGACCGAACCCATCTGGCGGAAATTGCGAATATCCTCGATCGTCGGGCTGTCATAACCGGTCAGATAAAGGAGCGAGTAAATCAGCATCGAGCCGTGGCCGGCGGACAGGATGAAACGGTCGCGGTCGGCCCAGTCCGGGCGCGAGGGATCGAAACGCAGGAACTTGCTGAACAGCACCGTGGCGACATCGGCCATGCCCATCGGCATGCCGGGGTGGCCCGAATTGGCTGCCTGCACCGCGTCCATCGACAGCGCACGGATGGCGTTCGCCATCGGCGCGTAGCGGGTGGGATCGAAGCTCATGCAGGTACTCCGCGCAGTCTTTGGTTGGCGAACGCCGATTCGTATTTTCGCGGCCTCCTTCGCGGCTCGGGCCATCCCCGTCAAGGCGCGGCCCGGCGCGTGTAGGGCACTGGCGAGGATATTCATTCACAGCTTTCTGCCGCAAATGCTTGTGCCGCCGGGATTGCACGTTAGCCAGAGCGAATGGATGAGGGATCACTCATCGCGTCGCTTGACCGGATCGAGGCTGCCCTCGCCCGCGTCGAGGCGTGCGCGCAGCATACAGCCGGAGCATCCGCGAAGGCGCCGGACGACGATCTGGAACGCAGGCACGTGGCGCTTCGCGGCAGCGTTCAGGCGGCGCTCGCGCGGTTGGATGCGCTGCTGGACGAGCGGGAAACATGAGCAACGTCCAACTCACGATCGGAGGGCGCGGCTTCACAATCGCCTGCGCCGATGGCGAGGAAGCGCACGTCACTCGCCTGGGCGAGATGATCGACGCCATGGTCTCCGAAGGAGGCCTGCGCACGCAGAACGAACCACGGATGCTTCTCTATGCCTCGCTGATGCTGGCGGACCAGTTGCATGAGGCGTTCCGGCGGCTGGACGCGCAGCCCACGCTCGATCCCTCGGCCGCCCAGCGCCTCGACCAGATCGCGGCCAGGCTGGAAACATTGGCCGCACAAATGGAGCACGCGGCACCTTGAGTGACCGAGCTGCAAGCCCTACATAGGGTTTGACGGGATCTGCCCGGCACGTGCCGTTCGAACATCCCTGAGGCTATAAGTAATCCATATGGGGGCTGTCCCTGGTCGGATCCTGGTCCGGCACACATGGTTCCCACCTGACGTTGACGCGTCAGAGGATTTCTAGGAAACGACCCACGGTGGACCCGTCACCCCCGACCGATCTGAGCGAAGAGAAGACGCGGCTGCGCAAGGCGTTCCGCGTCGCGCGGCGCGAGCATGTGGATGCTCTGCCGCAAACGATGCGCGCGCTGCTGTTTTTGCGACCGCCTGTGCCCGTCGTGCAGAAGATACCCGAGGCAGCGATCGTCGGCCTGTATTTTCCTCATGCCTACGAAGCACCGGCGCTGTCCTATGCGCGGTGGTTCCATGAACGCGGGCATTCTGTCGCCCTGCCTCGGTTCGAAAGCCGCGAGGCGGCGATGGCGTTCCATCGCTGGGACAACCCGCTGGACGAGGAAAGCCTGAAGGCCGGACCTTTCGGCATGCCGCAGCCGGACAGTGATACGGATTCGGTCGTTCCCGATGTCCTGTTCATGCCGCTGGTGGCGTTCACGGCAAATGGCCAGCGACTGGGTCAGGGCGGCGGGCATTACGATCGTTGGCTGGAGGCCTATCCCGACACGCTGACCATCGGCCTTGCCTGGGATGTCCAACTCGCGGAAAGCCTGCCACATGAAGCGCATGATCGCCCGCTGGCGATGGTGGTGACGCCGACGCGGCTATACGAAACCCCGGCCTTGCAAAAGAGAGACCGTTGATGCGCGAAGAGCCGACATGGCGGATCCCGGTGGGGATACTTGGCCTGGTGGTCGCGCTGGGGCTATATGGGCTGGCGATCGCCAACTTGCTCGCACCCTGGATCGCCGGGTGGCCGGCTCTGGCGCAGGCGCCGGTTTATCTGGTGCTGGGGATCGTGTGGATCCTGCCCTTGCGACGGTTTCTGATCTGGATGGAAACCGGACGCTGGGGCTGATGCCCGGCTCTTTGCGTCGCATTGATTTTCGTCGGTACCGAAGCAAGCTGAGGCATTCTGCAGCAGGCCCTGAGGCGTCCTGCTTCCGCCCGATCTGAACGGTCGGAGGGCGGCCCCGGCTAACTTACCAAGGCCGCCCTATCATCCGATAAAATCAGAAAAATTCCCCAAGTGGCGCGAGTGACGGGACTTGAACCCGCGACCTCCGGCGTGACAGGCCGGCGCTCTAACCAACTGAGCTACACCCGCGTTCTAGAACGTTTTTAGGCGTGCACCCCTTGGGGAGCCGCGCCTCTATGGCAGGTGGCGGGGGCTGTCAACACTGCTTTCTCGGCTCTGTCATTTTTCCTGCCGGGCCCCCTAAAATACCACCGCGAATAAGGTGCGGTTAGCGCGGCATTAGCGCGCCAACAGCACCGCCGGAGCCTCTATGAGTTTCTTCAGCGCTTGCGCGAAGCTGGCGGCATCCCAGCCGTCGACGACGCGGTGATCGCAGCTCATCGAGATATTCATCAGCTTGCGCTTCTCGACCCGCTCCTGCCCGTCCGCACCGCGCACGAACATCGGCCGCTCGACGATGCGGTTGGGGCCGATGATCGCGACCTCCGGGCGGTTGATGACAGGCGTCGTCGCCACGCCGCCCATCGGCCCCAGCGAGGTGACGGTGATAGTGGAGCCGGAAAGCTCGGCCGACTTGGCGGTGCCATCGCGGGCGGCCTGGGCGAGGCGGCCGATCTCGTGCGCCAGTTGCCACAAGTTACGATCCTGCGCGTCCCGAATCACCGGCACCATCAGGCCTGCCGGAGTTTGTGCCGCCATGCCCAGGTGCACCGCGCCGTAGCGGGTCACTACGCCCGCCTCATCGTCGTAATGAGCGTTGAGCATCGGGAACTCGGGGATCAGGCGGCAGATCGCGCTGATCAAGAACGGCAGCATGGTCAGCTTGGGGCGATCCCCCCGAGCCGCGTTCAACTGCGCTCGTGCTTCCTCCAAGGCGGTGACATCGTATTCCTCGACATAGGAGAAATGCGGGATGCGGCGCTTGGAGGCGGCCATGTTCTCGGCGATCCGGCGGCGCAGGCCGATGACGCGCACCTGCTCGTCCGCACCCTTGCGCCCGGCGGGCTGGAAGCCACCTGCGGCGTTGTAGGCCAGGAAGGCATCGAGATCGGCGTGGCGGACGCGGCCATCCTCCGCCGAGCGCACTTCGCCAAGGTCTATGGCCAAATCGGCGGCGCGCTTGCGCACGGCGGGGCTGGCAAGGACTTTGGCGGCGGGGTGTGCTGGCTTTATGCCACCCTTCCCGTTCGGGTCGAGCGGTGCCGAGACACGGGGTTCAGGGGTTGCGCGCGGTGTCTCGACTTCCGCTGCAGGCGGAAGTTTATCCGGAGCGCCCGCTGTGCGGGCAGACGAGGGGCTCGACACGAACGGGGGTGATGTCTGAATCTGCTCGGCCGCCATGGCGCGATCGGCATCATCGGCATCGGGGTTTTCGGCCTCGATCCGCTCCTCGACCACTTCGGCCTTTGGGGCGGGAGCAGGCGCGGCAGCAGAAGCCGGAGCCGCCGGAGCTTCCTCCACGTCCCCTTCCGTCTCGATCACCACCAAGGGCGAGCCGATGGCGATCACGTCGCCCTCTGCGCCGGCCACTTCGACGATCTTGCCCGAAACCGGGCTCTCCATCTCTACAGTGGCCTTGTCGGTCATCATGTCGGCCAGGCGGCCGTCTTCCTCGACCATGTCGCCGATCTTGACGTGCCAGGCGACGATTTCAGCCTCGGCGATGCCTTCGCCAATGTCGGGCAAGCGAAATGTGTAACGACCCATTGGATCAGTCCTTCAACAAACGATCGACCGCCTCACCGATGCGGACGGGACCGGGGAAATACGCCCACTCGAGGCTGTGCGGATAAGGCGTGTCAAAACCGGTGACGCGCTCCACCGGGGCTTCCAGGTGATAGAAGCACCGCTCCTGCACCAGCGCCGACAATTCCGCGCCGAAGCCGGAGGTGCGTGTCGCCTCGTGTATCACTAGGCATTTCCCGGTCTTTTCCACAGAGGCTTGCACAGTCTCGATATCGAGCGGCACCAGGGTGCGCAGGTCGATGATTTCGGCATCGACGCCTTTTTCGGCCAGTACCGCCTCGGCAACGTGGATCATCGTGCCGTAAGCCAGCACGGTCAGCGCCGAGCCTTCCCGCACCACGCGCGCCTTGCCCAGCGGAATCTTGTAGTACCCTTCGGGCACCTTGCCGCCGGGATGGCTCTTCCAGGTCTTGGACGGGTTGTCGTAATAGCCGTCGAACGGGCCATTGTAGATGCGCTTGGGCTCGAAGAAGATGACCGGGTCATTGTCCTCGATCGCGGCGATGAGCAGGCCCTTGGCATCGTGCGGGGTGGCCGGGATCACCGTCTTCAGGCCCGCAACGTGGGTGAACAGCGCCTCCGGGCTCTGGCTGTGCGTCTGGCCGCCGAAAATCCCGCCGCCGAATGGAGAGCGGATCGTGATCGGCGCGGTGAACTCTCCGGCAGAGCGATAGCGCAGCCGGGCCGCCTCGGACACCAGCTGGTCGAGGCCGGGATAGATATAATCGGCGAACTGGATTTCCGGCACCGGGCGCAGGCCATAGGCGGCCATGCCCACCGCCGCGCCGATGATGCCGCATTCGTTGATCGGCGAATCGAACACGCGGTTCTTGCCGAACTTGCTCTGCAGCCCGGCGGTGGCGCGGAAAACGCCGCCGAAATAGCCTACGTCCTCACCCATGATGACGATATCGGGATCGCGGGCCATCATGATGTCGAGCGCTTCGTTGATCGCCTCGATCATGTTGAGCGGGCGCGAAGGTGCATCGTGCAGGCTGACGGGTTCTTCCTCGATCATCAGCGTGTCTCCCCGTCTTCTTTCCATTCGGGCCATTTGGTCCGCCGCTCGCGAATGGCCTGTTCGGCCTGCTCCTCAAGATGCCAGGGCAGTTCCTCGAACACGTCCTCGAACATCGTGTGGAAAGGGTGGTGGAGGCCGTGGCCGAGAATGCCGTTCTTTTCGGCCTCCTTGGTGGCGGCTTTCACCTGCTCCGCCAGTTCGCGATCCATGGCGGTCTGCTGGTCTTCCGACCATTCGCCCAGCGCGATGAGGTGGTGCATCAGCCGCGCGATCGGATCGCCCAGCGGCCACTCCTGCCGCTCCTGCACGGAACGATAGGCGCTGGGATCGTCAGAGGTGGAATGCCCCTCGGCGCGATAGGTGAAATGCTCGATCAGGGTCGGCCCGGCATTCGCCCGCGCCCGGTCCGCCGCCCAGCGCGTGGCGGCATAGACCGCCAGCGCATCGTTGCCGTCCACGCGAAGCCCGGCGATGCCATAGCCCTCCGCCCGTGCCGCGAAAGTGGCGCGCTCAGCCCCTGCAAAGCCGGAGAAGCTGGAAATCGCCCACTGGTTGTTGACGACGTTCAGCACCACCGGCGCGTTGTAAACGGTGGCGAAGGTCATCGCCGCGTGGAAGTCTCCTTCAGCGCTCGAACCCTCGCCGATGAAGGCGGTGGCGATGCGGGTGTCGCCCTTGATCGCGCTGGCCATCGCCCAGCCCACCGCCTGCGGGAACTGCGTGGCGAGATTGCCGGAGATCGTGAAGAAGCCATAATCGCGCGCCGAATACATGATCGGCAGCTGGCGGCCCTTCAGCTTGTCCGCCCGGTTGGAATAGATCTGGTTGACCATCTCCAGCAGCGGATAATCGCGCGCGATCAGCACGCCTTGCTGGCGATAGCTGGGAAACACCATGTCCTGTCGATCGAGGGCATAGGCGCTGGCGACCGAGGTCGCCTCTTCGCCGGTACACTTCATATAGAAGCTGGTCTTGCCCTGGCGCTGGCTGCGGTAGAGCCGATCGTCGAACGCCCGCGTCAGCGCCATCGTGCGCAGCATCCGGCGCAGCGTCTCGGCGTCAAGCTTGGGGTCCCACGGCCCGACGGCGCGGTGATCCTCATCCAGCACGCGGATCAGATCCACGCACAAGGGCTTCGTTTCCGATGCCGGGCATGTCTCATCCGGGCGGGGTTGCGCACCGGCCGGCGGGATATCGATATGCGAGTAATCGACGGTGTCGCCCGGCCGAAAGCGCGGCTCGGGCACATGCAGTTGCAGTGGCGGCAGATTGCCGCGTGGCGGTGCCGACTTGGAGCCGCTATCGGCCATTTCGCATCTCCCGCGCTTGCTCAGGAGACAAGGCACCCGAGAAGCATTGTTCTAAGATGCGGTCATAATATTGCGCGCTTCCGCAATGTCAATCAGACCGCGACAGGTGCCGCGATGTGTTCCTGGGGTGCATATCCGCTCACCGTCATGTCTTCGATCCGATAGTCGAAGATCGAGGCGGGGCGCCGGTTGAAGGTCAATCTCCCCTCTCCTGCCGGGATTCGGGAAAGCTGTTCTTCCACCAGGGCCGCGTGATTGAGATACAGGTGCACATCGGCTCCTGTCCAAACGACTTCGCCCGGCTCCAGGTTGCATTGCTGCGCCAGCATCCGCGTCAGCAGCGCCAGCGACCACATGTTGAAGGCAAAGCCCAGCCCCAGGTCGCAGCTGCGCTGAAACAGCATGCCGGAAAGCCGCCCGTTGGCGACGTGAAACTGATAAGTCTTGTGGCACGGCGGCAGCGCCATCGCGTCCAGCTCCGCCACGTTCCACCCTTCGATGATATGGCGGCGGCTGCCGGGGTTGTGCTGGAGGCTCTCGACCAACTCCGCGATCTGGTTGACGCCGGGGCCTTGCTTGTAAAGCCCTTCGCCCACCGGCTGGTACGTCGGCCAATCGACCCACTGCTTGCCGTAGACCGGTCCCAGGTCGCCCCAACGCTCGGCAAACTCTGCATCCTCCACGATCCGGCGGGAAAAGGCCGCCCGCTCGATCGGCTCACCGGTTTCGCGGCGATAACGGTCCAGCGGCCAGTCGGTCCAGATTTCCACCCCTTGCGCGCACAGGGCGCGGATGTTGGTGTCTCCCGTCAGGAACCACAGCAGTTCGCGCGTGGCCGTTTTCCAGTAGACGCGCTTGGTGGTCAGCAGCGGCATCGCGCCATCGGCCAGATTGAAGCGGATCGTCTCGCCAAACAGGGATCGCGTGCCGACGCCGGTGCGGTCCACCCGCTCGTCGCCCTCTTCCCAGATGCGGCGCATCAGGTCCAGGTACTGCCACTCCCAGTGGCGCGAGCGGTCGTTAGCATCAGCCATCCGCATTGATTAGGCCCGCCACAGCGACGTGCCAAGCCGACGCGGAGAAAAGCACACAGAGTTGTCGCTGCCCGCTTGCCCTCCCCCCAATCGCTCTCTATAGGCGCGCTCCTGTCTCGAGCCGACGAAAGTCGGCACGATCGGTCGGGGAGTAGCTCAGCCTGGTAGAGCACTGTCTTCGGGAGGCAGGGGCCGGAGGTTCGAATCCTCTCTCCCCGACCATTTCATTTTTTTGCTGGTGGTCGCGTTTACTGGGCTTCGCGACGGTGGCCCTTGGGCCCGCCAACATCATTACCCGTTCTTAATCACACTCTAAGCATTTCCGGCTAGTTCTGTGCCCGTAGTAGGGGTGGATCGGCATGAATGTTCCGGAGATGCTCGTCCGGCGGGTGGATGAGTTGAATGGCAAGGCGCGCTTTTTCGTTGCCGCCGTGGCGGTGATGGGCCTGTTGCTGATCGGTTCCTCCATCGTCGCATGGCAATCGAGCAAGGAGCAGAAAAGGCTCGACGCCGCCTACACCCAAACAATGCGCGTGCTGCGCACCACGGCAACCGTCAAGGTGGCGACACTGGAAACCTTGCGGGGTGAACGCGGCTTCCTGCTGACCGGCCGCCCCGCCGAACTGCAGCCATACTTTGCCGGTCGCCGCGAACTGGCCCGCAGTCTCGACGAACTCGATCGCTACGTGCCCGAATCGAACGGCCATGACGCGATGTACGATCTGCGGCACAGCGCCGGTGAATTCCTGCTCCACGTGGACGAGGTGGTCCGCCTCACCCGAGCCGGTCAGATCGACCGCGCGCGGCTGACAGTGCAGCGTAGCGCGGTGGGCGATGTGATCGCCGCGATCGATCGCACGTCAGACGTAGTGATCGCCGAGGAGCGCGCGCGGCTGGACGATTTGCAGGACAATGCGGCGCGCGTGATGAAGACGCTGCTGCGGTTCGTCTATCTCACCTCATTAGCCGGTCTGTGCCTGCTGGCCCTGGCCGTGGTCGCCGCGATCGCCTTGCGCCGCTCGTTCCAGCGCGAGAAGGCCTATCAGGCCGAGCTGCGCAAGCGTGCCGAAACCGACGAGTTGACCGGCGTTTCCAACCGGCGCGAACTGCTCAGCTATCTGGAAACCCGAATGGCGGAGGCTCGGCGGCTGGGCACGCCCCTGTCGTTCGCCATGTTCGACATCGACAACTTCAAGCGCGTCAATGACACGCACGGCCATGGCGTGGGAGACGAGGCCATCCGGCACGTCGTGTCCAATGCGCAGGCCACGGTGCGCATCAATGATCGGATCGGACGCATGGGCGGCGAAGAGTTCGGGATCGTCCTGCCCAAGTCCTCGGAAGAAAACGCCTACATGGTTTGCGAACGCATGCGCGCGCGGCTGCGAGGCAATCCGTTTGCGCTGGACGACACATCGGTGCTGCTGGTCACGATCAGCACCGGCATCGCCAGCCTGACGGCGGACGATGACGCGGCCAGCTTGATCGAACGAGCGGACAAGGCGCTTTACGAAGCGAAACGCAGCGGACGCGACGTGGTGAAGCTGGCGGCCTGAGGTTGGCTTCTCCCGCCTTGATCTAGTTCCTAATCAAGGCCGCTCAACCACCCCGCAGCAGTTGCACACCCCAATCGCGTTCGAACAGATAGAGCAGCAGCCGGGCCGCTTCTCCTCGGGGACCGGACAGGCCGCCGTCGCGCTCGATCAGCAGCCGCGCGTCGTCATGCGCGATCGGCAGCAGTTTCTGGATCTGCTCCAGGGTCGCCACGCGAAACGGCGTGTCGCCTGACTGGCGCGTGCCGAGCAGTTCGCCGCCGCCGCGCAGTTCCAGGTCTTCCTCCGCCAGACGAAAGCCGTCCTGCGTCTCGCGCATCAAGGCCAGCCGCTTGCGACCGGTCTCCGAAAGCTCGGCACTGCGCAGCAGCAGGCAGACTGACTTTTCCGATCCGCGCCCCACGCGCCCGCGCAGCTGGTGCAACTGCGCGAGGCCAAAGCGCTCGGCCTGCTCGATCACCATCAGCGTGGCGTTGGGAACGTCCACGCCCACCTCGATCACCGTGGTCGCAACCAGCAGCTTGGCCGCGCCGGAGGAAAACCGCTCCATCGCGGCGTCCTTCTGTTCGGGCCGGAGCTGTCCGTGAACCAGCACGACGTCATCCCCGAATCGCACCTTCAGTGCTGCAAAGCGCGCCTCGGCGGCGGCGAGATCGTCACCCTCGCTTTCGCGCACCATCGGGCAGACCCAGTAGGCCTGGCCGCCTCCTTCCAGATGGCGAGCAAGCGCTCCGGCCACATCGTCCATCCGGTCGATCGCGATGACGCGGGTGTCAATCGCCTGTCGTCCCGGCGGCAGTTCGTCGAGGCGCGAGACGTCCATCTCGCCATATTGCGCCAATGTCAGCGTGCGCGGGATCGGCGTTGCGGTCATCGCCAGGAAGTGCGGGGCACGCCGCCCCTTGCGCGCCAGCAGCAGGCGCTGGCTGACGCCGAAGCGATGCTGCTCGTCGATCACCGCCAGCGCCAGGTTCTTGTAGGCCACCGCTTCCTGAAAGATCGCATGGGTGCCGACCAGAATGTCGATCGAACCGTCCAGCAGCCCCATCAAGATCGATTCGCGGGCACGGCCTTTGTCCCGCCCGGTCAGCAGGGCGATCTCCACCCCGGTGCCCTGCACCATGCGCATCAGCGTTTCGTGATGCTGGCGCGCGAGGATCTCGGTCGGCGCAAGCATGGCCGCCTGCGCGCCGGCCTCCACCGCGATCAGCATGGCGTTGAGCGCCACCACCGTCTTGCCCGAGCCGACATCACCCTGCAGCAGCCGCAGCATCGGCGCGGATTGCGCCAGATCGCCCTGGATCTCCGCGATCGAGCGTTGCTGTGCCCCGGTCAGCGCGAAAGGCAGGTTCAGCTTGGATCGCAAGCGCCCGTCACCCACCAGCGCCAGCCCCTTCTGCGTCCGGTTGCTGGCGCGCACCAGCATCAGCGCCAGACCGTTGGCCAGCAGTTCGTCATAGGCCAGCCGATCACGCGCCAGGGGATTGGGGCCGCGATGCGCGAGTTCCAGCGCCTCGCGCCAGGCCGGCCAGCCCATCCGCTCTACCAGGCCCGGCTCGCACCACTCCGGCAAGTCCGGCACCGGCTTCAGCGCCTGGCCGACCAGCCCCGTTATCCGGCCCAGCGTCATCCCTTCCGACAGACCATAGACCGGCTCGCGCACTTGCCCTGCCAAGGCAGAGGCTGCTTCGGCGATATGGTCTGGGTGGACCATCTGCAGCATCTGGCCATACTGGTCGAGCCGCCCGGCGATCCACCGTTTCTCCCCCACCGGCAGCGCTTTCTTGGCGGCATAGGAGGCGCGGCCGAAATAGCTGATCGCGCAAACGTTGCCGCGCGCATCTTCCGCCAGCACGCGGAATGGCCCCCGTCCCGTGGACGATCGATGCTCTCGCACCGTCAGCGCGACGATGATGTTCTCCCCCACCGTGGCCTTATCCAGATCGGCAACGGCATGCCGCTCCACGAAGCGCTCGGGCAGATGGTAGATCAGGTCACGCACGCGCGTGAGGCCCAGCTTCTCCAGCGGGCGCATCAGCTTGGGGCCGACGCCTTCCAGCGCCTGCGCATCGACGAACAGGGGATTGAGTGCCTCGGGCCGCATGGCGCGCCTTCTAGCCCGCTAACGGACCGTTTCGCCAGTCGCCTCGGAACAGCCCGGTGTGGAGGATCGTTGCGGCTGCACGTTTGTCATAGAAGAGGAGAAGCCATGTCGCTGCCCAAGGGAACCGCCATCGCCGTTGTCGACGGAACCAAGTTCGAGCTTTACCGCAACACCGGCACCGAAGCAGAACCCAAGCTGGGCGCGGTCGAGACGCCGGAACTGGAACTGACCAACTTCAGCGCCGGCGCACGGATCAACGATGGCGGCGCAAGGCATTCGGCCCGGACCGGAGACGGCAGCAACGATTCGGTGGATGAAAGCGCGCACGCCATCGCCGTGGCGGATTGGTTGAACCACCAGGTGCTGACCAACAAGATCGAAAGCCTTGTCATCATCGCAGATCCCAAATCGTTGGGAGAGATGCGCAAGCGCTATCACAAGCAACTGGAAGCCGTCCTGAAAAAGGAACTGTCCAAGACGCTGACCGGGCGCCCGGCGGCCGACATCATGAAGGCGCTGGAAGACTGAACCGCGTGCGTCGCTCCGGGGTTCTCTCGGCGCGACGCGCATGTGCTGCCTCCTCGTCCCCTTGTCCCTCCCCGCAGGTTGGCTTACCTCGCACCCCATGTCTTCACCGAACCCCGGCCCTGAGCTTCCGCCCCGCCTCGCCCGCATCCGCTTCCGCGCCTGGCACCGTGGCACGCGGGAGGCGGACTACATGATCGGCTGCTTCTTCGATCGCTTCCACCACGATTGGTCGGAGAAAGACGTGCTGTGGTTCGAGGATCTGCTGGAAGAGGACGACGTCCACGTCATGGCCTGGGCGCTCAAGACCGAGCCGGTGCCGGAACGCTACGCCGGCCCCTTGATGGAGCGGATGCAGCAACTGGACTACGTTGATATTCCCAGGTGAGCTCATCGGGCTGACTTAGCCGAGCCAGCTTGCCAACCAGAACACTTGCCGAACGCAGCCCTCCCGCTTATCGGGTCGGCGCATGCCCCGCCCTCGCCGATTTCCCAGCACTCATGCCTGATATCCAACGCATCCTCACCGCGTCCGCGCCGCTGACCCTGTCCTCCGTGGTGCGCGGGGCGCAGCCGTTGGTCATGGCGGACCTCGCGCGGGCGGCGGCATCCAAGGGCAAGGGTGGCCGCGCCGTCTTCGTCGCGACGGCCGAGGCGGAGATGCGCGCGGTGGCCGAAGCCGCCTCGTTCTTCGCGCCCGAGTTGGACGTGATCGAGTTCCCCGCGTGGGACTGCCTGCCTTACGACCGCGCCAGCCCCGCCCTGTCGGTCAGCGCGCGTCGGTTGTCGGCGCTGCATCGCTTGCAAGCAAAGCGCGAGGGGCCGCAGCTCCTCGTCACCACCGTCAATGCCCTGCTGCAACGGGTGCTGACGCCGTTCCGCATCCGCGAATCCGTGCGGCTGCTGATGCCGGGGCTGGAGATCGGGCATGAAAGCCTGATCGGCCTGCTGCGCCGCCAGGGCTATCAGCGCACCGACACCGCGATCGACGCGGGCGAGTTCGCGGTGCGCGGCTCAATCTTCGATATCGTGCCCTCGGGGCTTGATGCGGGCCTGAGGCTCGACTTCTTCGGCGATGAGCTGGAAACGCTCCGCCTGTTCGACACGTCCACCCAGCGATCGACGGGTCCGATCGACGGCCACCTGCTGCTCCCCGCCAGCGAAGCGCTGATGGATGAGGACACGGTGAAGCGTTTCCGTGCCCGCTATCGCGAAAAGTTCGGCGCGAACGCCACGGCTGATCCGCTCTACATGGCGGTCAGCGAAGGCCGCCGCCTTGCCGGCATGGAACACTGGCTGCCGCTGTTCGAAGACAAGCTGGTAACGCTGTTCGATCACCTCTCGAAAGACGATGTGGTGGTGTTCGACAGCGCTGCCCAAAGCGCGGGCGAAGAACGGCTGAAGGACATCGAGGACTATCACAAGTCCCGCCTCGATACCTCGGGCCAGAAGGCGGGCAGCTATCGCCCGCTGGCGCCGGACACGCTTTACCTTACTTCCGCCGAGTACGAGGATTGCGCCGCGAAATGGCCGGTCCACCGCGCCGATCCCTTCGCGCAGCCCGAAAGCACCAAGGTGCTGGATTTCGGTTTCAGCAACGCCCGCGATTTCGCCCCCGAACGCGCGCGGGGTGACAACGCCTACGAAGCCGCCGCCAAACACCTCCACGCTATCGCCAAGTCGGGCAAGAAGGCGCTGTTGGCCGCCTATTCCGCCGGCAGCCGCGCGCGGATAGCCTCGATCTTGGGCGAAGCCATGGCGCCGGAACCGGCGATGGCGGGCAACTGGCAGGATGCGCTGGGCAAGGCGAGCAAAAGCCGCCCCGCCGCGCTGGTGTTGCCGCTGGAAACCGGCTTCGCGAACGACGAACTGGAGATCATCACCGAGCAGGATATCCTGGGTGACCGGCTGGTCCGCCGCAAGAAGAAGAAAAAGGATTCCGACGCCTTCCTCGCCGAACTGGCGGCGCTGACGCCCGGCGACTTCGTGGTCCACATGGATCATGGGATCGGCCGCTACGAGGGGCTGCAGTCGATCCCGGTGGGCAAGAGCCCGCACGACTGCGTGATGCTCACCTACGCAGGCGGCGACAAGCTCTACATCCCGGTCGAGAATCTGGACGTGCTTTCGCGCTACGGTTCGGAAAGCGACGGCGTCGCGCTGGACAAGCTGGGCGGCGAAGGCTGGCAACGGCGCAAGGCCCGCCTCAAGGAACGCATTCGCGAAATCGCGGGCGAATTGATGAAGACCGCCGCCGAGCGTGCGCTGCGCCATGCTCCTGTGTTCGAAGTGGAAAGCTCTTCCTTCAACCAGTTCGTCGATCGCTTCCCCTGGCAGGAGACCGACGATCAGGAACGCGCGATCGAGGACGTGCTGGGCGACCTTTCCGAAGGCAAACCGATGGACCGCCTGGTCTGCGGCGACGTTGGCTTCGGCAAGACCGAAGTCGCCTTGCGTGCCGCATTCGTGGCGGCGATGGCCGGGCATCAGGTGGCGGTTGTCGCGCCAACGACGCTGCTGGCGCGCCAGCACTATACCGGCTTTTCGGATCGCTTCGGCGGCTTCCCGCTCAACGTCGGCCGCCTCTCCCGCCTCGTCACCGACAAGGAGGCGCGCCTTACGCGTGAAGGGCTGGCGAACGGCACCGTCGATGTCGTGGTGGGCACCCATGCGCTGCTGTCGAAGTCGGTCACGTTCAAGAACCTGGGTCTCGTCATCGTCGATGAGGAGCAGCGCTTTGGCGTCACCCACAAGGAAAAGCTGAAGCAGTTGCGCAGCGATGTGCACATGCTGACGCTTACCGCCACGCCGATCCCGCGCACGCTGCAAATGGCGATGAGCGGCCTGCGCGAACTTTCCACCATCCAGACCCCGCCGGTCGACCGCCTTGCGGTGCGGACCTACGTGATGGAATGGGACGACATGGTGATGCGCGAGGCGCTGCTGCGCGAACATCATCGCGGCGGGCAGAGCTTCATCGTCGTGCCGCGCATTTCGGACATGGCCGAGGTCGAGGAATGGCTCGCCAAGCATGTACCCGAAATCAAGCCGATCGCCGCCCACGGGCAGATGAGCCCCACCGAGGTCGAGGAACGCATGAGTGCGTTCTATGAGGGCAAGTACGAGGTGCTGCTCTCCACCACCATCGTCGAGAGCGGGCTGGATATTCCGCGCGCCAACACGATCATCATTCACCGCGCCGACCGCTTCGGCCTGGCCCAGCTCTATCAGTTGCGCGGCCGTGTGGGCCGATCGAAGCTGCGGGCCTATGCCTACCTGACGACGCCGGCCAATCGCGCCTTGTCCGAGGTCGCGGAAAAGCGGCTCAAGGTGCTGGGTGATCTGGACAGCCTGGGTGCAGGATTCCAGCTGGCCAGCCACGATCTCGACATTCGCGGCGCGGGTAACCTGCTGGGCGACGAACAATCTGGCCATATCCGCGAAGTCGGCTTCGAGCTCTACCAGTCGATGCTGGAGGACGCGATCCTAATGGCGCGCGCGGGTGGTGCGGCGCTGGAGAAGAGCAACGCCGGACTTTCACCGCAAATCACGGTCGATGCGCCGATCCTGATCCCGGAAGATTACGTGCCGGATCTCGCCGTGCGCATGGCGCTTTACCGACGCCTCAACGATGCCGACAGCACGGCCGAGATCGAGTCGATGTCGGCGGAAATGATCGACCGTTTCGGCCCGCTGCCCGATCCCACCGCCAATCTCGTCCGCCTGATCGAGATCAAGCGCCAGGCGATCGACGCGCATATCGCCAAGATCGACGTCGGCGCGCGTGGCTCGCTGGTCAGCTTCCACAACGATGCCTTCCCCAACCCCGCCGGCCTGATTGCCTATGCCGAGCGGCTGGAAGGCACGATCAAGCTGCGCCCGGACAACAAGCTGGTGATCACGCGCGTCTGGGGCGATCCCAAGGCGCGGCTGAACGGGCTGTACCAACTGACCAAGGGCCTGAGCCAGATCGCGCGCAAGGCGGCGTAGGGGCCCGCGCGCCCCATTCCCACGCCTCGTAGCGGGCAGCAAACGTCGCCCCGCCTAAGCTTACCCAATCGCAAGCATTCCTCCTTAAACCCTGCGCGCATGGCCACGCTTGCCCCCCGCACCAGAGACAGCATCGCTCCCGCCCGCCGGTCCTTCGCGCTTTCCACCCCCGCCGCCATTGCGATCATCGCCGTGACGACGCTGCTGTTCCGCCTCGGCAGCCTGTTTCCGGAACAGATTGACTGGGACGAGTGGAGCTTCATCCTGATGGGGGCGGACGTGGCGCACGGGCACTTGCCGTTCGCTCACCAGTTCGACCTGAAGCCACCGCTGATCTTCTTCCTGTTCGGCGGCGTGATCGCGCTGTTCGGTAAGAGCTTGCTGGCGATCCGACTGCTCGGCACGGCCTGCGTCATCGCCGCCGCCAGCCTTGTGTACGTCACCTGCCGCCGCCCTGCCGGAAGATGGCCAGCCTTGGCCGGGGCCGTGATCTGCGCCGTGCTGGCCTCCGCACCGTTCGGCCTCTCGACCAGTTCGGAATTGCCGGCGATCGTGTTCCTGAGCGGGGCGGCGTGGTGTCTTTCCCGCTCTCCGGTTTCGATGCGCGATGCCGCTATCGCCGGTCTGCTGATCGCGCTGGCAGTGCTGACGCGCACCAACCTGGCGCTTGTCGCTCTCGTGGTGGGTCTTGCCCTTCTCGCCGCCGCCATGCTGGCCCCGACCCATGTCGCGCGCCGCTCCTGGCTGGCCTATGGCGTGGCGGGCGCGATCCCGCCGCTGCTGCTGGCCTTGATCTACGCCGCCGCCGGGGAGCTGGCGACATTGAAGCTGGCGATGATCGACGTTCCGCTGGCTTACTCGGGCCAGCTGGGCATGGGCGAAGTCGCGCGCGAACATGCGATGCAGTCCTACTACACCGCCCAGCGCGCACCGCTGCTGTACGGCCCTCCCTTGCTGCTGGCGCTGGTCGGCCTCGGGGGTACGCTATCGGCCCTGCTGCGTCGGGAGGGGCGATGGGCGGACGTGATGTTCCTGACCCTGGCCGCCGCGACGACCGGCTCGCTGCTGATCGGCGGCGCGGCTTACCCGCATTACTGGCTGCAATTGATGCCGTTCCTCGGCATCTTCGTAGCCCTCGGCGTCAGCGCGCTGACCAGATGGACCGCTGCCTTGCGATGGGCCGTGCTGGCGCTTGTCGCCCTGCCCGCGGCGGTATCGATCGCCGCTGCGCTACCCGAGGCCCATTCCCCGCCGCGCCCGATAGCTCAAGCCGCCGGCTACATCCGCCAGACCGGCGGCGCGAACCCGACGATCTGGGCCTGGCACAAGCACCTGATCCACTGGTATCTCGATGCGCCGCAGCTCTCGCGCGCCGGGGTCCATCCGGACAATCTGGCGCGCCGCGCGATCATCGATACCCTGGCGCGCCATCGCTACGTAGGGCCGGACGAGGTCGGACGATTGATGGCGCTACGTCCGCAATTCGTGATCACCGATGCGGGCGGCAAGGGTCTCGGCTGGATGCGCGCGGATGGCCGGCCGGCGGACGCGTGGCTTGCGGCGAACTATCGGCTGGGCCGCCAATTCGGTGACGTTCTTGTCTACCGCCGCCGCTGACGCGTCAGGCCGAGACGGCCACCAGCTTGGCAAACATCTCCGCGCTCATCGGCTGGGCGCGGATGAAGCCTTGGTAGTAAGCGCAGCCTTCCGCCGCCACGCGGGCGCGCTGCGCCTCGCTCTCGATCCCTTCGGCGATCACTTCGAGGTCCAGCGCCTTGGCCATGGCGACGATCGCGCGCAGCACCGCCCTGTCGCGCCGATCGCGCCCGATACCGTCCACCATGGAACGGTCGAGCTTGAGATAATGCAACGGCAGCAGCTTCAGGTACCGGAAGTTGCAGAACCCCGCGCCGAAATCATCGAGCGCCATGCGGATACCGTTGGCCACGAATTCCGCCATGATCTGCGCGGCCAGGCCGATGTCGGTGATGAGCGCCTGCTCCGTCACTTCCAGGGTCAGCCGGTTGGGCGGAAACGCCGTCGCCCGCAAGGTGTCCAGCAGCTGGCCCGCATAGCTGCCGAAAGCCAGGTCCGCTGCCGTCACATTCAGCGAAAGGCGCAAGTTGGCCGGCCAGTGGCCCGCCTGGTTCAGCGCCTTGCGTGCGATATGCTGGGATAGCGGCGTGATGTGATCGGTGCGTTCGGCAATGGCGAACAGCGCGCTCGCGCCGATGCGCCCCAGCTCCGGATGATTCCACCGCGCCAGCGCCTCCGCGCCGACCAGTCGATCGTCCGTCAGGCTGAATTGCGGCTGATAGAGCACCTCGATCTCGTCCCGCTCGATCGCGGCGAGAAGATCGGCCTCCAATTGCGCCGACGAACGGCCCGGCGGTGTCGCCTCGCCGTTGGCCCACACGAATCGCGCCCCTTGCTTCAAGGTGGCCTGGCTGAGCGACTGGCCCAACCGGTCCAGCATCAGCTCGATCGTTTCGCTGGTCAGCATCCGGATCAGCGCCACTCGAGGTGACAGGCGCAGCACACCCGAAGGCAGCGCGATAGGACGCGAGACGACCTCCGCCAGTTCATCGGCTACAAGTTGCCAACGCTCACGGCTGCAGGGCTCGGCCGCCAGCAGCAGGAACGAGCCGCCTCCGGCACGGGCGACGAGCCAGCGGCCTTCCAGTTCGCCGGCGGCGAAATTGTTCATCCGGGTGGCGACTTCTTCCAGCGCTTCGTCCCCGGCCGCCTCGCCATAGGCCAGGTTCACCGCGTCGAACCGGCGCAGGCCCACCAGCATCGCGTGAAGGTGCGTGCTGCCTTCCTCGATCCCTTCGGTCGCCATCCACTCGGTAATGCGGCTTTGCGCGCTGTCTAGCCCGGTGGCACGATCGCGCGTCGCAGGTTCTCCGGCGTTGCTCAAGCCCGGCTCCCCGTTGGAGGACGGGGGCGCTGGAGCCGCCATATCTGCCTGTCGATAACCGCGCATCCTGATTGCCATAGCGCGAAAGCCCTTGCCAAACACGCGCAAATTGGACAGCCAATCTGTCGCCTGGCGGGACAACACGCGTCGGCGGTGAGGATATAGCGACGCGTGCAAACCAAGCTGGCCCTGATCGTCTCCGATACGCCCCAGGCGCAGGCCGGGGTGGAAGCCCTGCGCAGCTCTCACGATTGGGTTGCCCCGGCAGAGGCCGACGTGCTGGTCGTGGTGGGCGGAGACGGCTTCCTGCTCCATGTCCTTCATGAGATGCTCGATTGGGACCATGTGCTGCCCTGCTACGGCATGAACCTGGGCACCGTGGGCTTTCTTATGAATAGCCAGCAGGATGACGGTCGCTCGATCGCCCAGCGCGTGGCCGAAGCGCATTCCGTATCCGTCCGCCCGATCGAGATGCATGCGGTGGACAAGCACGGGCAGGAATTCTGCTACTACGCCATCAACGAAGTCTCTCTGCTGCGCGAAACCCGGCAGACGGCGAAGCTGGAAGTGCGCGTGAACGGCAAGGTGCGCATGGAGGAACTGGCGGGGGACGGCATCATGGTGGCGACGCCTGCCGGCTCTACCGCGTACAACCTTTCCGCTGGTGGGCCGATCCTGCCGCTGGGCTCTCGCATGCTGGCGCTGACCCCGCTCAGCCCCTTTCGCCCGCGTCGGTGGAAAGGGGCGATCTTGCCCGAAAGCGCCGAAGTGGAATTCCGCATTCGCGAGCCGGAGAAACGCCCCGTCGCCGCCGTGGCTGACCAAAAAGAAGTACGCGAAGTGCGCAGCGTGCGGATCGTCGCCAGCCAGGTCAAGGAACTGACCCTGCTGTTCGACCCCGGCGCCAGCCTGGAAGAACGCATCTTCGCCGAGCAATTCGAGGTTTGAAACCTCTTATACCGGCAATGTCACCGACCATGCGAAAACGCGCCAATCCCGCTTGCCAAACGAATCCATGCTGGTATACGCGCACCCCTGCCCGACGGTGGAGACACTGACGGGCTGCTCCCCGATAGCTCAGCGGTAGAGCATTCGACTGTTAATCGAATGGCCGTAGGTTCGAATCCTACTCGGGGAGCCAAACACATCCCACCACCTGGATGACTTGCGAAACGCGTTCGGGCGTTGCGCTTCTGCGTAATCGAGGCGTCTGATCCGCCACATGCGCCTTGATCCGTATCGCACGGGCTGACTATAAGAATTTCCGGAGGAGACGGCCCTCACCCGCTGACCGCGCTGCTGCGTGACGGGGCAAAAACCCGGGACGGCCCGGCAACTGCCAAGGGAGGCTGTTGTGGCCTGGTTCTATCTGATTGTCGCGGGTTTGCTGGAAGTCGTCTGGGCTTACGCGATGAAGCTGTCCGACGGTTTTTCGCGGCCCGTCCCCTCCGCCATCACCATAGGCGCGATGATCGCCAGTTTCACCCTGCTGGCGCTGGCGATGCGCAGCTTGCCGCTGGGCACGGCCTATACGATCTGGACGGGAATAGGCGCTGTCGGCGCGTTCGCTCTGGGCGTCATCGCCCTGGGCGAGCAAGCGAGCCTGGCGCGGTTGCTCGCCGCAGCGCTCATCTTGTCCGGATTGGTGCTGATGAAGCTATCCTCGCCGGGTTGACGCCTGCCGGGCAATCAGTCCTTGGGCTTCACCGTCACCCAGATATCGACCGGGGCGACGAATTTGCCGGGGGCAGGCTTGCCCACGTCGATGCGTTCTGCGGTGACAAGCTCGCCCGTCTCAAGGTTGAAGCTGATCCAGGGCTTGGGCATCCGCCCGAACGTCATCTTCTGGAGAGGGCGACCGGTGACGGTGTTCATGATGGTGGCGACAATGCTCATGCCGCTGCCGATAGCGATGCGTGGTCGCGCCTGTCCACGCAGCGTATCGGGATATCGACAGGCGCCTGCCGGGTTCAATCGCCGCGGCGGGATTCGCGGATGGCCGTGGCGACAAGGACACTGGTCGAAAGCAGAATGCCGCTCACCATCGCCCCGATGCTGAGCAGGCCGATCGGCGTCAACTCAACCGTCGCGCGAACCTTCACGAACTTTCCCACCCGGACGAGCGAGCGAGCGACCTGACGTTCGGACAAAGCCTTCATGCCCTTAGAACCCTGCTACAAAACACTTGTTTCCGGCCAATTTTGCGTATGTTTTGCGCATAATTACGGGTCTTCCCGTAGGTGGCAAATCAACGTATCGTCCCTTCGATGGAACGGTATACAACTATATCCCTCATCAACGCCGATGTACGGCGGCGGGCGGAGATCGGGCGAGGGTTGGCCGGCATCCGCTTTCATGTCGAACCGTACGAAAGCGTCGCCGAGTTTCGCGCGCAGGGCAATGTGCAGACGCTGATCATCGCGCGTGATGAAGACTCTAGCCTGGCCGACCTGCTGGACGATATGCGGGTGCGGGATTACTGGGCCCCCGCGCTGGGATACGGGCCGACGTTAGAGCCGGTGCGATGCAGCCACTTCATGCTGCGGGGCCTGGCGGGATACCTGCCCGACCCGTTCGACCGGTACGACATCGAAGCGCTGCTGGATGGCGCGGCCACGGAATTGACCGCGCTGATCGACTTGCGCGCTGGCGCTGCCGACGCCCGGCGCCGGATCCGCACCTTGACCAAGCGCGAAGGGCAAGTGCTGGAACGACTGCATTCGGGCCTGACAAACCGCGAAATCGCCGAGGCGCTGGACATCAGCCCGCGCACCGTGGAAATCCACCGCGCCAACATGCTGAAAAAGATGGACGCCAAATCCGCGTTGTCGGCCATCCGCATGAGCGTGCAAGCCAAGCTTATGCTCTAGGGCGTCTCACCCCGGAAGGACGGCGGCTTACTGCCCGTCCAGGAAGCGGATCATCGCCGAGAAATCGCGCTGCCCTTCGCCGCGATTGGCCAGCATCTGGTAAAGCGCCTCTGCCGCGTTGCCCATGGGCACGCTGGCTCCCACTTGCGCGGCAGCTTCACTGGCCAGCTTCAGGTCCTTGAGCATCAACGCTACCGCGAAACCGCCCTGGTAATCGTTGTCGGCCGGAGATTGCGGACCGACGCCGGGCAGCGGGCAATAGCTCGTCATCGACCAGCTCTGCCCCGAAGATACGCTGGAGATGTCGTAAAAGGTCTGCGGGTCCAGCCCCAGCTTACCGGCCATGGCAAAAGCCTCGCACGTGGCGACCATCGTCGCGCCCAGCAGCATGTTGTTGCATATCTTCGCGGCCTGCCCAGTGCCCGCGGGACCGGCGTGGATCACCGCCTTGCCCATGGCGGAAAGGATCGGCTGTGCCCGGGCAAACGCCTCGTCGCTGCCACCGACCATGAAGGTCAGCGACCCGGCAGCGGCGGCTGCGATCCCGCCCGAAACCGGCGCGTCCACCATTGCGAACCCGGCGGCGCCCGCCGCTTCGGAAACCCGGCGCGCGGTGGCGACATCGATGGTGGAGCAATCCAGCAGCAACGCGCCCGCGCTGGCAGCGCCGAAAACCGCGTCATTATAAACCGCTTCCACGTGCTTGCCTGCCGGCAACATGGTGACGACCGCGTCGGCTCCGGCAACCGCATCCTCGACAGTGGCTGCGATCGTCGCGCCGTTCTCACCCGCCTTGGCGAGTGCCGCCTGGGACAAGTCGAACGCGCGCACGGCGAAGCCATTCTTCACCAGGTTGGCGGCCATGCCGCCGCCCATGTTGCCCAAACCGATGAATGCGACTGTGCCGACCATTGCCTTGCCTCTCGTTTATTTTTGTACGCGATCAGTCGCGCAGCATGTCTCGCGCCACGATCATGCGCATGACCTGATTGGTACCCTCCAGGATCGAGTGCACGCGCAGGTCACGCCAGAACCGCTCGATCGGATAGTCCATCAGGTAACCGTAGCCACCGTGAAGCTGCAGCGCGCGATCGACCACGGACGAGCCGGTGTCGGTGGCCAAGCGCTTTGCCATCGCGGCAAAACGCGTCTTGTCCGGCGCGCCGGCCGTCACCTTGGCGGCGGCGGCGTAAAGCAGCGCCCGCGCGGCTTCCAGCTCGGTCAGCATGTCCGCCAGCATGAATTGCGTGTTCTGGAAATCCGCGATGCTCTGTCCGAACTGCTTGCGCTCCTTGGTGTAGCGCACGGTTTCGTCGATGCAGCGCTGCGCCCCGCCCAGCGAGCACGCCCCGATGTTCAGCCGCCCACCGTCCAGCCCGGACATGGCGATGCTGAAGCCCTGGCCTTCCTGCCCCAGCAGGTTTTCCACCGGAACGCGCACTTCGTCGAAGTTGACTTGCGCGGTGGGCTGCGAGTGCCAGCCCAGCTTGCGCTCCCGCGCGCCGAAGCTGACGCCGGGCATGTCCTTTTCGATCACGACGCAGCTGATGCCCTTGGGACCGTCCGCGCCGGTTCGCACCATCACGACGTAGACATCGTTCTCACCGCCGCCGGAGATGAACTGCTTTGAGCCCGAGACGACGTAATGGTCGCCATCACGCACCGCCCGCGTCTTCAGCGCCGCCGCGTCAGAACCGGAGCCTGCCTCGGTCAGGCAATAGGATCCCAGCACCTCCATCGGCACCATGCCGGGCAGGTATTTTTCCTTCACCGCCTGCCCGCCGTAAGTGTCGATCATCCAGCTGGCCATGTTGTGGATCGAGATGAAGGCGCTGGTGGAAGGGCAGCCATAGGCCATCGCTTCCATGATCAAGGCCGCCTCCATCCGCCCCAGGCCAATCCCGCCCCACTCCTCGGACACGTAGATGCTGCCGAAGCCCAGTTCTCCTGCGGCCCGAATCGTATCGCGGGGGAAGATGTGCTTTTCGTCCCACTCCGCCGCGTTCGGGGTGATCGCATCGGCGGTAAAACGCCGGGCAAGGTCCTGAATTTCACGCTGATCGGAAGTGAGATCGAATTGGCTCATGTTTTCAACCCATTGTCGGAATGACGAAGGCACTGTCGGCGCTGGCGCCGCCATCCGGCCAGCGCTGGGTCACGGTTTTCACCTTGGTCCAGAACTTCACGCCTTCCATGCCGTGCTGGTTCGTATCGCCAAACGCAGAACGCTTCCACCCGCCGAAGGTGTGATAGGCCACCGGCACCGGGATCGGGACATTGATGCCCACCATGCCGACATTGACCCGCGCCGCAAACTCACGCGCGGCATGGCCGTTGCGGGTAAACAGGGCGACGCCATTGCCGTATTGATGCTGGCTGGGCAGCTCCAGCGCTTCCTCGAAGGTTTCCGCGCGCACGATCTGTAGGACCGGGCCGAAGATTTCCTCCTGGTAGGTGCGCATCTTCGTGGTCACGCGGTCGAATAAGCTGGGCCCGATGAAGAAGCCCTGCTCATGCCCCTGCAGCATAAAGCCTCGTCCGTCGATCACCAGTTCCGCGCCTTCATCGACGCCCATCTGGATGTAGCTTTCCACCTTGGCCTTGTGCGCGGCGTTCACCACCGGACCATAGTGCGCCTCCGAATCGGTGGAGACGCCGACGCGCAAGGCATGGATCGCCGGGATCAGCTTCTCGCGCAGGGCGATGGCGGTCTTTTCACCCACCGGCACCACGACGGGCAGCGCCATGCACCGCTCACCCGCAGAGCCGAAGGCCGCACCGGCCAGGTCGCTGACCACCTGGTCAAGATCGGCGTCAGGCATGACGATGCCGTGGTTCTTCGCGCCACCCATCGCCTGGACGCGCTTGCCGGCATCGACGCCGCGCTTGTAAACGTAGTGCGCGATGTCGGACGAACCGACGAAGCTGACCGCCGCAATATCGGGGTGATCGAGGATCGCGTCCACCATCTCCTTGTCGCCCTGCACCACTTGCAGGATGCCTTCCGGAAGCCCCGCTTCCTGGAACAATTCCGCCAGGCGGACAGGGACCGAGGGGTCGCGCTCGGACGGCTTCAGGATGAAAGCGTTGCCGGTGGCGATCGCCACGCCGGACATCCACAGCGGGATCATCGCCGGGAAGTTGAAGGGTGTGATGCCCACGCCGATGCCGAGCGGCTGGCGGAACGAATAGACGTCGATCCCCGGCCCTGCGCCCTGGGTGAACTCACCCTTCAGCACGTGCGGGATGCCGCAGCAGAATTCGATGACCTCAAGCCCGCGCTGGATGTCGCCCTTGGCGTCGGCGATGACCTTGCCATGCTCGGAACTGAGCATGTGCGCCAGTTCGTCCATGTGCTGTTCGACCAGCGCCTTGAAATTGAACATCACGCGCGCCCGGCGCTGCGGGTTGACGGCCGCCCAGGCGGGCTGCGCCTGCTTCGCGGCCTGAACCGCCGCGTCCAGCAAGGCCTTGTCGCCCAGTGTCACGCGCGCCTGCACGGTGCCGTTGTTGGGATCGAACACGTCGCTAAATCGTGTCGTTGCCTGGGCGTTTTCAAACGCCAGCTTATGAGTGATCTCGCGCATTCAGGCCTCTCATCTTATGGTGCCGATCACCATGGGCCTGTGCGATCTTGCAATCAATATCGCATCGCTGCAGGACTGCTCTGCAATTTTGCAGAGCGACGAGTTCAAGGCACGATGTTCGACTGGGACGATCTGCGCGTGTTCCTGGCGGTGGCGCGAAATCGGCGGATCGGCCCTGCCGCCCGCGCGCTGGGCATAGACGCCACCACGATCGCCCGCCGCCTGCAGCGTCTGGAAGCGGCGCTGGACAGCCAGTTGTTCGAGCAAGTCGGCGCGGATCGCATCCTGACACTGCGCGGGTCGGCGTTGCTGGCCCATGCCGAGAGCGTAGAGGGCGCCACGCTGGAGGCGCTGGCCGATGTGAAGGGAGAGCGGCACAGCCTGCACGGGCATGTCCGGCTCTCGGTGGCGGAAGGGTTTGGTACCTACATACTGGCCCCGGCCCTCCCCGCCTTTCATGCGGCGCATCCCGGCATCCGGCTGGACGTGATCACTGCCTCAGGCTTCCTGAACCCTTCCAAACGCGAGGCGGATATGGCGGTGATGCTGGCCCGCCCTCAACGCGGCGACTTGCACGTGCAGAAGCTGGGTGACTATCGCCTGCGGCTCTACGCATCCCGCAGCTATCTCGCCACGCGCGGGGAGCCGCAGGATCGGGCGGCGCTGAAAGACCATGCGCTGGTCGGCTATGTGCCCGACTTCCTGTTCTCGCCCGAACTGGATTATCTGGACGAGGTTCACGCCGGCCTGGAAGCGTCGCTGCGGTCCAGTAGTATCGGCATTCAACGCCGGCTCGTCATCGACGGTGGGGGATTGGGTATCCTGCCCGACTTCATGGTGGCGGACGCGGATGACCTGGTTGTCGTGCTGCCTGGTGATGTGGTCATCACGCGCAGCTTCTGGCTGGTTACGCACAGCAACCTGAGGAAACTGGCGCGGATCGCGGCGGTGTCGAACTTGTTGCGCACTTGCGCGGAGGGGCTTGGCGATCGAGCCTAGGCGGCAAGTCCGCTGGCGATGGTCAGAAAGCCCAGTCCAAGAGACAGCGGTGTGCGCAGACGCATCCACCACGCCGGGGCCA
This sequence comes from Novosphingobium fluoreni, assembly GCF_014196615.1. GTDB lineage: Bacteria > Pseudomonadota > Alphaproteobacteria > Sphingomonadales > Sphingomonadaceae > Novosphingobium > Novosphingobium fluoreni. The sequence goes on from NZ_JACIDY010000003.1 coordinate 218,295, forward strand.
GTTGCGCCGCCACCAGCTTGCGATCGACCGCCAGGCTAAGGACGATGGCGGCACCCAGCACGATCAAGGAGGGGCCCGGCCATTCCAGCCCGGTCGCCCAGGGAATCGCCGTCACCAGGGCGATCAGCGAGGGCGCGATGGCCGCATACCAGACCCAACAGGGCGCACGGTCGGGCCGCGCCGCCGCCAGGCCCCACCACAGTCCGCCCAGGAAGCTGAAGATCAACGCAGCATAAGCGTAGGCGAGAGACAAAGCGGCAAAGCGCCAGGCGATCCAGCCCATCAGCAGGACCAGCAGCGCCGCCGCCTGCGGGGCCAGCCCCAGGAAGCCCAGGATACGCGCGTTCCGGGGCATTGTCCGCTGATCGCCACTATATTGCTTTGCCATGGTCCACCCGGTTGCCACTCTGCGCATCTCGGCCTTGAACGTCCAGGCCATCACCCTGTTGCCGGCACCATCGGGCATAGCCCCCAGCGGATCGTCAATCAGCCCGAAAGACGCGCCAACAGCCGGGTCAGTTCGGGCTGGCTGGTCGTTTCGGTCTTGGCGAAGATGCTGGCCAATTGCGTGCGCACGGTGGAATAGGCGATGCCCAGCCGCTCCGCCGTGCGCCGCAAGGCAAAGTCCTCATCCAGCAGTGTCTGAGCCAGCCGGGCTTCCGCCGGAGTCAGGTTCCAAAGGTTACCCAGTTGCCGTGACATATCGGCGGCGGCGGCATCGCGATCCACCACGCGGACCAGGATATCCCTTGCCCGGGCACCGAACGCGTGAGTTTGCGAGACGGCGCTGATGGTGACGGCGAGGGGCCGGCGATCATCGCCATGCGGAATCAGCATGGCTTCCTCGTCCGGACCGGTCGGCAAGGAGACACGCCAGACCGCCTCACGCCATGGCGTCCGGCAGCGGCTATCTTGCGGAAGCAATTCGCCCTGCAAGACGCGAAAGCCCTGCCCCGATTCCACCATTGCCTGGCCTGCGGGCGACATGCCCTTCACCCAGCCCGCACCGTTCAGCAGCATCACCGCGCCGCGATGACTACCCAGGTCCGCCTTACGGCCAGCCACCCGCCAGGCACGCGCCATATGCCCGAAAAGCATCTCGAACCTGGCGCGATCGTCTTCGGCATGAGGCTCATCGGGAGACCGGGAATGCACCGAGACCCCGAACATCATTCCGTCCCTCACATCGAACCGGGCCGTCCAATGCGAATTTCCCAGATAATGCCGGTTCCATTTAACGTGGGGATGAGCGGCGTGTTGATCGCGGTCGATCTGATGATCGGTGGCGAAGAGACCGCCTTGGGGGCATTTGTTGGCGAAATGTGCGGTGGGATCGGTGGCGAACGCGCCGGCCGCATACTCGGCAAGGCCATCCAACCGGCGGCTTGTCATATCACCCGCGAACAAGGGCTGGATCGGGGAGTTCGGACGGTGCGCACTCAGCACCATGAAGTGCGAGTTGGTCACCCGCATCACCTCATCAAGGACAAGCCCATGGTCCTCTGGCGACAGGATCGAATCGTAGACCCGGTCCACGATGCGCAACAATGCCTCGTCCTGCATCGCCAAGTATCTGATTCCCGCCCATTCCCCTTACCGCGCCTTAGCAATGCGCGGGCCAGTGTCCAGAACGGGTTGGGCAGCTTCCCTCCGCCATGGCGAAAAGAGGGCCCGGAACCTTGGCTCCGAGCCCTAGGAGAAGGTCGGCTAAGCCGCCCTCGGGTCGCGAGGGCGAATTACGAAAGCATGCTGGATTCGCCATCATCCAATTGATGTATGCGTGGCGATATTTGAAAGCGGCCGTCAGTCTTCCACCGCGTCGCGCAGCACTGCCACACCGGCTTGGCGTTGCCGCTTCAACTCGCGCTTCAAAGCGGTAGGATCACGGGCCACCACGAAGCCAAAGCTGACGCCGCCTTCCTTGCCGATCGTGGCGTGATGCAGCTTGTGCGCCTGAACCAGCCGCTTGGCATAGCCGCGCTTGGGCACCCAGCGGAAATAGCGCTGATGCACCAGGCCATCGTGCACCAGTGTATAGATCACCCCGTAAGCCAGGATGCCCAAGCCAATCCACGTACCCGGCCACCATGCCGCCGTACCCATCACCAGCGGCGAGCCGACTGCGAACGCCGTGATGCTCATCCCGGCACCGACGATGGCGTAAAGGTCGTTCTTCTCCAGCAGCTTGTCATGCGGCTCGTGATGATCGCGATGCCAGCCCCAGCCAAAGCCATGCATGATATACTTGTGGCTGAACCAGGCGAGGAACTCCATCCCGGCAATAGTGGCAAGAACGATCAGGACGGGGCCGATAGCGGACATAGCCATTCCCCTACGCCGATCCCCCCGCTTTGTCAGCCGTCCCGGAGTGCCGACCGGCCTACGACAATTTCGTACACTTCTTCAAAGATCTGCGACGAACCTTTGCGCTTTCGTTCAGTTAAGAAGGTGTAATTCTGAACACATCGGACCCGCCGAAACGGGTCCGCACCTGAGGAGACTACCGATGCGCAAGCCTATCCTGATCGCCGCCACCGCCCTGATCGCTGCTACCGGCTTCGGCTCGGCGGCGTCGGCACAGCCGATGGCCTATGGTCACCACAACGCCGGTCGGCCGACCCCCGTGCGCGATGCCAACATCCGCAATGATATCTGGCAGCTAAATCGCAACATCGATCGCGCCGTCGCGCGCCGCACGATCTCCAACCGCGAGGCGACGGGCCTGCGCCGCGAAAGCGCGCAACTGCAGCGCCTTTATACCTCCTACGCTCGTAACGGGCTGACACGTGCCGAAACCAACACACTGCGCGCCCGGGTCGATCGCGTTCAGTACGCGCTTCGTGCCGAGCGCAACGATCGCGACCGCCGCCGCGGCTGATCCCGGCAGGGTCCGGGGCCAACACCCCCGGGCCCGGCTCGCGCCCATATCGGCGCCACCCATCTTGAATATTGCGCGAAGCGGGCTTAGTCGCGCCTGATCATGACAACCGCACCGCGCACATTGTACCAGAAGATCTGGGACGCCCACGTTATCGAAACTCGCGATGACGGCACCAGCCTTGTCTATATCGACCGGCACCTCGTGCATGAGGTCACCAGTCCGCAAGCGTTCGAGGGGCTCCGCACTGCTGGCCGCACCGTGCGCCGTCCAGACCTGACGCTCGCCGTCCCCGATCACAACCTCCCTACCACCGCACGCAAGGATGCGGCGGGAAATCAACTGCCGATCGCGGACCTGGAAAGCGCCAACCAGCTCGCCACGCTGCGTCGCAATGCACCCGAATTCGGCATCCGCTATATCGATGCGACCGACCGCGAGCAGGGCATCGTCCACGTAGTCGGGCCAGAACAGGGCTTTTCACTGCCCGGCGCGACGATCGTGTGCGGCGATAGCCATACCGCCTGCCACGGCGGCGTAGGCGCGCTGGCGTTCGGCATCGGCACCACCGAGGTCGAGCATGTCCTCGCCACGCAGACGCTGCTGCTCAAGCAGAGCAAGACGATGGAAGTGCGCATCGATGGCCAGCTTGGCCCCGGCGTCACGCCCAAGGACGTGGTGCTGCACATCATCGGCGTCACCGGCATGGGCGGCGGCACTGGCCATGTCATCGAATATCGCGGCAACGTGTTCGAGGAAATGAGCATCGAAGGCCGCCTGACGGTTTGCAACATGGCGATCGAGGGTGGCGCGCGATCCGGCCTGATCGCGCCGGACGAGAAGACGTTCGCCTATCTCAAAGGCCGTCCCTACGCGCCCAAGGGCGAGGATTGGGACAAGGCCGTGGCATGGTGGAAGAGCCTGGCGACTGACGCGGGTGCGTCTTTCGACAAGTCCGTGGTTATCCGCGCGGAGGATATCCAGCCCACCGTCACCTGGGGCACCAGCCCTGAGGACACTTCTGCGATCGGCGGCGTGGTCCCCTCGCCCGAGGACTTTACGGATGCGTCCAAGCGTGACGCAGTGAAGGTCAGCCTGGACTATATGGGTCTGACCCCCGGGACACGTTTGACCGACGTGGAAGTGCAGAACGTCTTCATCGGCAGCTGCACCAACAGCCGCATCGAGGATATTCGCGCCGCTGCCGCCGTGCTGAAGGGTCGCCACAAGGCGGACAACGTGCGCTGGGCGATCGTCGTCCCCGGCTCCGGGCTCGTGAAGGAACAGGCCGAGGCCGAGGGGCTGGACAAGATCATCGTCGACGCTGGGCTTGAATGGCGCGAGCCGGGTTGTTCGGCCTGCCTGGCGATGAACCCGGACAAGGTTCCGGCAGGAGAACGCTGCGCCTCCACCAGCAACCGCAACTTCACCGGTCGCCAGGGTCCTGGAAGCCGCACCCACCTGATGAGCCCGGCGATGGCTGCAGCCGCCGCGGTGACCGGTCGACTGACCGACGTGCGAGAACTGGTGGGGTGAAGGCCGCTCGCATCTGAGTTACAACCCTTCGCGGGAGTGGCTAAGGTGGTATGGATCGCCCGACGGGATCGATCCGCGAAAGGAAGTTTGAAATGGCAGATGAATCTGACAACTCCATCGCCTCGCGCGCGGCCGTGGCGGCCGGGGCGGCGATCGGTTCCGCAGCCGTTGCCGCGGCGCTGATGTTCGTGAAGCGCCGCAAGGACAGGAAGTCCGCCAACGCGCTGCCACCGCCGACCAGCACCGCACCGCACTTTCCGCCTGAGACTGACTGAACCGAGACCTCACAGATGAAGCCGATCAATCACGTCGCCGGCCGCGCCTATCCGTTTGGGCGTAAGAACGTCGATACCGATGTCATCATTCCTGCGCACTGGCTCAAGACGGTAACGCGCGAAGGTCTGGGCAAAGGAGCGTTCGAAGCGGTTCGCAAGGAGCCCGGCAATGTGTTCGACGATCCGGAATACGCCGGTTCGCCGATCATCGTGGCGGGCGACAACTTCGGTTGCGGCTCCAGCCGTGAGCATGCCGCCTGGGCCTTGCTCGACATGGGCGTGACGTGCGTGATCGCGCCCAGCTTCTCGGACATCTTTTCGGGCAATGCATTCAAGAACGGCATCCTCACCGTTGCCCTGCCGCAGGCGGCGATCGATCGCCTGATGGAAGTGGCGCAGACCGATCCGATCGAGATCGACCTGGAGAGCCAGACCGTCACCACCCAATTCCAGGATCGTTATACGTTCGATATCGATCCCTTCCGCAAGCATTGCCTGCTTGAGGGGCTGGACGAAGTAGGGCTGACGATGGCGCAGGGCGACACCATCGCAGCGTTCGAGAGCAAGGCGGCGCAAGAGCGGCCGTTTCTCTCCCGGATGCCCGCGGCGGTTGCCTGACCACGCGCCGGCCTTGATCCTTCAAAGCGACAAATCAACCGGCTCCCGCAAGTCCGGGATTGAACCGCGCGTCGGCTCCCCGTATCGCGCGTGAGCGTCATATCGACGAGGGAACCCAGATGACCACATTCGACGACCGTGAGCGCGCCGAAGAGGCCAAGTTCTCCCACGATGCCGAGATGCAGTTTCGCATCCAGGCGCGCCGCAACCGTCTGTTGGGCGAGTGGGCGGCCGAGCGCATGAACCTGCTCCCCGCCGAGCGGGAGGCTTATGCCAAAGCCGTGGTCCAAGCCGATTTCGAAGAGGCGGGCGACGAAGACGTGATCCGCAAGCTGCTGGGCGATCTCACCAGCGCGGGCGTGGAAACCGACGAAGCCGAAGTGCGCGCCGCTCTCGAGAACAAACTGGTCGAAGCGCGCCGCGCCCTGATGGGCTGACGCTTCAGATAAAGGACCCTGCCCCATGGCGATGCCCGCCGCAGAAATCGAAACCCTGATCCGCAGCGCACTGCCCGATGCGCAAGTCACGATCACCGATCTGGCAGGCGATGGCGATCATTACGCCGCCCATGTCGTATCGGGCGCTTTCGCCGGCAAAAGCCGGGTTGCCCAGCACAAGCTTGTCTACGAAGCGCTGGGCGGGAGGATGGGCGGCGTGCTCCACGCCTTGCAACTCACCACCGCTGTTCCCAATTGATCATCAGCATACCGCCCCACATGTGTTCGCACGGGGGCCACAAGGAAATCGAAGCCATGCCCGACGTGAACAGCCGCCTCGACGAGATCGTAAAGTCCAACGACGTTGTGCTTTTCATGAAGGGGACGCCGCTGTTCCCCCAGTGCGGATTTTCCAGCCGCGCCATTGCGATCCTCGATCATCTGGGCGTGGCGTACGACAGCGTGGACGTATTGCAGGACATGGAGATCCGCCAGGGCATCAAGGCCTTTTCCGATTGGCCGACGATCCCGCAGCTCTACGTGAAAGGCGAGTTCGTGGGGGGCAGCGACATCATGATGGAGATGTACGAGGCGGGCGAACTGCAGCAGCTAATGGGTGAAAAGGGCGTCGCGCGCGCAAGCTGACCTTTCAGTCTATCCGCTCGTAACAAACCGCAAGACGGCGCTCGAAAGGGCGCCGTTTTTTGTTTGGGTCACATATCTGGAAGGAGGGGGGCTCGGGGGAGGCGGGGCCGGAGATTTGGGCAGCCCCGCCTCTAGTTCGAGACGTACTCGGGAGTACGTCACTTGTGTAGCATGGACTGTGCCAATTTCCGAAGACGGCATAATTCCGCCGGTTTTACAACGGCTCACGGTTACCCGCATCTTAACTTGTAAGATATCCCGACATTGCCTTGCCCCCGGTTCGTCTTGCGTTACCCATTGTATGCGGCAAGACTGAACCCATGAGCACTACCAGCGACAAGCCAGCCGTTCTTGAGGGATTGGCCACCGTTCCCGCAGCGACCGTTATCATTTTTCGCGACGCCCCTATCGGTCCGCCCCAACTGCTGATGGTGCAGCGCGCCAAGGAAATGCGCTTCGCCGGCGGGGCAGCGGTATTTCCCGGCGGCAAGGTCGATCCCGCCGATCGCGTACTGGCTGCAGAGCTGATGCCTCACGACGATCAGGAGATCGCCGCCGCCCGCATCGCTGCTATCCGCGAGACGCTGGAGGAGACCGGCCTGGTCATCGCCATTCGCGAGGCCGTGACGGCGGAGGCCGCCGCGCAAGCGCGTAAGCTTCTGCTGGCCCAAGGCACGCTGGCAACAGTGTTGGAGACTTTCGGTTGGACAATCGATCCGGATCGTCTGACCCTCTACACGCATTGGTGCCCGCCATGGGACGGCGCCTTCGACACTCGTTTCTTCATCGTGAACCTGGGAACCGGTGCAGTCGATATCGAGATCGATGCGACAGAGAACACCCGGCTATTCTGGGCCAGCGCTGAAGAGGCGCTGGGGTTGGCAGAGCGTGGCGAGATCAAACTGATCTTCCCCACCGCCCGCAATCTGGAACGCTTGGCGCAACATGGAAAGTACGCCGACGTTCTTCAGGATCTTGCGCGGCATCCGGTCACGATGATCATACCCCGCCGCACCGACCGCGATGGGGAGGCCTGGATCGAGATCGAAGAGGGACGCGGCTATCCCGTGCTGAGCCAGCGAGCGGCAACGGCCCGGCGCGGCTAGAAAGCGGAATGTCGGTCAGGAACGACCAGACCTCAGTCGCGCGAAACGGGTACTTGCTCGCCCTTTTCGTGCAGCTTGGCCAAGTGATCCAGCATCGGCGCGTAAATCGGCCGGTCGAATTCCAGCCCCGCACAATCCCCTGCGATCCAACGGACCGTACCCCCTAGCGCCTCCATGCCCTCAGGCCGGATGACGACATGCGACCCTACGCGAAACATCACGCGGTCCGTGCGGATGCAACACCCCTGAGTCGAAATGTCCGATATCTCTCCCACGTCGCGCAAGCCGTTGGTCGTGCGGCATTGCGTGGGCAATGTCACCGATTTGCGGACAGCGCGTCTGGGTATTTCAGCGGACATGCGCCATTGTCACCAAAAGCGGTATAAAATCCGTTAAGTTCGAGCCCGCGATCCCGACGGAATACATAACGATGGCGGGGCCAGTTCACGTCCGAACTGGCCCCGCCACGCCCTTCAAGACGACCCGAAGGACCTCGACCCGGCAGCGCAAGCGCCCGCGCGGTTCACTGCGTTTGGCTTCCGGAAAGATCGGCCCGGTGCGGGGGCACCGGCGCATGGGTCACCGCCAAGGCGGCAAGGTCTGCGGCGAGAAGGGAGTGTGGGGGGACTCGCGCGTCCTATCCGGGAACCGGGGCGCTGTGGCGAACATTTCGTAAGCCATGCAGTCCCGGTCTTACGGGGCACATCCGCTCCTATGCCACCCATACCTCCGTCACGGCAAATCCGCCCGACGCCAAGTACTGGAAAAAACGATATTTCTTATCAATGCGACAGGGGTGGGATGAGGCGGTGGCATGTTCTCTTGCGCGGTATCCATCGATCGGCTTTGTCCGGGCGGCCGTCCGGTCAGGCTGGTTTCGCGCGGGATCGATCCCTGTGATGGGATCGCGAAACACTTTGTCACACTTGGCGAAGCCGATTGTTTCGGGGGCTGGCTTGGCTTTGCTGAGTGGCTGCAATCGCCATCAATCAGCCCTCGCCCCTTTCGGCGAGGATGCCGCCGCGATCGAACATCTCACCATCGTGATGGTGGTGGGTGCTGTCGTCATCGCGATCGCACTGGCTCTGTTGATGCGCTGGGCGGTCAAATCACCAGAGGGTTCGCTCACGCTGATCAGCGGAGAGCGCCTGATCGTCATTCTGGGAGCGATCCTGCCTGCGGTCCTGCTGCTCGGCCTGCTCGTCTACAGCCTGCCGCAGATGCGCCCCCACCCGGTCGAAGCGGCGGACCTCAAGATCGACGTGACCGGCGAACAGTTCTGGTGGCGCGTCCGCTACGCCCCGCCTGGAGGCGAGCCGGTGATTTCGGCCAATGCGATCCGCATCCCGGTTGGCCGCACCGTGCTGTTCCGCCTGACCGCCTCGGACGTGGTGCACAGCTTCTGGATACCGGGCCTGGCCGGCAAGATGGATATGATCCCTGGCCGCGTGAACGAGTTGCCCGTCAAGGCCACCAAGCCCGGGGTCTATCGCGGACAATGTACGGAGTTCTGCGGCCTTTCCCATGCCTGGATGGCCTTTGAAGTCGTCGCCATGGAGCCTGCCGCCTTTGACCGATGGCTGGCGGCGGAGCGCAGACCCGCAAAACCGATTGATGGACGCGGGCGGGCCCTTTTCGCCAGCTATGGCTGCGGCGGTTGCCATGCCATCGGCGGGACCGATCAGTCCGGCACGGTCGGCCCGGACCTGACGCATATCGCCGCGCGACGTAGCATCGGCGCGGGCGCGCTGCCCGTCACGCAGGATGCGCTGGTGCGCTTCATCCGCGCCTCGTCCGAGGTAAAGCCCGGCTCGCGCATGCCGGCCTTCCCACAGATGTCCGAGGGGGACGCCCGTGACATCGCCCGTTATCTGGGAGAGCTGCGTTGAGCCTGCACGATCAAGACGATCTGGCGCTGCGCCATGCCCAGGAGGAACGGCTGCGCGCCGCGTGGGAACCGCCCCGGGGTCTCTTTCTGCGTTGGACGGACACCAACAACAACCGGGTCGGCGTGTGGTACACGTTGACCGCGTTTGGCTTCATGCTGTTCGCAGGCGTGCTGGCGCTGATCATGCGCACGCAGTTGGCGGTGCCGGACAACGACCTGGTCTCCCCGGCGACCTTCAACCAGTTGTTCACGCTGCACGGTTCGGCGATGATGTTCCTGTTCGCGGTGCCGATGTTCGAGGCGGTATCGATCATCCTGCTTCCGCAACTTCTGGGCGCGCGCGACTTGCCCTTCCCGCGCCTTTCGGCGTTCGGGTACTGGAGCTTCCTGCTGGGCGGCGTGTTCGTGCTCGGCTCGATATTCTTCAACGTCGCGCCGGACGGTGGCTGGTTCATGTACCCGCCCTTCACCACGCGAACCGACTTGTCCGGCCTGGGCGCGGACATCTGGATGCTGGGCTTGTCCTTCATCGAAGTGTCGTCCGTGGCGGCGGCCGTCGAACTGATCGTCGGCATCCTCAAGTTTCGCCCGCCCGGGATGCGGCTGAACCTGATGCCGCTCTACGCCTGGTACATCCTGGTCGTGGCGGTGATGATCCTCTTCGCCTTTCCGCCATTGATCGCGGGTGACTTACTGTTCGAGATGGAGCGCCTGCTGGGGTGGCCGTTCTTCGATGCCAGCAAGGGCGGCGATCCGCTTCTGTGGCAGCACCTGTTCTGGATTTTCGGACACCCCGAAGTCTACATCATCTTCCTGCCCTCGATCGCGCTGTTCGCGATGCTGGTGCCCACTTTCTCGCAGCGCCACCTGTTGGGCTATCCCTACATCGTGCTGGCGGCCGTCGGCACCGCGTTCCTCAGCTTCGGCTTGTGGGTCCACCACATGTTCGCCACCGGACTGCCGAAGATCAGCCTGGCGTTCTTTTCCGCTGCCAGCCAAGCAGTGGTTATCCCGACCGGCGTGCAGATCTTCGCACTGATCGCCACCATCGCCGCAGGCCGCGTGATCTTTTCCACGCCGATGCTCTACGCAACCGGCAGCCTGGCCATCTTCGTGATCGGCGGCCTGACCGGGGTGATGGTGGCAATCGTGCCGTTCGACTGGCAGGCACATGATACGTACTTCGTGGTCGCCCACCTGCACTATGTTCTGATAGGTGGCACGCTGCTGCCGCTGATCGCCGGGCTCTATTACTATTGGCCGCTGATCACGGGGAAGAAGCTGAGCGACAAGCTGGGCCGCACCGCCTTTTGGATCATGTTCGCCGGCGCGAACCTGACGTTCTTCCCGATGCATTTCTCCGGCCTTCTGGGCATGCCGCGCCGCGTGGTGACGTATTCGGCGGAGCTGGGGATCGGTTGGCTCAACATGCTTTCCACGGCGGGCTCGTATGTTTTTGCCGCCGGTATGCTGGTGGTCGTCGTCGATCTGTGCCTCTCTCCACGCCGCGCCAAGGCCGCGCGCAATCCGTGGAACGCCGGCACGCTGGAGTGGCTGGCACTGCCCGAGGACGAGAACTGGGGCATCCGCTCCGTGCCGCTGATCGAGACGCGCTATCCGATCTGGGACCAGCCAGACTTCATGCGCAAGGTGGACGAAGGCCGCTTCTTCCTGCCTGATGCAGAGGAAGGGCGGCGCGAGACGATCAGCACAACGGTGCTCGATGCGCGCCCGCTTGCGGTGGTTCGCCTGGGCGGCCCATCATGGTTGCCGATGATGACCGCTTTCGCGCTGGGCGGTGTGTTCATCTTCACCACCTACCACCTTTACTGGGCAGCGCTTGCCTCCGGTTTCCTGACGCTGGCGGTAACGCTGCGGTGGTTGTGGACGACGGCGGAGATCCCCGAAAAACCGCTGAAACCCATCGGCCACGGGCTGGAACTGCCGCTTTACATTTCCGGCCCGCAAGCACCAGGCTGGTGGGCAATGTTCATCACCATGATCGCGGATGCCACCGCGTTCTCCGGGCTGGTCTTCGGCTATTACTTCTTTTGGACGATCCATCCCGAGTTCCCTCCGCCATGGGCCGATGGACCGGGCCTTGGCTGGCCGATGATCGCTTTGGCCATCACGCTCGCCGGCTGGGTGGCGACGATAATGGCGCGAACGATGAACAAGCGCGACGCGGCCCTGCCGACACGCCTTTTGCTGGGCGCGGCCGGGCTCTTGTCAGTTCTCGCAATCCCGGCGGGCTTGGCGGGACCATGGCTCAGCGGCCTCGACCCCACGGCGCATAGCTATCCGGCAATCGTCTGGACTCTGGCGATCTGGACCGTGGCGCATTCGGGCGTAGGTGCGATCGCGCAGTTCTATGCGCTGGCCCGCAGTCTCGCCGGCCGCATGACCGCGCAGTACGACGCCGATATCCGCAACGTCACCTTGTATCATCATTTCATGGTTTTCACCGCGATCGTGACCTGGTGCACGCTCGGCCTGTTCCCGGAGGTCGCATGATCCGGAAGCTGCATAGCCACATCGGTTCGCTCCAGGCGACTTTGTGGACGCTCATCGTCGCGCCGACGACCTGGGCGGTCCACTTCCTGTTTTCCTACCTCTGGGCTGCCGTCTATTGCGCGAAGACGGGCCAATTCGCCGAGGAACCGCTGGTCTATTGGGTGGGGACGGGGCTGGCTCTGCTCGTGATCGCGATCTCCGGTTATATCGCCGTGATCCAGTCCCGCGTACCGGGCGATCCGGCACCGCACGAACACAGCACAGAGAGCGATCGGCTACGCTTTATCGCCTACTCCACCATGCTGTTGGCGGGCCTCAGCTTCATCGGCGTCATCTTCACCGCCGCGCCGGTCTTGATCCTGGAAGACTGCCGGTGAACCCGGTGCCCCTCGTCGCCGCCGGTGCACTCATGGTGGGCAGCATCGCCGTATCTCACCTCGGCATGACTGGGCACATGATCGGCCACATGACTGCCGTCGCCATCGCGGCTCCGCTCTTGGCCATGGGCACGCGCGGCACCCGCTATGATCCGGCGCAACGCTGGCCACGGCTCGTCACGCCCTTCGTCATGAGCCTGGTTGAACTGGCGATCGTCTGGTCGTGGCATTTGCCCGCGGTTCGAGCGATAGCCGCGCATTCGGCGGCGGCAATGCTGGTGGAGCAGGCTTGCTTCCTGGGCGCCGGGTTCCTGCTGTGGTCGGCGGTGATCTCCCGCCCGGCCGACGCGCGGGCCAGCGGCGTGGGTGCGTTGCTGTTGACCTCGATGCATATGACCTTGCTGGGCGCGCTGATCGCTCTGGCCCCGCGCACGCTGTACGGCATGACTCATGGCGTACCGGAAGGCCTGACATCGCTGCAGGATCAGCAATTGTCCGGCGTGGTGATGCTGATGATCGGTGGAGTGGCCTACCTGCTGGGTGCCCTTGCCGTGCTTGGGGGGCTGCTGCGGCAGGAGAGCGTGAAATGCTGATCACCTGGAAACGCGCGATCCTAGGCCTACTTGCCGCTGCTTTCCTGGGACTTGCCGTCGCGTGGTCCGGGCTGATCAACGTCTCGGCGTCCAGCGGGCACTGGGCCATCAGCGACTGGTTCCTGCACTGGGTGATGCGCAATTCCGTGGAGACGCGCAGCGCCCTTGGCAGCCCGCGCGACGCCTCCGATCCTTCCGGCCTCGTCAGCGCAGCCGGACATTTCGCGGCCTCGTGCGCATCGTGCCACGGTGCCCCGGGGGTGAAGCCCTCCCCGGTGTTCCAGGCCGCCACGCCACCCGCGCCAAACCTGATGGAGACCGCGCCGGAGTGGTCGGACCGGCAGCTGTTCTGGATCCTCGACCACGGCGTCAAGTTCACCGGCATGCCCGCCTGGCCTGCGCGAGAGCGGCATGACGAGGTGCGCCGTATGGTGGCCTTTGTCCGCCTGCTGCCGACCATGACGCCGCGCCGCTATGAAGAACTGACTGGCGGCGTTGCCCGCCTCGCCGGTTCCAATACCTTCGAGTCCTGCGCCGGGTGCCACGGCTCCGACGGTCGCGGGCGCGGCGCGCCGGACATTCCCTATCTGGGTGGCCAGAAAGCCGAAGTGCTGATGGCAGCTTTGCGCGACTATCAAAGCGGCACCCGGCAAAGTGCCGTGATGGGTCACGCCGCAGCACGCTTGTCCGCTGACGACATGCGTGACCTGTCGACGCGGTTCGCCGCGATGCCCGGCCTGAAGGCCACAGCCGCCGCCAACGATGCACAAGCCAGGCAGATCGTCGAGATGGGCTTGCCCGCAAAGCAATTGCCCGCCTGCGCCAGCTGCCACGTCCCCGGCAAGCCGTACCCGGTGATCGCCGGTCAGAAAGCCAGCTACATCGCCGCACGCCTGCGCCAGATGCGGGGCGACGACAAGGAGATCGACGCCCGCCAGACGCAGGCGACCATGCCCGTAATCGCCCGCCGCATCCCCAGGGACATGATCGACCGCGTTGCCCGCTATCTCGCGGGTGAGGCGGTCGGCCCTACCCGCGACTGACGACTATCAAGCTTTCCGGCTTCGCGCCTTGGATCGGCAGCCAAGGCACCAGCGGTAGCCTGCTCGCAAATCGGAGTGTTATCGCGTCACTCAGCCACGCCTTCTTCCGCGGGTTTCTGCTCAGGCGTAGGGCGGAACGGGCCGGTATAGAGGTGGCCGGCCAGCACCGAGTGCAGCACGGCGGATGTGCGATCCGAAACCCCCAGCTTGCGAAAGGCGCGGCGCACGTAACTGTCGACGGTCTCGGCCGAGATGCCGAGAATCTCAGCGATGACCGAATTGCTCTTGCCCATCGCGATCCAGTACACGACGTCCAGTTCCCGCTCGGACAAGCGCACGTCGAGAGGGTCTTGCGTGTCGATCAGCTCGCAATAGCGCAGGAATGACATTTGCGCGATCGCATGCGCGGCGGCGGCGGTTTCCTCATCGGTCTGGCTATCGGGCCCGGCGGGCAATCCGACGAAGCCGGTGCGCGCCCCTGGACCATACGTGGGCAAGGCCAAGCCCTCTTCGAAACCCAGGTCGGCAAGGAAAGCATAGAAAGCCGTTTCGCCCCGCCCGGGCGGCTCGATCGCGCGCGCCTCGCTCCAACGGATCGGACCGGCTTGACGCAACGCCAGATCGGGCAACGGGTCCTCATAGCGCAAGCGCTCCGGGTAAGCGGTCGACCATTCCGGCGCCATGTTGTTGGCGCTATGGACCCGCCCGAACCGCTTGTCCGACGTGACTGGCGTTACAAAATACGCCTGCGGAAACCCGATCGCGGCGAAGGCCTGCATCGTCGCTTCACGCAGTGCAAGAACCGATTTGACGGCGCGCAGTCCTGCCAGACCCGTGCGTAGCTGCATTCAACCCTCCAGCAGCGCTCTGTTCTAGCCACTCCGCGACAAGGAAGTGGATACGCTGTGGTGCCATTCATGCAGCCCGGGTGCGGGACTTGTCATCAGCAAAATCGCAGCACGCATGCACTCCGATCCGCCAAGCGCGATTTGGGCAATTTTGCGATGACGATCGCGCCCATTACGCACGGAAATGGCGCGCCCGTTCGAACACAATTCAAACTAGTCTTTAAACTCAGGGCGACCAATTTCTCTGAAATTGGCGCGCCCGACAGGGTTCGAACCTGTGACCCCAAGCTTAGAAGGCTCGTGCTCTATCCAGCTGAGCTACGGGCGCGCGCGGTGCCGCCATAGCGCGGATCGCTCGTCACGCAAACGGCGCGTGGGTCCAAATCGTGGAGCCGGCCATTGCAAATGCCCTTTGCCGGCGCCCTATCCCGCGTTACGCACAAGGGCATGAACGAACCCACGCTCTCCCGCCTGGATGGCACGACCGGTGCGCGCCGGCATTTTCGCTATTTCGATTATGTGATGGCCGCTTTCGTCGCGATCCTGCTGCTGTCCAATCTGATCGGCGCGGCCAAGCTGGCGACCTGGCAGGGATTCACGTTCGGCGCGGGCATCCTGTTCTTCCCGGTCAGCTATGTCATCGGGGACGTGCTGACGGAGGTCTATGGCTATGCCAACGCGCGTCGCTGCGTATGGATGGGCTTTTTCGCGCTGATCTTCATGGCCTTCATGAGCTTTGTCGTAGTCGCCATGCCGCCCGCCGCAGACTGGGGCTGCGCCGCCAGCGCCGATCCGCTCTACGCCGGAATCATTGCTAAGACGAGCGCAGGCCAAGTCTGTCAGACGACATATGTATCGGTATTCGGCAGCACGTGGCGGATCGTCCTTGCCTCCTTGATGGCGTTCTGGGCGGGCGAATTCGTCAATTCGTTTGTCCTTGCGCGCATGAAGGTGTGGACGGGCGGCAGGCATTTGTGGGCCCGCACCATCGGCTCCACCGTGTTCGGCCAGGCCGTGGACAGCGCGATCTTCTATCCGGTGGCTTTTCTGGGCACCTGGACGACGCATTCCGTTCTGGTGGTGATGGTTACCAATTGGGCAATGAAAGTCCTGTGGGAAGCGGTGCTGACCCCGGTGACCTATGCCGTAGTCGGCATGCTAAAGCGCCGCGAAGGCGTGGATGTGTTCGATGAGGGCACGGATTTC
Source organism: Novosphingobium fluoreni (assembly GCF_014196615.1). Taxonomy (GTDB): domain Bacteria; phylum Pseudomonadota; class Alphaproteobacteria; order Sphingomonadales; family Sphingomonadaceae; genus Novosphingobium; species Novosphingobium fluoreni. Next base: position 234,259 of record NZ_JACIDY010000003.1, read on the forward strand.
TCCCCCTTCGCAAAGGCGCGCGTGGTTTGACGCGAAGCCCCGCGCACGGCTAGGCCCGCGCCACGATGGCGCTTGACCGCATCCTGCTTTCCAATTTTCGCAATCACCGCGACACGCAGGTCGAGGGGACCGCTCGCTTCAATTTGCTGGTCGGTGAAAACGGTGCCGGCAAGACCAACGTGCTGGAAGCGATCTCGCTGTTCGCCCCGGGCCGGGGAATGCGCCGCGCCGCCCTTGGCGACATGCCCCGCCATGGCGGCGGCGGCGGCTTCGCGGTCAGCGCCGACCTTGGCGGGCTCGGCGAGCCGGTGCGTCTGGGGACGGGTATCGCGCAAGACCGGCCCGGACGGCGCGTGGTTCAGATCAATGGCGCGGAGGCCCCGGCCGTGCGCTTGGGGGAATGGCTCTCCATCGGATGGCTCACCCCCGCGATGGACCGTCTCTTTTCCGAAAGCGCGGGCGGACGGCGACGGTTCCTGGACAGGCTGGTGCTGGCGCTGCGGCCCGGCCATGCCACCAATGCTAGCCGGTTGGAAAACGCGCTTCGCGAACGCAACAGCATGCTCACGGACGAGCGAGCACCCGATCCGCGATGGCTCGACGCAATCGAAGCGCAAATCGCGGAGGTAGGCGCGCAAGTAGCGCAGGCCCGGTTGGAGACGGTGGAAGGGCTGGACGCCGCCCTCGCCAGTTTGCCGGACTCGCCTTTCGCACGGCCGCAATTGCAGTACCGCGCGGGCGGCCCCCTGCCCCGCGATGCGCTGGCGGCCGCCCTGCGAGACGGTCGATCGCGCGATCGCGCGGCGCAACGCACGCTGACCGGGCCGCACCGTGACGAATTGGAGGTCGTGCTGGCGGCCAAGAACCAACCGGCGGCGGATTGCTCTACCGGCGAGCAGAAGGCCATGCTGATCGCGATCGTTATGGCTCACTCGGCGCTGCTGGAGAGTGTCGGCGAGCGTCGGCCCCGGCTGCTGCTGCTGGACGAAGTCGCGGCGCATCTCGATCCGATCCGCCGGGAAGCCTTGTTCGAGCGATTGCGAGCCGGCGCGGCGCAAGTATGGCTAACCGGCACCGAGGCGGCGCCCTTCTCGGCCATCCTGCGCGAAGCGTCCGTGTGGAGCGTAGAAGGCGGCATGGTTTCGCGCCGCTGACGACGTAGTCTTCCGCTCGATCATCGCGGAGAAGAACACTTCAACCTTTCGGCAGCGCCTCCGCCACGTCGTCAACCGTCGCCGCCACCATTTCTTCCACGCCCAGCGCAGTTGGATGAACGCGGTCAGGCTGAACCAGATCGGGCTTGTCCATCAACGGCTGCAGGAAGAACGGGACCAGCACCGCACCATATTTGTGGGCCAAAGACGGATAGATCGGATTGAAATCCCGCGCATAATCCTGGCTCAACATCGGCGCCGCCATCATCCCCAGCACCATGATCCGGATACCGCGCTGGTTCAGCACCGCCAGTATCCGGTCCAGGTTGGCACGGGTCTCCGCCGGAGGTTTGCCCTGCAGCATATCGTTGCCGCCCAGGCTAATTATCACCAAGTCGGGCTTCGCCGTCTGCGCATCCAGAACGGAGGCCAGCCGTTGCAGCCCCTGCGCCGTGGTCTCCCCCGATATTCCCGCGTTGACGACCCGGGCGTTCACACCCCGAGAACGCAGCGCGCTCTCCAGCTTCGCCGGGTAGCTGTCTCCTTGGTCCAGCCCATATCCCGCAAGCAGCGAATCTCCGAAAGCCAGGATCGGCCGGTCAGGGCCCATCACCGGGATTGCCGGCGGCGCGTCGGCCAAGTCTTCGCTAGGTTTCGGGTCTGGTGGCGCGGCGCCGTTACAGCTGGCCAATGCCGCCATCCCTATCAAGACAAAGCAAAGTGCCGGACGACGCGCCACGCCAAGGCTCAGGCGAACACCTCGGCGCTGGATGGGTCTTTCGGATCGGGGCCGAAGCGGTTTGGCCCGCGCGTACCGGGAAGCAGCGTGATCACCAGGAAGGCGATGCTGACGAGAAAGCCGACCAGCGGGATCATCGAAAGAACCACGAAGCCCAGATACCACCAGCCGCTCATGTCGCGATCGTGTAGGCGGCGCACGGTGACGGCTATGGTTGGGATGATCGTGGCCAGCCAGTATATCAGGAACAGAATGCCCATCCCGCCGAACAGGACGGTCATGGCCGCGCTGTAGCTGTCCGTTCCCACGTCGCGGAAGGATTGCCAGGACCCGGTCGTACCCAGGATCAGCGCGGTCAAAACGGCATAGACGATGACGTTGAACAGAGCGAAGGCCCAGAACTCCAGCCGGCGGGAACGGCCCCTGAAATCCGCGTAACGCCGGAACGGCAGGATCATGTATTCGAACATGGATTGGCCCCTGTTTTTATTGCACCCATCCCGATGATACCGGTAAAAACCGGGTGCGAAAGTCGAAATGATGGAACGCGAAACATGCTCGCTGGTTCTGGCAAGCTTGCCCAACGGGGCGATTTCGATTAAGGGCGCCCGGATTGTGCGGTGCAGCGAAGCATCGCGGTACCACTCCTCGAACTTACAGGCCTATCATGTCAGCCCCGCTTCCGCTGCGCAATATCGCGATCATCGCGCACGTCGACCATGGCAAGACCACGCTCGTCGATCAACTTTTCCGCCAGTCCGGCACCTTCCGCGACAACCAGCGCGTGGAAGAGCGCGCGATGGACTCCAACGATCTTGAAAAGGAGCGCGGGATCACGATTCTCGCGAAGCCGACTTCGGTGGAGTGGAACGGTTACCGCATCAACATCGTCGACACCCCCGGCCACGCCGATTTCGGCGCCGAGGTGGAGCGCATCCTCTCGATGGTGGACGGCGTGATCCTGCTGGTCGACAGCTCGGAAGGCGCGATGCCGCAGACCAAGTTCGTGACTGGCAAGGCGCTGGGCCTTGGCCTCAAGCCGATCGTGGTGGTCAACAAGATCGACCGTCCCGATGGCCGCCATGCCGAAGTGCTGGACGAGGTGTTCGACTTGTTCGTCAGCCTCGACGCGAATGACGAGCAGTTGGACTTCCCGACCCTCTACGCGTCGGGCCGCAACGGCTACGCCAGCGAGGATCCCGATGCGCGTGAAGGCACGCTGACCCCGCTGTTCGAAAAGATCGTGGAGCATGTCCCGGCGCCTGCCGCCGATGTCGATGGCCCGTTCAAGTTCCTCGTCACCCTGCTCGATCGTGACAACTTCCTGGGCCGTATCCTCACCGGCAAGGTTCAGTCCGGCACCGTGAAGGTCAACGATCCGATCCGCGCGTTGGATAACGACGGCAACATCGTTGAAGTGGGCCGCGCTTCCAAGCTGCTCGCTTTCCATGGCCTCGATCGCGTTCCGGTCGAGGAAGCCAAGGCGGGTGATATCATCTCGATCGCCGGCCTGACCACCGCGACCGTCTCGAACACGATCGCCGACATGTCGGTGACCGAACCGCTGCACGCGCAGCCGATCGATCCGCCGACACTGTCAATGCGCTTCGCCGTCAACGATTCGCCGATGGCTGGTCGTGAAGGCAGCAAGGTGACCAGCCGCATGATCCGTGACCGCCTGGCGCGCGAAGCGGAATCGAATGTCGCCATCCGCGTGACCGAGAGCGCCGACAAGGACAGCTTTGAAGTGGCCGGCCGTGGCGAACTTCAGCTGGGCGTCGTCATCGAGACGATGCGCCGCGAAGGGTTCGAACTGGGTATCAGCCGCCCGCGCGTGCTGTTCGGCACCGACGAGCAAGGCAAGCCGACCGAGCCTTACGAAACCGTCGTGATCGACGTCGACGATGAGTTCTCCGGCACGGTCGTCGAGAAGATGGCTGTCCGCAAGGGCGAGATGACCGACATGCGCCCGTCGGGCGGCGGCAAGACCCGCATCACGTTCTCCGCCCCGTCGCGTGGCCTGATCGGTTATCATGGCGAGTTCCTTTCGGACACGCGCGGCACCGGCATCATGAACCGCCTGTTCGAGAAGTATGGCCCACACCGCGGCCCGATCGCCGGTCGCAAGAACGGCGTGTTGATCTCGAACGGCGCCGGTGAAGCCGTTGCCTATGCGCTTGGCCCGCTTGAAGAGCGCGGCGTCCTGTTCGTCGGTGTCGGCGAGCCGCTGTACGAGGGCATGATCATCGGCGAAAACGCCAAGCCGGACGATCTTGAAGTGAACCCGATGAAGTCCAAGCAGCTGACGAACTTCCGTTCGACCGGCAAGGACGACGCCATCCGCCTCACGCCGCCGCGCGTGATGACGCTGGAACAGGCGATCGCGTACATCGATGACGATGAGATGGTGGAAGTGACCCCCAAGTCGATCCGCTTGCGCAAGGCTCTCCTGGATCCGAACGAGCGCAAGAAGGCCAGCCGCAAGAAGAACGCTGCCTGAGAATAATTAGGGTCGGCATCCGCTGACCCGGCAAACCACATTACGGGCGGGGCGATCGAAATCGCCTCGCCCGTTTTTGCATCTTCTGAGTTCGCGCAAATACGCGCGCGCCTCATCGATAAAATCTCGAAAAGGGCACCCGCCACACCGACCGTTCATAACGGCGTTCGGTTTCCTGAACAATAGCTGCAATAGCTGTCCGCGATTGGTTCAGCCAAGCACCGCTATACGAGTCTCAACACTTGATGCGCGAACAGCCAGGCAGTGGCGACGCCTCCGTCAAGCAAGGAGACCGATCATGGACTTCGTCAAGAAAACAGTTCTAGCTACCACGCTCGCCGCCAGCGCACTGGCGACCGCGTCACCCGCCACGGCGCGTGACTATTATCGCGATTATAATCGCCGGGGTAATGACACGGCTGCCATAGCTGTCGGTGCTGGTATCGTGGGACTGGCGATCGGCGCGATTGCTGCGTCCAATTCGAACCGCCACTACCGCGATCGGTACTATTACGACCGTCGCTATTATCGTGATGGTGGGGATTATTATCGTAACCAGTATTACTACCGCCAGAACCCGTACTACAACCAGTATCGCGGGCGGGACTATTGGGGGTACGACTACGGCCGTGGCTACGACAATGGGTATTGGGGCCGCCGCGGTTACTGATTTTGCTTAGCCTGACAGCGGCTCCCCTTGCACGCTGTCCAGGCAAACTGGCGCCCGGCTCGCAAGAGCCGGGCGCCTTTTTACATCGTGATCAATCGGCTCAGAAGTGGAAGCCGACGGTCGCACGCAGCGAATGGAAGTTGAAATCGCTGTTCGTCAGCTTGATGTTCGAACCATTGCCGCCACCCGTCAGGAAGGGATTCGTGACAGGCGCAGTTCCGCGATCAACGGCTACGTTGTACTTGTTGTCCTTGTAGCGATTGTAGAGGTACTCAACGCCCAGGCTGACGTTGTTCGTCACCATGATCTCGGCGCCGCCGCCGGCCTGCCAGCCCCACACCATCTTGCCGTCACGATTTTCCGAGAAGGAATTCGCGGCGTTGGTGGTGAAGAAAGAATGGTTGATCTTGGCCATGCCGCCACCGCCCGTGACATAGAACAGCGCACCGCCGCCCGGCGTGTAACCTGCACGCAGACGACCCGACACGTTGTACCTCAGCTCACGCTCGAACGTATAGCTGGCGGGGGTGGTGCTGAAACCGGTGGTCCGGTCAACAGCTTCGTTCTTGCTGGCTTCGACGAGGCCACCGAAAACGAAGTTGTTCATGCGGTAATCGTAACCGATACGGCCACCGTACTCGATCCCGTCCTTGTCACCACGGCAACCGCTAGCGCGGGTCGCGCCCTGAGCAGCACCGTCACAGAAGCCTGGTGCGAATGCGTTGCCGCCGTTGGCGAGCGTTACAACATCATTATAGCGACCGTCACGATTAGTGTCGAAACGCAGCGAGTCGCCAGTATCCTTGCCGCGTGAGGCAGAGCCGAAGAACCCCTGGATGTATGGGCCGCTGAAGTGGCCATCGCGATCCGGTCCGGCATCCTGCGCGAAAGCCGGCATTGCGACCGCAGCGGCTAGGCCGAGAGCGATTGCGGTCATGGTGGAACGTATCTGCATGTAAGCTTCCTGATAAATTGGCTGAACTACCCTGCCCTTGGCTGCACTAAGTCTTGCGGGGCTGAAGGGTTTCCGCACGATATTCGCTTACCGGGAACCTGTGACATCGCTGCAACATTTATCAAGCGGACGCCCGGACCTGCGGGTTAAGACCCGGTTCAGCGCCTTTTTGGTCAACCCAAAGTGCTCGACCATTCGAGCCGCCCGCCGATCCGCCGTACTTGGCTGGCACGGAAGGGAGAATGAGAATGAAGACGTTTTTCAAGACTGTAAGCGCGGTGGCGACCCTGGCGGTGGCGTCCCTGGGCCTTGTGCAAACCGCCGAAGCACGCCCTTATTGGGACCGTCGTGGTGATGACACCGCCATCGCGATCGGTGCCGGCCTGGTAGGCCTGGCGGTAGGCGCGGTGCTGGCCGATCGCGGCGATGGCCGCTACTACGACAACCGCTATTACCAAAGCCGCCGTTACGTGCGCGTCGCTGGTTACCCCGACTACTACTATTATTATGACGGTGCGCCGGGCCGCTACTACCGCGATCGGTATTTCGGACAATCTGGATACTATGGATATGGCTGGAACCGGGGTTACGGCGGTGATCGCTGGGGCCGTGGTTACGATCGGTGGGACCGCCGCGACTGGGATCGCCGGGGATGGTACGGTCGAGATTGGAATCGGCGTGACTGGGACCGGCGCGACCGGGCCTGGGATCGCGGTGACTGGCGCCGTGATCGCCGAAACTGGGAGCGACGCGATTGGGATCGCCGCGGCGGTCGCTGGTAAGCGCTTCATATAAATGCCGAAACGTGGAGAGCCCGGCCGTGCGTCGGGCTCTTTTCTCATGCGCCGTCTTGCGATTGAACGCTCGGCGCTCGCCAAGTGCGATACGCACCGCTAAGGCGCAGCCACCATGGACATCGCGGACCTGCGCATCGCCCTCTTCTCGGGCAATTATAACTATGTCAGGGACGGAGCCAATCAGGCGCTGAACCGCTTGGCCGGATATATGCTGGATCAGGGCGCGTCGGTGCGTGTCTATTCACCCACGGTACCCGAACCCGCCTTCGAGGCGACGGGCGATCTGGTGGGTGTGAGGGCGCTGCCGATCCCGGGCCGAGGCGAATATCGCTTTCCCCTGTGGTTGCCCCTCAACGTGCGCCGAGACCTGAAGCGGTTTGCGCCCAACGTGATCCACGTCTCGTCGCCCGATCTGGTGAGTCATCAAGCGGTATCCTGGGCCCGCAACCGGCAGCTTCCCGTCCTGGCGTCGGTCCATACCCGGTTCGAAACGTACTTCCGGTATTACAACATGGCTTGGGCCGAGCCGGTGATGGAGGCGATCCTGCGCCGCTTCTACCGCCGCTGCGATGCGCTTGTCGCCCCGTCGGAGAGCATGGCGCAAGTGCTGCGCGAGCAGCGCATGAACTACGATATCTCGATCTGGTCACGCGGCGTGGATCGCGACATCTTTTATCCCGGCGCGCGTTCCGACGCGTGGCGGCGCTCCTGCGGCATCGGTGATGACGAGATCGTGATCGGCTTTCTGGGCAGGCTGGTGATGGAAAAGGGGCTGGACGTCTTTTCCGATTCGATCGACGCATTGCGGCGGCGGGGCGTGCCGCACAAGGTGATGGTCATCGGCGAAGGCCCCGCGCGCGAGTGGTTCGAGAGCCGCCTGCCCGGTGCCGCCTTCGTCGGCTTTCAGGCCGGGGCGGACCTGGGCCGCGCGGTCGCCAGCATGGACTTGCTGTTCAACCCATCCGTCACCGAAACATTCGGCAATGTGACCCTGGAGGCAATGGCCTGTGGCCTGCCGGTCGTGGCGGCGGCAGCCACCGGCAGCGAGAGTCTGGTTGAGGATCAGGTCTCTGGTAGGCTGGTTCGGCCAGGCGCGGTGCATCAATTTGCCGAGGCCCTACGTGCCTATTGCGAAAGCCCGGACCTGCGGGCGCGCCATGGTCAGGCCGGCGAACGACGAGCGGCAGACTTCAGCTGGGATCGGATCAACCAGGCCGTCGCCGACACGTACCTGCGCCTCGTTCGCACCAAGTCCGGCGGCTAAGGCCCCTCGATCTCGGCACGTGAGGCTCTTGCCGAAAAATGCTCCATTCAAGTCAGGACGCGGCGGGTCCGCATGCGAATGGCATAGAGCAGCAGGCCTACCGCCACGATCCAGATCAGGCCCGTCATCCCCCAGTTGGCGGCGGTCTTCATGCTGGGCGGGGTCGGGGTGGCGAAGTCATAGACCTGCGTGGTTGCCAGACCCAGCAGCGAGAAGGCAAAGGCATACGCCGCCCACAGCGACCGGCCCAGCAGCAACAGCGCCCCGATCAGGCTGAAGCCAACGCCAGCGGCCCATCCCAGCACCACCCAGGCCGGATAGGCATCGAGGTAATCGATCATATCCGGCGGCAGCGGCGCAAGGTAACCCGCGTCACGAACGTTGGTCATCACGAAATCGTAGCAGCCATACCCGCTCCACAGGAGGCTAAGGATGCCGACGACCCAAAGGTGCAGCGGGGCTTTCACCTCCGGGTCGATCTGTTTCGCGGTGTCGGGTTCGATGGTCACGGTGGTGCATCGTAGGCGCACCGGTTTGCCGATGCAATCCGACCGGGCAATCGCTAGATGCCGGATATGGCCGACCTATTCGCCGATGACCTGCCCGCCCAGCCGCCCGAGCCGACGCGCGCCGACGCCCCCCTGGCCGACCGCCTCCGCCCCAAGGAACTGGGCGAGGTCGTGGGGCAGGAACATGTGACGGGGCCGGAAGGCGCGATCGGCCGGATGGTGGCGGCAGGACGTTTGTCATCGCTGATCCTCTGGGGGCCTCCCGGAACCGGCAAGACCAGCATCGCGCGATTGCTGGCGGATGCGGTGGGGATGCGCTTTGCCGCGGTGAGCGCGGTGTTCTCCGGCGTGGCGGACCTCAAGAAGGTGTTCGCGGAGGCTGATATCGCGACGAAGGCCGGGCAGCGCACGCTGCTTTTCGTGGATGAAATCCATCGCTTCAACCGGGCGCAGCAGGACGGCTTCCTTCCTTACGTCGAACGCGGCACCGTTACGCTTGTCGGTGCGACGACGGAGAACCCCAGCTTCGAATTGAACGCGGCTTTGCTCAGCCGTGCCCAGGTCCTGATCCTGCACAGGCTGGATGCGGCAGCGCTTGGCTCCCTGCTCGCGCGGGGAGAGGAACTGGAAGGCCCCCTGCCCCTGACGCCCGCAGCGCGGGAGGCGCTAGTGGCATCCGCAGATGGCGATGGGCGGTTCCTGTTGAACCAGGCAGAGACGCTCTATGCCGCGAAGCTGGTCGCCCCGCTCGACCCGGCGGCACTGGGCAGCTTCCTGCAACGTCGCGTGGCGGTGTACGACAAGGATCGGGAGGGGCACTACAACCTCATCTCTGCCCTGCACAAATCGCTGCGCGGATCGGACCCGCAAGCGGCGCTCTACTACATGTCGCGTATGCTGACGGCGGGAGAGGAACCGCTCTATGTCTTGCGCCGCCTGACGCGCTTCGCCAGCGAGGATATCGGCCTGGCAGACCCGCAGGCACTGATCCAGTGCCTGGCGGCGAAGGACGCTTACGACTTCCTGGGCTCGCCGGAAGGCGAACTCGCCATCGTGCAGGCGTGCCTCTATTGCGCCACCGCGCCCAAATCGAATGCTGCCTATGCGGCGCAGAAAGCGGCGTTCAAGTCGGCACGGCAGACTGGATCGCTGATGCCGCCGGCCAGCATTCTCAACGCGCCAACCAAGCTGATGAAGGACATCGGCTACGGCAAGGATTACGCGTACGATCACGACGCCGCCGATGGATTCTCAGGCGCGGACTATTGGCCCGAAGAGATGGAACCTCAGACGTACTACAAGCCGGTGCCGCGCGGTTTCGAGCGACAGGTGATTGAACGGATGGAGTGGTGGGAGAAGAAGCGCCGTGAGCGGCGCGAGGAATGACGCGTTTGTGCGCCTGAATATGCGTCAGACGATCCCACAGCATTCAGGCCTATCTCTCTGGGATGTCTCGACTTCGCTCGACGCGAACGGGACGCGGATGCTGCCCGGCCAATGACTCCACGTTTCGCGAACTTCCTGGCCATCGACTGGTCGGGCGCAGTCGGCCCGCGCCAGCCGGGTATCGCACTGGCGCAATGTACGATCGAGGAAGACGCCCCCCGCCTGCTCACGCCGCCGGATCATCGCCATTGGTCGCGCGAGATGGTTCTGCGCCATCTGCGGCACGACCTGTCTGCCGATACGCTGGTCGGCATGGACCTGGGCATATCTCTGCCCTTCGCAGACGGCGGGGCTTTCTTCCCCGGGTGGGAGCGGTCTCCCGCCGATGCCCCGGCCTTGTGGGCGTTGATCGACACGATCTGCTCCGACGATCCGAACCTGGGCGCCGGAAGCTTCGTCGATCATCCCGATCTCAGTCCTTATTTCCGGCGGCACGGTGGGCGCGAAGGGGATCGCTTTCATCTATCGGCCACCGCCCATCGGCGCGGCCGCTTCCGCGTGACCGAAACCGCGCAGGAGCGCGCCGGGTGCAAGCCGTATAGCAACTTCAACCTGGTAGGCGCGGCGCAAGTCGGAAAATCCAGCCTGACCGGGATGCGGTTGCTTCATCAACTGCGGAGCCAGGTTTTCGTTTGGCCGGTGGATGGGCGGGACATTCCCGCAAACGGCTCGGTGGTCGTGGAAATCTATACCGCCATCGCCGCGCTGGCCGCCAGCCGCCGCGCCGGCCGTTCGAAGATTCGAGACGGCGCGGACCTGGATGCAGCGCTGGTACAGCTGGGCTCCCCGCCCACCGGCTTGTCCGGCCCGCTGGATGATCACAGCACCGACGCCTTGCTGACCGCCGCGTGGCTACGCCGCCATGCCGACGACAAGGCGCTTTGGCATCCGCCCGAACTGACCGAGAAAATAGCGCTTACAGAGGGGTGGACGTTCGGCGCGGCTTAGATCAGACTTCGCGCCGGGAGGGGGTGGTCGTCAATGGCGGGCACCCCTTCGCGCGTTCATCATAGGGGCCGCCAATGAAAACAAGAATGACATTGCTGACCGGGATCGCCTGCCTGGCGCTCAGCGCATGCACAACCGCTACCGCGCCGCCGGTTGCCGAAAATTCGCCGCCACCCACCCAGCCCGCTTCCCAAGCCGCCTGGAAGGACTTCGTGCAGGCCACCATCCAGCAGTGGTTCACGCTCGATCCTTCGACCGCGGTCTATCAGGGCGATCACCGGTTCGATGGCAAATTGCCGGACTGGAGCGAGGCCGGCTTGGCCACTCGTATCGCCTTCCTGCGCTCCGTGGTGAGCGACGCTGGCGCTTACACCAACCTTTCGCCGCAGGATGCCATGGAGCGCGATAACCTCGTCTCCTACGCCCGGCGGGAATTGTTCTGGATCGTCGACGCGGATCGCCCGCACAACAACCCTGATTGGTACATCACCGGCGGGCTCGATCCCAACGTCTACGTCAGCCGCGAATATGCCGACAAGCCGACGCGGATGCGGGCGATGATCAACTTCTTCAACGCGGTCCCCACGGCCGCCGCCAACATCCGCGCCAACCTGAAGACGCCGCTTCCGGCCAGTTTCGTGAAGTACGGCGTGGCGGGCTTCGGAGGTTTCGCCGAATATTACCGCGGCGACGCGCGTACCGCTTTCGCCGATGTGGCAGACCCGGCGCTCCAGGCCGAGTTCAAGGCATCGTCCGAAAAGGCGGGCCAGGCCATGGCGGACCTCACCGCGTGGCTGAAGACGCAGCAGGCCAGCGCGACGCAGAACTTCCCAATGGGCGCGGATCGTTTCTCGAAGATGCTGAAGGAGACCGAAATGGTCGACCTTCCGCTGGATCAGATCGAGGCGATCGGTCGTGCCGATCTCAAGCGCAACCAGGAAGCGCTGAAGCTCGCCTGCGCCCGATACACGCCCGGCAAATCGATCGCGCAGTGCTTTGACAAGCTCAACGCCGATAAGCCGAAGGAAGGCCCCGTGGCCGCGGCGGCCGCGCAGATCCCGGAGCTGACCGCGTTCGTGCGCGAAAAGGATCTCGCCACCATCCCCGGCACCGAGCAGGCTCTGGTCCGCGAGAGCCCGCCCTATAACAGACAGAACAGCGCTTACATCGACCCGCCGGGACCGTTCGAAAAGGGTATCCCGTCGATCTACTACATCTCGCCACCCGATCCGGCTTGGTCGAAGCAGAAGCAGCAGGACTATATCCCCGGCAAGAACGACCTGCTGTTCACCAGCGTGCACGAAGTCATGCCGGGGCACTTCCTGCAGTTCCTGCATTCGAATCGCGCGCCTTCGTGGATCGCACGCATCTTCGTACCTTACGCCTATGCCGAAGGTTGGGCGCACTACACTGAAGAGATGATGTGGGAAGCGGGCCTCGGCAATGGCGACGCCGGGGTGCACGTCGGCCAGATCTCGAACGCCTTGCTGCGGGATTGCCGCTTCCTCTCCGCCGTGGGCATGCATGCGCGCGGCATGACGCAGGCGCAGTCGCAAGAGATGTTCGAGAAGGAGTGCTACCAGACCGAAGGCACCGCAGAGCAGCAAGCCGCGCGCGGCACTTACGATCCGGCCTACCTCAATTACACCCTAGGCAAGCTGATGATCCGTAAGCTGCGTGACGATTGGACCGCCACACGTGGCGGCAAGGCGGCGTGGAAATCGTTCCACGACACCTTCCTCGGGTTTGGCGGCGCGCCAATCCCGCTGATCCGCCAGCAGATGATGAACGAACCGGAGCCGCGCGCCGTCTTCTGACGTATGCTGCAAAGCCACTGGACCGGCGCCCCCTCCTCGCGGTATGGGGCGCCGCAACCGCTTCATCGCGGGCCGGCTTAGCTCAGTTGGTAGAGCACCTGATTTGTAATCAGGGGGCCACGGGTTCGAATCCTGTAGCCGGCACCATTTCCGCGCCACCCGATCGCTCAAAGCGTGTGGCTGGCGGGAACGACCTAGCAAAAGTTACGTTTTGAACGCGCAAGGAGATTAACCATGCGCGTTCGCCTTTTGACGACTTCCGCTGCCGCCCTGGCTTTGCTTGCCGGCGCGGCGATCGCTGATCCCGGCGGCGGTAAAGGCGGCCCCGGCGGCCCTCCCGGTGGCGGCGGCCCTGGTGCCGAAGGTCGAGGCCCGGGTGGACCCGGCGGTGGACCGGGCGGTGGTCGCGGTGGTGAAGGCCCTCGCGGTGGACCAGGGCGGGATGCTGGTGGCCCCGGACGTGATCGTGGCGGCCCGCCGCAGGCCGAGCGGGGCGGCCCCGAGCGCGGTGGTCCTGAGCGAAGAGCGGAACGCGGAGGCCCAGACCGGGATGGACCACGCGGCGGCCCCGGTCGTGCGCCCGATGATCGTCCCGGTCGCGGGCCTGATCGCGGTCCTGAGTGGGCCGATCGCGATGGGCCGGGACGGGGCCGCGGCCCAGAGCGCGGGCCGGAATTTCGGGGAGACCCTGATGGCCGAGCGCCAGGGCCTGACACATGGCGCGGCGGCCCGGGGCCCGACGGCCCTCGACGTTTCGCCGTGCCGGAAGACCGGCGCACGCGCGTGGTGACACGCGTTGGCGACTATAGCTGGGGTTCGTTCGCTCCGCCCCGCCAAGCCGACGTTTTCCGTGGCTGCCCGCCGGGGCTGGCGCGCAAATACAACGGCTGCAATCCGCCCGGTCTGTTGCGCCCGCGTGAGGAAGCCTGGTATCGCCCGGATTGGTACGGTTCCGATTGGGGCAATGACTACCGCTATTCGGACGGATACCTGCTGCGCACTAGTGGGAGCTCGGTGCTCAGCTACATCCCGCTGCTGGGCGGTGCGTTGTCGCTGGGCCAGGTATGGCCTTCCGCCTATGAGCCGGTCGCGCTGCCGCAGTACTATAACGACTATTACGATCTCGGACCGTCAAATTCGTATCGGTACTATGATGATACGATCTACGGCGTAGATCCCGGCAATTCGCAGATCAGCAACGTCATAGCATTGCTGACAGGCAGCGACATCGCGATCGGCCAAGCCATGCCGGAAGGGTATGACGCGTACAACGTGCCCTACGATTACCGCGATCGTTACTATGACACGGACGAGGCGAATTATCGTTACAGCGACGGGACGATCTATCAGATCGATCCCACGACCCAGTTGGTGCAGGCCGCCATCCAATTGCTGACGTAAGAGGAACTGCGATGCAAAAGCGTATGATCGCCCTGCAGGCGATGGTTGCCGGCACCGTGCTTCTCGCCGGTTGCTCCAAGAAAGAACCGGAGGCCGCTCCCACCGCGACCGCATCTGCGGCGGTGAAGCCATCCGACAAGTCGGTGGCCGCACTGCTGGAGGACACCGACCAGCAGCAGAACACTGCGGAGGCCCTGAAAGTCACCGGATTAAGCGGCATCTTCGCCAGCAAGGGCAGCTACACTTTGCTGGCCCCCACCGACGACGCTTTCGGTAAATTGGGCCATGCGGGCAAGCAGTTGATCGGCGCGGAAAACACGGCGGCTTTGGCGGCCTTGCTCAAAGGGCATATCCTGCCGGGCTATCTGACGCCGACCGACATCGCCAAGGCCATCGAGAAGAACAAGAGCGGGACGATCAAGATGCAGTCCATGGCGGGGCAGGAACTGACGTTCGCCAAAGATGGCAACGCGCTGACTGTCACGACGGCAGGAGGCGCCACGGCCAGACTAGGCGGTGATCCGATTGCCGGGAAAGGCAGCATCGCCCTGCCCATCGATACCGTGCTGAAAAAGATCTGATCACGTGCGGCGGGGACAGCGCCGTGCGCACTCCCCCGCCCCTTACAGATAGCTTTCCAGTGGCAGCTTTGAGAGCGCGGCGACGATTACGCGGCTGATGATCGAAGTTCCCGGCTCCGTCGTCTCACACTCCGTATCGTCGTCACGATCGTCGAACCAGCAGGTCATTCCGCTCTCCGTGAGCGAAAGCCGATAGACGTTGCCTTCGATATCCTGGTCGAATGAATGAGTCATTGCCTTTGCCAGCGGGGGCGATTCGATCAGGAATCCCATTTCGGTATTCAGGCGCACCGATCGCGGGTCGAAGTTGGCAGAGCCGATATAGACCTGCCGCCCATCCACCACGATCGCTTTGGCATGCAGGCTGCGGCCGTCCGCTCGGAACGACCGCGCCCTGGCAGAGCGTGTCCGCACGAATTTGCGCGCGGTCTTGGGCTTGTCGTCCGGCGCGGGCATTTCGAACAGGCGCACACCCCCGCGCAGCAGTGCCCGCCGCCTTGGCGCGTAGCCGGTATGGACGAAGCCTACGTCCGTTGCCGCGAACGAATTGGTCAGGACGCGGATCGCCACGCCCCCCTGCCCCAGCGTGGCCAGTTCGTGCGTGCCCTGCGCCGTCGGCACGAAATAGCCTGAGATCACATCCAGCTGTCTCTCCGGCAGATCGAGGCAGGCCGGCATGAGCGCGCGCAAATCGATCGGGCCGGTGCGCGATCCGGAGTGAATATAATCGTGATTCACGAGCTTCACGCAAGCCCACGTCATGGTGACGGTGCCGTCGATCAGCTCGCCAAACAGTTTGCGCGACTGGACCGCCTCGCGATATCGCTCGGCCCGCTCGCTGCCGGCGAGATTTGCCGCCGCCGCCTTCACCTTCTGGACGCGCGAGGGCTTGGGGTGGCGCACGATGTCGCCGACGGGCCGCACGTCCGGCCCGTTCCAGTAGCCGTCAAACGCTTTGGAGACATCGGGCACGATCGCTCCCACGGCCAGCACGTCCAGGTCGGCGAACAGACCCTTGGTGCGCGCCGCGAAGTATTCATCACCGATGTTTCGGCCGCCCAGGATGGTCGCTTGGCTGTCAACGGTGAAACTCTTGGCGTGCATCCGGCGATTCAGCCGCCGAAAGGCGAAGAGGTAATTGACCGACTTGGGCCAACGGATGGCGCAGGGATTGTAGATCCGAACCTCGATATTGGCATGGGTCGCCAGGCACGCCAGCCGATCGTCCAGCCGTGCCGTGCCGACATCATCCACGATCAATCGCACACGCACGCCGCGATCGGCCGCCGCCTCCAGTTCGTCCAGCATCAGAGAGCCGGAAAGATCATCGTGCCAGATGTAGTATTGCACATCCAAGGTGACTTCGGCGGAGCGAGCCAGCAGGACGCGCGCGGCAAAAGCGTCCTTCCCTTCGCGCAACAACTTCAGCCCGGACAGGTCATCGTCATCCGGGCTGCGCCGTTCCACCTCCTGGCCGAGGGTGGTATGGCCGGTATCGAAATCGGCGTGTGTCGCCGGAGCCGCGCGATGCGGCGGCAGCTTGAACGGCAGGCGCTTCATGATGCGATAATCCCCACGCCCGAACAATGCGGCAGCGCCCCGCTGGTTGCCGCTACCACCCAGGCATCTCGATCACCCGATCGGCCAAGCGGTTCACCTCCGCACGATCGTGGCTGACATAGAGGATAGGCAGGCGAAGATCGTCGCGCACTTGTTCGATCACGCGCATGATCTCCTCGCGCCGCGCTGCGTCCAGTGATGCCAGGGGCTCATCCATCAGCAAAGCCCGCGGCCCGGCCAGCAAAGCCCTGCCAATGGCGACCCGCTGCGCCTCCCCGCCGGACAAGTTGCGCGGCATCCGGTCCAGCAGATGGGCGATCCCCAGAAACGCGATCGCCCGCTCGGGCTGTAACCAGCGCCGATCCTCTGCCACCAAATTGAATCCGTAGAGCAGGTTCTGAGCCACCGTCCTGTGCGGAAACAGGCGGCTATCCTGAAAAACGTACCCGCAGGCGCGCCGCTCCGGCGGCAGATCGATTCCCCGATCCGTGTCGAACAAGATTTCCCCTGACACCACGATCGTTCCGCGCTCCGGCCTGATCAGCCCGGCCACCGCGTCCAGCACGCTGGTCTTGCCCGCGCCCGACGCGCCGAACAAAGCCGTCAGGCCTGAGGCGGCGTGAACGGACGTGGTGATCGTGCGATCGCCGCGCTTGAGGATAATATCAATATCGAAACTCATCATGCCCGCCATAGCAGCACCGCAATGCCCGCCAAGCACCGCCTGCCGAGCAGATGAGGGAAGCCAACCCACATTTCGCCTGCTAGTCCTGCCGATCCGAGAGGATGAGGGCCAAA
Organism: Novosphingobium fluoreni; assembly: GCF_014196615.1. GTDB lineage: Bacteria > Pseudomonadota > Alphaproteobacteria > Sphingomonadales > Sphingomonadaceae > Novosphingobium > Novosphingobium fluoreni. Next base: position 251,398 of record NZ_JACIDY010000003.1, read on the forward strand.
GATGACGATAGCGTCCACCGTAAACAGCAGCACGGATCCCGAGGTCGAAACCGGCCAGGGGTCGAACATCGATGCGCCGGAGCTGCGCGTATTCGTGATGGCATTATTCTTCATCTTTGGCGGGATCACCTCGCTGAACGACATCATCATCCCCAAGCTCAAGGACCTGTTCACCCTCAGCTACGGGCAGGCAATGCTGGTGCAGTCAGCCTTTTTCGCGGCCTACTTCCTGATCTCGATCCCGGGCGCCATCTTGGTGAAGAAGGTGGGCTACATGCGCGGGGCGGCATTCGGCTTGTTGACGATGATGGCCGGGTGCCTGCTGTTCATCCCGGCGTCCGCCAGCGCCACCTTCAGCGTGTTTCTGATCGCGCTGTTCGTGCTCGCGGCCGGAATCACCGTGGTGCAAGTCGTCGCCAACCCGCTCATCTCTCTGCTGGGACCGGCGCAGACGACCGGTTCACGCCTGACTTTCGCACAGGCTTTCAATTCCTTGGGAACGACGGTCTTTCCCTACGTCGGTTCACTGCTGATCCTGGGCAGCCTGGCGCAAGTTGATCCCGCCACGCTGAAAGGCGCGGCGCTGGCCGCCCATCGCGTGGCCGAGACGCGCGTGGTGGTCCACACCTACATCGGCCTAGCGATCGCGCTGCTAGTCGTTGCGGGCGTGGTCTGGTGGCAGCGCAACCGTTTGAAGGGGGAGCATCACGATAACGGGTCGGCGCTTGCCGGGTTCACGTTGCTGCGCCGCCCGCGTTTTGCGCTCGGTACGATTACCCTGTTCCTCTATGTCGGTGCCGAAGTGGCGATTGGTTCGCTGATCGTGAATTATCTGGAGCAGCAACATGTTCTGAGCATGTCAGAACAGGCGGCGGGCAAGCTGATCCCGCTGTACTGGGGCGGTGCGTTGATCGGCCGCTTCATCGGATCGGCCGTGCTGCGCCTGACGTCGCCAGGTAAAGTGCTGGCCTGCAACGCGCTTGGCGCGATCGTCTTGCTGATGATTTCCGCCAACAGCACCGACGCTTTGGCCGCCTACAGCCTGCTTGCAGTCGGCCTGATGAACTCCATCATGTTTCCCACGATCTTCAGCCTGGCTTGCGAAGGCCTGGGGGACAAGGCGGCGGACGGCTCTGGCGTGATCTGCATGGCGATCGTGGGCGGCGCGATCATTCCACCGATCACGGGGCACCTGGCCGATGCCACCGCCAGCTTGTCCATCGCGCTAGGCCTGCCGGCGCTGTGCTATGCCGTGATCCTGGCCTACGGACTTTACGCCAGGCGGCCTGTGATCCAGGCCGCCTGACCTTCCGCCCCACGCAAGCTCAATCGAGCAAGGCGAGCATATCGTCGATAGTGCTGCTGGCGAAGCCGACGGCACTATCGGAGATGCCGTAGGGGATCAGCAACCGTTCACCCACGCGCAGCGCGCCGCAGGTGTAGACCACGTTCGGCACATAGCCGGACCGGTCGGCATTCTCGGCCGTCAGCACCGGCTCGCGCGATCGGGCGATCACCTTGGACGGGTCGTTCCGATCGAGCAAAGCCGCGCCCAGTGCGTACTTGCGCATCGCGCCCACGCCGTGGGTCAGCAGCAGCCAACCCTGATCGGTGAGGATGGGGCTGCCGCAATTGCCGATCTGGATGAACTCCCACGGATAGGCAGGCTCCATCAGCAGCACGCCCTCGTCATCCCACTGGTCCACCGCGTCGGATGTCAGCAGGAACAGGTTCTTGCCGTCCTGCCGCCCGACCATCATGAACTTGCCGCCGATCTTTTCGGGGAACAGCGCCATGCCCTTGTTGCGACCGGCGTTGCCCCGGATCGGCTCAAGCCCGAAGCTGCGGAAATCCCGCGTGCGCAACAATTCCGAGCGGATCGAGCTGCCCGAATACGCGGTATAGGTACCGATCCATTCGAAATCGCCGCCGCCGTGATCGAAGCGGACGAGGCGCAGGTCCTCCAATCCGCCGCGCTGCTGTTCGGTGATCGGGAAGATGACCGTGTTGGACAAGCTGGAATCGGGATTGCGCCGAACGGTGACGGGACAGTCCGCGCAAGCCAAGCCCTCATCGTCCAGCTCCACCGAGGTGGCGAAGCTGGCCTGGTGCCATAGATCGAAATTTCCGTCCGATTCGGCGATCCCCTCACGGAAAGCAACCGAGCTGATGTGCCCTTCGCCGACCGCGCGAAGAGACATCACGAACCGCACCGCGCCATCCTGCATACCCGATTGGTCGGGATGCGGCACGATCGAGGGGTTCATCAGCGCTGCCGCGGCGAAGGTATATTCATGGCAGAAATAACTGCCGATCAGCCGCTGCTTCGTTTCCGAAAACAGAGCGTCATCCAGGTGAAGATTGGCCGCCACCTCATCGAAACGAGCGGCGAAGATGCGCTCCGTCTGCCAGTGGCGCTCCTCGAAATCGCGCAGGACGCGGCTGTATTCCAGCTCCGCCCGTTCCTCACTCAGTTTTGAGATATCGCGAACTAGGCGCTGCGCGCGCCCGTCAGGATCGTTTTTACCCTGCCAACCCAAGTGAAACGGGCGCAGAACGACCCGCGAAGGGTCGGCATGTAGGCGGGTCTCGAAGATGTGCAGAGCTTCGGGACGCGATTTCTCGATCAAGTTCAAACTAGCTTCCTTAACGGGATTCGGCCGTCATCCGGTAAAGCGCTAGCATGGCATAGTGGGAAAGTTGGAACGCGAGAATACTCTCTGCACCGCAATTTCTGTTGGCACCGCGTGGCGTCACCCCGTCGCGGCAGCGGCCCGTGGCCATATCCGCCAGTTGCACACCGCGATCGTTGCCGCCGAAGAACCACGACCAAGCGGCGGACGCGTGCTCATACCAGAAGGCGGCTTCGCTTGCGTTGTGCGCCGTCAGGGCCGCCTCGATCGCCGCTTGCGCTTCCAGAGGCTGCTGGTCGAACGGAAGGAAAGTGTGTTCCTTCCCAAAGCTTTCGGAACCGATCGGGCGGAACTGACCGGTGCTGGATTGCTGGCTGCGGCAGATCCATTCCAGCGTTTCCAGCCCGGATGCCGTCCAGTCGTCACGGCCTAGAGCAAGGCCCGCTTCGATCATTGCCTGGGGGAGGCGTGGATTGTCGTATCCCAGGACAGCTTCAAACCAGGCCCAGTCCGGCCGACGCCCACCGCCCAACAGGCGTTCCAGAAGATCACCGCCACGAGCGATAACTTCCAGCGACATGGCATGTCCAGGAGCCGAGCGGAGCATCGCGGCTGCGCCCAATACCTCGAACGCCACCGCGCGGGGCGACCCGATGCCGCTCATCTGAGGCAGAACATGCTCGTAAAGATTGCGCGCCCATTCGCGCATGTTCTCATCAGGGGCGCAGAGCGCCGTCTGTCCCAGTGCCCAGATCGCACGACCATTCGAATCGTCCGATCCGATATCCTCGCACCAAGACCGATCGAAGCGCATGAAGTTGCGAAACCGCTGTGCTTCCGGGTTCCAGGCGTCTTGAATGAAGGACGCGTAAATCATGCTCCAGCGCATGCGCTCGGTGGGATGCAGGCCTTCCGCCACGTTCATCAGCATCAGCGCGCGAACGTTGTCGTCAAGGCAATAGCCGTGGCGGCGATCAGGCACGATACCGATCGCATGCTGCAGCATCCCGGTAGAATCGCACATCGCAAGGACGCCCGAAAGACCAGGCGTGGCGGTGAGAGACGCTCGGCGCGGCGCGGGTGCGACGGCGGCGGCAGCCAACTTGGCAGTGGCCTCTGCAAAGCGCGGCCAAATCGTTTCGCGGCCCCGGTCATAAGCGCGGCGCTGCATGGCCGAGAGATCGGCGGGGTTATCGAGCAGATTGCTGACCGAGCGGGCAATCTCTTCGTAAGATCCCGGCTCGATCAGGCACCCCACGTTATCGCCCAGAAGCTCGCAGGCGTGGAGATACCGCGTGGAAATCACGGCCTTACCCAGCGCCACGGCATAGCTCAGCGTGCCCGATGTGGATTGCTGTAGGTTGGGATAAGGCGTGATGTAGATATCGCACGCTTCCAGCTGATCCAGCAGTTCGTCGGTATCGAGGAAGCGGTTGTCCCACTCGATATGATCCGACACGCCTAGCCGCTCGGCCAAGTCCATCAGCCCTTCGCGATAAGCTTCACCCTGGCTGGCAACGAGGTTCGGGTGCGTCGCGCCGACGATGCGATAGATCGCCTCGGGATGATTCTTGACGATCGCGGGCAGCGCCTCGATCGCGCGCTCAAGCCCCTTGCCCGGACCCAGCAGGCCGAACGTCATCAGAACCTTACGATCGGTCAGTCCGAAGCGGCTCTTGAACTCTGTCTGTCGGCCAAATGGGCGATCCGGCGCACCGTGCTCGATCACTTCGAGGATTTCGGGGTTTGCGCCGTATTCGCGGGAAAGCAGATCGCGCGAGTGACGGGACATCACCATGATCCGCGATGCGCGCGTCACCAGATGGCGCAGGATCGCACGTTGGCGGTCCGATGGCTCGGCCAGAACGGTGTGACAGGTAAGGATCAGAGGCGCGGCAAGCCGGTCCACGAAGTCGCAAACCGCGATGCCATCGTCATCACCATAGATACCGTATTCATGCTGGAGCCAGACGGCATCCACAGCCGACTCGTTGATCGCGCGAGCGGCACGGGAGAATGTTTCCTGATCGCTGCCCAGGATCGTATCCGTGACGCCTTCGTAAGTCAGCGGCGCATCGGCGTCATCCAGCGCGTAGACCTCGACGTCCACATCGGCGCGAAACTCGCGCAGCTTTTCCGCGATATCGGTCGTGAATGTCGCAATGCCGCATTTGCGCGGCGTATATGTCCCGATCAGCGCGACTCGGATGGGGCGAAGCGGAGCGGCTGCCCGCTCATCAAAGATAGCTCTAATTTCTGTGGCTTGGGCCGGACGAGAAGCAAGCAGATCACGAGAAACATGGGTCATGCAGCATCCGTTCAGACATTCGGGGAACTAACCAACCAAATGCCGGGGAAGGCAATGCGGTTCCATGTTGCATTGCAAAAAGATGACGAAACGGTCGGTCTTTGCGCTGCTTGACCTGAAGAGCCCGCTTCTTATCGCACCATCACTGGATCGACTGACGTGGACAAGCATTGGCCCCATCAGTATGTTGCGTAACTACGAAATAATAAAACAAGAGGATCGCGGTGGCACAAGTGGCTGAAACAAGTCTGGCGCGGGTTCTGGCGCTTGCAGGCGCCCCACACGGAGTGGAGCAGGCGCTCGGCACCTTGCACATCGAACCAAGCCTGTTTGATGGTGACGCAGATGTGGTGACCCAGGCCCAGATGGCAATGGCCCTGAACGTCTGGCTGTTCGCGGATCTGCTATCCCGCGTGCCCACCGCTGCAAGAATTGCCGATGACACGACGAGTGCGATCGTATTCGATCATGGCGCTTTGCGGACGGTCGATGGCCCAACCGGGGTTTTGCCGTCCGGCCACCATGCCTTCGCCCGTCTGCTGGAGCCGCTGGGCTATGTAATGGGCGGAGTCTATCCCCTTCCCCGCCTGCGGATGACCGGGCGGGCCTATGTTCACGCAGCGATGCCGGAAGATATCCCGCAGTTCTTCGTCAGCGAGCTGCATATCGATCAGCTTGAGCCTGATGCGCAGTCTGCCGCGGAACGTGTCTTTGGCGCATCGTCCGATCCCCTGCCGGCAACGGACGCAGAACGCCTCGCCCGGCTGTCTGAACTGGGGTATCTGCCGATGGACGAGGCGGCGGCGCTGTTGCGCACGCTGGTGAGCGCATTCGATCGCCATCACGCCGAGCCGTCGCTCACCGATTACGAGATGCTGTTGACGCATTCCGGCGAGGCAGCCTGGATCGCGACTGAGGGCAACGCTTTCAACCACGCCACCACGCGGGTGCGCGATGTCGAAACCCTCGCCACCGAGCTGAAGGCGAAGGGCTACCCGTTGAAAGCCACCGTAGAGATCTCCGCCAATGGCCGAGTGCGGCAGACGGCGATCCTGGCGGACAAGGTTTCGCGGTCCTTCGCCGGGGCTGACGGTGGCACGATCGCCCGCGACGTGCCCGGATCGTTCTACGAGTTCATCACCCGGGACATCGATCCGGACACCGGCACGCTAGACCTGACTTTCGACACCGGCAACGCGACAGGCATCTTCGCCGTGACGAGAAGCGCATGACCATGCTGCGATCTATCGATCCCGCCACCGAAGAATGCGTCTGGGAAGGCCCGCAGGCCGATGCCGCCGCAGTCCACGAGGCCGTCGCCAGGGCACGGCGCGCCTTTCCGGGATGGGCGAGCCTTTCGCTAAAGAGCCGTGTTGAGCATGTGCAGGCGTTCAAGGCCGCGCTTCAGGACCGGCGCGATGCACTGGCCGTGACGATCTCCCGCGAAACCGGCAAGCCCTTGTGGGAAACGCGGGCCGAGGTGGCATCGATGATCGCCAAGGTCGATGTCTCGATCACCGCCCAGGCCGAGCGGGCGGGTGAGCGGCGCAGCGCCATGCCGTTTGGCGAAGCGGTCCTGCGCCATCGGCCCCACGGCGTCATGGCGGTGTTGGGGCCATTCAACTTTCCGGGTCATCTGCCCAATGGCCACATCGTACCGGCGCTGCTCGCTGGTAATACGGTGGTGTTCAAGCCTTCCGAACTGACCCCTGCCACGGGCGAGGCGATGGCCGAGTGCTGGGCGGAGGCCGGGTTACCCGCCGGGGTGTTCCAGATCGTCCAAGGCGGTCGGTCGACGGGCGAGGCTCTTGTGGCGGACGAGATCGACGGGCTGCTCTTTACCGGATCTGCCGGGGCGGGCGCGCATTTCCGGCGCATCTTCGCCGACCGGCCGCACGTGATCCTGGCTCTTGAGCTGGGGGGCAACAATCCGCTCATGGTCTGGGATGGCGATGTCGAAGAAGCCGCCTCGATCGTCGTCCAGTCCAGTTTCGTCACGACCGGCCAACGCTGTTCCTGCGCGCGCCGCGTGATCGTCCCCGATACGGCGTTCGGACGCCAGTTGATCGAAGCCGTCGAGGCCCTGTCCCGCCGCGTCACCATCGGCCGGTGGAACGATCCGGTCGAGCCGTACATCGGACCATTGATTTCGGCGCAGGCGGCGCAGGCCGCACAGGCCGGTGTCGATCGACTGGTCTCGCTGGGCGCTTCGGAAGTCCGCAGCTTCAAGGTGCTGGATTGCATGGGCCCGGCCTTCGTGCGTCCGGCTGTGCTGGATGTGACCGGCGTGGCTGCGCCCGATGAGGAAATCTTTGCGCCGATCGTTCAAGTGACTCGCGCCGCCAACTTCGATGAGGCGATCGCCGCCGCCAATGCGACGCGCTTCGGGTTGTCCGCCGGGCTGGTGAGCGAGGATGATGCCCTGTGGCAGCGCTTCGTGCTGGAAAGCCGCGCCGGGGTGGTCAATCGCAATCGCCCGACGACCGGGGCGGCGGGATCGATGCCATTCGGCGGACTGGGCGACAGCGGGAATCACCGGCCCAGCGCGTACTACGCCGCGGATTACTGCGCCTACCCGATGGCCAGTTTCGAAGCCGCCAGCCCTTCTGGCAACGCCGCCGCGATCACCGGGATGCTGAAGCCATGATCGGGGTGGAGGAAAGCGCGTTCCTGGAAACGGTCGAACGCCAGCCTATCCTCGATCGCACCCTGGAGTGGGCGGCCATTAACAGCGGCACCACCAATCTGAGCGGGTTGCGCACGATGGCCGAGAGGCTCGCCGATACGTTTGCGGGCCTCCCCGGAGAGATCACATTGGTCGATCCCGCTCCGGTGGAAAAGGTTGGCGCTGATGGCAAGGCGCATGCGATCGAGAGCGGCCGTCACTTCGTCTTGAGCGTCCGCCCCCAGGCCGAGCGGCGCGTGCTGCTGACCGGACATATGGACACCGTCTATGCCGCCGATCATGCGTTTCAGGCCTGCGACTGGCTGGACGATGATACGCTGCATGGCCCCGGCACCGCTGACATGAAAGGTGGCCTTTCGCTGATGCTGGCAGGCCTTGAGGCTTACGAACGCAGCGGCCCCACCTTGGGCTATGACGTGATGATCAATTCGGATGAGGAAACCGGATCACTGTCCTCCGCGCCGTTGATCGCTCGCCTGGCGCAGGGCAAGCTGGCGGCGTTAACTTACGAGCCGGCGCTGCCCGGTGGGATCATGGCGCGGGCACGGCCCGGCTCGGGCAATTTCGCCGCGATCGTCACCGGTCGCTCGGCCCATGCGGGTCGCAATCCGGAGGATGGGCGTAATGCCCTCGTCGCTGCCGCGGACCTTGCGCAGCGGCTTCATGCCGCCCGGCGCGACGGGCTGACCGTCAACCCCGCCCGGATCGAAGGCGGCGCGCCCAACAACACAGTGCCCGACCTGGCCGTGCTGCATTTCAACATGCGGCCGCGCGGGCCGGACGATCTGGCAGCGGCGCGGGTAATCCTGGACGATGCCATCGCGCAGGTCGCCGCGGCGCACGATGTCGCGATCCACCTGCACGGCGGCTTCGCCCGCCCGCCCAAGCCGATCGGCAGCGAGACACAGCGGCTGTTTGGCCTCGTCTCCCAAGCCGCCGAAGACCTGGGTTCACCGGTGAACTGGAAGGATACCGGCGGCGTATGTGACGGCAACAATATCGCGGCCTGCGGCGTGCCTGTGATCGATACGATGGGTGCCTGTGGCGGCGCGATCCACTCTCCGGACGAATTCCTGATCGCCTCCTCGCTGGACATGCGCGCCAAGCTGACCGCGCTGGTCATGCATCGCCTCGATCGCGAAGGGCTGCCCGCATGACGTTCCTGGTCCGCACCGCGCATGAGGATGATCTGGCCGCGCTGTATCGAATGGCCAAGGGCACCGGCGGCGGCTTCACCAATCTGCCCCCGGACAAGCCGACGCTGGAAGCCAAGCTGAAGCGGACGGCGGAAAGCTTCAGCCGGGACGACGATGCCCTGGCGGATGACCTATTCGTGTTCATTCTGGAGGACACTGCCAGCGGCAAGACACGCGGCACGTGCCAGATCATGTCGCAAACCGGCACGCAGCTTCCGTTCTACTCCTACCGCATCGGCCGCATCACCCAGCACTCCAAGGAGCTGGACCGCACCTTCCGCGCCGAAATGCTGACTCTTTGCACCGATCTTGATGGGTCGAGCGAAGTGGGCGGCCTCTACCTCGATCCTACCGAGCGGTCGGCCGGCGTAGGCAAGCTGCTCGCCCGCAGCCGCTATCTGTTCATCCGGGCGCACCGCCAGCGCTTTGCCGACCGGACCTTGGCCGAACTGCGCGGCGCGATCGACGATGCCGGCAACTCGCCGTTCTGGGACGGTCTTGCCGGACGCTTCTTCGACATGAGCTTTCGCGATGCCGACGAATTCAACGCGCGCAAGGGCAACCAGTTCATCGCCGATCTCATGCCCAAGCACCCGATCTACACCGCGCTGCTGCCCGAAAGCGCGCGGCAAGTGATGGGCCAGCCACACTACTCGGGCCGCCCCGCCATGCGCATGCTGGAGAACGAGGGCTTCTCTTACCAGAACTATGTCGACATCTTCGATGGCGGCCCTTCGATGATCGCGCAAACGGATCGCATCCGCACGATCGTCGAAGCAAGAGATGCGCAGATCGTCGCCATCGGCGAGGGCGAGGTGGGCGACGAACAACTTATTTCGTGCGGCCGCCTGGTACAATTCCGGGCCTGCCTGGGCCATGTCTCGCGTGTCGACGCCGGCGTCATCATCGATGGTGAAGCCGCCGACTTGCTGAGAGTCCAGGTTGGCGACACCATCAGCCACGCCCCGGCCTGACCAGCCGGCAGTTCGCTCAACGCCTTTGGATCACACCTCATGCTGACCGAAATCAACTTCGACGGGATCGTCGGCCCCAGCCACAACTATGCCGGGCTCAGCCTGGGCAACTTGGCGTCCGCGCGTAACTCGGGCCGGGTATCGCGCCCACGTGACGCCGCGCTGCAAGGGCTGGCCAAGATGCGGCTGAATTTGTCCATGGGGCTGACGCAAGGGTGGTTCATGCCTCATGATCGACCGGACGAGGCCTGGCTGTCGCGCCTGGGCTTCGGTCAGGATCGGGGCATGGAACAAGCCGATGCCGGGCTGCGATATGCCGCGATGTCGGCGTCGGCGATGTGGGCCGCGAACGCCGCAACGGTCAGCCCCGCGCCCGATACCCGGGACGGCCGTTGCCACCTGACCGCCGCCAATCTCGTCACGATGCCGCACCGCAGCCATGAGTGGCCCGGCACCCTGGCGCAGTTGCGGTTGGCCTTTGCCGACACCGCGCACTTTGCCGTGCATGAGCCGGTGCCGCCGCCTTTCGGTGACGAGGGCGCGGCCAACCACATGCGGCTTTGCGCCAGTCACGGTTCGGCAGGCATCGAGGTGTTCGTCTATGGCCGATCGGGCGGCCCCTTCCCCGCCCGCCAGCATCGCGAAGCCAGCGCGGCCGTTGCTCGGCTCCACGGTCTGGACCCGAAGCGGACGATTCTTGCAGAGCAATCCGAAGAAGCGATCGCGGCGGGCGCCTTTCACAACGATGTCGTGGCCGTCGCCAACGAGACGGTGCTGTTCACGCATGAACAGGCCTTCGCCGATCCCACCGCCCTCTATGCCCGGCTGCGTGAGAAAGTTCCGGAACTGGTCGTCGTCGAAGTGCCCGCCGCCGCTGTCAGTCTGGAACAGGCGATCGCGTCCTATCTGTTCAACGCGCAACTGGTGACGCTGCCCGACGGCGGCATGGCGCTGATCCTGCCCGGAGAAGCGCGGGAGAACGGCGCGGTGTGGGCGTGGCTGCAACAACTTATTGCCGGGAACGGACGGATCCGCACGCTACACGTGGCGGATTTGCGCGAATCCATGGCGAACGGCGGCGGCCCGGCGTGCCTCCGCCTGCGCGTCGTGGCCGATCCGGCCACCGTCGACCCGCGCTTTCTCGCCTCCGCCGATCGCATCGCCCAGGTAGAGCGCGTCGTTACACGCCATTGGCCGGAGGAAATAGCGCCCGACGATCTTGCCCGCCCTTCCCTCTGGCGGGCGGTCAAAGCCGCGCGCCTGTCCCTGCTGTCGGAACTCGATCTATCCACTCTCGCCTGAGGACGACAACGATGGGTCGCGTTAACCAAGCCCTTGTTTGTATAACTTTTTAAGCTGTGGATAACTCGGGATACTAATCGGGTCGAGCGCGTTGAGCTTATCGAAAGGGATCTTCGATGAGCGGAATGCTGTTTGCACTCGCCTTGTTTGGCTGCACCGACGATGGCTCCGCATGCCAGCGTCTGGGCTCGACAGAGCAAACTTACGAGAGCCGCGTCGAATGTCTGGCCGCCCAGCGCACGGCGCTTGATAGCGAAGCGGCGATGGAAGCCGATTACCCCAGCGTTCTGGTCCAGTGCATGACGCGTTCGCAACTGGCTCGGATCGGCCATGGTCCCGTCAACATCCGCAAAGCCGGCTTCGCCATGGCGGACGCCGCCGAGTAAGCCTCAGCCGCGTCCGCGATAGGATTGCACGCCCTGCTCCGGCACCCAAAGGCCGTGTGGCGCAGCGCTTGACTGCCAGAAAACGTCGATCGGGATACCGCCACGCGGATACCAATATCCGCCGATGCGCAGCCACACGGGCTTCATCTCGTCGAACAGCCGCTGGCCGATACCGACCGTCACATCCTCGTGAAAGCCGCTGTGATTGCGGAACGATCCCAGGAATAGCTTGAGGCTCTTGGATTCGACGATCGTCTCCCCCGGCGCATAATCGATCACCAGATGCGCGAAATCGGGTTGGCCCGTCACCGGGCACAGCGATGTGAATTCCGGCGCAGCAAACCGCACCAGATACAGCGAGCCGACACGCGGATTGGGCACATAGTCCAGCCGGGCGTCTTCAGGCGAGGACGGAAGGGCGCTTTGTTGGCCCAGATGAATGGGGGAGACTGACAGTTCACTCATCTGTATGCCAATGCCGCCAACCCGGCGTGGTGGCAACCTGCCGTGCGTGCCGGGCAAATTAAGTCGATGTTCAGTCGCCCCCATGCAGCCGCGTCGACGCGCATGGTGGGCAGCGATTTGGGATGGAGTGGATGTGCATGCGGGCCGCGATCGGCAGACCTTCGCTGAAGACGGCGCTGACGACGACGGCGCTAAAGGGATTGGCGGCGATCGCGTTCGCCTGCATCGTCGCGTTGCCTGCGATGGCGCAGGACAGCGGCGCCGTAACCTCCTACCGCCTGCCTGAAGCGGGACAGACCAGTACCCCCCGCGCCCAGGGGCCGGTCGATCCGGACAACCCTTACGCGCCGCCGTCCAACAGTTCCCCGGTGCGGCCGGTCACCCCCACGCCCTCGGCACCCCAGATCAACCTGCCGCCCGTCACGGCGAGCCCGGCCCCGTCCCGTCAGCCTGCGCGAACCGAGGATGCGCCCCGCTCGCCGCGCCAGCAGGCCAGCCCGACTCCGGAAGCTCGGCAGAGTGAGGCGGCGCCGGCAACCGGATCGGTGCTACCATCGGATACCCCTGATGCCGCCCCAGCGCCCACGATCGCCACCCCGCCGCCGGTCTTGCCAAGCAGCAATGCCGACGAAGCGCCGCTGGTCCAGGCTCCGGCGAAAAGCGACAGCGGCGGTGCGTTCCCATGGTGGGTCGCGGGCCTGGCTGGTGTCGCCGCGCTGGCCGGCGGCGCGTTCTGGATGCGGCGGCGTCGCCAACCGAACTTGGTTGAAGAGCCTTTTGCAGAGCCGATGCCGGTGCCGACGGTCGTCCCGCCCCGCCAGCCCAGGCCGGTCGTGAACCAGCCCGCAGCAGCGCCCACGCCTGCAGCCGCCCCACCCCCGGCGCCACCGCGCGCGCCCGTTGCCCAGCCGGTCACAGCTGGTGTAAACGAGGCGCTGCCACTTTCCGTGGCCTTCACACCGATCGCGGTGCGCCTCTCGCTGGTCTATGCCACGCTGCAGTATGAGGTCACGCTGACCAACACGGGCGCTGCGCCTATAACCGACGTGGACATCCGCGCCGACCTGTCATCGGCGCACGCTTCGATCCCGGTACAACAGCAGCTCGCCCCCGCGCCGGACCAGCTCGACGTGCGGCACACCATCGCGACCCTCGCTGCCGGGGAAACCCTGACGCTTGAGGGGGAGTTGCGCGTTCCGCTGCCGCAGATCCGCCCTCTGGTGAAGGGCAACGCGCAATTCTTCGTGCCGCTAGTCCGGCTCTGCCTGACCACGGCGGACGGCCACGGCATTCGCCGCGTATTCACCGCCGGGCCGCTCGATCCCGGCACCGGCGCGCTGGCGTCGATCCGGCTCGACGCCGGCCCGCGTAATTTGCGCGAACTTGCCGCGCGTGAGATCGAAGCGGCGCGCGCCTTCCCGCTCGACCGGATCAGCCTCGCCAGCTAGACGGGCCGCTCCTGCCGGGGAGCCTGCCGTGAAGAACTCTTTCGATCCCGATAACGCCGATACCATGGCGACTGCCACGCGCCTGGTGAACGCCGGTCGCCGCGCGGAATGGACCGGGCCGGTCGTCAATCCGCCGGTCTGGCGCGCCAGCACGCATCTCTATGAAAACATGGCGGCCTTGGCCCAAGGGCCTCGTTCCAACGAAGACGGCAGGTTTTTCTACGGCCGACGTGGCGCGCCCACGCAATGGGCGCTCGCCGAAGCGCTGACCCAGATGGAGCCAGGCGCGGCGGGCACAGTGCTCTACCCCTCCGGCGTCGCTGCGATCGCGGGTGTGTTGCTGACGGTGCTGCGCCCCGGCGATGTGCTGCTGATGAGCGACAACGCCTACGATCCCAGCCGATCGATGGGTACCGGGATGCTGGCGGATTTCGGCGTGGAAACGCGCTTTTTCGACCCGCGTGACCTGGACCGCTTTGTTGCCTCGTTCTGCCCCCGCACGCGCGCGGTGATGCTGGAAGCGCCCGGCAGCCTGACGATGGAGATGTGCGACATCCCGGCGCTCGCCCGCATCGCTCGCGAGCATGGCGCGGTCAGCGTGCTGGACAACACCTGGGCAGGCCCGACCGGGTTTGCCGCGCTGCCCCACGGCGTCGATGTCGTGCTGATGGCGCTGACCAAGCATGTCGGCGGCCACTCAGACTTGATGATGGGCAGCGCCAGCGCCGGGCCCGAATTGTACCAGCGCCTCCGCCTGCGTGCGCAGAACCTGGGCCACGTCGTCTCTCCGGATGACGCCGCCCTCGCCCTGCGCGGCTTGCGCACCTTGTCCCTGCGCCTGAAACAGGAAAGCGACAGCGCACTTAAGATCGCCGCCTGGCTCGCCCGGCAACCGCAAGTGGCGCAAGTGCTCTGCCCGATGCTGCCGGGAGCGCCGGGGCACGACTTGTGGCAGCGGGACTTCACCGGCGGCTGCGGCTTATTCAGCTTCGTCCTGCGCGGCGGGGACATGGCCCGCCGCAACCGCTTCATCGATGCCTTGTCCCTGTTCGGGATCGGCTACTCGTGGGGCGGGTTCGAGAGCCTGGCGGTGCCGGTCGACCCATCACCTGTGCGCGATGTGATGACTTGGCCGCCTTCAGGCTGCGAGGCGGGCGATCGCTATGGCGTGCGCCTCTCGATCGGACTGGAAGATGCAGACGATCTGATCGCGGACCTGGAACGCGCGTTTGCCGCTATCGGGGGGTAAGCAGCCCTTCCAGACCGAGAGCCTTAGCCGCGCCATTCCCGGCGTTCTTCCGCCTGCCGCAGCACTTCATAGGCCAATTGGAACGACTGGAACGCCTTCGCCGCTTCGGGATCGTTCGGGCGCACGTCGGGATGGACTTCTTTCGCCTTGGACCGCCAGGCCTTCTTCACCGCCTCGATATCGGCATCGGGATCAAGGCCCAGCACTTCAAGCGCCCGCATCTCGTCCCGGCTGCGCGTACCGTCGCCAGAGCCACCCCAGCCGTAGTGGGCTGCTTCCTTGTAGCCCGAATTGTCCGCGTTCTCCTGGCTTTCCCGCTGGGCTGCTTCTTCGGCATCCAGCCCGGCGAAGTAATCCCACCCGGCATTGTATTCCCCCGCGTGCTTCTGGCAGAAATACCACCGCTCAGGGCTGTTGGGAGATTTTGGCGCGGGACAATCACCGGCGTCGGAGCAGCCATGCCGATCGCACAACCGAACCTGTGTGGCTTCCCGGCCGGAGCCGTAGCCCCGCCATCGGGGGAAGCCCCAGTCATTGGATCGCCGCGCTTTGCTCATTCTCATCGCGATACGCCGCGACTCGTTTGCGAGGCAAGTCCTTGTTGGGGCAATGCCCGGTTGGGCCGCAGCTCCGGCCACGATGGACCGGAGCTTGAGGATCAATCAATGGTGACGGTTACCGCGCGGCGGTTCTGCGCCCAGGCCTGTTCGTCCGATCCCAGGGCGACCGGGCGCTCCTTGCCATAGCTCAGGGTGGAAAGACGGCTTGCATCCACGCCCAGGCTGACAAGGTAGTTGCGCGCCGCGCTGGCCCGGCGTTCGCCCAGGGCGATGTTATATTCACGCGTACCGCGCTCGTCCGCATGGCCTTCCACTGTGGCGCGCTTGTTGGGATAGCGCGCCAGCCATTGTGCTTGCTTGGCCAAGGCCGCCTGATCGGCGGAGTCGATGTCCGATCGGTCCGTGTCGAAGTAGATCGTGTCGGCCCCCTGCATGATCTGCACGAAATCCGCCTGGCTGCCCGGCGTGGCCACACCGTTGCCGTACTGGCCGTTGTCGGTGGACGTCGCCGCGCCGGGTTCGGGCGGCAATTCCTTGGGCGGCTTGCTCTTGCATCCAGAGATGGCGAGGGCCCCGGACAGGAGAAGCATGGTCCCCATTTTGATCCCCAACTTCACCGGTGCGGGGTGGGCGATGTCAGACATGGCGATCTCCTGTTCAGCGCCATCGAAATGGCTGTGGCTGCGCGATTGTTCCGTTCACTTGGATACAGAGACAAGCGGCGGTTTATCTCACCTTAACGATCCAAGCCAGCCTCAGGGCCGTACCGGGCCCCATGCCGGGTCGGACGCACCCACCGGCGTGGGCAAGCGACGCTCATTGCGGCCGGTCAGATCGACTTGCCAGATCGAGGCCTGGCCCGATCCCTTGGCGGTGCGGAAGAATTGCACGATGCGCCCGTTGGGGGACCAAGTCGGCGCTTCGTCCTGCCAGGAATTGGTCAGGTGACGCATCCCGCCGCCGCTGGGCGTCATCACCGCCACGCGCAAGTCACCCGCGATGTGGGTGAAGGCGATCTGATCGCCGCGCGGGCTCCACTCCGGAGTGGCGGCGCGGCCGCCGAAAAAGCTGATACGCTTCTGATTGGAGCCGTCCGCGTTCATGACATAGACCTGCTGGCTGCCCGAACGATCGCTTTCGAACACGATCTGGCTGCCATCAGGGGAATAGCTGCCGCCGATGTTGATGCCGGGCCCATTCGTCAACTGCTGCGGCGTGCCGCCCCCGGCGGACGAGATACGATAGATGTCGGTCGTGCCGCCCTTCGCCATCGAATAAAGCACCCATTTCCCATCGGGCGACCAGCGCGGTGCCAGCGTGGGATTGCCGGTACGCGCGATCAGGGTCTGCCGATCGGTGGCGAGATCATAGGAATAGATGCTGGGCTGTCCGTTCAGGTAGGACAGGTACAGGATCTTGGAATAGTCCGGCGAATAACGCGGCGTCAGCGCCATCGATTGCCCGCTGGTGAGGTAGCGATGGTTCGCGCCATCGGAATCCATGATCGCCAGACGCTTCATCCGGCGGCCTTTCGGCCCCGTCTCGGCGATGTAGGCGATCTTGGAATCGAAGAACGGGCTTTCGCCGGACAGGCGCGAATAGACAAGGTCGGAACACTTGTGCGCCGCGCGCCGCCAGTCCGTCGCCGCGAACTGCCAGCCTGCCTTCACCAGCTGACGAGTGAGCGAAATATCGTAGAGGTAGCAGCCGACCGTCAGCTGGCCATCCGCGCTGGCCTTCACGTAACCCTGCACCAGCATGTCCGCACCGCGCCCGGACCAGGTGGCGTAGCTGGGAGTCTGCACTTCGGGCAGCGTGGGTTGCGGCAGGCCATCCGGGCCGGTCGGCTTGAACAGGCCGTTGTTCTTCAGGTCCGATGCGATCACTTGCGAGATCGCCTGGCCCAGCTGCGCAGTTGAACCGGCGTTGGTCTGCGTCGGCACGTCGCGGTCGGTGGCGAAGGTGGTGATGGCGATGCCAATGTTCTGCCACTCGTTCTCGTCAGAGACGCTGCCGGTCAGGCCGCCGTCATCCGCTTCGTTCGTCGGCTGCTCCGCAACTGGCGGCGCGGGAGCGTCCTGGGCAAAAGCGGGAGCGGCGGTGAGGCCGGTCGCGGTGGCCAGCAGGAAGGCCAGGGTCGAAAAACGCAGCGTCATTGCGAGAGCCTCCTGTCAAAACGGAATTGAGAGACGCGCTTCCACGCATCGTAGTATTGGTCCGGCAGGTCGAACGGAGCGGCCAGGCGCACCGCCTTGATCGCCTGCTCGGCATGCCGCGCCGCCTGATTGCGGTTGATATCGGTGATGCCCAACTGTTTCACGACGGTGGGCGTTCCCGCCAGCGAGCCGTCGCGGTTGAGATTGAACGACAGGATCGTGACCAGATCATCCGCGTCGGGGCCCTGCGGTGCCTGCCACTTGGGCTTGAGCTGGCGCGAGATCGCGCTGGCGAGCGAGGAGCGCACCGCCGGGCCGATGCTGGGCGCGGCGGGAGCGGCGGCAGGTGTGCGATTGGGCGAGGTCGCCCCTGTTACGCCCGCCAGGAAGTCCGAGCCGATGCGGCTGCCGCCTGCCGGGGCGTTGGACTTGGAGGGCGTTTTGGACGGAGGGGATTTGGCCGCCCCCTTGGTGGCCGATCCGGTCTGCCCGGACGATGGCCGCGCGGGTGCCTTGGCGGGAGGTACCTTCGCCGCGGGGGCTTTAGGCGCAGGCGTGCGTGGCGCGGCGGCCTTTGGCGGCGGGGCTTTCGGCGCAGGTTTTGGGGCCGCAGGTTTTAGGGGTTCAGGACGGGGCGATGCCGGGCGCGGCTTCGGCGCCGGCTTCGCGACCGGCTTGGGCGCAGGCGGTTTCGGAGCCGGACGCGGAACCGGCTTGGCCACGGGCTTGGGCGAAGGCTGCGGCTTGGGTTCCGCCCTGGGTTCACGCGGGGTCGGCTTGGGCGGGGTCGGTTTAGCCGTGGGCTGCGGCGGCGCAGGTTCGGGCGACGCGGGTTCCGGCTCTGGCTGCGCCTCGGGCTCGCTCTTTGCCGGGGCAGCCTCTTCCTCGGGCTTGGGCTCACCCAGGGTGGGTGCCACCGGCGCGGCGGCCTGGCTGTTGGGTTCGGGCGAGGTGCTGGTCAGGCTCACCTGATCGCTGATCGTCACCTCGATCCGCTCAGGCGGCTTGACGACAGGGGCGGAGTGCGGACGCAGCAGCAGGATCGCCACCAGCGCAGCATGCGCGGCAATCGCGATCCCAAGGCCCAGGCCTTCATCCTTGCGCAGCGCCAAAGCCATTGTCCGTTCGGCTACCCTTACTGCCCTGAACCGGGACTGATGCCGCCACCGGTGCCGGTGACCAGCGAGATGGCGTTGAAACCGGCCCGGTTCAGCTCACCCATCACGTCCATCACCCGGCCATAGTCGAGCGCCTTGTCCGCGCGCAGCGTGACCAGCGGCTTCTTGCCGTCAGGACCATCGGGGATCGCAGCCAGGCGATCGGCCAGTTCGCCGGGCGCCAGCGCATCTTCCTCAAGATAGACGGTGCCGTCGGTCTGGATCGTGATCGTCACCTGGTTGGCTTCCTCCGCCATCGCCTTGGCGCGGCTGTCAGGCAGCTCCACCGGCACCGCCGCCTTCAGCAGCGGCGCGGTGACCATAAAGATGATCAGCAGCACCAGCATCACGTCCACCAGCGGCGTGACGTTGATTTCCGACATCGGCGCACCGGCCCGCCCGCGACCGCGCCGACGGCCGCCTCCAGACAGTCCCATCGCCATCTCAGCGCTGCTCCAGCTGCAGCGTCAGCGCGGCGTGCAGCTTGTCCGCAAAGCGCTGCAGCCGCGCCTCGAAGCCGTTCACCCGGTGTGAGAAGCGGTTGTAGGCGATGACCGCCGGGATCGCCGCGAACAGGCCGATCGCGGTGGCGAACAGCGCCTCGGAAATGCCCGGCGCCACCACCGCGAGCGAGGAATTCTGCTGCTGGCCGATCTGGAAGAAGCTGTTCATGATGCCCCACACCGTGCCGAACAGGCCGACGAACGGAGCGACCGAGCCTACCGTCGCCAGGAAGTTCAACCGGTCAGACAGCTTGTCCGCCTCTTCGCCCACCGCCGAATTCATGGCCAGGCCCACGCGCTGGCGTGCGCCTTCAGGGTCGACGCCGGCGCCCGCCGCATTGCGCTTGTATTCCGCCAGGCCCGCGCCCGCCACTTTGCCGATCGGCACTTCGGCGCGGCGGCGTTCGCGTTGGAAAGCATCGAAATTCTCCGCGTCCCAGAATTCCTTCTCGTAGGAATTGCAACGCCGCGCGATGCTGCCCATACGCAGCAGGAACGATACGATGATGGTCCACGTCCACACGCTGGCGAGGATCAGGCCGACCATCACCACCTGCACCACGATGTCGGCGTCCAGGAACAGCTTGACCGGATTGAGCCGGGTGGGCGCACCAGCCGCCGCGTCAGTCGCGGCCATGAGCAGATCGAACGTCATTCTTGTCCTTCCGGAGGTGAAGCGGGCGAGGCGTCGGTAAAAGCGGTGAAGGCCCGTTGCCAGGCTTCGGGCTGGCGGCGCGGTCGACCATCGGGGCCGACGAAGCCGACGCGCACGGTGGCTTCCGCCAGTTTCGTATCACCGCGCCATGCAATTTGCCGCATGGTACAGCTGGCGCGGCCGATCGCCTCGGCGCGCGTTTCAAGGTTCACGGTATCGCCCAGGCGCGCCGGGACCAGATAGCGTAGCGAAACCTCCGCCACCGTATAGGCCCCCTCACCCGCGATCAGCGCCGCCGCCTGGTCGATGTCGAGCAGATCCAGCAAATCGGACCGGGCCCGCTCAAACCAGCGCAAGTAATTGGCATGATAGACGATCCCGCCCGCATCCGTGTCCTCGTAATAGACGCGCAGGGCATAGCGATGGATCGTTCCGTCAAGCACGCCGCTGGCAGGAAGGGGAATGGCCGTCATTTGCACGGACCCTTAACGAGGCCCTGCCGCAGTGCAAAGTCGTGGTGCGCAGTTCATGGGGAAGAAGCGCTAATTTGCCCCGCATGAACGATGGTTAAACGGCTTGCGCGTTCAGGGCCGTGCCAGCCCCGAGGATTCACTCGCAGATCATGTGATAGAACTGACGCCCGCCGAAGATATGCACATGCAGGTGCGGCACTTCCTGATGGCCGTGACCGCCCATGTTCACCATCAGGCGATAGCCCGGCTCATCCAGCTCCAGCTGCCGCGTCACCGCGCCGACGGCACGAGTGAATCCGGCGATCTGCGCGTCGTCCGCCTTTTGCGTGAAGTCATCCCAGGATACGAAAGGCGCCTTAGGGATCACCAGCACATGCACCGGCGCTTGCGGGCGGATATCGTGAAAAGCCAGCGCGTAATCGTCTTCATAGACCTTGTTGCACGGGATTTCGCAGCGCAGGATCTTTGCGAAGATATTCTCATTGTCGTAAGGAAGCTTGGGGTCGATCGGCATCATGGCTCCTTCAGGACGGGCGTGCGGCCTTTTCGGCGAGACCCGAAACACCCTCACGGCGATCAAGTTCGGCCATGACATCGGCCAGCGGGATATCCTTGGCCGCGAGCAGCACGACGAGGTGGAAGATCAGGTCCGCCGCTTCGCCGACCAGCGCCTGGCGATCTTCGACAAGCGCGGCGATCACCGTCTCGGTCGCTTCCTCGCCCAGCTTCTGCGCGATCTTGTTCAAACCCCGCGCGTTGAGCTTGGCAACATAGCTGCTGCCCGGATCGGCCTGGCGGCGGGACTGGATGGTGGCTTCGAGCCGGGAAAGAGTTTCGGAATGGGCCATTCGCGCCATTCCATGCGGGGCCGCGAACGCCGGGTCAAGCGTCCGCGAGCATCCGATTTCAGTCGCGCGGACGCTTCGAGGAGAAACGCCGGCCGATCGCCACGCCCGAGACACCCAGCCCCAGCAACAGGAGCGCGCTCGGCTCAGGCAATGCGACCGAACCGCCCGATGCATAGGCAGGCGCGGCGCTCACCACGCAGGATACAGCGGCAATGAGGATCGTCGGCAGAGAAATGTGACGCACAACGACAGGACCTTTGAAAAGCAAGCATCAAAGTAAACGCAATATACGTGCCATTCCGAAGGACTTCAGTAAGACTGCGGATCTAGCTGGTTAACGCCACTGATGCTGCCTTGCCATTTGTAAACGGGGCCGACACTTAGCCCCGCGCGCAGAGGCCTGCCGCGCGCAGTGCGCCGTGCGCCTCGGCGATCGAATGCTTGCCGAAGTGGAAGATCGAGGCCGCCAGCACGGCGCTGGCGTGGCCTTCCACGACGCCGGCGACAAGATGTTCCAATGCCCCCACGCCGCCGCTGGCGATTACCGGGATGCCCACGGCGTCCGCGATCGTGCGAGTCAGCGCAAGGTCGTAGCCCTTCTGCGTGCCATCGCCGTCCATCGACGTGACGAGCAGCTCGCCTGCGCCCAGGCCAGCAAGTTTCACCGCGTGCTCCACCGCATCGATCCCGGTGGCGCGACGGCCGCCGTGGGTGAAGATTTCCCACCGCCCCGGCTCCACCTGCCGCGCATCCACCGACGCGACGATGCACTGGCTGCCGAACCGCTCGGCGATGTCGGACACCACCTCGGGCCGCGTCACCGCTGCAGAGTTCACCGCCACCTTGTCCGCACCCGCGAGCAGCAAGGCCCGCGCATCCTCGGCGGTGCGCACGCCGCCGCCCACGGTGAGCGGCATGAAGCAGACTTCGGCGGTGCGGCGCACGATATCCAGCAAGGTGCCGCGGCCTTCGTGGCTGGCCGAAATGTCAAGGAAGCACAGCTCGTCGGCGCCCGCCTGATCATAGGCGCGGGCCTGCTCAACCGGATCGCCCGCATCGCGCAGCTCGACGAAGTTCACGCCCTTCACCACGCGACCATCGGCCACGTCGAGACAAGGGATGACGCGGACGCGGACGGTCACGCTATTCGCGCTCCGCCATGGCGATCGCGGCGGCGAGATCCAGCCGCCCGTCGTAAAGCGCGCGGCCGGTGATCACGCCTTCGATGCCGCCCTTGGCATGCACGGTCAGCATGCGGATATCGTCCAGGCCCTTCACGCCGCCGCTGGCGATCACCGGCAAGTCGGTGCGACGCGCCAGGTCCACCGTTGCCTCGATGTTGCAGCCCTTCAGCAGGCCATCGCGGCCGATGTCTGTGAACAGCAGGCTGGCGACGCCTGCATCCTCGAACCGGCGCGCCATATCGACGATAGAGACATCGGACACTTCCGCCCAGCCTTCGGTCGCCACCATGCCGTCGCGCGCGTCCACCGCCACGACGATGCCGCCGGGATATTCGCGCGCCATGTCCTTGACGAACTGCGGGTCTTTCAACGCCGCCGTGCCCATCACCACGCGACTGACGCCCAGATCGAACCAGCCCGCCACCGCCTCTGGCGTACGAATGCCACCGCCCAGTTGGACATGGCCGGGGAACGCCGACAAGATGCCCTCCACCGCCTCGCGGTTCTGTGCGGAACCGGCGAATGAGCCATCGAGATCGACGACGTGGAGGTACTGCGAACCCGCCTCGGCAAACAGCATGGCCTGGGCGGCGGGGTCATCACCATAGACGGTGGCCCGGGCCATATCGCCCTCGGCCAGGCGAACCACTTGTCCCTGCTTCAGGTCGATGGCGGGAAATACGATCATGGCTTCCACTCCAAAAACCGCTCCAGCAGGGCCAGGCCATAGCTCTGGCTCTTCTCCGGATGGAACTGCACGCCGGCGATATTGTCCCGCGCCACAGCGGCGACCAGGCCGCCGCCGTGATCGGTCATCGCCGCAACATCGGCACCGTCATCGGGCACGAAATGATATGAGTGGAGGAAGTACGCTTCCCCCGCTTTGATCAGGCCGCTCGCCGGGTCTTTCAGCCCTAACGCAACGTCGTTCCACCCCATGTGCGGCACCTTGATAGCCGGATCGGTGCGTTCCATCAGGCGCACTTCGCCGCCGATCCAGTCTAGCCCTGGAGTCACGCCATGCTCCAGCCCGCGTGAGGCGAGAAGTTGCATCCCCACGCAAATGCCCAGGAACGGCGCGCCGCCGATGCGCACCCGCTCGGTCATGGCTTCCACCAAGTGCGGAATGGCCCGCAGCCCTTCGGCGCACGCCTTGAACGAGCCGACGCCGGGCAGCACGATCCGGTCCGCCGCGCGCACCACGTCAGGGTTGGCGGTTATCTCCACCCGCTCCGCCCCGGCAGCCTTCAGCGCGTTCGCCACGGAGTGCAGGTTGCCCGCGCCATAGTCGATCAAGGCCAGCACTTCAGACATGGCGTGTCTCAGCCACCCAGCTGGCCCTTGGTGGACGGCACCGCATCGCCCTTGCGCGCGTCCAGTTCCACCGCAGAGCGCATCGCGCGGGCGAACCCCTTGAAGATCGCTTCGCAGATGTGGTGGTTGTTGGTGCCGTAAAGCAGCTCGATATGCAGCGTGATGCCCACGGCCTGCCCGATCGAGTGGAACCAGTGCTCGACCAGCTCTGTGTCCAGCTCACCCAGCTTGGCCTGCGTGAACGCTGCCTTCCACACGAAGTAGGGCCGCCCGGAGATGTCTAGCGCCACGCGGGCCAGCGTCTCGTCCATCGGCGAATAGGCCGAACCGTAGCGCCCGATCCCCCGCTTGTCGCCCAACGCCTGCGCGATAGCCTGCCCGATCGCGATCGCGCTGTCCTCGCACGTGTGGTGCTGGTCCACGTGCAGGTCCCCCACCACGCGGCAGCTGATGTCGATCAGCGAGTGGCGGCTGAACTGCTCCACCATATGGTCCAGAAAGCCGATCCCGGTCGAGACGTCGTAGGCCCCGGTGCCATCGAGGTTCACCTCGACCGCGATGTCGGTTTCGTGCGTTTTTCGGGCTATCCGTGCGGTGCGCATAGCCGCGCCTATACGCGGTGATGGAACAGAATCAATCGCCGCTCGTCTTGCGTTTATGCTGCACCGCACCGCAAATAGCTCCTCATGGCGTCGAAAAGCGTCTTCGATTGTTGAAAAGACCTGTTCTGCCGGGTTGACCGGCTGCGACTCGATGCGCAGTGAGAACCCATGAACGACACCCCGCCCGATAGCCTCATTCCCTACGACGAAATCGTACAGGAAGCCCTGCGTGCCGTGGTCGGCCGTGTGCTGGGGCAAGTCGTCGCCGGTGGTGGTGTGCTTCCTGGCAACCATCACTTCTACGTCACTTTCAAGACAGGCGCGCCCGGCGTCTCCGTGCCGCCCGAGTTGCGCGCACGCTTCCCTGACGAGATGACGATCGTGCTGCAGAACAAGTTCTGGGATCTTGTCGTCACCGACGATTCCTTCGGCGTCGGCCTCAGCTTCAACCAGATGCCGGCCAAGCTGCACGTGCCGTTTTCCGCCATCACCGCCTTCGTCGATCCGGCGGTGGATTTCGGCCTGCAGTTCCAGGCGATGGGCGCGGATGAGCATGAGGATGAACACGATCCGGACAATGACGGTTCGGAACGGGACGATGCGCCGCGCATTACTCCGGCTGAAGATGGCTCGAACGTCGTCTCGGTGGATTTCGGCAAGAAGAAGTAACGCGGGCCCCGGCCCGGGATGGGTTTGGACATGGGCAAGATCAAACTGGGCGGCAAAGCTCCGAAGCTATCCTCGAAGGGCGAGGACGCAGCGGTTGCGGCCAAGCAGAAGCTGAAGCAGGCGTTGCCTCGCGATCCGCTGGAATTGAACGGGCCCAGCCCCAATCCCGCCACCAATCTGCTAATCGCCGATCTCGCCCTGCGCTCAACCACAATGCTGGCCAGCCGCGCGGTGCAGCGTCGTCTGCTCGGCACCAAGTACCCCACGCGCAAGGCAGCGGCGATCCTTCGAGGGCGCACTTTGCGCGAATCGATGTTCCATACCCTTGTGGCGCGGGTTGCCACGCGCTCCGTCCCCGGTGCGATCATCGTGGGCGGTGGCTTGCTGGCCAAAACGCTGTTCGATCGCGCCAAGGGCCGCCAGGCGAAGCATGAGGGTGACGAGAAGTTGCAGGAAATGGCGCGCGACGGCGAAGAGTGATCCGCTGCATGATCGTGCTCGCGACGACATCTTTTCGGAAGCAACCCCGGTCTTGATTTGATCGGCCGCCCTCGCCATCAGCGGGCATGACCACCGCCCAGCCCACCATCGCCGTTCCCGATTCCGACGCCCTGCATCGCCGTGGGCTGATGTTTATCCTCTCCTCGCCATCGGGCGCGGGGAAGACCACGGTATCCCGCATGCTGCTGGAGCGTGACGCGCGGCTTCGGATGTCCGTCTCGGTCACGACGCGGCCGCCCCGCCCCGGCGAAATCGATGGGCGCGATTATATCTTCACGAGCCAACCCGGCTTCGATCACATGGTCGAGGAAGGTGAATTCCTGGAATGGGCCCAGGTGTTCGACAACAGCTACGGCACGCCAAAGGCCGAAGTGAAAGCCGGGTTGAAGGACGGGAAGGACTATCTCTTCGACATCGACTGGCAGGGCACGCAGCAGCTCTATCAAAAGATGCAGGCGGACGTGGTGCGCGTGTTCCTGCTGCCGCCCAGCATCGACGAACTGCGCCGCCGCCTGACCTCCCGCGGCACGGACAGCGCCGAAGTCATCGCCGCCCGCATGGAGCGCGCCAAGGCCGAAATCAGCCACTGGGACGGCTATGACTACGTGATCGTCAACGACGATATCGACGTCTGCTTCGCGAAGGTGACGCAGATCCTGGCCGCCGAGCGCATGCGCCGCGCCCGCCAGACCGGCCTCATCCCCTTCGTCCGCGAACTCACCGCGCCCGACGCTTGAGAGCGCGAGCGGAGCAGCCCTGCCTCGCCAGCCCGCCACTCGCCAGCCCTCCTCGCCACCCCCTTCGCCCGCGCGCACTTGTCCTCAGGCGATGCAGCGGATAGGCGCTGGCCCGCCTGTTTCAGATAGCCAGAGAAGAGCGTCAACCATGTCCGAACTCCAGTCCGCCATCGAAGCCGCATGGGACGCGCGCGATACCGTCTCCCCCACCAGCGCCGACGTGCGCCAGGATGTGGAGCAGGTGCTCGCCATGCTGGACGCCGGTACCGCGCGCGTCGCCGAGCCGGATGGACAAGGCGGTTGGCTGGTCAACCAATGGCTCAAGAAGGCAGTACTGCTGTCGTTCCGTCTCAATGAGAACGCGCCGATGGAATATGGCGCGGGCGGCGCGCCTGCGTTCGACAAGGTGCCGCTAAAGTTCCAGGGCTGGGATGGTGACGCCTTCCGCGAAGCCGGGTTCCGCGCGGTGCCGGGCGCGATCGCGCGCCGGGGTGCGTTTATCGGCAAGGGCGTGGTGCTGATGCCAAGCTTCGTCAACATCGGCGCTTATGTGGGCGAAGGCACGATGGTCGACACTTGGGCCACTGTCGGTTCGTGCGCGCAGATCGGGCGCAATGTCCACATCTCGGGCGGCGCGGGCATCGGCGGCGTCCTGGAGCCATTGCAGGCCGGACCGGTGGTGATCGAGGATAACTGTTTTATCGGCGCGCGTTCCGAAGTGGCCGAAGGCGTGATCGTGGGCAAAGGCGCGGTACTGTCGATGGGCGTGTTCATCGGCGCATCGACCAAGATCGTCGACCGCGCCACGGGCGAGATCCACATCGGCCGCGTGCCGCCCTATTCGGTGGTCGTGCCAGGCTCGCTGCCGGGCAAGCCTCTAGCCGATGGCACTGCCGGGCCGTCGCTTTACTGCGCCGTGATCGTAAAGACGGTGGACGCGCAGACCCGTTCGAAGACCGGCATCAACGAACTGCTGCGGGACTGATCGCCCTGCCCCTAAGACCGTCTCGCGGAACGGCGGGCGGTCTTGGGCGTTGCTCTCCTAGTAATTCCTGCTGCCGGGTTCGGGCATTTCGTACCCGGCACAAGACATTGGTTGAGGAGAAGCGTCATGCAAGTCCGCAATGGTGAGGTCCACGTCGACGCAACGGAAGCCCGCGCCGGAAGCACGAACAACACGGTGCGCTATGTTCTGCTGATCAGCATCGTCTTGGCGATCCTGGCCATGACGATCATCTGGGTCACGGGCGCGCTGAACTCCGACCAGGGCAACAATGCCCAGGCGAACTCCCAGCGGGCGGTGGCGGAGGAGCAAGCCACGAAACCGTGATAAGCTTGATTTGATTTCAGTCGAGGCGCGGGCGGTTTGCGATCGCCCGCACTTCGCTTGCCAGCTTTAGCGGGTCGAACGGCTTCAAGATGACGCCGTGTGCCCCATTGGCGACGTACTCTTCGAACCCAGAGCGTGATGCTCTGGCCGTCATGAAAATTCGCGTGGTCTGCCCCAGTCCCTCTCGCGACCGAAGCGCATCGTGCAACGCGAAGCCGTTCATGCCGGGCATCATCACATCCATCAGAATAACATCAGGTCGCCACGCGTCCTGATCCAGGGCTGCCAGCGCCGCTTGCCCTGAAGACACGGCGCGCACCTCCAACCCCGGGTCCAGTTGCAGCGCCATTGTCGCCACGATGCGGATATCGTCATCGTCATCGACATAGAGAATGCGCAGATCATGCGTCATCGTGGCTCCCCTCGGCTCAGGATTTCGCGAATGCAGTCGCGCAGCATCGGCAAAGAACTGCGCGATTTTACCAGCACTGCCTTCACCGGCCCGCTGATCTCCACGCCACTGTCCTGGGCGGAAAAGATGATCGTGGGCACCGGCTGACCATCGCGACCGACCAGTGATGGCAGCAAGGTGGTGCCGGCGCCGTCAGGCAAGCCGATATCCAGCAGCACCAGCGCCGGGGCCTCCCATTCCAGCACCGCCTGGGCGGACGCGATCCCGTTCGCCCTGACCACGCGCGCCTCTCCGGCCAACGAGGCGGCGACAACCTTGAACAGGTCCTCGTCATCGTCGATCATCAGGATCGTGGGGCACGCGGAATGCTCGCACAACGGCAGGGGAGGCGTTGGTGAACCCCGAACCAGCTGGGATGTCGCGTCACTGAGTGTCGCATCGTCGTCATGACAGGCCAGCGTGAAGGCGAAGCACGCCCCGCCTCCAGGGGCGGCCTCCACCCAGATCGCCCCGCCATGCCGCAGCACGATCTCGCGCGCGATGGCGAGGCCGAGCCCGGTGCCACCGGCCTGCCCGTCCGCCGGAGCCTGCACGAAGCGATCGAAGATATGCGCGCGATAAGCTTCAGGCACGCCCGGCCCTTCGTCGCTGATACGAACCGTCGACACGCCTGTCTCGACCGTCAGCCCGATCGTGACGGTTGAGCCCTTGGGCGAATGACGCACGGCGTTAGAGAGCAGATTGGCCGCCACCTGGAGCAGTCGCTGCCGGTCGGCCAGGATCGCGCAACTCTCCTGCGCGATCTGCAGCGACAGCCGAATTCCCTTGGCGTGCGCCGGCACTTCACTTTCCAGCGCGGCTTGGCGCAAAATGCCGACCAGATCGGTGGGAGCCAGGTCGATCGCCAGTTGGCCGCTGCCAAACTTCTCCAGGTCGAGGATGTCGTTGGTCAGGCGGATCAGTCGGCGGGCGTTGTTCTCCGCGATATCGACCAGCTGGTTCGCCGTTTGCGGCAGTTCCCCGGCCGCCCCGCCGCGCAGCAGACCCAGCGAACCCACCACCGAGGTCAGCGGCGTGCGCAGTTCGTGGCTGACAGTGGCGATGAAATCGTCCTTGATCCGCTCAATCTCACGCCGGTGTGAAATGTCCCGGATGGAAGCGACGACATGGATCCCGTCCGGCACTTCCATCAGACCCAGCGCCACATCCACCGGGATCATCCGCCCGTCCTTGGTGCGGGCACTGCGATCGAGAAACAGCGTCGTCTGCAACCGCCCTTCGGACAAGCCGATGCGATTGTGGAAGCACCCGTCTCCCTCCGCGATATCCAGCACGACAGAAATATCCCGCCGGCTCAATTCCTCCGGCTCGTATCCCAACACCCGCCGCGCGGCGGCGTTGACGCTTTCGATGGTGCCGCTGGGGTTGAGGATGACGATCGCATCGCTGGTGCTGTCCAGCGTGGCCTGGTTGCGGGCCGAGGCATCCGCCTCCGCCACCATCACGCGCCACCGTTCGCGCCGCGTTATCCAGATCGCCACCGTGCCCGCCAGAGACAGACCGCCGATCAGAGTGACAAGCAGCCAGACGACCCTTCGCGAACGCTCGGTTCGGCTCCAGAACGCCTCCGTCCCGCGCGCCACCCGCGCCGCATCGGCAACGATGATTGCCTGCATCTCCGCCTCGATCCGGTCCATCAGGCGCTGCCCTTCACCGTCCGTCACCCGGGCGATTGCCGCCGCCTGGCCTTGCAGCCGCAGGCGGCGCATCGCCTCGTCCATCTCGGAAAACTTGGCCATCACCAGCTTGTCCAGCAGACGGAGATGGCCATCACGCCCCGCGCCGGACCGCGCCAGGGCAACCAGATCCTGCTCGATCTCGCGGCGGGAGGGATCGTAGCTTTTGAGAAAGCCCGCATCGCGCGTGATGATGAAGCCGCGTTGCGCAGTCTCTGCCTTGCGCAGGCTGGCCAGCAGATCCAGCGCGTGCGCTCGGCGGACGGTGATCTGTTCCACCAGCGAGCCGGTCTGCCGCATCCGGTCGTATTCCCCATCCAGCCAGCGACCCAGCGCGATCAGCACCACCGGGATGAGCAGGCCCAGCAGAAGATAACGCGCCAGGGAGGGCGGACGCGGTGCGCGAAAACCGGCAGCTACGCTCATGCCGTCACGCTGCCGAGCAGCGGCTGCAACAGGAGCATCGCCTGCATCCGGTTGGAGACCCCGATATGGCGGAATATCGCTGTGAGATGGGCTTTCACGGTGGCTTCGGTGATCGCCAGATCGTGGGCGATCTGCTTGTTCGCGCGCCCATCCGTCAGCGCGAACAGGACCCGGCGTTGCGCGGAAGACAGGGCCTTTAGTCGCTGATGCAGCGCCGCCGCGTTGTCGGCACGGGCGCGGGCAGTGGCTTCGATCGCGGGGAACACTCGCTCCCCCGCCGCGATCCGGCGCAGAGCGTGGGCGATCGCGTCAAGCGGCTCGGACTTCAGCAGGAAGCCCGCCGCCCCCATGCTGCGCGCCAAGGCGATCGTGGCGACATCATGATGCGCGGTGATCAGGACGATCGGGACTTCGGGCAGGCGGAACTGCAGGCGCAGAAAACCGGAAAAGCCCCGGACATCCGGCAGCATCAGATCTAGCAGGACGAGTTGGAAGGCCCCGCCGATCGCAGCCGGTGGTTCCGCCGCCTCGCGCTCCGCCTCGGCGATGCTGCCCGCGCAAGCGATGACGGCGTCTGGCAGGGCATGGCGTAGCGCCAGCACTATTCCTTCGCGCGCCAGCGGATGGTCATCCGCCACCAAGACGCGCCGCGCCTTCATCCACCCTGACCCGATCGGCGCCGCTGTTCTCGCTTCATAGATGCACGGTTTCGGTTTTAACGTGCGCCTGTAAACCGTTATTGCTTCCAGAGGCGTGCAGTTCCTGTTCACGATCCTGGGTTCGCGAAAAAATGAAAACGATAGATTCACCGAGTCGTGAAGCCCCCATCGCCCTGTTGGTGGGGTTGGGTGAAACCGCCGCCAAAACCTGGGGGGAGGCCCTTGAAACAACGGGTTGGGCGATCAGGCGAGCGGCGGATACGCCGGAATGTTGCACCATGGCCGATCAGGAGCCGATAGCGCTGTTGCTGCTGCAGAAGTGCGCGCAGGTAGAGGCTGCTGCCGGGCTGGTTACCGCAGTTCGAGCGCTCCATGGCCCCAGCAGGACGGCTCCCATCGTGTTATTGACCGAAGCGGAGGCAAAGACTGATCCGAAATCGAGCAGTGTCGACGCGGCCATCCCTATTCACTGCCCCGCTGACCATGCCGCGCGAGAGCTGGAGCGGTGGCGGCCTGTTTCGCTGGAGCCGACTCGCCGAATCGCCGGGATCCTGGGGCCCGGCCCCATCGCCGGGATGATCGAGCGGCTGGGCGTTCGGCTGGAGGCGGCGATGGGTATGCTGGCGCAGGAACGGATCGACCAGGGGGAGGCGCATCGCCTGGCCGGGCTATGCGGCACACTGGGCTTCGCGCAGGCGCACGCCGCGTGGCTGGACCTGTCCCTTGGCGAAGCGACGTCGCTAGCCGAAGCGCGGCGCACGACGCGGTTGACGCTGGCCGCGATTGCCCGCGGTCTGTGACCCGGCGGCGTACAAAAATCGTTTCGTTCTTATACTTTGGTCTAAATCGGGGGCATGGTTAAGTAGAGTTGTAGGAAGTCCTTAATCGGCTTGGTCGCTTCTCGTGGCGATCTTGCAGAAGGACTTTCCCATGCTCATCCCTTCGATCTGCCGCAGGCGTCAGGCGGCCTTGCCGCTGGCGGTGCTGGCCATGATGGCCGCCTCGGCCCCGGCGCGCGCCGGGCAGTCGACCGGGACCATCGATCTTGAACTGAACGTGCTGAACGCCTGCACCGTCAACGGCGCGGCCACGGTGCAGGCCGATGTCGGCTCCACCGGCAAGATCCTGTTCACCGATCAGCCCGGCACTTTCACTTCTACCGACGCGCTGCTGGCGGGCACGGCGGGCAACTTGTCGATCCTGTGCTCACCCGGCGCCAGCCCGGTGCTGACGGTGGGTGCGGGCGCCCATGACAATGCCGGATCGCGATACCTCCTCTCCGGCTCGACCACGGTGGCCTATCGCCTGTTCAGCGATTCCGCGCGCACCAACGAGATCACGATCGGCAAGCAGATCGCGCTGGGCACCGCCTCCGCCGCCGCGATCTCCGTGCCGATCTATGCGCGGGCTACGAACAGCAGCGGCGGCATCCTGCCGGCTGGCAAGTACACCGATACCGTCCAAATCGTCCTCAGCTGGTAACCGGGGAGCGGGAGAGCAGCCTTGCACTTTTCCGTAAACCTGGCCGCCGTCACGGTGGTGGTGTGGGTCGCCACCGCCGCCGTGACGTGCCAGGCCGCCACCAGCAAGGCCTTCGATGTCACCGCCACCATCGTGAACGGTTGCGCCGTGGCGCAGGCAGGCGGATCGTGGGGACAGATTAGCCTGGGCACCGTGTCCGGCCTGGCGACGGGAACGGTGGAGGCCAACCTGATCGCCTCTGGCGTGAGCGGCGTGGTGATCGAATGCACCCCGGGCACGTCCGCCTCGCTCAGCGCTGACAACGGCAACAACGCAGCGTCGGGCCAGCGCCGCCTGATGCAGGCGGGCGTGGCCACGATGGTGCCCTACGCCTTGTTCGCCAACGGCTCGACCACGGCGTGGACCACGCAATCGCTGGCGCTGTCGTTCGCGGCCGGGGCCAGCAAGCAGACCATCCCGGTCAAGGCCAGCCTCACTCTGCCCGGAGCGCTGCAGGCGGGCAAATATACCGACACCTTGCGCCTTACCCTCAGTTGGTAGCGCCCGTGGACTTGGGGAGTTCGTGACATGATCCGTCGTGCGATGCTGCTGGCGTTGGGCCTGGGAATGGGAGTGGCGATGGCGACGATGCCTCGCCCTGCCGTGGCGCAATCCTCCGTGGTGCTGTGGCCGGTCGACCCGCGTATCGCGCCCGGAGAACAGGCCAGCGCGCTGTGGTTGGAGAACCGGGGGAAGACGCCGGTGACCTTGCAGGTGCGCGCCTTCGCCTGGCGGCAACCGGCGGGTGAGGACGATTATCAGCGGCAGGACGCCGTGGTCGCCAGCCCGCCCATCGCCGAAGTGGGGCCGGGCCAGCGCCAGCTGATCCGCGTGATCCGCCGCACCGCCGATGCTGCGGGCGAACATGCCTATCGCCTGCTGATCGACGAACTGCCGCCCCCCGCTCCGCCTGCCGAGGCCGGGGTGAGCGCGCAGCTATCGGTGCAGATGCGCTATTCGATTCCGCTGTTTACCTACGGCAGCCCCCAGGCGACGGCGCGCCCCGCGCTCACCTCGCGGATCGAGATGGCGGACGGCAAGCCGTGGCTGGCGATCACCAACACCGGCACCGGCCATGCCCGGCTGACGGACCTGAAGCAGGGCGGTGCCGTGGTGCGCGGCGGCCTTGTCGGCTATGTGCTGCCCGGGGCGACGATGCGGTGGGAACTGCCGGAGCAGGCGCGGCTGAGCGCCCCGCTCATCATCACCGTCAACGGCAGCGAGCAGACCCTCGCCCGGTCCAGCTGACGGTGGACCGGCGCGCCGATCGTGCCATCTGCCCGGCCCCTACCGCGCGCCCTGCCCGTCACGCTGGCAATCGCGATGCTTTCCGCCCCGGCCGCACAAGCGCGTGACCTGCCACCGCCCGACCTTGCCACGGAGCCGGCGGCGCAAGTCTACGTGCAACTGGTGGTGAACGGCCGCGAAGGCGAAGGGCTGGTGCCTGCGCAAGTGCAAGGCGCACATATCCGCATCGCTGCCAGCGACCTGGCCGCAGCGGGGCTGACGCTGGGGACCACGGCGGATGATGCCGCGCTGATCGACGTGTCCGCCCGTACCGATATCGTCACGCGTTATGATCCCCTGCTCCAGCGCCTGTCGCTGACGGTGCCGCTGGATATGCTGCCCGGCCAGACCATCGCCCCACCGCCGCGTGAGCGAGTGCGCGCCACCGCCAGCACCGGGGCGGCCCTGAACTATAACCTCTACGTCCAGCGATCGGGCGATACCGCGATCGCCAGCTTGTTCACCGAGCAGCGGCTGTTCGGCAGCTTCGGCGCGCTCTCCAACACCGGCGTTCTGCGAGTTCGGCTGGCGGGCGACGCGCCCCGCTCCGGCTACTTGCGCTACGACACGCGCTTTCGCCATGTCGATCAGGACAGCGCGATGGCGGTGACCGTGGGGGACGTGGTGACGGCGGCACTGCCGTGGTCCGGCTCGGTGCGGCTGGGCGGCGTGCAAGTGGGCCGCAGCTTCGCCGCCCGGCCGGATCTTGTCACCACGCCGCTGCCGCGCTTCGCCGGGGAGGCCGCCGTGCCCAGCGCCGTCGACGTCTTCATCGACGGGTATCGCCAGAGCAGCAGCACGGTGCAGCCGGGCCGCTTCGTGCTGGACGGCGTGCCGGTGGTGAACGGCGCCGGGCAAGCCACGCTCGTCACCACCGATGCGGTGGGCCGCCAAGTGGCCACGACGATCCCGTTCTACGTTTCGGCCACGCTGCTGCGCGCGGGGCTGACCGACTTTTCCGCCGAGGCCGGGCTGCTACGGCGCGGCTATGGCTTGCGCAGTTTCGGCTATGGCCCCGCCGCCGCCAGCTTCGTTGTGCGTCACGGTTTGAACCGACAGCTTACCGTGT
The DNA here is from genome assembly GCF_014196615.1 of Novosphingobium fluoreni. GTDB lineage: Bacteria > Pseudomonadota > Alphaproteobacteria > Sphingomonadales > Sphingomonadaceae > Novosphingobium > Novosphingobium fluoreni. Next base: position 285,844 of record NZ_JACIDY010000003.1, read on the forward strand.
CCGGCCATGGCGAAGGGGCAAAAGGGCTGGCGCTGGGCGGGGTGGGTGCGGACTGGGCTCCCGGATTGTGGGGCACCGCCCACCTCGCCCTCTCGGCCAGCCAGAGCGATGCGGGCAGCGGCACGGCGCTGACGCTGGGCTATGACTATTCCGGCCGCCGCTTTACGTTCGCCGCAGAGCACCGCCGGGTGAGCGGCGCGTTCCGCGACCTCGGCACTTTTGACCTTGCCGCCTTCAACCGTGTCCCATTGCGCGCATCCAGCAGCAGCCGGGTGGTGCTGGGCGTGCAGGCGGGCCGCTGGGGCAGCCTGGGCTTCAGCTTCATCGATGCCCGTGCCCGTGAAGGAAGCCGGGTGCGGTTGCTCTCCGCCTCGTGGTCCTTGCCGGTTTCGGAGCGGATCTTCGCGTTCGCCAACGCCGACTATGACGTGCGCCGCCATGCCGCCAGCGGGCAAGTCCGCCTGGTGGTGCCGTTGGGCCGCGCCAGCGTGAGCGGCGGCTTGAGCGCGCAGGCGGGCGGCGCGCTTCGGGCGGACGCTAGCGTGGACCTGGCGGTGCCGACCGACGGCGGCTGGGGCGGATCGGGCGCGCTGGCGGTGGACCAGCGCGGCAGCGCCTATGCGCAGGCGACGGGCCTCTATCGCAGCCAGACTTCACAGTGGGAGGCCACCGCCGCCCTCGCCGCCGGGCGCAGCGCAGTAGGCGGCGGGGTCAGCGGCGCGGTGCTGGCAATGGACGGGGGTCTGTTCGCCGCGAACGAAGCGCCGTCCTCGTTCCTCGTCGTCGATACCGGAGAGGCCGCGGGCGTGCCGGTGACGTATGAGAACCAGATCATGGGCCGCACCGATGCCAAGGGCCGCCTGTTCGTGCGCGACGTTACGGCGTGGCATCCCAGCCGGATCGCGATAGACCCGATCTCGCTGGACGCAGGATACGTCGCCAGCCGAGTGGAGACGCGCGTGGCCGTGGCCGAAGGCGCGGGCGCCGTGCTTCGCATGGCGGTGCGCCGAACGCGGGGCGGCACCGCGCGGCTGGTGGATGCGCAAGGCCAGCCGATCGCGCCGGGCAGCACTGCCACCCTGCCCAATGGCCGGAGCCTGCCTGTGGGCTGGGACGGCATGCTGTTCCTCTCGGACATCTCGGGAGAGGCCCTGGCCGTCACGGTGCGCCAGCGCGGCGGCGGCACCTGCACCGCCCGGATCGCCGCGCCGACCACGCGCCCGGCGATGGCGGACCTGGGCGAAGTGCCGTGCCGATGAGCCGCCGCCTTGTCCTGACACTGGCCCTGATCGGCTGGGCCGCCCTGCTCCTCGCCCCCGCGCCCGCTCGCGCCGCCTGCCAGACCGCCAACAGCAGCGCCAGCTTCGCCGACAGCAGCTCGTACACGGTGCAGGCGAACGGGGTTGCGCAAGTCTCCACCAGCGCGGGCTTCTCCTGCTCCGGCTCGGTCATCACGCTGGGCGGCACCAGCTCCGCCAGGGCAACGATCACCAGCGCCAACGGCTGGAAGCTGGCCGCCGGGGCCGACCGCATTCCCTACGCGGTCAGCGCCGATCCCAACGGCACCTACAGCTTCGCGCAGTACGGCACGATCAACTACTTCGATCCCACCATGCTCTCGCTGCTGACGATCCTGACCGGCGGGTCGTTCACCCCGCGCATCTACCTGACAGTGAACGGCAATGCGAACGTGGCCGCCGGGACCTACACCGATACCCTGACCGTGCAGTGGACCTGGACGATCTGCCACGCGGTGAACCTGAGCAACGCCTGCATCCTCAGCGAATCCGGCACCGGCACTTCCACGATCCCGGTGACGATAAACGTGGGCAAGGACTGCCAGATTTCCGCTCCGCCCGTTGCATTCGGTTCGGCTTCTTTGCTTAGCCAGTTCGCCGAGGTGACGCAGTCGGTCCTGGTCGATTGCAGCAAGGGCACCAGTTTCAACGTGGCGTTCACCAGTGGCTCCGCCCCCAGCGCGCGGCCGTGGCGCACCATGAAGGACGGTGCGGGCCGGGTGCTGCAGTACAACCTCTATCGCAGCGACGGCGCGACCATCTGGGATGAGAGCAATCCGCAAGCCGCCGCCACGCCCGGCACCGGCGCGGTCAGCCCCGCCCAGCCGTTTACCTACAAGGCCCGGATCAACCCGGCCCAGGCGGCGCCGGTGGCCGGCACTTACAGCGATACCGTCAGTGTGGTGGTGACGTTCTGACGCTATTGAGGGCAATTCGTGATGGTTAACATCGAATTAGTGTGCGGACTTAGCATTGTCTTAACCCGAAATGATACCTCTTGGTACCAAGGCGGGGATATGAGGATGGCGTTATGTTCGCACGGTTCGTGTCCCGCACAGCCAGAGCCGCAGTTTGCGGCGGCGGCGGGTGAAAGAGGATGGGCGGCTTGGAAATGAGATGGTCTCCGGCTGATCCGGCGGCAGTGCCGTTCACCGCCGGGGCTGCCGAGTGGCTGGGCCCGCGCGAGTGTGAGGAACTGGTCGACGAAGCGCTGACGCGGTTGCGCGGCGATGAGCGGCTGGGCCTGCTGTTCCTGAAAGTGCGCGGCCTGAGCGAGCAGCTGGACGCCCTGGTCAGTGACTGGAACAGCCATGCCACGCAGGAAGCGCTGATCTCGTTGCAGGCCAGCCTGCCGCCCGGCACCCGCATGGCGCGGCTGGGGCGGGAGACGCTGGCGCTCGTCTTTCCGCGCTTGCCGGGTCTGGCGCGGGCGGAGGAACTGGCCGCTTTCGTCACCGCGGAACCAATGCTGATCCGCGCCGGGCCGGGGATCCCGGTGCCGCTGGATATCCGCGCCGGGCTGGCTGTCGCCCCCGATCACGGCACCAGCTACGAAACCTTGCTGGCCCGCGCCGAGATGGCCGTGATCGAATTGCGCCAGAGCGCGGCGAGCTTCGCGGTCTTCCAGTCCGACTTTCAGACCCGCGCGATCCTGCGTTCCCGGCTGCGGCAGGAACTGGAACGGGCCGAGCAGAAGGGCCAGTTCGAGCTGCACTACCAGCCGCAAGTCGATCTGGCGACCGGGCGGGTCATCGGGGCCGAAGCGCTGATGCGCTGGAACCACCCGCGCCACGGCTTGCTGCCGCCGTCGGAATTCCTGGCGGGGCTGGAGCGCATGCCGCAGGCGCGCCGGGTGGACATCTGGGTGCTGGAAACCGCCGCGATCCAGGCCGCCGCCTGGAACGGGCAGAAACCCGGGCTTCGCGTTGCCGTCAACATCATGCCCAAGCGCTTGGGACCGGAACTCGTCGCCGATGTGGAGCGGGTGCTGGGCGATCACGGCCTGGCGCCAGAGGCACTGGAGATCGAGATCCCCGAACGCCATGCGCTGGACGATCTGGAAGGCGCGGCGCGCACGGTCCACGCCTTGCGGCGGCTGGGCGTGTCCGTGGCGCTGGACGATTTCGGCACCGGCTTCGCCTCGTTCTCCGCGATCAACACGCTGGAAGTGAATCGGCTGAAGATCGATCGCAGCTTCGTCACCGGGATGCTGTCCAACGGCAAGAGCGTGGCCATCGTCTCGACCCTGGTGGACCTGGGGCGGCGCATCGACATGGCGATCCTGGCCGAAGGCATCGAGACAACCGAGCAACGCGACGTGCTGCGGGCGTTCGGTTGCACCGAAGGCCAGGGCTATCTGTTCGGCAAGGCGATGGAGGCGGACCAGCTGTGGCCTTGCCCGCCGCTGGGAGTGATGGGTTAAGGGCAAGCGCCGTCGCCCGCTGGCGAGCGCGGGATAACGCCGGGAAGAGTTCAACGGTAGGCGTTGCGACCGGCGCTGGCCTGGCGCGACAGGCTTGGCTCAGCATTCCATTGTGCGACCGGCGAGTGGGGGAACGCGAAAGCAGGACCACACGCTCGGCTTTGAAGTGCAAGACAACCGGCGGGAAAAGCTCGCAAAAGCCCGTCGGCCCCATCTCCGGCGTTAGTGCCGGCGGGTTGAAGTCCTGCATCGCGGTGCAGGCGCCCGTCTTGAGCACCGGCCGCCTGGTGCAGAACGTCTGACGCCAGCTACGCGCCATCCGCACCCGCCATGTCGGATTTCTCCGACGGATGCAGCATATAACCGATATGGTTCGAAATGTCAAGGGGGAGCCGACCCTCTCCCCTCGCTCTCAAACTCGCATGCCGACGCAGGCGGGAGTGGCGAAGCTTTCGGGGCAGACGGAATTTCGAGACACCTGGGCAGTGAAGCCACCACGCTCCGTTCGTGTCGAGCGTAGTCGAGACACGGCAGCGCTGAAGCCGGGCGTCTCGACGCCGCTCGACGCGAATAGCGATGGGCACCGTCAGGTCCCGCTAAACAGAAAACCCCGCCCCTCTCGCGCTAAGCGAGAAGGACTGAGAAACCGTCAGGCCGCCTGCTTCTGCCGCTCGCCCGCTTCCAGGTTGAGCATGTCCGCCATCATGAACGCCAGTTCGATCGACTGGGCACCGTTCAGGCGGGGATCGCAATGCGTGTGATAGCGATCGGCCAGCGTATCGTCAGTGATGGCGATGGCGCCGCCGGTGCATTCGGTCACATCCTGGCCGGTCATCTCGATATGGATGCCGCCGGCATGCGTGCCCTCGGCACGGTGGACGGCGAAGAAGCCGCGCACTTCAGCCAGAATACGCTCGAACGGGCGAGTCTTGAAGCCGCTGTCGGACTTGATGACATTGCCGTGCATCGGATCGCACGACCACACCACCGGATGCCCTTCCGCCTTTACCGCGCGCAGCAGCTTGGGCAGACCGGCTTCCACCTTGTCATGCCCGAAGCGGGTGATCAGCGTCATCCGCCCGGCTTCGCGCGACGGGTTCAGGATATCGAGCATGCGCAACAACGCGTCGGGCTCCAGGCTGGGGCCGCACTTCATGCCGATCGGGTTGTCCACGCCGCGCAGGAATTCGACATGGGCCGAATTCTCGAACCGCGTGCGATCGCCGATCCACAGCATGTGCGCCGAGCAATCGTACCAATCCCCGGTCAGCGAATCGCGCCGGGTCAGCGCCTGCTCGTACTGCAGCAGCAGCGCTTCGTGGCTGGTGTAAAAGCTGGTGCCCTGTAACTGCGGCACGGTCTTGGGATCGACCCCGCACGCCGCCATGAAGTCCAGCGCCTCGCTGATGCGATCGGCCATCTCGCTGAAACGCTGGCCCCAAGGGCTGCGGCCGATGTGCTCCATCGTCCACTGGTGGACTTGGCGCAGATTGGCATAGCCACCGCTGGCAAACGCGCGGATCAGGTTGAGCGTCGCGGCCGATTGCGTGAACGCGCGCACCATCCGCTCGGGATCGTTCTCACGCGTGCCCGGCTCGAACTCGATGCCGTTGATGATATCGCCCAGGTAGCTCGGCAGCTCGACGCCGCCGATCGTCTCGGTCGGGGCCGAGCGCGGCTTGGCGAACTGGCCCGCCATGCGGCCCACCTTCACCACCGGCTGCTTGCTGGCGAAGGTCAAGACAACCGCCATCTGCAGCAGCACGCGGAACGTGTCGCGGATATTGTCCGGATGAAACTCGGCGAAGCTTTCGGCGCAATCCCCGCCCTGCAGCAGGAAACCGCGACCGGCGGCCACTTCGGCCAGATCGTTCTTCAGTTCGCGCGCCTCACCGGCGAAGACCAGCGGCGGGAACCTGGAGAGCGTGGCCTCAACCCCGCTCAGCTTCTCCGCGTCGCCATAGGATGGCAGGTGCCGCGCCTCGTGCGACTTCCAGCTATCCACTGTCCAATTGCTCGCCACGTACCATACTCCCGGTGCCGGCTGTGCCCGGCGCAATCAAGGGAGCGCGACATAGCGACTGAACGTAAGAAATGCAAAACAGGCGTTGCCGATCAGCGCGATCGTCAGCCCCACGGCTGTGCGGGATGCGCTTTCAGTCATGCCTCCACGCTGATGGGCAAGTTCCCGTCCCCGCGGTGAACGGCAACGCCAGCAGGCCGAAGCACCAGCGATCGGCGCTGCATGGGACCTTCTGGCGATGTAATTGTATCTCAAAGAAAAAAAGGATCGGGATAATCCATGTTTATCGCATCCCCCGGCAAATTGCTGTATGCTTCGCCTTGTCAACGACTCCAAAAGGAGATCACTGTGGACAATGACACCCGCTATTGCGCGACCCAGCTTTGCGAAGAGCGACGGCTGGCACGCACGGCGCCTTCCCCGGAAGCGGCGGAGCTGCACATCCAGCTGGCATCGCTCTACAAGGCGGAATTCGAAACGCGGCGCGCTACGGCCAAGCGTCGCCGCGCCGGATCTGGCGGCCGCAGAGCCGGTCAGCCCCACCGGCTTCAATAACGCCAGCCGGCGGGCTCGATCCCCGCTTATTGCGCCTTGGCGAGCTTGCCGGCATCCTTCTGCGGCACGACCTCAAGCCGCCACGACGCACCCTTGCCCAGATACTTCGCGGCCAGCGCCTGCATCTTGGCGGGCGTGGTTTCTGTGTAATCGGTCATGATCGTGCGCAGCGAATTGATGCGCGAGGCATCGGTGGTCGCGCCTTCCAGCTGCTGCATGAAGAACTGGGTGCTGGACGCCGCGCGGGTGATCTGCTGGCGCAGCGGTTCGATCACGCGGGCCAGTTCGTCAGCCGATGGCGGATTGGTGATCAGGTCTTGCGCGATCTGATCCGCCGTCTGGAAGAACACCGGCACCTTGCCCGGCTCGATCTGCGCGATCGCGGTGATAGAGCCGCCCGCCTTCAGGTCCACCGGCCAGGTCGAATAGACGTAGGGCGCATAGGACGCACCCAGCTTTTCGCGCATCGCGTCCAGCAGGCGGTTGGTGAAAAGCTGCGTCAGGATTTCCAGTTGGCGCGATTCCGGCAAGCCGATCGAGCCGCCGCTGGTCGGCCAGGAGATCACCGCCGCCGCCTGGTCCGGATCGCCGTGATGCGCCAGGATGATCGGCCTGGTGGACGGCTTGGGAACGGTGATGTCAGCGGTTGCGGCGGCCACCGGCGCGGGATCGCGCGGCTTCAGGGCGCCGAACGTGCGCTGCAAGGCGGCCAGCGTGGTGGCGGGATCGAAGTCACCATAGATCTGCACTTCGACCGGCCCGCTGGCGAGCGCCTTTTCCCACACCTTGCGGAAACCGTCGGCCGTGGTCTTGTCGATCTCGGCCGGGGTCGCGGTTTCAAAGCGCGGATCCTGCCCGCGCTGATAGAACTGCAGATCGCGGTTGAGCACGCCCTGGGGCGAGGTGGCGAACTGCGCGTACTGAATCTTGGCCGCCGCCTTCGCCCGCTCGAACGGCTGCTTGTCCCAGCGCGGCATGTCGAGCTTGGCGGCGAACAGATAGAGCTGGTCCGCAAGATCAGCAGGCCGCGTTTCCGCAGTCATCTCGAACGCGGCATCGTCCACCTTGAAGTCAAAGCCCATCTTGCGGCCGGTGGAGATGCGATCGAGATCGTCCTGACCAAGCGTGGCAAGGCCGGAGCTGACCAGCGCCATCTGGCCCAGCCCGATGTAGGGCGCGTCCTTGGGAGACATCTCGCGATAGCCGCCGCCGAAGCGCGCCTTCACGGTGACGCGGCCCGGCTCTTCCTGAACCGGCCAAAGCAGCGCCTTCACGCCATTGGCGAAGACCACTTGCTGAATGCCCAGCAGCCCGGTGCTTTGCGACTGGGTGATCTGCCCCGGCTGACCGATCGGCGGCAGCTTGTCGAACGAAACCGGCGGGCCGGACGCCTGGCGGACCTGTTCGTCCGGCTTGACCGGCGCGGCCAGCGCCTGGCGCAAGGCGGCGTCGGTGGCATTGCCCGCCTTCTGAGTGATGAACAGGCCGCGCGTCACCGTGCCGCTGAACAGCTGTTGGGTGTGCTGCTGCACGGCGGCGGGCGTGAACAGCGGCTTTGATTCCCGGAAGATGCGCAGCACCGCCTCGGGCGAGGCCACCGTCTCGCGGATATCCAGCGCGTTGACCAGATCGTCCGCCAGCTTGCTGCCCGGCAGCAGGCGGCGCTGCTCCACCGGCACCTGGAAGGCGACGTCAAGCTCGGCCAGTTCGCGATCGATCTCCGCCTGCGTCGGCGGACGGGTCATGGCATCGGTGATGACGGCGCGCACATCGCGCACGGCGGCTTTCCAGTCATCGCCCAGCGGCGTGATCGACACGAACGTGGCGTCGGCGGAGCGCGACACGTCCTGCTGGTTGACTTGCGCGGTCAGGAAGCTGCCGCCCAGCCGCGCCTTGGATTCCAGCCGGCGGTTGATGATTGCCTGCGCCAGCGAGTCCGTCATCAGGCCCTGGTTATAGACGATGGTATCGTTCACCTGCCGCCAGGGGCGCAGCGTGGCATAGCTGATCGCGGGCGGCAGATCGGGCTCCACCAGAACCTTGGTATCGCCGATCGGCGTCTCCCCCTTGGGCGCATCCGCCGGGGCTACGGGATCGCCGAAGCTGGGCGCGGGGACCGCCTGACCGGTCGGCTTCCAGTCCGCGAACCATTTCTTTACGTAGCTTTCCAGCTGCGCGGGCTCGGCATCGCCCGCCACGATCACCACCACGTTCTGCGGGCGGTACCAGCGCTTATAGAATGCACGCACCGAATCCTGCGTGGCGGTCTGCAGCGATTTCACCGTGCCGATCGGCGAACGCTCCGCCAGCGGCTGCCCTTTGTAGAACACGTCCTGCATGGTGTCCTGCACCCGCTTGGCCGCGCCGCCGCGCTCGCGCATTTCGGCCATCACGATCGGCACGTCGAGCTTCAGGTTGTCCGCGCTCAGCGTGGGCGCGGTGACCATGCCGGACAGCAGCTTGAACGTCTCGTCCAGCGAAACGGGCGTGGCGTTGGGCAGGTCCAGCTTGAACACCGTCTGCGTCGGGCTGGTCTCGGCATTGGTGTCGGTGCCGAACGAAGCGCCCAGCCGCTGGAACGTGGCGATCGCGGTGCCTTCTGCCAGATACTTGGACTGGCGGAACACCATATGCTCCAGCAGGTGGGCATAGCCACGCTCGCTATCGGTTTCATAAAGCGATCCCGCGTCCACGCGAATGCGGATCGAAACCTGGCCCGGCGGCACGCCGTTCTTGCGCACGGCATAGCGCAGGCCGTTCGAAAGCTCGCCAAAGTTCCACTCAAGGTCTGGCGGCACATCGCTGCCCTTGTAGAGCCACGGCACCTTGCTGGCGCTGCCGGGTGCGACGGTGCCCTGGATCGGCTTGGTCGACGGCGGGTTCGCGGTCGCCGGCTTCTCCTGCACCGGGCCGGGCTGCGCCAGGACCGGAGACAACGTGGAAGTGGACAGGAGGAGCAGGCAGGCGAAAGAGCGAACGGCGCGCGAGGAAATGTGCATGGCACAAGGTATAGGGAGCGCGGCGCTTAAGGACCAGTGAATAGCCGAAGTTTACTTGCGGCACCCTCGGGTAAGGCGAACAGGCCATGGGGAAAGACACGCCGTTGCCCCGCTGTGCCCTTGACCACCCCCGCGCTTTGCCTACATCGCCAGTCATCATGTACATTGAAACCGAAGCCACGCCCAACCCCTCCACCCTGAAGTTCCTGCCGGGACGACAAGTGATGACCGCGGGCACGCGCGAATTCACCTCCCCCGAAGCGGCGGAAGCGTCTCCGTTGGCGCAGATGCTGTTCGATCTGGGTGACGTGACCGGCGTATTCTTCGGCGCTGACTTCGTTTCCGTCACTGCCGCGCCGGGCGTGGAATGGGCCTCGCTCAAGCCACAGGTCGTGGCGGTGCTGCTGGATCACTTCATTTCCGAAGCGCCGCTGTTCAACGGCGGAGATGCCACCGGCTTTTCGGTGCCGGGCGACGTGGATGATCTGCTCGATGGCCAGGCGGACGATCCCGCCCATGCCGATGTCGTCGCCCAGATCCGGGACCTGATCGACACCCGCGTGCGTCCCGCCGTAGCCAACGATGGCGGCGACATCATCTATCGCGGCTTCCGCGAAGGCGTGGTCTATCTGACCATGCAGGGCGCGTGCTCGGGCTGCCCCTCCTCTTCCGCCACGCTCAAGCACGGCATCGAAGGGTTGCTGAAGCATTACGTCCCCGAAGTCACCGAAGTGCGCGCAGCCTGATCGCCTGCTGATCCTGTGGGGTCCAGCCCGCGAACCCTGGTAATCGACACCGCGACCGAGGCTTGCTCCGTCGCGGTGATCCAGGACGACGCGTGCCTCGCCGGGGACTGGCGGATGCTGGGCCGGGGGCACGCGGAAAACCTCGTCCCGATGATCGCCGCCTTGCCCGAGCGTGGCCGGGCGGATCTGATTGCCGTGTCGCTCGGTCCCGGCAGCTTTACCGGCGTGCGCGTGGGTCTGGCAGCGGCGCGGGCGCTGGGGCTGGCCTGGGGCGTGCCCGTGGTCGGCTATCCCACGCTGGCGCTGGTCGCCGCGATGGCGCGCGATCAAGCCGGTGCGCAGGCAGTATCCGTGGCGATGACCGGCGGACATGGCGAGTGGTTCGTCGCCCGCTATGCCGACGATGGCAGCATTTTGGAAGAAACCCGCTCGCTGCGCCCCGAGGCCGCCGTGGCAGACACGCGGGGCCTCGTCGCCGGTAGCCAGGCCGCCGCGCTGGTGGGCGCCGCAGGCACCGGCCACGCGCTGGACCTGTGGCCCGATGCCCGGGCGTTCCCGGCCCTTCCCGCTTTCGAACTGCGGAGCGATATCACGCCGATCTATGGCCGCGCGCCCGATGCCAAAGTCTCGGCGTCAAAGGTCTGACATGGTGGATCGCGCCGACGATATCGATCGCCTGATGCACGTAATGGCCGGCGCGTTCGATCCGACTTACGGAGAAGCATGGTCGCGCCGCCAAGTGGAAGACGCGCTGCTGCTGGGCAATTGCCACGCCCACCTCGCCACCGCCCAGGGCCGACGCGCCGAAGATGGCGATGAGGCGGTGGGCTTTTCCCTTTCCCGCACCGGCTATCGCGAGGAAGAACTGCTGCTGTTCGGCGTGTTGCCCGAATATCGCTGTCGCGGTATCGGCCGCGCTATTCTTGATTCTCTTGTTGTGGCTGCCAAATCACGCGGGGCGGAGCGGCTTCTGTTAGAAATGCGCAAGGGCAACCCGGCAGAAAGCCTCTATCGATTGTTCGGCTTCACCGTGATTGGCGAAAGAAAAGAATACTATCGGCCAAAAATCGGCCCGCGGATCGATGCAGTCACATTCGCTTACGAAATTCCCTGAAATATGTCGCAGGCGGTATTACCTCTAACCGCCTGATCCGCATGACGGCACGTATTGCCCAAATAATCTTGTCATGCGTTTCGGATTGTATAAAGGCTTTGGGTAACAAGCATAGGCTTGCCTGAATAACCCGTATCCATTGCAGACGCGGTCGCCAAAGAGGAAAGAAATGGAAAATATTCAAACCGATATGAACGAGACGCTGATCACGCTCACCTCGGATATCGTCGCCGCTCACGTCAGCAACAACAACGTTCCGCTGGACGATCTGCCCTCGCTGATCACCAATGTCTACGGCGCTCTCGCCGGGCTTGGCGGCGTGGAGCCGGTGCAGGAAGAAAAGCCTGAGCCCGCCGTTTCGGTGCGCGCTTCGGTGAAGCCTGAATACATCGTCTGCCTGGAAGACGGCAAGAAGCTCAAGATGCTCAAGCGCCACTTGATGACGCACTATAACATGACTCCCGAAGAGTATCGCCAGCGCTGGAACTTGCCGGCGGACTATCCGATGGTCGCCCCCAACTATGCGGAAAAGCGCCGCGAACTGGCCAAGAAGATCGGCCTGGGCCGCAAGCCCAACGCGCGCCGTGGCCGTCGCCCCAAGGCTGCGCCCGTCACCGCCTGATCGGCACCCTTTTCCCTTTCAAAGAGTTGTGATTGTGGCGGCGTCGTCCTAGATGGGATGACGCCGCCGCATCGCGTTTGGAGACGACGTGCACCAGCCTATCGACATTGAAGCTCTCTGCGCCCAGCGCGGTCTTCGTATTACCGAGCAACGCCGCGTGATCGCGCGCGTCCTGTCCGAAAGCACCGACCACCCGGACGTGGAAAAGCTGCACGAGCGCGCCGCCGTGATCGATCCGGGCATCTCGATCGCCACCGTCTACCGCACCGTGCGCTTGTTCGAGGAAGCGGGCATTCTTGACCGGCATGACTTTGGCGACGGCCGCGCCCGCTACGAAGCCGCGCCCGAGGCGCACCACGATCACATGATCGACGTGGAAACGGGCAACGTGATCGAATTTGTTGATCCCGAACTGGAATCGTTGCAGCGCCAGATCGCCGAGCGGCTGGGCTTCCGCCTGGTCGACCACCGCATGGAACTGTTCGGGGTCAAGCTGGAGCGTGACGGCGGCGATCGCTGAATGACCGCGCCTGCCGCCCCTGCGCAGGTGGGCGTGGCGGGTCGGCTGCGCATCGGCCTGCGGCTGGCCACGTTGCTGGGCTGGCTGCTTACGTGCCTGCTGCTTTACGGCCTGCGCGCGCTGCTGCCCGGTCGCAACCGGGTGGCGCCGCTATTCCTGCGCGGCACGCTGCGGATCGTCGGCGGGCGGCTGCACGTTCGCGGCACCCGCGCGTCGACGCCCTGCTTCCTCATCGCCAACCATCTGAGCTGGCTGGACATTCTGGCGCTGGCCGGAGCGACCGGCACCGCCTTCGTCGCGCATGACGGGCTGGCCGGCAACGCGGGCCTGCGCTTCCTGTGCCGCCTCAACCGCACGGTCTTCATCGCCCGCAGCGAACGCGGCACCGTGGGCGAACAAGTCGGGCAATTGCAGCAGGGCCTGCACGAAAGCGGCGTCCTCACGCTGTTCCCTGAAGGCACCACCAACGATGGCCAGACGCTGCGGCCGTTCAAGTCCTCGCTGCTGGCAGCAGTGGACGGCGGCGACGATACCGTGGCGATCCAACCCGTCTGGCTGGACTACGGCCCTGACGCCCCGGACATCGCCTGGTTCGGCGCAGAAACCGGCCTCGCCAACGCACTACGCCTGATGGCACGCGCAAAGCCGGTGCCGGTGACCGTGCATTTGCTGCCCCCGCTGGCGGGCCAGGAACGAAACACCCGCAAAACCATCGCAGCCGCCGCGCGGGAAGCGATCGAGGCGGTGTCGACCGGTGCCGAAAGCTGACAACCACCTTCACTACTTCGTAGAAATTGAGCGAGATAAAAGAGTTAAGTTGCTTCTTGAACCGGGATTGGTTGTCATGGCAGATCGCTCAGCTTTGCTCACGGTAACCATGGCATTTGGGGTTGGGTTGAGTTCAGCTTCACCGCTGACCGCACAATCCCCCGAAAGTTCCGTTCGGGCGATCGCTGCGCCTGATGGAACGCGTGTCTATGCCGTTCCGGCGACGCCGGGAAAGGCTCCCCAAGCATGAACGGTGATCCTGCCGGATAATCGCATCGTCATTGTCGTGGATCAGCGACCAAAAGACGCGCGAACACCACGTGAGCGATGCGTTGACGACGAGATCGCTGCCCTTGGGGGCGCGCCATCGGCGCTGGCGATGGGGACGATCGACCTGAAATGCAGTCAGCGCTAATGAATAAGAGGGGCGTACTTGCAATAGTCGATCAAGTGCGAAACCCGACCGCGCTTCCTCACGCCATCCCGGGCTTGACCTGGGAGCCCGCTTTTCCGGGAATGTCTGAAAGGTCGCGCCCCCCGGATCAAGTCCGGGGCGACGGGTATCTCTTACGTCGGTTCAGCCTCGACGGAACCCGGCCAGTCGCGCAGCCCCACCTCACCGCGTGGCGTTGTAGGCCACCTGGTCCGCGTTCAGCTGGAAGCCGACCAGCAGTTCGAACGAGGCGCGATCCACGGCGGCGCGAACTTTGGGGTCGGAGAGCGGGTCCACGGCGGCGTCGGTGTCACCGGCCTTGCGCTTGCGGGTGATGCGTTCGCGCACGTCTTCGGGCAGGGTCGCGGCGGCGCGATCGATGTAGGCGGCGCCGGTGCCCTGGGCCTGGGCGCGCTCCTGGCCCGGCGCGAAGTTCACGGTGATGGAGCCCACGCGCTTGCTGGCCACGGTGGAGGTGCCCTGCAGCACCGAGACGAAGTAGGGGATTGTCACCTGGCGCGCGCCGGCAGTGTCGCTGCGGCGGGCCTGCACGTCGAAGGTGACGGTGGCATAGACCTTGTCCGCGCTGCCCGCTGGGGCGCCGGGCTGCTGCGCGCCGTCTTCGGCACATTGGGTGCGCACGTTGGTCATCGTGGCGACCACGTCGACGTTGCCCGCGGTCTTGTCCCCCGGGTTGCGGAACAAGGTGACATCGCCGGTATAGTCCGGAATGCCGACCGAGGGGCAGCGTGAGCGGATGGCGGTGATGCCCACGCCTTCGTCCACCACGATATCGCCCTTCTTGGCGCAGCCTCCCAGAGCCCCGGCGGACAGCGCCAGCACGGAGGCGGCGCAAAGAACGGGAACGGAGCCACGAATGGAAGGAGAAAGGCGGCGTGCGATCATCGAAGCATCCTTGGTCGGCCATGACAGGCCCCCATCGGACGCCTGTATTGCGCTTGCCCTAGCGAGACGCGCGGCAAAGCGCTAGAGGCCGCAGGATGAACGCGCCCTTTCCCGATACGCGCCCCGGTGGCGCAACCGAGCCGCTCCACTTGCTGATCGCCGCGCCGCGCGGCTTCTGTGCCGGAGTCGACCGCGCGATCGAGATCGTGGAGCGGGCGATCGAGCGCTATGGCGCGCCGGTCTATGTCCGTCACGAAATCGTGCATAACAAGTTCGTGGTCGATAGCCTGAAGGCCAAGGGCGCGGTCTTCGTCGAGGAACTGGACGAAGTGCCAGACGGTGTGCCGGTGATCTTCAGCGCGCATGGCGTGCCCAAGGCCGTGCCCGCCGCCGCCACCGCGCGCGGGCTGGACTGGCTGGACGCCACCTGCCCGCTGGTGAGCAAGGTACACCGCCAGGCCGAGCGCCAGATCGAGGCAGGCCGGCACATCCTGTTCATCGGCCACGCCGGTCACCCGGAAGTCATCGGCACGTTCGGGCAAGTGCCGGACGGCGCGATGACGCTGATCGAAACGGTGGACGATGTCGCCACCTTGTCGTTCGCGGCCGATGCCCCGCTGTCTTACCTGTCGCAGACGACGCTGTCGGTGGACGATACCGCCGCGATCATCGCCGCCCTGGAAGCGCGCTTTCCCCAGGTGGTCGCGCCCAAGGCGGAGGATATCTGCTATGCCACGTCCAACCGGCAGGCCGCCGTCAAGGAAATCGCGCCCAAGTGCGACATGGTGATCGTGATCGGCGCGCCCAACAGCTCGAACTCGCTGCGGCTGGTCGAAGTGGCGGAGCGGTGCGGATCGAAATCCCACATGATCCAGCGCGCGACGGAGATCGATCCGGCGTGGCTGGATGGCGTGAAGACGCTGGGCATCACCGCCGGAGCCTCCGCCCCCGAAGCGCTGGTGGACGAAGTGCTGGCGCGGCTGCGCGAACTGCGCACCGTGACGGCGGAGGAAATCGTGACCGCGCGTGAGCGGATCACGTTCAAGCTGCCTCGCCAGCTCGCCGACTGAGCGCACCGCATGGCAGTCTATACGCGCCTGGGCGCCGAGGAGATGGCACGGATCATCGCCGCGTTCGACGTGGGCACGCTGGTTTCGGCCAAGGGCATCGCCGAGGGCGTCTCGAACAGCAACTGGCTGGTGGAGACGCAATGCTTCGACGCCACGCGGCGTTTTATCCTGACGATGTACGAAAACCGCGTGGAGATCGGCGACCTGCCGTTCTTCCTCGACCTGCTGGACCATCTGGCCGCGCGGGACTGCCCGGTGCCGCGCACCATCCATGACCGCGACGGTGCCAGCTACCGCCTGTACGAGGGCAAGGCGCTGGCCCTGATCGAATTCCTGCCCGGCGTCTCCGTCAGCGAGCCGACCCCGGGGCAGGCGCGCGCGGTGGGTGCCGCGCTGGCGCAAGTGCATCTGGCCGGTCGGGACTTTGCGGGGCAGCGGGAAAACGGCATGGGCTGCGCGGCCTGGGCGGAGCTGCTTGGCTCTTGCGGCACGGACGGGCTTTCGGCGATCGACCCGCAGCTGGCGGCGCTGGTGGCGCGCGAGTTGCCGCTGGTTTCGGGCCGATGGCCCACCGACCTGCCTCGCTCCGTGATCCATGCCGACTTGTTTCCCGACAACGTGCTGATGCTGGACGAGCGCGTCACCGGCCTGATCGACTTCTACTTCGCCTGCGTGGATATCACTGCCTACGACGTTGCGGTGACGCATGCGGCCTGGTGCTTTTCGGCCGACGGGCGCACCTTCATGCCGGAACTGTCCGCCGCGCTGCTGGCGGGATATGACGCCGTGCGCCCCCTCTCCGATGCCGAGCGGGCCGCCCTCCCGCTGCTGGCGCGCGGCGCGTCTCTGCGGTTTCTGGCGACGCGCGCGTACGATTGGGCGAACACGCCCGCCGATGCGCTGGTTACGCCCAAGGACCCGATGGCCTTTGCCCGCAGGCTTGAATTCTACAGCCAAGACGGCCATGCCGGGATTTTCCAGCCAGCCTGACCGGTCTATTAACCTTGAAGACGATCGAGATTTTCACCGACGGCGCCTGCAAAGGCAATCCCGGCCCCGGCGGCTGGGGCGCGATCCTGCGGATGGGCCAGCACGAAAAGGAAATGTCGGGCTCTGACCCCGCCACCACCAACAACCGCATGGAAATGACGGCGGTGATCCGTGGCCTCAACGCGCTGACAGAGCCGTGCGAAGTCACCGTCTGCACTGACAGCCGCTACGTGATCGACGGCATGACCAAGTGGGTCCACGGCTGGCAGAAGAAGGGCTGGGTCAACGCCAGCAAGCAGCCGGTGCGCAATGCCGACTTGTGGCACGATCTGATCGAGGCCTGCCATCGCCACAAGATCAGCTGGAAATGGGTGCGCGGACACGACGGCCACATCGAGAACGAGCGCGCCGACAAACTGGCGAGCGACGCGGCGCTGGCGGTGAGCAAGCGATAGCGCTTTCGCGCGGTTGGCTTTCGCGTGTCTCGACTTCGCTCGACACGAACGGTGTGTGCGGTGAGGTTTATGTCCACCCCCTGGCAGGAGAGGCAAAGGACTCGAACCTGAGCACTCAACAAAAGCCCCGTCCGTTCGTGTCGAGCGAAGTCGAGACATGGCAGCGCTACCTTATGAAGCGGCCCGGCGAATAAGGCTCCGGATCGACTTCCCCCCAGCGTTCGCCCAGCACCAGGCCCGCCGCCAGCTTGGCCGCCGCGGGGGCGGTCTGGATGCCGAAGCCGCCTTGGCCGGCAAACCAGAAGAAGCCGGGAACTTGCACGTCGAAGCCATAGACCGGCAGTCGGTCTGGCGCGAAGCTGCGCAGGCCGGCCCAGCGATGTTCGACATGCGCGACCGTCCAGTCCACCACCGCGCCCAGGCGCTCCAGCGCGACGGCGATGTCGATCTCCTCAGGCGCGGCGTCGCACGGCGGGCTTGGCGTTTCGTCATGTGGGCTGAGCCAAAGCCGGCCTGACTCGGGCTTGAAGTAGAACTGCTCAGCCACATCCAGCACCAGCGGCAGGTCAGCGGGGACCGCGGGGTCGACCCGGCATTGCGCGATCGTGCGGCGATAGGGCATGATGCCCAGCGCGGCCGCACCGGCGATATCGGCCACGCCATCCGCCCAGGCCCCGGCGGCATCGACCAGCACGTCGCACCGTGCCTGCCGTCCGTCCGACAAGGTGAGCAACCAACCGCCGCCATCTCGCGCCGCCGCGATCAACCGTGCGCGACACCAAAGCTGTGCGCACCCTGCCCGCAGCTGCGCCAGGTAGTGCTGATGAAGCGCCGCCACGTCGATGTCACAGCAACTGGGCTCCAGCGCGCCGTGGGTCCAGGCTGAACGCAAGCCGGGGATGCGCGCCGCCAGCGCCGCGCGGTCCAGCCGTTGCACCTCGATGCCCAGCGCTTCGTAAGTGCGAGCGAACGCCTCCACCTCTGCGGCCTGCTGCGTGGTGCCGATCGTGAGCGCCTCACGCCGGTTCAACACGCCCAGCGCCTGGAGCAACGGCCCCGACGCACTGGTGAGCGGCTGCACGCCGGGTCCGCCATAGCTCTCGGTCCAGAACGCGGCGGAGCGGCCCGTGGTGTGATAGCCCGGCTGGTCCTCTCCCTCCAGCACAAGCACCTGCGCCCGTCCCGCCAGTTCGGCCGCAAGGGACGCGCCCGCCATTCCTGCGCCGACCACGGCGATATCGAACCGCGCCATGCTCATGCTCAGTCCCCAGCCTGCGCCTGAGCCTGAGAATGATTTTGAGGCGGGACCGCGCGATCCAGGAAGCGGGCCACGGCATCCAGCGCGCGCTGGCGCACCGTGGCCGATTCGCGCAGGATTTCATGGCGAGCCTCGGAGCCGAACGTCACCAGTTCGGCTTTCGGAATCCGAGCCGCCGCGCGCCGGATTGCGCGCCAGGACACCAGGCGATCGGCCGTGGTGCCCAGCAGCAGCACCGGCACATCCACCGACTCCAGCGCGCCGCGCCGATCAAGCCCCCGGATCGAAGCCAGCGCCGCGGCGATCCAGCCCCAGCTTGGCGGGCCCAGCGCAAGATCGGGCCGCTGTTCGTACCACCAGTCCTCATCGGCGAAGCGCACATCGTCATGCGTCAGCAATTGCATCCGCATGTTGGACAGCGGCACCAGCCCGCGCTCCCACTTCCACGCAGGCTGATGGCGTTGGCGCAGGCGCGCCACCAAGTTGCCGAGCGGATGCAGGACGGTGGACGGAACCCAGCCGGGATTGAGGCCCAGCATCGGCGCGACCAGCACCAGCGCATCCGGGCGGACCTGCCGCTCCACCACCGCGCGAAGGGCCAGGTGTCCACCCATCGAGTGCCCGACCAGCACATGCGGGCCGGGCGCATCGGCTTCCCAGCTGCGCCAGAACGCGGCCAGGTCAGCCACCCAAGGCGCGAAATCGTCGGCATGGCCGGTCGTCGCATCCAGGCCCAATCGCCCCGACATCGCCTGCCCGCGCCAATCGATCGAGCTGACATGCCAGCCCGCCGCGTGCCATTCGTACAGGACGGACAAATGCTTCTCGTAGAAGTCCGCCCGGCCCGGCGCGAACAGCAGCGCGCCACGGGCCTTGCCCGGCTGCGGCCAGTCCAGTCGCCGGATCAACTGCCCATCCGCCGCACGCCACGTGGTTTCCTGCGCACCCGGCGGGATCGAGCGGCCATCGTAGGCAGCGGCCGCCCGCGTCAGGACATCCGGATCGCTCACCGCACCCGGCCTCGCTGCAATGGCGTGGTTACTATTCGGTAAGTCATGTTCGTTAAATCGACCTCCCGACATGGGAGACCTTTCCGAGATGCTGGGCGGCTTGATTTCGTACGCATTGCTGGCGGCCTTGGCAACCGCGCTGCTGGTGGCGGCCGTGACCGACTTGCGCCGGCGTGAGATAGACAACTGGCTGAACGCCGGGATCGCTCTGGCCGCGCCGCTGTACTGGCTGGCGGCGGGGCTCGATTGGGTGGCGGTACTGTTCCAGCTGGGGTTGATGCTGATCACGTTCCTGCTCGCCTTCGCGCTCTATGCGGCCCGGCAGATGGGCGGCGGTGACGTAAAGCTGCTGACGGCGCTGGCGCTGTGGTTCCCGCCGGGCAGCTTCGTGCAACTGATCGTGATCATGGGCGTGGTGGGCGGTGCGGCCTCGGTAGCGATGGGCGTGTTCAACATGCGCCGATCGCCGCAGGAAGCGCTGCGCAACGGTTTGGCGACTTTCGCCGCGTCGGTTTGGGTGATGGGCACGTGCGCGGTGGGCTTTGCCGCCGCCACGGGACGCCCGCTGATCACCCCGGATGCGACGGCGACGATGGCGGCGGTGCTGCCGGGCGGAATGATGCTGGCGGTCCTGGCAGCGATGCTGGCTGGGGCGCTGATGGTGGGCATGGGCCACATCTTCCGCCGCCAGCGCGGGGCTATCCCGATACCGTACGGAGTCGCGATTTCCACCGCCGCCTTGTGGGTGCTGCTGCAAAACCAGGTATTTCCGGCACTTAGCGGCGCGGTCCTTGGATAAGAACCGCAGTGAACCCGATGTTTACCATTTCGCCCGTAATTGAACGGATCAATTCGGGGTTCTTGAGGGGGCTGGCAAGCCATGGATAAGAAGAAGCTGCTGCTACTGTCGGCGGCTCTACTGATAGCGGTGACCACGGCCTTTGCGGCGCGTACGGTTTTCTCCGGAGGCGCTGCCGCGCCGATGGCTGCCGCCGTCCCGGTCAAGCCCGTCGGGCCCAAGGTGCTGGTGGCCAAGCAAGCGCTGCCCACCGGCACGATCATCACCGCCGATTCCGTGTCGTTCCAGGACTGGCCTGCCGAACTGGTGCAGGACGCCTACTTCATCGACGGCCAGGCCGACATGAGCAAGCTGCTGGGCACGGTGGTGCGCTATCCGGTCACCGCCGGCCAGCCGCTGACGCAAGGCGCGCTGGTGTCTCCGGGCGATCGCGGCTTCCTGGCCGCCGCCCTGGGGCCGGGCATGCGAGCGATCACGATCCCGGTGTCCGACACCTCCGGCGTGGGCGGGTTCGTCTTCCCGGGTGACCGCGTGGATCTGGTTTTGACGCAGTCGGTAAAGACCGGCGACGGCAGCCAGGACCTGAAGGCCGCCGAGACGTTCCTGCGCAACTTGCGCGTTCTGGCCACGGACCAGGCCACGTCCAGCGAAGTGGTCGAGGGCAAGAGCGTGGTGAAATCCTCACGCACCGTCACTCTCGAAGTGACGCCGCGCATCGCCGAGAAGATCTCGGTCGCCGAATCGGTCGGCCAGCTCAGCCTCAGCCTGCGTCCGCTGGCGGACAACCAGGCGGACTTCGAGCGTGTGCTGGCCAGCGGCGAACTGAAAGTGCCCGAAGGCGCTTCGAAGGAGCAGGAAGACATGCTGCTGCGCCAGGCGATGAGCCATCCGATCGAGGGCGCCACCACGTTCGCCACCGGCGGCGATGTCTCGCGCTTCCAGCCTTCGCGCTACGTGCCGCCTTCGGCTACGCCTGCACCTGGCCCGATGATGGCCCCGCCTTCCGGCCCCGGCGCGCCGCCGGTCGCCGCTTCCGCGCCGCGTGGTCCGATCGTTCGGGTGACGCGCGGCAAGGTCACCACCGATGAAGCGGCGGGCAAGTAAGATGGCCCGCGCCCTCACCACTCGTCACCCGGCGGACCGCCGCCACCACGCCCAGAAGGGTACGCCCATGACTTTCCGTCTATTCCGGACCGCGCTGTTCGCCGCGTGCGCCGCCGCGCCCCTGGCGCTGCTGCCCGCCACGCACGCCGCCGCGCAAGCGATGATCCGCCCCGCGCAGGACATCCAGCTCTCGATCGGCGCCGGACAACTGATCAGCCTGCCCGGCACCATGGCGGACGTGTTCGTCGCGAACGAGGCCGTAGCGGACGTTCAGGTGAAATCGCAGCGCCAGCTCTACGTCTTCGGCAAGAGCGGCGGCACCACCACGGTCTATGCCAGCAACGGCAAGGGCGATGTGGTGTGGTCCGCCAACGTGCGGGTCGGCTCGAACCTGGACAGCGTGGACTCCATGCTGCGCCTCGCCATGCCGGACGCCAAGGTTGGTGTGTCGACGATGGGTACCAACACCTTCCTGCTGACCGGCACGGTCAAGGCCCCGGAAGACGCGGCCGAAGCAGAACGCCTGGTGCAGGCCTACGTCGGCAAGGAAGCCAACGTGATCAGCCGCGTACGCACCGCGACGCCGTTGCAGGTGAACTTGCAGGTGCGCTTTGCAGAAGTCAGTCGCTCGCTGGTGAAGCAGCTGAGTTCGAATCTAACTACGATCGACGGAACAGGTGGTTTCAAGTTCGGGCTTGGGCAGGGTCGCCAACCTGGTGACTATGTGACAACCGATCGTGCCCTTCCTCTAGGCGTCGGTTCAAAGGTCCAAGGCTACACAATCGATCCAACCGCCATAAAAATTCTTCCTAACGGACAAGTTGATCCAACATCGATCAAGCTGGTCCAGCAGCCAGGGACTAACATCAGCCGAATTGAGGGTCTGACCACCTTGGCGGGCATGGGAAAGCTGTTCGGCATGAACGTCTTGGGCGCGCTGGACGCAGGCGAGAACGTCGGCCTTGTCACCACGCTGGCGCAGCCTAACCTCACCGCGCTTTCGGGTGAGACGGCAGACTTCCTGGCGGGCGGCGAATATCCGATCCCAATCTCTCAGGGCCTGGGCGCGACCTCGATCGAGTTCAAGAAATACGGCGTCAGCCTCAGTTATACGCCCACGGTCCTGTCCAACGGCCGCATCTCGCTGCGCGTCCGCCCCGAAGTGTCGGAACTGACCACGCAAGGCTCGCTGGTGCTGAACGGCTACTCCGTGCCCGGCATCACCGTGCGCCGCACCGAAACGACCGTGGAACTGGGCTCGGGCCAGAGCTTCATGATCGCCGGGCTGCTCAGCAACAACTCGCAGAACACGATCCAGAAGCTGCCTGGCGCGGGTGACCTGCCGATCCTGGGATCGCTTTTCCGCTCCACCAGTTACCGCAAGGGTGAGACCGAACTGGTCATCGTGGTGACGCCGTACCTGGTGAACCCGGTGGACGGCAACCAGATCGCCCTGCCGACCGACGGCTTCAGCGCGCCGGACGATCTCCAGCGCATCCTGGGCAACATGGAAACCAACAGCCACTCCGGCAGTGGCGCGCCTGTGCCCAAGCCCTCGGTCGCGCCCAGCCCGATCCAGGCGCCCGGCCTTGGCGCGGCATCGCCCATGGGCCGCCAGCCATCCGGGAAAGCTGCCAAGCGCAGTGCGAACGCTGGCAGCGTCGCGCCCGGCTTCGCCACCAAGTTCTGAAGGGATCGACGATGACGCACCGCCTTCTTTCCATCGCTGCCCTGGCCCTTGGCATCTCGCTCGCCGGGTGCGCGGGGATGCCCACCAACCGCACGATGTATTCGCAGCATCAGCCGGTGGTGGAGCATGTGAACTACACGCTCGATTTGGCCACCGGCAACGGCGGCCTGCCTTACCCCGAACAGCAGCGGCTGGCGGGCTGGATGGAGGCGCTGACGCCTCGCTATGGTGACAAGATCAGCATCGAAGATCCGATGCAGAGCCCCGAGACCCGCGCGATGGTGGAAGCGCTGGCCGCGCGATACAGCCTGGTGCTGGACGATGCCGTGCCCGCCAGCACCGGCGTGGTGGAAGCGGGCACCACTCGCATTGTCCTCACCCGCAGCAAGGCGGTGGTTCATGGCTGCCCGGACTGGTCAGCCCACTCCGACGCGAACTTCCGCAACGGCCTTTCGCCCAACTACGGTTGCTCGGTGAACACCAACTTGGCCGCGATGGTCGCCAACCCGGAACATCTGGTGAAGGGTGACGGGTCTGACAGCGACACCACGATCATGAGCTCGAACAAGGCGATCAACACCTATCGTACCAAGATCCCTTCCGGCCAGGGCGACCTGAAGGCCACCACCAGCAAGGGGAACTGAGCCATGAACGCACCCTGGAAAGCCGGCGGCGCGAACGGACGCGAGCCCTTTGCCGCATACATGTGCGACGATGCCTCGCTCGATGTGCTGCGCCCGGTGGCCAACGAGCTTGGCTGGCAGACCGAACGCTGCATCCGCGGCGGATTGCGCAGCGCGGTGCAGTCCCTGTCGATCGCGGCCAGCCCCAATATCCTGATGGTCGACTTGTCCGAAAGCGGAGACCCGCTGAACGATATCAACGCGCTGGCCGAAGTGTGCGAGCCAGGTACCGTCGTCCTCGCGGTGGGCCAGGTGAACGACGTTCGCCTCTATCGCGATCTGTTGGCAAGCGGCATCCACGATTATCTGCTGAAGCCGCTTTCGCCCGCGACGCTGCGCGATGCGCTGTCGCAGGCGCAGACCGCTTTCTCGACCCCCAAGGTCGTGGATGCGACCGATGAGAAGCGGCATATCTCCACCGCCGTCATCGGCACGCGTGGCGGCGTCGGCGCCTCCACGCTCGCCACCTCGCTGGCGTGGATGTTCAGCGCGGAGGACAAGCTTTCCACCGCGCTGCTCGATCTCGACATCCATTTCGGCACCGGCGCGCTGACGCTGGACCTTGAGCCGGGCCGCGGCCTGACCGACGCGATCGACAACCCCAGCCGCATCGACGGCCTGTTCATCGAGCGCGCCATGATCCGCGCGAACGATAACCTGGCGATCCTTTCGGCCGAAGCATCGATGAACGCCCCGCTGCTGACCGACGGCGGCGCTTTCGTGCAGTTGCAGGAAGAGTTCCGCCAGGCCTTCGAGATGACCGTGATCGACATGCCGCGCAGCATGCTGGTGAACTTCCCGCAGTTGCTGGCAGAGGTGAACGTGGTGGTGCTGGTGACGGAGATGTCGCTCGCGTCGGCACGGGATTGCATCCGCCTGCTCTCGTGGGTGAAGTCCAACGCACCGCATGCGCAAGTCATCGTGGCGGCGAACAAGGTTCAGGCCCAGTTCGCGGAAATCACCAAGGCCGATTTCGAAGCCTCTATCGAGCGCAAGCTCACCCTGCTGGTGCCCTACGACATCAAGGGTTCCAGCAACGCCGCCAAGCTGGGCCAGACGTTCGCGCACTCCAATCGCGCCAGCAAGGCCGGGGCCGCGATCCGCGAACTGGCGCATCTGGTGATCGGCAGCGCCGATGCGGCAGAGGTCGGCACCGCCACGAAGAAAACCCTGCTGGGCAAGTTCGACTTCAAGGCGATGCTGCCCAAGCGGGACAAGTCCTCCGCACCGGCCAAGGCAAAGGTGAAGGGCAAGGTCAGCGCCGGGGGCAAGACCGGCCGTTGAGGCCCGTCTGCCCACGATCGCGTGACCCTTTGAAAGCGAGATTACCGCTATGAACATGCTCCACCTCCTGCTCGTTTCCGGCGGCCTGTTCGCCGCGCTGGCGATGGTGTGGCTGGCGTTCGCGGGCCCCTCGCCGCAAAAGGAATCGGCCCGGCGTCTGGGCCAGGTGCGCTATCGCCATTCGGAAAGCGCCGTCGATCGCGTGGAAGCGCAGATGCGCAAGGCTGTGGCGGCACGACGGCCCAAGATGCACCAGATCGCCGGCTCCAGCTCGCGCGTAGAAGCATTGGCGCTGCGGCTGCACCGCACCGGCAAGGACTGGACGCTGCAGCAGTACCTGATGGTCTCTGGTGGTCTGTTTGTGGTCGTGGCGGGGCTGGTGTTCCTCAAATCCGGCGCGCCGATCCTGGCGCTGGTGATCGGCCTGTTCGTTGGTGCCGGCGTACCCCATGTCGTGGTCGGCCATCTGGTGAAGAAGCGCACGACGCAATTCATCGTGAAGTTTCCGGATGCGATCGAACTGCTGGTGCGCGGTTTGCGCTCTGGCCTTCCCGTGTCCGAAACGCTCAGCATCGTGGCCACCGAAGTTCCCGGCCCTGTGGGCGAGGAGTTCAAGCTGATCACCGAACGTATCAAGATCGGCAAGACCATGGAGGACGCGCTCCAGGACACGGCGAACCGGCTCGATATGGCGGAGTTCAGCTTCTTTTGCATCACGCTGGCCATCCAGCGCGAGACCGGCGGCAACTTGGCCGAAACGTTGGCCAACTTGTCCGACGTGCTGCGCAAGCGCGCGCAGATGAAGCTGAAGATCAGGGCGATGAGCTCGGAATCGAAGGCATCGGCCTATATCGTCGGCTCGCTGCCGTTCATCGTCTTCGGCCTGATCTATTGGGTCAATCCGCTTTATCTGGGCAAGTTCTTCATCGACGAGCGGCTGATGGTGACGGGCTTTGGCGGCATGGTTTGGATGAGCATGGGCGCCTTCATCATGGCCAAGATGGTCAGCTTCGAAATCTGACCGGGGACTTACGCACATGCTCACCCAACCCGCCGGTCCGACCATCCTGGGCTTCGATGTCGTCTTTATCGGCACGCTGCTGATCGCCGTCGCCGCTGCCGCCGTGATCTTCGCGATCTACACCGCGATCACCGTGCGCGATCCGATGGCCAAGCGCGTTAAGGCGCTGGGCGAGCGGCGCGAACAGTTGAAGGCCGGTATCGCCGTCGCCCCGCGCAAACGCCAGAGCGTGGTGCGCCGCACCGAGGCGACCGACAAGCTGACGAACGTGCTCGGCTCGTTCAAGATGCTGCAGGACAGCCAGATCAAGGCCGTCCAGCAGAAGCTGTTCCAGGCGGGTATCCGCAAGAAGGAATATGCCGTCGCCGTCATCTTCGCGCGCCTTGTCGCGCCGATCGTGCTGGGAACGGTCGTGGGCCTGCTCGTCTATTGGGTAGAGTATTGGCCGGAGTGGAGCAGCTTCAAGCGGTTCATGGCCTTCGCCTTCGCCGTTGGCGCCGGCTACAAAGGCCCGGACATCTTCCTGCAGAACAAGATCACCAAGCGCACCGATGCCATCCGCAAGGGTCTGCCCGACGCGCTCGACCTGCTGGTGATCTGTGCCGAAGCCGGCCTCACCGTGGATGCCGCGTTTGACCGCGTGGCGCGTGAACTGGGCCGCGCCTATCCCGAGCTGGGCGATGAATTCGCGCTCACCTCGATCGAGCTGGCGTTCCTGACCGACCGCCGCATGGCATTCGAAAACCTGTCTTACCGCGTGAACCTTGATTCCGTGCGCGGCGTCGTCACCACGATGATCCAGACCGAGCGCTACGGCACGCCGCTCGCTTCGGCGCTACGCGTGCTTTCGGCCGAGTTCCGCAACGAGCGCATGATGCGCGCAGAGGAAAAAGCCGCGCGCCTGCCCGCGATCATGACGATACCGCTGATCCTATTCATCCTGCCGGTGCTGTTCATCGTGATCCTGGGGCCGGCGGCATGCTCCATCGCAGACGCATTCTCGGGCGGTGGCCCCGGCGCGAAGTAGCGCCGGGCCATCACAGGCGTTCGCCGACGAATATCGCCGCCCGCCCGTTACATCCGCCGATGCAGGCGCTGCCACGCATTTGAACGGTCAGGATTAGAACACGACCAATATGCAACAGTCCGTATACCGGCAGAAGTCACCGCGTTGTGCGCCCTTTAGCCCTTGTCCCGCGATTGCGGGACAAGCACTGTGGCGTTAAAAACACAGTTCCCGATCGATCTGTTTAGCTCCCCTAAATCTAGTTGAACGCCGGCAATGCTCAGGCAACAACTCGAATATGGCAGTTCAGCGTCACAGCGGGGCAAGCCGGCATCCGAGTAGTTCAGCGGGTCAAATCAAGCCTGGGCGCTCGAAAGCAACAAGGGACACAACACAGTGACAACCTCCTTCAAGAAGGCCGCGCTCCTCAGCGCAACCTGCCTCGGAGCCTTCGCCGGACTGGCCTCATCGCCGGTTCAAGCACAGGACGCCCCGACCAGCACGCCCGCCGGCACAGCAGCCGACGCCGCCCCGGCCGACGCCATCGTCGTCACCGGCTCGCGCATCGCCCGTCGTAATCTTGAGACCGCTGCACCTGTCGCCGTGGTTTCCAGCGAAGAATTCAAGCTTTCGGGCGCAGTCAACGTCGAGCAGGTGATCAACACTTTGCCGCAGGTAATTCCTGGCGTGAACTCGTTCTCGAACAATCCTGGCGGTGGCGTTTCCACGCTGAACCTGCGCGGCCTGGGCGACAAGCGCACGCTGGTCCTTGTAAACAGCCGTCGCTGGATGTTCTACGATACCTCGCAAGTCGTTGACGTGAACACGATCCCGTCGTTCCTGATCGACAACGTCGAAATCGTCACCGGTGGCGCTTCGGCAGTCTACGGTTCGGATGCTGTCTCGGGCGTCGTCAACTTCCGTCTGAAGAACGTGCAAGGCGTCGAAGCCGGCGCGCAGTACAACCTGACCCAGCGCGGCGATGGCCGGCGTTACGAAGCCTACGTCGCACTTGGTTCCGAATTCGCGGAAGGCCGCGGCCACGCCACTGTTTTCGCCGAGTACTACAAGCGTGCCTCGATCGGCCAGGGCGCGCGCAAGTTCTCGCGCAACATCCTGACGGACGATGGCGCGGGTGGCTATGAGTTCGGTGGTTCCTCCACCACTCCGAACGGCCGCTTCACCTCGACATACGCAGCAGCGGATTGCCCCACCGGCAACATCTTCTGCGGCGGCGGCGCATACTTCACCGCCCCCGGCGTTTCCCGTCCGCGTACCGGCGCGGATGTTTATAACTACGCCCCTGACAACTACTTGATGGTGCCGCAGGAGCGCTATCTGCTGGGTGGCTACGGTGACTATGAAATCGGCAACGGCCACACTGCTTATGTAGAGGCGACTTTCACCAATAACCGCGTGAAGAACCTGCTGGCTTCCACGCCAGTGACGGGCACGTTCCAGGTCGATATCAACAGCGTCTCGCCGTTCATCTCGGCAGCGAACGCGGCATCTCTTCGTCAGTTGGACGCGATCGCCGGCAATGGTAACCGTGTGGTGGGTGACGGCATCGTGCCGATCGCCGTGCAGCGTCGCATCAACGAAAGCGGCGGCCGCCTTCAGGAAGACGAGCGCAACTCGTTCCGCGCCCTCATCGGCATGAAGGGTCCGATCACTGACCGCTTCAATTACGACGTGTACTACATGTATGCGCGTACCCGGAACTCGCAGGTGCAGGATGGCAACATCTCGCGCTCCGCGTTCCAGGCGGGCCTGAACGGTGTCGGCACGCCGATCAACATCTTCGGCCCCGGCACGCTCTCGCCAGCGGCGCTGAATGCCATCACGATCCGCTCGCAGAACGGTGACGTTTCCGCCCTTCAAGTCGCCAGCGCATCGGTCAGCGGTTCGCTGTTCAACCTGGGCTGGGGTGGTGATGATGTCGGCATCGCGATCGGCGGTGAATACCGCAAGGTCTCCTCGCGCTTCATCCCGGACACCGCGCTTTCGTCAGGTGACGTGATCGGCTTCAACGCCGGTCAGCCGACCGACGGCAGCTACAACGTGAAGGAAGCTTTCGCCGAACTTCGCGTGCCGATTGCCGCGGACCGTCCTGGCATTTCCCGTCTCGAAGTGACCGGCGCCGTTCGTTACTCCGACTATTCGCTGGATGCTGTAGGCGGTGTGTGGACGTATTCGGGTGCGGCAGAGTACGCCCCGGTTCGGGACATCACGTTCCGTGGTCAATATCAGCGTGCCATCCGCGCGCCCAACGTGGCTGAATTGTTCGGCGGTCAGTTCGTCAACTTCCCAACCGCGGTTGATCCTTGCGCTGTTGCCAGCGCTGCCGGTAACGCCACTGTTCGTAACTTGTGTATCGCTACCGGCGTACCAGCGGCGGCTGTGGGAACTGCAGGCCTCCAGATCAACACGCAGATCCAGGGGAACTTCGGTGGCAACCCGAACTTGCAGCAGGAAACCTCGGATTCCTATACTGCTGGCGTGGTAGTGCGACCGTCCTTCATCCCGGGCCTGTCGTTCACGGCGGACTGGTTCAAGATCAAGATCGACGGTGCGATCGACGCTCTCGGCGGTGGTCTCGCAAACTCGCTATCACTGTGCTATAACGTTATCCAGAACATCAACAGCCCGTATTGCCAGGCCTTTGTCGGCACTCGCAACGCCCTGGGCCAGTTCGATGGTGAGGTGAACCCACAAGTCCTCAACGCCAATACCGGTGGCCTCAAGTCAGAGGGTGTTGACTTCGAGCTGAACTACGTTCGCCCTCTGAACTTCGGTCTGGCTGGTGAATCGTCGAAGATCTCGTTCAACACCGTCGCGACTTACACTTACAAGCAGATCATAACCCCGGTTCAGGATCTCTCAGACCAGTTCACCAATTGCGCAGGCAAGTTCGGTGCCCTCGTTTGCGGCAATCCGATCCCCAAGTGGAAGTGGACGAGCCGTCTTTCCTGGATCGATGGCCCCGTCACCACCAGCTTCCGGTGGCGTCACCTGTCTTCGGTGCGCGATGACGATCCTTCGACGGACTACACCGCCGAACGTCTCAAGGCCTACAACGTGTTTGACTTGTCGTTTAGCGTAGATGCCACGGAGAGCTTCAATCTCTCATTCGGTGTCAACAACCTGCTGGACAAGAAGCCGCTGCTGTCGGGCGATAACCAGGAGCAGGCGAATACCTATCCTGGCACCTACGATGTGCTTGGCCGCGACTTCTTCATCTCGGGTCGAGTGAAGTTCTAAGGCTGAATAACGTAGTCTAAAACGTGGGCGGGGAGCGTAAGCTCTCCGCCCTTTTTTGTTGGTTGGTTCAGGCGGGAGCGGCGTCGAAGGCGACGGTCAGGCGGTGGCCGCCGGTGAACGGGCGAGTGCCGTGATAAAGCGTGCTGGGGAACAGGGCGAGCGTGCCTTCGCGGGGCTCGAACAGGGTCGTGGGTGCAAGGTCCAGGCCCAGGTCCGGTGGCGCGCCGCCGATTTCCAGCCAGCCGTCTTTATTCACCGCGTCGATTGTCTCGGGCAACCGCATGTAGAGCGCGGAAGACAGCATTCCCTGCGGATGGATATGCACCTCATGCTGCCCGTTCGCCGCCAGGCGGACGGACCAGGAACCAGCGATCCGCCACGGCGCATCGCGATGACGCAGCAGCGGATGATGTTCGTCCGCGGGCGGCAATTGGGCGCGGTGCCTTTCCAGCGCGGCCTGGATCGCGCGTTGCAGTTGCCGCAGTTCCGGTTCGAGACGCGCGAACAACGCGCCGCGTGTCTGCGTGCCGCCGCGCACGGATTGGCCGATCGGCTGGGCCGAAGCATCGTGCAGCCGATCCAGCACGGCTACCGCACCGGCAAAGTCCGCCGCTTCCTCTTCCAGCGGCACGCGATCGATCAGGCCCGGCTGGCCGTGCAACCACGCTTCGCGCTCATCACCAACCTTGCGCCAGGCGAGGCTGCGCAGGGCCCAGCCTTCGATACTTTCCGGCTGGTCTTGCAGATGGCGCCCCAGCAGCGCCTCGGCGCGATCGGGCTCTCCCAGACGCAGGCGATGGCGCGCGGCGACGAGGCGTGCGGCGGGTGTATCCTCGCCCAGGCGCGCGATAAGGCCGCTCGCCCGATCGCAATCACCCACCCGACTGGCAGTCGCGGCGGCGAGGAGCAGGATGCGCGGATCGTTAGGGTGCGCCTGCGCGGCACGGATCGCGACTTGCGCCGCCAGATCGTGGCGAGCGACACCGGCCAGCGCCTCGCTCCAGCTAAGGTACAAGTCCGCGGCTTGGGTCGGAGCCTTGGCGATGGCAACTGCGTAATGCGCGGCAAACTCCGTCTCCGATGCGCCCGCAGCGTACGCCAGTTGCGCGCGCAGCTTTTGCGCTTCGGGCCAGCCCGGCAAGGCATCGGCCACTTGCTGGGCGATCGCGCGCGCGTCAGCCGCGGCGCCACCTGCGTCAAGCGCCATGGCGCGGCCCAGCCATAGCTCTGGGTTGCCGCTGTCGACGCCAAGCGCCTGCTCATAGCGGCCGGGCGCATCATCCTCGCCCCGTTCCAGCGCGATACGGGCGCGGCCGTGGAGCGACAGGCCATGCTGAGGCGAGAGCGCCAGGGCACGGTCATAGCTGTGCGCTGCGGCATCCAGATCGGCGGCCTGCCGCTCCAGCCCGGCCCGGACCGACCAGTACCGCACTTCGCGCGCCGCCAGGGTCTGCACTTTAGCCAGCCGGTCGAGCGCGGTCGAAACCTCACCCGCTTCTCCCAAGGCGATGGCGTGATTGATCACGAACTCGGCAGAGCGCGGGTTCAGCTTCGTGGCGCGTTCATAGAGGGCCAGAGCCCTTGCGGTCTGTCCCAGTCGCAAAGCGGAGCCCGCCGCGCTGTTGGCCAGGGCCGCGTCACCGGGCGCCGCCGCCATCGCCTGATCGAACAACGGCGCCGCACCCGCGCCGTCTCCCCGCTTCTCAGCGGCCAAGGCCTGTTCACGCAGCAGAGCTGGCGATGCGACCCGGCTCACCGATCGCGCACCCAGCCCGTGATCGCGAACCGCCCGACCGGGGCGAACGGCGGCACATAGCCGACATTGTGCGGCTGCGGCACCGCGAACAAGTTGAGTGCGTTGAAACGAGGACGCCACCCCTCGATGATGTCGCCCTGATCGTCGAAGAAGTTCAGATAGCCGCCCCAGTCCGGCTTCCACTCCCGCGCGAAGTTCAGGACATAGGCGACGCGCCAGCCATCGGCGACTTGGCTGTCGTTATGCAGGCCCAGAAAGTCTCCACCCGCGTATAACGTCGCCTGTGCATCGGCCTTGAGGAGCGTGGGGATGCCGGTCACTTCGCGAACAAGGTCGAGAAACGGCTGATCGTTCAAGTGCTCCACCAGCAGGTCCATCGGCGATCCGGGGTTCGCCTGCGCCAGATAGGCTTCCACCATGGCGAAACTGTTGAAGCGGAAGGCGTAGTCGCCCTTGCCCGCGGCCTGTTGCAGCACCTGGGCAATCTCCTGCCGCCGCGTAATCGGCATCGCAGCGAGTTGCTCCGATGTCATGCGTTGCGGAGCATGGTCGCTCGCCTGCCAGGCAAAACCCCATGGCACCTGACTTTCCAGGATATCGCGAATGACGTTGGCCGTGCGCTCGGTCAGCACATCGCGCACTTGCACCCGGCCATGTTCGCGATATCGGCGCTGCAGGTCCGCGCGATCAAGATCGGGATTGATCTCGAAAAGGGGAATGGTCACGCAGGTGGCCTCTCTTGAACAGGCGTGGCGATATACAGGCACGGCGCACGCTTTGAGAACGGCGCGGTTTGGTGCATGTCGTCGCGGCTATGAGCGTGACCTTTACCCTCAACCCCGCGATCGACGCAACGGCTCTTGCCCGCACGTATCGCGAGCAGGGCCGCGTGCGGATCGGCAATTTCCTGGCGGGAGGTGGTGCGCAGCAATTGCGCGATGCCCTCGCCGCGCGGCAGGACTGGAAGCAGGTGATGAACAGTGGCGAGCGCGTGGTGGAGCTTGATCGCCCCACGCGCGCGCAGTTGACGCCCGAGCAACTTAGCCAGCTGGACGATGCGGTCCATGCCGGTGCGCGGTCCGGCTTCCAGTATCGCTACGAGGCGGTGCGGGTGCCCGATAACGATGCGCAACGCGCCGCCAGCGACGATATCGTGGCCGCCTTTGCCCGCTTCCTTTCGGAGGGGCCAGCGCGGGAATTGCTGCGCAGCATCGTGGGCGATGAAGCGATCGCCTTCGCCGATGCCCAGGCCACCGCCTATGCTCCAGGAGACTTCCTTACGGGCCATGACGACAAGGTGGCGGGCAAGAAGCGCTTTGCCGCTTATGTTCTGGGCCTCAATCCGGTCTGGCGGATCGAGTGGGGCGGGCTGTTGCTGATGCACAAGAGCAACCATGACGTGGCGGGCGTGTCACCTGGGTTCAACACGCTCGACCTGTTTGGCATAGGCCAGATGCACAGCGTCAGCCAGGTCACGCGGGCCGCGGCTTGGCGGCGTTACGCAATCACCGGCTGGCTGCGCGCGCGATGACGAAGGCGCAAGCCGTGTGGCAGGACCCGGCCCTGCTGCCCCACGCGCTGGACGCGCAAGGCCGGATCGGCTTTGTTCACGCCGATCTCGACGCGGCGCGACGCCTCGCCTTTCTGGATGGCCGCGCGCAATTCTGGACTGCCGACGGCCCACTACTCCCGGCGCGGGACTTTGCTGCGCTTGCCGCAGATGCGCCGCCGCGCCGTGCGCTCCTTCACATGGCATTCGGGGGATCGACCTTGGCGGCGCGCCTTCTCGATGTTCCGGGCATTACCAGAGTTTGGCGAGAGCCGGCGATCGAGATCGCTTTAGCCGATGCCATCGTGCAAGGGGAAGTCAGCCCAACCACACCCCGCGTGATCGACGCCCTGCTGGCGCGGCCAGTGGCGGGCGAGACCGCGCTGAGCAAGCCGAGCAACTGGGCCAATGTGCTGACACCGCACTGGGCCGCCACCGGAGCCCAATTGGCGCTGATGACCATGGCGCCACGCCCCTACCTTGTCGCGGTGTTTCGCGGAGGGCGCGAGCGGATCAGCTACGTGTTGCGCAGCGCCGCCCACTTCGCGCGGATGGTGCGTGGTGGAGACGCCCTGCTTGCCGCCGCCGCGCAGACATCGCCGCAAGAGCCGCCGTCGCTGCTCCCCGCCGCTCGCCTCGCGCTCGTCAGCCTGGACCTACAATATCGCCTCTTCGCCGGCGCTGGCCCGCGCCCAAGCCTGGACGCCGCCATCTTCAAGCGCGATCCCGTGGCAGGCGCGATGCTGTTGGCGCAGGCGCTGGAGTTGCCTTTGAAGGAGCCGCAAGTGGCAAAGCGCTTCACCGCCCTCGCCGATCGCCATGCCAAGGGAGGCGCCCCGTTCGATCCGGCACAGGAAAGCGCTCTGGACGATGAGGTAGAGCGCCACCACGGGTCCGTCTTCGCCCACGCCTTGGACTGGGCGGCCGAAGCAGGTCTGCGGTTCAGCTTGTCCCAACCGACGCCGCCCGATCGCGAGACTTGACCTGCACGGCGGATCGGCAACACTCGCGAACCGGATCGCGCATCATCAACACAGCGCCTCGTCAATACAGGGGGATACTCCATGCACGCACGCCACGGCCTCGGCCTTGCCGCCATCATCCTCTCGCTTGCACCCATAGCGGCGGGCACTGCCGCGGCGGCTGACAAGCAGAGCCGCGCCCGCGCCGCCGCGATCGACAAGCTCGCAACCTGCAAGGCGATCCGCGAAGATGCCGCACGCCTCGCCTGCTATGATCGGGAAGCATCCTCACTCGTCGCCGCGGCCGACAAGGGGGAGATCAGCGTCGTCGATCGTGAACAGGCCAAGTCCATGCGGCGATCCCTGTTCGGCTTCAGCTTGCCCAAGCTTGGCCTGTTCGGTGGCGGAGACAATGACGTCAGCGACCAGGACGTGGCGAAACTGGACAGCACGATCACCACGCTCACCGCACTGCCGCGCGGTCGCTGGCAATTCAGCATCGCGGAAGGCGGCGCACGATGGCAAACTCTAGAAGCGCCGACGCGACTCATCGATCCGCGCGTAGGTCAAAAAGTGCAGATCGAGCGCGCCGCGCTCGGTTCCTACTGGGTACGGTTCAACGGCCAAAATGGTGTAAAAGGGCAACGGATGAACTGATCGCAACCATTTGTAGATGAACGCGTTATAGGCACCCAAAACGGGGTACCGCGTTTACGTGACACCAGTGTGTCCTTTGCGCCACATCCGCACAATCTCTTGCCGGCGATAACGGCAAACCCGTTGTATCAAAGCAATTTTGCCGCAACACCTTGAACATGGACGCGAGATGAACACTCGCGCCGGAGAGTGGACGAACAGGGTGAGGCGAACGCCTTGTGCGTCCGGGGCAAAGGACACACGACGTGAAATCATCGATAGCCAAGGCCGCCCTGCGCGGCGCCACCTGCCTGACCGTGATTGCGGCCATTGGCTCCACTGCTGCCTTCGCGCAGGATAACCAGACCACCCGCGAAGACGGCACCCCGCTTCCCACAGCCGAAACTTCCGCGGCCGATACCGGCTCGATCGTCGTGACCGGATCGCGTATCCGCTCGGCCAACCTGGAATCGACCAACCCTGTCACTGTGGTGTCGGGCGAACAGTTCTTCCAGACCGGTCAGGTCTCGGTAGGTGACGTGCTCAACGAACTGCCGCAGCTGCGCAATACCTTCAGCCAGCAGAATTCGACCCGTTTCTTGGGAACGCGCGGTCTGAACCTGGTCGACCTTCGCGGCTTGGGCAGTGTTCGCACGCTGGTTCTGGTCAATGGCCGCCGTCACGTTGCGGGTGATATCCTTTCAACGGGCGTTTCGGTCGATACTAACACCATCCCGACCGACCTGATCGAAAACGTCGAAGTTCTCACCGGTGGCGCATCCTCGATCTACGGTTCGGACGCGATCGCCGGTGTCGTCAACTTCAAGCTGAAGACCGACTATGAAGGTCTGCAGCTGCGTGGCAATGCAGGCATCTCAAAGTACAAGGACGCTGGTAACCAGTACATTTCGCTTCTTGCAGGCAAGAACTTTGCCGAAGGCCGCGGTAACATCGCGATCAACCTGGAATACGCCCACCAGTCACAATACGATGCCACAGGTCGTCCGCTTGCGCGCAACGATGGTTTCGTCACCGTCGATACCGATCCGGCCTCCGCACCCAGCGACGGCAATCCTGACCGTACATTCTTCCGCGACATCCGCTCTGGAACGATCTCGCTCGGCGGCCTGACCGCGTTCCGCTACGCTGGTGCAAACGGTCCCTGCGGTGGCTTCGGCGGCTCGGCCTATACCTGCACCTACTTGTTCCAGCCGGACGGTACGCTCGCGCGCCAGACCGGTGATCGGGTCGGCGTTGGCCCGAACGGCGCTTACATCGGCGGCAACGGCTACGTCGGTCGCGAAGGCCAACTCTTGACCTTTACGCCAGACCTGAAGCGCTACTCCGTCAACATGCTCGGACACTTCGAAGTGAGCCCGGCATTTGTACCGTTCTTCGAGGCAAAGTATGTCCGTACCGAGGCACGCGGATCGCAAAGCGGCCCGTTCTTCTCGCAAGGGACCACGCTGGGCGATGCGACCGAGATCGCCGGGTTCCAGGATCGTTCGTTTGCCAATTCCGGTGCGGCGATCAATTTCGTCAATCGTGAAGGTATCCGGCTCGACAACCCATACCTGAACGCTGGTGCCCGCGCGACGATCACCAATCAGATCGTGGCTGCGCTGAATTCAGGCCAGTACGGCGTCAACCCGAACACTGGCGCCTCGTTTAAGACTGCGACCAACACCGACGCGCAGGCTGCTGCCGCCCGCGCTGCTGCCCTCGCCCAAGTTGCGGACGGCACCTATCGTTTTGGACTTCGCCGGAACTGGCTGGACCTTGGCATTCGTGACGAGCGGATTAAGCGTGAGACTTACCGCGCGGTCCTCGGCGTCCGTGGTGACTTCAACGATGGCTGGAACTACGAAATCTCCGCCAACTATGGAGAGTTCAAGGAACGCAACCTGATCCAGGGCAACGTCAACACGCAGCGCTTTCTGCTGGCTCAGGACACGGTACGTGATGCCAACGGCGTGATCCGCTGTCGCGCGCAGGTCGATCCGCGCTATGCCGGTGCCGACGCTGGTGGCAATCCCGCCCAGTTGGCCGCGGACGTTGCCGCTTGCGTTCCGCTCAATCCGTTTGGTCAGGGCTCGGCCAGCCAGGCCGCGCGCGACTATTTGATCGTGCCATCGGTTGCGACCGGCAAGATCACGCAGTTCGTGGCCTCGGCGTTCGTGGCCGGCGACACCAGCAAGTGGTTCAGCCTGCCCGGTGGCGCCATCGGCTTCTCGGTGGGTGCAGAGTATCGCCGCGAAACCAACCGTTACGACCTGGATGACTTCACGCAGGCCGGTTATGCTTTCTACAACGCCATTCCGTCGCTGACCGCGCCCGCCTTCGAAGTTAAGGAAGTCTACGGCGAAGTGAACGTACCGATCCTGAAGGACGTGCCGTTCTTCCGGGAGCTGACGATCAAGGGTTCGGGCCGTATCGCCGATTACAAGGGCGCGACCGGTACCGTTTACACCTATGCGGGTGGTGTCGACTGGCGTCCAATCCAGGATGTTCGCTTGCGTGGTACGTACTCGCGATCGGTTCGTGCGCCGAACCTTTCGGAGCTTTACGCCGCTCAGGGCCAGAACTTCGCGCCGAACTTCGTTGATCCTTGTTCGGCACGTAACATCGGCACCGGTTCGGCCAATCGTGCCGCGAACTGCGCTGCCGCCGGTATCCCGACCAGCTACGACTTCGTTTATTCGCAGTCGTTGGAAACGCTGTCTGGCGGCAACCCCAACCTGCGTGAAGAAAAGTCCGATTCGTACACCGGCGGCGTAGTGTTCACGCCTTCGTTCCTGCCCGGGTTCTCGATCTCGGCCGATTACTATGACATCACCGTCAACAATGTGATCGCGTCGATCAATGCCCAGCAGGTCGCCAACCTGTGCTATGACTCCGCAAACCTGTCGAACCAGTTCTGCAGCCTCTTCCAGCGCGCTGGCGCCGGCGGCGGTGCGGCTGGCGAGCAGCCTTTCCAGATCCTGGAAGGCTCGCTGCTGGAAGCTTCGGCAAACTTCGCAAAGCTGAAAGCGCGCGGTGTCGATACGACGATCGACTACCGTCACTCGTTCGACTGGGGCACGCTGAACCTGCGCGCGATCTGGACCCGCGTCCTGCAGCGCGACGATTTCACCAACCCGGACGATCCCAGCTTCCGCGATCGCATTCTGGGCGAACTGGGTGACCCGAAGAACGAAGTTAACGTGAATGCTAGCGTGAAGTTGGGCCGCGTTACTCTGGGTTACCAGCTGCGTTGGATCGATAAGATGTACCTCAACACGTATGAGGACTATAATTCGCTCAATGGTCTGCCGCCGCAGAACACGGACTTTGCCGACGTGAAGTACTATCCGGACACGTTCTACCACGACGCCCGGGTCGATATCGATGTCTCCAGCCAGTTCAACCTGACGCTGGGTGTCGACAACATCGGCAACAAGCTGCCGCCGTTCGGCCTGACCGGCGTAGGCAACGGTCTGAACACTGCCGCAAACGGTGGTGCCGGCATCTACGATGTGCGCGGTCGCAACTTCTACGCGGGCTTCCGCGCCAAATTCTGATCTAGCGCGGATCGCATAAGGTTAGGGGCCGGCGGAGTGATCCGCCGGCCCTTTTCTTTTGCCGTCATCAGGTCAATGGTTTCCGTATGACTGACGATCCTCTCGACAAGGCTGATCAATTATTGGCCGCAGGGCACATCGGCGCAGCAGTGGATATCGTGGAACATGCCGCCCTATCCAGTGCTGCGGCAATGTTCCGGTTGGCGACGTGGCACCTGGTTGGCGACCCGCTTCCACGCGATCTGCCGCGCGCCCGCTTGCTGCTCAGGCAGTCGACCGATGCCGGAAATGCGGACGCGGCGATGATGGAGGTGGCGCTTACGGCCAATGGCACCGGCGCGCCGCCGGACTGGGCATCCGCGCGCCGTCTCCTTGAAGAGGCTGCTGCGCGTGACATCGAGATAGCGCAAAAGCATGTGAATTTGCTTTCGGGAATGGACATCGACGCCCAAGGCTATCCGCGGCGGCTTCCACCCCCGGAAAAGTTGAGCGATACGCCGCTGGTCCACAGCTGGCGAAATGTTTTGACTGCCGATGAGTGCGCTCATCTCGCGACCAGCGTTCTCGATCTGCTTGGCCCTTCCATGGTCGTCGATCCGCGGACCGGCCAGCAAATTGCCCACCCCGTGCGCAAGTCATCTGCGGCGGTCATCGGTCCGACGCGGGAGACGTTGCCAATCCAGGCGATCCAGCGGCGATTGTCAGCGATGACCGGCACCAGTGTGAGCGCGGGCGAGCCTCTGGCCATCCTGCACTACGCGCCGGGCCAAGAGTACTTGCCGCACGTGGATACCCTACCCCACGAGCCAAATCAGCGCGTCATGACGGCGCTGATCTACCTCAACAAAGGATACCTGGGCGGCGAAACGCACTTCCCCGGAATCGGCCTGACAATGGCCGGCAAAGCGGGAGATGTGCTCGTTTTCACCAATACGCAAGAAGACGGCTCACCTGACGCGCGAAGTCGCCATGCTGGACTTCCCGTTCGTAACGGTACTAAGTGGCTGGCCACCCGCTGGATCAGGAACCAGCCCCTCGACATCTGGGCGTCGAGGGGCTGAACCCATCACTCCACGTTGATCGCCAAGGCGCCGTCGCCTTCGTCGATGTGGACGGTGGTGCCGTCGGGGATGTCTCCGGCCAGCAGCTTTTCGGCCAGCGGGTCTTGCAGATAGCGCTGAACGGCGCGCTTTAGCGGGCGGGCGCCGTAGACCGGGTCGTAGCCGACACGGCCCAGCCAGCGCTTGGCGGCGTCGGTCAGGTCCAGCGTGATCTTGCGGTCCTTCAGCAGGTTCTGCACGCGGCCGACCTGGATTTCCACGATCGGCCCCATCTCGCCTTGGCCCAGGCGGTGGAACAGGATCACCTCGTCCAGCCGGTTGAGGAACTCAGGGCGGAAGTGCCCGCGCACGATCTCCATGACTTGCGGTTCAACGGTCGAGACTTCCTGGCCCTCGTCCAGATTGGCCAGATACTGGCTGCCCAGGTTGCTGGTCAGGATGATCAGCGTGTTGGTGAAATCCACCACGCGGCCCTGCCCGTCGGTCAGGCGGCCGTCGTCCAGCACTTGCAGCAGCACGTTGAAGACATCGGGGTGCGCCTTTTCCACCTCGTCGAACAGCACGACCTGATAGGGCCGGCGCCGCACCGCTTCGGTCAGCACGCCGCCTTCGTCATAGCCGACATAGCCCGGAGGCGCGCCGATCAGGCGGCTGACGGCGTGCTTCTCCATGAACTCGCTCATGTCGATGCGCACCATCGCGTTGTCATCGTCGAACAGGAAGCTCGCGAGCGCTTTGGTCAACTCGGTCTTGCCGACACCGGTGGGACCAAGGAACAGGAACGAGCCCATCGGGCGGTTGGGGTCCTGCAGACCGGCGCGGGCACGCCGCACCGCCTTGGACACCGCCGTGACCGCAGCGGCCTGACCGATCACGCGCGTGCCGATCGCCGCTTCCATGTTGAGCAACTTTTCGCGCTCGCCCTGAAGCATCCGGTCGACAGGCACGCCGGTCCAGCGGCTGACCACGCCGGCAATATCGTCCGCCGTCACTTCCTCGCGCAGCATGGCGTTACCGGCCTGCGCTTCGGCTTCCGCCAGCTGCTTTTCCAGCGCGGGGATCGTGCCATAGGACAGTTCGCCGGCACGACCAAGATCGCCCTGCCGCTGTGCCTGCTCCAGTTCCAGGCGCGCCGCATCCAGCTGCTCCTTCAGCTTGCCCTCGGCGGCGATCTTGTCACGCTCGTTCTGCCAGCGGGTGGTCAGTTCGCTCGACTGCTGCTCGAGATTGCCGAGCTCTGCGCGCAAGTTCGCCAGGCGATCCTTGGAGGCGGTGTCGCTCTCCTTGGATAGCGCCATCTCCTCGATCTTGAGCTGGATTATGCGGCGGTCGAGCTTCTCGATCTCCTCGGGCTTGCTCTCCACTTCCATGCGGATGCGGCTGGCGGCCTCGTCCATCAGGTCGATCGCCTTGTCCGGCAGGAAGCGGTTGGTGATATAGCGGTTCGACAGGGTCGCCGCCGCCACGATCGCGCCGTCGGTGATGCGCACGCCGTGGTGCAGCTCGTACTTCTCCTTGAGCCCGCGCAGGATCGAGATCGTGTCCTCGACCGTCGGTTCGTCAACGAAGACGGGCTGGAAGCGGCGCTGCAAGGCGGCATCCTTCTCGACGTACTTCTGGTATTCGTCGAGCGTGGTCGCGCCGATGCAGTGCAGTTCGCCGCGTGCGAGCGCGGGCTTGAGCAAGTTGCCCGCATCCATCGAACCTTCGGACGCGCCCGCGCCGATCAAGGTATGCATCTCATCAATGAACAGGATGATCTGCCCCTCGGCGCCCTTCACCTCGTCGAGCACGGCCTTCAGCCGCTCCTCGAACTCGCCGCGATATTTGGCGCCGGCGATCAGGCTGCCCATGTCGAGCGACATCAAGGTGCGATCGCGCAAGCTATCAGGCACGTCGCCGTTGGCGATGCGCAGGGCAAGGCCCTCGGCGATAGCGGTCTTGCCGACGCCGGGATCGCCGATGAGGACGGGATTGTTCTTGGTACGGCGCGCCAGGATCTGCACGGTGCGCCGGATTTCCTCGTCTCGGCCGATCACCGGATCAAGCTTGCCGTTGCGCGCCGCTTCGGTGAGATCGCGGGCGTATTTCTTCATCGCGTCGTAGGCGTTCTCCGCCCCGGCACTGTCGGCCGTGCGACCGCCGCGCAAGTCCGTGATCGCCTTTTCCAACGCGGGCGCGGTGAGATTGGCCGCGGCCAGCGCCTTGCCGGCCGCCGTGGTCGTGGCGAGGGTGAAGGCTAGCAACAGCCGCTCCACGGTAACGTAGGCATCGTTGGACTTGGCCGCCAATTGCTCCGCCTGATCGAGCACGCGCACGGCATCGTTATCCAGCCCCGGCGTGGTCTGGGCGCCCGAACCGCTGACGGCCGGAATCTTCTCCAGCGCGGCATTGACGCCGTCCAGCGCGAACTTGGGATTGCCGCCCGCGCGCTGGATCAGGCCAGCGGCCATGCCCTCGCCATCGTCGAGCAAGGCCTTGAGGATATGCTCGGGCGTGATGCGCTGGTGGTTGAGCCGGATCGCGGTGGTCTGCGCGGCCTGCAGGAAACCCTTGGCGCGGTCAGTGAACTTTTCGAGATTCATGGTGGGACGTATCCTCCTGTCTCCGGCGATGTGGTGTGACTTATTGGTCACACAAGATGGGGCGGCGGAATTTTCGTTGGCAACGCGGCATCCTCAATCCGCCGCCTACTGCTCCGTCGCCCCGGACTTGATCCGGAGCCCCAGGTCAGGCCCCGGAAGACCGAGGCTGACGGGGGGCCGACGGGTTGGGCGATTGAACCGCCTCCCATCAGTTCGCCATGTACTCACGCCCTGGCTTTGCTACGCTGCCGGCGATGTACGAACTTGACGCGGTGCGCGTATCTTATGGCGGCGTGGACGCCTTGGCCCCTACCACTCTCAGCATCGCGCAGGGGGAAACGGTGGTGCTGCTCGGCCCTTCCGGTTCCGGCAAGTCGACATTGCTGCGATGTCTGATCGGCTTATCTCCCTATGACGGCACGCTGCGGTTCGACGGGGCTGAGGTCAAGGATTGGCGACCGGTGCGGCGGCGTCTGGGCTATGTGATTCAGGAGGGCGGACTGTTCCCGCACCTGACCGCGCGCGGCAACGTGACGCTGGCCGCGCGCGAGTTCGGCTGGGACAAGGCGCGGATCGACGCGCGGGTGAGGGAACTGGCCGAATTGGTGGCGCTGGACGCGGCGCAGCTCGATCGCTTCCCCGCCGGGCTGTCGGGCGGCCAGCGCCAGCGCGTGGCGATGATGCGGGCGCTGATGCTGGGCCCGGACGTGCTGCTGCTGGACGAGCCGCTCTCCGCGCTCGACCCGGTGACGCGGCTGCGGCTGGCAGGCGAACTGCGCGACATCTTCGCGCGGCTGGGCATGACCGTGGTGATGGTGACGCATTCGCTGCGGGAGGCGCGGTTCTTCGGTGGCCGCGCCATTCTGATGCGCGATGGCCGGATCGTGCAGCAAGGAGACATCGCCGATTTGCAGACGCAGCCGGCGGATGATTTCGTGGCCGAGTTTCTGGCGGCGGAGGAGGCGTTGTGATGGCCTTGTCTTCGCCACGCTGGCTCCCCCAAGCCTTGTCCTTCCAGCGCAGAACGGGCGGTAGAAGGCGTGCGCGAGGTTGGCTGGTGCTGGCGGCCGTCATCCTCGCCCTGCTCATCCCCACGCTTGCGCAAGCCAAGCCCGTCACCGTCGGCTCGAAGAAATTCACCGAAAGCGTCATCCTTGCCGAAATGGCCCGCATCGCGCTGGAGCAGGCGGGCGTGCCCGCCACGCACCGCCGGGAACTGGGCGGCAGCCGCATCCTGTTCGATGCGGTGGCGGCGGGCGATATCGATTTCTACCCCGAATACACCGGCACCCTGCGCTTCGAGACGTTCGCCGATCGCAAGCTGAAGGACGACGCCGCGCTCGCCCCCATCCTTGCCCAACGGGGCCTGGCCCTGTCGAAGCCGCTGGGTTTCAGCGACGGTTACGCCCTGGCCATCCGGGTCGACACGGCGAAGCGCTATGGCGTGGCCACCCTGTCAGACCTGGCGCGCCACCCGCAGCTGAATGTCGCGGTATCCAACGAATTCGTCGACCGCGCCGATGGCTGGCGCGCGCTCTCCGCCGCTTACGGCTATGGCGCCATCAAAGTGCGCGGGATCGACCATGACCTGGCCTATCGCGCGCTGGCGGGCGGGCAGATCGACGTGACCGACGTCTACACCACCGACGCCGAGATCGCCGCCTACAACCTCGTCGTACTGAAGGACGATCGCGCGTTCTTTCCGCGTTACGACGGCGCCTTCCTCTACCGGCGAAGCCTGCCTGCCAAGGCCGTCGCCGCGCTCGATGCCTTGGCCGGTCGTCTCGACGAGGCGAAGATGCGCGAACTCAATCGCAAGGTTCGCATCGATGGCATGAGCGAAAC
Source organism: Novosphingobium fluoreni (assembly GCF_014196615.1). Taxonomy (GTDB): domain Bacteria; phylum Pseudomonadota; class Alphaproteobacteria; order Sphingomonadales; family Sphingomonadaceae; genus Novosphingobium; species Novosphingobium fluoreni. The sequence continues at coordinate 329,835 of NZ_JACIDY010000003.1, forward strand.
CGATGTCGCGCGGGAGGCTCTGGGCCTGAAGGCCGATACCACCGCGCAGGACACGCTCTGGTCCCGCCTGCTGGCCCGCACGCGTGAGCATTTCGCGCTGGTGGCGGTGGCGCTGGGGTTGGCGCTGGTGATCGCCCTGCCGCTGGGCATCGCCGCCGCCCGTCTGCCGCGCCTGGGCACGCTGGTTCTGCCGCTGACCGGGGTGCTGCAGACGATCCCCAGCCTGGCGCTGTTCGTCATGCTGATCCCGCTGCTGGGCATCGGCGCGGCTCCCACGATCGCGGCGCTGTTCCTCTATTCGCTGCTGCCGATCGTGCGCAACACGCATGCCGGGCTGACCGGCATCTCGCCCACCTTGCTGGACAGCGCCGAAGCGCTGGGCCTTTCCCGCAAGACGCGGCTGCTGCGGATCGAGCTGCCGCTGGCACTGCCGACGATCCTGGCGGGCGTGCGCACCGCCGCCGTGATCGCGGTAGGCCTGGCGACGCTGGGGGCGATCATCGGCGCGGGCGGCTATGGCCAGCCGATCCTAACCGGCATCCGCCTGGCCAACAACGGCCTGATCCTGGAGGGCGCGGTGCCCGCCGCCGTGTTCGCGCTGGTGATCGAAGGCGCGTTCCACCTGCTGGAGCGCGCGATCACGCCACGGGGCTTGCTCAAATCCACCCAATAAGTCCCGTTCGTGTCGAGCGAAGTCGAGACACGACAACGCTTGGTCAGCCTGTCTCGACTTCGCTCGACACAAACGGAAGGACGTTGAGTAGCCCGCTTCCCCCCTAGCCCTCCCCCGCCAAGCTGCTACATCTTCGCCCCATGCGTCACTTCCAGACTGCGGCCCTGTCCGCTCTTGCCGCCGCCCTCGCCTTCAGCGCCAGCGCGCCCGCCGTTTCCAAGGGAACCGCCGCCCCGCCCGCCGCGCAGGCTCCGGTTTCCCCGGCCGAACTGGTCGGGAAGGTGGATATCCCGTTCGAGAAGTTCATGTTGGCCAACGGCCTCACCGTGATCGTCCACACCGATCGCAAGGCTCCGGTGGTCGGCGTCACTACTTATTATCGCATCGGCTCCAAGTACGAACCGCGCGGCAAGACCGGGTTCGCGCATCTTTACGAGCATCTGTTCTTCGGCGGATCGGCCAACGTTCCCAACTTCGATATTCCGCTGGAAGCGGCCGGCTCCACCCCCACCAACGGCTCCACCTGGTATGATCGCACCAACTACGTCGAGACGGTGCCCACCGGTGCGCTGGACCTGGCGTTGTTCATGGAAGCGGACCGGATGGGCCACATCCTGCCCGCCGTCACGCAGGACAAGCTCGATAAGCAGCGCGGCGTCGTCCAGAACGAGAAGCGGCAGGGCGATAACGAGCCTTACGGCCTGATGGACTATGCCATCGGCGAGGGTCTATTCCCCGTCGGCCACCCCTATCGCCACGCCACCATCGGCTCGATGGCGGACCTAGACGCGGCCACCGTGGGTGACGTGCGGCAGTGGTTCACCGATCACTACGGCCCCAACAACGTGGTCCTGGCGCTCAGCGGCGACATCGATGCCAAGACCGCGCGACCGCTGGTGGAAAAATGGTTCGGCAATATCCCGCGCGGTCCCGAAGTGCGCGCCGTGAATGCCACCCCCGTCACGCTTTCGGCACCGCAGACCCGGCAGATGACCGATCGCGTGCCCGTGATCCGCCTCACCCGCAACTGGAGCGGCCCGGGCCTCAACGATCCGGACTCCGCCGCGCTTCGGGTCGGCATGTTCATCCTGGGCGGCCTTGCCAGCTCGCGGCTCGACAATGCGCTGGTGCGTGGGCAGGAGCTCGCCGTCTCGGTCACCGCCGGGGCCCAGCAATTCGAGCAGGTGAGCTTCCTGCAAACCAGCATGGACATCAAGCCCGGCGTCGACCGCAAGGCGGCCGAGGCCGCGTTCGACAAGGTGACGGCGGACTTCGTCGCCCAGGGCCCCACCGCCGACGAAGTGCGCCGTGCGGTGACGAGCACGCTCAGCGCCGAGATCGGGGGTCTGGAAGTGGTCGGCGGCATGTCGGGCAAGGGCGCGACACTGGCCGAGGGTGAGCTGTATTCGCGCGATCCGGCCAAGTACAAGGAAGACCTGGCGCGCATGGCCGCGCTCACTCCGGCGGATGTCCGCAAGGCGCTGGCCAAGTGGCTCAACCGCCCGGCCTTCGCGCTGGATGTCGTCCCCGGAGAGCGCACCGAATCCGGAGAGAGCATGGGCGGCTGGGGCGATGAGGCTGCCAAAGCAGCAACGCCGGACCCGAAGACGGCACCGCCCCCCCTGCCCGCCGCGCCGAAGCTGACTGCGCCGCCGGTCACCCCCATTGCCGATCTGGTGTTTCCCACGGTGGAACATGCCACCTTGTCCAACGGCATCCCGGTCGCCCTGGCGCGGCGCACCGCCATCCCCAAGGTGTCACTCTCGATCAGCTTCGACGCGGGCTATGCCGCCGATTCGCTGGACAAGCCGGGCACGCAGTTCCTGATGCTCTCCTCGCTGGAGGAAGGCACCACGACGCGCAACGCCACCGCCATCGCCGAGGAGCAGGAACGGCTGGGCGCGTCGATCGGCGCGGGCGGCACGGTCGATCGCAGCAGCATCGGGCTGACCGCGCTCACCGCCAACCTCGCCCCGTCGCTCGCGCTGCTGGCGGACGTGGTGCGCAATCCCGCGTTCCGGGCGGAGGATGTCACGCGCGTGCGCAGCCAGGCGCTTGCCGGATTGCAGCAGGTCGAAGCCTCGCCCCAGGCACTGGCGCAACGCACGCTGGACGGACTGCTCTTCGGCCAGCACCCTTATGCGCTGCCGTCCGACGGCCTTGGCAATGCCACCTCGCTCGCCAGCCTGACTCCGGTGGACTTGCGCAATGCCCACGCCAAGTGGCTGCGCCCCGATCTGGCGCGCATCACCGTGGTGGGTGACATCACCATGGCGCAGCTGAAGCCGCTGCTGGAAACCGCGTTCGGCCAGTGGGTGCCACCGGCAAGCGCAGCACCGAAGAAGGCTCTGGACGCCCCCGTCCCGACCGCCCAGGCGCGGATCGTCGTGCTGGATCGTCCCGCTTCGCCGCAATCGTATATCGCCGTGGGCCGCGCCCTGCCGATCCAGGGCACGACGCAAGGCACCGAGGCGCTCAACCTCGCCAATGACGTTCTGGGCGGTGGCTTCCTCTCGCGCCTGAACGGCGATCTGCGCGAGGACAAGGGTTGGAGCTACGGCGTGTTCTCCGCCGTCACGCGCCCGGTCGGCCCGCGCACGCTGATGGTGGCGGCTCCCGTGCAGACCGATAAGACCGGCCCGTCCGTCCAGGCCATCCTGGCTGACATGAAGGCTTTCCCCGGCAAGGCCCCGGTCACCCCGGTAGAGTTGCAGCGCGTGACCGAGGGCGCGATCCGCGCGATGCCGAACCAGTTTCAGACCAACGGCAGTGTCCTCCAGGCGATCGAAACGAACGCGCGCCTGGGCCGTCCGGACAACTACTATCAGACGCTCGCCAGCACCTATCGCGCCATCCCTTCGCCCAAGATCGAGGAGGCGGCGCGCCAGTACTTGCAGCCTGATGGCATGACGATCGTTATCGTCGGAGACCGCAAGCAGATCGAGCCGCAGTTGAAGGCCGTCGGCCTGCCGGTCGAATATCGCGCCGCACCCGCCGTGGGCGCGGCCACCAAAGGAAATTGATCATGAGCGCCGCCGGAACCTGGGATATCCGCATCAAGACCCCTATCGGCGATCAGACCGCGCGCCTGGAAATCGTGCCCGATCACGCGGGCGGCTTTACCGGCACCGTCAGCGGCGATCCCGGATCGATGCCAATCTCGGGCACGATCGCCGGGGACAACGTGCGGTGGAGCATGAAGACGACCAAGCCCATGCCGCTGGACCTGGATTGCGATGCCACGATCTCCGGCGATACCTTGAGCGGCGGCGTGAAGGCCGGGATGTTCGGCACCATGGCGCTCAGCGGCACGCGCGTCGGCTGACGCGCGCGACGATAACGCACTATACGGGGACCCATCGTTCGCCACGCACTTTACGGCGGCCTCGGCAAAGCCTAGATCGCCCGGCACTATGCGGATCGAGTTCACCAAGATGCACGGCCTGGGCAACGACTTCGTCGTGCTCGACGCGCGTGAGCGGGCGATACCCGAGATTGACGCGGAATCGGCGGCCGCCATCGCCGATCGCCATACCGGGATCGGATGCGACCAGCTCGTCGTGCTCGAACCGTCCAGCCAGGCCGATTTCCGCATGCGCATCTTCAACGCCGATGGCAGCGAGGTTGAAGCCTGCGGCAACGCCACCCGCGCGATCGGGCTGCTTCATGGCGAGGCCGCGCGGATCGAGACACTGGGCGGCATAGTCTCTGCCCAGCCCTCGAAAGACGGCGTGGCGGTCGAGATGGGCAAGCCGCGCTTCGGCTGGAACGAGATTCCGCTGGCCTATGCGATGGATACCCATTCCCTGCCGGTCGGCTGGGAGGAACTGACGGACCCTATCGCGGTGAACGTCGGCAATCCGCATGTGATCTTCTTCGTGCCCGATACCGGCGCGGTGGACCTGGCGCGGCTCGGCCCGGAAATCGAGCATGATCAACTGTTTCCAGAGCGGATCAATGTCAACGTCGCCACGATCACGTCACGCGGCTCCATACGCCTGCGGGTGTGGGAGCGTGGCGCCGGGCTGACCCGCGCTTGCGGCACCGGGGCCTGCGCCACCGCGATCGGCGCGATGCGGCGCGGGTTGGTCGATCGCAAGGTGATCGTGAAGCTGCCGGGCGGTCCACTCGCGATCGAATGGCGCGAGGATGGCGAGATCATCATGACCGGCCCTGCCGCCGAAAGTTTTCGCGGTGAGTTCGATGCGACCGCCTATGGCCTGTTCGCCTTTGGCACCGCCGGTTGAGACGCAGCTGAGTGAGCCTTGAAGTCCACTCCCTAGGCTGTCGGCTGAACCTTGCGGAAAGCGAGCAGTTGCGCGCCTTGCTGGCCAGCGCGGACGATCTGGTCGTGGTGAATTCCTGCGCGGTCACGGCGGAGGCGGTGCGGCAAACGCGCCAGACCATCCGCCGCGCCCGCCGGGCCCGGCCCGATGCACGGCTGCTCGTCACCGGTTGCGCGGCGGAAGTGGAACGCGATGCCCTGTCCGCGATGCCGGAGGTCGATGGGCTGATCGCCAACACCGCGAAGCTCGATCCGCGCGCCTGGAACGTGCCCGCGCCCGCCGCTCCGCTGCGCCCCATCGGCTATACGCGCGGCTTCGTGCAAGTGCAGAACGGGTGCGACCATGCCTGCACCTTCTGTGTGATCCCCCAAGGCCGAGGAGTCAGCCGCTCGCGCCCCGTGGCGGACGTTCTTGCCGAAGTGGCGCTGCATCTGGACGCCGGAGTGCGCGAGATCGTGCTGACCGGCGTCGATCTCACGTCCTGGGGCAGCGATCTGCCCGGCACGCCCCGCCTCGGCCAGCTATGCGAGGCGATCCTGGCGCGCTTTGCTGCCTTGCCCCGCCTGCGCCTGTCGTCGGTCGATGGTGCGGAAGTGGACGACACGCTGTTCGATCTGCTCGCCGCCGAAACGCGGATGATGCCGCACCTCCACTTGTCGCTGCAATCGGGCGACGACATGATCCTGAAGCGGATGAAGCGCCGCCACAGCCGCGCCGATGCGATCGCTTTGGTCGAGCGGCTGCGCGCGCGGCGGCCCGACCTCAGCATCGGTGCCGACCTGATCGCCGGTTTCCCGACCGAGAGCGAAGCGATGCATGGCCAGAGCCTCTCGATCATTCAGACGCTGGATGTGGTGCATGGCCACGTCTTTGCCTACTCGCCGCGCCCCGCCACGCCAGCAGCGCGCATGCCGCAAGTGCCCATCGCCACGATCCGGGCGCGTGCAGCTGAGTTGCGCCGCGCCGTCGCCCACCAACGCGCCGCGTGGCTCGGCCGCTTGATCGGCACGCCCCTGGCCGTGCTGGCCGAGCGCGGGGGAACCGGCCACTCCGCCCAGTTCGCGCCGGTTGTGCTCCCCGAAAACACCGCGCCGGGCGCCTTGTTCAGCCTGACCCCGTCGCGGGTCGTGGAAGGAATGCTGCAATGAACACCCAAGTGCCGCCAGACAACACGGCGGGCGATGGCTGGTCTGAGCGGTTGTTCGGCGGCTTTCGCAAGACCTCTGAGCGCTTGTCCGGCAACTTGTCCGGCATCGTCGGCAAGACCCGGCTGGACGACGAACAGCTCGATCATCTCGAAGACGCGCTGATCATGTCGGACCTGGGCCCTCGCGCCGCGGCCCGCATCCGTGCGCGCCTAGCGGACGAGCGGTTCGAACGCGATGCTGACGAACGGGCGATCATGGAAGTGGTCGCGCGCGAGATCGCCGAAATCCTGCGCCCCGTGGCCAAGCCGCTGGACATCATCGCCTTCCCGCGCCCGCAAGTGATCCTGGTGATCGGCGTCAACGGATCGGGCAAGACCACCACGATCGCCAAGCTGGCGCATCTGTTCCAGGAACAGGACTATTCGGTGATGCTGGCGGCGGGCGATACGTTCCGCGCCGCCGCGATCGGGCAGCTGGGTGTCTGGGCCGAACGCGTCGGCGTGCCGATCGTGCGTGGCCCTGAAGGCGGCGACCCGGCCAGCATCGTGTTCGACGCAGTGAAAGCCGCGACCGATCAGGGCATCGACGCCCTGATCGTCGACACCGCCGGGCGGCTGCAGAACAAGCGCGAGCTGATGGACGAGCTGGCGAAGATCCGGCGTGTTCTGGGTCGGCTCAATCCCGCCGCCCCGCATGACGTGGTGCTGGTGCTGGATGCCACCAACGGCCAGAACGCGTTGTCGCAGATAGAAGTCTTCAAGGAAGTGGCCGGCGTGTCCGGATTGATCATGACCAAGCTGGACGGCACCGCGCGCGGCGGCGTCCTGGTGGCGGCAGCCGAGCAATACGGCCTGCCGATCCACGCGATCGGCGTGGGGGAGAGGATCGACGACTTGCGCCCCTTCAACCCCGACCTGCTCGCCCGCGTGATCGCCGGGATCGCCTGACATGACCACCGCCGCCAAGCCGAAAGAGAAATCCTCCTGGGTCAACCTGCTGGTCGACTTCGGGCCGCTGCTCGTCTTCTTTCTGACCTATCGCCACTTCTCCCCCGCCGATGACGAGAATGGCGCGGGGATCGTGCTGGCCGTCACCAAGAGCACGATCGCCTTCATGTTCGCCACGCTGGTGGCGCTGGTCGTGTCGAAGTGGCGGCTGGGCCGCGTTTCGCCGATGGTGTGGCTGTCATCGGCGCTGATCCTGGGCTTCGGCGCGCTGACCGTATTCTTCAACGATCCCTTCTGGATCCAGATCAAGCCCACCGCCGTATACGTGCTGTTCGCCGCCGTGCTGTTCGGCGGGCTGATCAAGGGCAAGGCGATGCTGCGCTACCTGTTGCAGTCCGCCTTCGAGGGACTGGACGACGCCGGGTGGCTGAAGCTGTCGCGCAACTGGGCGATCTTCTTCGTGTTCCTCGCCGGACTGAACGAGGTACTGCGCCATGTGCTGACCTTCGGCGGATGGCTGCAGGCCAAGCTGTGGCTGTTCACCGGGCTCTCGTTCCTTTTCACCTTCTCGCAGATCCCGATGGTGATGCGCCACGGGATGGGCGAGGAGGCGAAGGAGGAGTTCGTCGAGAATCCGCCGGTGGATCAATAGCCCCTTCACCTGGCACAACTGAGCCGTCTCCCTGGGCTCGACCCGGGATCCCGCTTACTTCCGCTCAATCGCGGAAACAAAGTGGGCCCCCGGATCAACTCCGGGGCGACAAGCATCATCCCTTCCCGTATTCAGCATAGCGGCGCTTACCGCAGCGCCGGCAGCAGCTCCGCTTCGACAAACCGAATGAAGCCTTCCTGGTCATCGCCCGGGCATGCCAGCACCAGGTGATCGAACCCCGCGTCCAGGTACTTGCGAATGGCCGCCAGATGCACTTGGGCGTCCGGTCCGGCGGGGATCGTGTCCTTCAGGTCCTCGGGGCGAACGTACTTGGTCGCTGCTTCGAAGCCCGCAACGTCGCGCAGCTCTGAATTTACCGACCAGTCGAAGGCGCTGAAGCGGAAGCGTTCGTGCGCAGTCTTTCGGCCCTGCTCTTCGGTTGGTGCCCACGCCAGCATGACCTCGCCGTAGATCGGACCGCCCGAACCACCAGCCGCGTCCTTGTAACTCTGCACGATTTCGGAATCGGGAGACGTCGCCATGATTCCGTCCGCCTTTTCGGCGGCAAGCGCGATGGACTTGGGACCGCTGACGCCCAGCGTCAGCACGATCGGCTTATCCGGCACGTCATAAAGCTGCGCATGGTCGACATCGAAGAACTGGCCTTCGAAGCTATGAACCTTGCCATCCCACAGCAGCCGAAGGATATCGACCGCTTCGCCCAGCATCTCGTGCCGGATCGGGGTGGACGGCCATAGCGCGCCGGTGACGTGTTCGTTTAATCGCTCCCCAGCGCCCACTGCCAGGCTGAACCGGTCATCGCTCATCACGGCGATCGTGGCGGCGGCCTGCGCGATGATGGCCGGATGATAGCGGATGATCGGGCAGGTCAGCCCGGTGGTGATACCGATCCGATCGGTAGCATGGGCGATCGCGCCCAGCACGCTCCAGGCGAAGGAGGCATGGCCTTGTGCTTCCAGCCAGGGATGGAAATGGTCTGAGATCGAAACGAAATCGAACCCCGCCGCCTCTGCCCGCACCGTGTTGGTGACGAGCGCCTTGGGCCCGTGTTCCTCGGTCATCAGCTTGTATCCGAACTTGGTCATCGCGCGCACTCCTGCAAGGTCATGCGTCAGCAATGCGCGGATCGGCGAATGGTTCTGGGATGGCGCGACGAGACTGGCAGGAGGCGGCAAGGAGACCCGTGCCGCTTGTCCCGCGCCTAGATCTCGACCTGGCTTCCCAATTCCACCACGCGGTTGGTGGGCAGGCGGAAGAACTCCATCGCGCTGGCGGCGTTGCGCATCATCCAGGCGAACAGCTTTTCACGCCAGATCGCCATGCCCGGCTTGGCCGAGGGCAGCAGCGTCTGGCGGGAGAGGAAGAAGCTGGTCTTCATCATCTCGAACGGGCCGCCGCAGATCTCGGTATGCGCCAGCGCGGCGGGCACATCGGTTTCCTCCATGAAGCCATAGCGCAGCGTCAGCCGGTAGAAGCCCTCGCCCAGGTTCTGGACGGAGAAGCGCTGATCGGGCTCGACCCAGGGCTCGTCCTGCACCTCTACTGTCAGCACGATCACGCGTTCGTGCAGCACCTTGTTGTGCTTGATGTTGTGCAGCAGCGCCGATGGAACGCCGACATTGGTGGAGGCCATGAAGATCGCCGTGCCCGGCACTCGCGCCGCACTGCCGTGCGCGCTCTTGGCGAAGACGTTGAGCGGCAGCGCCGCCTCGGTCATGCGATCGCGCATCAGGCGGCGGCCACGGTTCCACGTGGTCAGCAGGGTGAAGGCGATGAAGCCGATCAGCAGCGGGAACCAGCCACCATCCGTGATCTTGGCCGCGTTCGCCGCGAAGTAGGTGCCATCGACGATGAAGAACAGCAGCGCCACCGGCACCGTCAGCCACTTGGGCCATTGCCACAGCACCACGAACAGCACCGTCATCAGGCAAGTGTCGATCAGCATCGCCCCCGTCACCGCGATGCCATAGGCCGACGCCAGGTTGGACGAGTTGCGGAAGATCAGCACCAGCACGATCACCCCCCACATCAGCGCGAAATTGACGAAGGGGATGTAGATCTGCCCCACTTCATGCTCACTGGTGTGGCGGGTGGAGAGGCGCGGGATGAAGCCCAGCTGCATCGCCTGGTGCGTGATCGAGAATGCGCCCGATATCACCGCCTGGCTGGCGATGAAGGTGGCGCAGGTCGCCAGGATCACCAGCGGCAGGCGCAGCGATTCGGGCGCGAGGTGGAAGAACGGGTTCTCCATCGCCTGCGCGGCGGAGGCATCATCCATGCCCAGGATCAGCGCGGCCTGGCCGAAGTAGTTGAGCAGCAGGCACGGCATGACGAAGCCGAACCAGGAAATGCGCATCGGCCCACGCCCGAAATGCCCCATGTCGGAATAGAGCGCTTCCGAGCCGGTCACCGCCAGCACCACCGAGCCCAGCGCCAGGAAGGCCAGCATTTTGTCGGTCAGGAAGAACTGGATCGCATACCACGGGTTGAGCGCCAGCAGCACGTGGGGCAGCTGGACCAGGTGCCAGATGCCCAGCACCGCCAGCACCACGAAATAGATCACCATCACCGGGGCGAACAGCGCGCCCACCTTGGCAGTGCCGCTCTTCTGGATCAGGAAAAGCGCGATCAGCAACACCAACGCGATCGGCAGCACCAGCGGGCCGAGTCGGCTTTCGACGACCGTCAGCCCCTCCACCGCCGAGAGAACCGAAACCGCCGGCGTGATCATGCTGTCGCCGTAGAACAAGGCGGTGGCGAACACACCCAGCAGCACGACCAGGCCGGACTTGCGCGATTGACTCAGTTTGCCGGAGATCAGCGCCACCAGCGCCAGGCTGCCGCCCTGCCCCTTGTTATCGGCGCGCATCAGTATGCCGACGTACTGGATCGAGACGACCAGCGTCATCGACCAGAAGATCAGGCTGACGACGCCCAGAATGTGCAGTTCGTCGATCGCCAGAGGGTGTGGGCCCACGAACGTCTCGCGAAAGGCGTAAAGCGGACTGGTGCCGATATCGCCGAACACCACGCCGATCGCCCCGAAGGCGAGCTTGCCCAGGCTGTTGACGTCCTTGTGGGATTTGGGCGGAACCGCCTCCACCTGCGCCGTCGCCGGGTCGACGACAGCGCCATCGGCAGACGCGTTGGAATCAGCGGAATCCCGCGATGCATCACTCATGCGTGCGCCCCCGTGATCACGCTCAAGCACCGTCCTGCATCTGCGGCATCGGCGCGCGTTAGCAGCATGCCATCAGCCTAGCAACGCGTCTCAACGCGGGCGCTGGCCGCTTTGTTGCGCGGCGATCAGAACATCGATGCGCATCAGCTTGTCTTCCAGCTCGGCCCGCCACTTCGCATCGGGCGGTGTCGCCTTCAGCAGCCGCTGCCAAAGTTCGCGCGCTTCCTGGAATCGCCCGGATTGGGCGAGCGCCAGACCCAGGAAAAACGGCGGCCCCGGCTGCTCCGGCCCGGCCTGCGCGGCGCGGCGGTAGGCGTAGAATGCGGCCGGGGTCAGCTGGCCCTCCGCATGGGCGACCAGCGCGTTCGCCATCGCCAGCCAAGCCTCGGCGTTCTTCGGATCGTCGGCGGTGGCGGCGCGGAGCATCGCGGCGGCATCGGCGAACTGGCCGTTTCGAGCCAGGGCATCCGCCACGATCACCCAGCGGTCGGTGGGCGGTATCCCGCTTTTCGTCACGCGGCCACGCGCCCGGACGAGCGCGGCCGGATCGCCGGACACGGTTTCCTGCGCGGTCTTGGGCGCGGCGGGCATATCGGGACGGCCCTGCCAGGCATAGCCGGCAACACCCAGCAACAGGGCCGCGCCCAGCGCTTCCCAGCCTCGTCGCGGTGCCCGCAGGACGAATGCGGCAACCAGGAACGCAGCCGCCGCCAAGGCGATCACGAGAACCCAAGTCATGCGCGTCTTCCGAAAACGAAGCGGTTGCGCAGCAGGAACGCCGCCAGCGCGATCAGGGCGATGGGCAACACGAACAGCGGCCATGTCAGCGTGGAGACGCGCGGCGCATAGCTGACGTAATCGCCATAGCGCTCGATCAGCCACGACCGAATCGCCTCGGGTTGCTCACCCGCAGCGATGCGCTCCCGCACCAGCGACCGCATCGAGCCTGCAATCGGCGCATCCGAATCGGCGATCGACTGGCCTTGGCATTGCAGGCAGCGCAGCGTTTCCATCAACTTCTGCGCCTTGGCCTCCTGGCTGGCATCGTCCAGCTGGCGGTAAGCGTAGGGCGCGGTCGATTCCATTTCCTGCGCGATGACGGCTGGCGAGAGCATCGCGGCGATGGCCAGCATCAGCACCAGACCGAGTCGGAAGAGCGCGCGGCTCACTTCGCGGCTTCCAGCTTGCCCAGCAGCAACGCCACATGCTCGGGCCGGATCTCACCGATGTGCTGATAGCGGACGCGACCCTTGCCATCGATCACGTAGGTTTCGGGAACACCGGAGGAACCCAGCGCCAGCTGCACCGAGCCCGCATTGTCCGCGCCGATCCGGCTGTAGGGATTGCCGTTCTCCGCCAGAAAGGCCTGCAAGGCGTCGGGGCGATCGCGCACCGAGATGCCGTCGATCGTCACGCCGGCCTTCGCCAGCTGCGCCAGCTGCGGCGCCTCCACCCGGCACGGCACGCACCAGCTGGCAAAGATGTTGAGCAACCGCGGGCGACCGCCCGAAAGATCGGCACTTTTCAAACCGGCCCCGCCGGGCAGCGGCGACGGCAGGTTGAACGAGGGCAGCGGGCGGTCGATGAGGGTGCTGGCGACATTGCGGTCAGCCGGGCGTAGCAGGCCCACCGTCACCAGCACGACGAACACCACGAACAGTGCCAGCGGCAGCCAGATCGCCCAGGCCGAACCCTTGCGCACGGAGGAAGGCGGCGCACCGCTCATCGGCCCTGGCTTTCGCGACGGTCGGCGATGCGGGAACGGGCCACGATACGGCGCCAATCACTCAGGACATGGCCGATCACCGCCAGCACGCCGCCCAGCGCGATCAACATGCCGCCCAGCCAGATCAGCGTGACGAACGGCTTCCACCACAGCCTGACTTGCCAGCGGTTGTCGGACGCTTCCTCCCCCAGCACGGAATAAAGCTGGCCGTTCCAGCGGGTCAGCAGGGAGGACTCGCTGGTCTGCTGCGCCGGTGCCCAGAAATTTCGCGCTTGCGGGCGCGCGACTTCGACCGCGCCCCCGGCGTAACGCACCTCCAGCTTGCCCTCCAGCGCGGTCCAGTTCGGGCCGGCGACGGGATCGACACTGGCCAGGCGCACGCTCCACGGGCCGACGGCGGTGCTTTCACCCACGCGCAGCGCCACCAGCCGCTCCACCGAGTACGCGCTTTCGCTGGCCATGCCGAGCAAGGCTACGGCCACGCCGAAGTGCGCGATCACCATGCCCCAGATCGGCAGCGGGGTGCGGCGCAGGTTCCGATCCCGCAAGGGCAGGAAGCTGGCGACGGCAAGCCCGGCACCCAGCGCCAGCCCCAGGTACGGCAGCAGACCCGCGCCGCCGATCATCAGCACCGCCAGCAGCGCGACGACCACCATCGCGGCGGGCAACGCCAGGCCCTTGCCGATGCGATCCAGCTTGTCCTGACGCCAGCGCAGCAGCGGGCCGACCGCCAGCACCACCAGCATCGGCACGAAGAACAGCGCGCTCACCGGGTTGAAGTAAGGCGGGCCGACCGAGACTTTCGCGCCCATCGCCTCTGCCGCCAGAGGATAAAGCGTGCCGAACAGGACGATGCCCAGGATCGCGGACAACAGCACGTTGTTCATCACCAGCGCGCCCTCGCGGCTGACCACGGCGAAGCGCTCACCCTCGGTCACAGTCCCGGCACGCAAGCCGAACAGCGTCAGCGCACCGCCGATGTTGATCGCCAGCAGCGCCAGGATGAACGTGCCGCGCTGCGGGTCCACCGCGAAGGCGTGAACGCTGGTCAGGATGCCCGATCGCACCAAGAATGTGCCCACCATCGACATGGAGAAGGCGACCACGCCCAGCATGATCGTCCAGGCGCGCAAGGCGTTGCGCGCCGCCAGCACGCCGCACGAATGCAGCAGCGCCGTCGCCGCCAGCCAGGGCATCAGCGAAGCGTTTTCCACCGGGTCCCAGAACCACCAGCCGCCCCAGCCCAGCTCGTAATAGGCCCAGTAGGAGCCGGCGGTGATGCCCAGCGTCAGGAATATCCACGCCCCCAGCACCCAGGGCCGCATCGCACGGGCAAAGGCGGGGCCGACTTCGCGGGTCACCAGCGCGCCGATGGCAAAGCTGAACGCCACCGACAGGCCGACGTAGCCGAGGTAAAGCGTAGGCGGATGGAAGGCGAGGCCCAGATCCTGCAACAGCGGGTTCAAGCCGTTGCCCTCCGCCGGGGGCGTTGCCAGCCGCTCGAACGGGTTGGAGGCGATCAGCAGGAAGGCGTAGAAACCCAGGCTGACGAACGCCTGCCCTGCCAGCGTTGCCAGCATCGTGCGTTCCGGCAGCCGCCGCTCCACCAATGCGACGAAGCCGCCTGCCAAGCCCATCACCGTGACCCACAGCAGCATCGAGCCTTCGTGATTGCCCCAGGCGGCGGCGATCTTGAAGACCAGCGGCTTCATCGAATGCGAGTTCAGCGCCACCAGCCTCACCGACAGGTCGGTGACGGCGAATACGCGGATCAGCGCGGCGAAGGCAACAAGCGCCAGCAGCCCCTGCACCACCGCCACCGGGCGCACGAGATCGCCCAGCGCACTGCCTCTCGCGGTGAGCGCCAGCGCGCCGCCGACCAGTTGCAGCACGGCCAGGGCGGCGGCCAGCCAGAGCGCGGCAAGGCCCAGCTCGGCGATCATGATCGGCACCGCGTCATTGGGTTTCGGCCACGACTTTCCGGGCTTGCGCCTGCGTCATGTTCTGCATCTCGCGCGGCACGTAATTCTCGTCATGCTTGGCCAGCAGGTTGTCGGCCTTGAAGGTACCGCCCGGCTGCATCCTCCCTTCGGCGACCACGCCCGACCCCTCGACGAACAACGAGGGCACGATGCCCGAGAAAGAGACCGGCACGCGCGATTTCCCATCACCGACAACGAAACGGATCGTCACGCCATCCGGTGCGGTCTTGAGCGAGCCCTTTTCCACCATGCCGCCCAACCGCACGAAGCGGTCCGCCTCCGGGGGCTTGGCCACGATCTCGCTCGGCACGTAGAAATAGCTCGCCTGACTGCGCAGGGCCCATGCGGCCAGCAGCCCGGCCAGAAGCACCACCGCCAGCGCGATCACCAGCAGGACCAGGCGCTGGTGCTTGGCCTTGATCCGGGGAGAATGCACCGTCGCCATCAGCGTTTCCGGCTCTCATCACGCCGTTGCTCTGCCCGGCGCATGGTGAGCCAGGCCCAGGCGATCATCAGCGCCGTGCCGATCACGCCCACCGCATAAGCCGCGATCACGAAATTCCACTGGTCGAACGCTTCGCGCATCTCAGGCGAAGCCCCCGAACGCTTCGGCGGCTTCGTCTGCCGCGAAGGCCTTGCGGCGCAGGCGTGCTTCGGCCTGCGCTTCGGCCAAGATCGCGCGCATCCGCATCAGCACCACGCCCGCGAAGATCAGGGTAAAGCCAAAGGCGGCGGCCAGCAGCGGCCAGAGGAACGCGGCATCAATCGCGGACTTGCCCATGGTGATGCTAGGCGGCTGATGGAGCGAGTTCCACCACACCACCGAACGGTTGATGATGGGCACGTTGATCGCGCCGACAATGCCGAAAATCGCCGCGACCCGACCGTTTCCGCCGTCCCGCCGCGCGACGTCCGACAACGCGATATAACCGAAATAGAGGAACAGCAGCACCAGCATGGACGTCAGCCGGCCATCCCACACCCACCAGGTGCCCCAGGTCGGGCGGCCCCAGATCGAGCCGGTGGCAAGACACAGCGCGGTGAACACCGCCCCGGGTACGGCAGCGGCGCGCGCGGCGATGGCGGCCAGCGGGTGGCGCCACACCAGTTCGGTCACGCTGGCACCGGCGATCGTCATCCAGCCGGCCATGCCCAGCCAGGCCGCGGGCACATGCAGGAACAGGATGCGCACGGTATCGCCCATCAGCCGGTCTGCCGGGGCCCAGATCAGCCCATAGGCCAGCGCCACCGCCGCGATGGCGATGCCGGGCAACAGGCAGAGCGGCGTCAGCCAGCGCGCGAGTCGCAGAAATCGGGCCGGATTGGCGAAGCCGTGCATGACAGGCGCGCTTCTACTCGCCGCTGCCCGCCCCGCAAGGATAACTTGGTGACGGGCGCGCGATTTCAGCGGCCGATCAGGCGCTGGGCCATGGCATCGGCCACTACGTCCGGTGTGCGGCCGCTGTGCTCGGCCTCGGTCCAGATCGTCTGGAGTCGGCCGGGAATGGCCTCCACTGCGCTATGGACTTGCGCGATGTCACAGGCATGACCATCGCGGCGCGCCAGGTATTCCATCGTCACGGCGATGATGCCGCCGCCGTTGATCACATAGTCCGGCGTGTAGAGAATGCCCCGCTCAGCCAGCATCGCACCATGTTCCGGGCGCGCCAGCTGGTTGTTCGCGCCGCCCGCCACGATCGGGGCGCGCAGCCGGGCGATGCCGGTATCGTCCAGGATCGCACCGAGGGCGTTCGGGCTGAACACGTCGCATTCGACATCCATGATCGCCTCTGCCGGCACGGCCTGCCCGCCCAGTTCCTGCGCCAGAGCGGAGGCACGCGCCGTATCGACATCGGCCAGCGTCAACCGCGCGCCGTCCGCCGCGAGCAACCGCGACGCGCCGCCGCCCACGCTGCCGGTGCCCTGCACCGCGATATGCACGCCTTCCAGATCGTCGCGACCCAGCTTGTGCGCCACTGCCGCCTTGATGCCCAGGAACACACCCTTGGCGGTGAACGGGCCGGGATCGCCGCCCGCCGCAGCGCTGTCCTGCGTCGGAAGACCAGTAACGTAGGGCGTGCGGCGGGCGATGGCCACCATGTCCGCCTCACCCATGCCCACGTCTTCGGCCGTGATATAGCGCCCACCCAGCGAATCGATCGCGTCTCCGAAAGCCGCCAGCAGTTCGGGCGATTTGCGACGATCCGGTCCCGCCAGGATCACGGCCTTGCCGCCACCCATCGGCAGACCGGCCATCGCGTTCTTGTAGCTCATCCCGCGTGAGAGGCGCAGCGCATCGCGCAAGGCGGCCGCAGGGTCGGAATAGTGCCAGAAGCGGGTGCCGCCCGCGCCCGGTCCGAGATGCGTGGAATGCAGCGCGATGATCGCGGTCAGCCCGCTATGGCGATCGTGCACGAAATGCACGCCCTCATGATCATCGAAATCGGCTTCGGTCCAGAAAGCGGTCAAGGCATCGGCTCCAAGATACGGCCAGATGCGCTGGAAAACGGGAATAGTGGGGCGACTGATGGGGTTCGAACCCACGACCTCCGGTACCACAAACCGGCGCTCTAACCAACTGAGCTACAGTCGCCACAATCCCGGCGCGCATGCCGAAGCCGGCGCTTAGGATAACCCTGTCCATCGCGGCAAGCGCGATCGAAGCGGGAGCGCGCCTTCGCACAAGGCATGGCATCTTGCAAAGCAAAAGTTGGACGAGGCCGACGGTTTGCGAAACAAAATTACAAAGGCCGTCCGGTCGGTCTGGTGAGCATTCGAATCAAAGGTGAATTTTTTGCCATGCTCCATACATCGCGGCCTTATTGCTCCCCCAAACGAAACGGATAAGGACGCCGATCATGGGCCCCGGCGAATCATCGAGTGACATCCTGCTGCGCGCAGGGCTGCAGCGCGTGCCGTCTCAGCGGCTCGAACTGTTCATCAAGCGGGACTTCCTCGATCCCCTGCATTGCGAGACGCTGATCGACCTGATCGAAGCGGAGCGGCGCCCCTCCACCATCGCCAACCACAACGGCGACGACAATTTCCGCACCAGCGAAACGTGTGATCTCCACCATGATCATCCCGCCGTTGCGGAGCTGGATCGCAAGCTTGCCGAAATTTCCGGCATCGATCCGGTCTATGGTGAACGCCTGCAGGGCCAGCGGTACGAAGTGGGCCAGGAGTTCAAGGCCCACACTGATTATTTCGAGCCCGATCACGCGGACTACCAGACCTATTGCAGCGTTTCAGGCCAGCGCACCTGGACCTTCATGATCTACCTGAACACGGTGGAGGCCGGGGGCGCCACGCGCTTCAAGGTGATCGACAAGATCATCCAGCCAGAGGTCGGCAAATTGCTCGCCTGGAACAATCGCCGGCCCGATGGCTCGCTCAACGCCGCCACGCTGCACCACGCGATGAAAGTGCGCAAAGGGCTGAAATACGTGATCACTCGCTGGTATCGCGAGCGCCCCTGGGGCTGACAACGCAAAGGGAGCGCCAGGCGCTTACGGCCAGGCGCTCACCTTCGGGCTTACTTCTTGGGCGCGGCCACGACCGCGCAGGCGATCCGATCGCCCGCATCGCCCGAAGGCTGGGTCTTGTAGTCGTCAGGCTTGGCGTGGATCACCAGGGCCGACCCGTCCGCATCGGCGAGCGACTTCGGCCCCGCCGCCAGCGTGACGCCGGTGTTCAGCAGTTCAGCCTTCAGCATGCCGTCCGCGCCGACGAAGGCGTTGGGCATGTCGCCACCGTGGGGACCACCCGCGACCATCAGACCGTGCTGCATCTTCCCGGCCGCGAAATGGGCACCTGCCGTCGTGAATTTCTGCGCGGCGTCGCACATGCCTTTCTCGTGGAAATGGAAGCCATGCTCTCCGGCAGGCAAGCCCTTGAGGTCGGTCTTCACCAGCACGCCCGTGGGGGTATCCTGCAGCATCACCATGCCCATGCTCTTGCCGTCCGCGCCGATCACGTCCGCATGAACCATCGCGCCTTGCGCCATCGGCGCGCCGGGCTTGGCCATCTCATGCTTCATTGCCGAACCGTGCTTCATCGGCTTGGCCTGATCGGCCAGCGCGGGAACGGCCATGACGGCGGCGGCGGAACTTATCATCACAACGAAGCGGTTCATCGAAACATCTCCCACTAAGGCCCGGGTAAGGCAGCACTGAGCGCACAACGATGCGCCGGGCGAAGAGTTGCGCCCATTAGCCGCTCAGTTCCAGGAAAGCGGCCTCGCCACTTCCTCCAGCGGCTTGCCCTCGTTGTCGAGCCCGATCACCCATGCCACGATCGCCGCCCCGATCATCAGCGCCGCGCCGAAAGCATAGCCCAGCATCACCTGATCGCGCGATCCGCTTTCGATCAGCAGGCCGAAGAACCACGGCGCCGCCACGCCGCCTATTCCGGTACCCAGCGCGTAAAAGATCGCGATCGCCAGCGCGCGGATTTCCAAGGGAAAGCTTTCGGCCACGGTGAGGTAGGAGGCGGATGCAGCGGCCGAGGCAAAGAAGAACGTGACGCTCCAGCACAGCGTCTGCGTGGTCGCATCCAGCAGCCCTGCGTGAAACGCGAACCCCGTCAGCAACAGCAGCACGCCTGACGCTGCATAGGTCAGCACGATCATCGGCCGCCGCCCGACGGTATCGAAGAAACGGCCCAGCATCAGCGGTCCCAGCACGTTCCCGGCAGCGAACGGCAGGATATACCAACCGACCGCTGCCGAAGGCACGGCGTAGAAATCCGTCAGCATCATCGCGTAGGTAAAGAAGATCGCGTTATAGAAGAACGCCTGCGCGATCATCAGGCTCAGCCCGTAGATGGTGCGCTGCGGGTAGGTCTTCACCAAGGCCCGGAACACCTCCGACAGCGGCGTGGCGTGGCGGGTGGTCACGACAACGCGCGTATCGGGCACGGGCGTAAGCGCAAGACCCTCGGCGATGATGCGCTGCTCGAACCCGGAGACCACCTCGTCCGCCTCCGCCACGCGTCCGTGGATCGCCAACCAGCGCGGACTTTCGGGAATGAAGCGGCGCAACCAGATGATTACGCAGCCGATCACCGCGCCGGCGAAAAACGTAAGCCGCCATCCCAGGTCGACACCGAAATGGCCCGTGTCCAGCAGCACCAGTGACAATCCTGCCGCCATCGCCGCGCCCACCCAATAGCTGCCGTTGATGGCCAGGTCCGTCCAACCGCGCCGCCGCGCCGGGATCAGTTCCTGGATCGCCGAGTTGATCGCGCTGTATTCGCCGCCGATACCCGCCCCGGTCAGGAACCGCAGCACCGCGAAGCTGGGCAGGTCCCAGGCGAAGGCGCTGCCCGCCGTGGCGACAAGGTAAAGCCCCAGCGTGACGCTGAACATGCGCTTTCGCCCCATGCGGTCGGTCAACCAACCGAACACCAATGCGCCCAGCACCGCGCCCGCCAGATAAGCGGAATTCGCCAGCCCCACTTGCGAGGCACTCAGCCCCAGGCTCTGCTCGCTGCGCAAAGCCCCCGCGATCGAGCCCGCCAGCGTCACCTCAAGGCCATCGAGAATCCAGGTAATGCCCAGCGCCACCACCACGAGCCAGTGGAAGCGGCTCCACGGCAACCGGTCCAACCGCGCCGGCAGTTGCGCTGCCAGACGATCGCTACGGACATCGGGCGATGACGAGTTCGGGGTAGCCGGTCCTTCCATCACGCCAGCCTAACCGCTTACCCCCTCGGTGCAACCCTGAGGGGGAATACGGGGGCTATCGGTCACCCGCCGTTATGCACATGGTGAGACACTGCGCATGTCGAAGGGACATTGCCATGATCGCGCCACAACTCGCCGCCCAACCGCCCCGCCCTGCATTGGCCGCCCCCAAGGCGACGGCTCCGATCCGTGTTCGCGTGGAACTGGGCGGCGTCGCCCCTTCGAACCAGGCCGTGGCGGACGTGTCGCTACAGGGGTGCAGCCTGGCGGTGAGCAACGACCTGCTGCGGCCAGGCAGCTTCGTCACCGTCTCGCTTCCGGGGGGCAAGCCGTTGGGTGCGCTGGTTCGCTGGTCTCATAACCATCGCGCCGGCCTGGAATTCCTGCGTGGGCTCACACCGGACGAGCCGGAGTGGCTGGCGTTGATCGCCTGACCGGCGCGAGAAATGACCACAACGAAAAAGGGCGGCATCCTTGCGGAGCCGCCCTTTTTGTAGATCGGATCGGGGCCGATCAGTTCTTCTTGAGGCTGAGCCCACCGAAGCGCTTGTTGAACTGCGCCACGCGGCCACCGTCCTGCAACTGCGCCTTGCCGCCGGTCCATGCCGGGTGCGAGGTAGGATCGATGTCCAATACCAGTGTATCACCCTCTGCGCCCCAGGTGGAGCGGGTCTGGAAGGTGGAGCCATCGGTCATCTGAACCGTGATGGTGTGATAGTCGGGGTGGGTATCGGCCTTCATCGTGGTGAACTCTCTTCGCTGGGCCGGTTCCGACCGGCCTGAATTCGGAAAGGCGCGCCTCTAACGGCGAACCGCTGAAATTGCAAGAACAGGTTGGCATGGCGGACCGGATCGGCCCACGATGTATTGGCCGTTCAACTGTCGGCGATCATCGCGGTGAAGTTGACCTCGCAGGTCACCTTGTCCTCGATGGAGGCCTTGCCCCAGAACTTGCACACCCGTGAACGCTTCTGCACGAAGCCGGCGCGCAGGATGAGCAACACGCCAGGCTCCACCGGCGCGCGGAACTTCGCCTCCTCAATCGCCATGAAGTACACCAGCTTGCCGGTGCCGGCGAGGCCGAGGTTCTCCACCGCCAGGATACCGGCCGCCTGTGCCAGCGCCTCGATCTGGAGGACACCGGGCATGATCGGGCGGCCGGGAAAGTGGCCCTGGAAGAAGTTCTCGTTGAAGCTCACCGCCTTGACTGCGTGGATTTCCTCCTCCGTCACCGACACCACGCGATCGACGAGCAGCATCGGATAACGGTGCGGCAACGCCGACAGGATCTTGGCGTGATCGTACGTGGTTTCGGTGTCGGCCATGGCTTGCAACGCTACCCTATCAACGGCCGGAAGGCTGGCTGGCCGCGGGAGCCGGAGCGGCTGCGGCCGGAGCAGCGGCCTGCCCCTGGGCTTGGCGTTGTTCACGCACTTCGCGCGGCAACCAACCGGCCGGCGGCACCAGCTGCGCCGAAGGCAGCGCCGTGTTCAGCTCGGCCAGGATATCCTGGCTGAGGTTGTAGGCGTTGTTGTTGACCGCCAGGATCGCATCGGGGTTGAGGACGATCGAGATCTTCTTCTTGGCCATCGCGCTCTTTACGGCCTGGTCCAGCCGATCCTGGATCTGCTCTTGCACATAAGCGCGCGACAGGGCGACGGGCTGGAGGATACGCTGGATTTCGGCCTGGCCGTTCTCCTGCACCTGCTGGATCGAAGCCGCCTGCTGCTCCAGCACGGCCTGGCCGACCTTGCCGCCTTGGCGATCGGCGTTGAACTTGTCGGCCAGCGGCTTCAGCTGCGCGTTGATCGCGGTGCTGCGCGCGTTGGCCTGATCAAGCTGCGCCTTGTAGGTCGTCTGGCGCTGGGTCTCGGCGGCCTTGAATGCGTTCGAGTTGGCGATCACGGCGTCCAGGTTGGCGATGGCCAGGCCCGGGACGAGCGTACCGGCAGCCTGAGCCAGCGCAGGCTGAGCGATGCCGGCGGTCCCCAGCAACAGGCTCGCGATCACGGCGGACTTGAGAATGGTCTTCATCAGAATTGCGTTCCCACGTTGAAGTTGAAGGGTTTTGTATCGTCGCCGTCCTGCTTCACCAGAACCTTGGAGAAGTTGATGCGGAAGGGACCGAAAGGAGAATTCCAGTTCACGCCGATACCGACAGAAACACGCGGCTTCCAGGTATCGCCCAGGAAGACCTCGCGGAATGGGTTGATGGTTTGCCCAATGGGGGTCGATGAAACCGTGCAACCAGCCGCAGGTGCGGGAGCAGTCGTTCCAGTTCCGCTCACTACCGTAGAACCGGTAGGACACGTCTGCGTGAACTGCTGGTTCCCATTTTGATCGAGCGTGGGAATAGGAATTACCGAAGTGAAATCCGTGCGCTGACCTTCCAGGGGATTTCGAATACCCCATACCGAACCGGCATTGACAAAGATGGACGGCCGCAATCCCAGCTCGCGCGCGCCCGATCCCAACGGGATTTCGACCTCCGCCTTGAACAGATAATAGTACCGTCCACCAAGCGCGTCATCCGTCCATTCCCGGCGGCGTGCGGAAAGCGTGTCACCAGCCGCAAGATTGACATTGCGGGTCAGCAGGTTGCCGTCCTTGTCGACATACGGCTTGCGCAGCACACGAGGACCGACGCCGCGGATGTCGAAGCCGCCAATCTGCGGCTCGCCGAGGTAGAAGCGATCGACAAGACGAATCTGGTCGTTGTTCAAAGACTTGATCGCGCCGCCCTCACCAGAGAGCGAGAAGATGAAGCCCTTGCCCAGGTTCTGGAAGCGAGAGGCATTCGCGCGGAGGCGGACGTACTTCACGTCGCCACCCAAACCAGCGACGTCGCCATTGATGGCTGCGGTGATACCACGCGTTGGCCGGACGCGGTTGTCCAGCGTGTCGTAGATCAGCGACAAGCCGGCGATCGAACTCAGGCGCTTGCCGATCGCGTCGCACAAGTAACGTCCCGCCAGCAACGGATCGCAGGAGCGGGTCGGCGGTGTCAGGCGGTCCGAATAGAACTGGTTCTGGTCCAGCGACACGTCATCGTAGTTCAGCGTATAGCTGGCGACGGCGGTCAGATATTCGGTCAGCGGCACGCCCGCGCGGACCTGGAAGCCGGTGGTGGCCTGCTTGTAGGTCGTGTTGCGGTTGGAGTTCAAATAGTTGAAGCTGTTCAGGTCGCGGCGGTAGACGTTGACGCCCAGCGACACATTCTTGTCGAACACGTAAGGCTCGGTGAAGCTGGCTTCCACGCTCTTGGAGAAGCGCGAATAGCTGCCCGACAGGCCGACCGTCTGGCCACGTCCGCGGAAGTTGCGCTGGCGGATCGAGGCCTGGAAGATGAAGCTTTCAAGCGACGAGAAACCAGCCGAAAGCTGCAGTTCGCCGGTCGGCTTTTCCTCGACGTTGGCTTCCAGGATGATGCGATCGTCCGTGGCGCCGGGCTTCTGCTCGACCTCGAACTTTTCCTGGAAGTAGCCCAAGGATTTGATGCGGTTGGTGGAGCGCTTGACCTGCAGCGAGTTGAACGCGTCGCCTTCGGCCAGGCGGAACTCGCGGCGCACCACCTTGTCCTGCGTCAGCGTGTTGCCGTTGACATCGATCCGCTCGACATAGACGCGCGGCGCCTCGGCGATCACGAAAGTCAGACCCATGGTGAGGTCTTCCTTATTGCGATCGTACTGCGGCCGCACGTCGGCGAAGGCGTAGCCGAAGGCACCGGCGGTGTCGTTCAGCTGCTCGATCGTATCTTCGACCTGCTTCGCGTTGTACCAGTCGCCCTTCTTCATCGGCAGGCGCGCCGCCAGCTTCTCGCTGTCAAAATCGCGCAACTGGCTGTCGACCTTCACGTCGCCGAACTTGTAGCGCTGGCCTTCCTCCACCACGTAAGTGATGATGAAGTCCTTCTTGTCCGGCGTCAGCTCGGCCACGGCGGAGACGACGCGGAAATCGGCATAGCCCTGTGTCAGGTAGAACTGGCGCAGCTTCTGCTGGTCGAACGCCATGCGATCGGGGTCGTAGCTGGTGGTGGAGCTGAAGACCTTGGTGATGCCGCCGCTGGTCTTGGTCACCATCTCGCCGCGAAGCTCCTTGTCGGAGAACTTCTCGTTGCCGATGATGTTGATCTGGCGGACCTTGGACTTGTCGCCCTCGGTGATCTCGAACACGATGTCGACGCGGTTCTGGTCGAGCATGACCATCTTGGGCTCGACCGTGGCGGCGTAGCGGCCCTGGCGCTTGTAAAGCTCAATGATGCGGGCGACGTCGGCGCGCACCTTCGATCGCGTGAAGATCTGGCGCGGGGCGACCTTGATCTCCGGCAGGATCTTCTCGTCCTTGATGCGCTTGTTGCCTTCAAGGATGATACGGTTGACGACCGGGTTTTCCTTCACCTGGATCGTCACGATGCCGTTGTCCTGCGTCACCTGGACGTCGGAGAACAGCTCGGTTTCATAGAGGTCCTTGAGAGCCTGGTCCGCCGCGGCGGGCGTATAGGGCTGGCCGGCGCGCAGCTTGACGTAGGACAGAACCGTCACCGGCTCCAGGCGCTCGGCCCCCAGGACGCGGATGGTCTGGATTGCCGGGCCCTGCTCTGCGGGTGCCGCCGCTGGCGCAGCGGGCTGTGCCGCAGGGCGTGCCGCAGCACGTGAACCCGCGGGGGCGCGGCGCGGCGTGCGGGCCGGAGCAGGTGCTGGCGTCGATGCCGCGGCGGGCGCTTCAGACGCTGCCGGTGTCGCGTCCTGCGCAAAGGCATCGGTTGTCACGCCGGTCAGGCCGGTGGTTCCCAGCAATGCGACCGCCAGACGCGAGGCGCGGCGAACCTTGTCGCTGCGAACCATTTCCCATCCCATCATCAACGCAAATCCCGCAAAGCGCCCGCGCGCAAAAGGTCGATATTCAAATCCAGGCCGAGTTCCGCGCATAGGAGCGGAAACGTACCATACACATTCGCCGCCTCTGCCCGATGGACGAATGTCGATCAAGCAGCCATTCCGGCGAGAAATCCCTATCGATGGAAAAAGCCGGTCCTATCCCCGGAAAATCGGCAACGAGATGACATCATTGAAAGTGACGATCAGCATCAGCGTCAGCACCAGCGCAATACCGGTGCGCACCGCCCATTCCTGACTCCGCAAATCCAGCGGTTTGCGACGAACCGCTTCCGCCGCGTAGAAGGCCAGATGGCCCCCGTCGAGGCCCGGAATTGGCAGGATGTTGATGAATGCCAAGTTAATCGAAATCAGCGCCGCGAAGTACACGAAGGGCAGCCAGCCCAGGCTCAATTGCTCGCCCGAATACTTCGCGATCTTGATCGGGCCGCCGAGCTCCTTGACCGAGCGTTCGCCCGTAAAGATCTGGCCGATCCCTGTCACCATCATGCGCACGATGCCGTAGCTTTGCTCGAAGCCCAGCTTCACGGCCTCGATCGGGCCAACGGACACCAGCTTGCCAGCGCCGCCGGCAATGCCGATCCGGCCGACCCGCGCCTCGTTGCCGAAGCGGTCTTTCTCCACGGTGCTGCCAATCGGAACCGACAGGATCAACGTCTGCTCTCCACGCTTCACCGCGATCGGCACAATGCGGCCCGGATAGGGAACGACGTATTGCGGGATCTCGTTGAAGCTGCTGATCTTTTCGCCGCCGATGGCAACGATCCGATCGCCCACCTGCATACCGGCGGCCTGCGCCACCGAGCCGGGCGCAAAATCCTGTACCACGGGCGTGGCCTCGATCCGACCATAGGCCAGGTTGAAGGCGGCAAAGATCGCGACCGCGCAGATGAGGTTGGTCAGCGGTCCGGCCAGCACCACGAGCGCCCGCTGCCACAATGGCTTGGCGTGGAAGGTCTGGGCGCGCTCCTGCGGGGTCAGCCCGTCCTGCTCCGGCGCGGGCGCGCTGGCGGGGTTCATGTCCCCCGCGAACTGGACGTAGCCGCCCAGGGGCAGCGCCGACAGCTTCCAGCGAGTGCCGCGCTTGTCGGTGAAACCGGCCAGCTCCTTGCCGAACCCGACCGAGAACGCCTCCGCCTTGATCCCGAAGAACCGGCCGACGAGGTAGTGGCCCAGTTCATGGATCACCACGAGCGGACCCAGGACCAAGACGAAGCCTAGGACCATCGTTAGCAAAGAGGGTGACCCGATCATGCCAGGGCCTCTGTCAACTCTCGCGCGCGCAGACGCGCCTCGGTGTCGATCGCGAGGACATCCGAAAGGGATGCCGGCGCGGGCGCGGCATAAGTATCGAGAACATTGGCAACTTCTGCCGCAATCCGGGTGAACCCAATCTGACCGGCGAGGAAGGCGGCCACTGCCACCTCGTTCGCCGCGTTGAGCACAGCCGGGGCCGCGCCGCCCGCCTCCGCCGCTTCGCGCGCCAGTCTGGTCGCGGGGAAGCGCTGCTCATCAGGCGCGCGGAAGGTCAATTCGCCGATCGCCGCCAGATCCAGCGGCGGCATCGGCGTGTCCATCCGGCGTGGCCAAGCCAATGCCGAAGCGATCGGCACGCGCATGTCCGAAGGCCCTAGCTGCGCCAGCGTCGATCCATCGCGGTATTCCACCATGGAGTGGACCACCGATTGCGGGTGGACGATGATCCGCAGCTTGTCGAGGCCGACGGGAAACAGGTGATAGGCCTCGATCAGTTCGAGGCCCTTGTTGAACATCGTGGCCGAATCGACGCTGATCTTCGCACCCATCGACCAATTGGGATGCTTGACCGCTTCCGCCGGCGTGGCCGCAGCCAGGCGATCTGCCGACCAGTCGCGGAACGGGCCGCCGCTCGCCGTCAGCGTGATGGAGCGTACGTCGGCCAGGTCGTTGCCAGCCAGGCACTGAAATATCGCGTTATGCTCGGAATCGACGGGCAGCAGCACCGTGCCGCAGCGGCGGACCGCCGCCGTCATCACGGCTCCGGCAGAAACCAGCGCTTCCTTGTTGGCCAGCGCGACCACCCTGCCCTGCTCGATCGCGGCCATGGTGGGCGCAAGGCCCGCACAGCCAACGATGGCTGCCACCACGATATCGGCGGGACGAGACGCCGCCTCCACCAGGGCCTGCGCCCCGGCGGCTGCCTCGATCCCGGAGCCGGCCAGAGCGGCGCGCAGATCGGCCAGGCACGTCTCGTCCGCCACGACCGCCAGCTTCGCGCCGAACTCGCGCGCCAGCTTCGCCAGTTCGGCGGCCTGGCAATTCGCCGTCAGCGCCACGACGTCCCAGGCGGAAGGATCGCGGCGCACCAGATCGAGAGTGGATGCGCCGATCGAGCCGGTTGCGCCCAGAAGTGTGATCGTTCGAGTCATGTAAGCGTGGATAACCGCACAAGGATAAAGATCGTACCGAATACCACCGTTACCGCCAGCAAGCCATCGACCCTGTCGAACAGGCCGCCATGGCCGGGCAGCAGCTTTCCGGAGTCCTTCACGCCGGCCGCCCGCTTCATCCAGCTTTCGAAGAAATCGCCCGCCTGCGCCACGATCGCTACGGCCATGCCCATGCCCAGGATCGCCATCGGGCTGGCCGCGGTTTCCACCGCCGTGATCTGCGCACTTGGCGCGGCGGCCAGGATGCGGCCGGCATTGGCCAGCACCGCCCAGATCAACAGGCTGGCGCCGATCACGCCGCCCAGCAAGCCCGCCCAGGTCTTGGACGGGCTGATCTTCGGCGCGATCTTCGGTCCGCCCAGAGCCCGACCCAGAAAATACGCGCCCACGTCCGTACCGATCACGGCGCCCACGATCAGCATCACCAAGGCAGCGCCCGCCGCCTGTTCCCGCACCTGGATCAGGATCGCGCTGCCCATCCCGCAATAGATCGCCCCGGCGCAGCGCCAGGCATTACGCGATCGGCCCGGCGTGCGGAATTGCAGCACCAGCGTGCTCCATTCGAACCACACGCCGATGCCTATGATCAGCACGAAGACCGTCCAGGCCATGCCGCCCAGCCACAACGCCGTGCCCGACACGACCAGCATCACCAGAGCGGTGACGAGCCGCTTGGGCAAATCAGCATTGCGCAACCAGAACGGTACCGGCTCCGACGGGCCCAGTTCGTCAACGCCCGCCATAACGACGCTCCCGCTTTTCGAACGTATCTATCGCGGCCCGCAAATGCTCGGCGGTGAAGTCCGGCCAGAGCACATCGGTGAAATAGAATTCGGCATAGGCCACCTGCCACAGCAGAAAGTTGGACAGCCGCTCCTCGCCGGACGTGCGGATCAGCAGGTCGAGTGGGGGCAGGTCTGCCGTGTCCAGCTCCGCCGCGATCGTTGCGGGCGTGATCGGGCCCTTGGCGGCGGCAGCCGTCGCCGCGCGGGCGATCTCGTCGTGCGACCCGTAGTTCAGCGCCACGGCCAGCGTGGTGCCGGTATTGCCCGCCGTGCGAGACAGCGCGCCCTCGATCAGTTCGACAACATCGGGCTTGAAGGCCTTGTAATCGCCGATAATCCTCAGCTTGACGTTGGCCTGGGCGATCTCCGCCAAGTCGGACAGGATGAAGCGCTTCATCAGCGTCATCAGGTCGGACACCTCGTCCTCGGGCCGGCGCCAGTTCTCGGTGGAGAAGGCGTAGATCGTCAGCGCCTCCAGCCCGAATTCACGCGCGCCTTTGACCACGCGGCGCACCGCCTCCACCCCGCGTTGGTGCCCCATGGCGCGGGGGAGGAATCGCTTCTTCGCCCAGCGCCCGTTGCCATCCATGATGATGGCGACGTGACGGGCCTTGGGTTCGGCCTTGCTCACAACAGCCCCGCGCTGATGTGCCTCACTTGCCCAGGATATCCTTCTCCTTGCGGACGAATTCTTCCTCGACGGCCTTGATTTGCTCGTCGGTCAGCTTCTGCAGTTCACCTTCCAGGCGCTTGCGGTCGTCCTCGGAGATTTCCTTCTTGTTCTCGTCGGCCTTGAGGTTATCCATCCCGTCGCGGCGGACGTTGCGCACGGCCACGCGCGCCTTTTCGGCATATTGCCCGGCGAGCTTGGCCAGTTCCTTGCGGCGTTCCTCGGTCAGGTCGGGGATAGGCAGGCGCAACGTGGTGCCGTCGTTGATCGGGTTGAGGCCTAGCCCCGCCGAGCGGATCGCCTTTTCCACCGGGCCGACGTTCGACTTGTCCCACACCTGCACCGAGATCATGCGCGGCTCGGGCACCGACACCGAGGCCACTTGGTTCAGCGGCATCTGGCTGCCATAGACGGTGACCATAACCGGATCGAGCAGGTTGGCGCTGGCACGGCCGGTGCGCAGGCCCGCCAGGTCTCCAGCGAGCGCGTCGACGGCCCCCTTCATGCGGCGTTCGAGATCGGCCTTATCGTACTTGGCCATGGTTCAGGCTCCTTTCTGGACGATCGTCCTGGTACCCTGCCCGGCAAGCACGCGGGCCAGATTGCCCTGCTCACGGATCGAGAACACCACGATCGGAATAGCGTTGTCGCGGCAAAGCGCCACGGCGGAGGCGTCCATCACCTTCAGATTCTGGGCCAGGACGGTATCGTAATCCACAGCATCGTAACGCTGCGCATGGGGATTGGTTTTCGGGTCGCTGTCGTAGACGCCATCCACACTGGTACCTTTGAGCAGCGCATCGCACTGCATCTCGGCCGCGCGCAGCGCCGCGCCGGAGTCGGTGGTGAAATACGGCGCGCCGACACCGGCGGCGAAGATCACCACGCGGCCCTTCTCCAGATGCCGTTCTGCCCGGCGACGGATCACCGGCTCGCATACTTGGTCCATCTGTACGGCGGACTGCACCCGCGTCTCGATGCCCAGCTGCTCCAGCGCGTTCTGCATCGCCAGCGCGTTCATCACCGTGGCCAGCATGCCCATGTAATCGGCCTGCGCACGGTCCATGCCTTTGGCCGCGCCCGCCATGCCGCGAAAGATATTGCCGCCGCCGATGACCAGGCAGATCTCAAGGCCAGTTTCCTTGGCGGCCTTCACTTCCTTCGCCATCTCGGAGACGAACTCGGGGTCGATCCCGAACTGCTGGCTGCCCATGAGCACTTCGCCCGAGAGTTTCAGGAGGACGCGCTTGTAGGGAGATGCCATGGGGCCGGGGTTCTCACGTGGCTGGAGGTCGGCAGCGGCTTTAGGCAGACACGCGCGGATTGCCAAGGGGCGAGGTTACGAAGGAACAGGAGCCCCGCCTGACTGCTGGATTCAATCGTAAGCGAAAACGCCTGTCATCTCAAAGCTAATCGCCTCACTTCCGCCGCAGCGCGATTCAGGCCATGCTAGAAGCCGAGATTCCTGGGCGGCTAAGTACAATATGAAACTAGTGCGCAGAGTACTCCGGGTTTTGGGCGTGACCTATGTTGTTTGCTTCCTATTTAGCGCAGTCAACTTCCCGCAGACATTCAGTTCCGGGCTTTCGCACTTTAGCCCTGGGGTGTTGCTAATGCCAATGGCGACAATCGGCACCGGCAGAGCGTACGGGCAGTTCCTACAAAATGCTACTTGGCCGTTCGGAAATCGCAAGGACATTGTGATCTTAGACGAACTGATTGATGCTCAAGGACAAAGCTTCATTGCGTCCTTGAAGGGTGTCACCTTTGACTCTTTCCCGCAAGCTGGCCGGTACGGGAACCAGTTTGACATTACCCTTGGTAAAGAGGTCTACGGTCAAGGCGCTACGCTTGGCTTCGTGTTAAGAGTTGGCCGTTTCTTCTGCCTGATGGACACGAGCAGTAATATGGCCAAAAAACTTTTAGGCCCGTCTAGGTGCTACGAGATACTTTTACGACCCCCGCGTCACTATTACTGGCGCGCTCTCGGAGAGGATCGCGAGCAGCCGGTTCGTATTATTAGCCATAAGATCTGGTGGTACTAATCAAGGCCAATTTCAGACTCAAGTAATCAGCTGCTTTGACTGCTTACCGGTGCGGCCACGCCCTTCACTCAGGATGAGTCGCCACCCCAACTCCGACGAACGTGAACTATCGCACAATCCAGACTTTCTCGTCGCCCCGGACTTGATCCGGGGCCCCGCTGCCTTGGCGATGCTCGCAGAAAAGAGCGTCATCCCGGGTCAAGCCCGGGATGACGAGTGTAAATGTCAAACACTCAGGTTATTAGAGGGATGACATCCCCCTCGCTTTCCCCTAAGGGCCGCCGCTTCCATCAGCGCGACAAAAGCGAAAGCGAGTGCACACTATGAATCTGAACGACATTCGGGATAACGCCGGCGCCCGTCATCGCCGCATCCGCGTGGGCCGTGGTATCGGCTCGGGCAAGGGCAAGACCTCTGGCCGCGGCCAGAAGGGTGCCAAGGCGCGTTCGGGCGTTTCGGTCAACGGCTTCGAGGGCGGCCAGATGCCGCTCCACATGCGTATTCCTAAGCGCGGCTTCAGCAACAAGGCGTTCGCCAAGGATTATGCCGAGGTCAACCTCGGCCTCGTCCAGAAGGCGATCGACGCGGGCAAGCTCGACATCTCGGGCACCGTCGATCACGCCGCGCTCAAGGCCGCTGGCCTGGCTCGTGGCGGCACCGATGGCGTGCGCCTTCTCGGCAAGGGTGAGCTGACCGCCAAGGTCGCGTTCTCGGTCGCCGGCGTCAGCGCCGGTGCGCGCGAGGCGATCGAAAAGGCAGGCGGCTCGATCGCCCTGCCCGAACCCAAGGTCGTGACCGGCAAGTATGCCGACAAGCCGCGCGGCAAGAACGCCGCCAAGGCTGCCAAGGCAGCCAAGGCCTAAGATCATACCATGATCGGTGCGGTGCTTTCCGTGGGAAGGCGCCGCACCGGGATTGTCGCGGCCGGCGAGACGACTATATGCGCCGTCTCAGACCCGCTGGGTTCGACAAGCGCGCCGGCCCACGATATGGATGCCCGGCAGCCGCCTGAAGAACCTTGGGCGACCCGCATAGTTTAAGGCTCCCCCTTTCCGATGGCATCACGCGCCGACAATATCGCCAGCACGCTCAGCCTGGCCAACTTCTCCAAGGCCACCGAGCTCAAGAAGCGCATCTGGTTCACCGTCGGTGCCCTGATCATCTTCCGCTTCCTCAGCTTCGTGCCGCTTCCTGGCGTCAACCCGCTGGTCCTGCAGTCGCTCTACGAGCAGACGCGCGGCGGCATTCTCGACATGTTCAACGCCTTTTCCGGCGGCGGGCTTGAGCGCATGAGCCTGATTGCGCTTGGCGTGATGCCCTACATCACCGCGTCCATCGTGGTGCAGCTGGCCGCTTCGCTTCACCCGGCGCTGATGGCGCTGAAGAAGGAAGGCGAAGCCGGCCGCAAGAAGCTGAACCAGTATACTCGCTATGGCGCGGTACTGCTGTGCGGCATCCAGGGTTATTTCGTGGCCCAGGGGCTTGAGGCCTACGGCGCCTCCAGCGGCCTGCAGGCCGTGGTCGATCCCGGCCTCATGTTTCGCATGGGCGCGGTGATCAGCCTGATCGGCGGCACCATGTTCCTGCTGTGGCTAGGCGAACAGATCACGTCGCGCGGCATCGGAAACGGCGTTTCGCTGATCATCATGTCGGGCATCGTCGCCCAGATGCCCACGTTCGCCAGCAACGTGATGAACCAGTATTCGGCCGGAGACACCGGATCGATCACGATCATCCTGCTGGTGGTGCTGGTGGTGGCGATGATCCTGTTCATCTGCTTCATGGAGCGCGCCCAGCGCCGGCTGCTGATCCAGTATCCCAAGCGTGCCACGCAGCGCGGCATGATGCAGGCGGATCGCAGCCACCTGCCGCTGAAGATCAACACCGCTGGTGTGATCCCGCCGATCTTTGCCAGCTCGCTGCTGCTGCTGCCGCTGACGATCACCCAGTTCGCCGGCAAGTCGCTTTCACCCGAATCGACCGCGGGCCAGCTGGTCGTTTCGCTCAACCAGTATCTCGGCCACGGCAAGCCGCTCTACATGGCGCTGTATGCGGCGGGCATCATTTTCTTCTGCTTCTTCTACACCGCAGTCGTCTTCAATCCTGAGGAAACCTCTGAAAACCTGAAGAAGAACGGCGGCTTCATCCCCGGCATCCGCCCGGGCAAGAACACCGCGACCTACCTGGACTACGTGCTGACGCGCATCACCGTGATCGGTGCCGGGTACCTAACTATCGTTTGTGTGTTGCCTGAGTACTTCCTGTCGCAAACCGGCTTGCCTTTGCTGTTCATGGGCGGCACCAGCCTGCTGATCGTCGTCAACGTCACCGTCGATACGATTACGCAGATCCAGTCGCACCTGCTGGCGCACCAGTATGGCGATCTGATCAAGAAGGCGAAGCTGAAGGGCCGGTTGCGCTAAGCGCGCCGCCCGGGCCTCGCCCGTGAAGAGTTGCAAAGGGGGGATACGTGAACATCATCCTGTTGGGGCCTCCGGGCGCAGGCAAAGGTACACAAGCGCAGCGCCTGGTTGAAAGCCGGGGCATGCGCCAGCTCTCCACCGGAGACATGCTGCGCGCCGCGGTGAAGGCCGGCACGCCGATCGGCTTGCAAGCCAAGGCGGTGATGGATCGCGGTGAATTGGTCTCGGACGAAATCGTATCGGGCCTCATCGGCGAAGAGCTGGATGCGATGGGCCCGCAGACCGGCGCGATCTTCGATGGCTACCCGCGCACCGCAGCCCAGGCCGAATCGCTGGACGGCATTCTGGCGCAGCGCGGCCGCAAGCTGGATCACGTCATCGAACTGGGCGTCGACGAGGAAGCGCTGGTAGAGCGCATCACCGGGCGCTTTACCTGCGCCTCGTGCGGCAAGGGCTACCACGACAGCTTCGAGAAGCCCAAGACCGAGGGCACGTGCGACAAGTGCGGCGGCCATGAATTCAAGCGCCGTCCGGACGACAACGCCGAGACCGTGCGCACCCGCCTCGCCGAATATCGCGCCAAGACCGCGCCGATCCTGCCGATCTACGAGCAACGCGGCATCGTGACCCGCGTAGACGGCATGGCCGAGATGGATGACGTGACTGCAGCCATCGAGACGGCACTGAACGGTTGAGTGATACCGCGAATGGCTGGGCTAGGTTAAGGCTCCCAGCTGTTCGCAATCGATCATTACAAATCGATTGAACGTGAAAAGAAAAGGCCTCGTGCGGGATCGCACTGGGGCCTTTTCTTTTGCCCGGCAGCCCTTCGCTAAGACCTTGCTGTGGCACCCTGGCGCAAGTGCGCCCCTGAGCCACCCTGCGTTCGTGTCGAGCGTAGTCGAGACACCGCCGCGCTGCGTGAGAGGTGTCTCGACTTCGCTCGACACGAACGGAGGTGGGATAGACAATAACGGGGACGATAGACCGAGCGTACGCCGCCGCCTCAGCCAGGCGAATGCAACGTGCAGTACGAGTGCGCCGACCGCCCCGCGTCCCGGCTTGCGGGCTTAGTAAAGCCCGCCCTGCTCCTGCACGAAGTCTGCCGGCGCGCTGCCGGTGTCCGCGCGGGGCGGGGCGATGCGATCGGCGCGGGCCGCCCGGATCTCCGCCACCAGGGCGTCACGCTTGCGGGTGAATTCGTCCTGCGCGGTGTAGCGCTTGGGCTCGGTGTCGGGCTTGAACGCCTCCCAGATGATCGCGGCCTTGGGATCGTCCGACGGCTCCGCGCCCATCACCTGCTTGCCGCTGACGCGGTCGATCCGGACCATGCGGATGCCGGCGGGGGCGACGAACGGCTGGCGGCTCCAGCGATCCTTGGTGGCGGTCACCACCTGCTTGAAGATCGGCGCGGCGATGCGGCCGCCCTGGGCATAGCCGCCCAACGAGCGCGGGTTGTCGTACCCCAGGTAAACGCCCGCCACATATTGCTGCGATCCGCCCACGAACCACACGTCCGTCGGGCCGCTGGTGGTGCCGGTCTTGCCGAACAGTGGCAAGCCCAGGTCTCGCAGCGTCACGGCGGTGCCGCGCGTGACCACGCCTTCCAGCATGTGGACGGTCTGGTACGCAGTGTCCGGGTCCAGCACCTGCTTGCCGCGCCGCGGGATGCGCGGCATCGGCTTTCCGTCCCACTCGGCCATGTTGCAGCTCATGCAGCGGCGATCGTCGCCACGCCACACCACCTTGCCGTTGCGGTCCTGCACGTAGTCGATGACCGAGGCGGGGAACTGCACGCCGTTGTTTGCCAGGGCCGAATAGGCATTGACCATGCGGTTGACCGTGGTCTCGCCCGCGCCCAGCGCGAAGGAGAGGTAGGGCTTGTAATCACCGATGCCGACGTTGTGGAACGTCTTGACCACGCGGCTCATGCCGGTGTCATTGGCGATGCGCACGGTCATCAGGTTGCGCGATTGCTCCAGGCCCCAGCGCATGGTGTGAGTGCCGCCGCCGCCGCCGCCGAAGTTGCGGAAGCATTTGTTGCCCAGCGCCGCGCCTTGATAGACGCAGAACGTACCGTCCAGCACCTGCGTGGCCGGGGTCATCCCGTACATCAGGCCGGTGGCGTAGACGAAGGGCTTGATGGTGGAGCCCGGCTGGCGCTCTGCCTGGGTGGCGCGGTTGAAGGAGCCCAGGCCACTGTCGAACCCGCCCTGCATCGCCAGGATGCGCCCGGTAGAAGGCTCCTCGATCATCATGCCGCCCGAGACTTCGGGGATGGAGCGGACGGCGTACGTGCCGGACCGCACCGGCGCCGCGGCCAGCACGTCACCCACGCGCGCCTTGTCCGGAATGCCGGTCAGTTCCGCCACGCTGCCATCGCTGAAGCCGATCTGGCCGCTGCTGCCGCTGCGCGAGATGATGACGCCGATCCGCCAGTCGTTATAGTCGATGGACAGGTTGGCGACGATCAACTGCGTCTGCCAGGTGTCCATGTCGTCGAAATGGGCGAGCGGCCCCACCCAGCCGCGATTGCCGTGATAGCGCAGCAAACCGGCGCGCAACGCGTCACGCACCGGCCCCTGCAGCCCCGTGTCGAGCGAGGTTCGCACCCACAGACCACCGGAATAGACGCTTAGCGGGCCATCCTCGGCATTCTCGCCGAAGCGGCCGATCAGGCGGCGGCGCGTTTCCTCGATGAAGTAGCCGATCGAGGGATCGTAGCGCTCGGCACGGCGGGGCTTCAATCCCAGCGGCATCGCCTTGGCTTCCGCGGCGGCGGCGGGCGTGGCCCAGCCGTTGGCGACCATCTGATCCAGCACGTAGTTGCGGCGGGCGATCGCCATGTCCAGGAACTTGGCGCGCCCATAGCGCTCGGGCGCCTTGGGCAGGATCGCCAGGAACGCCGCCTCATGCAGGTCCAGCTGGTCCACGTCCTTGTCGAAATAGGCACGGGCCGCCGCCTGCACGCCGAAGCTCTGCCGGCCTAGCGGGATCTCGTTGAGGTAAAGCTCTAGGATCTGCTGCTTGGTCAGCACCGATTCGATACGGCGGGCGACGATCATTTCCTTCAGCTTGCGCGTGACGGAATATTCGTCGCCGATGAGGATGTTCTTGGCGACCTGCTGCGTGATCGTAGAGCCGCCCCTGGCGCGGGAGCCGGACCCGAACTTGCTGGCATAGTCCACCACCGCACCGGCCAAGCCCGTGTAGTCGACGCCGCCGTGCGTCCAGAAGGTCTTGTCCTCCGCCGCCAGATAAGCGTCGATCAGGGGGCGCGGAAAGTCCACGAAGCGCAGCTGCACCCGGCGTTCGCGGGCGTAGCTATAGACGATCTGGCCATCGATGCCGCGCACCATGGTGGGCAATGGCGGCTGGTAATCGGCCAACTTGTCCGTGGAAGGCAGGTCCTTGGTCAGGATCACCCAGAACACGCCCAGCCCCAGCAAGCCCGCCAGGCAGACATAGGCGAAGCGCCGCAGCCAGGGCCGCCGCTTCCACGCCGCGACGGCGGAACGGAACACGCCGCCGCCTTCACGGCGGATACGATAGGTGACATCCCCAGCGTCTGGGTCAGCTCCGGGTTCGACCTGATCACTCATTGCGCGGGTCCTCTAGCACGGGGCTTTCCCGCAAGGCCAGCGGTCACGATCAGGTCCCGGCCTGGCGAGCGAAATAGGTGCGGATGGCCTGGGCCGCGGCATCGGCGATCACGCGCCGCCCTTCGGCGGATTCGAGGTAGCCGGTATCCTCTGCGTTGCTGATGTAGCCGGTCTCGAACAGGAGCGAGGGCACGTCCGGCGCCTTGAGAACGGCCAGCGCGGCGGATTCGACGGTATCGTAGTGCAAGGGCACCTTGCCTTGTATCTCACGCAAGAACAGCTGCGCCGCGCCCACCGATCCCGCCTGGGCCTCGCGCTGCGACAGGTCGAGAAGGATCGCGCCCACCGCGTCGCTGGTCTGCGAAAGCGGGACGCCGTTGATCGTGTCGGCGCGGTTTTCCCGCGCGGCGAAACGGGCGGCAGCTTCGGTCGAGCCGCGATCGGAAAGGATATAGACGCTTGCCCCCCGCGCCCCGTCGGACTGCGCGCTGTCGGCATGGATGGACACGAACAGGTCCGCGCCCAGATCTCGGGCGATCGCCGGGCGGTCGGCCAAGGGAATGAAACGGTCGTCCTCGCGCGTCATCGCCACGCGGATGCCGCCGCCTTCCAGCAGGCGGTTGCGGATTTCCAGGGCGATCGCCAGGGCCACCGCCTTTTCCTTCACCGCACCCGCCCCGGCCCCGGGATCGAAGCCGCCATGCCCGGGATCGAGCACCACCAGTGGCCGGCTGGCATCTTGCGGGCCGGCTATGGTCGGCAGATCGCGCGGCTGGTTCACCGGCGGCAGCGCGATCCGGACGACGTAATCCCGCCCGCCGCGCGCCAGCAGCGGGCCGAAGACGATGGCCGCCAGTGTCGCCGAGGGCAACAGGAGGAGCATTGCGATCAGAAGCCGGCGGAACGTCACCGGGCGATGACTAGGTGCCCCGCCCCGCCCCGGCAATGCCCCCTAAGGAAGCCGGCAAGATTTTGATAACCATAGCGGCGCTAAGCTTCACCTCGGCTTTCGTCCGGACCTTGCCCCCCAAGGGCACAGATGCTA
The DNA here is from genome assembly GCF_014196615.1 of Novosphingobium fluoreni. GTDB lineage: Bacteria > Pseudomonadota > Alphaproteobacteria > Sphingomonadales > Sphingomonadaceae > Novosphingobium > Novosphingobium fluoreni. Next base: position 368,031 of record NZ_JACIDY010000003.1, read on the forward strand.
GGCCAGACCCATCCGGGGCTCTGACGGCTTCGAACCTCGCATTATCGGGAAGGAAGCCCTAGATGGCTCCCGAAGATGCGCCGGCTCTTGTCAGAACCCGGTCGTCACCACCGGAGAATTCGTTTCCGGTGTCCGCACAGGTTGACGCGAACAATGAGAATGCAACTGCCGTCCTGCCAGCCGATGCCCGAACGGGCATGGGCGGAACGGACGCCGCTTGCAGCGCCGCCAATCGCGCCGCGCATTCTCGGGTTTGCAGACACGATATCCGCATACGGAGCGTTCTGCTCCGGGATTACCCACCTTGCCGCGCCACAGCGCCACAGCCGCACCGTCGGCTGGCGCGCCATGTCCGGGCCTTTCGCCCGACGCCGCGGCACCTTCGAACAAAATCGCGCCCCCGCACACTCTGGAGCCCTTGGCCTCAGAGCATCGCCGCGGCGTGTCTGGAGAATACATAATGGCAACGCGCATGCTGATCGATGCGCGCCACCCGGAAGAAACACGGGTGGCGGTCCTCACGGGCAACAGGATTGAAGAGTTCGACTTCGAGTCGGCCGACCGGAAGCAGATAAAGGGCAATATCTATCTTGCGAAAGTCACGCGGGTAGAACCGTCGCTGCAGGCGGCGTTCGTCGATTTCGGCGGCAATCGCCATGGCTTCCTGGCCTTCAGCGAAATCCATCCCGATTATTACCAGATCCCCAAGGAAGACCGTGAGGCGCTGCTGGCCGAAGAAGCCGCGCACGCCGAGGAAGAAGCCGCGCTGCGCGCCAGCGAGTCCGACGATGAGGACGATCACGGCTCCGACGATCATGACGAGTTCGGCGATGGCGGTGTGACCGAGGTCGACACGTCCGAGAAGGACGAAGTCGCCACGATCGAGGACGGCGAGGAAGACGGCGGCGACGAGGACGATTCGGACCACGATACGGCTGAGGAAGGCTCGTCTGACGAGCGCTCGCACCGTCGCGGCCGGGGCCGTCGCCAGGGCCAGGGCCGCAACGGCGGCGGTGGCCGCTCCAAGGAAGCGGACGAGCTGCGCGCCAAGCGCATGGCGCTGCGCCGCCGCTACAAGATCCAGGACGTGATCCAGCGCCGCCAGGTGCTGTTGGTGCAGGTCGTCAAGGAAGAGCGCGGCAACAAGGGCGCGGCGCTGACCACCTACCTCAGCCTGGCCGGTCGCTACTGCGTGCTGATGCCCAATTCCAGCCACGGCGGCGGTATCAGCCGCAAGATCAGCTCGTCCAGCGATCGCAAGCGCCTGAAGTCGATCATCGCCGAGTTGGACCTGCCCCGCTCCATGGGCTGCATCGTGCGCACCGCCGGCCTGCAGCGCACCAAGACCGAGATCAAGCGTGACTTCGATTACCTCGCCCGCTTGTGGGACGAGCTTCGCGAAACGACGATGCGGTCCAGCGCCCCGGCGCTGATCCATTCGGACAGCGATCTGATCAAGCGCGCCATCCGCGACATCTACAACCGCGATATCGAAGAGATCGTGGTCGAGGGTGAGGACGGCTATCGCGCCGCCAAGGACTTCATGAAGCTGCTGATGCCCACGCACGGGCGCAAGGTGAAGCCTTACTCCGACCCGGTTCCCTTGTTCCAACGCTATGGTGCCGAGGATCAGCTGACCGCGATGTACGATCCGGTCGTACAGCTGCGCTCGGGTGGCTACATTGTCATCAACCCGACCGAGGCGCTGGTTTCGATCGACATCAACTCGGGCCGCTCCACCAAGGAGTACGGCATCGAGGCGACGGCGGTGAACACCAACCTCGAAGCCGCGCATGAGATCGCCCGCCAGTTGCGCTTGCGCGACATGGCCGGCCTGGTCGTGATCGACTTCATCGACATGGAGTATGGCTCCAACGTCCGTAAGGTCGAAAAGGCGATGAAGGACGCGCTGCGCAACGATCGCGCGCGCATTCAGGTGGGCCGCATCTCCAGCTTCGGCTTGATGGAAATGAGCCGCCAGCGCCTGCGCACCGGCGTTCTGGAAGCTACCACGCGCGGCTGCCCGCACTGCGACGGCACCGGCCTGGTCCGCACCGCCAGCTCCGCCGGTCTCTCGGCATTGCGCCTGATCGAGGACGAAGCGGCGAAGGGCCGCGGCATCGTGATCTCGCTGTTCGCCAGCAGCGAGGCGGCGATCTACCTCCTCAACGCCAAGCGCGCCGATCTGGGCGACATTGAGCATCGCTATGGCGTGTCTGTCGAAGTGATCCCCGAAGGCGAGAACGAAGGCGCGAAAATGCGCGTGATCTCGTCTGGCCCGCGCAACGAGTTTGTGCCGCGCTTCGATCCGATCGCCGAGGATGTCGAGGACGACTATCCGATCGAGGAGGAGGAAGAGGAAGAAGCCGCCGAGGAGCAGGAACGCGAGCCGCGCGGCGAAGGTGACGATGGTGGCCGCCGCAAGCGCCGCAAGCGTCGCCGTGGCCGCAATCGTGACCGGGGTGACGAAAGCGCCGAGGGTGAAGCCGAAGCCGGTTCGGATGATGCGGACGCCGAGGAAGGCGAAAGCACCGAAGCGAGCGAAAGCGCCGAAGCTGCGGATGCCGCCGTCGCCGCGACCGATGCCGAAGCGTCCGAGGACGGTGATGGTCCGCGCAAGCGCCGCCGCCGTGGTGGTCGTCGCCGTCGTGGCGGTCGCGATCGCGCCGGTGACGAAGGCGAGACGCAAGAAGCCGCCAATGGCGAGGCTTCGGCCGAGCCGGAAGCTGCCGAGGCTCCTGCCGCTGTCGAGGAAGCGCCGGTAGCGGTGGAAGCGCCTGTGGAGGCCGAGGCGGAAGCTCCCCCGGCCAAGCCCAAGCGCACCCGTCGCAAGAAGGCCGACATCGAGGCTGAGGCCGCTGCTGCGCAAGCTGCGAAGGAAGCTCCGGCCGCGCCTGCCGAGGCCGAGGCCGAAGCGCCTGCCAAGCCCAAGCGCACGCGTCGCAAGAAGGCTGACATCGAAGCTGAAGCCGCTGCTGCGCAAGCCGCGAAGGACGCCCCGGCTGCCGAAGCCGAGGTTGAAGCTCCGGCCAAGCCCAAGCGCACGCGCCGCACCAAGGCTGCTGTCGCTGCCGCCGCACCGGTGGAGGTCGCCGCCGAGGCTGCCTCGCCCAAGCCCGCCGAGCCTCAGCAGGCCGACGCCGACGACGCGGCTTCGGGTGATATCGACGGTCCGGACGGCAAGCCACGCCGCGGGTGGTGGCAGCGCACGTTCGGCGCCTGACACCGCCTTGAGCACTACGGACTGAACGCACCCCCTGGCTCACGCCGGGGGGTGTTTTTTTATGCGGGCTGCGGCTGGCCGGGCTTGAGCACGATACCGTCAAACAAAAGCGCCATGGAACGCACGCGGGCAGTGGCGAACCATACCCCATAAGACAGCCCGAACGACATCGCCGTGATTCCCAGCGCCTTCAGCAGCGCCGGCACCGGCAGCGGCTGCGCCAGCCACACCAGCACCGCGATCAGCGGCAAGTGAAACAGGTAGATCACGAAAGACGCGTCGGTCAGCCGCCTAACCGCGGGCATCGGCCGATTGAGCAGCGTCGATGCCACCGCGATCAGCGCCTGCGTGATCGCCAGCGCCGCCATCGTGCCGATGAACCGTTCGGTCATGGGCATGACGTCCTTATGGACCATCAGCCAAAGCGTCGTCGTCCCAAGCCCAGTTAGGGCGATCGGCCACGAGAACCGCTGCATTCGCTCCCGCATCATCGGCGCGCGGACTAGCAGGCACCCCAGCAAGAACCACGGCGCGAACATGATCACCTCGTCCAGCCGCAGGATCTGCTGGGGCAGCATCGTCGCCAGGCCCGCCTTGTAGAACGCCTCCACCGCCAGCGCTTCCCAGGCGCCGACCAGCACGCCCAGCAGCGTCAATGTCAGCAGGAATCGCCGAGCGCAGGCCGCGTCCCAGCGGGGTGGGACCAGGCCGTGGCGCACCCAGGGGAAGCGTCGTGCCAGCAGAGCGCTGGCGGTCGAAAAGTAGAGCAGGATCACGATGAACCACAAGTGCCGCACCCAATACCCGCCCGAGGTCAGCGAGTTTTCCCGCCATGAGCGCAGCGCCTCCGGCCACGGCAGGTTCGAAAGCTCGCACGCCAGATTCATCAGCGGAATCAGCGTGACCAGGCAGGTCAGGAACGGCACTCCGAGCCTGATATAGCGGCCCTTCAGCCATGCCGTCGGCTCTCGCCGCGCCAGCAGCAGCAAGGCGAAGTAGCCCGCGATCACGAAGAAAGCCGGCATCCGGAACAAGTGGATCACCTCGGCAAATTCGGGAAATCCGGCCACACCCTCGCCCGAGTGCACGATGAAGTCCTGACCCGGCTGGTAGGACAGCGCCACGTGATAAGGGATACCTAGCAGCATCAGGAACGCGCGCAGGCCGTCCCAGAAATGCTCACGCTGGTGGTCGTTCTGCGGTGCCATTCGCCTCCTCGTACACGGCATGGCCGGTGTATCGGTGTGCGAATGTGAACTCAGGATAGACGATCCGGCTCCCACCGGCGGCATCAGCGTCAGAAAGGAATCGGCTCACCATCCCAGGCGAACACGTCGCCGCTCTGCGCCGCCGTCAGGCCGTCGATCACCGACAGCAGGTTGGTGGCCGCCTGTTGCGGCGTGGTCAGTTGTCCCTCTGGCACGTTGCGCTGAAAAGGATGCGAGAGCGCGGTGTCCACGGTGCCGGGGTGCAGGCCGACCACGATCGCCTCCTTGTGCGTGCGCCGCAGCTCTATGGCGAAATTTCGCAGCAGCATGTTGAGCGCCGCCTTCGATGCCCGGTAGCTGTGCCACCCGCCCAGGCGGTTGTCGCCGATCGATCCGACGCGCGCCGACAGCGCCGCGAACACACCCCGGTGATCGCGCGGCAGCAACGGCAGCATGTGCTTGGCGATCACTGCGGGACCAATGGTGTTGACCGCCAACATCTGCGCCATGGCCGCAGGATCGATCGCTTTCAGGGACTTTTCCGGCCCTGCCCCGCCCTCGAACGCCAGGACGCCGGTGGCCACGATCACCAGGTCCGGCGGGTTGTCCGCCATGCCCTGCGCCGCGTCCTGTATAGAGGCCTCGTCCAGCAAGTCGAAGCGGAACGGTCGCACCTTCGCGCCGCCATCCACCTGCCGGCGCGCGCCAGCGTGGACGATCGCGATATCGTCTCGCGCCGCAAGTTGCGCCACCAGCGCCGCGCCGATCCCACCGCTGGCTCCGAACACACAGGCCGTCTTCTTGGTCATATGGATGCGCTAACCGAGCCCGCTTCGGCAGAGAAGTGCCCGTAAGCTCATGCCGGGCGGGTATCCATTACCGACGCGATGCAATTGCCCTTGCAGAACATGCACCATCTCTACCCTTGCCCCCGCCCGAACTTTCGCTAGATGGAGGGACAATCGCGGTGAATGCCGCATTGCAAGATCACAGGAAACGTCGATGGCGCAGTTCACCCTCCCGGCCAACAGCAAGATCAAGAAGCGTGGCAACGTCCACAAGGCTGAGGGTGCGACGAAGGTCAAGAAATTCACCGTCTATCGCTATGATCCCGATAGCGGCGAAAACCCCCGGTACGATACGTTCGAGATCGACCTCGATAACTGCGGCCCGATGGTTCTGGACGCGCTCATCAAGATGAAGAGCGAGCAGGACCCAACGCTCACTTTCCGTCGTTCTTGCCGTGAAGGTATCTGCGGTTCGTGCGCGATGAACATGAACGGCCGCAATGGCCTGGCCTGCACCACCGCGATCGAAGACCTCAAGGGTGAAGTGCGCATCACGCCGCTGCCGCACATGGAAGTCATCAAGGACCTTGTTCCTGATTTCACGCACTTCTACGCGCAGTACGCCTCGATCCGTCCCTGGCTGCAGACCGTTTCCACCACGCCTTCGGGCAAGGAGCGGCTGCAGAGCCCGGAACAGCGTGAGAAGCTGGACGGCCTCTATGAGTGCATCCTGTGTGCCTGCTGCTCCACATCATGCCCCAGCTACTGGTGGAATTCGGACAAGTTCCTCGGCCCGGCGATCCTGTTGCAGGCCTATCGCTGGCTGGCCGACAGCCGCGATGAAATGACGGGTGAGCGTCTGGACGAGCTGGAAGATCCCTTCCGCCTCTATCGCTGCCACACGATCATGAATTGCGCCAACGTGTGCCCCAAGGGTCTCAGCCCTGCGCGCGCCATCGCCGAGATCAAAAAGATGCAGGCGGAACGCCAGGTCTGATCTTGAGCCCGGTTCGCGACCGGCCAAGGCGAAAGACCAACGGACGATGAGCGATTACCAGGGCTTCATTTGCGATCCCGTGCCGGATCATCCAGGCTGGCTGACCTGGTCGATCACCGACCCGGAGCTATTCAACGGGGCCGTCATGGGTCAGTTGATCGCCCGGACGGAAAGCGATCGGACGGTACGCGTCCGTATGCTGGAGACGGCGCGGCATCACGGAAACGCTCATGGCAATCTCCATGGCGGGGTCACGCTCTCACTGATCGACATCAGCTTTTTCGCCGCTGTTCATTTCCTCCTGAATGCCGATGCGGCCAGTGCAGTCACCCTTGATGTGAACACGCAATTCATCGGCGCCGCGCGGATAGGCATGCCGGTCGATGCCGTGTGCGAGGTGATGAAGGAGACCGGCCGGCTGGTGTTCCTGCGTGGCACCGTGGAACAGGACGGCGCCACGACCGCCAGCTTCATGGGCACCGTGCGCAAGCTGCCTCGGAAATGACCGGGGTCCTCGATCGATACGAGGCGCTGGTCGCGACGGGTGAACTGCGGGTGGACCCGGACCAGGCCGCCGCCGCCGAGCGCCTGGAACAATTGCAGCGCGAACTGGAAAAAGGCGATGCCGCGATCGGGTTGATCGGGCGGCTGATGCGGCGCAAGGCGCACTCGCCGCGCGGCGTGTACATGTGGGGCGGCGTCGGCCGGGGCAAGTCGATGCTGATGGACTTGTTCCACCAGACGCTGGCCATCACCGAAAAACGCCGCGTCCACTTCCATGCCTTCATGCTGGAAGTACACGCGCTGCTGCGCGAAGAGCGCAAGAAGGAAGCGGGCGACCCCATCCTCCCCGTCGCCGCTACGATCGGCCGCAACCTGCGCTGCCTCGCCTTTGACGAGATGGTGGTGAACAACTCCGCCGATGCGATGATCATGAGCAGGCTGTTCACCGCCCTGATCCGCGACGAGCAGGTGACGATCGTCACCACCTCGAACCGCGCGCCATCGCAGCTCTATAAAGACGGGCTCAATCGCGAGCACTTCCTGCCGTTCATAGCGCTGATCGAGGGCGATCTCGATGTCATGACGCTGGATGGGCCGACCGACTATCGGCTGCAGCGATTGGGCGGCATGGACACCTGGCACACCCCCCTTGGCGATCCGGCGACCGAACAGACGCGCGAAGCGTTCTATCGCCTGACCGACTACCCGCCCGAAGATGCCGACCATGTGCCGTCCACCGATCTCGATCTGGGCGGTGGACGAAAGCTGCACGTTCCCAAAAGTTTGAAGGGCGTGGGCGTTTTCAGCTTCAAGCGCCTATGTGGTGAACCGCGCGGGGCCGCCGACTACCTGGCGATTGCCCGCACGTACCACACGGTGATCATCGTCGGCATTCCCAAGATGGGCCCCGACATGCGCAACGAGGCCGCGCGCTTCGTGACGCTGATCGACGCTTTGTACGAAAATAAGGTGAAGCTGATCGCCGCCGCCGATGCCGAGCCGGAAGACCTTTACCAGGCGGGCAACGGCCGCTTCGAATTTGAGCGAACGGTAAGCCGGCTTAATGAAATGCAGAGTGCCGAGTATCTGGCGCTCGGCCACGGCGAAGACTGATTCGCACCATTTGATCCACATAGCTGAGACAAATCGTGGGTAGAACCACGATGAGCTGCGTATGCCGACTATTGCGCTATCCAAAAACATTGAAGGCGCCTCGAGCTTACGCCCGCGACGCCCACCCGACACAGTTAAGTGTCAGAAATAGCTACGATCCTTTAGTTGTTGGGATCGCCGATGTTTTTCCTAGCTCTTCGACGTACAGCGCAACAACTCGCCGATATCGAAGAACTAGATCAGAAGTTCTGCCAGCCCCAGAACATGTTTCAGACCCCATGGTTTGCCACTCGCAGTTTTCTGCGATGGGCATAGGGTTACCAAAACCTTAAAGTGGCAGCAACGTTTAATTAACCAGAAGACCGGGTGCGCGTGTCCTGCAGTTGCGTGACAAAATCTCGAAATGGCACAGGTCTGCCTACGTAGTACCCCTGAACTTGATCGCATTGCAGGCTTTTCAGCACGGCCATGGCCACTGCGGTTTCAACGCCTTCAGCGACAACTTCACGACCAAGCGAGTGCGCCATCTCAATGATCGACTGCACCAGCAAATGATCGCCAGTATTCGTGTCCACATCGCGGATGAACACCTTGTCGATTTTCACCTCCGCTGCGGGCAGGTAGCGCAAGTAATCGATCGTAGCGTTGCCGGTACCAAAGTCGTCAATCGATAAGCGCAGGCCCGCAGCAACCAATTCTTCCATCATCTGCAAGGTTTTAGCCGAGCGATCGAGTCGATCGGTCTCGGTGATCTCCAGCGTCAGATGCCGTGCCGGCAGATCATGAGCGGCCAAGGTCTCGGCGATCATCCTGGGCAGACGCGGGTTACGTAGCAGCTGCGCGGAGATGTTGACCGACACCGAGAAGTCATGACCGTCGCGGACCAGGGTGGCAGCCGCTCGCACAGCCTTGTCGAGCACGAAGCGGGTGATCCGCTCGATCCGGTGATATTCCTCGGCAATGCCGATGAACTTCTCTGGGCTTATCGGTCCCCGCTCTGGATGCGACCAACGCGCCAGCGCCTCGGCTCCGATGATTCGATTCGTCGCCAGATCGAGCTTGGGCTGGAAGGCCACCCAGACCTCGCCATTATCGATTGCGCGGTCGAGCGAGGTGAGGAGGGAGATTTCCCAATGCACTTCGCCACCGGCATCGTCGTGATGGCAGACCAGCTCGTCCGAACGGACCGCTTCTTCCGCTGACTGAATTGCGTTTGCCAGGCGATTGCCCAAGCCATTGCCGCGATTTGAGTCGACGCCGCAGTTGAAGCCGACGTCGACCTCGGTTTCGCCGATGACGATGCCGTTCTGGACGATGCGATGAAGCCCCTCGAGGTTTTCGAACAGTTCGACGATGTCCGTCAGGTTCGAAAGCCAGGCAAACATGCCGCCTTCGTGATAGACGATTACATCGGGCTCACTGATCCGAATGCGGCGCTGGATTTCGCCTGCCAGATCGCCTTCGATCCGCCCCTCGAAGCTACGGACTATCCCGGCATAGTTGCGAATCTTGAGGGCGACCAGCAAGCCTGACGACGTTCCATCCTGACCGCGAAGCGCTTGAAAGCTGGGCAGGCCGGACGCGGCGTTTGTTTCGCTGACATCGCGGAACTTGTCGAGAGTCCGGGCCCGCCAAGTCGCGTAGATTGCCATGATCGCGGCTGGAACGACTTCGAGCTCCACACCGAACCTGTCCAGAACGACGGGCAGGATCAGCAGGACGATACCCAGGCCGGCCAAGCGCAACGGCGCGATCGAACGGCCGCGGCCCACCCCGGTCACGATCAGCAGCGCGACGACCAGGAACGCGGGAAGCCAACCGAGCGGGAGCGCGGCTCCTCGCTGCAACGTATGCGCGGCGATCACGTGGAAGTACACAGCGGGTACAAATCCGCCGAGCGGCAGGGGCTTGTATTCCGTTGTCGAGGCGGTCCAACCCACGACCATCTTGCGGCCGGCGACCTGACGTGGATCGAACTTGCCTTCCAGGACGTCGTAGTAGCTGATCGACGGTATCGTCTTGTAATCGATTGCGAAATCGGGTCGGAAAAAGCCCTCCCTTATCTCACCCAGCCCCGCCATCGCGGCCGCTAGCGAAGGCAATTTGCCGACCACGCTGTCCGACGAATACGGAAAGCTGTATGCCATGTTCAGCGTCTGCGCGAGAACTGCTAGGGATACCAGCCGCGACGATTGCAGGAACGCGCGATCCGGGATCATGTTGAGCGAGCTGCCGCCCTGCGATGACAGCTTCCGCGCTACACCAAAATAAACCCGCTCGGGATAGCGTTTGAGCGTACCGCTCAGGTCGGCGGAGCCACGCGTCTGCGCCGAGAATGGGTATGTCCGGTCGAAGAAGACCTCTTTCGCGCCAGCCTTCATCAGGTTTTCGACGACCTTGGCATCCAGGCCCGGGTTCACGTCGTTGTCGTGAATTTCGCCCAGTGTCTTGTCGTCGATCTTGACGATGACGATTGACCCATCGGCTTTTTCATACCGCAGCTTGGTGCGGGCCACGATGAAGATGTCTTCCAGCGGCAAGGCGCGGCCGATCGTGCCGAAGAAGACGCCCAGCAGCAACGCCGAGAGCGCGATGCGCCAGCGGCGGTTCTGCCAGATTTCCTGCATTTTCACGATGGGAGAGGTCATGCACCCCGCCTGACTGGCTGTGGCCGACAGGTGGCCCGAGTGCACACGTCCGCACCAGGAGCAGAGCTCCGGGGTCCGTTCGTTGTCGGACAAGATGTAAGGCGACCAGTTATCGTCATGACGCTCTGCGCTGAGGCTACCTCAGCCGTCCTAGGGCCAATGTCCTAAGATAGCGTTTAGTTAATGGTGCCGGTCTCAGCCGCCGGAGGTGGCGGCACACGGGCGATGCGAGGGTTAAACCTTCGTTGCCGGCGCCTGCGAAAGACGGCTCAGAGACCGGTCCAGCATCAGCAATTGCCATAATATCCGTGCGTTGTTGGCACGTCCCGCGACATGATCTTGTGCAAGCGCGCGAACCCTTCCGGCATCAAACCAGCCCGTCTGGCCTAGGGTCGTGCTATCGGCGATATCGTGCGCCGCACCCGCGAGCGGCCCGCGAAACCACGATTCGATCGGCGTGACGAAGCCCTGCTTCTGGCGGAACAGGATGTCTTCGGGCAGGTGGCCACGCATCGCGTGCTTCATCAGCCACTTGCCCTGCTGGCCTCGTATGCGCAGGTTTTCCGGCAGGGTCGCGGCGAATTCCAGCAGGCGGTGATCGAGCAGCGGCTCGCGCGCCTCCAGGCCCACGGCCATGCTGGTGCGATCGACCTTGGTCAGGATATCGCCCGGCAGCCATATCTTCAGGTCGGCATATTGCGCCTGATCCAGCCCGGAACGCGCGGGAGCGTTGCGCATCGTCTCCAGCATCAGCCATTCGGCGCGATAATCACCGCGCAACCGCTGGAAGTCGGGCGAGTAGAGCCTGGCGCGGTGCTCGGGCGGCGTCACGCCGATGGCGCGCGCGTAGCCCTCTGCGCTATCCCCCGCCAGCGAGAGCAGCGTCGTCTTGGCCCGTAACGGGCGCGGCGCCCAGTCCGCCTTGGGGTAGATCGCACCCAGGGCGCCGAACACGGGGCCGCGCAAGGCCGCCGGCAAGAACGCGCGCAGGCGGTCCTCGCCATGCTGGAACAAATGGCGGCGATATCCGGCAAACGCCTCGTCCGCGCCATCGCCGGACAGTGCCACAGTCACCGTTTCGCGCGCCAATTGGCACACGCGCCATGTCGGCAAAGCGGAGGCATCGGCGAAAGGTTCGTCGAACATGGCGGCCAGGGCATCGACCGCCTGGAAATCATCGGGCGAAACCAGCCGCGCCCGGTGATCGGTGCGGAATTGTTCGGCGATACGGCGAGCGTAGGCGCTTTCGTCCAGCGCGGCTACGTCGAAGCCGATCGAGCATGTCTTGACCGGCTGGCCGCTCGCCTCGGCCATCAGCGCGACGACGCTGGAGCTGTCCACCCCGCCCGACAGGAATGCGCCCAGCGGCACGTCCGCCACCATGCGCGAAGTCACCGCCTGGCGCAGCAGGTGCAGCAGTTCCGCCTCCAGATCCTGCTCTTTGCCCTTGCGGCGTTCGGCAAAGGAGATATCCCACCACTGGCGCGCGGCGGGCATCGGCTTGCCGCGTTCGACCAGCAGCGAATGCCCGGCGGCCAGCTTGCTCACGCCTTTCAGCATCGAGCGGGTATCGGGCACGTAGCCCCAGGCGAGGTAGTCCTCCACCGCCAGCGGATCGATGGTTCGGTCCAGCAGCGGATGGGCCAGCAGCGCCTTCAGTTCAGAAGCGAACGCCAGCGTGCCATCGCTCAGCGTCGCCAGGAACAAGGGCTTCACGCCCAGCCGATCGCGCGCGAGGAACAGGGTGCGCGCTTCCAGATCGTAGATCGCGAAGGCGAACATGCCGTGCAGCCGCGATAGGCAATCCGGCCCCCACTTCTCCCAGGCGGCCAGGATCACTTCGCTATCGCCGTCGGTGCGGAACCGCGCCCCGGACGCGCGCAGTTCTTCCCGCAGCTCGCGGAAATTGTAGATCTCGCCGTTGAAAACGAGCATCGCTCGGCCATCGGCCGAAGCCATCGGCTGCGGCGACCCTGCGACGTCGATGATCGAGAGGCGGCGATGGCCCAGCGCGACACCCGGCGCGGTCCAGACGCCCTGCCCGTCCGGACCGCGATGGGCGATGGCGTCGCACATCCGCTCCAGCCGCGCCGGGTCCATCGGGCGGGCGTCGTTCAGATGGAAAAGACCGGCAATACCGCACATGGCCGTCAGCGCCCCTGGTTCATGCCGCCGAGCCGATCCATCCATGGACCCAGCGGACCGGCAGCGGATACGAAGGCGCGGATCGCACCGGCGGCAGATTGCGCGGGGCGGTCTTCGGCGGACAGGATCAGCACCATGGTGGGCCGGGCCTGCAGCGTCATGCGATCGCGCATCGTGGCGAGCTTGAGGCGGGCGTTGCTGCCCGACAGCAGATCACCGCTGCGATACCAGGTCTGCGCCTCTCGCGCGACACGGCCCGCGCCCAGCAGACGCTCGCCATGGCCGCCGGCGATGGGCGCGGCGCTGGCCTGCCAGGACCAGTCGCTTTGCGGCATCAGCGCGCCCTGGCCATAGCCGCCCGCTTCCGCCCCGTCGCGCTGGCTGGCGTAAAGCGCGACGAACACGTCGACCCGCCGGCCCGATGCGTCGGCATAAGAGCCGAGGAGGCGGTGATCGGCCCCGCCCGCGCGCGGCTGCCACCAGATGAGGGGCTCATAATCGACCCGGGTCCAGCCCGGAACGGCGGGAAGATCGATGGCGGGCGGCAGCGGCGCGGCCAACCGGTCCGCCGCGTGAGCCCAGCCCTGCACGGCGGCCAGGATCGCCACAGCGAGGACGATCACCCAGGGGCCGGTGCGCAGCGCGCTCAGCCGGGTCAGCCACGGTGTTGCCTCAATCGCGGCGGCGTCGATCATCGGATCGTCGACTGGCCGGTCGAAGAAGCGCCACGAAACCGCAACGATCACGCCGATCACGACCGCGAAGAACACCCAGCCATAGACGATATGGTCGAACCCGGCAGCGGCGGCTGCTCCGACGAACTGGGCGGCGAAGATCGTGCCCCAGGCGCGGATGCCGTTGGCGATAATCGGCACGACCACGCAGGCCACCATCAGCGCCGCGCGCCTCCGATTGCTGACGAAGCAGACGTTCGCCATCAGCGTGCCGAACGCGATCATCGCGATCAGGAACTTCACGCCCGAGCAAGCCTCCGCCACTTCGAACAGTCCGGCAGGCGTGGTGATGAACACGCCGTCAACCTGCGCCGGAATGCCGCTCAGGTGAACCAGTGCGATGGTGATATGCGCGGTTATGGTCTGCAGCAGTGTCACCAGTTCCTCTCCGCACGGGATCAGGAACACCATGTAGAACAAAGGAAACAGCAGCCCGGCGGTGACGCGCGGCCCCATCAGCAGCGGCACCAGCGACGCGCCGAGCGCGACGACGCCCGCTTGGCGCGTCAGGTCTAAGCCGGAGATCGCACCCGACAGCCAGATCAGCGCCGCCCCCGCGAAAGGGATCAGCCCCGGCCACCATAGCGCCGGCTCCAGCTTGGCGATTTCCACACGCCGCTGCCAAACCAGCCAGCCGATGATCGCCGGCACCAGCAGGATGTGGTTGTAAGTGGAGATATCCCACCACTGCCGCACCATCGCCGCGCAATCGGCGGCGAAAAGGATCATCAGGGACAGCGTGGCCAGGGCCAAGCGCAGCACGGCGGTGCGCCACGCGGGAGACAGGGCCTGCCAGGCGCGCGGCGGGGCCGGCAAGGCTTCAGGCCGCATCGCGTGCGTTTCCCGCTGCCACGCCCAGCAACGAATCGAGCGGGGCGAGCGCAGCAGGCCAGCTGGCCTTTTCCACGACGAACCGGCGAGCGGCTTCGCCCATGGCGGCAGCGGCATTGCGGTTTTCCAGCAGCTTCAGGCAAGCCGCGACTAGCGCGTCATCATCTGCGCCTTGCAGCCATTCGGTGCCGTCTTGCGCCGGGATGCCGGTCGCAGCTTCTGGCGAAAGCACCACCGGCAGCGCCATGGCCATCGCCTCCAGCACCTTGTTCTGCACGCCGCGCGCGATCTCCAGCGGCACCAGCGCCAGGTCGCAACCGGCGAGCCACGGGCGGACATCGGGGACGCGGCCCCAGACATGGACGCCGTGCCGACCGGACAAGGCCGTCAGCGCGGGCGCGGGATTGCGGCCGACGATGTGCAAGCTTGCGTCTGGATGCACCGCCCGGATGCGCGGGAGCAGCCGCTGCGCCGCGCGCAGGCAGGCATCGATGTTGGGCGCATAGTCCATCTGCCCGGTGAAGATCAGGCGCGGGCCGGTGAACCGGGCCAGCTGCGGTTCGGCTTCGACCCGGGCGGGATCGAAAGTATCGCTATCGATGCCGTTGCCCAAGGTGCGCACGTCCACCCCGGCGGCGGGAGGATAAGGCGCAGGCAATCGAGCGCGAAACAGCGCGGCTTCCGCGTCGCTGATCAGCAGGTTGGTGTCAGCCTGGGCGGCAAAACGCCCTTCTTCCGCCTGCAACAGCCGCGCCTCGCGCTGCTGAGCCCAGCCCTTCACCCCGCCATCGCGCGCAGCGTAAGCCTGAAACTTGGCCGAATCCACATCGACGAAATCGGCGATGAGACGGCCCCGGAAATTCTCCGGCACATACTGCCCCATCTGGCCCGAGAAGACGTAGATCGTGGAGATCGGGCGCGTCGCCAATATCTTGCAGACATAACGTGCCAGCGTGCCTGAACGAAACGCCGTCAGGCTGATAGGCTGGCCGGTCACCATCGCCTCGGCGGCGGCCAGCGGCAGCGGCTTAGAGCGGCGCACCAGGCAGTGGCTTGCCGCCATCGCCGCCAGTTCCGGCTCGGCGGCGAAGTCCAGCGCATCATCGGCGAACGTGGCGACGTGGACCGGCGCGCGCGCCGCCAGATGCTTCAAGACGTGGTGCGAGCGGATCTTGTCGCCGCGATCCGGTGGAAACGGGATGCGGTGCGCGATGAACAGGATTTCGGACACTCAGCCCAATCCCCGCGCGATCCATGGCCCCAGCCGGTTGGCGACAGGCAGCGGCAGCTTTTGCCACAGCGCAATCTGTGCCCGGTGCTTGGCGCTGGTGGGATCGGCATCGCGCGTGTCACTGCCGGGCGCGGTCCACACCGCATAGCTCAGCGGCTCGGGCTCGAACCCCCAGTTGCGCTTGAAGTGATAAGCGCCGCTGTTGGTCTTGGAGCGTCCGAAGTCGAACCGGTCGCACCCGCGCCGCCGCGCGTGGAGCATCAGCTCGTAATACATCCGATCGTTGGCGCGCAGGCGTCGCGCGTCCCAGGTGCCGCCGCCCCAATAGGGCATCACCGCGCCGCGCCAGTAAAGCGAGAGCACACTGGCGACGGGCCGCCCTTCATGGCGCACGGTCAGGATGTCCACCGCATCGCCAAAGCCATCCAGCACCGCTTCGAACAGCGCGCGGGGAAACACCGGGGTGCCCAGGTTGCGCACGCTCTCGGCATAGACGGCGTAGTGCGCAGCGCGATCTTCAGGTGCCGTGCCCACTGTCACGGCGAAATCATTGGCAAGGCTCTTGCGCACTTCGGCGCGTTGCTTGCGCGGGATGGCGGTCAACTGCACATCGTCATCGGTGGCAAGCGGGCGGACGAAGCCACAGTGCGATTGCGTGCGCAGCGCCCAGCCCTGCCGCGCATCGCTGACAGGCCCACCGCGCAGCTCGATGGTGGGGCAGGAATGGCTTTGCGCCAGGCTCTCCGCCGCAGCCAGAAGCGCGGTGCCGTCCTCGCCGTCCGAAAGGAGCAGGCCGCCGTCGACGGCAAAACCGGTGGAAGCGAGTAGGCGACCGAAGATCGGCGAGTGAATTTCGTTCAAGGGGAGCAGGCCGATGATCGCGCCTGCACCTCGCTCTGCCAACAGTACCAGCGCCTTGTTGCCGGTGCCCCGCTCCACCGCCGCGATCCAGGCGGGCAGGTGAAACGGCGTGCCTTGCGGATGACCGGCCACATAGCGTTCGATCGCGCCGCGTTCGTCGGGATCGCGCAGGTCCGCCAGCCGCACTGTGGTCCGGACAGGCGCGAAGGGGGCGTTCATGCCGCCAGCGCCACCGCGTGTGACGCCTCGCGCACCGCGATCGCATCCATGCGGCCCCACGCGAAATCGCCGACCAGATGGCGCAGCTTGGCGGCCATGACATCAAGGTTGGTATAATGGCGCAGGCGCGAGCGCATCGGGGCATTCTCAACACGGGGCTGATCGGGATCGATTTCCCAAGGGTGGAAATAGAACACGGCGGGTCGCCCTTCGCCGTTCACTTGCCGGATCGCCCAGCGCGAGAACGCATAGGGCAGCACGCGGAAGAAGCCACCGCCGCCCGCCGCCAGGCGCCGCCCGGCAAGCATGGCGGTCGTCACCGGAATCTCCACGAAATCGTGCCCGGCAACCGGGTGGAAAGCGAAGCGCGGCGCTTCGCGCCAGCCGTAGTGATCGTGCGCGATCGGCGCGACGCTGGAGGAATAGGCATAGCCTTGCGCCGCCAGTTCCTCATGCGCCCAAGGGGTGCGGGCGTCGATCGAGAAGCTGGGCGCGCGATAGCCGGTCACCGCCTCGCCCGCCGCATCCTCGATCGCGCGGCGGCTGACCGCCAAGTCCTGCCCGAACGTGGCGCGGTCCATGCGGAACACGCGCTGGTGATCCCAGCCGTGGCTGGCGATCTCATGACCCTGCGCCACGATGCGGCGGATCAGCGCGGGATGGCGCTGCGCCACCCAGCCCAGCGTGAAGAACGTGCCTTTGACGCCCGCATCGTCGAACAGCGCCAGGATAGCGTCGCAATTGTGCTCGACCCGGCTCTTCAGGCCTTCCCAGTCCTCACGCTTGATCACCGTCTCGAACGCGCCGACCTGAAACCAGTCCTCGACATCGACCGACAGGCCGTTGATGACTGCACCACCCACTGGACCACCCGCTGGGGCACGCGATGACATCGGTCTAGCTCCCGGATGCTCAGGCAGCGGCGCGGCCGGCATCGCCGCTTTCGATCCACTCGATGATCATCGTCAGCGTGTGGCGGATCGTGCGGTCCTGCTCGGACAAGCGGGCGTTGAGCGCCTCGATCTGCTGGTCGATCGCGGTGAGCAGCTCGGCATGGGCGGCCTGGCGGCTTTCCTCGCGCTCCTCGACCGTGTTGGCCAGTTCGACCACGGCGTGCTGCAATTCCTGGATCTGGGCGTCACGCTCGGCAATGGCCGCCTCGAACGCGGCCGTGGCGGCGGCGATGGCGCTTTCATGCTCCTGCGCGGTGGATGCCGGGGCGAAGGCCGTACCCGTAACGCCCGCCGGCTCTATGCGCGCAGGCTGGGGTGAAACCAGCGTGATCGTGCCGTCCTCGTTCAGATCGCCCAGCACCTGGGCCAGCATGGCGACGTCGATGTGCTGGCGCTGTTCCACCGCGCCCAGCAGCAGCAGGCGATTGAGCACCTGGTTTATACGGCGGGGAATGCCGGCGGTGGCGGAATGCAGTTCCACGAACAGGCGCTCATCGAAGCTGGGCTTGCCGGTCCAGCCCGACCGCGTCATGCGATGCTCGATATAAGGCTGAACTTCGTCCGGCTGCATCGCCTCCAGATGGTGAGTGGCGATCACGCGCTGGCGCAACTGCTCCAGCTCGGGGCTGTCCAGCAGCAGGCCGCGAAACTCCGGCTGGCCCAGCAGCAGGGTCTGCAACAGCGGGTGAGAGCCCAGCTGGAAGTTGGAGAGCATCCGCAGCTCTTCCAGCGCGCCGATCTCAAGGTTCTGCGATTCGTCCACGATCAGCAGGCAGCGGCGGCCCGCGCGGGCCTCGTCCTGCAGGAACTGCTCGATCATGCCCAGCGCGCTGGCCTTGTCATGCCCTTCCACTTCCAGCCCGAAGGCGTGGGCGATGACGTGGACGATCTCCTCACCGTCCAGCGCGCTTGTGACGATGTGCGCGGCGGTCAGCCGCTCCGGGTCGATCGTCGCCATCAGGTGCGCCACCAGCGTGGACTTGCCCGCGCCCACTTCGCCGGTGATCACCACGAAGCCCTCACCCTGCGCCAGGCCATAGCCCAAGTAGGACAGCGCCTTGCGATGCGTCAGGCTCTCGAAATAGAACGCCGGATCGGGGGTGAGCTGGAACGGCCTTGAGGTCAGCCCGTAGAAATCATCGAACATCGTCTTTGTCTCCTTGGGCGATCAGAAGCTGTAACGCATGCCGACCAGCGCCGATGCCGTCCAGACATCGTCCAGCGGCGCGGGCTGCAGCGAGCCATCGATGCCCACTGCGGCGGTCGCGCGCAAGCGGGCGGTGAGCAGGCGGTAGTAGCTGGCCGATGCGCCCACGCTGGTGATGTCGGTCAACAACAGGTCATCGCTCTTCAGCCATTGCGCGTAGGCATTGGTGGCCCAGCCGGATTGCGGATCGATCCGCCCGCCAAGATAGGCCGCCAGCCAGTAATTCTCGTCCACCACGCCGTTGGCCTGCGCCAGCACGGTGCCGCGCGCGGCGATGAAGCGGCGGCGATCATACCCGGCGCCAAGGCCGGCGTTCAACGCGCCCAGCTTGATAGAGTAGCTGGCGGCGATCCCGCGTGCCCGGAACGTGGCTGACCGGATCGAACCGAGCGCACCGGCCAGGCAGCTGTTGCCGTTCAAGGAGGATACGCAGCCGCGCAGTTCGCCCGAAACCGGATCGCGCACCGCTTCGAAATCATCGGGCAACTGGTCCAGCAGGCGCGTCACCTGTCCGCCGAAGCCCGCCACGTTGTCATACACCGCCACGCTCAGCGCGCTGCGATCGTTGGGCGCATAGGTCAGCGTGCCGTTGAAGCTGGTAGAGCCATAGCGGCGGCCGATATGCGCGGTCAGCGAGGTGCGGCGGCTGGGGCGCCACATCACGCCCACGTCCCAGATCAGGCCGTCCACGTCGTAGGCGATCTGGCGCGGGGCGCTGTCATCGGTGACGTAGCGGCCATTGCGGATCACCGGGCGGCCCGCAGCATCGCGCACCGCATCCCGGCTGGAGATCTGCACGTTTTCATACCCCAACGCGCCCGTCGCCTGCAGGTTGGGGTTGATCGGCACGGTCACGATGCCGCGCACTTGCGCGTCGCGCACGCGCTGATCGAGGTTGGAGATATCCTCTTGATAAAAGCTGCCCGCCGCACCGATCCCCACCGGCAGCGCGGTGCCCGGCGCCATCATCGCCGAAACGTCGGCGATCTGGACCACGCTCTTGTCGAACACGTCGAACGCGCCCAGCGTGGCGTTGTCGAAATTGCGGTCCTGATCCACCTTGGTGAAGCCCGCGCGATAATTGGCGCTGACGCCGACATCGCCCACCTGCGTGGCGTAGGACGGCCCGGCATAGACCGAGTACAGCTTGGTCGTGCCCTGATCCACGCCGCGTCCGCCAAAGCCCAGCCCGCCGCGATCGCCGCTGGCGCGCGTTGCCAACGCACCGCCCTGCACGGTCAGGCCAGGGGCCAGCGTGGTATAGCCGTTGACGACGCCGCTGATGGTATCGCCATCGCCCGCGCGCTTGCCCCAGCCGAAGTGATGCTCATAGCGGACCGAAGCCGCCACCGCGTTGCGCCGCCCGGCGACGACCGCATCCACGCCGGCCACCACCTGGGTGTAGGTCAGCACGTCACTGCCGGGAGAAATCTCGGCATTCACGATCTGGTTCAGCTCGACATAGGGGATGACGACCACTTGCTTGCCGCCGCCACGCCCGTTGCGCCCGCTGCCGCCACGCGGCGCCTTGGCGGACGAGCCGCTGTCACCGGGCGCATCGGCTCCCGGCCCGTCACCGCCGGTGCCGCTGACATCACCATAGCCGATCGATTGCGCCTGGGCGGCAATCGGCAGCATCAGCGCGGCCATGGCGGCCGAAACCAGAAGGGGGCGGGCCATCGGGGTCATTCCCTGTATCCGTAATAAGTGCCGAAGCTGCGCCCGCTGGGGCTGAACTGCGCGGCGTTGAGCAGAAGCTGGATGTTCGGGCACGAAGAGAGGAGCGAGACGGTATCCTCCAGCGCGCCCTGCCCGGTGCTGTCGGCCCGCACGATCACCACCGCCTGGCCGACGTACTTGGCCAGCTCGGCCGCGGGGGATGCGGCCAGGACCGGGGGCGAATCGAAGATCACCATGCGGCCGGGCGCGCCTTGCGTGAGCCGCTCCAGCACCTTTTCGGTGCGCGCGGACGACAGGAACTCGCTGTCGTTGGTGGTGGTGTCCCCCGCGGGCAGCACCCACAGGCCGGGAATATCGGTGCCCAGCACGAAGTCGGCGACATCGGCCTTGTCATCCATCAGTGCGTCCATCAGGCCGGGGCCGCCGGGCAAGCCCAGCGCCGAAAGCACCGAAGGCTTGGCGAAATCGGCATCGACCAGCAGGACATCGCCCTCCTTCTCCGCCGCGATCGACAGCGCCAGGTTGGTGGCGCAATAGGTCTTGCCCTCGCCCGGATGCGGCGAGCTGATCAGGATACGCTGCGCACGCGATCCGGCCTTCTGACGGCGCAGCTCGCTCGCCTGCACCAGCAGCTGGCGCTTGACGATGCGGAACTCCTCCAGCAGCGCGGTGACCGAGCCTTCCGGCACGATCAGCCCGGTCTCCCGCAAGCGATCGCGGTCGATGGCGTGATGGTCACCGTTGAAAATGGCGGGAGACATCGCCTTCGCGACCGGCTCTCCGCTCTTCATCCCGTCCCCCTCTCCCCCGTTGGTATCGAGAGGAGTGGAGATACGGGGATCTGGCGCTGCCGTGTCTCGACCACGCTCGACACGAACGGGGGTGGGTGCAGGTTCGAAGGCAGTTTCCGGGGTGTTCACAACCGGCGCGTGCGCAGGCTCAACCGGCTTGGGCGCAGCGTTCGCCGCCTTGCGGACCGGCTCGCGCCTGGGCGGCAGGGGCTTGTCCGCGCCCGGCTTGCCGCCGGCGATGTAGCGCGCGAAATCGAACCGTTCCGCCGCGCGCTCGATCAGCGAATCGCTGTGGGGCTTGGGATCGTCGCCATGCGGCAGGGGGATCTTGCTGTGGTCCATCGTCCCGTTCCTCAAGCCACCATGCCGCGCTGGATGAATTCCACCACCAGCAGCATCACGAACAGACCGCCCAGCGCCGCCGTGCCGCCGTACCAGAGCTTCAGGCGCTTGCGGCGCAGGCGGCGGGCGGTATCGGTCAGGTTCTGCGAGATCGCGCCCAGCACCGGCAGGCCGGTCGTCCGTTCCAGCCCGGCGGTGGTCGCGAAGGTGGAGCGCAGCTTGCCCATGCCGAACGCCGCACCCGCGCCGCCGACCAGGCCGACCACCAGCACGCCCAGCAGCAGCACCGGCCGGTTGGGCGCAGTCGGCTTGCGAGGCGTCGTCGGCGGGTCGACCACTTCGAACTTCACCGCCTCGCGCTCGGTCTTGATCTCACCGCGCAGGCGCAGCTCTTCGCGGTCCTGGAGCAGCTTGTCGTACTGATCCTTCAGCACCGAGTAGTCGCGGTTGATCTTCTGCGCTTCGGCCGCGGCTTCGGGATTGTCGAACGCCTGGGCGGTCAGCTGGGAAATCTCGGCCTGCAGCCCGGCGCGGCGGGATGACAGCGCCTGCACCGTCGCCTGGCGATCGGCGCGCATCGATTCGAGCGAGCTGTACGCCGGGTTCGGCACGCCGCCGCCGCTGGCCGCTTCCTGCGCCGCCGGCCCCTTCAGCGCCGCGATCTGGTTGCGCGCCGCGATCACGTCGGGATGACTGTCCGTCAGCCCGCGCGCCCGCATCGATGACAAATCGGCCTCAGCACGCGCCAGCGACGATGCCGCCCCGCCGCCTGCCCCGGCCAGCGTGCGTGGCGTGCCCGCCAGCTGGCCGCTCATCGCCGCCGCCGCGCTCTGTGCCGCGATCAGGTCCGCCTCCACGCCGCGCAACTCGCTGCGCGCGGCATCGAGCCGTGCCGTCCCCGCCGCGCCGCCCGCAATCATCTCGGGGTGCGCCTGCTCGAAGATGCGGCGCTTGGTTTCTGCCGCTTCCAGTTCCTTCTCGCGCTGGGCAAGCTGGCCGTTCACGAAGTCGATCGTCTCGGTCACCTCGCCCCGGTTGCCGTTCAGGTTCTCCTCGCGGAAGATGTCGATCAGCTTCTGCGCCACCGCCTGAGCCACCTTGGCGTTCTCGGCGTCGGACAGGGAACTGTCGTTCGACATCGCGGTGATGTTGAACAAGTTGTCCTGCTCGCTGACGATCTTGATGTTCTCGGCCAGCTTCAGCACCGCCGCTTCCATCGCCTTGGGCGATTCGATGCGGTCGCCCAGCTGCGTGGAGCGGATCACCTTCTCCAGATTGACCGCGCTGGTCAGCGTCTGGCGGATACGCTCGATGTCACGCTTGCGATCGGCCACGCCGATGCCGACCTGCTCGGCCAGCGCGTCATCCAACTGGATGAAGATCCGCGCCTGCGATTCGTAGCTGTTGGGGATCAGCGCGACGACGAGCCAGCCCAGCAGGCAGATCGCCCAGGCCACGCCCAGCGCCAGCCATTTGCGATGCCAGACGGAATGAATTGCCGCCAGCGCCTCTTCGTAGATCGAGCCCATCGTCCCTATTCCCCCGCGCCGCTCAGAACATGCTTTCGGGGATGATGATCACGTCGCCGGGGCTGAGCATGACGTTGGCCTTGCTCTCGCCCTTCTTCAGGAGATCGCCCAGGCGCAGCGCGAATTCGGTCTGCTTGCCGGTGGTCCGGTCAAAGCGGATCAGCCGCGCCTTGTTGCCTGCCGCGTATTCGGACAAGCCGCCCACCGCGATCATGGCGTCCAGCAGCGTCATGTTGGCGCGATAGGGGATGGAGGCGGGCTTCTCGGTCGCGCCGACCACGCGGATCTGCTGGCTGAACGTGCCGGCAAACTTGTCGACGATCACCGAGACCAGCGGCTCCTGGATATACTGCGACAGCTGCAGCCGGACATCCTCGGCCAGCATCGACGGCGTCTTGCCCACGGCGGGCATGTCGGTGATCAGCGGCGTGGTGATGCGCCCGTCGGGACGGACCTGCACCTTGGCGCCCAGCTCAGGGTTGCGCCACACGAAGATCGTCAGCTCGTCCAGCGGGCCGATCACGTATTCCTCGCCCGGCCCCTCCTGCATCGAAACGAAAGCAGCGGGCGGCAATTGCGGCCCGTTCGCCGTCGAACAGCCAGTCAGCGCAAGGCTGGCCATCGCGCTTCCAGCCAGGAGACGGGCGAGGCGTTGGTTCGGCATGGACAAGTCCCGTGTTGCGCCGGCGCGCAGGAATGCCGGCAGAAAGTCACGCTCGGCTATCCGCTGAAAGGGTGAATATTAGGTTAGGGAAACCGCGGAGTTAGGCCCGGTCCCGCGATGGGACGATGCCGGACGCGGGGGTTAACTGCGCATTGGGAGTTAGGTGGGTTGAGGAGGGTTTGGGTGTCTTGGGGCGGGGAGCAGTCGGTCGCTTACCAATGGCCTCGTGCTACCCTCTCGTCCTCACGCCACGTTCCCTCGCGGTAATGGAAGGAATATGCTCCGCGCGTGCCACCCGGCTCACTGAATGTCACGAACGCGAAATTGGCACTATAAGCGGGATGGCCAATGAAGGTACGACAGTTATCGGGCGAACCGCGCCCCAAAAAAGCAGTGTTGCCATCGTTCGCTGTTTGCCATCGTATCGCTATGCGAGCGGCAGCCAACCGTGCCTCTCGGTTATTGAACGACGTCGGAAGCAGTAATGCAGGCGGCCCCGGTTCATCGCTGATTTTGAAGATCTTGGTCTGTCCAACTCGGACGCAGGATGTAAACGGCGCTACCTTTAAGATCACCCGATCGACCAGATCGTCGCCAGTGTGCGGTGCGCATCCGCCAATGACAATGAAAACTGGAAGTAACAAACACCGCATGACCGCGAGACTACACCGAGTATCGATGGCCGCAAGTTGGCGCTACCCCCTCCTTCACGTCATCCCGGGCTTGACCCGGAATCCCAATTCTTCCGTCGTGCTAAAAACGTAGCGGGGCCCCGGATCGAGTCCGGGGCGACGTGTAATTAGCGGCGCGGTTGGCGGGTGGCCATGGCGCGGGCGATTGCCCCCTTCACCAACAGTCCCCCTGCTCCAAAACTCACCTCAAACCAGCATCTCGCATGCCGGGCCCTGGCCCAGGAACGCCGAGGGGCTGGCGCTGGCGCCGTAGGCTCCGGCGCAGAATACGGCGACGAGATCGCCTACGTCGGCGGGGGGGAAGCCGGCCTTGTCGGCCAGGCGGTCCAGCGGGGTGCACAGGCAGCCGACGACGCTGGCCTCTTCCGCTACTTCCGCGCCGAAGCGGTTGGCGATGGCGACGGGGTAGTTGCGGCGCACCACGGTGCCGAAGTTGCCCGAGGCGGCCAGCTGGTGGTGCATGCCGCCGTCGGTGATCAGGAACACCTCGCCATGGCTGACCTTGCGGTCGACGATCCGCGTCAGGTACACGCCGGCTTCGCCCACCAGATAGCGGCCCAGTTCCAGGCAGAATTCGGTGTCGCGCAATTCATCGGGCAGCGCGGCGAACTGCGCGCCCAACCGCTCGCCGACATGCGCGGCATCGACCGGCGTGTCGCCCGGGAAGTAGGGGATGCCCATGCCGCCACCCAGGTTGCAATGCGGCAAGGGCAGGCCCGCCTCGCGCGTCAGTTGCGTGGCCAGTGCGATCGCCTGCGCCTGCGTATCGGCGATGGCGTCAGCGTCCAGCGCCTGGCTGCCCGCGAACAAGTGGAAGCCGCGCCACTCCGCGCCGGCCGCCACGATCTCTCGCGCCAGGGCGGGCACTCGCTCTGCATCCAGGCCGAACGGCTTGGCGCCGCCGCCCATCTTCATCCCCGAGCCCTTGAGATCGAACGACGGGTTTACGCGGATCGCCAGGCGCGGCGTCATGCCCAGAGTGTCGGCGATGGTCAGCGCGCGGTGCGCTTCGGCCTCGCTTTCGAGGTTCAGCGTCACGCCCGCGGCGATGGCGGCTTCCAGTTCTCGATCGCGCTTGCCGGGTCCGGCGAAGCTGATGCGCGCGGACGGCAGGCCCGCCTGCTGCACGATCGCCAGTTCTCCGCCTGAAGCGATATCGAACCCGTCGACCAGACCGGCGAACACCTCCAGCACCGGGCGGAACGGATTGGCCTTCACCGCATAATGCAGCGCCAGCCGCTCAGGCATGGCCGCGCGTAAGTGCGCGACGCGCGCCCGGATCAGGTCTGCGGAATAGAGGAACAGCGGCGTTTGCCCCGCTTCCTCCACCCATTCGGTCACCGGGCGACCGGCCACCGCCAGAACGCCGCCCACGGCTTCGTATCCCGCCGGGATCGGCCCGAGCGCTTTCATGCCGCCAACTCCTGAAACAAGCCGGTGCGATCGATCTTGCCGTTGGGCCCGATCGGCATCGCTTCACGCCAGTGGATCACGCGCGGTTGCATGAAATTGGGCAGGTCCTGCGCCAGGCGCTTGGGCAACGCCTCCTGAGCATCGGCCACGCCGGGAGCAGCGCGCGCCACCAGATGCACCGCGTGCCCCAGCCGCTCGTCCGGCACGCCCAGCGCCACCGCCTCCATCACCAGACCCGTCGCCAATGCGGCCTCCTCGATTTCCTGCGGACTGATGCGGTTGCCCGCGCTCTTGATCATCGCATCGCGCCGCCCGACGAAATAGAGCAACCCGTCGCCATCTCGCCGCACGCGATCGCCCGACCATACCGCCATCCCGCCATACTGCGAGGCCGCCGGGGCAGGCTTGAACCGCTCCGCCGTGCGCTGCGCATCCTGCCAGTAACCTTGCGCCACCAGCGGGCCGCAATGCACCAGTTCGCCTTCCGCGTTGTCCGCCGCCACATGGCCCGCGTCGTCGATCACCAGGATCTCGGCATGGGGAATCGCGCGCCCCATCGATGTGGGATGCGCATCGACCAGCGCCGGATCGAGGTAGGTGGAGCGAAACGCCTCCGTCAGCCCGTACATCGGGAACAGCCGCGCGGCGGGGAACAGCGCCCGCAGGCGGCGCACCAGATCGACGGTCAGCGCGCCGCCGCTGTTGGTCAGGCGGCGCAGGTCGGCGGCGCTTTGGGCGGGCCAGTCCAGCTCGGTGAGTTGCACCCAGAGCGGCGGCACGGCGGCCAGCGTGGTCACGCCGTGTTTTTCCACCGCCTTCATCACGTCACGCGGGACGAGGTAGTCCAGCGGGATCACGCAGCCGCCGGCATACCAGGTGCTGAGCAACTGGCTCTGCCCATAATCGAACGAAAGCGGCAGCACCGCCAGCGTGCGGTCATCCGCCGCCAGACCCAGGTACTGCGCCACGCTTTGCGCCCCCAGCCACATGTTCGCATGGCTGAGCATCACACCCTTGGGCCGCCCGGTGGAGCCGCTGGTGTAAAGGATCGCCGCCAGCGCCTGCGGATCGCCCGAGGACGGCGGCAGGGCCTGGCCCAGCGCTTTCGCTTCGTCCAGCGCGGCGGCTTCCTCCATCACGGCGCAGGCTGTGGGCGCGTCCCCCGGCTCCAGGGTCTTGAGCCGCGCGGACGTGCCGATCAGCAGAGTGGCACCGCTATCGGCCAGGATATGCGCCACTTGCGCGCGCTTGAGCAGCGGGTTCACCGGCACATGCACCAGCCCGGCCCGCGCGGCGGCCAGCGGCATCAGGCACGTCAGCTCGCCTTTCGCGGACCAGGTCGCGATGCGGGCGCCAGGTGCTGCCTGCCGCGCCAGCCAACCGGCCAACACAGCGACACGCGATCTTAAGGTCTCGTGGTTAAGCGTTTCCGCGCGCAGCACGAGTGCGGGCGCTGCGGCCTCTCCTCGCTCGGCGAGATGGTCGAGCGTCTGGCTCTGCGGGGGCATCAGGGAAACTCCGGAGATCGGCAGCAACGTGGTGAACGTCGAATATCACGACGATCTTAAGGAAGTGCAATCCGATGCCGCGCTGGCACGATTGCTCGGTACCGAAACGCAGGCCGCGCCGTTCGATCGGCTGGCGTGGTGGCAGCTGCTGGCCGAGCATTGCGATCTGCGGCCCAAGCTGGCGGTGGCGCGTAATGGCGCGGGGCACGCGGTGCTGGCGCTGGCCGGCTGCGGTGGACACCTGGAGCAGCTATCGAACTGGTACACCTTTCGCTTTCGCCCGATCACCTCGCCCGGCGCTGAGCCGCTGCTGGACGCGCTGGCGCAAGACCTGAAGCGCCGCGCCCGCCGCATCACGCTCACCGGCCTGCCGCAGGACGATGCGCAGGCGCTCTGTGCCGCGTTTCGCGGGGCGGGCTGGCTCACATCGCTGGAGCAGAGCGACGTGAACCACATCCTGAACCTCTCGGGCCGGGACTATGCCGCCTATATCG
The DNA here is from genome assembly GCF_014196615.1 of Novosphingobium fluoreni. GTDB lineage: Bacteria > Pseudomonadota > Alphaproteobacteria > Sphingomonadales > Sphingomonadaceae > Novosphingobium > Novosphingobium fluoreni. Next base: position 395,806 of record NZ_JACIDY010000003.1, read on the forward strand.
CCAGCCGCCCCGGCAAGCTACGCACCACGCTGAAGCGCAAGTCCGGCAAGGTCGCCACCCAAGTTTTGACACACTTCGATCCCGCCGTCTGGGCGGCCTACGAAGACATCTATGCGGAAAGCTGGAAGCCGGAGGAAGGCTCACCCGCGTTCCTGCGCGCCTTTGCCGAGGCGGAAGGAGCTGCTGGCCGCCTGCGCCTCGCCGTCGCCCACGCGGCGGACGATCGCCAAGGCCCTGCCCTCGCCGCCCAGATGTGGACGGTGGAGGGCGGCACCGCCTTCATCCACAAACTGGCCCATCGCGAAAGCGCCAGGCCGCTATCCCCCGGCTCGGTGCTGAGCGCGGCGTTGTTTCAGCACGTGATCGATACGGACAAGGTGACCCTGATCGACTTCGGCACCGGGGACGATCCCTACAAGCGTGACTGGATGGAACAGGTGCGCCCGCGATACCGGCTGGATGTGCTGCGCCCCTCCGCACCGGCGAACTGGCCGGTATTGGCGCGAAAAACCCTGCGATCTCTTGCCGCACTTGCGAAGCGCGGCTAGAGCGCGCCCGTTAAAGAATAGAGCGAGAGGCCCATGTCCGACGACACCGATCTGCTGCTCCGCCGCATCCTGACCGATGTGCTGGGGCTGAAGCAGAACCAGGCCTCCGATTTCACCGAGGATACCGGGCTGTTCGGCCATTTGCCCGAACTGGATTCCATGGCGGTGGCGGGTCTGCTGACCGAGCTGGAAGACCGGCTGGACATCGTGATCGACGATGACGAGATCGATGGTGAGATGCTGGAAACGTACGGCGGCCTTCTCGCCTTCGCCAAGGCCAAGCGCAAAACGGCGTGAGCGGCTCCAGCTTCCGCCTGGAAGTCCTGCTGCTTACGTTCGTCGCGTTGGCCTGACCGGCATGACATCATGATCCCCCTCACCTGGTCCTGCCCCTTGCCCGGCGGCGGCCTGGCGCAGGAATATGCGCTGACCTTCGATCACGGCCGCGCCCGGCGCCTGCTGGTGATCCCCGCACTGTTCGACGAGGCCAACCGCCTGCGCCGCTTCACCGTGGAAGTGATGCGCCGGCTGGACCAGGCCGGCATCGATACGCTGCTGCCCGATCTGCCCGGCACGAACGAAAGCCTGCAGCCGCTTCACCTGCTGGAACCGCAGGACTGGGCCGATGCGATGGCCGCTGCCGCGCGGTTGTTCGAGGCCACGCACGTGCTGGCGATCCGGGGCGGTTGCCTGCTGACGCCGCCCGGCGTGCCCGCCCTGCACTATGCCCCGGCGAAGGCCCCGGCGATCCTGCGCCAGATGCTGCGCGCCCGCACGCTCGCCGCGCGGGAAGCCGGGCGAGAGGAAACGCGCGAGGGCTTGATGACTCTGGCCCTCGCCGAAGGGATCGAGCTGGCCGGTTATCGCCTGGGCGCGGAATTCGTCCGCCAGTTCGAAGCGCTCACTGTGGCGAACAAGGCGATCGAAATCGCGCAAGACACGATCGGCGGTTCCGGCCTGTGGCTGCGCGCCGAACCCGGCGATAGCGCGGTGCAGGCCGATGCCCTGGCGGCGGTGGTGATGGTGGCGCTGGCATGACCTTCGTCCCATTGGCCATGAGCCCCTCTCCGGGCGTCATGTCGCCCTCTCCGGTTGCCACGTGCCCGCCTCCGTTCTGTGCGATCAGGGGAGGCTCCCTCAGCCCCCAGGGCAGCCCCGCATGAGGCGGCACTTCCTATTCCCTTGCGGCAGCGCGCAGCTTGTCGGCACGCTGGACTCCGCACCCGGCAAAGTCGGCCTGCTGATCGTCACCGGCGGCAATGAAACCCGATCCGGAGCCTGGGCCGGACAAGCCCAGTTCGCAGCGCAGATCGCGGCGGCGGGCTATCCGGTCCTGCGGTTCGATCGGCGCGGATGCGGCGATAGCGAGGGTGTGAATGAGGAGTTCCGCTCCGCCGCGCCCGATCTTGCCGCCGCGATCGAGGCGTTCCGCGCCGAAGCGCCGCACATCGCGCGCATCGTGGCGCTGGGCAATTGCGATGCCGCCAGCGCGCTGATGCTGTCAGGCGGCGCGGGATGCGACGGCCTTGTCCTAAGCAATCCCTGGACCTTCGAAGGCGATGCGGCGGAAGAAGCCCCGCCCGAAGCGGTGCGCAGCCACTATCGCAATCGCCTGAAAGACTTGGGCGCGATCAAGCGGTTGCTCAGCGGCAAGGTCGCGATCGGTCCGCTGGTAAAAAGCCTGCTCTCCGCCACAAAGCCAGCCCCCGCGCCCAGCACGCTGGCACAGGACATGGCCGCCGGGATCGCCGGTTTTGCCGGCCCGGTCCGCTTCCTGATTGCCGAGCGTGACCGCACCGGCATCGCGTTCCTGTCCGCATGGGACAAAGCCGACGATCGCATCCGCCGCTGCCCCAACGCGACTCACAGCTTCGTCGAGGCCGACGCCCGCACCTGGCTGCTGGACCAGACGCTCGCAGTGCTAGGGCAGACGACCTAAGGCGGCGTGGATGAATTCAAGGCTCGACGATAGTCTGCTATCGGCACGTTCATAGGGTAGACCGAGCGGCCGAAAGTGGTGGTGAGCAGATGTTCCAGCGACCTCCAGACGATTACTGCTTTGCGCCCGTTCTTGCCATTCGTCTGCAATTCCTCTGAGCTTGAAAGCGGAAATGCGAGCGATGAATGTCAGAAACCACGCAATCGTTCGCCCGTCGCGCTGATCTCATAACAGCCTGAACTTACCGATTCGGACAGGTTGACGAGGGACGGCCAAAGCGTCAGGAGTCGTGCTGCGAGGCGCTCCATCGGCCATTTGGCAACCGATGGTGATGGAAAGAAGCCGATCAAGCCACAGGCCAAGAACAACTGCCGAGAAGGACGCTTCTTTGCAATGTTGCGATCTGCGGTTAGCACGCACCAGTGCCCTTCCCGCCCGAGTAGCTTTATCCAATCTTCGTCAGAAAGGTTACCTCGTCCAAACTTCTCCTTGATGTGGATGACGATATGCTCTTCATCGAAAAATGCGCCGAGCCCCCGGGCAAGGCGTGGAGGCAGGTTGTTATCGACGAGAAGCTTCACGCTGCTTTGCGATTGCCGATGCTGACCTCGTAGGCAATGGCGTCACGGATCAAGCGCGGTTTAATCTCATAGATCTTCGCGGCGCGATCCACTGAACCTTCTGCCTCGACAATCTCAATAACTCGGGCAGTGGAGATACCATAGTCAGCCAAGATCGGTTGACCAAATGAGCGGGTAGGATCTGCCACGACAGTCTTCTTGCCATGCAACAACCACCACCGCTCTGCACCAGTCGGACCAAAATCCAAATCTTGCAAGCTAGGCTCGACTACCCTTTTGAAAACACCTTGGCTCTTGCGCAGATCGATGAAAACTGGCTCGTCGAGATTACGGGTAATTTCGAGAAAGATCGTCTTTCCATCGGTCTTGAACTGTTGCGTCGAAAATGGGCGCTCGTCGCCTACAATCTTTCGAGCTCGTTCAATGCACTTTCTGATCGTAGGGAGGCCGATGCGCTTCTCCCGCAGTGCGTTGACTATTCTTGCTTCAATAAGGTCACGAAATCCGAGAAGAATGCCCTCCTCGTGATGCGTGTATTGCGGGTGCCAGAGGGCTTCCTCTGAACGACCATCATGCACGTAACCTACGAGCCACCGGCGCAGCGTAGCAGGGCTCATCCCGACCATCCGGGCAGCCTCCAAGGCGGTGTATGCACCTATGCCAAATTCAGCAATTTCCATGCCCGTTGTATAGCTCCAGCATTTGCCGAGCGCCAAGCGCTTTGGTTGCAACTAGGTGTCACGCAGATTGGCGAACGTGGCACCTCAGATGTTCGCCTCGCGACGTTCGAACGTGCCAGCTATCCGCCTGCATTCGTCGTAACCAGTCATTTCGCTACCGGCCAATGGGACCCTCCGGAAGCGTTCCGTCGTATGTCCGCAACCGGGCGTGTCCGAAAATTCCGGCTTCAGCAAGAAATGGCGGATAGCCAACCATCCGCCACGGTGGAATTTGTCCACCCACCCAGGGTTCAGCCTAAGACGCTCAGGATCAATCCGCCCGCAGCCGAAATCGCCAGGACCGCGATCAGGTTCAGCCGTGCCACGAACAGCAGCGCCGCCGCCAGGATCGCCAGTACGGCGGCTCGCCAGTCCAGCGTGGACCAGACCGGATCGTAGAGCCGCGCCGGTCCCACTCGCACTTCGTTCACGCGCGCGAACAGGACGTGCAGGGTGAACCAGACGCTCAGGTTGGCGATCACGCCGACTACGGCGGACGTCAGCGCGGACAGGCCGCCGCTGAGAGTGCGGGCGTGCTCCAGCCGCTCTATCCACGGGGCGAAGGCGAAGATCCACAGAAAGCACGGCGCAAAGGTGACCCAGGTGGTCAGCCCCGCGCCCAGGATCCCCGCCACCATCGGGGTGAACGGCGCAGGCGCGCGGAATGCGGCGAGATAGCCCACGAACTGCGTCACCATGATCAGCGGGCCGGGCGTGGTTTCCGCCAGGCCCAGCCCGTCCGCCATCTCACCCGCGCTCAGCCAGTGGTGGCTCTGCACCGCCTCCTGCGCCATGTAGGCCAGCACGGAATAGGCCCCGCCGAACGTTACGACCGCCAGCTGGGAAAAGAACACGCCGACGCGCCACAGCACGTGGTCGCTGCCCAACCATACGAACACCAGCGCCAGCGGCAAGGCCCAGATGGCGCCCCAGGCCAGCACCGCTTTCGCGCTGGTGCGCCAAGGTCGGCCCTGGATGGCGGGGGCCGGTCCCTTGTCCTTCAGCGCCAGCCAATCAGGGCGGACGCGCGCCACCGCCATGCCGATCGCCCCTGCCCCCAGCACCACCAGCGGAAACGGCAGGTCGAACACGAACAGCGCCACGAATGCCACTACCGACAGCGCCTTCTTAAAACGGGTGTTCAGCGCCCGCCCGGCGATCCGCAGCAGGGCCTGCACCACCACGGCCAGCACCGCCGCCTTGATCCCCAGGAACAGCGCGGCGAACCAACCCAGCTTCGCCGCGGAGGCATACAGCATCGACAGCGCCAGGATCACCAGCGCGCCGGGCAGCACGAACAGCAGGCCCGCCACCAGCCCACCGCGCACGCCGTGCAGCTTCCAGCCGATCCACGTCGCCAGCTGCTGCGCTTCCGGTCCGGGAAGGAGGTGGCAGAAGTTCAGCGCGTGAAGATACTGCGCCTCGCTCACCCAGCGGCGTTCGTCCACCAGTTCGCGGTGCATCAGGGCGATCTGCCCGGCCGGACCGCCGAAGCTGAGAAACCCGATCCGCGCGCAAACGCGCACCAGTTCGGAAAATGGGGGGTGATAGGGAGTATCGTGTTCCAAGGAACGCCTCATGCCTTGCATCCGCGCAAAGGCGGACGACAGAAGGCAACGCTTGGGTGTTGGGCTGTACCCGCCCGACGCCTGACCGGGAGGTTGCTTGGCCCCGATCCGCTCGGTCTAGCGAGCGGGACCGTGCTTGCCAAGATGGTCGGTCAAATCGACCATGCGGCGTTTTGCAGCACGACCCGGTAGCCATCGGCATCTTCGAAGGTGCGGCCCGCTGCGTCCCAATAGGGATTGAACGCCGGCACAGCGGCAAAACCGGCCTGCTCCATCCGGTCAACCGCCGCGCGCCATGCCTGCTGGTCCGGCAGGTAGAACACCAGGAGATTGTCCTGCGTGGGCGCGCGGCCGGCGGGATGCGCCTCGGTTCGCGTGAATTCCAGATGATAGGGCGCGTCGGGATGCCCCAGCATCACGCCGTCGAAGCCGCCATGCCCATCGAAGCGATAGAGCACCTCCAGCCCCAGGCCGTCGCGATAGAACGGCAGCAGGGCATCGATATCGTCCGTCGGCCTGGCGACTCTCAACTTGGGGGGCGGCAGCTTGGGGGCCGGCATGCTCGCCCCGCCCCTACTCCGCCGCTTCCTTGGCCATTTCGTCGAACTCCTTGGCTTGCAGATAGCGCTCGGCGTCGAGGGCGGCCATGCAGCCGGTGCCGGCGGCGGTGACGGCCTGGCGATAGGTGTGGTCCATCACGTCCCCGCAGGCGAATACGCCGGGGATGCGGGTTTTCGGCGTGCCGGGGGTGACCACCAGATAGCCGCTATCGTCGGTATCGAGCTGCCCTTCGAACAGCGACGTGGCCGGGGCGTGGCCGATCGCGACAAAGGCGCCGTCGGTGGCGATCTCGCTCTTTTCGCCCGTGACGGTATCGGTGACCGCCACGGCCATCAGCTGTCCGTTCTCGGCATGGCCGACGAAGTGATCGACCGCCTTGTTCCACACCACCTTCACGTTGGGATGCGCAAACAGGCGGTCCTGCAGGATACGCTCCGCCCGCAGCGAATCGCGGCGATGGATCAGGGTGACGTCCTGCGAGTGGTTGGTGAGGTACAGCGCTTCCTCCACCGCGGTGTTGCCGCCGCCGATCACCACCACTTTCTTGCCGCGATAGAAGAACCCGTCGCACGTGGCGCAGGCGGAAACGCCCTTGCCCGAAAGCTCCATCTCTCCTGGAACGCCCAGCCATTTGGCCTGCGCGCCGGTGGCGATCACCAGCGTTTCGCCTTCGTAGATGTCACCGCCATCGCCCACGGCGCGGAACACGCCGCCGTTGGCATCGGCATCCAGATCGACCGAGACGATCGTATCCCAAAGCATCCGTGTGCCGACATGGACGGCCTGCGCCTCCATCTCCTGCATCAGCCACGGGCCCTGGATCACGTCACGAAAGCCGGGATAGTTCTCAACATCTGTGGTGATCGTCAGCTGCCCGCCGGGCTGCAGGCCCTGCACCACGATCGGCTTCATCCCCGCGCGCGCGCCATAGATCGCGGCGGACAGGCCGGCCGGGCCGGAACCGATGATGAGCATGCGGGTGGTGTGCGTCGTCATGAAATACCTCCGGCGACCCAGATAGCGATTGCCGCGCCAGATAGCGAGATCACCGCCTGGTTGCAAAGGTGGGCCATGCCTGTTCCGATGGATACCTCTCTGGTTGACCTGACGCGCCATCGCCGCCAATCGATCCGAATGGAAAATCTGTCCGGCCCCACATCGAACGCTTTCATTTCACAGCGCCTGCGGATGAATTACGTGGATTGGGGCAATCCCGATGCGCCGCCGCTGATCCTGCAGCACGGCGGGCGCGATCACTGCCGCAGCTGGGACTGGGTGGCAGAAGCGCTGCGGCACGATTGGCATGTTATCGCCCCGGACTTGCGTGGCCATGGCGATAGCCAGTGGTCCCCGGAAGGCAACTACGCGATGGACGCCTTCGTCTATGACTTCGCGCAACTGGTGGACACGCTGGGCTACGATCAGGTCACGATCGTGGGCCATTCGCTGGGCGGCAATATCTCCACGAGGTTTGCCGGGCTCTATCCGGAAAAGGTGCGCAAGCTGGTGAATATCGAAGGGTTGGGGCCGGTATCCACCAACCCCGGGCCGACGATGGAAGACCTGCACGAGTGGATCGAGGCCAAGCGCAAGTCCGCCTCACGCACGCCCAAGCGTTATGCGCGGCCCGAAGACGCCTATCTGCGCATGAAGTCCGAAAATGCGTTCTTGTCAGATAGTCAGGCGCGGCATCTCACCACGCATGGCATTCAACGAAATGAGGACGGCACGTACAGCTGGAAGTTCGACAATTACCTGAACGTCTGGGGCGCGGTGGACATATCGTTCGCGGAGAAGACGCGCCTTTGGGCGTCGGTAACGTGCCCGGTCCTGATGCTATGGGGAAATCGCAGTTTTGCTTCAAACCCTGCCGCAGACGGCCGGCTGGACCACTTCAAGGACGTAAAGCTTATCGAGTATCCGGACGCCGGGCACTGGTTGCATCATGACCAGACCGCGCGTTTCCTAAAAGATGTGTCCGCGTTTCTTTGAGAACAACGGACTGTCAAAAGAGAAGGCGATCAGATCAGAAAGGCTAAAGCCACTCCAACCCAGCAGGCCGCGCTCATCATGATGGCGAGCACGAAGCCGCGGGGATTGTGCAATTCAAGCTGCGGTTCGGCGGCACCGAACGGAGAACGGTGATGGTCACGGGCGACAACTGACTCAGCAGGGGCGGCGAGACCTCTGAATTGGTTGTATTGCATCCTCTTCCTCTTTCACGTCCTAAACGGGTCTGTCCTCTATTTGTCTTAATTCAACGCCAGGTCACTCGGCTTGTTCCACCCACAGTAATCGGAAGAAGTCAAAAATCCTTTAATTACCCGCCCATTAATCGTGGAAATCCGGGAGTTTCCGCGGTTTTCAGTCTCATCGGGTCATTTCCGACAGTCGCGTGACACGCTCGGTTGGCCGCTGGACGCCTCGGATTGTCCTTTTGCGGCCAGAGGAGTTAGAATGCCGATCATGGTTTCTGCGCCAACCCTCAAACTCAAGCTGCAGCTCCTGTGCGGAGAAGAGATCGCGATGGGGCCCGGGAAGGCGGACTTGCTGGATGCGATCGCCGCGCACGGCTCGATCTCGGCCGCCGCGCGTGCCATGGACATGAGCTATCGCCGGGCGTGGCTGCTGGTCGATGCGATGAACCGCTGCTGGGTTTCGCCACTTGTGGAAACCTCCCCCGGCCGCGCCAAGAGCGGCGGCGCGCGTCTGACGCCGGCGGGCGTCCGGGCGCTGGCGGACTATCGCAGCTTGCAAGCCGGCGTTGCCGATGCCGCGGGTGGCCCCCTGCTCGCCGCGTTGCTGGCCAATCTGGCGGACGAACCGCGCCCCCGCGCCGTCCCGGAATGATATCGCGACCGCGCGGGGCGATATGTCGCCCCGCCTGAACAAGACGAACCGATCGATAGTCTTGAGACCTTGTTAACCGCGCCGGTCGTATCGCACAAAAATGCACCGCCCGGATTTTTCCAAGTTGCTGCTATCTGGCAAGGGCGATCGCGCGGACCCCATCGAAGCACGGACGGCGCAGCGCCCCGTGGCCGAAAGATCCGCCCTGCATTTCGGCACCTTGAGCGCGCGGATCGCCACGATCCTGGCCGTGATGTTCGGCCTGCTCGTCTGTACGCTGGTGCTGCTGTTCACGGCCGGAGTGCTGAGGATCGACGCAGAGGTCATCGGCGGCACCGTGGCCGAATTCGGACTGCTGCTTATCGTCATCGGCATCGCCGAACTGGTGCTGGTGCTGGGCCTGGGCGTGGCACTGGCACGCACCATCACGCGCCCGCTGGCGGATCTTGTGCGCGCCACGCGTAACATGGCGCGCGGCCGCAAGACGCGGGTCTCGGTGCAATCGGGTGATGAAGTGGGTCAGCTGGCGCAAAGCTTCAACACGATGGTAGATGCGATCGAGGCGCGGGAGCAGCGCATCGCCCACGCCGCCTTGCACGATGCCCTGACCGGCTTGCCCAATCGCAAGTATTTCGTCGAGCAGCTGGACCAGGCGCTGCAACGCCGGCGCGCCGGTCGCCGCGTGCTGGTGGCCTACATCGATCTCGATGACTTCAAGATGGTCAACGACACGCTGGGCCACGCTGCGGGTGACCGACTGCTCTGCGATGTCGCCGCGCGGCTGCAGGGGGAGATGCCCGACGGCCTGATCGCGCGGCTGAGCGGGGACGAATTCGCCGCGATGATCCCCGGCCTGCCTGACGATGCGGACCTTGCCGCGATCGGCATCCGGCTGCAGAGCTGCTTTGCGCAGGACATCCTGCTGGATGGTCGCAAGGCCGCCACCTCCGCCAGCATCGGTATCGCCGTCGCGCCCGAGGACGGCACCGATGGGCTGACCTTGCTCAAGAACGCGGACCTCGCGCTGTATCGCGCCAAGGAGCAGGGCAAGGCGGGCCACCACTTCTTCGAAACCGCGCTGGACGAGCTGGCCCAGCATCGCCGCCAGTTGGAAACGGACTTGCGCGCCGCGATACGCGATGGTGGCTTCGACCTGCACTTCCAACCGCTCTACAGCCTGACCGAGGAGCGCCTCACCGCGTTCGAGGCGCTGGTGCGCTGGCCGCACCCGACGCTGGGCCTGGTCGCCCCGAATGACTTCATCCCGCTGGCCGAGGAGACCGGCCTGATGACCCAGATCGGCGAATGGGTGATGCGTGAGGCGTGCCGCCAGGCGATGGCGTGGCCCGAGCCGCTGTCGGTCGCGGTGAACTTGTCGTCCAAGCAGTTTCTTACCCCTGCCCTGCCCGCGATGGTGGTGCAGGCGCTCGCCATGTCGGGCCTGCCGCCCCAGCGGCTGGAGGTGGAGATCACAGAAGGCGTGTTCGCCGCCAATGTCGACAAGACGCTGGAGACGTTGCACGCCCTCCAGGGCCTGGGAGTGCGCATCACGCTGGACGATTTCGGCACCGGCTATACCTCGCTGGGCCACTTGCGGCTGTTCCCGTTCAACAAGCTGAAGATCGACCAGAGCTTCGTTCACGACCTGGCCCCCACCGGCAACGCGCACGCGGTGATCCGCGCCATCGTCACCCTGGCCGACGCGCTGGGGATCGAGACGCTGGCCGAAGGGGTGGAGGAGACCGCCCAGCTGGACGTGCTGCGCCAGGAGGGGTGCCAGCAGATCCAGGGCTACCTCCTCAGCCGACCCATCGCGGGGGAGGACGTGGCCACCTTCATCCGCGAACAGCGCGCCCGCGCCCACGTGATCCGCCTCAGGGCCTGAAGCAGGGCCTGAGGGATCGAGAGGCCTGGACCCGAACCGCGCGTCCATGCGTTAGGCGCGGCATGGCGCACAAGAAGCCCAACCTCCCCACCAAGACCTGCCCCGCCTGCCAGCGCCCCTTCGCCTGGCGCAAGAAGTGGGAGCGGGACTGGGACAACGTGAAGTTCTGCTCCGAACGTTGCCGCCGCGCCAAGGCCAGCGCCTCGCCCAGCGTGTAGCGCCGGAACGAAAGCGGAACTGTCCTACAGCCCCCGTGCTGCGTTAGGGTGCCGCCCGTTCGCCCACGGGAGCTCCGCCATGATCGACAAGTCCCACACCCCCGACCGCGCTGCCTCCGCCCGCCCCTCCGCCGGCCGAGGCAAGGCCCGCGCCGCCTTGCACGCTTTCACCCCCGTCCCGCGCCAGACCTCCCGGCACGACGGCTGGACACCCCAGCGCCAGCAAGGCTTCATCGAGGCGCTGGCCGACACCGGCAGCGTCAAGGCCGCCGCCCACGCGGTGAACATGACGCCGGAGGGCGCCTACGTCCTGCGGCGCCACCCCGAGGCGGAGAGCTTTCGCAAGGCCTGGGAGGCCGCCCTCGCGCTCGGCGTGCAGCGGCTAGAGGATGTGGCGTTAGAGCGCGCCCTCCACGGCATCGAGGTGCCGGTCTATTCCTACGGCAAGATCATCGGCACCCGCCGCGTCTATAACGACCGGCTGCTGATGTTCATCCTCAAGAACCGGGCGGGAAAGCGCTTCGGCGGCGGCACCGGCGTGCGCACCGGCAAGGACGCCGCCAGCCGCTCGCAGCAGGAGCGCCTCAAGCGTCAGTGGCGCAAGGAGTGGGAGGCCGAACAGGCCGCCGAGAGCGCCGCCAACGCGGCCGAGGCGATTAAGACCATCAACGCCCGCATCATGGCCCTGGGCGAGCACAAACGTGCCCGCTCAAGCCCCCGAACCCTCCGCCTCCAGGAACTCTTGCGCGCCAGCGAGGCCGCCGACGAAGCCCGGTGGCATGCGCGGGGGTCGGTGCTGCTGGACCAGCGGGAGGAGGATGAGGGGGATTGAGGGACATCGTCAGCCCAACCACTCACTCGATAAACATACCACATTGCCATAAAAAAATACCCAATGCCGATGATGTGTTTGGGCGCCTAGACGTTTGCTAGCTGTGCACTTCTGCGTTGCCGGGAAGACTTGGGCTTGTTCGCCTAGAGCAGTTCCATATGATAGTCGCAGACGCTTGCAACGCAGCATTTGAAATGCACTGCTAAAAATGAGAGATTCTGATGCCCAATCGAATACTGCTTTTCAACCATAAGGGTGGTGTTGGTAAAACAACATCTGCTTACAATCTCGGATGGAAGCTGTGGAAGCGAGGGCATCGGGTTCTTTTGGTGGACGGAGACTCGCAGGTTAATCTCACGTCGCGAGCAATGGGTGCCAACTTTGAAGATTATTATGACGAGGATGGCCCTACTTACCGAAACAATATCTACGACTCTGTACGGCCAGTTTTCGAGGGCAGACCCACACCGATTGAAGCGTTTGACTGCCCCCTAGCTGAAAACTCCGAAGGTCTTTTTATCCTGCCTGGCCACCCTGATCTTTCTTCACTTGAAGGGCAAATCAGCCTTGCTCAGGAGACGCGCGGCACTCTTTCGGTGACGAAAAACTTGCCTGGCGCTCTGCATAAACTTATTTCTCTTGCAGAAGAACGCCACAAAATTGATTTTAGTATCATTGACATCAATCCCGGTCTCGGCGCGTTAAATCAAAACTTTTTCATGATTTCGCATGGGTTTATTGTACCTACGAACCCAGATCCATTTTCCTTAATGTCCCTGAAAACTTTAGGTTTTGAGATCGAGCGCTGGATTAGTTGGAAGCAAACGTTCGGTCCGGCGTTCGCAGATGCGACTTATCCCCTACCCTCAGGTGTCACCAAATTCCTAGGCGCTCTTCACTCACGATTTAATCGACACAAGAGCAAGGCGGCAGGCCGATATAATGAACGAATAGCTCAGATCGATGCACGTATTGAAAATGAGCTCGTGCCTGCACTTAGGATGGCGGGATGTTTGTTTCCCCAAGCGGCTTATGAGGCAGCAGCCAAGGTAGAGTTGCCGGAAGCAGGTCGTGATCCAAGTCAGGAAAGGCTATATGCTCTAGCTAGAATCCCAGATTTCGCCCAGTTAAGCCATATTGCGGCAGAGTTTGGGAAGCCCGTCTTCGACATCAATGATGACGACCTTCGGATAGCAAATTTACGCGGGCACTTGAAAAAAAGTGTTCAGGATAACGTAGCTACGTTTGACGCCATTTTCTCTGCAATTTGCGAGAAGATCGAGATCATTGTTGCCAATGACTGAGGCGAAGGCCCGGTTTGATCAGCACATGGGTGAGGCCCACCTTTGCCTTGCCACCTTCGATGCAACCGAACACGATTTCGCCTTGCGCCATATATGGATTATATGCGTGTCGGCCTTTGATCTGTACATGACTGAACTCGTATCTGAAGCAGGACTTCGGCTTATTGATAGAAATCCACCACTTCTTACAGCGAACCTCCGACAAGTTCAATTCTCACTAGATAGCGTAATCAGTATAAACGACTTATCCCCAACGGAAAGGCTACTGTTTTATAAGGAACGTATCTACGCCGCAGTACAGTATAAATCATTTTATAAACCGGATAAAGTGTCAGAGGCATTAAGCTACATATGGACCTGCCCACCAAAAGAGAAATGGGCGCGAACGCTGACTCACCTTAAAAACACAGGTCGATACGAAGGACGTACTGAAGAAGACATACGAGATGAACTCACACTTATCGGTGACCGTCGAGAGTTAATAGCTCACTCTATGGACACGCCCCCCGGCGTAGAAGGCCCCAACCCCGTCAGGCGTGCAGATGCTTTTCAGGTTATCAGTTTCGTAACTGATTTAACCACGAGCATCGACATTGAGACTGAATCACAGTTGGCCTGAATGACACCGCTCTGTGCCTGAAGAGCATCGCATGTATCAGGCGCATATGTCGACATACCCGGGAGCGCGAGGGCGATGGCCCTCGCATCTTCACCTCCCCAGCTGCTGCGCGCCAGCCTTCCGCCCTCATGGCTGGCGCCATGACGTCGAACCTCGCCGTTCGGCGAGGCCGGCCGGGTCGACCGCTGCGCTTTTGCGCATCGGCTTCTAAGCTACCGTTCCTGCGGAACGTCGCTTAGGCGCCTGCGGTCTCCTCTACTCTTCCCCCATCCTCAGCGCTGCGATGAAAGCTTCCTGCGGGATGGACACGTTGCCGTACTCACGCATCCGCTTCTTGCCTTCCTTCTGCTTGTCGAGCAGCTTCTTCTTGCGGCTGATGTCGCCGCCGTAGCACTTGGCGGTCACGTCCTTGCGCATGGCGCTGATGGTTTCGCGGGCTATCACCTTGGCGCCGATCGCGGCCTGGATGGGCACCTTGAACATGTGCCGGGGGATCAGTTCCTTGAGCCGCTCGACGAGGCCGCGGCCGCGGGCTTCGGCCTGGCTGCGGTGGACGATCATGGAGAGCGCGTCGACCGGCTCGTTGTTGACCAGGATGTTCATCATCACCAGGTCGCCCTCGCGCAGGCCGATCTGCTCGTAATCGAAGCTGGCGTAGCCGCGGCTGATCGATTTGAGGCGATCGTAGAAGTCGAACACCACTTCGTTGAGCGGCAGTTCGTAGGTCACCTGGGCGCGGCCGCCGATGTAGGTGAGGTCGATCTGGATGCCGCGGCGGTCCTGGCACAGCTTGAGGATGGAGCCCAGGTATTCGTCGGGCGTGTAGATCGTGGCCTTGATCCAGGGCTCTTCCATCTCGGCGATCTTGACCGGGTCGGGCATGTCGGCCGGGTTGTGCAGTTCCTTGATCGTGCCGTCGGTCATCGCCAAGCGATAGACCACGCTTGGTGCGGTGGTGATGAGGTCCAGATCGTATTCGCGGCTGAGGCGTTCCTGGATGATCTCCAGATGGAGCAGCCCCAGGAACCCGCAGCGGAAACCGAAGCCAAGCGCGGCGCTCGATTCCATCTCGAAGCTGAACGATGCGTCGTTGAGGCGCAGGCGGCCGATCGATTCGCGCAGCTTGTCAAAGTCGGCGGCGTCGACCGGGAACAGGCCGCAGAACACCACGGGCTGCACTTCCTTGTAGCCGGGCAACGCCTGCGTCGCGCCGCCCTTCACGGTGGTGACGGTGTCGCCGACCTTGGCCTGTTCCACTTCCTTGATCTGCGCGGTGATGAAGCCGATCTCGCCGGGGCCGAGCTCTGGCAGGTCGATGCGCTTGGGGGTGAAGGCGCCGACGCGATCGATCAGGTGCTCGGTGCCGCCTTGCATGAACTTGACCTGCAGGCCCTTGCGAATGACGCCGTCGATCACGCGCACCAGGATGACGACGCCCAGGTACGGGTCGTACCAGCTGTCGACCAGCATGGCGGTGAGGGGCTTGTCACGCTCGCCCTTGGGGGGCGGGATCTTGGTGACGATGGCTTCGAGCACTTCGTCGATGCCGATGCCGGACTTGGCGCTGGCCATGACCGCCTCGGACGCGTCGATGCCGATGATGTCCTCGATCTCGGCGCGGACCTTTTCGGGCTCGGCGGCAGGGAGGTCGATCTTGTTGATGACGGGGACGATCTCGTGGTCGTGCTCGATCGACTGGTAGACGTTGGCGAGCGTCTGCGCCTCGACCCCTTGCGCGGCATCGACGACGAGCAGCGCGCCCTCGCACGCGGCCAGGCTGCGGCTGACCTCGTAGGCGAAGTCTACGTGGCCGGGGGTGTCCATGAGGTTGAGGGCATAAGTTTGCCCGTCCTTGGCGGTGTAGTTCAGGCGCACGGTCTGCGCCTTGATGGTGATGCCGCGCTCTTTCTCAATGTCCATGTTATCAAGGACTTGCGCGCTCATCTCACGGTCGGAGAGGCCGCCGGTGCGCTGGATCAGCCGGTCAGCCAGCGTGGACTTGCCATGGTCGATATGGGCGATGATCGAGAAGTTACGGATAAGGGCCAAGTCAGTCATCCCGGCCCGTTAGCAGGCAGGCTTGCCGATGTCAGCCTGCCTTGCGCAATGTCGCGGTATCACCCTTTTCCCGCACCTGACGCGGCGGCGTGAATTGAACCGCCCCGCTCGCATCCATCGGCAAGGGCTGATCGAATTCCACACCGATGCGATCCTCGCTGCACCACTTGCAGGTAGCGAGACGCCTGAGGCTTTCCGAAAGCTGGATGACGAAGGTGGTGCCGACCGGCACGTTCCACAGCCCCTCCACCATCGCACCGGAGCGAGAGATGTTGCGGATGGTGGCGTCGTACTCCTGCTGGTCATGCTCAAGAACGACCTTACGCAACATCGTCTGGCGCGGCGCACGGGCAGATCGCGGTCCTTTGGCCAGTGCCGTCAGGCTGGTCTTCAGGCGAGCGGCGGCGTCCGCCGGTTTCAGCGCCTTTTCATAGATGTAGCCCTGCACATGGCTGCAACCCAGCAGGCGGATCAGGTCAAGCTCATCAAGGGTTTCCACGCCCTCGGCCGTGGTTTCCATGCCAAGGGCTTCGGCCAGACTGACGATTGAGGCGATCAGCGCGCCGTTGCGGCTGCCTTCCACGGTTGCGCCACGCACGAAGCTCTGGTCGATCTTGATCTTGTCGAACGGCGCGTTCTTGAGATAGCCGAGGGACGAGTACCCGGTGCCGAAATCGTCCAGCGCCAGCCGAACGCCGACACGCTTCAACGCAGCGAACATCGCCTCGGTGGCGCTATCGTCGCCCAGGAATACGCTCTCGGTTATTTCCAGCTCCAGACGCCCAGGTGAGACGCCCGCCCCGGCCAGCGCGCTGGTCACGATCGCAGGCAATGCTGGATTGGCGAACTGCAGCGGAGAGACGTTGACCGCGACGCGCACTTCGGGGGGCCACTTGGCCAGATCGTGACATGCGGTGCGCAGTGCCCACTCGCCGATCTGAGGAATGAGGCCAGCGTCTTCGGCCACCGGCACGAACTTGGCGGGCGAAAGGTAGCCAAGACGGGGATGCTTCCACCGCAGCAGCGCTTCGAAACCGGTGATCTTTTCGGTCGTGACGCGCACCTGCGGCTGATAATGCAGCTCCAGCCCTCCTTGCGCGATCGCATCGCGCAAGTCCTGCTCCATCTGCTGGCGCTCTCTGGCGTCGCTGTGCAGATCGTGGGCGTAAAAATGGTGCCGACCCCGACCGCCGTCCTTGGCCGCATAAAGCGCAAGGTCGGCATTGCGGATCAGCTCGTCCGCCGTCGTGCCGTCGTCCGGTGACAAAGCGATGCCCACCGATGCGCCGATGATGACCCGGCTGCCGTCGATGGAATAAGGCTGCGAAAGGTTCTCGATGATGCGATGCGCGAGATGGGCCAGCTCTTCGCGCGAGACGCGTCCGGGCAGGATGACCTTGAATTCGTCGCCTCCCAGGCGGCCGACCTGCCCACTGTCCCCCACCGTAGTACGCAGGCGATCGGCGACTTGCCTCAGGAGGGCATCGCCCGCGGGATGGCCCATCGTGTCGTTCACTTGCTTGAACCGGTCGAGGTCCAGCAGGAACACGGCGCAGGCCTTGTTCTCTATCCGGGGAGCATCCAGAATCTTGGCGAGCCACTCACTCATCTGGAAGCGGTTTGCCAGCTTCGTCAGGGAGTCAAACCGAGCAAGCTGCACCACGTCACGTTGCGACTTGCGCGTTTCGGTGAGGTCGGTGCCCGAACCACGGAATCCCAGGAAGTTGTCGAACTGGTCAAGGACCGGGCGGCCGCTGATGGACCACCAGCGCTCCTCACGCTCTTTCGTGGCTGCGCGTACCGGCAATTCGTGAAATGACGAGCGAGTGGAGAGGTGGAACACCAAGGTCCGCTCGCTCTCCTGCGGCTCCTGGATGTCCAGGATGAACAGTTCGGTGAAGGGGCGGCCTTCCAGATCGGCCGGGGTTTTGCCCAGCGACTTTGCGATGCGCCGCGAGACATACGTCAGCTGGCCGCGCCGGTCTGTTTCCCAGAACCAGCCTTGTCCGGTTTCCTCATACTCCGCGAGCAATTCCTCGGCCCGGCGCTGCTCATGCTCACGCGCGGTGCGGACTTCCATCTTGCGCAGGACGCGGCCGATTTCGAGGTAGCCGATTGCCACGGATGCGACGATCACCGCGGCAAGAGCTAGTTTACCGAGAAGACCCTCGCTCAGGCTGGCCAGACCGATCCACAAGCACACCAAGGCAGCCATCTTGGCCGGCAACCGCCGGTCCAGCAAAGCGCCAGCGACGAACGAAAGCACGGCAACCCCGGCGACCGCCGCATGCCAGCCATGCCCCTCGGCGCGGATAGCCCAGGTCGCGAGAGCAAAGCTGTAGAGCGCGCATGGTACCCCGACCGCCACCGCCGCGATAGCCGCCCGCGCCAAGCCGGTCATCTCGGCTGCAGCCTGCATCGCGGCAAATCGCGGCGCGCCGGCACAGATGAGAACCGCCAGAAGGGCCAAGGCAGCGCTGACGGCACCCGGCAACGTCCACATGCCCAGCCCGACCACGATTGCCACGATAGCCATGGCGGGAGCCATCAGCCGCCAGTGATCCGGGAACAGGCTTCTAAGCGGATCTTCAACGCCAACGCGAGCAGTGGCATAGCCACGCATCCGTGGCTTGCGGCGACGGTCCTCGTCTGCCCGTTCCACTTGCGGGGGCGAATCGGGCGCAATCGACAAATGTCCCGGGGCGGCGCGCTCTCCATTCGGAAGCGGCTCGTCCATGGCATTGCTAAGGCTCGCGGTTCGCCTGATCTGCATTGCCCTGCCATGCTCCGCCGCCCGTTGCGATTTACTTAATTCAAGCAGCAGCCCGTTGCAGGCGTTGAAAAAAGCTTATGCCTGGCGACAACGAAGGCCCATTCGTTTTGCGCTTGCTATGCCCCTGCCCGTCATGGTTCCTGAGGCAGCAAAGACGACGGTGGCGTGGCAGGAGAGAGAGAACGTGCGGCAGATCGCAATCATCGGCTCCGGTCCGGCGGGCTATTACACGGCTGAGGCGGCGCTGAAACAGTGGGGAGAGGACGTCCGGGTCGATGTCTATGACAGTCAGCCGGTGCCCTTCGGCCTGATCCGCACCGGCGTCGCGCCCGATCACCAGTCGATCAAAGCGGTCTCGCGCCGGTACGAGGCGACGGCACTGACCCAGAACGTTCGCTTCCTAGGCAACGTGATGATCGGCCGGGACATCACCGTTGCCGAGCTGGAGACGCTGTACGACGCGGTGATCCTGGCCACCGGCGCGCCGCTGGATCGCAAACTGGGCTTGCCGGGAGAAGACTTGGCAAACGTCTTCGGCAGCGCGTCCTTCGTGGGGTGGTATAACGGGCACCCGGGATTTGCCGACCTGAACCCGGGCCTGTCTCACCACACCGCCGTCGTGATCGGCAATGGCAACGTCGCGCTGGACGTGGCGCGTATCCTGGCGAAGTCACAGGAAGAGTTTGCGGGTAGCGACATCGTCGGCCATGCTCTCAACGCGCTGGGCGAGGCGACCATCGATCGCATCGTTATCCTGGGACGGCGCGGCCCGCATCAGATTACCATGACGCCGAAGGAACTCGGGGAGTTGGGCCACTTGTCCCGGGCCTGCCCAATCGTCGATCCCGCAGATTTCCCCGACGCCAGCGAGGATGACGCGCTGGAGCCCGGCCAGCGCAAGTCCGTGAATCATTTGCGATCATTCGCTGCGCGCGCGCCGGAGGAATGCTTGGCCAAAGCGATCAAGATGGAGTTCGACTTCTTCGCCGCGCCCAGGGCGATACAAGGCAGCGGCAAGGTTGAATCCGTTCTGGTCGAAAGGACCGAACTGAAGGACGGCCAGTCCGTGGGCACGGGCGAAACATACGAGATCCCGGCCGGTCTGGTGATCGCCTGCATCGGCTACCAGACCTCACGCATCCCGGATGTGCCGTTCGACGAAAAGGCTGGCCGTTTCGCCAACGAGGATGGGCGCATCCGCCCTGCGCTCTACTGCGTTGGCTGGTCCCGGCGTGGTCCGACTGGAACCATCGGCACCAATCGGCCAGACGGTTTCGCGATCATCGAAAAGGTGGCGCAGGACATTGGCGAGGGTTCCGGCAAACCCGGTGGCGAAGGCTTCGATGCCCTGGCCACGGAACGCGGCATCAAGCCCGTACGCTTTCGCGATTGGAAGCGCATCGAGGAGGCCGAGGCTGCCAACGCCCGCGAGGGATCACCGCGTGAGAAGTTCGTTTTGGTGCAGGAGATGATTTTGGCCGCGCAGGGGTGACTAGCGCTGGATTTCGGTCACCGTAAATCCGTTCGTGTCGAGCGGGACTGGGCCGAGTAACGCGAGAGAGCCTGGGTCGGCGGCATCTCACCCACTTGGGTGGTAAAAGTCGTAGATCGTCTGCGCCACGGCTGCGCTGACGCCGGGCGCGCGTTGCAGGTCGCTCAAGCTTGCCGCCCTGACTTTCCCCGCCGTGCCGAAATGCAGCAGCAGCGCCCGCTTTCTGGCTGGGCCGATACCGGGGATCTCGTCCAGCGGCGACGCGGTAATCGCGCGGCTGCGTTTGGCCCGGTGTGCGCCGATGGCGAAACGGTGCACCTCATCGCGCAGACGCTGAAGGTAGAACAATAGCGGCGAATTAACCGGCAGCATCTTTTCCCGTCCATCGGGGAAATGGAACACCTCCCGTCCCTCGCGCCCGTGATGCGGGCCTTTGGCGATGGCGATCAGGGCGATATCCTCGACGCCCAGTTCGTCGATCACGCCCTTCACCGCGCTCATCTGGCCCTTGCCGCCGTCGATCAGTACCAGGTCCGGCCAGGTGCCGCCTTCCCGATCCGGGTCCTCATCCAGCACCCGCCCGAAGCGGCGCGCCATAACTTCGCGCATCATCGCGTAATCATCGTCCGTCTGCGCCGACTTGATGTTGAACTTGCGGTACTGCCCCTTGATAAAGCCCTCAGGCCCCGCCACGACCATCGCGCCGAGCGCCTTGGTGCCGGAAATATGGCTGTTGTCGTAAACCTCGATCCGCCCCGGTATCTCCGGCAGTTCCAGGAACTCGGCCAGTTCGGCCATCACCTTGGCTTGGGTGCCGCGCTCCGCCAGGCGGCGCTCAAGCGCTTCGACCGCGTTGCGGGTCGCCTGCGCCAGCAGATTGCGGCGGTTGCCACGCTGGGGCACCGATATCTCCACCTTGCCGCCGGCTGCCTCGCGAAAGGCTTCGGCCAGCAGGTCGCCCTCGGGCAACTCGCGATCGACCAGGATCGTGCGCGCAGGGGGCACTTCCTCATAGAATTGCGCCAGGAAGGCCGTCATGATCTCGGCCTCGCTCAACCCCTCCGTGTGTGTGGGAAAGAACGCCCGGTGCCCCCAATTCTGCCCGCCGCGGATGAAGAAGGCCTGCACGCCCACATGCCCGCCCTTGCAGGCCATCGCGAAGATATCAGCGTTGTCCATACCCTCGGCGTTGATCGCCTGGCTGCCTTGGATGAAAGTCGCGGCGCGTAAGCGATCGCGCAGCATCGCCGCCCGCTCGAAATCGAGGTTCTGCGCGGCTTCCGCCATCTGGCTCTCGATCTTCTTTTGCACAGCGCCCGAACGCCCGCCCAGGAAGTCCTTCGCCTCACGCACCAGTTCGGAATATCCGGCCTGATCGATCCGGCCAACGCACGGCGCGGAGCAGCGCTTGATTTGATAGAGCAAGCACGGCCGGTCTCGCCGTGAGAAGAAGCTGTCGGTGCAGCTCCGCAGCAGGAACAGCTTTTGCAGCGCATTGATCGTGGTGTTCACCGACCCGGCGCTGGCAAACGGGCCATAGTAATTGCCCTTCGCCTTGCGCGCGCCGCGATGCTTGGTGATGCGCGGAAAGTCATGTTCGGACCGAAGCAGGATGAACGGGAAGGACTTATCATCGCGCAACAGCACGTTGTAGGGCGGACGGAAGCGCTTGATCAGCTGCGCTTCAAGCAGCAGCGCCTCCGCCTCCGAATTGGTCGTGACGATCGTCATCGAGCGCGTCTGGCTGACCATGCGCTGCAGGCGGCCCGGCAGGCGCTCCCACTGCGTGTAGTTGGCGACGCGGTTCTTCAGCGCCCGCGCCTTGCCCACATAGAGCACGTCGCCGCGCGCGTCCTGCATGCGATAGACGCCGGGCTGAGGCTTCAACGTCCGCACGGTATCCCGGATCACTTCGACGCCGGCCTGCAGATCAGGCTGATCCGAGCCGCGCACGGTGTACGTAGCGCGATCCTCGTTGAAACGCTCGGTGGCTTGGGGCTGGTCAGATCGGCCGGCAGGGGTTCGGGGCATACCGGCCGATTTAGGAGCGGAGGGACGAAAAGGGAACTGCCCACCGGGATCACATGATCCCGGCGTATCGCGGCCTTAGAACATCTTGCGGAAGTCCAGCCCAATCACCCGCCCCTGCGGATCGCGGAAGGCGGCCTGATAGGCCAGTGGCACATTTCCGTTCTGATCGGTCACACGCTGGCGCTGATCCAACAGGTTGTCCACCGTGAAGGACAAACGCGCATTCTTGAAGAACGGCACCTTCTCCACCAGCGACTCCTGCTGTCCCAGGTTCACGAACATGCGCAGGTCCAGGTTCAGGACACTGCCGAACCGCAGATCGGAACCACCCGGCAGGCCGGAGCCGACAACCCGTGCGGGCGCGTTCCAATCTCCCTTCAGGCGCAGGCCGTAGCCGTTCTTGAAGACGCCGCCTTCGAACTCTATCGCATGTCGGGGCACGCCGCCCGCAGTGATAGCGTTGCCGTCCAGCTGGTTCAGTTCTGCGGAGCCGGGCGCCACACGCACGGTATCGGTGAAGCGCCAAACATGGAACACGGCCAGGTTCCAACGTCCGCCGCGCCCACCAAAGCCACCTGGCCCGCCGGGACCACCCGGGCCACCCGGACCATCGGGCCCACCACGGGGACCGCCACCTGGCTCACCGCGAGGAGGACCGGCCGGATCGGCACCAGGGCCATTGCGCCCCGCCTCCCCTGCCTTGGCGTTGGCTGGAGGTGGCGGAGGGGGTGGGCCGTCCTTTCCTTCCGGGCCTCGCAGAGCCTGGCCCAACATACCCATCGTGCCGCCGCGACCGCCAGCGCCGCCACGGCGATCTCCACCCTCGCCACGAGCCGCATCGCTGCCGCCCAGCTTGCCGCCGAAAGTGAGGCCCCAGCGCATTCGCGAGCTGGCGATCTGGTCAAACGTCACCGGCCTGCGGTCTATCGAGATCAGCGCGCCGGAGGCATCGCGGATCACTCGACCAGGGAACGCCGCTTCGATTGCCGGAGTCAGTAGCGGGAAGGATTGCGTGACATCGGTGGATCGGTTGCGGAAATACTCGATCACGAAGTTGGACCGCTCCAGGAACGGCAGCTGCCAATTCATGGCCAGCTTCACATCCCGCTGCCGCTCGGCGACGAGATCGCGGTTGCCGCCGGAGATGACCGTCACCAGCGCGTTGTCGCCACGTGCGAAATCGTACACCGGCACGTTCAGCGTCAGCACCTGCGGCGCGCCCAACTGGCTGAGCGAAGGGGCGGCTTCGTTGACGATGTAGCTCGCCTGGAAGTTCAGCTTGCTGGTCGGGCTCCACGTCAGGCCTGCGCTCCAGTCCTTGAGTGTGCCGAAGTCGGACAGGTGATTGACGCCACCACTGAGATTGAGCGTCCAGTCGCCCAGCGCACCCAGCACATTCTCGCGCTTGCTGGTGAGCGGCAGAGCCAAGTTCACGCCGGCGGATGCGTCGCCGCGCGTCAGCTTCACCGAGCCCAGCGCGTTGCGCGTATCCGCGTTGACGCTGCGGCTGTAATCGAAGCCTGCGCGCACCGTCGTGGCGACCTGCCCCGCCGGCATTTTGAAGAGATTGCCGGCAAGCGTGATCAGCGAGGAGGCGGACAGGTCCTTTGACCGAGCGGTGTCGAACCCGGGATCGGCCAGATCGGGCAGAGCTCCGCTCAGCGGCAGGCCGGCAAGTTGCGCTGCCGTCAGGTTTCGACGGCGATCGACCTTCGTCGTCGCCTCGGTGTAGCTGGTGTCCAGCGTGCCGGTCAGGTTCCAACTGCCAAGTGGCTTGTTATAGCCCAGCCCAGCCTGGAACGCGTCCGAAGCTACGCGGGTGCGCAGTGGATCGGGGAAGCTGCGCACCACCGGGCTGCCGTCCGGCGCGGTCAGCGTTGCGATATCCAGTCCTGAAAGCGACTTGGTATCGGTTCGGGTGTACGCGCCGTTTACGGTCAGCGAACCACCGATACCGTCCTTGCCCAACCCCATCGCCGATGTGCCGCCCAGCGTGACGACGCGGCTGGACGCGGCTAGGCTGCGAAAGTCGGCGGGATTGGGATCACCCGCCACAGTCGGCAGGGTGCCGGCCTGCTGGATAACCTTGCGTTCGGCTTCAGTCAGGATCGAGGTGTTGGTCACCTTCGTCTCTATCGTCGTGCGGCGCTGTCCATCCACGCGGAAGGTGCTGGCTTCCAACTCGGCATCCGAATAGCCGCCGCGCGTGGGATAATTGAACTCGCCGGACGCCTGCTTGCTTTGGAACTTGTCCTTGAGAATGATATTCACCACGCGCTGGTTCGGCGGATAACCGAACCGCAGCGCCACTTCCTCTGGCAGCACCTGCAGCCGGCGGATCGCCTCTGGCGGAATGGAGCGCAGTTCTCGGAAGCTGGAGATACGCGCGCCGTTCAGCAGGATCACCGGGCGGCCATCGCCGCGTCCACGGCCGCTGCCGGTCTGCGGGGAAATTGCGTCCAGCAGGTCACTGATCGAGGTCACGCCGTAAGCCGCGATCTCTTCCTCGTCGAAGACGGCGATCGGCTGCTGCGCCACCTGGATCTCGCCCTTGATGCGATTGGCGACGACCACGATGTCGCCCGAGGCATCCACCCCGCTTTGCAGTTGATCCTCGTCATCATCCTCCGTCCCGGATTGGGCGGCGGGGGGCGTAACCTGAACCGCCTCCTGCGCCATGGCGGCGATCGGGCTGCACCCGGCGAGGAGCGAGACAGTAAGAAGCGAACGCAAGTGAGTTCTCCGGATGAATTACGCGATGTGCAGGATCAGCCCTGGCGGTAGGTGCCTCGCTTCGACAAGCCGCGGACTGCACCAAATTGTCGCAGCAGTCAGGAAGTTCCCTATTTTGATAGAGTTCCTCCACAGCGCTTTCCTTTTGCACACTGCGTAGCTATGTCGCGGCCCGATGATGAACATGAAAAACGGAAACTGATCGCCGATGGCGAAAGAAGAACTCCTCGAGATGCGCGGCAAGGTGGTCGAGCTGCTGCCCAACGCGATGTTCCGGGTGGAACTGGAAAACGGCCACGAAATCCTGGGCCACACTGCCGGCAAGATGCGCAAGAACCGTATTCGCGTGCTGGTGGGTGATGAGGTTCTGGTGGAACTGACCCCCTACGATCTGACCAAGGGCCGTATCACCTACCGCTTCATGCCGGGTCGCGGCGGTCCTGGCTCTTACTGATCCGGCCAGCCCTCCTGTCATGACGGCGCTCCCGGTGGATGCTGCATCCAGTATCGCCGATCCGGCCATCCCCGGTCCGCGCCTGATCTTGGGCTCGGCCAGCCCGCGGCGGCGGGAACTGCTCGCCCGGCTTGGGATCACTCCCCACGCCGTCACCGCAGCCGATATCGATGAGACACCGGCCACGCAGGAAGAGCCCCGCGCCTATGCTAGCCGCATGGCGCGCGAGAAAGCCGCCGCCATTCACGCCGACGACGCCCACGTCCTCGCAGGCGACACCGTCGTCGCAGTGGGTCGCCGCATTTTGCCCAAGGCCGAAGACCTTGCCACCGCGCGTGCCTGCATCAAGCTGCTGTCGGGCCGGCGCCACCGCGTGCTCTCCGCCATCGTGCTGAGAAGCCCGGACGGTTCGTTGCATGATCGCTTGTCGGAAACCGTCGTCCGCTTCAAAGCGCTGAGCGCCGAGGAGATCGAAGCCTACCTCGCCAGCGGCGAGTGGGAGGGCAAATCCGGTGGCTATGCCATCCAGGGCGCGGCGGAAGGCCTGATCGCCTGGATTTCCGGCAGCCACTCCGGTGTCGTCGGGCTACCTCTGTTCGAGACGCGCGCCCTGTTGCGCGCAGCCGGGTTCCCGATTGCCTGAGTGGCTGATCGAGCAGGGAATCGGCGAGGATCGCGCCATCCTGGTCGAGCATGGTGAAGTCCTGGCCGCGCGATTGCAGCGGCCCGGGAAGCTGGCGGCCGGACTGATCGAAGACGCACGGCTTATCGCCCGCGCTGCCGGCTCTCGCCGGGGTACAGCCTTGTTCGCCACCGGGGAAGAGGCCTTGGTCGACGGTCTTGCGAAGGACGCGCAGGAGGGTGCGCTGATCCGCTTGCAAGTCACGCGTGCGGCCATGGCCGAGAAAGGCCGCTACAAACGCGCCCAGGCGCGCCCCGCCACGGCCACCCCGCGCCCTGCACCCTCGCTTTCGGACAAATTGCGCGCCGGTGGAAACGCCGTGCGCGTCGTCCGGCGCTTCACTGCAGACCCATGGCCCGAAATCATCGGTGAGGCTGCGGATGGTCTCGCCTCCTTTTCTAGCGGTAGCCTGACGGTCAGCCCCACTCCGGCGATGACGCTTATCGATGTCGACGGAACACTGCCCCCGCCGCAACTGGCCATGGCGGCGATTCCCGCCGTGGCCGCGACGATCCGCCGCCTCGACTTGGCCGGCTCGATCGGAATCGATTTTCCCAGCCTCGATTCGAAAGACGATAGACGCCGCCTGGACGATGCCCTGGCAGGCGCCCTCGCACAGTGGCCGCACCAACGCACCGCGATCAACGGGTTCGGCTTCGTGCAACTTGTCGCACGCTTGGAGCGTCCCTCGATCCTGGCAACGGTTCAGCAAGACCCGGTAACGGCCGCCGCCCTGCTCTTGCTGAGGCGGGTGGAGGACGTTTCAGCACCTGGAGCCATCCTTGCGGTGGCGAATGCGCCGGTCATAGCCGCAGTGACACCATCATGGCGCGAGGAAGCGGCGAGGCGAACCGGCCGTGCCATCACCTGGCAGGCGCAACCAGGACTTGCGCTGCTGGGCGGCTTCGCTCAGGCAATCTCGTCATGACTCGCCCCGAACGCCCCTGTCCGGTCTGCCGCAAACCACGCAGCGCCGAATTCAGCCCTTTCTGTTCCTCACGCTGCCGTGACCGGGATCTGATGCAATGGCTGGAGGAAGGCTATTCCATTCCCGGACGCGCTGCGCCCCCAGCCAATTCGGACGAGGATTGATGCAGACGCAATTGGGGGCTTGCCAAGGTGGATCGCCTTCGCCATAGGCACCGCTCCATCGCTCGCCGGTCCTCACAGGCCGCCGCCGAAGCGACGCCCGGGTAGCTCAGTTGGTAGAGCACATGACTGAAAATCATGGTGTCGGCGGTTCGATTCCGTCCCCGGGCACCATCGCCTCCTCCGCGGTGATTCACAAACGTCCAGAAATGGCTGAATTCTCGCATTTCTGACGGTATAAGATCCACCACGAGCCGCTACGATCCGTTGGCATCTGACGGTATTGACGGTACATTGACGGTATAAGCCACTGCAACGCGGAGCATATACCGTCATGCTCACCGATGCCACGATCCGCAGGATCAAGCCTGAAGCTAAGTCGTACAAGGTTGCCGACATGCACGGGCTCTACCTGCTCGTGCTGCCGAGTGGAGGTCGGTACTGGCGTTTGGACTACCGTCATGAGGGTAAGCGCGGGACCATGGCCCTATTCCAAAGAGGAGGTGACCGGGCATGGCTTCCGCGCAACGGCTAGCAGCTTGCTCAACGAATCGCGCAAGTGGCATCCGGACGCAATCGAGCGGCAGCTTGCACATATGGAAAGCGACGATGTTCGCTGGGCCTACCTTAGAGGCGAACACTGGGCGGAACGCGTGCGCATGATGCAGTTCTGGTCAGATTACCTGGATCGTGTGCGTGACAATGGCAATCGTGTAGTCGAATTGAGGGGGACGCCGCCAAAGCGGCCCAGACAGACCCCGCCCGCGCCAGCAAAAAAAGCCCGGTTTGAGCAGCCGGTCTGTTGGACGAGGGGGATAAGTCCGGGATCAGGTAGGAAGACGCGGTAAGCTGCCGTGCGTCCGGTTTGCGAGCTCTTGCGAGCTCCACTGACCGCAATGAAGCAACACTGTTTGCCGGCGAAACCCTTGCGTAGATATAGGCGCCGGCTGGTTCATCGAGCTCACGTGCTCGTGGCCGTGACCAACCATACGAGGCTGGCGCAAGAGGAGATATTTGGTACTGCTCGAGACTACATCCGGCGATCTTGTCCGCATTCCCGATAATCGTGTCTTCGGCCCGTCTGGCGGTATCTGGTTAATCCATCAAGCGCGCGCGATTTGTCCGCGAACCGACCTAGATTCATTGAAGGCCACTTCACTCTTGACTACACAGTCAGCATCGCCATGCATCAGATTATTGGTCGATTAGCTATCGATGACTCGTCAATATTACGACGTTTTTTATTCGCCATCGTTCGGCCCGTGGCGCTGTGGGATGTAATTTTCGAAAACCTCTGGATTGCTAATTTGACGGCGCTACTTGATTTCAAATTTAATCAGGGCGGTTGATAATAAGGCGGCGATACTCGCTTTCGGCGCTGCCATAGGTTGCCCCGCTCAGTTCCACGAGCTTACTCCGGTCCAGGACGATGATCTTGCCTCGGGTGGTGAGAACGGCCCGCTCGTCCATCAGACGCCGCAGCGCATCCGTGACGCTCGATCTTCGAACGCCCAGCATCAGCCGGAACTCCTCGTGCGTCATGGCGATTTCATCGGTCTGGACGCGATCGTGGTACAGCAGGATCCATCGCGCCATGCGCCGCTCGACGGTGTGGGCCAGCGACGAGATGATCGTGCGGCTCATCTGGATCATGAAAACATTGGTGAAACGCAGCAACGTCGCCTGCAAGCTTGCGCTAGTGCTCACGGCTTGCAGAAGGGCCGGCGCGGGCAAGCGCCACGCCTCGGCCTCTTCCGCCCGCATGACGACATCATGGGGCCACAAGCGGCTGCCCAGGAGCAACGGCCAGCCCACGAAGCCTTCCTGCCCGACCAATCCGATTGCGAAGCGATGCTCTTGATCCAGCGAATCTAGGATACCTGCCACCGCGCCTTCGAAAAAGCAGATGCTTTCGATCGAGTCACCGGTCCGCGCGATGACCTCGCCCACTTCGATCCTGACCGATTCCAGATGAGGCTGCAGCAGCGCAAAATCCTGTGCCGACAAATTTTGTAGCAGGAAGTTGTTCGTCTGACTCACACGGCGATCGGGCCTCTGGGCCGAGGAGAGTGCGAGGACATCGTCATCCATGATGCCAGCCTTTAGTCTTTTCGCCGCCACATTGAGGCAACTGATTCAAATTATGCCCGGTACCGTACCGAAACCGACCGCCGATCCGAATGTTGCTTAGATCAAAGCAACAGGAGTTTCCCTTGACCCGATCCCTCAAGCACGCGCTCTTCGGCGGCGCGACGGCGTTGGCCGTTGCATTGTCAATCGCAAGCACGGCGTCCGCCCAGTCGGCACCCTCGACCAACGCCCCGCCGCCGCCGCCCCCAGCGGTCAACACCCGGCCCCCCAAAGCCGCGCCAGACATGCAGATGGTGCTGGACGCCCTCGCCGGACTGGGCGGCAAGCCGATCGAGACGCTCACCCCGGCCGAAGCGCGGTTGCAGCCGTCCGCAGCAGACGGGGCGAAGGCGGTAATGGCGAAGAAGGGCATGTCGACCGCGCCCGATCCGGCGGTGACAACGCAGGATGTGCCTTACGGCAGCGACCCCAAGCAGTTCGCACGGATCTACAAGCCGGCGGCCGCGCGTGCCGGCGGCGCTCCGATGCCGGTGATCGTGTACTATCATGGCGGTGGCTGGGTGATCGCGGATGTGGATACGTACGACGCCGCCCCTCGCGCAATGTCCAAGGCACTGAACGCGGTCGTCGTCTCGGTCGAATATCGCCACGCGCCCGAGTTCAAGTTCCCCGCGCAGCACGAAGACGCCGCAGCGGCCTATAGCTGGACCCTGCAGAACGCGGCCAGCTGGGGCGGTGACCCTGCCAGAATCGCGCTTGCGGGCGAAAGCGCCGGCGGCAACCTGGCGGTCGCCACCGCGATCTACGCACGCGACAACGGGCTGACCGCGCCCGTCCACGTCGTATCGGTCTACCCCATCGCGAACAGCAGCATGACCCTGCCCTCTCGCAGGGACTCGGCGAACGCCAAGCCGCTGAACGGCGCGATGCTGAACTGGTTCGGCAACTACTACATGAAGACCAAGACGGACGCGCAGGATCCGCGCCTTAACTTGGTAGCCGCCAACCTGCGTGGATTGCCGCCCACTACCATCATCAATGCCCAGATCGATCCCCTGCGGTCCGATGGCGAGACCCTGGCTGCGGCCATGCGCGCGGCCGGCGACAAGGTGGAGCAGCGCACCTTCCCCGGCGTGACGCACGAGTTCTTTGGAATGGCCAAGGTGGTGCGCGGGGCCAAGGACGCGAACGATCTGGCCGTCACCAGGCTTAAGGCCGCCTTTGCCGCGGCGCCCAAAAAGCGCTGATGCCGACGAGTGGGGGGGATCGTTCCTCTCCACCACCACCCATGCCGTGAGGATACCATGCCCCAAGCTCCTGTTATGTACCAACCCGGCGTCGAACAAGTCCAAGCGGGCGAACGCGAGACCATCGGCGAAATCTGCACCGCCTTCGACACGATCCTGGAAACCACCACGCAGGATTATGGCCACGCCGTCCGCTCGGTGCATGCCAAGTCGCACGGCGTGCTGGATGGAGAGCTAACGATCGATAGCGGGCTCCCGCCGGAACTCGCACAGGGGCTCTTTGCGCAGGCCGGCACGCACAAGGTGCTGATCCGCATGTCGACGAACGCTGGCGACATCCTGCCAGATGCCGTCAGCCTGCCACGTGGCCTGGCGATGAAGGTGCTGGCCGTGGTCGGAGAGCGCCTCCCCGGCTCGGACGGGACCGCGCAAGACTTCGTGATGGTGAATGGCACCGTCTTCCAGGCCAAGACCGCGGAGCAATTCCTGGGTAATCTGAAACTGCTCGCCAAGACCACCGACAAGCTGGAAAGCACCAAGAAAGTCGTTTCAGCCGTGCTGCGTGGGGTACGCGGCGCATTGGAGACGGTCGGCATCGAAAGTGCCGCGATCAACTCCATCGGTGGAGCACCGAACGTCGAGCCTTTGGGCGAGACCTATTACAGCGTCACGCCGTTCCGGTTCGGCGAGTACATCGCCAAGTTCAGCCTTGCGCCACTGGCGCCGTCCATGACCGCGCTTACTGGCCGGATCATCGATATCGACGGTCGCGACAACGCGATCCGGGATGAAGTGCGCCGCGAGATGCGCAGCACGGGCGCCGAATGGGAGTTTCGCGTCCAGCTGTGCCGCGATCTGGAACGCCAACCGATCGAGGATCCGACCGTCGAGTGGGATGAAGAGGAAGCACCGTTCCAACGCGTCGGCATCGTGCGTGCAGCGATCCAGGATAGCTGGGATCCGACGCTCGTCCGGCGGATCAACGAAGAGATCCGCTTCAGCGTCTGGACCGGGCTCGCCGCGCATCAGCCGCTCGGCAACATCAACCGGGCCCGAAATGAGCCCTACCGCCACTCCGCGGACTTTCGCGCCCGGGTGAACGGCTGCCCCTATCATGAGCCCACCCAAGCCCAGGGCTGACGGCCTTACCAATGATACGACCATGATCAAAGCCATCGGCCACGCCGCCAAGCCACGTCCCCCGCGCGAAAATCCCCGGGCGCTGCCGACGGTGCTGTCGCAATCGTAGCGGGCCGTTGGAGCGGTTTATGATCGACGAGCACCTTGATACCCCTTCATCGCCGCGAGGATCGTGTTCGGCGTGGTGGTCGGCCTGATCGCGGGCGCGTCCTTCGCGATGGATCGCCTCCAGGCGGCGGTTGCCGCGCTGTCGTCTTCTGACGATGAAGACGAGGATAGCGAACCGGCAACAGAGCAGGGCGGCGACGGGTGCCGAGGTTCCGGACGCCGACAAGCCCCTGGCGGGTCAGGCCGTCCACTATGCCCCCGGGCTTGGACTGGGAGCCGCCTATGCCGTTGCGGCCAAGTTCCGGCCAGCAGTCACGACCGGTTACGGCGGCGCCTTCGGCATCGCTGCGGCGACCCTGCTCGACGAGGCAGCGGTGTCTGCGGTTGGTCTTGGTAAGGCACCATGGAAGGCGGATCTGAAAACCACGATCTACGGCTATGCCTCTCATCTTGTCTTCGGCGGCGCGGCCGGGCTTGTGCGGCGGCAGGCGCGCGCAATTCTTTTTCGCAGGTCAAACTGATCTGCCGACAACTCTTTGCAATCCAAGGAGTTATGCAACCGTCACGACCAGATGCCTCAGACGATCGAACCATTGAACCAAGAGAGGATGCCCATGACCAAGAGCGCCCTGCTGGCCGGTTTCGCCAGCCTCGCCGCGCTTTGCGCCACCGCCGCCTCCGCCCAGCGTGCCGCCTCGCCGCTAACCCAGGTGGCGCAGTTCGAACACCAGGCGACAGGCGTGGCGGTAGCGGCCGACGGTCGCCGCTTCGTCAACTTCCCGCGCTGGACCGACGACGCGCCGATCTCGGTCGCCGAGGTGATGAAGGACGGCTCGTTGCGCCCCTACCCTGACGCCAACTGGAACGCCTGGAGCAACGCCAAGGCGAATGAGCTGCCGGTGGGAAACCACTTCGTGTGCGTCCAGTCGATCGTGCCGGACGGCCAGGGCAACTTGTGGGTCGTCGATCCCGGAGCGCCCGGCAACGAAAAGATCCTACCCGGCGCGCCCAAGCTGG
The DNA here is from genome assembly GCF_014196615.1 of Novosphingobium fluoreni. GTDB lineage: Bacteria > Pseudomonadota > Alphaproteobacteria > Sphingomonadales > Sphingomonadaceae > Novosphingobium > Novosphingobium fluoreni. The sequence continues at coordinate 428,345 of NZ_JACIDY010000003.1, forward strand.
TGAAGATCGACCTCAAGACCAACCAAGTCACCAAGATCATCCCCGTGCCGGAGGATGTCGCGCTGCAAGGGACATACCTCAACGACATCCGCTTCTCGCCCGATGGCAAGATGGGCTACATCACCGACAGCGGGACGCGCGGAGCGATCATAGTCGTCGATCTGGACAGTGGCGAGAGCTGGCGCGCGCTTGACGGGCATTTCTCGACACAAGTCGACAAGACGGTCGCCGTCGCCCTTGACGGCCAGCCGCTGCGCCGGCCCGACGGGCGCCAGCCGATGTTCGCCGCCGACGGCATTGCGATCAGCAAGGACGGGCAGACGCTCTACTATCAAGCGCTGACCGGCAAGACGCTCTACTCCATCGACACCCGGCTGCTGGCCCGCGACGTCGAGGATGCCCAGCGCCGGTCCTCCGTGGCGACGGTCGCGCAGAGCCAGGTCGCCGATGGCTTATGGATGAGCAAGGCGGGCGTGCTCTACGTCACCTCGCCCACCGACTACTCGATCAAGCGGCTACGCGGCAGCTTGCTGGAGACGGTGCTGACCGACCCACGGCTGCGCTGGCCCGATACCTTCGCGGAAGGGCCGGACGGAAAGATCTACGTCACCGCCAGCCACATCCAGGACACCATGTGGTTCAAGCCTGGAGCGCCGCCGTCGATCCGCACGGAACTGTTCTCCTTCGCGGCCGCGCGCTGATCCCTGCACTTACATGCGAGACGCGACCCATGACTTACTTGCACTACAGCCCCGACATCGAACAGCCTGACGAGGACGAGCAGGCGACGATCGACGGCATCATCCAGGGCATGACCCAGCAGTCCGAGATGGTCGAAAAGCGCGAGCACCACGCCGTGCGCGCCAGCCACGCCAAGAGCACCGCTTGTGCCATCGGCACGCTGACGATCCCGGACGACCTTCCGCCCGAACTGGCGCAGGGCCTGTTCGCACGTAGCGGCAGCTACGATGTCGCGGTCCGGTTCGCGCAAGGTCCCGGCGAGACGCTGGGCGACCGCGTCTCGACCCACCGCGGCATGTCGATCAAGGTGTTCGGCGTCGAGGGCGAGAAGCTACCCGGCCATGACGCCGATAAGCAGGACTTCGTGCTGGCGACCGGGCCGACTTTCCCCTCCGGCACCGCCAAGGGGTTCCTGCGCGACGGCACGGTGATCGGCAAGGCGACCGGCTTGCCCGAGACCGCTAAGAGCTCGGTGTCTAGTCTGGCGCGCAACCTCAACAAAGTGCTCGGCACCGTGGCATCGCCGAGCGCGTTGGCGGACTTCTTCGGTCATCCGTTCAGCCATCCGCTGGGCGACAGCTACTTCAGCCAGGCGCCGCTGCGCTGGGGCGACTACGTGGCCAAAGTCGCCGCGTTCCCCGCCTCGACCTACCAGGATGGCCTGCGCAACTGGCAGCTCGATCCCCATCAAGACGAAGACGGGTTCCGCCACGCCGCGGTGGCGTTCTTCGATGAACATGACGTCGTCTTCGAACTGCGCGTGCAACTCTGGGCCAATGCCAAGACCCAGCCGATAGAGGACGCCTCGGTCGAGTGGCCGGCGCAGGACAGCCAGTACCGCACCGTCGCCACCATCCGTCTCCCACGCCAGCAGGCCTACTCGCCAGAGCGGGTGCGCTACTTCGACGAAGTCATGACCTTCCGCCCGGCGCATAGCCTGGCAGCGCATCGCCCGCTTGGATCGGTGATGCGCGCAAGGTTGCAGGTCTACCAGGTACTCAGCACCTTTCGCCACCGAGAGAATGGCGTGGTCGAAGCCAATACTGCTCGCATCGAGGACATTCCTGCATGAACGAAGCCGTCACTCTCGATCGCGCCTCTGGTGCCCGCGTCGCCTCCGAACCCATTGGGAGCATTCCGCTGGCGTTCACGCTGAATGGCGAAGCGCGGCACCTTCATGTCTCGCCGTGGACCACCTTGCTGGACCTGCTGCGCGACACGCTCGACCTCACCGGCAGCAAGAAGGGCTGCGACCACGGCCAGTGCGGCGCCTGCACCGTACTGATCGATGGGAAGCGGATGAACTCGTGCCTGAAGCTTGCGGTCACGCTCGACGGGCACGATGTAACGACGATCGAGGGGCTGGGTCAGCCCGGCGACCTTCACCCGCTGCAAGCCGCCTTCATCGAGCATGACGCATTTCAATGCGGTTATTGCACGCCTGGCCAGATCTGCTCGGCGCAAGGCCTTATCAACGAAGGTCATGCGAAAAACCGCGAGGATGTGCGCGAGCAGATGAGCGGCAACCTTTGCCGCTGCGGCGCTTATCCTAATATTGCCGACGCCGTGCTCGAGGTGCTGGGGACGGAGAAGAGCGAATGATCCGCTTCGATTACGCGCGGCCGACCGCAGTCGCCGAGGCGCTGCAGGCTGGTGCCGGCACGCACACCGCCTATCTCGCCGGCGGCACCAACCTGGTCGACCTGATGAAGGAGAATGTCGCACGGCCCTTGCAGGTGGTCGACATCAACCGCTTGCCCTTGAACCGGATTGAGGAGCTTGACGGCGGCGGGCTGCGGCTGGGCGCGCTCGTCACCAACAACGACACTGCCTATGACAGCCGCGTACAGGAGCGCTATCCGCTGTTGGCCTCCGCGATCCTGGCCGGCGCCTCGCCGCAGTTGCGCAATGCCGCGACCAACGGCGGCAACCTCAACCAGCGCACCCGGTGCTATTACTTCTACGACGTCGACACGCCGTGCAACAAGCGCAACCCCGGCGAGGGTTGCGGCGCAATCGGCGGCGTCAACCGCATCCACGCGATCCTAGGCACCAGCGAGCAGTGCATCGCCACGCACCCCTCCGACATGTGCGTGGCGTTGGCAGCGCTAGACGCGCAAGTGCAGGTGAGCGGGTCGGCAGGCGATCGCACGATCCCCTTCGCCGACTACCACCGCCTGCCCGGCGACGAACCGTCCCGCGACAACACGCTACAACCGGGCGAGCTGGTCACTGCCATCGATCTGCCCGAAGACAGTTTTGCCACCAACTACACGTACCTCAAACTGCGTGATCGGCTGTCCTATGCCTTCGCTCTGGTGTCCGCGGCGGTTGCAATGCGACTGGGAGATGATGGCCGCATCGCCGAGTGCCGCGTCGCACTCGGCGGCGTCGCGCACAAGCCCTGGCGACAGCCCGAAGCCGAACGCCTGCTTATTGGGGAACAGCCGGGCGAGAGCGTGTTCCAGGCCGTCGCCGACGCGGTACTCCGGGGCGCGATCGGCCGGGGCAAGAACGACTTCAAGATCGAACTGGCGCGCCGCGTTGTCGTGCGGGCGCTTGGCCAAGCCGCCGCGCGCACGCCGCAATCGCAGACCGACAAGCGCATCGCCTGAGGAACAGACCCATGAACGCATCCACCAAGATCGGCATCGGCACCCCCCTGTCGCGGGTCGACGGCGTCGACAAGGTCACTGGCGCGGCGCCCTATGCCGCCGAGTACAATGTCGCCAATCTGCTTTATGGCGTCACCGTGTCGAGCCGCATCGCAAAGGGCAAGATCACGGCCATCGACGAAGCGGCCGCGCGCGCGGTTCCCGGAGTGGTCGACATCCTCAGCCACGCCAACCGGCCCAAGCAAGCCTGGCTCGACCGCAGCTGGAAGGACGAGCTGTCGATCCCGGGTGAGCCGTTCAAGGCCTTCCACGATGCCCAGATCCTGTTCGCCGGCCAACCCATCGCGGTTGTGGTCGCCGAGACGTTCGAGGCCGCGCGCTTCGCCGCCAGCCTCCTCGAGGTCACCTACGAGGGAGAGGCGCACAACATCGACTTCGAAGCTTCGCTGGCCGAGAAGTTCCTTCCCAAGCCCGGCAGCCGGCGCAACAACTATCACCCGCCCAAGAGCCGCGGCGATGCGCAGGCCGCCTTCAACGAAGCCGCGGTGAGCCACGAAGCGACCTATCACCTTGCGCCCGAACACCACAACCCGATGGAGATGCACGCCACCACCGTCGAGTGGCACGGCGACGGCAAGGTCACCGTCTACGATAAGAACCAGGGCAGCCAAGGCGTGCAGGCCTATCTCGCCAGCGCGTTCGGCCTGGGCAAAAAGAACGTGCGCGTGGTCAATGCTTATGTCGGCGGTGGATTCGGCTCGGGTCTGCGCCCGCAATGGCAGGTACAGGTCGCGACGATGGCGACGATCCACCTCGAGCGCTCGGTGCGCGTGGTTATGACCCGCGCGCAGATGTTCACGCATGGATATCGTCCAGAGTGCACCTACACCGTCAAGCTGGGCGCAGAGCACACCGGCAAGCTGACGTCGATCATGGGCGATGCCACCACCTCGACCTCACGGTTCGAGAACAACATGGAGGACATCGTCACCTGGGGCATGATGAACTACGCCAGCCCCAACATACATGGCGAGTACGCGATCGCCCCGCGCGACACCTACACCTCGGCGGACATGCGCGCCCCCGGCGCGGCGACCGGGATGACCCTGTTCGAGATTGCGATCGACGAAATGGCCTACAAGGCGAAGGTCGATCCGCTTGAATTCCGGCTGATCAACTACTCCGAAGTGGACGGCATGAACCAGACGCCGTTCACCTCAAAGGCCCTGCGCGAAGCCTATCGTGAGGGCGCGGAACGCTTCGACTGGGACCAGCGCAGCCCCGAACCGCGCTCGATGAAGGAAGGTCGGGAGCTGATCGGCTGGGGCGTGGCAACCGGCATGTGGGATGCGCAGTTCTCCAAGACGTCCGCCTCGGCCAAGTTGAACGCCAACGGTCACCTCGAAGTCGCCTGCGCCACCTCCGACATCGGCACCGGAACCTACACGGTCATGGTCCAGGTCGCCGCCGACACGCTGGGCGTCGCCCCCGAGCAGATCACCGCCAAGCTTGGCGACAGCGACTTGCCGACCGCGCCTGTCGAAGGCGGCTCCTGGGGCGCAGCGTCCACCGGCGCGGCGGTGCAGTTGGCGTGCGAGACCATCGCCAAGAAGCTGTTCAAGGCCGCCGGCAAGATGGATAGCAAACCGCTGGGTGATGCCAAGTTCGAGGATGTCGAGTTTGTCGAAGGCACGATCCGGCGCAAGGATGCGGGCGGCCAGCCGTTGGCGCTGACCGAGGTGATGCGCGCCTCCGAATTCACCGTGATCGAAGCGGAGGAAACCGCCTCTCCGGGCATTGGCGGCATGATCTCGATGGCGCAGAAGTCGCGCAATACCCACAGCGCGATCTTCTGCGAAGTGCGCGTCGACGAGGAGCTGAACCAGGTCCGCGTCACCCGCATCGTCAACGCCGTCGCCGCCGGGCGCATCATCAATCCCAAGACCGCGCGCAGCCAGATCCTGGGTGGGGTGACGATGGGCATCGGCATGGCCCTGCACGAAGAGACCTTCGCCGACGCGCGGCTAGGCCGATGGATGAACCACAGCTTCGCCGAGTATCACATCCCCGCGCAGGCCGACATTCACGACATCGAGGTCATCTTCGTCGACGAGCCCGATGCCGAAGTCACTCCGCTGGGCGTCAAAGGCCTTGGCGAGATCGGTATCGTGGGAACGGCTGCCGCCGTCGCAAACGCCATCTATCACGCAACGGGAACGCGCGTGCGCTCACTTCCCATCACCATCGACAAGCTGATGGGATGAAAGTGTTAGCATACTGACTTTTGTTCTGTAAGTTACGCAATAGCATATTGGCCTCTTCTGAAAGCGATATTCACGAGCGGCCAAGAAATCAAGCGGCAGAAGAGGAATCGACTTTGGCCTTTCTCCCTATGTACAGAAGTGATTTGGATCGGCCTCTGTGCCCCGGTACCCGCGCCGATACCCTCCAACCGTCCGCTGCAAATATTTGAGCCCTCACAGCCCCCCGTATCTCTGAGACGACAAGCGATTCGAATAACAAGTTGCACTAGACGAGAGCTGTTTTACCCCAGCCCGCGCGCCAAGTCGTGATCAGGTTTTTTCATCCGAGCGGACTACCGAAAAAGAGCGTCGAGCGAACCGAAAGCTATGCGTCATCCACGAATCACGTGTGATGTCCTACGACCGGGTGTGGGAGATTGTGTTGAAAAAGTCGGGCTTGCACTTGGGGTAAGGGTCTGATTCAGCATTAGGATGCTGAAGGATGGCAAGCCATGATGGGCGAGCGCCGGGTGGCGCAGGAGGCCCTGTTCTACGAGTTCAGCCTGGATCGGCATGTCCCCGCCGATCATCTGCTGCGGGCGATCGACCGGTTCGTGGACCTGTCGGGCATGCGCGAGCACCTGCGCGGCTTTTACAGCGCGATCGGTCGCCCTTCGATCGACCCCGAGCTGATGC